>CAVPJF010000017.1:0-76100 GCA_963705185.1 uncultured Bacteroidales bacterium
ATCCGGACATGCTTGTTCGCGGAGTCACGCGGCCGAAGATCGAGGCACTCGCGCATTGTTTGTTTCTGAGGTCGAGACAGCCCCGCCGAGCGGTCGTGAGCGGTTATTCTTCTCGTGGACTCGAGAGCCTGTATCTCTGAACGCGAGCGAACTGCGTAGTCTCTCACGCGAAAAAGCAGGCCTTGAGTCGAAACCTTACCAGGCGACCCGTGACATGAGGCGGATACAGGCCTCCCTACGAGACATCCCTGAGTTAGACAAACAGATCGTGCTTTTGGAACTGGATCACTCCGCGTAACGGCTCCCGGGACCGCACGTCCATTCAAGGGGGATTAGAGATTACTCAGAGTCGATTCCAGCCGCATATGAGCGTTGCTGACGCAATACCCACTCAAAGGCGAGCGGCGACGGATTCAGAAGTCACGAGTGCCTGCGACGAAATACTATGCCTTCATCAAACCGCGTCTGCCTGAGTCTGAAGGTAACGAAATAAGCCGCGAGAATTTGGGTCCAAGCCGGAGATGCTGTCATGAACTGGTTTGCCAGACTGTTAAAGAGCCTGCGCCCTGAAGCGGTCGTGTTGGCACCGACGGCTTGTGGACGGCCTGTCGGTACAGTGCCCCGTTTGTCTCGCCGAATCCGAGGCACTGGCAAATAAGGCGAAGGAGGACCTGGAACCCGAGATACACGCCTTCACGGATGCCCTGAAGACGGCCCTCCCCGACGACGCTGAACGGGCAGTGTGTGAAATTACGTTCGAGGTCGCGGGCGGTACGCTCCGATAACGGGCTTCTCGTTCAAGGAGCCAAAGGGCGATTCGCCGCCCGGGGAATGCCGCAGTCCGCTCATGAGCCTCTTCAACACCGCCCTGAACAAGGGACACACAGTGACGAAACTCGAGTTCGTTGCCGAGGCGAAAACCGGATTGCGCCTGGCACGTCTCGCTGGACGCATTCACCATGGCGTTCGGCAAGTATTGACTCCACGCGACGCGGCCGGCGGCTTTCGGCGTGGCTTGTTAACGATGGCTGGGATGGGTCAGACAAGGACCGAACGACACAAGAGAATCGGAATGCATGTGAGTGTTGTCATGATGCAATTCAAGGACAAGAAGTAATGTAAGCGAGAGACCTGAGGGAGTTGAACCGACTGGAAAAAGTGGTGAACCGTGAAAGGCTGATGGTAGTGTGGGACTGGGCGATGGCCCCAGAAGCGGCGAAGCTAAAGAAGTGCGTGAGGGAGGAATTTGGAGGGCGATTGCAGCGGCTGCCAAGCGGGTCACGGTGCCCGTATTGGTCTCTTTGGGCAAACAGATTCCAGTGGCCAACGACCTCCGAACCAGGCAAACTGTTCGGTGGAATGGGCACGTTCGAGTAATCTGCCCGGTCGAATCCGACGGTCTACAGGTGCTTCGGGCGGTCAGTGATCTGTACTACGCCACAGACGGTTTGGGAGGACTAGGCAGCAGCCAAGAGCAGTTCAGCACCTTCGACGAGGCACTGAAGTGGTGCAAGATGGGAACCACTTGGCGCTGTAATTTCGCGACGGCACACCCACCTGCAATGCGGACAACGAATCACGGCCTGAAACTGGCCCGGGTGGCGGGCGAGGTGACCTACGTGCTTGAAGTCGCACACCCTGCGATGCCGAGGAGAATGCGGTCGCGTTCCTTGTTGCCATGGCAGCAATCGCCGCTGATGTGGACACCAGTTTCTCCACAGCCTGGCTAAAGAGACGGGTTCCAAGAAGGGCAAGCCCCCTCCGCTGATGATTGTGAGAAGCAACTGGCGAGCTATCGAGTATCGATCCAGGGCCAAGACCCGGAAGCATCGTGCTACGTCCTCGCAGGGAGGTATACGGGGAATACGCGAGGATCCCGTTCCGTTCAAATGCCGGGTGGCGGTAGTCCTTGCTGATGGTCAAGGTTGCACCGCCCAGCTGAGCGGCGGCTTGAAGGTCCAGTGAAGCTCGAATGGCCTTGAGAGGGCACAACGACAGGCCGAGGTGAACCATGATCCGTTTTGCATGTCCGTCTTGCAGCAAGCAGTTGAAGGCCGGGGACGAATCGGCGGGTAAGAAAGTGAAATGCAGTACCTGCGGCAGAACTCCTCATTGTGCCCACCGGGATGATGAAGCCATCGCAGTCCGCCCTTTCAGCGCCTGCGAATAGCCAACCTCAGGAGATGTACCGCGCAAAGATGCGCGAAGGGTAGCGGAGCCGACCGTGAGCGATGATGACCGGAGGGGCTCAGAAGGCGGCGTGCGAGGCGTTGAGGGACGCTGCGTCGATGCTGGCAGCAGAACCGATGGTTATTTCCGCAGGCCGGTCCAAGGCCAATGAAATATGCGAGAAAGCCTGGCGGGAGGCGTTCTCCGGTTCTCGGCAGCAGGAGCTTGGATCTCAGTGGCACCGACCTATCCGACATGGCGTTCGCATGGTGTAGCAGGGAAAGCCCGGCGTTCAAAGACACTTTGTTCCGTGGAGCGAACCTCGACGGAACGACGTGGCACATGGTTTCCGTACAAGGAGCGGATTTTTCGCAAGCAAGTATGCGAAGGTGCATGACATGGGGGTTCTTATGCTCTGTGAATCCTTCCGACTGTGCCGACCTCTCAGATGCGTTCCTGAACCCGATGTGCCACTCTTCCTCCGAACCTGCAAGCCCCCCCTATTTTACCGATGCGAATCTCAAGGACGCGACACTTCTTTGCCTGGAGGGGAGCGCGTTACTTTTACCAATGCCAGGATGGACGGTTGCAGGATTCTTTTCGGGCGGTATGTGACTGGTAAAGAGCGACGGGCGCCGCTGGTGAGTTTAAGCAATGAGCAGCGGCTGGGCATCGTGTACAGGCGATGGTGGCAGTTTTGGAAAGAGAATCAGGGTTTGATGCAAGTGCCTGCGTTCTGACCGGAGTGGCATTTCGGCGTTGGGACGATATGAAATTGCGTTAGCTGGCCGAACGGGTAGACTGTGCTGTTAAGCGAGCGGTTCGCCCGTTGCCAGCTCAAAAGAATGGAGGGTCACCACAAAGACCTACAATCCTTCATTGGCCGCGAACCTCGGTCACTCGTAAGTCGAGTGGAAGGCATGATTATGAGTCCAGCGTGCTGGTGTGACTTGGTGATTAAGCATGATCATGTTTTTAATGAATTAAACATCTACCCAAATCCGGTCAAAGATTTTCTTTTAGTTGAATTGAACCTTCCTGGTATCACAAAATATTGATTTAAACATTTATGATATCAAAGGAGCATTAATCACCCGCGAAATGATTGGCTACAAAGGTGGCAGAAAAATTGAAAAAATAAATATTTCGGGATTTGATAATGGGATTTACACTCTTAAGGTTATAAGCAATGAAGAGGTTTATCTCCGAAAGGTGGTTAAGGTGAATTAATAATTATCTGGTTGCTATTCAGTAGATTTTTAATTTATAATTTATGGCAGAAACTCCAAGCAAAATGAAGCCACTCGGGTTTAAAGCACCCGATTTTAAATTGATTGATGTTATTTCAGGTCAGGTTCGCTCACTTAAAGAACTTTCTTCTGAAAAGGCAACGGTGATCATGTTCATCTGCAATCATTGTCCCTTTTGTAAAACATGTGAATGCCCAATTGATAAAACTTGCCAATGACTATTCTCCAAAGGGTATTTCTTTCATAGCCATCAGCTCAAACGATGCTGAACTTTATCCTGAGGATTCACCAGTAAAAATGAAGGAATATGCCAACCGGCTTGGTTACCCTTTCCCCTATCTCTATGACGAATCCCAGGAAATTGCAAAAGTTTACGATGCCGCCTGTACGCCTGACTTTTTCATTTTCGATGGAAAAATGACTTGCGTGTATCGTGGCCAGCTCGACGACTCACGGCCATCGAACGGAAAACCAGTCACAGGTAATGATATCCGCAATGCATTAGACTCAATATTGAATGGAAACGAAGTATCGAAAGACCAGAAACCAAGCATTGGCTGTAATATCAAGTGGAAAAGAGGCTGAGAAAAGATTTCTGATTTATGATATTGGATTTTTGATATTACGATTCGAGGCAGTTGATCTAATTTCTGATTGTTTACTGACAATTACATCTTCTCAATCCTGATGCCCACGTCCTTTATCCCCATCAGTTCCGGTACGCGCATCCCCTGCTCTATCCTGAACTTATAATGTCCTTTTAACGGGAATGAGAAACCGCGTTTAAGCAATACCTGGTTGGCCCTGATGCTTCCGATGCCCTTTCCAAACCATTTGCCTTTTGGATCAGCTAGCATAATTTCGACGGTGTCTCTTGATTGGGACCCATCCGGGAAGAAAGTATCTACAAAAAGAAAAATATTGCGATATTTATATTCGGTGGTGTGCCGTATGTTGATATAAAAATTGAGCAAAGCCAATGTATCGGTCGCTTCCAGTTCAAAGGGTATTTTGTCCGCGACACTCCAGCCTTCTGGGTTAACAAGGGAGTTTTTTTCATAAAAGCCTGATGGATCACAGGCTGTCAACATTGCCATTGAAAGTAAAACAATACCCGCAAAGGTTATTTTCCTGAACTGATGCTGATATTTTTTAATTTCGGACAAGTGAGTATTTGCTAATTTGTAAACTCCTCATCGAAGCGACTCAGCTCTTCCTGGTCGAATGGAACGGAATAATCCGTTTTTTGCTCCATCGTAACAGCAAAATCTTCGAGCTGTTCAGGAATGGTTCCCTGTGCATTAGATCGGATAATCTCATGCACCTTATCAAGCGGAACAGCCATCATGCTGGCGCTATCATTTCTGTATGAATACCATATAATTCGTTTAAATACATCTGCTTTTTGGTACTCGGCATCACCTTTTTTCGTTTTGAGTAACAAATTCTGATTTGGAAAATCCTTCAGTGCCTCAAGATACATTTCATTTTCGTAGTTCAGGCAGCATTTTAGCTTTCCACACTGACCGGCTAGCTTTGATGGATTCAACGACAGTTGCTGGGTTCGTGCATTATTGGTGGTTACGGATGAAAAATTGGTCAGCCAGGAGGAACAACACAACTCTCTTCCGCATGAGGCAATCCCGCCCAGGCGGGCTGCTTCCTGACGGGCGCCTATCTGCCGCATTTCAATTCTGACTTTAAAAGTCTCGGCAAACAATTTGATCAGTTCCCTGAAATCAACACGCT
The DNA here is from genome assembly GCA_963705185.1 of uncultured Bacteroidales bacterium. Lineage (GTDB taxonomy): Bacteria > Bacteroidota > Bacteroidia > Bacteroidales > JAADJA01 > JAADJA01. The sequence continues at coordinate 5,169 of CAVPJF010000017.1, forward strand.
CTTCAGCGGTATAATAAAAAATCGCCTTGGTCCCATCTCCCTGCAGTTCCACATCGTTGATCTTCATATTCAGCTTTTGAGAGAATGCCAATTCCCGTGAACGGAATAAGGCTTTGTCTTCCGATTCAACTGAGGATATCCATTTATCAATATCTGTGAGCCTTGCACGGCGATAAACTTTCTTCACCATGTCAGCGGCCACCCTGAAATTTTTCTTTTTCATTTGCAGTGCGACGGCTTCCCCAGTGAGGGCAATAATGCCAATATCATGTCCGGGTGAAGATTCCACAGCAACCACATCGCCAATTTCGAGCTTCATCCCTTGTGGTATTTTGAAAAAATCCTTCTTGCTATTTTTAAATCTGACTTCCACATAAGCCGGGTCCTTTTCAAAGGCTGGTTTTAATTCCTGAAGCCAGTCGTGGCAGTCGAGCTTTGCACAACCAGATTTAAAAGCCTTTTCAGGATTAAAAGTACCGGGAGTTTTGCAGCAGCCACGGGTAAAAAAAGAATTTTTAAGAATATCCTGATTTATTTCTTCTATGTCCATAACCAAATTTGCATCAAAATTAATAAAATTCATGACCGACAGTTAATCATCCGATCTTTAACTTCAAAATCCCCCTCGTCTGGTGAGAAATTAAATGTTTTGCCCATGATTAAAATCATTTCTGAAGAAAACGCTTACAATTATACTTTAGGCATTTTCAAATAACTTCCCAGTTTAAACGATAAATCCAAAAACAGGATGCCTGAATGAGCATTTCTTTCAATGTGATAAATACTATCGTTTAATTCATCCGCTATCAGGTGGACATTTTGCTGATGAATAAAGGGATAAAAACGTTTGGCTCCCGATCCGTTGATAAATCCGGACTCTTCCTTGTTCAGCCTTACCAATTCATTGCCATCGGCCCCTATTAGCAGCGATTGCCGTATCATCCGGAGGGCATACTTTAGAAAACCTTTTTGTTCATCCCTGCTCACTTTCGATATCTCGCCTATGAATTCCATGGTTTCAGCTACTTTTCCGCTGAAGCAAAGACGCATCCAGGTGGTGAACCAGTTGGAAATTCTGAGTCTCCTCGTCTGCCATCCCAAGGAGACGATTAGCTTCAAGATAATTACCCCCTGAAATCCGAACCGCATCATTCACCCTTGATTGCTCATAACCTTCCCCTATAAGAGATTCAATCAAAACATCTTCGTCGATAGATGGGATCTTAATTAATTGGGTTCGCGAAAGAATGGTTTTTAGGATTTGCTCCTGGTTTTCCGAAACAAGGATAAAAAGGGTTTTGTCGGGTGGCTCTTCCAGTATCTTTAAAATTTTTGGCGCCGCTGCATGGAAAAGCTTTTCGACCATCCAAATGATCATCACCTTGTACTCTGCCTCATAGGACTTATAGCTGAGCGTTTTAAGGATTTCACTGCAGTCGCGCGTATTGATGATGGCTTGTTTGCGTTCAATCCCAATCTTTTCGTACCAGGCAGGAAGGTCAAGATAACACCTCGTATCCGTCAGCAGCTCTCGCCATTTTGCAATGAAATCAAGACTGATCGGCTTTTCCAATTTCTCAAGAGGGGCAGTCGGATAAATAAAATGAAGGTCGGGGTGGATCAGTTTGCTGTATTTAATGCATGATGGGCAGGTTCCGCATGAATCATCAGGAGATTTGTTCGTACAATTGATATATTGAGCATAGGCGATCGCAAGGGCAAGTTTACCTGAACCTTCTGGTCCCAGGAACAACTGAGCATGACTTACCCGGTTATCCTTAACCGTTTTAATCAGCCTTTGCTTTACGGGACCCTGCCCAATCACATCCTTAAACCTCATCGATCAATAATTCACACATTATAACTGACAACCTTTAACCGAAAGTTAGCCCGTAAAAAGAATAAGATGTTGTTGTTTATTTTACAATCAGCTTCGATACCTTTTTAGTGCCATTTACCATAAGTTCGGCGAAATAGATTCCCTGGTTAAGCTTATTTCCGCTGTTGTCTGTTCCATCCCATTTAATCATCTGCTGTCCCCTCTCCAGCCGACCGGAATACAAATGATTTATAGTCCGGCCATTCAGATCAATAATTGAGAGTTCAACGGTTGAACTATTGGATAATTCAAAAGAGATATTGATTGCTCCATTGGATGGATTCGGGTAGATGGTTGTACTTAATTGATCTACCATGATTGTTCGTCCGGTTCCCAATCCTATCTCAGGTTTGGCCAGTTTAACATCGGTGTAAATTCTGTATTCACCGGGTTCAAGATTGATGACATCGGTTACATTAACAACATCAATGGAATCGCCTGCAAAATAATTATACCACTTTCCGGTGTGTTGAAAGGTAGGATTGATGCTTCCGGCCTGAACATCAAAATTTCCGAGAATAGTAACGTTCATACTGCTGTGATTTAGCTGAAGTTTCTTCATCGCGCCTCCTGCTGCCAGCGTAAAATCTTCAGTTTTAAAAACTTCATGATCCTGCCGCAGGTTTATTATAGCGCTATATACATTATACAGGAGTGCTCTCCTGTAATCATTTTGGTAATCCCACCGGATAGGTTTTGGAGCCACTTTAATGCCATCATTACCCGGAAAAACATTACCCGTTTCCATATCATAGTATTTTGAATAATCATAACCCAGCTCTCCGAATTTCCAGATCATTTTCGGTCCTGGAACCGTAAAGAAAAATGCTCCTGCCAGTTCAAGTCGTTTTAAAGCAATTGTTGTATCCGTTATATCATAAGATCCACTCGAATTTCCATATTCAAGATTCTTGTACATTAACCGTTCTTCATCATGGCTTTCCATGTAACCTACAAGATGAGGTGAATTAAAATTTCTCGATTTGTATGAAACACCTCCAAAATTTGAATTGGGGAGCCAGCCCATCGTGGCTTCATTGTAATTATAATTCATGTTCCCCCACAGCAGCATACCATAATCAGCCAAAACTTTTTCTTCAGTATTGACAGTAAGATGCTCCAGAATAACATAGGCCTTCGGGTTGTATGCCCAGATTGAATCGGCCATCCGTTTGAGTATGGCAATACGTGAAGCATCGTATGCCCATCCGTCGCCCGGTGTATTGGTAAAACCTTTGGTAAAATCATACCGGAATCCATCCACTTTATATTCATTCAACCAATACCTGTTAATCCTGTCAACAAATGCCTTTGTAGCCGGGCTTTCATGGTTAAAATCATTGCCCCATGAATAGGTTGGATTGGGGGACGTTGTATTGAACCAGGGATTATTCGAAGCCGGACGGTTGTTATCCGCGTCCCAGTACATGCGTGCCATAACATTCAGGCCATAGGCATGATTAAGGACAATATCCATAATTACTGCTATACCATTTGCGTGGCACTCATCAATAAAGGCTTTAAGGGTCTCTTTTGGCCCGTAATATTTATCCGGGGCAAAATAAAATGAGGGATTATAACCCCAGCTGCTGTTTCCTTCAAACTCATTGAATGGCATCACTTCAATGGCATTAATTCCCAATCTCTTAAAATAGGAAAGGGTATCTTTCATAGTTTGAAAATCATGGTTTTCAATAAAATCGCGTAGCAAAACCTCATAGATTATTAGGTCTTCGTTTGCCGGGGCATCAAAATTCGGAACCTGCCAGTTAAATGGATCCTGCCCGGTTTCTAAAACTGAAACAACGTTGGTCGCTTTGCCTTCAGGATATGGCTTAAGGTTAGGATAGGTGTCTTCATCAATCCACGGATCATTCCAGGGATCGAGTATTTTATCGGCATACGGGTCGGCTACTGTAAGTTCTTCATCGATCAGGTATTGAAAAGCATATTCCACATCGGGTGTTAGCCCGGTAAGGGTTACCCAATATCGCGTATTGAAATTCATTGCATCGGCATAATTGCGTTTCAGCTTAAACTCAGGCCCTATTTGCCAATCACTAAAATCACCAAACACATAAATAGAATTCTTGTATGGGGCGTGCAAGACAAGCGTTACCGTTTGATCATCAATATAATTAATTCCATCTTTTACACCTGCCGGAATATCAGCAATCTCCGATTCACCGCGGACATAATAATAAACTGAATCAGCTACTTCGAACAATCCATCGGTAGCTGTCACTTTTATCCAATGCTTTGTATCGATTTCGGAACTGGCAGTAATAGTCTCATTGATTGAATTACCTGCCATTGTCACAATCATGGTGTTATCAACATAGAGAGTGATTGACTGCGCCAGCATTGCCTCTGCCTGAACCTGAATGGACTCGCCGGGATCAACAAAATATGGATTTATGTCAGGAGCAATGATGTTTACATTCAGGCCAATTTCATATACTTCAATAAAAAAATCCGGAGATGTTTGAGTTTCTCCATCAGCACTTCTGAAGACAAAACACATTTCAGTAATATTTTCATTTGCAGATGCTCCATAGAAAGCACGAATCGTTGGATTCATCTCCAGTTTGTACAAGTTGGCCGAAACTAATGTTAACTGGGGTTGGTTCGTATTGTTTCCCCAGGAACCGATCACATGCTGCCATTGACTGCCATTAACTGTTATACCGGTATGTGTATAAATACTTCCGCTATAATTTTCAAAGGGAGTCCCTGTAGAATTAAAGTAAACAATAACACTGGCATCAGCTGTTGGGAGGGCGGGTTCGGTATAGACGATCTGGGTTTGAGCTGAAAACACACCAAGGCATAGTAGAATCAGCAGATCTTAAAGTTTTGTGATGTCTCATATTAGTAAATTTTATCAAGGAATTTAACACTTTATTTGAATGCACAAATCTACGCAAAATAAAAAAGCTGCCTGAAAATTAATCGGGCAGCTTTTAATGTAAAGTCATTTAATTATTACTTCGCTGTAATTGTATAAGAAATCGTTGTTAAATCAACCCTGATTGTAAATGTTCCAACTCCCGGTGAAGGAACTTCTGCGGGATCAGTGACGTCTTCAGTTGGCCTGTAAACCAATGGACCACCTTCTCCTGTTCCTGTGTCATTTGTACCCCATTGCGGAGCCCATGCTCCAACTACTTCCAGAAATTTCATACCACCATCGATAAGATCAGTAGTTATTTCAAAAATGTGTGGTTCAACTTCTGTAAATGGTAAGGCATCAGCAGCCGTCCAGCCAACAGTTGTAGCGCCTCCAACAAATAAAGTTCACCGCTTGTAAGGAAAGTTTGTAATGCAGATTGATCGTATCTGCTTCGATATAATAATCTCCCAGAACATCCGGACTCGGCATAGCTGGTGGGTCAGCAGTAGCTTCATCCGGGCGATAAACAAGCGGTCCGGACTCTGAAGTTCCGGTAGCATCTGTGCCCCACTGCGGAGCCCATTGTCCAAGCTTGGAAATGAACTTAAACCATTCTCCGGCAGGATCAAGGGTTTCAACCCTCGCAAATACACCGTTTTCAATTTGGGTCAATGGAAGTGCTGCTAGAATTACTCCCACCCAGCTGGAGTGGCATCTCCCAATAAATATATAAATTTTTCTACTGGTTCAGGCCCAACTGGTGGTTCGAAAGTTGTTACCGTTATTCTGATAGTTTCAGATATTGCCGGATCAAAATTGGATCCGCTTATCGAGCTTACTACCCGAAGATCAATATCACCCGGTTGAATCTCCCGCCATTCCCATATTTAATAAGGTACTATTAAATTTATAAACGATGGTTTCAGAAAAAAGATTTTGTCGTATTAATTAATTCCTTTGAGTCGTCAAAACTACTGTCAGCAAATACCATTTGCAATGAATATGTCGGAAGGGGAAGTGACACCTTCTCCAGAAATCACGTATTTGGTTTCTGACCATTCAACAATCAATGGATTTGCGGAATCAGCAAGAGTTAAGACAATTGATGACCCATTCAGCAGGATTTGTCATGGCTGCTGTTGATGATGCTTGCAGATTCAACTTCGGCTCTTTGTCATTTTTCTCACATCCTGAGAAAAACAAGACCATTCCAAGAGCTACCGTAATTATCAATATTATATTTTTCATATTTAAAACAATTTACAATGATTAATAATTTGGATTCTGGCTAAGGTTGGGATTTGCGTTTACATCCTGAGCCGGTAACGGATATAAATTATATTTTAAATCCGTTTCACGACCTTCCTTGATATTGCCTTTCCATGTCCAGATATAATTGCTTCCCGCAAATTTATCAAATCGTATTAAGTCGGTGCGACGCTGACATTCCCAATAAAGTTCACGACCTCTTTCTTCGAGTACGAAATCAAGCGTCAAATCCGCTGAACTTATATCTGCATCTCCGCTACGTTCGCGCAATGCATTTACATAGTCCATAGCCTGGCTTGCACTTCCACCGCCACCTCTTAAATATGCTTCAGCATACATGAGGTAAACATCCCCAAGACGGAACATAGGAAAATCAGTATCCATAAAGTTCTGGTGCGATCCTGAAATAGTGTCTCCATTCAGATAATATAAATTCCTGAATTTTGTAACGGCATATCCATTCTCAAAAACTCCCAGATTATCAATTTCAAGCGTTTGTCCATCTGTATAAAAGAATCCACGACCCGGATCATCATCAAACAATGAGACAAATTCTTTCGTTGTACGAGTACCGCCCCACCGTTCAATAGTACCATAATCTTGTGCTACCATACTTCCCCCAATAGAGGCTGCAATTATAAACGTTGTACCTCCCCACGTCTTTGTGCTTATACCATCGTAACGAATAGGAAAAATAATTTCTTGCATGGTGTTGGGATCCATATCATTGTTAGCCAGGAATAGTTGCTGATAGGTTGGAGCTAACGAGTATGGGCCTTCATTAATAATTTTATCACAATATTCAAGGCACTTATCATACATGTTTGAATCAATATAAACTTCAGCATTCAAATATAATTTTGCAAGCAGCATCCAGTCCGCCCCTTTATCAGCACGACCATATTCAGGATGCGGTGCATCGTACATACTGGTTTCAGCAGATTTTAACTCTGATTCAATAAATTTGAATAAATCAGTTTTTGAAATTGCCGGTGGGAAAAAATCGCCTACCGGATCTGTTTCAACAACAAAGGGAACACCATTGCCAAACAAATCCAACACATGCCAGTAACTTAATGCCCTGAGCCAGCGAACTTCGGCCCGATAATATGCAATTTTTGCCTTCCAGTCATCCGTTTCGCCACGTTCATTAAGCAAATCGTCCGTAGTCTGTCGCAGAAATTCATTACACAGAGAAATCTGGTAATAAATCCTGTGAATACATTGCTGCAATAAAAACATCACCATCATCCCACTGATGCCAGTGAAAGTTCTTGATGGTAGCATCATCCCAGCCAATTACAGCTTCATCTGTAGGTAATTCCTGGTGATACCAGTATTGACGCAGATATTGGCTGAAACCACCATCAATCCCGCTAATGTCGGCCATGTTATCAGCCTGCGACGAGCACCACCTTGCTGACCTGCCAATTGCCAGACCTGCATAACATTTAGCGAGAAATTGGGTATATGCTTCCGGATCATCAAATACAGTTTCAGAAGTTAACACATCAGGATCAATAGGAATCGTATCCAAATCTTTGACACAGGAATTCAAGATAAATGACATTCCTGCGATGATTGCGATTATATAAAATACTTTTTTCATTTTATTTAGTTTTATATTTTTTAGAATAATAAGTTTACACCAAACATCCAAACCCTGCTTCTCGGGAATATATTTCCATCAATCCCGTTTGCAACTTCAGGATCGAGTCCGGTATAGTCAGTAATGACAAAGGCATTATTAACCGTAGCAGATAACCTGACATCCAAACGATCTTTCAATACTTGTTTGAAGTATAGCTAAGTGTTATGTCATCCATACGGAAGAAGGAAGCATTCTGTATCCAGTAATCGGAAAAATATTGAGCATTTTCAAAATTGGTTTCTGAACTTTCTGATGTAATATTACTCATGTAAGGGCCTTCTGAGCGGTACATTCTGTTTAACCAGCTGTTCTCAGACTGAACATTGTTGTAAGCATAATTTCCAAAATTTGCCCTTCCTGAGAAATAGAGACCCCAATTTTTCCACCTTAAATTTGAAGTAATTCCAAAATAGTAATCAGGGGCGGGTTTTTTAAAATAGTATTTATCTGCAGTTGTAATTTCCCCATCCCATTCCGGTCAACATACAATCCTTCAATCGGATTTCCATTTTCATCATACACCTGCTCGTAAACATAAAAAGTATTGGTAGCCTGTCCAACAGCCTGTTCCTGAATATAGTTCCCAACACCCCCGGCAATACCGCCTGTAGCAATGCTGGCACCCTGGTAAAGTTCAGTGATTTTGTTTTTATTATACGTCATATTAAATCCGATATCCCAGGATAAATCAGCTTTTTGCAATTGCTTTTGCTGCATATTGAAAACTCAAATCCCTTGTTTTCAAGTTCACCAATATTCTGGTTGATATAATTACTTAGATTTGATCCGGCAGGTACCGGCACCCAGCTAAGCAAATCCTTGGTATTTCGCTGATAGAAATCCAATGATCCATAAATGCGGTCCTTCAGGAATCCATAATCCAATACCGATATTCCAGGTTTCGGTTTCCTCCCATTTAAGGTTTTCATTATAACCTTCAGGACGAAGTGTAATGATAGTATCATCTACCCACAATATAGGTAGCATATTCATTTGAATAGGTGTATCTTCCCATGTAATCATAATAACCTCCGATATCTTGCTGACCGGTAATACCCCATCCTAACCGTAGTTTTAATTGACTTATGGTCTTTGAATCCTTCATAAAGGCTTCTTCATTAATTTTCCAGCCTAAGAGCGAGAGCCGGGAAAAGTCCCCACCGGTTATCGGGATGAAAACGGGAAGTACCATCATTACGCAGAGTAAATGTCAGTAGATATTTCTCATTAAATGTATAATTAAAACGTCCAAAGAATGAAAGCAGATAATATTCACTTTTATCGATGAATTCATCCTTAACATATTTCTGTCCGGTTGAATCTCCGGTTATGGGATCGATGAAAGTTGGAATATTGCTGTTGTATGATTCTGAACTGCGATAGAAATGCTGCCATGAATAACCGGCCATCACATCAAACTGGCTTTTAATGGATTCAACATTTTTGACATAATTCAAGTAAAAATCAAGTAATTCATTTTTATTTTTATTGCTGTATTCATTATCTTCTCCTCCTCCATCGGTAGAATTGTATGACCATGCAGCATAAGGCGGAACATAACGATTACCGCTGTTATCAGAATAATCGTAGCCAAGATTCAAATTGGCCCTCAATTCAGGAAGGAAATGTAACTTATAGTCCAGCTGCAGGTTTCCATAAACTCTGTTTGCATCAGACTTATCGTCAGTCAGATTCAGGAGCGACATCGGATTTGAAGTGGGTTGCGTGAGTGGGATGCCATTGTTATCAAGCCATGCCCAATATCCTCCGTATGAGCCGTCCAGGCTGTTAACCGGCTTGGTAGGATCCATCTGTAAAGCAGCACCAATGGCACCCTGGTTTGCAAATGTATGTTTGATAAAAGCGCCGGTAACATTGAAATTAATTTTCAAATGATCATCCAGCAGGGATGGATTCAGCGACAATCCAACGGTAGTACGTTTGAAGTTACTGGTTTTGAGAATTCCATCCTGATCCGTATAGCCAAGTGAAAAGCGGTAAGGAAGAACTTTGTAAGCGCCATAAACACTGAGTGCATGGTCCATCGCAAATGCGTTATCATAAATTTCATCCTGCCAGTCAGTATTATGGATCGTTTGAGTATATCCCGTCCGGTCATCCGGCAAATTACCCCAAACAACAGGATTACCATCCGGGTCGGTCCAGGTTCCAATCATATCAGTGCGTTCCGGATAACGTTCCTTAACCTGATTTGTAAATTCATCTGAAGACAATACATCGATGGTGTTTGGAATTTGCTGATAGGAAAATTTTCCGGTATAATCAATTCTGAAAGGATAGGTGCCACCCTCTTTACCTTTCTTGGTTGTAATGATAATTACCCCATTGGATGCTCTTGATCCGTAAATAGCAGTTGCAGATGCATCCTTTAAAACGGTGAACGATTCAATATCGTTAGGATTAATGCTATTCAAAGGATCGAGTGTACCGCCAGGGACTTCATTGGATATGGGGATCCCGTCGATAACATACAAGGGTGTATTGCTTGCACTTAGTGATGACCCGCCCCTGATCTTGATCGTATTGGATGTTCCTGGTGCACCACCATTTGAACTGATCTGGACTCCGGCAACTTTTCCCGAAATAAGACCAGCAGGAGATGACAAAACTCCTTTGTTGAAGCTTTCCGATTCTACAGCCACAACGGAACCGGTAGCATCTTTTTTCTTCACCACACCATACCCGATAACAACCAGCTCAGAAAGAACAGTCGATTCCAGTTGCAATGCGATGTTTAAAGTTGTATTTGGCTGCACGGTGATCACCTGAGCCTGATAACCAACAAAGGAAAATACCAATGTATCATTCGGCTTAACAGAAATAGTGAAGGCGCCGTCAACATCAGTCACTGTGCCCTGCGAGGTTCCTTTCACAACCACAGATGCTCCGGGCAAAGTGGTTCCGTCACTTGCATCGGTTACCGTTCCGGTAACATTACCAACCTGCGCAAATGCAGCAAGGGAACCAAACGTTATCGCCAGAAGCAACAACAATCTAGTAAGTAAATGTTTTCCCATGATAATTTAAATTAGTTAATTAATATATTTATAAAAGTTCACCTGATTACCTGAATTATTAAACTGCCAGAAAAATTAAGGTAGCGAAATTAAAAAAATCTTTATAAAAAAATATTTATTATGTTAATATTTTAACAATGAATACTGATTTTAAATAGTAACTTTAGACCATAAAATTTATAAGAAATGAAAGTATGGTTATTCAAATCGATTCCTTCGGAAAAATGGGTTTCATTCATTTGTATTTTATTGATTATAATGCTTTCGGGCTTTAAGGGTTTAACCCAGGAATATGCCATTGGAGCTGACCTTTCCTTTATGAAACAAGCAGAAGACAATGGCTATACGTTTAAAGAAAACGGAAATCCGAAATCCGGATTGCAGCTTTTTAAAGATCACGGATACAACTGGATCCGGTTAAGGATTTTTCACACTCCAACCGAACTGCCTAACGACCTCGATTACACCATTACGCTTGCCAAAGAAGCAAAGAAATTGGATTATAAATTCCTGCTTGACTTTCACTATTCCGATACCTGGGCCGATCCGGGCAAGCAGTTTTTACCTGTTGCCTGGGAAGGATTATCCCATGATGTCCTGGTAGATTCGGTATTCAATTATACACGGAGTACCATTAACTCATTTAGTAAAGCAGGAGCAATGCCTGATATGGTTCAGATCGGAAATGAAATTATAAACGGCATGCTTTGGCCCGATGGAAAGTTGCCGGAAAACTGGAAAAATTTCGCTGAACTCGTTCAGGCAGGAATAAATGGTGTTTTTGCAGGATGCGAAAATCAGCCTATCCCTAAAATCATGATTCAAATTGACCAGGGAGGAAATCTGGAAAGAACCAAATATTTTTTTGACAATTTGTTTTCTTTTGGAATAGACTTTGACATCATTGGACAATCCTACTATCCCTGGTGGCACGGCAGCTTGCTCGATCTTCGTGAAAACATGACTTTCATGGCAAAGGAGTATAAAAAGCCTATCATTTTGGTGGAGGTAGCTTATTGTTATGCTCCAACTGAATATCTGACCAAAGAATCCTCCCTTTCCAGAATCACCGGAAGGCCAGAAACAATTCCTGGAAGAAGTGAACCAAATCGTCCTGGACACACCTGATAATCTTGGTGCAGGAATTTTCTGGTGGGAACCTGCAACCATGAATCTGAGAGGAATTTCGACCCGGGATTTTTTTGATGATGATGGAAATGTTTTACCGGTGATCACTGTTTTCGACAAGTATACCAGATATTAAAACCCAAAATCTTTTAAATGAAAATTAAAAACAACTTCATACTATTAATCCTGATTTTGTCAGCTTCATTAAGCATGAATGCAAGAGAGATTGTAAGCTTTAACAGCAACTGGAAATTTTATTTAGGTGAGGCTGAAAATGCACAGACTGTTGATTTCGATGATTCGGGTTGGACGGATGTTTCAATTCCGCACGATTGGGCAATCAGCGGTCCGTTTGATCATAATTTACCGGCGAATACCGGAAAACTTCCATGGAAAGGAATTGGATGGTACCGGAAACATTTTGAGATGAAGCCTGAGCAAACAGGACAGCAGATTTATCTGATTATTGATGGGATCATGGCCTTCCCAAAAGTTTATATAAATGGTCAATTTGCCGGAGAATGGGATTATGGATACAACTCCTTTTACCTGAATATTACAGAACTTGTAAATTTTACTGGTCCAAACGTTCTCGCCATTCGTGCCGATACGCGGGAGCATGATAGCCGCTGGTATCCGGGAGCCGGAATCTATCGCAAAATACAAATGCTGATCGCCGATCCCGTCCATGTGAATGTTTGGGGAACTTACATTACCACTCCAGCAATTAATAAAGAACAGGCTGAGATTCAAATAATAACGACGATAAACAATTTTAGCAATGCGGAGGAAATAGTGACAATTGAAAACCAAATTCTTGATCAGGAAGGGAATGTTCTTACCCAAAAAATAACTGACCAAAAAATTCCAGTGAATAGCTCATTGATGTCATTCAAACGATTGACTCTTGACAAATCCGAAAATTTGGGATGTTGAGCATCCGTTCATGTATAAAATGAAAACCATTGTTAAAGCCGGGAATGAAGTGAGGGATGTTTATTTTTCAGATTTCGGTATCCGAACAATTGAGTTTACCGCCAATGATGGGTTTTGGCTAAACGGAAGACGACTTCAGTTAAAGGGCGTCAACCTTCACCACGATCACGGTCCATTGGGAGCTAAATTTTACAAACGCGCTATGGAACGCCAGCTTGAGATCATGAAAGAGATGGGGTGCAATGCCATTCGAACCAGCCACAATGTTGCATGCACCTGAATTACTGAGTCTTTGCGACAGCATGGGTTTGCTGGTATTCGATGAAATTTTCGACAAATGGGATCAAAAAGCCGGATTATCTGAAGCAATATGATTTTCCCGAATTTGCAGAAAGGAATGTCAGGAATTTTGTCCATGCGCGACCGGAATCATCCCTGTGTTTTCCTTTGGAGTGTAGGTAATGAAATGGGAGATATCCAGTGGAATATTGACGGAGGGTTCGAAAAATTGAAACAGGTGGTCGGCTTATTTAGAAAATATGACACGACAAGGCCTGTGACCATGGTCTGCGATTCGAAGGAGTCAGCTAAACTCCGGCATTTCGATGAATACGATGTTCATTGCTGGAATTATGGCCGGCGCTATCTTCCCAGCACGGGAACTGGAACCGGGTAAATCCGTGATTATTTCAGAATCTGCTTCTACTGTCAGCACACGGGGATTTTATGAATTGCCTTTACCTGAAAAGAAAACCGACTTTACAACATCCCTTCAGGTAAGTTCATATGATTTGAATGCACCCGAATGGGCTGAAATAGCAGATGATGATTTTTTGTGGCAACAGGAAGATACTTACGTTGCCGGCGAGTTTGTCTGGACAGGATTTGATTACCTTGGAGAGCCAACTCCTTATAATGATGAGGCTGTAAAAGAAGGAAGAATTACGAAGGAACAAAGCGCCAACAGCTCGTACTTCGGTATTGTCGACATGTGCGGCATCCCCAAAGACCGGTACTTACTTATATAAAAGTTACTGGGCACCTGAAAAAACTACGGTTCATATATTGCCTCATTGGAACTGGAGTGGTATGGAAGGTCAGAAAATTCCTGTTTTTGTTTATACCAATGGTGATTGCGCTGAACTATTTCTAAACGGAAAATCACTTGGAAAGCAATGTAAAAAACCGGATTCGGAAAAGTCATACGAGCGATTCAGGATCATTTGGGATGGGGTAGAATATATACCCGGTGAACTTAAAGCGGTTGCATATAATAAAGGTATAATGATCGGAGAATCTTTTGTAAAAACTACCGGAGAACCCTATCAGATCAAATTGACACCTGACCGGCATGAATTAAAAGCGGATGGGACAGATTTGTCTTACATCTTAGTGGAAGCTTTGGATAAAAATGGAAATCCCTGTCCGCTTGCTGACAATTTGATAAATTTTGAGGTAAAAGGTCCGGCAGTAATTGAAGGGGTTGGAAATGGGAATCCTCAATCGATTGAACCCTTTATTTCTGATCAACGGAAGTTATTTTATGGCAAAGCCATGCTGATCATCCGGACATTAGAAAATAAACCAGGAAATATTTCAGTTACTGCAGCATCTGAAGGATTAAAATCAGCAGAGGCCTCACTAAATTCAAATTAATTGACAATGAAAAAATTATTATCCGGAATATTTTTTCTGCTTATGGGCTATATCGGCCTGTCGCAGGATTGTTATGTAGGAACCACGATGGATTTTGCCCTTTATCTTCAAAATACATGCGGGATTGTATACAAGGAGGATGGCCTGCCAAAAAATCCCTACCAAAGTGTTAAGGACCATGGTGGCAATATCATCCGGTTAAGACAGGACCTTCCGCCCTACTCGAATAGCTATGTGATCAATGAACCACCTGTTGATTACCGGTCACCTTTAAGGGTTAAAGAAAACATGCAGGCTGCTCAGGATGTGGGGTTGAAAACACTGCTGACGTTCAGTTATCAGTCCTTTGCCCTTGACGCAAATGAGATGCTGAATCCATATGTTGCTCCGTTAGCATGGCAATCCATTGCATCTGATTTGAATAAATTGGCAGATTCGGTTCATGATTATACTTATAATGCGCTTGTTTATCTGATAGGCGAAGGATTGATTCCCGAAATGGTTTCCATAGGAAATGAAACCAACTGGCGGATTCTGGAAACCAATGTTCCGGAAGCAAGTCTTCCGGCATATAGTGCTCAGCGTGTTGTTACGCTTTTAAATGCCGGAACCTCTGCCGTCAGGGAAATTAATAGTGCATTCAGTTTAAATATTAAAATTGCTCTTCATATTGCCGATGCTTCCAATCTCACCTGGTGGATGAATACCCACGTTCCGCTGGGACTCGATTTCGATATCATGGGATTATCGCATTATCATGCCTGGCATTCACTGGGCAATTTTGATAGCTGGACAGAGGTTGTGGATTGGGTGCAATCGAATTATCAAAAGGACTTCATGATGCTTGAAACAGCGCAGCTGTTCAGTTCGGGCTACAGCGACAATCATGTGAATGTGCTTGGAACGGATAACATACCGCCGGGTTATCCGAATCCGCCCACAACAGCTACCCAGAAAGATTATCTCACTGATTTGACAACAGAGATTTTGGAAGCAGGCGGATTAGGAACAATTGCCTGGGGTGGTGAATGGGTAGGTTCGGATTGCTATATTTATCCCGATCAGTACGGACCCGGCTCATCATGGGAAAATAAAGCTTTTTGGGATTTTAACAACAACCTGCATGATGGAATTGACTGGATGGAAGAATCATGCCCGGATAACGCAGTCGAAAATATCAGTTTTGATAATGGTTTGAGAGTTTATCCTGTTCCCGCAAACTCTGACTTTATGATAATTGAAACGACCAACTTCAGAATTGAAAAGATCGAACTATTAAATCTATTGGGTGAACCGATCCTTTCTGAAAATTCAATTTCGGTCATTCATTCGAATAAAGTAATCCTTTCCCTGTCCAAAGAAATTACTGGCGGTATTTATTTCATCCGCGCTTTTGACAGAACAGGTCAGGTCCTTGTAAAGAAAATTCAAATTGTGAATAATCAACCCTAAACAAATAATGTTATAGCTATGAAAAAATTGAAATCAATCAGCCTGGTAATAATTCTAATTTTCATCACATCAATGTGCACTCAAACAGACAAGAAGAATCAATTTGATGTTCCGCCTGAATGGTCGAAAAATGTAATCTGGTATCAAATTTTTGTTGAACGGTTTTCCAATGGCGATCCTGCCAATGATCCCAAACCTGAAAATATCAGGACAGCCTCTGACTTTTATCCCATACCGGATGATTGGTCAGTCACTCCCTGGACACACAACTGGTACGAACAGGAAGATTGGGCAAAAAAAATCAGTAAAAATTTTTATGGGACACTTCAGCTCCGGAGGTTCGGAGGAGATCTTCAGGGTGTTCTGAATAAACTCGATTACCTGTCCGAACTTGGGATTACGGCAATTTATCTGAATCCTATCAATGATGCGCCCTCGCTGCATAAATATGATGCACGAAATTACCATCATGTGGACGTAAATTTCGGGCCTGACCCGGAGGGAGATAACCGGATCATCGCTTCAGAAAATCCTGCCGATCCTTCCACATGGCAATGGACTTCAGCTGACAAGCTCTTTTTGAAACTTGTGGATGAAGTTCATAAACGAGGAATGCGAATCATTGTTGACTATTCCTGGAACCACACCGGGGTTGAATTCTGGGCATGGAAGGACATCCTGAAAAACCAGGAAAAATCACCTTATAAGGATTGGTACGAAATTATTTCTTTCGATAATGTATCGACCGATACAAATGAATTCGATTATAAAGGCTGGCTCAATATCCGCAGTCTGCCGGAAATAAAGAAAGTTGATGTGGTCGAAAAACGTGTGAATGGCCGACCCTATGAAGGCAATATCAATCAAGGAGCCAAACAGCACATTTATGATGTGACAAAAAGATGGCTTGCCCCGGACGGTGATATTATGAAGGGAATTGATGGCTACAGGCTGGATGTAGCCGATCAGGTACCGATGGGTTTCTGGCGGGATTATAGAAAGTTCGTGAAAGCCATCAATCCGGAGGCTTACCTGGTGGGTGAAATCTGGTGGGAGAAATGGCCTGACAAGATGATGGACCCAGTGCCTTATGTCAGCGGGGATGTCTTTGATGCAATTATGTATTATCAATTATATCAGCCGGCAAGAAGCTTTTTTGCAAAAACAGATTTTCCCGTTAATGCGAAGCAATTTGCAGACAGCCTGAACCATCAATGGTCGAAACTTACTGCCTCCTATCATTATTCGATGATGAATGTTTCAGCAACCCATGATTCTCCAAGGCTTTTAACTTGTTTTTACAATTCCGGAAAATATAAATACAATGCAATACCGAGTAATGATTCAACTTACAAAACCGGCAAACCAGATGAAGAAACTTACAAAAGAGTGAAATTATACCTCATCCACCAGTTTACAAATATTGGCTCCCCTCACATATGGAACGGAGACGAATTGGGAATGTGGGGAGCCGATGACCCCGATTGCCGGAAACCATTATGGTGGAAAGAATTCCAATTCGAGCCTGAAACACGAACCAACCTTTTAAAAAGGAAGAAAGTTTATGATACTATAGGATTTAATGATGAACATTTTAGTTTTTATAAAAAAATCATTCAGATCAGAAAAGAAAATCCGGTATTAAGCAATGGGAAAATCGAATTTATCAATACTGAAGGAAATTGCCTCTCCTATCGCAGATTTAACGAACAAGGATGAAATTCTCGTAATGTTTAACATGGAAAATGAGAAGAAAGATTTCGACACTTCCACAAGGAAATTCATACATTGATTTACTCAAAGGAACGGTTTACATTTCAGGAAATGTGATCACACTTGATCCGCTGGCTGCTGCAATTCTGCGCCGATCTAATCCTGAATAGAACAGTAAGATATTTGATTTCAATCTCATCAAAAAAAGCTGCCGGATTTTCCGGCAGCTTTTTTAATGAATAAATTAAGATGATTATTGAATAACCAGCTTTTCAATGGCCTTTTTGCCATCGTCACTGATAATAGACACTAAATATATACCTGGGAGCAGCTTACTTGTATTTAGCTGGAGGACATCCTCTGCACTAACTATTCTTGCTTTTTGTGATATGATAAGCCTTCCGGTAATGTCTGATAATTTAATTGTTAAATCACCATTAAAATCATTACTTGCACTTGTGATGTGAACTATTTTTTCGGCAGGATTAGGAAAAAGCACAACATCAAATTCATCTTTTTCGATTTCATTAATTACTGTATACGGGCCATCTGCCATTTCCAGATCACCAAAATCGGTGGTATTGCTCCAGTTAAATTCTGTACCATACCACACGGATTGGTAGTCCCGGCCAATACCATTATCGCTGTCGTTATTTGCGAGACTCCATCCAATCGACCGGCCCTTGCCTGGATTAAAATTAAAATTGTCCCAACCCAGTCGCAATTCAATGGTATATCCCATTGATTCATAGTTCCAGATTGATTGATAATTTGTTACGGGAACACCATCAGCCTTAATCCATAAAGTGGATTGATTCAATGCGTCAAGAATCAATTGAGTATCAAAATCACTGTCGTACGCACCATCAGAGTCGTGGTTACCATCAATATACATCTCAACGCCATCATTATCCCATGGATTTCCATAACCCTCTACCGGAGTATCAATAACCCTGGCTCCAATATACAGATTATTCGCATCCCAAAGCGTACCCCAAGATACTATATTGTCTATTGGACCTGTTCCATATACGAGAATCTCACTATTATAGTCAAGAGAATATTCACTCAAATCACCATCAATTACCGGTGTGGTCAATGTATACTGGGCATAAGCGACACCTTCTGAAGCCGGTTCTTCAACAAAGGTGTATAAACCTGTTGAACAATCGAAAGTTATCCTGTACCTGCCTGCAGTTGCAGGAATAGGGTCTCCACCGAGTACGGCAATACCCAAAGGGAAAGTATTGGAGCCCCAAACCATCTCATTCTCCTGGTCTTTTCTAAAAACCACATCGTAATTATTATCCATATTATAGGTTCCAACAAATGTAGTTGGCATATCCGTCAGATTTCTGAGGATAACGTCACCTATAGTTTCATTATATAAGCTTATGTTTGCAATTGATAACGAACCAAAAACCAATGTTCCAAAGTGGGAGGTATTATCATAATTCTGCAAATCGCCATTCCATGCCAGGGTATAATCAATACCAGATCCTGTATCACAATCACCGACAAATACATCAAATCCAATGACTTCGCCTTCAACAGGAGTGATGCCAAGTGGAGCCCATGGGATGGATACCTCAACAGTATAACCCAATCCTGTATAGTTAAAACCATAATCTGCGCCGAGACCGTTAGGTCCCTGAATGACGAATAATCCATCGTAAGAAATCCTTAAATGAAGATCATAGCTATCATAATTGCCATTTGAATTATCTCCATCGATAAAAATTTCACATTGGTCTTCTAGGTATGTTGCCTGGTCAGTTACCTGTATCCCAAAATATAAAAAATCCTGGTTATAAGCAACTCCAAAAATTGCCTGATTTAAATCACCCCAAACTACTCCATCCAAAAACCTCGATACTGACTGATTAATTTCCCATTCTGTTTCATCAAGGAAACCGTCAATAGTCATGTCAAAGACATTAGGCGCTTCAACTAACATGTCAAGTACCTCGAAGCAGAAGTCGCCAGAAAGAGCATTGAAGGTGATGTTATAACTGCCGCCCGGTACGTAGATAATTTGCGAAACATCATGGACACCTGTTTCACAAGGGAAAGTACCGCCCCATACATTATCATTATTAATAGGTAAAGCATCAACCCTGAAAAGCAGGCCTGTACTGCTTAGGAAATTATATTCAATACTAAATAAGCATGGATACTCCGGATCTCGGATGAGGAAAACATCTGTAGGAACATTTCCAGTACCAACGCCCCATCCATTGAAATCCCCTACCATTCCAATACCACCACAAATATCTGGATTCTCAACAAAATTATAATCGAAAGTAGAACCATTAAAAATTACAGAATATTTACCTGGTACTACTGGAATATTTGGTCCATTTGTAATACCTGTACCTGCTGGGAAAGCATCGTCTCCCCAGTTAATCGACCAATCCATGTTTTCACGGAACTTAGATTCAATGATTCCATCGGGTGGCGGACTGAAATCGAAATTGGCTGGTAAGCTTATATCCACTTTCCACAAATTTGGATTGACAGGATCACGGTTCATAGGAATACCTCCAACCCAACCGCTAAATTCTCCTATAATACTAATGGGACCATTAGCTGCCTCAAAATAATACGCACCACTGGTTGCATTAAAAGTAACAAAATAATCAGTGGTAATACCTGAGTTATCAAGTGGAACTGGAATGTTTGGACCATTTTGATAACCAATTCCACCAGGAAAGCCAGTAGAACCCCAGTTGATCTGCCAACCAGCATTTTCGCGAAACTTAATTTCTACGATTCCATCTCCATTGGGATCATCAGCGGGAGTAAGTGTCAGCAGATAGGACCATTGATCAGGATTATCATCATCACGTTCCATGAAATAATCATCAACCCAGAATCCTCCGAATTCACCAATGATGCTTATTTCACCGCTTGTTGACTGGAAATAGTATTCTCCGGTAAGGCAGTTAAATGTAACCTTAAAGTCAGTTGTGGCTCCTATATAGTCGAGAGGAACAGGAATATTCGGGCCATTCAGAATTCCAATACCTCCAGGGAATTCTTGCGCGCCCCAATTTGTAGCCCAGTCAGCATTTTCCCTGAACTTTAATTCAATGATCCCATCTCCATTGGTATCATCATCAGGTGTTAGCGTCAGTATGGTTGACCATTGATCGGGATTCGTGCTGCTACGGTCCATGAAATGATCGCCAGCCCATCCGCTGAATTCACCGATTATGCTAATTTCACCGCAGGTTGCCTGGAAATAATATTCACCAGTAGCACAATTAAATGTCACCAAATAACTGGAAACCGGAGCTGGAATATTTGGACCATTAAGGTAACCAATTCCGCCAGGGAAGTCGGTAGATCCCCAATTTACAGCCCAGTCAGCATTTTCACGAAATTTCAATTCAATGATTCCATCGGGAGGATTGCTCATGTCATCTTGTTCCGTAAGGATCAAAATTGAAGAAAACAAATCAGGATTCTCAGGGTCGCGGGTCATATTATGATCGCCGGCCCAGCCATTGAATTCACCAATCAAACTAATCATTCCGCATTGGCTTAATGCTTGTAATGAGAAAATGAAAGTGAAAAGCATTGTAGGTAACAAAGAAAGATTTTTCTTTTTCATACTCGTTAAGTTTTAGTTTAACTCAAAAGTACGCTTTTTTTATTTTGAAAGTCAAGAAAAATTATTAAAACTTTCTAATTGATTAATGTAAAACATAGTCAAATACCTCAAATAGCTAATCATTTTATCTTCCTTATTAGCTCACACTATTGATGGAATTAATCTATGCATCATATCTGGAATTTATATTAGGTTCTTTTTTATGTGTCTTCAGATTGAATGAAATGAAACAACTTGAAAGGGATTATCTACGTCCATTTCTGATGCGATAAAAACAAAAAAAGCTGCCGGGAAATCCCGGCAGCTTTTTTAATGAATAAATTAAGATTGTTATTGAATAACCAGCTTTTCAATGGCTTTTCTTCCATCGGTTCCCAGGATGGTTACCATGTAAACACCTGATTCAAGCTGATTGGTTCTCAACTGAATTGCATTGTTTCCAAACACAGTTTCAGTCTGTGATAATACAGTTCTGCCAGATAAATCTGAAATATAAATTGTAACATCATTGCCAAGCACTTCATCCAGCAGTTTCAGGTTTACATTTCCTGAAGTTGGATTCGGGTAAAGGAGCACTTTTCCATTATCGTATGTTACATCATAAATACCAAAGTATGGTCCGCCGGCCAACTGAAGGTCACCAAGCAAACCTGTATTGCTCCAGTTGTCAAGTGTACCAAACCAAACACTCTGGTAATCGCGGTCCAGTACCATTATCACTGTCATTATTACCGAGGCTGAATCCAATAGTACGTCCTTTACCGGGAGCAAAATCGAAATTATCCCAGCCTAAACGCAATTCAAGATTAAAACCATCAGTGGTTGGTAACCATTTTGCATCGTAATTAGTTACGGGTACACCGTCGGCTTTAACCCACAGAACTGTATCAACAGTGCTGTTACTTGTGAAATCCTGTATCAACTGCGTATCGAAATCACTATCGTATGCTCCGTCTGAATCATGATTGCCATCAATATAATATTCTATAGCGTCACTATCCCATGGATTTGCTCCACCTTCAACAACGGCATCAACAATTTTAACCCCAAAATAAAGGTTGTAAGTATCCCAAAGAGCTCCCCAGGTAACGGTATTGTTGATTGGCCCAGTCCCTGTTGCAAGTATATTGCTATTGTAGCCAAGAGTATATTCTGTTAAATCTCCATCAATAGCAGGAGCGCTTTCAGTTCTTTCAGCATAAGCAACACCATCGCCAGCAGGTTCTCGATGAAAGGTATATACTCCTGATAAGCAATCGAAAGTAACCCTGTACCTTCCGGTAGTTGCAGGGATAGGATCACCTGCCAGAACAGCAGTTCCCTCGGGGAAATCAGGAGAAGCCCATTGTACTGTTGCTTGCAAGTCTTTCCTGAAAACTAAGATCATAAGCAGCATCCAGGTCATAGGTTCCAACATAGGTTGTTGGCATATCCGTAGGATTCCTCAGGATTACATCGCCTATCGTTTCATTGTAAACACTGATACATCCGCAGGCTAAAGTACCGAATACCAGATCACCGAAACTGGAAGTGTTATCATAATTCTGCAGTCCACCATTCCATGCAAGGGTATATTCAACACCTGTGCCGGGCAGAACATCATTATCACCAATTAAAATGTCAAATCCTATTTGTCCGCCTTCTGCCGGTGTAACACCAAGATCAGCCCATGCGATAGCAACTTCTGCACTATAACCGGTTTCTGTAACCTGGAATCCAAGGATGGGAGCAATTCCCTCAGGACCCTGAATGACTTCAATGCCTGCTCCTGAAAACTTAAGATGAACATCAAAATCATCATAAGCGCCACCGGATTTGTTTCCATCCACAAATACTTCCCCTTGTTCGAAAGCTGTAATGGTTGGATCAGTGATATCGATACCCACAAACAGATGGGTTTCGTTCCATGCTACGCCAAAATAAACTTCATTCAGGTCAGTGCCAACTGTTCCATCTACCACATTTGCAACCGGCTTGTTAATCACCCAGTCGGTTTCGTTTAGAAATCCATCAACTGCGATTGCAAAT
Organism: uncultured Bacteroidales bacterium; assembly: GCA_963705185.1. GTDB lineage: Bacteria > Bacteroidota > Bacteroidia > Bacteroidales > JAADJA01 > JAADJA01. Next base: position 28,428 of record CAVPJF010000017.1, read on the forward strand.
ACTTTGGGAGCAGAAACTGAATTTCCAAGCTGCTGGAAACAATAGTCTCCTGAAAGTGCGTTGAAGGTAATGTAATATTTACCTCCCGGTACATTGATAATCTGTGTAACATCGTGAACACCGGTCTGGCAAAAGAAGTTCCGCCCCAGACATTTTCGTTTATCATCAGCATAGCATCCATCCTGAACAAAAGTCCTGTTGTTGATCGGGAAATTATATTCAAGACTGAAAAGACATGGATACATCGGATCACGGATGAGGAATACATCTGTAGGAACTGCACCAGTTCCAACACCCCAACCATTAAAATCGCCAACCATGCCGATTCCTGCCACAAATATCAGGATTCTCAACAAAACTGTAATCAAAAGTAGCTGCTATTGAAAGTTACTGAATATTTACCGGGATCTACAGGAATATTAAGTCCATTTGAAGTTCCTGTTCCTGTTGGAAAAGCATCGTCACCCCAGTTAATTGACCAATCCATATTTTCACGAAATTTTGATGAAATAAGACCATCTACAGGGTCATAGTCAAAATTTGCAGGCAGACTGATATCCACCATCCACAAATTCGGATCGGCAGCATCTCGGTTCATAGGAACATCTCCGTTCCATCCGTTAAATTCACCGATCATACTGATCGTGTCCAGAAGTTGCATTGAAATTATATTCACCAGTTGCACAATTAAAAGTAACAAAATAATCAGTTGTTAAACCTGACAGCATCAAGTGGAACAGGAATATTGGCGCCATTTTGCGTATCCAATTCCTGTTGGAAAGAATCTACTGCTCCCCAGTTAACACCCCAATCAGCATTTTGCACGGAATTTCAATTCTATAATGCCGATCGCCATTAGCGATCACTGCTCAGCAGTCTAATACCACAGGGAATGACCATAGATCAGGATTTACCAGAATTCCGTGGTCATCCATTCATCACCTGCCCATCCGTTGAATTCACCAATAATACTAATTTCGCCACAGGTTGCCTGGAAATTGTATTCGCCGGATGAACAATTGAAAGTACGAGATAATAAGTAGTTTTCCTACGGCACAGTTGTATCAATGGCACCCGAATATTGGCTCCATTTTGCAATCCAATTCCGGTTGGAAAATCAGCTGGCTCCCCAGTTAACCGCCCAATCTAGCATTTTCGCGGAATTTCATTTCAACGATATCCGAGTCACCATTCTGGTTCATCAACTGCAGTAAAGACTTTTAGCAACTGTCCACACATTCGGATCATCGGCATGCTCTCATCATCGCATAAATCGCCAGCCCAACCATTGAACTCACCAATCAGGCTGATTGTCGCCGCAGGTAGTCTCAAAATTATAATCTCCTGTTTACAATTAAAAGTGTAATCTATATAGACTTCCATACCGGAACAGGAATATTCGGCCACCGTTTAAAGCTCCAATACCTGATGGAAAATCGTATGATCCCCAGTTAACAGCCCAATCAGCATTTTCACGGAATTTCAATTCAACAATACTATCTGGTGGATACGCTGGTATCATCAGTGTAGTTTAAAATTAATATTGTTGAAAACAACTCCGGATTCACAGGATCACGGGTCATGTTATAATCACCGGCCCAATCCGTTAAACTCGCCGATCAGGCTAACCTGACCGCACTGGCTCATAGCATTCATTGAAAATACGAATGCCAAAACCGCTAATAATAGTACATTTCTTTTCATTTTTATAAAATTTAGATTAGTAATTAATACTACAATTTTTTGGCTAAATTAAGATATTTTTAATAATTGTTCTCAAACCAATATATTTTTTTTAAAATTTTTACAAACTTTATTTTTATGAAAAAAAATAATCTTTTCATTTTTTTCATAATTTCGTCTCGGCAAATTAACACATTGTTAAAACTAAATTTACAAATATGATTAAACATTTACATTTTCTCTCAAAGGCGGGATTGATCATGTTGCTCATGGCAATGGGTATTGTCAATGCCTTTGCACAGGAGCGAACAATAACCGGAACGGTCAAAGATGCCGGAACCGGCGAAACATTGATTGGGGTAAACATTGTTTTAGCCCAGGACAAAAGCAAGGGTACTGTTTCGGACATTGATGGCAATTATCAAATTTCGGTGCCGGCTACTGCTGATTCTCTCGATTTTTCTTATGTGGGTTATACCAGTCAGACCATCGCAATCAGTACTTCGGTAATCAACATCAGCCTGATGCCCGGCAAACAACTGGAAGAAGTGGTAGTCGTGGGTTATGGCACCCAGAAAACCAAGGAAGTGACAAGCGCCGTTGCCAGGGTAAAAAATGAAGACTTCAACAATGGCAATGTCAGCGATCCTATCCAGTTGATCCAGGGAAAGGTGGCAGGTTTATCCATCGTTAAACCGGGTTCTGACCCGAATGCTGACTTTACCATCCGGTTAAGAGGCCTTTCCACTTTTGGTTCAAACACTGAACCACTTATTATTATTGATGGAGTGCAGGGAGCTTCGCTTAAATCCTTAGACCCGCAGGATGTTGAGTCGATGGACGTTTTAAAGGATGCTTCTGCAGCAGCAATCTATGGGACGCGAGCGGCTTCAGGGGTAATTTTAATCACTACCAAAAAAGGCAAGATGACCGAAGGCAGAAAAGGAGCCAATGTTGAGTTCAATACCAATTTTACGGTTGAATCCATCGCCAAAAAAATGGATGTTCTTACAAAGGATGAATACCTTCAATTTTCAAACGCAACTGATTATGGCAGCGAAACTGACTGGATGGATGAGATTACACAGAAAGGATTCTCACAGGTTTATAACCTTGCTGTGAATGGCGCTACTGAAAAATCGAGTTACAGGGTATCTTTCAATTACAGAAATTCAGACGGTGTTGTGATAGGCACAGGTTATGATCAGTACAACGGGAGATTGAATTTTACTCAAAAGGCACTGAACGACATGCTTACTTTTGATTTTAACCTGTCTGCTACGATGCGTGATGAACAATATGCATCAGGTTCAGCACTCGGATTTGTCACAAATTATAATCCAACCGCTCCTGTTTATGATGATACCAGCGCTTTTTCACAGGAATGGGGAGGCTATTTCCAGCAGCCGGCATTCTCATTTTATAATCCTGTAGCTGTCATAGAGCAGAATACCCTCGATGGAAAGAAGCAGGAGATCGTGGGAAGTTTAAAAACCGACTTTCAACCGGTAAAATGGGCGAAACTAGGAATATTTTATAGCCAGGACAGAGGCAATGACCTGTTTGGAACTTACACAAGCAAATATAGTTTGTTTAATGCTACACGCAGTGATAAATCAGGCAGCCATGAAGGATTTGCAAAAAAGAATACTGAAGATCGGTTCCATCAATTATTTGAAATCACAGGAGAATTGCAGAAAGACTTCGGCGATTTCAATGTAAAAATTCTGGGCGGATATTCCTGGCAGGAAGAGATCACCGACCGTTATTCAGCTTCTGGTGAAGGATTCTTAACCGATGCTTTTACTTATAATAGCCTTAATTCGGCATCTGGTATCGTTGCTAATGATGAAATGGTTTCAAGTTATAAATTCGGCAGCACACTGATTGGATTTTTTGCAAGGGCCACCTTAAACTGGAAGGATGGTATATTCCTTACAGGAAACTTCAGGCGAGATGGCTCAACCATGTTTGGTGCTAACAATCAGTGGGGTAGCTTTCCGGGTATAAGCGCCGGTGTTGATATTACAAGATTTATAGATATTCCTTATGTAAACAGGTTGAAAATCAGGGGAGGTTATGGTGAAACCGGAAATCTTCCACCAAATCCTTATTTATCGAAGGACCTGTTTAATGTTGATCCCAACGGAAACTTCTTCTACCAGGGTGACTTCATCCAGGCTTACAAGCTGGTCAGAAATGCGAATCCCGATTTAAAATGGGAAGTTAAAAAAGAGATTGGCTTCGGAATTGACTTTTACCTGTTGAATTACAGACTTTCCGGATCTATCGATTATTATAACAGCAAGAGCGAAGACCTGATGCTCGAATACACAGTTCCTGTGCCTCCATATCCAACCGACAAGATGTGGTTGAATGTAGGAGAACTTGAAAATTCAGGATTTGAATTTACGGCTAATTATGAGGTGTTCCAAAAAACAAAGGTCAAATGGACGACAAATCTTAACTTCGCATATTACATCGATACAAAACTGAATAAAATAACGAGTGATATAGCAGAAGGTGAAAGTGAACGGTTTTACGGCACATTGGGCGATCCTTACCTGACAGGTGTTCAAACGATTCTTGTAAATGAAGGAGGCCCAATCGGGCAAATCATAGCGCCGGTATTTATCGAAATCGCTTATGACTCAGTTACCCAAAAATACTATAAAAAGTATAAGGATGTAGACGGTGATGGTGAATTTAATTCGAAAAAAGACTATGAAATTGTTGGTAATGGATTACCCGATTTCCAGCTTGGATGGGGAAATAGTATTACCTATAATAATTTCTATCTGAACTTCTTCCTGCGAGGCGTTTTTGGACATTCCCTTGTGAATGAAAATAATGCAAGATTCGGAGAGCCCAGTACCATTGGCATTCAAAGCGGGATGGGAATTGCGCTGGATTACATGCAGGCACAGGATGGTATTCAATACTCCGATGTACACGTAGAAAAAGCCTCCTATGTGAAGCTGGATAATTTTGCTTTCGGTTATAATTTTAACATTCCGGAAAATAAATATATTTCCGTCTGTGAAGGTTTATCTTTCGGGACAAAATCTGTTTACAATTACCAATTATTCAGGGGTTGATCCTGAAGTAAGGTACAGCGATTCCAAGGACAACAACAATCCGCTTGCTCCTGGTATTGACAGGCCAAATACTTACTTCAGCACACGCTCGTTTACACTTGGAGTTAATGTTTTATTTTAGAAATTAAAAAATATATATAGTTATGAAAAGAATTTCATTTTCAACAAAAATAATCATCATAACCCTTTTCATCGGGATTTTTCAGCAGTCATGCACCAAGCTGGAAGAGAAGGTTTATTCTGACCTGACCGGAGAATTTGTTTTTCGAAGACCCCAATAATCTTATCTATGCTTTCGGTGCTGCTTATACAAACCTTTACTGGGTGATAGGCCATAAATACGGTATGGTAGGCAAAGAAGCAGGAACCGATTTGCTGGTCGTTCCGCAACGCGGCGGCGACTGGTTCGATGGTGGTGAATGGCACCGGTACCACAGGCAAACATGGACAGCCGATGAAGGTTATGTTTCATTCTGGTGGAGCAATTGCTATGCCGGTATCAACAAATGCAACCAGCTTATTCTGCAGTTTCAAGGGGTGGAAGGAGAAACTTCTCTGATAGCTATTGCTGAACTCCGGGCCTTGCGTGCACTATATTATTACTGGCTTGTAGATTTGTACGGCAATGTTCCTATTGTCGACAGGTTTGATTATCCGGCGGATTATAAACCGGCCAACAATACCAGGCATGAAGTTTATGATTTTATAGAAAAACAACTTCTGGGCGGAACACAGCTATATAATGGAGAAGTAGTTGAACCAGCGATAGACTTGTTATCGAAAGAAACCGGGTTACCGATGTATGGCCGTGTGAATTACTATGCAGCTTATACGATCCTTGCCAAATTGTACCTGAATGCTGAAGTGTTACATCGGCCCCGACAACCCCGGTATAGAAAAATGGGATGAAGCGCTTGCAGCCTGCGATACATGATCAGTCAAACAAATTATAGTCTGGAACCGGATTTCTTCGACAATTTTGTGGCCGATGCTACGACCTCCCCAGAGCACATTATGGGAGTTCCTTTTGACCAGGTAAATGCGCAGGGATTTGAAGTGCATTTGTTTACCCTGCATTATAGCCTGCAAAATAAATTCGGTATTGAAAGTTCCACCTGGAATGGAATCTGTGCGCAGGAAGCATTCTTCAATTCATTTGAAGAAACCGACGACAGAAGAAATGGATTGCTTATTCGGGCCACAATATGATGCCGAAGGAGTGCAAATAACCGATCCGAGTTATGAGAAATTTAATCCTCAGCAACCCACAAATCCGATTGATCCGGACGGAGCAGGATTAAATCTGACTCCCAATGTGAATATGCTTGAGCCTAATTGCCTCAGGCAATGCGGCGCCCGTATTGCCAAGTTTCCATTTATAGAAGGAAGCGATAGATATATGAGCAACGATTTCCCGATCTTCAGATACGCAGATGTGCTTGCTGATGAAAGCTGAATTGCTCTGGCGGACAGGAGGCGATTTAGGTACTGCCCTTTCTCTTGTAAACGAGGTTAGGACCCGAGCCGGTGTTGAACCGCTTACCGAACTCACTGCAGATAACCTGCTGGCTGAACGCGGCAGGGAGCTTTTTGCCGAAGGGCACAGGCGTAATGACATGATCCGTTTCGGAAAGTACTAAAAACACGCTGGGAGAAACCGGAAGTTTCTAACGACTGGGTGACCTTATGGCCCATACCCACAAGCCAGATACAGGCCAATCCCAATCTGATTCAGAATCCGGGATACTAAGAATAAGACAATTAACAATTTTTATAAGGAGCAGGTAGCCATCAGGTTACCTGCTTTTTTTATGCCCTAAATATCTGAGAAAAAAATATATGTTAATTTTTTGTTAAATTTTTGTGTGGTAATTAAAATATTAATATCTATTTTTGTATACATCGAAATGTAATGACAACAATGTTAACCTTTAAATATAAACTATCATGAAAAAAATTTTTACTTTTTCCATCGTATTAATGAGCTTCCTTTATACAGAAATAAAAGCTCAGAGTAGTTATACTGTAAGAAGAGGCGAAAGACCTCCCATTGATTTGCAGGCCTTACCCAATGATGCTTATGAAAAAGGCATACTTAAAAATTAAAATTGATGAGTCATTTACAAACCAAATGGATAACAATCCGGTTATGGTGAATGAAAATGGAATTGTCAGTTTTAATATCACCTCTATTGATCAGTTGAATCAAAAATATCGTCCAACTGGTTTTGATAAATTATTTGGGAATGAGTCCCCTTCTTCAAAATTTTATGAGAGGCACCGGGCCTGGGGTTTTCATTTATGGTACACACTGTATTTTGATGAAAAAACCGATATTAAGGAGTTGGTCGCTGCATATGGACAATTAGATGAGATTTCTATAGCAGAGCCCCAATATAAAACAGAATTACTTGTTTCTGAACCCATCACCTCTCAAACAAAAAGTGAGGATGAGAAACCGGGGCAATCACAAACAGATTGGACTCCGAATGATCCTTCTTTCAATTTGCAATGGCACTATCATAACACGGGACAACAAGGCGGAACTGTGGATGCAGATATTGACCTGCCGGAAGCCTGGAATATTGAAAAAGGAAATTCCAATGTAATTGTTAGTATTCACGATATGGGTGTTCAGTACAATCATCCGGATTTAAGCGGAAATATGTGGATCAATTCAGATGAAATTGCCGGTAATGGAATAGATGATGATAGTAACGGTTATATTGATGATATTTATGGATATGACTTTTATAATAATAATGGTTCTATAGAGGCTGGTTATCATGGAACTCACGTTGCCGGAACTGTAGCAGCTGAAAGTAACAACCTTATTGGCGTTTCGGGGGTTGCTGGTGGATCAGGTTCCAACGATGGTGTTCGGTTAATGACTTGTATGGTATATCATCCAACCATTAGTGGTGGCATAGGTCATCATTTAGCTCCGGTTTATGCTGCTGATAACGGAGCTTGTATTGAGCAAAATAGCTGGGGATATACTAACCCGAACTCTTATGATCAGGCAGTATTGGATGCCATTGATTATTTCAATATAAATGGTGGTGGAACTGCTTTATCAGGAGGTATCACAATTTATGCTGCAGGAAATAGTAATTCAAATGGCAATTATTATCCCGGATGTTATTCAGGAACATTTGCTGTTGCTGCCACAAATAACCAGGACATAAAAGCCTGGTATTCAAACTATGGGACATGGGTTGATATTTCTGCTCCCGGAGGTGAAACTGATGTCGTAACTGCAAGAGGTGTTTACAGCACTTATACCACAAATACTTATAACTATCTTCAGGGCACATCTATGGCTTGCCCGCATGTATCAGGTGTTGCAGCATTGATTGTTTCCTATGCTTACGGCGAATTAAGTGCAAGTGAAGTTGCCGATATTCTTCGAAATACAACTGATAATCATTATGGAGTAAATCCAGGATATATAGGTCAACTTGGAACAGGTCGGCTAAATGCCTACCAGGCTTTGCTTGAAACAGAAAACTATCTCGGAACGCCAGGCCTATGGACTGGAACAGTAAGCACTTCTTGGAATAACGGGGCTAACTGGGACGATGGAACTGTTCCAACTTCTGCTGTAGACGTCACCATCCCTGCAGGAACACCCTATCAGCCGGTAATATCAGCGGGAATGACAGCATCTGCAAAAAATTTAACCATCCAGTCGGGTGCTTTGCTTACCCATACAGGCACAAGCTAATAGTTGGTTCTATGTATATGGTGATTTTAATTCCGATGCTGGACAATATACCATGACCGGAATCTCATTTCTTTATTTTGCCGGAAGTGTCAGTAATAGTTGGGATGATGATAATGAAAATGACACCTACGTGAATGTGAGGGTAGAAAAAGATCTTGGCAGTAACGCCAATACGTATATGTGGCAGAATATGACATGCAGTGGTACGTTCGAAATTCGCGAAGGGATTTTCTCAATTGATCAATATTGGACACTTAATATTACGAATACAGGAACTACTGCTTTTGAGGTGGAAGCTGGGGGCAATCTCATTCTTGATGCTGCTACTGAAGTTATTACTGTGGCCGGAAATATTCATTTTTTTGACGGCAGCCAGGCAACACTTACAAATGGTACTATTAACTGTGCCAAAGATTTTATTGTAGATGCCAACGCTTCATACAACATAGCATTTACCGGCGGTACTTTGGTTATGAACGGTTCCTCAACTCAATACATCAATGACCTGGATGGAGGCAATCTTGATTTGTTTAATCTCACAATAGCCAAAACAGGAGGTGTATGCTATCTGCAATCCGCCAACCTGGATGTAAATGGCGTCGTTTTGATAAGCGGAGGTGCATTGAGTGCAAATAACGCTCCCTCTCCGACTGCATCTTACAATATAAAAGTTGGAAGTAACTGGACTAATACAGTCGGAGCCGGTGGTTTTGTTCCCGGGGCAGGAACAGTTGTATTCCATAGCCTTACAGGTACAGCACAGGATGCCGAAGGTATAAATACCTTCTACAATGTTCTGCAGGACAATACAGGACAATATTTACGGTTTAACCTGACTAATGGTAATACAACTATACAGAACAACCTTGAACTTCACCATTATAGCTGGGCATATCGATTGTTTAATGTCAATGGGATTTTAAATATTGATGATGTAAATTCACGATTCACTTCCAATGGACCTAACGGAGTTGCGACAATAGCCAGCCTGAACCAGGGAGGCAGATTGATCAGCAATGGTGGAGGTAGCTTAACGGTAAACGACCTTGGTTGAAAACGGTCTGTTTGGTTCATATTATGTGAATAGTGCTTCTGATTTCATGCAAATTACAAATTCAGGCACCGGCACATATGTTGATCTTGCTGCCGATTTGCATATCCTTGGCGGAACAATGAAAATTAACGGTACAATTAGTTGGTGGCCATACGGTGGTAATGCGGCAATTGAAATGACAGGTGGGGTACTTGACCTGACCGGTTGCGGCATCTACATTAATAACAATGTCTCCTTAAGTCTTAATGACAACATTACAGGAGGAACCATACAGGACTATTGGTGGTTTTTCAGGCAATAGAGCTGACTTTGCCCCGACAGCCGGAGTTTTTGAATTTTATGGACCTACTGATGCTGCAATCAGCCAATCGAATGGTTGCACCCTCTATAATGTCAATATTAATAAAGGAGCTAAGGATGGATTTATTAGTAAACCTGAATTAGCAGGATCGGATGAGAGGAAAGATGAAACCTGGGGCGGAGGAGGAAAGGCAAATTCAATTTCACTGGGTTCGAACTTTACTATTACCAATAACCTGACCATAACAGCTGGCTCTTTTGTTTTAAATGGCTTTCAAGCCAATGTCAATAATGATTGTGATGTATATGGATCTCTTGTTATGACCAATGCTGCCGATGTATTGAATGTTGGCACAGAAAATTTAGATAACCTGATATTTTACCCAGGGTCCGTTGGGAATTTGTCTGCTGGTTCCATTTATCTTAAGTCCTGGATCGTACCTATGTCTGGTTGCTCATTTACTGCAACCACTGGAAATACAATATATTTCACGGGTAGTAATACGAGTGGGGGGTTAGGAAATAATGAACCCACTGCTGTATATGGCAATGTCGATTGTATTAAAACAGCAAACCGAGTTTATTTGGATGGAGGGGCGACATATCCGATCGTGGTGAATGGAACTTTTAACGTAGAGATGGGAAATATCCTTGAAATGCAGGATGAATCTTTGATCGTTCATGGAACAATGATTGATAATGCCACGAGTCAAATTTATGCCTATAACGCTGTAAAAGATGGCAGTACTGTTTGTTCTGATATTTCAAAAAATGAACAACCATCAGAAAATATTGTGCAAACACCCGTAGACTCAGGTTCCAAAGGCGGTTACCTTGAAATAGACCCGGCATTTACTTTAAATGGATTGCTCGATGTTGATGGTGGTAACGTCCTGATTCATGGTTTATTTAATGTTGCTGCTTCAGGTACACTGACAATTACTACCGGGAGTCTGATTTGCGATGCGCCTTCCACTTCGGGCACTTATGTAGCAGGGAATTTCAATCTGGGTGATGGCCTTTATGAAATCCGGAATAACAGTTTAAATATGTATCCGGCAACCTTATCTATAACAGGAGGAACAATAAAGGTTGGGGGTACTTTTGTAGCTAATTCGGCTGATAAATTCAAACCCGGGTTTGGGACTGTTGAACTCATCAATGGCATTAACGGGCATTACATCCAAATGCACAGTACCAATTATTTTAATCATCTTATTGTTAACCGGGCCTATCCGATAGGAATCTATTCAGGAACATCACTCACTGTTAAAAAGGACCTGACCATTAATGCCGGAGGACTTAATTCCAATAACCTTCCGATTTACCTGGGTGGCTATTGGAATGAAAATATGGGACCTGTCCGGGTTTGGAGAAGGAACAGGAACGTGTCTTTTTTAATGGTGTCGGACCAGTTCCAATTGGCAATCAGTATATCAATGGTTCTGAAACATTTTATAACATTGAAAATGCTAAAAGCGGTGGTGGCAATTTGTTTTTTAACGGTGCGATCACAGTAAGCAATAACTTCCTGGCTAACGATGAAAATATCAGTTATCAAGACCTTCTCTTAATGTCAACAATCTCCTGCTTTCCACTGGGATTTTGAATTTATCAACAGGTGCACCAAATGTAAATGTGACCAACTTTACCATGGGCGGTTACCTTTCAGTCACCAACGGGAATTTCACCTGCACCGATATCACCAACAATGGTGTTTATGGTACCATTGAAATTTACAATGGCACTATTACCCTTAACCAGGATGCATTACAATATCCCGACCTGAATGCAACATTAAATATTCAGGGTGGATATGTGGCAATTAACGGCGGAAATGGAGGTAGCTACTGGGGCTATGGTGCACCTTGCAACATTACCATGAGCAATGGTGTTCTGGATTTTTATAATAACGGAATATATATGGATAATTCCCTTCCCCTGACTGAGAGCATTACCGGAGGTACAATAAAGACAAACCAGGCTTTCTATACCTCGCATGTAAACTTTTCCCCAAGCGGCGGAACTTTGGAAATGTATGGCGGAAGCGATGCAATGCTTGGTGTTTTCAATAACTCAAACCTGTTTAACCTGCTGATCAACAAATCGGGTGGCGACAAGGATTTTTCTTTCGAAACTTTTGCAAGTGCAAAACAAGGCAATGAAGATCGCCGAATCTCTGATTGGAACAGAAACATTTTCAGCACAGAAATCCGACAGGCCTGAATTCCCTGTTACAGATTCTAAATCCAATACTGTTTATACCAGCGCTTTAGTGAAAGTGAATGGCACTACTACAGTTGAAGAAGGCACCTTCCTGGTTGATAACTATGTGGCAACCTGTATGGGTAACATCAATGTAAATGCAGGAGGCAAGCTTGCCATTGGGGATTATCGGGACTTTGGCTGTTGAAAATGGGAAAATCCTTTCCGTAAATACTGGAGGATTTCTCGATTTAACCGGATCAGTTGGAGGCGCTGCTACCATCACCCATAATACCGGTTATTACGCATTGAAGGTTTTAAGCGGTGGAACTATTGGTGCTGTTTATGGTGTTTTTGAATACATGGACTTGTATGGTATTTATTTATATCCGGGTAGCCTGGTAGATCCGGTAAATTCATTCAACAATTGCACCTTCCGATATCAGAATCCTGTTGCCAGCAGCAGCCTGTTTACAATCGGAGGAACACAGGTTTTTACGGCCAGTAACGCTTCATTCCCTGTCAATACAGGCGCAGGAACCTATAATGTCTGGAAATATGATAATGCAGGGGATATAACTTTCTTTAATGCTTCGGGTGCATTTGCCGGACCGGAATTTGAATACGATCCCTATAGTCATGTCCAGTGGACAATGACGCCGTATAATGTCAGCCTGACTGTGTTCCTTGAGGGACCTTTCAATACTTCTACCAATTTGATGAATACCAGCATCAACACCCTGTTGCCTCTGGGTCAACCATACGGAACTCCACCTCCCGGTAATCCAACCCCTGACTGGTTATACACAGGAACTGAAAGTGTCGGTTCCATTCCATCGGCTTCAATTGTTGATTGGGTAGAAGTGCAGCTTAGGGATGCAACAACAGCTGCCGGCGCTTTACCGGCCAGAGTCATTGCCAGGAAAGTGGGATTCCTCATGAATAATGGTGTAGTGGTTGGCCTGGATGGATTGAGTCCACTTAGTTTCAATTCATATTTCGGCCACAACCTTTATGCTGTTGTATGGCACCGGAATCATCTTGGTGTGCTGTCAGCCAATTCACTGACACCGGTAGGCGGTGGTTATTCCTATAACTTCTCATCAGGACCGGGTCAAGCCTATACTACAGGAATACCGGCCCAGAAATTGCTGGCAACCGGCATTTATGGAATGAAAAGCGGAGATGGTACTGGAAACGGTTTAGTGGAGGCCACCGACAAAACAATTGTCTGGTCAACTCAGGCTGGGAAAACAGGTTACAGGGAAGGCGATTACAACATGAACAGGCAGGTAAACAATCCGGATAAGGATGATAAGTGGCTGCCTAACCTCGGGAGTGGTTCATTCATCCCTGAATAGAATTAAAAATAAAGACTAATTAATATAAAAGAGGCTGCCCAAATCGGGACAGCCTCTTTTTTTACACATTAATATCTCTGCAAAAAAACAAATGTTAATTTATTGTTAAAATTATTATTGAATTATAATAAATATTCCATATTTTTGGATGCATCGATAAGACAATGACAACAATGTTAACCTTTAAATATAAACTATCATGAAAAAATTTACATTGCTTCTCGTTATTCTGATGCTATTGGGGTTATTTAAACTTAATGCCCAAACCAGAAATCCAAATCAACAAGTGGATGAAAACAAAGAAAAATTGCTTAAGCTATCCGCTGAATTTCAAGTAAAACAAAATCAGCAAAAGGCCGAAGCTATTAGTATTGCGCTACAAAACGGCTGGGAAACAAGAAAGGAATTTGATGATGGAAAGATCATCGAAATCATGAAAATCGGGAAAAACGGTATGCCACAGTATTATGCAACCCAAAATTTGAATGCAGCCAAAACTGTTAATACTTATAATCTTTGGACTGCACCATACAATCTAAATGGATCGGGATATCTCATAGGAGAATGGGACGGTGGAGGAATACGATTGACTCACCAGGAATTCGACGGACGGGTGACACAAATAGACGCACCGGGAGCAACCAGTGCGCACTCCACCCATGTAGCCGGAACCATTGTTGCCCAGGGACAGGTAGCCAACGCCCACGGCATGGCAAATGCAGCTAACCTTAATGCGTATGACTGGAACACCGATATCACCGAAATGACCGGAGCTGCTGCCTCGGGTTTAACCCTATCAAACCATTCATACGCGTGGAACAGGGGCTGGACAACATCGGATGGAATTACATGGTATTGGTATGGTGATGTTTCCCTAAGTACAACTGAGGATTACCTTTTCGGATTTTATGATGAAAATTGTGAAGATCTTGATCAAATAGCCAATAATGCGCCTGATTACCTGATTGTTTGGGCGGCCGCAAATGACAGAAATGACAACCACTCCGGTGGCCACTATTACTGGAATGGAACCTCATGGACTTACAGTACAGCTTACCGTGATCCGGATGGTGGAGCAGATGGTTACGACTGTTTGCCCCAAAGCGGATGTGCAAAGAATGTGATCACCATCGGTGCAGTGGAAGATATTCCGGGAGGCTGGACAAATCCGGCAAGTGTAGTAATGAGTTCTTTCAGCAGTTGGGGTCCAACAGATGATGGCCGTATAAAACCGGATATCGTGGCCAATGGAGTTGGAGTTTATTCATGTGATGATGATGCTGATAATGATTACACCACTATGGATGGAACTTCCATGGCCGCTCCAAGCACTACAGGTACGCTTGCCTTACTGCAGGATTATTACAAGGATTTCAGAGGTGGAACGATGAGTGCAACATCCTTAAAAGGCCTCGTAGTCAATACTGCCAATGAGGCAGGAACAGCCAATGGCCCGGATTACAGATTTGGATTATGGTCTTCTGAATGCAACCGGGGCTGCTGACCTTATTGCTGCTGATGATCTGGAAGGCGGATTAATTGTAGAGGGTGTTATTAAAGATGGTCAAAACATTTATTACCGGTATTATTGTGATGGAACTTCCGACATCAGCGTTACACTATGCTGGAACGACCCGGCTCATGCACCTATCGCACCGGCACTGAATCCAACGACTGCTACATTGGTGCACGATCTTGACCTTTACGTCATTGATCCTTCTTCAATTTACTCGCTATCCATGGAGATTGAATCCCGCATCGCCATCTTCTCCAGCAACAAATACAACATATAATTTGCGTGATAACGTAGAAAGAACAGATATTTACAGCCCCGCAGCAGGATATTATACGATCCTGATTGATGAATTCAGTACACTGCCGGCTTCAGGACAATCATATTCACTGATAATTAGGGGACTTGAAACAGAACCAACTTTGCAATCATATTGTGATGCCCGATCCACATACAAAGTGGAACATATTACCAATGTTACCATGGGAAGTATAAATAATAATTCTGTTATGTCACCCGGTGGTTATTCCAATTATACAGGTTTAATTGAAGAGGTGACAAAAGGCGGAAGTGAAACCATAACAGTTACAATAGGTAACTATTTTGGACTCAGTGATGTTGTGTATGCCTACGTCGACTGGAACCAGGATGGTGATTTTATTGATACAGGTGAGTCCTTCTATCTTGGAAATACTGCAACTGTTACAGGTACGATTAATGTCCCTGTTGGTGCATTAGGCGGATATACGACCATGCGCGTCAGAATGGTATATGGCACAGCATCGCCCTGTGGCACATCCTCCTACAGCGAAGCGGAAGATTATACCATTAGAGTCACAACACCCGGGATTATGGAAAGGTGTGACCAGTACTGATTGGAACAATTCCTCGAACTGGGACGATGGAACTGTTCCAACATCTACTGTTGATGTCACCATTCCCGCTGGCTGCCCCAATTATCCTGTTCTCAGCGGCAGTTTAGGGATTAATACTGCAACATACACTTATGATTGCAAAAGTTTAACTATAAATTCCGGAGGAACTGTCACAGTTTCTGGTAATCCGGTTTATAATTATGGAGTTTTAACTGTTGCCGGGACTTTAAATGTAGGTGACGATTTCTTTCTTTATTCAGGTTCAACCGTTAACCTATCAGGAACAATTCAAATTGGAAACACCAATGGATGGTTCGGAGAGGCTTATCATAATTCCGGAAGCATTTTTAATCAAACCGGTGGTAGTTATTATATTGAGAGTATTATCCTAAGTGACGGAAGTCAATTTAACGGAACCGGGGGATATACACGCATATATGTTCATGATTTTGCAAATAATAATAACATTACAATCAATGATCCTGATAGTTATTTTTATAATTTTTATGTGGAAAGCACTGCTAATGCTGCACTTTACAACTGTACGTACGATTTGCAGGTAAATTTTTCTCTTAATTCGAATGGACCCTTGAATATTGGTTCTTATATAGTGAATGCGACCTACATGGATATTTATAGTGCATTGACTATTAATTCCGGCGGTACGATTAATGTTACAAGTAATGGTCCATATTTTCATACAGCTGGTTCTTTAATTATGAGTTCAGGTGGTATATTAAATAGTGCAGGAAATATACAGTTTCAGACTGGATCTGCAGAAAACGTTTCGGGAGGAGATATCTTTATTGAAGATAATTTTAGTGATTTTGGTAATATTTTTACACCTACAGGAGGCACAGTTACTTTTGATGCAAGTTCAACATCAACCATTTACGGACCTACAGTATTCTATAATTTAATTGTCAACAAAACCATCAGTGATGATTCCGGAAACCAAAACAATTTCATTGATAAGGTGAATACTGTTCCCGAAACTTATGTTGTTGATCCGAAAAGCAGTGCTTATATCAAGAATGATATGATGGATAATACCAAAGCAACCATTGTTTATCTTGCCTCGGGTAACGTAAATGCGCTTAACAATGTTACCATACAGAACGGAGAATTAAACCTTAGTGGACTCCAATTAACCATAGCAGAAGATTGCTACGTTTACGGAACACTAACGATGAACAACTCAGCGGATGTCCTCAACCTAGGAAATGACTTTTATGATTGGCTTGAGTTCCTACCCGGTTCTACAGCTAATTTAACTGCAGGAACAATAAAACTTTACGGTTGGATTATTCCACGTGCCGGTTCTAATTTTACAGCAACGACCGGTCATACCGTCATTTTGAAAGGCAATAGCGGTGGTGGTCCTTCCAACTTTGAACCAACAGCCGTTTATGGCAATATTATCGTTGACAAAAATGCCGGACAAATTGCCTATATCGACAATCTCGCAAGTCAACCGATCAATGTCAGCGGCACTTTTACCATGAATGCCAATACGATCTTTGAAATGCAGAATGAAACGATGAATGTGAATGGGGTGCTGACCGATGTTGGAACAAGTGAAATAAGGGTTTACGATGTCACAAAGGATGGCGTTTCACCAGGCTCTTCCAGCATTAAAACTTCCTCCGATCAAAACAGCCTTTCTGCTGCCCCGGCGCCGGTTGAAAACGGAACCAAGGGCGGTTACCTCGAAATCGATATCGACTTCACGTTAAACGGATTGATGGATGTGGGAGATGGAAATGTATTGCTACATGGCATTTTCCATATAGCTTCTGCAGGTAACCTCAATATCACAAGTGGTTCGTTTATAGCAGATAGTCCGCTTTTTGCAAAAAACTGGGAATATATTGACGGACATTTAGGACTGACATCCGGATTATTTGAGATCAGTCATAACAGTATCCAATTTTCCGCTACCGGAACATCAACGGTCAGCGGAGGTATAATCCGAAGCGGAGAGGCATTTGCTTCGATATATGCCGGGAACTTTCAACCTACCGGTGGAACTGTGGAAATTGTCGGCGTGGGATCAAATACAATTTTCTGCGACAACGGCAACTATTTTTACAATTTGTTAATCAACCGTGATCCTGCTGCTTCATCAACGTTCTTTGATAATGTAACGATAAATAATAACCTGACCGTTAATTCAGGCATTTTGGATTTATTCCAATTTACTATCAGTGTATATGGAGGAGTAACAATAAATGGAGGAGAACTCGATCTCCGAAACAATTCAACGCTTTTGCTGGCAGGAGGCACAACCCTGAATGTGAACAGCGGTGGTAAGATCAGCCTGCTTGCTGGCCCCGAACCGTGGAAGGTGTCAAGGATATCGACCGGTTATTATGGATTTAATGTACAAAGCGGGGGCACAATCGCAGCGAAGAATGGTGTTTTTGAATATATGAATACGAATGGTATCAACTTACTTTCAGGTAGCCTGGTCGATCCGGCATATTCATTTGAAAATTGCACATTTCAAAATGGCCAGGCAGCCGGAACATTGATGACTATCGAAAACAACCAGACTTTTTATGCTGAGGATGCTGTATTTCCAACCAATACCTGGGCGGGTGCATTTAATGTCACCAAGGCAGTTAATGCCGGTATGGTTTATTTTGTTACGGCTACAGGTGGATTTGCAGGTGAAAGCTACGACAACGATGTGAATAACCGCATCATGTGGACCAACCGCTCACTTGCCCTCAAAGCTTATATGGAAGGTCCATTCAACGGCGCCACCATGAATACCACCCTGAATGGTATTCTTCCTTTGAGCCATCCGTTCAACCCGGCGTTGCCCTATTTCGGTAATCCTTCGCCCGACTGGTATTACACAGGCGCAGGCGCTGTCGGCGCCATCCCGAATGTGAACATCGTCGACTGGACGCTGATCGAGATAAGAGATGCAGTAAATGCAGCAAGTGCTACTCCGGCAACATCCGTTGCAAAATTCCCGGCATTCATCCTGAACAATGGGAACATTGTGTCATTGGATGGCGCTTCCAACCTGCAGTTCTCCAATCCAATTGTGAATAACCTGTTTGTGGTTGTTTATAACCGCAACCACCAGGGAATCATGAATGCCAACCTCATTCCGTATAGCTCCGGCTCATACACCTATGATTACACCACCGGTGCAGCCCAGGTATACGGCGGTGTGGGTGGACATAAAGAGCTTTCACCCGGCAAATGGGGCATGCGCAGCGGCGACGGTAACGCCGATGGCAATACAAACATTTTAGACAAAACTGCTGTGTGGGGATTATCGACCCAATTGGGTAAAACTGGTTACCTGCCATCTGACTTTAATTTCGACAGGCAGACTAACAATAAGGACAAGAACGATAAATGGGTGCCAAACCTGGGAACAGGATCGCAGGTGCCGTAACCAGTGAAAAAGTTGTATATTTAAAATCGTAAAAAGAGGCTGTCCGGCAAATGGACAGCCTCTTTTTTTTACACATTAATCTCACTGCAAAAAAACAAATGTTAATTTATTGTTAAAATTATTATTGAATTATATTATTTATTCCATATTTTTGGATGTTCCTTAAAAAACATGACAACAATGTTAACCTTTAAATATAAACTATCATGAAAAAATTTTTACTGTTTTTGATCTTAAGTTTCGGGACGATAACAACTTTTGTTATCGCGCAAAATCCTCAACCAGTAGTTGACAAACCCGTGTATTTTGACGTATCTCCCCCATTAACAGAGATAACACCTACTACCACGCCACCTGAATTTGGTCGGGAAAATAACGAAGAGGCGGAAAATAGGGAATATCCGTTCTGGGAACCGATGGGACCTGACCCGGTCTGGCAAAAAGACCATGGCACGAATGAATTAACCGATGCTATCATTGGAAATTTTGCAGGTATCAATTGTCCCTCAGGGCTTTCACCTTCTGATGATAACGGGGATATAGGCCCGAATCACTATATACAGACCGTTAACTCCCAGTTTCAGATATTTAACCGCAATGGGAGCTCGGCTTATGGACCTGTCAATATCAATACGCTGTTTTCAACCCTGCCAGGCGGAACTTGTAACAGCGGAGACCCTATCGTACTTTATGACCAGGTAGCAAACCGCTGGCTGATCTCACAATTTTCTGTTTGCACTGCTACCTATTACATGCATATAGCTGTATCCACTTCGGCTGATCCCCTTGGAACTTATTACCGCTGGGCATACTCATGGGGAACCGCTTTGCCTGACTATCCGAAATTCGGAGTTTGGCGGGATTCATACCTGCTTGGACTCAATAATGGAGGTGCCGGAGTGATGGATATAGCTGCCTTCGACCGTACTCAAATGATCGCTGGAAATGCCAACCCGCAAGTGGTTAAATTTGATAATCCCTGGCGTCCTGCCAGCGGACTGCATTGTGTTCAGCCCCTCGATAATGACGGGACATTTGCCACTGCCGGGTCACCCGGATTATTCATTACCATCAATGACAATGCATGGGGTTACACCGACCAGCTTTGGATTTACACACTTACCGTAAACTGGGCAAGCCCGGGATCAGCTACCTTTACCAGGATAAGCACGTTGAATACCGCAGCATTCGACAGTAATTTCGGAGGAACCTGGTTAAATATTCCACAACCCGGAACGACGCAAAAACTGGAATTACTATCACAAGTTTTAATGTACCGGGCACAGTACCGTAACTTTGGAACATACCAGACTATCGTTTGTTGTCATGATGTGGATGTAAACGGAGCAAACCACGCCGGAATCCGCTGGTATGAACTCCGGAATACAGGATCAGGCTGGTCGATTTACCAGCAGGGAACCTATGCTCCTGATACCCATGAAAGGTGGATGGGAAGTATTGCCATGAATGGTTCAGGTGAAATAGCACTTGGATATTCGGTTTCAAGTTCAACAGTATTTCCTTCCATCAGATGTACAGGTCGTAAGGCAACTGATCCACTGGGTACGATGACTTTTGCCGAGCAAACCATATGGACTGGCACTGAATCGCAAACCGATGGAGAACGCTGGGGAGATTATTCAAGCATGTCTGTTGACCCAAACGATGATAAAACATTCTGGTATACTACTCAATATGCTGGGGGTAGTGCCTGGAACTGGCATACCCGTATAGCTTTCTTTAACTTCGATTTGTATTGTGCAGCTACTTCAACAACCTGCGACGAATATATCTCACGTGTTCAACTAGGCACTATCGATAACTCCAGCGGATGCAATAACTACAGGGACTATACTAACCTTTCGACCAACATTCCATTAAATGCAATACAAACACTGACAGTTACCAACGGACTTTCCATATCCCACTGATCAATGCGGTGTCTGGATCGACTGGAATAAAGATAATGACTTTGCCGATGCCAACGAAACAATTACTGTGAGCGGAACACCCGGGATTGGTCCTTACACAGCTCTAATAGATCCCCCTGCAAGCGCTACTACAGGAGCCGTAAGGCTGCGTATACGTATTACTTATACAGGTACTGTAGATCCTTGCGGAACGGCACAATATGGAGAGGTGGAAGATTATACCATTAATCTGACGCCCAATGCCACAATCAATACCTGGTTAGGTGTTACAAGCACCGATTGGAATACAGGAAGTAACTGGTCATTGGGGATAGTACCCTCCTCTACTTTAAATGTTCAAATACAGGCAGGAACCCCCTTTTCGCCTGTTATTGCCAGCGGGGTTTCAGCTAATTGTGCCTCTTTGTATATGAATCCAGGGTCAACTCTTACACAAAATTCAACCAGCTACTTTTACTGTTACGGAACATTTGACGCAGGTTTTGGAAACTTTACAATGAACGGTACAACTTCCTATCTTTACCTGAGAGGTTCTTCTACTTCATACTGGTATGATGATGCCGAGGATGATACTTATTCAACGGTTGTTGTCTGGAAAGATAATCTTGCTGCAACAGTTAACATGCAATCAAATATAAATTGCAACATACTAATGGAAGTCTTTACCGGTACATTATCATTAAGCAATACCACTCTTACTTGCTCCTCTGCGCTTTCACCTGCATTTGCCGTTAAAAACAATGCTGCCGTTATACTTGATAACAGCCTGGATGTAATAAACTGTTCCGGTACAGTTCAATTCTATGAAGGAAGTCAGGCAACCTTAACTAACGGCACCATCCGGTGTGCACAGGATTTCATTGTGAATGCCAATACCTCCTACAATATTGATTTTACCAGAGGAACCTTGATGATGAATGGTCATTCGACTCAATACATCAATGACCTGGATGGAGGCAATCTTGATCTTTATAACCTGACCATTGCCAAAACAGGAGGGGTTTGTTATCTGCAATCTGCAAATCTCGATGTAAATGGTTCAGTCCTGATAAGCGGAGGCGCACTGAGCTGCACGAATGCACCATCCCCCACTGTAGCATACAATATCAATGTTGCCGGTAACTGGACGAATAATGTTGGAGCAGGGGGATTTATTGAAAGCACAGGCAGGGTCATTTTTGATGCCATGGGATTTCACCAGTATTGTTACGGCGAAACCTTTAATATCCTTGAATTGAACAGGCCTTCAATGGATTTCATTATTCCCAGTGGAACAACTACCACCTGCCAGTTACTGGATTGGACAAATTATAACGGTGAACTTGAGGTGGATGGAGGAACATTTATTGCAAACGAACTGGAAGAAGACGGTTTGTTTGGTAAATACTACCTAACATCAAATGGAGGATTGCTTGAATTGCACCAGGATGCTTCGCATTATGTCGATCTTAATGGACGGATAGTGATCTCAAATGGCACTATGAATATTTATGGCGGGAATGGTTATAGTTATTGGCCGTATGCAGCTGATGCAACAATAAATATGTCTGGAGGAATTCTTGATTTTAAAAATGTGGGAATAACTATTTATAATTCTGCAACCTACATGCTTAATGACAATCTTTCAGGAGGAGTCATCCGGACAGTGCAGGGATTAAACGGTGGGCGTTCCGATTTTACACCTACCGCCGGAACATTTGAATTTTATGGTGGAGGCGATTGGAGTATTATTCAAGCTGCCGGCAGCTTATTTAATGTCAATATTAATAAATCGGCAAAGGATGGTTTAGACCCGGGATTAAGCGCTGTGAACCAATCTGCTATTGATGAAAGAAGCGGAATGATGATAGGTGGAGGCGGAAAGGCAAACTCAATTTCTCTCGGTTCGAATTTTACAATCACCAATAACCTGACCATAACAGCGGGCTCATTTGTTTTAAATGGCTTTCAAGCCAATGTCATAAATGACTGCCAAGTTTACGGTACATTGACGATGAACAGTGCCGCAGATGTTCTCAATCTCGGTAATGATTACTTCGATTGGTTAGAATTTTCTTCAGGCTCTACTGCAAATCTAACAGCCGGAACAATAAACCTTTACGGGTGGATAATCCCATATGAAGGTTCCAATTTTTTAGCAACTACTGGCAACACCATATTTTTAAAAGGCAATAGCGGGGGTGGTTTGTCTAACTTTGAGCCAACCGCAGTTTATGGCAACATTGTCGTTGACAAAAATGCAGGGCAAATAGCTTATCTTGACGGTTCAGCTTCTCAACCTATAAATGTCAGCGGCACTTTTACCATGAATGCAAATACCATCTTTGAAATGCAGGATGAATCCATGTATGTAAATGGAATTCTTACGGATGTAGCGACAAGTGAAATAAGGGTTTGCGATGTTTTCAAGGATGCACTTTCACCAGGCTCTTCCAGCATTAAACCTTCCTCCGATCAAAACAGCATTTCTGCCGCCCCGGCGCCGGTTGAAAACGAAGCCAAGGGCGGATTCCTCGATATCGATACCGACTTCACGTTAAACGGATTGATGGATGTGAGAGATGGTAATGTGCTGTTGCATGGCATTTTCCATTTAGCTTCTACCGGTAATCTCAATATCACAAGTGGTTCGTTTATTGCAGATGGGCCGCTGTTTGCAAAAAACTGGGAATACATTGATGGACACTTAGGTCTGACCTCAGGTTTATTTGAGATTAGTAATAACAGCATCCGATTTTCCGCAACAGGTACTTCAACAGTAAGTGGCGGGATTATCAGAAGTGGAGAGTCTTTTGCTGCTCAAAATCCTGGAACATTTGAACCTTCAGGAGGTACAGTGGAAATTGTGGGAGTTGGATTAAATACAATTTACTGCCAAAACGGAAACTATTTTTACAATTTATTAATAAACCGTGATCCCGCTGCAAGCTCGTATCTTTATACCGACATCACAGTGAAAAATAACCTGACCATTCAGAGTGGTAAATTGAACAGCTATGATGGAAGCTCTGTGCAATATAACATATATATCGGAGGTCATTGGACGAATAACGTTGGACCCACCGGATTTGGAGAAGGAACAGGAACGGTTTACTTTAATGGTGACTGGTGCAGCAACTCACCAAGTTCATCAATGGCACTACGAATCCTTTTATAACATTGAAAATGCAATACAGCGGAGGCGGAAATTTAAGATTGAACGGAAATATTACAGTTACACAACAACTACCTTGCAAATGGCACAAATATTGTTACGGACCAACGCTGGACTGTTAATAATACTCCTGAACTTTCCACCGGGACATTAGGTCTTTCAGCCAGCGCACCAAATGTAGGAGTAAACAACTTTACAATGGGTGGTGTTCTTTCCGTTACCAATGGTAATTTCACTTGCACAGATGTAACCAACAATGGAATTTTTGGAACCATTACCCTTACAAATGGCTCCATTACACTTAACCAGGATGCAGGCCAATATCCTGACTTGAATGCCAATGTTACCATCAATGGAGGTTATATGGCCGTTAATAATGGTAATGGTGGAAGCCTCTGGGGATATGGTGCGCCATGCAGTATTACTATGACCAATGGTGTACTCGATTTTAACAATAATGGAATTTATATTGAGTAATTGTTATCCAGTAACAGAAAACATTACAGGAGGAACGATTAAAACAAACTAGATCATTTGGTTGTGAAAATACGAACTTTACTCCTACAGGTGGAACTATTGAATTTTATGGAGGAACCGATGCTTATGTATATACTTCAAACAATTCCAGTTTCTTCAACCTGCTCATCAATAAATCGGGAGGTGACAAGGGAATATCACCGGATAATGAAATCAACACTGGTAAGTCTGCAGAGAATGAATTAAGCCTGCAACCCGTGAAAGAGCTTCAATCCGGTAAAAATACCGACCGGCCAAAAATGCCACCGGGTCTTCAAAAGCAAACCTGATTTATACTGCATAGGAACTTTAAAAGTCAATGGCACCACCACAGTTGAAGAAGGCACATTCCTAGGTTAGTTAACTATGTACTACCTGTATGGGCAACATCAATGTAAATGCAGGAGGAAAACTTGCCATTGGGATGAGCTAATAGTGGGACATTGGCTATTGAAAACGGAAAAATTCTTTCGGTAAATAATGGAGGATTCCTCGATTTAACGGATTAGTGTAGGCGCTGCAACCATCACCCATAACACCGGCTATTATGGACTGAACGTTGAAAGCGGCGGAACGATTGGCGGAGTTTACGGAGTTTTTGAATACATGAACACCAATGGTGTGAACATTAAAAACGGTGCGCTGGTGGATGTTGTGAAGCCCTTTAACAATTGTACTTTCCGCAATGGACAGGCTGCCGGAAGATCTGATGAAAATAGAAAACACCAGACCTTCTATGTTGAAAATGCTGTATTCCCAACCAATACCTGGGCGGGTGCTTTTAATGTCACCAAGGCAGTTAATGCCGGTATGGTTTATTTTGTTACGGCTACGGGTGGATTTGCAGGTGAAAGTTTTGATAACGACCCCAACAGCCGCATCATGTGGACCAACCGTTCACTTGCGCTCAAAGCTTATATGGAAGGTCCGTTCAACGGCGCCACCATGAATACCACCCTGAATGGTATTCTTCCATTGAGCCATCCGTTCAACCCGGCGTTGCCCTATTTCGGTAATCCTTCGCCCGACTGGTATTACACAGGCGCAGGCGCTGTCGGCGCCATCCCGAATGTGAACATCGTCGACTGGACGCTGATCGAGATAAGAGATGCAGTAAATGCAGCTAGTGCTACTCCGGCAACATCGGTTGCAAAATTCCCGGCATTCATCCTGAACAATGGGAACATTGTGTCATTGGATGGCGCTTCCAACCTGCAGTTCTCCAATCCAATTGTGAATAACCTGTTTGTGGTTGTTTATAACCGCAACCACCAGGGAATCATGAATGCCAACCTCATTCCGTATAGCTCCGGCTCATACACCTATGATTACACCACCGGGGCAGCCCAGGTATACGGCGGTGTGGGTGGACATAAAGAGCTTTCACCCGGCAAATGGGGCATGCGCAGCGGCGACGGTAACGCCGATGGCAATACAACCATTTTAGACAAAACTGCTGTGTGGGGATTATCGACCCAATTGGGTAAAACCGGTTACCTGCCTTCCGACTTTCAATTTCGACAGGCAGACTAACAACAAGGATAAGAACGATAAATGGGTGCCGAACCTGGGAACAGGATCGCAGGTACCGTAACCAGTGAAAAAGCTATATATTTAAAATCGTAAAAAGAGGCTGTCCGGCAAATGGACAGCCTCTTTTTTATTTACCTGACCGGTCATTGAGTGAAAATACATAAGAAAATCCGGAAACTTCTAATCAAAATACTTCAGCAGAAATGAGCTAAAGCAATAATTCAGACAACCAGGAAATTTATTTAACAATTATTTAACAATTATTTTTATTGATACTAAATATAAATAGTCATATATTTGCATATTTATATTTATTCTTTGCTATTTAAGAACAGGTGTTTGTTTATAGTACATATTAATGTTCAATCTTATTCTGCTTTCCTTTTTAAAGATTTTCAGATATGTCTCATCTTTTATATTTTATAAATTTAAAATCGTTTTACTATGAAAAATTTTACGTTTTTGTTATTGGTTTTTGCAGGCCTGGTCTGCTTTAGCTATACACAGGCGCAGGATGAGCCGATTAATCCGTCGCTGGTATCAACCGGAACTTACTGGGGAGAAACCCCAGCCCTGAGCAGTCTGCCGGTATTGTCGGAAGCTGACTGGGAACAGTTGAATAATAAATTCAAAGAAAAGGGATCTAACGAGAAAACCGGTGAGCGTCCTTATCCGTTTCAGGCTACAGCATTGCCACAAGGCCCTGACGAAGCCTGGCAAAAGGAAATGGGATCGAAATCCCCGTTAGCCCCTGTTCAGAATTTTGCAGGCCAGGGAACAAATGCATCTCCTTCCGATCCGAACGGGGATGTCAACCAGGATTATTATTTCCAGACAATCAATTCTATTTATTCAATTTATACAAAAGCAGGGGTACTTGTTGCGGGACCAACAAATATTAATTTGTTGTTTGGCAGTGTCCCTGGATCTAACTGCAACGATGGCGATCCGATTGTTTTATGGGATGAAGCAGCCGGCAGGTGGCTGGTTGCTGAATTTTCGCTTTGCAATGCAGATGATCGGATGCTGGTAGCCATTTCAACGACAAGTAATCCAACAGGAACCTGGTATAACAATATTCTTTTAATGTGGCTGATGTGCCTGACTATGAAAAATTCGGCGTGTGGCGGGACGCTTATTATATGGGTACCAATACAGGCGGGAGTAACGATATATATGCCTTTCAACGCGATGTTATGTTAGTGGGAGGAGCATCACCAACAATGGTTGCATTCACTAATGCATGGCGACCAGCGAGCGGTTTTCACTGCGTCCCTCCGGTTGATAATGATGGTGCACTGGCACCTGCAGGAACACCCGGATATTTCATCACGATAAATAATGATGCCTGGGGCGGTGCTGATGAGCTTTGGATATACCAGCTTGCCGTCAACTGGGCAACTCCGGCAAGTTCAACCTTTACACGCACACAACAACTTGCTGTCACTGCTTTTGATAACAATTTCGGAGCAGGATGGAACAATATTCCCAGCAGGGAACTGCCCAAAAACTTGATGCCGTGCTGGAAGTGCTGATGCAGCGGCCGCAATACAGAAATTTCGGCACCTATCAGACAATCGTTTGCTGTCATACTGTAGATGTAGACAATACTGACCATGCCGGGGTAAGATGGTATGAACTCCGCAGGACAACAGGGAATTGGAGCATCCGACAAACCGGAACCTATGCACCTGATGGTCATTCAAGATGGATGGGAAGCATTGCACTGAATTCCTACAACCAAATAGGTCTTGGTTATTCTATATCAAGTTCATCTTTATATCCTGGTATCCGGTATTGTGGTCAGTCATCTACAGCCTATGCTGCCGGAGCAGGAGTGATGGACATAGCAGAGGATATAATTCTAACCGGTGTTGCCTCGCAAACCGGTACAAACCGCTGGGGTGATTACACCATGTTGGCTGTTGATCCATCCGATAACCAGACCTTCTGGTACACAAATCAATACTTTCAATCCACCTCACCGTTGCATCAGACCAGAATTGCCAGTTTCAGATTTGATCCTTATTGCGCAGCATCGACTGGACTTTCGGATGAATTCATAAGCAATGTAACATGTGGTACCATCAATAATACAACCGGATGGCAAGGAGGTGTTGCTAACTACACTGCTCTGTCAACTACCATTGCTACCGGAGGTTCACAAGCTATTAGTGTTGTAATATGGACCACCTTGTTATTCAGGAGATGTAATTACGGTATGGGTTGATTGGAATAATGATTTCTCATTTGGTACCGGAAATGAACAGTTTATTTTAACAGGCGGTGGTACGGCTACGGGTGCGATTACTGTGCCCGTAGGTACAGCCGGTGGCACATACAGAATGCGCATCGGTGTTCGTATAATACTAGTCCTCCAAATCCTTGTGGAGCACAAACTTATGGCGAAATTGAAGATTATTCAATTAATGTAATTGACTATTGCGCAGCCAGCGGTGGATGCGATGAACATATTTCAAGGGTACAATTCGGAACTATTGATAACAATACAGGGTGTTCAGATTATGCTAATTATACCGGAATTTCAACAAATTTAGGACTTTCAGCTACAAAAACACTAACTGTTACAAATGGTAATCCTATATTATACTGATGACCAATGCGGTGTCTGGATTGACTGGAACAGAGACGCGGATTTTGCCGATGCAAATGAAACAATTGCAGTTGCCGGAACACCCGGAATCGGTCCCTATACCGCTTCCATTACACCTCCGGCCGGAACAATTTCAGGCCCGGTAAGAATGAGGATCAGGATCACTTATACGGATCTTTTAGATCCATGCGGATACAATACTTTTGGTGAAGTGGAAGATTACACCATCAATTTGATCGGACCCAATTATTGGGTAGGTGGTTTCAACAATTATTGGCACCAGGCTGCAAACTGGTCTGCAGGGCATATCCCAACTGAAGATGAGGATGTCAATCATTAACAATACTGGATTATCAGCCTGTTTATGTTGATAATTACCCTGGATTTACAAATGAAGCCTGTTACAACCTCAATATTGGTGCAGGGGCTTCTGTTGCAGGTTTGGGATATGATACTTAATGTGAATGGAAGCATGAACATCAATGGAGCATTATCTATGACAGATGCTACCGGAGTGATCAATGTCAAATTGGACTGGAATAATTCGGTCGGCGCTGGCGGATTCACTGCGGGTCCTGGCAGAGTTGTTTTCAGCGATGGCGCATTTCACCAATATTGCACGAATGAGACCTTCAATATTCTCGAAGTAAACAAACCATCCGGAGGCGCTTTACGGCCGTATAATGGTCATAATATTATTTGTGCTGCTTATGACTGGACAGCCGGGGCTGTTGACGTCATTACAGGATCCTTTACAGCCAATGATCTTTTGGACAACGGAATATACGGGGCATTTTACAATAATACCGGAGGGACAATTAACCTGACAAATTCAGGGTCGGGTACAGATGTTGACCTTAATGGTGAATTGCATAATTATGGCGGAACTATAAATATTTCCGGGGGAATAAGTTGGTGGCCTTTCATGAATAATGCAACGATTGAAATGACTGATGGGATCATTGATTTCAAAACCTGTGGTATTACAATTTATAACTCAGGTTCATTCAGTCTGTCTGACAATATTACAGGCGGAGTAATACGAACTGCTTACGGTATTTCAGGTAACCGGGCTGATTTTACACCCACTGCAGGAACCATTGAATTATATGGAGCAAGTGATGCCGGGATTTACCAAGAAAACGGTTGTACCTTTTGGGATGTGAATATTAATAAAAGTGCTAAGAATGCATCCATTGGTGAGCCTATATTGCCAGGTTCTGGTGAAAGGATTGATAAAACTGCAGGAAATGGTGGAAAAGCCAACTCAGTTTCTCTCTATTCGAACATCGCAATTACTAACAACCTTACTATTTCATCAGGCACATTGGAAATTGGCGGATTCACATGTACTGTAGCCAATGATGTAAATGTCTTCGGTACATTATCTATGACAAATCCGGCCGGTGTGCTTAATGCGGGAAATTCAGCTAACTTCCTTTATTTCTCTCCAGGATCCATTGGAAACCTTTCCGCCGGTAACATAAACATACCTTATGGTTTGTATATTGATAACGGGGCCTTAGTAAGTTCTTCGACCGGAAACACAATCAATTTCGTCTCAGCCTTGAATTTAGGTGGTGTGATCAATTACGATCCTAATACAACTTTAGGGAATATCAATGTAAATATGATTGGCGGAATATGGATTATTCAACCAGGCAGTTTTCCAACTACAGTAAATGGTAACTTTATAATTTTCCCAGGAAATACGATTAAGTTATTTGATAATTCGTTGACTATCCATGGAATACTTGCAGATGATCCAACATCAGCTTTTTATGTTTATGATGCTCCTGTGAGCAAAGGCAGTAATAGCCTGCAGGAAATAAATGATACTTTGGCAGTAAAATCTACTGGCGCAAAGGGCGGAATTCTGGAAATCGACACCGACTTTACGCTGAATGGACTTATGGACGTAGGTGACGGAAATGTGCTGCTACATGGTATTTTCCATCTGGCATCAACCGGCAACCTGACCATTGGCAGTGGTTCGTTTATTGCTGATGCGCCCTTACATGCCAAAGGATGGGAATACATCGATGGTCATTTGGCCCTTGCCACAGGTTTATTCGAAATCACCAATAATAGTATCAACTTTTCTCCAACAGGAACCTCTACCATTAGCGGTGGAATTATGCGAAGCGGTGAAGCTTTTGGGGCTGTCAATCCCGGAAATTTCCAGCCCACAGGTGGTACATTTGAATTTGTTGGAGTAGGACAAAATACACTTTATTGCGATAATGGCAATTATTTTTACAATCTCCTGATAAACCGTGATCCCAGCGCAGGATCCGTCCTTTATACAAATATCACGGTAAATAATAACCTGACTGTGAATTCAGGCACTTTGAGTCTTAACTCAAGAACTGCCAGTGTGTTGGGAGGAATAGAGATTAACAACTTGGTGTTCTTTTACTCAATGGCGGTGCAAACCTATTGTTGGCGGGTGGCACAGCACTGAATGTGAACAGCGGTGGATGGTTCGCTGTGATTGGTGCTATAGGTTCACCGGGCAAAGTTTCCAGAATATCGACAGGGTATTATGCATTTAATGTTCAAAGTGGGGGTTTAATTATACCTAAATACGGGACATTTGAATATATGAATACAAATGGCATCAACCTGCTTTCAGGAAGCCTTGTTGATCCGGGATTTTCATTCAACTATTGCACTTTCCAAAATGGACAGGCAGGCGGACGATTGATGTCAGTTGAAAACAACCAGGTTTTCAGTGTTGAAAATGCTGTATTCCCAACCAATACGTGGTCAGGCGCTTACAATGTATATAAGGCGGTCAATGCAGGCACGGTAAACTTTATAACTGCTACAGGTGGTTTTGCAGGTGAAAGTTTCGATTTTGACCCGAATAACAGGGTTAACTGGGGAGGTCGTACGTTATCGCTGAAAGCTTATCTTGAAGGGCCATTCAACGGAACGAACATGAACACAACACTTAATGGTATTCTTCCATTGAGTCACCCTTATAATGTTACCTTGCCTTACTTCGGAGGTACGCCCGATTGGTATTATACCGGTGCAGGAAGTGTGGGCGCTATTCCGAATGTAAACATTGTGGACTGGGTATTGGTTGAACTCAGGGATGCTGTCTCAGCTGCTGCTGCAACATCTGCAACATCAGTTGCAAAATTCCCGGCTTTCATCCTGAACAATGGAAATATTGTTGGCACTCGATGGTGCTTCGAACCTGCAATTTTCCAATATCATTACCAATAATCTTTTTGTGATTATTTACAACCGCAATCATGAGGCCATTATGAATGCCAACCTGATTCCTTATTCAGCCGGTGCTTATACTTACGATTATACAACCGGTGCAGCCCAGGTATATGGAGGAGCGGCCGGTACATAAAGAGCTGGCACCGGGTAAGTGGGGCATGCGCAGTGGTGATGGAAACGGGGATGGTAATGTGACTAATCACTGATAAAACCACTGTCTGGGGTATCCTCGGTCAAATTGGAAAGACAGGTTACCTGCCTTCCGATTTCAGCTTTGACAGGCAGACCAACAACAAGGACAAGAACGACAAGTGGAAACCCAACCTCGGTACAGGGTCACAGGTGCCGTAATTAATATCCTTACTCAAATATTTGATCATCAGAAGCCGTCTCAAATGGGACGGCTTCTTTTTTTCAGCTGGTATATTTTTCGTATTTTTATCCAAATTAAGATTGGGTTCATCAAAATGGAAATTTATACCCTGCCGGCCAACAAAGAGATTGAACACTGCGTCAGGAAAATCACCATCTTCCGATCGGGCGAATATTCCAGTTTCAGGCAGAAACTCACCCCCTCACCTTATTGCTGTTTAACTTACAACCATTACCATATACCGGATTTCAGCATAAACAATGAAATCTTCAAATCTGATCACAGGCTTCAGGTAACAGGACCTAAAACCCGGGATGACATATATGCGCTGCACAATGGCAAGCTAAGCCAGGTTTTAATTGAATTCACTGCAAGCGGGTTTTATTGCTTCTTTCGGCGAACGCCTGCTGATTATCTTAATACCACAGTGGCTTTAACTAATTTAATGGATGGTTCAAATACCGGAATGTTATCGGATGATCTTGCAAAAACTGATGATCCCAATGAACATGCTGCCCTCATTCAGCAATTCATAGCTTCGATGAATATTCTCAAATCCCATAAATATGGTTACCTGGTAACAGCCATCAGGCTAATCGAAGAATCGAATGGGAATATTTCGGTAAACACAGTGTGTGGGCAGATCAACATCAGCGAGCGGCAACTGAACAGGAAGTTTATCGAGATCACTGGATCTAAAGCCGCTTCAGTTTATCAAATTAAAACAATTGCATTACATCATAAACCTCCTTCATTCCGAGCAATTCAGTTCATTGAAAGAACTTGCTTATCAAATGGGATTTTATGATCCCGCCCATTTCAATCATCATTTTAAAAAGCTGACAGGTATGAGTCCGGGAACTTTCCTTACCAGCGAAGAACATATTGCCTTTAAATACTACAATGACCTCCTGAAAGATTAGCCTCAGAAATGTCCGTTTTTTACAAGCGGATGTCCATTTTATACAACCGAATTGAGATTCCCGAGTGTTAACTTTGGAAAAATTCTAAATTCAAATTCGAAAGAAAAACATAATTTATATTAATAAACTATTCATTGTTTAACTAATAATTAAATATCATGAAAAAATTTATTTGCTTAGGTATTCTATTTGTTGGATTGTTTGCCTGGTTTGAGGCACAATCCCAGGGAGTCGCCATCAACAATGACAACTCCAGTCCTGATGCGAGCGCAATGCTCGATGTTAAAAGCACAACCAAAGGTATGCTGGCGCCAAGGATGACTCTGGCGCAACGCAATGCTATTGTAAGCCCGGCTACCGGACTTGATGATTTATCAAACCGATAATAATCCCGGACTGTATTACAATTCCGGCACTCCTGCTATTCCTGCCTGGTTCATTGTCGGAAATAATGCAGGTCAATGGCTGAATAACGGTAGCGATATTTATTATACTCTGGGCAAGGTTGGCATTGGTACAACCTCACCAATTGAGAAACTGCATGTTGACGGGTATATCCATCTGTCAAACACTACTCATGGTTTTCCGTTTATTAGATTTAATAATATCTTTACCGGAGGTAACAGCGGATTGGAATTCAAAGAGAATGGAGTTAACAAGGCATGGATATATTATAACGGTTACTACTAATTCTCTGTTCCTGAATGCAGATAACTATAGGGGGATATAGTCCTCACTTTGTGATAAAGAGTGATGGGAATGTTGGACTCGGTACGGAGACTCCTGCTTCCCATTTGCATGTAACCAAAGCATCAGGAACCCGGACAGGAACGTTTGGAACAGATATCAGCCCATGGACATCGGGGACTAATGTTGCAGTCGGTAACGACAATGAGGATGCTGTGCTATATGTTGGCCAGGCTCCCAGGCATGAAGGATATCTACTCTGGCAGTATGATCCTGATCCTGCTAATGCCTATTACAGCATTGGCACTTATAATGGAAGCCAATAATATGACGTTACAGGAATATGGCGGAAATGTTGGGGTTGGAATTGCTACACCTGCTGCCCGATTCCATGTTGCTGAAGGAACCCAGGTTATACAGGTTTATTTGGTACCCTATCAGTTCCTGGACTATCAAGCACCAATGTATCCATAGGAGATGATAATGGTGCATCAGTTTTATATGTTGGTCAGGCAGATTACAACAAAGGATTTGTGCATTGGAACTATAATTCTACTCCATCAAGCGCCTATTTTGGCATAGGTACTTTTAATGGACTCAATCCTTTGATCCTCCAGGAGGCTGGGGGCAATGTGGGTATTGGTACATATACTCCTGCATCACGCCTTCAGGTTTGCGGTTTGGAACTATAATTCTAATCCATTAGGTGCTTCTTTTGGCATAGGTACTATTAATGGAAGCAATCCATTAATCCTCCAGCAGTCCGGGGGCAATGTGGGTATAGGCACTTATACCCCTTATGGACGTCTACAGGTAGATTATGATCTAAATGGACAGAGTTACCTGGGCTATAGTTCTACATATCCAGGTTATTTTTACCATAGTGAGGATGCATCAAATGGTGACGGACAAACAGCCTTATATGGATACAGGACACGTTCATCTCAAAATGACGGGACAGGTTACGGTATTTATAATTCCAATTCAGCAGTCAAAGGTTATTCATTTTAGGGAGATCTTTATACTTTTGGAACATCCGGGTTCAATTATAATGATTTTACACGATGTGGAGGGATATTAGGAGGGAGGTATATGGTGACTATTGGGGAGCTCTCGGATATAGAACCAGTGGTTATATAAATTATGGAGGTTATTTTACAAGTTATGGCAGCGGTGGGGGTAAAGACAGCCAGGCCAATACAGGGATAGGACTAGGCGCATGGGGCGATTTGATGGGAGCCGATATCCATGGCAAGGTTTATGGTATATATGCTGAAGGTGAAAATTATGCGATGTACTCAAATGGTCCGTGTCTATCAAAAACAACCTGGATATGCATCTTCAGGAAAACGGAACCGGAACCAATACAGTTTTGTATACCAATGTATCAACCGATGCAACCATACAAACCTGCGGTATGGCTACATTATCGAATGGAACAAAGAGTATAGCATTTGATCAGGCTTTCAGCGCTTCAGTTTCTTCCGAAGCGCCTGTCATTGTCACTGTAACTCCTATAGGCAATTCCAACGGAGTGTACCTGAGTGAAGTTTCGGAAAATGGATTTACGGTTGTCGAAAACAATGGAGGGAAAAGCAACATCACGGTAAATTATATTGCCATTGGCAAACGGGCCGGATATGAAAATCCCAGCCTGCCCCGGAAGTCATCGATGCCGCATATACCAGCAATTATGGCAAGAGGCCTGCATAACGATGCGGATACGCAAACTAACGGTGAAGGACTGTATTATGAAAACGGGCAATTAGTTGTAGGAATTCATCCATCCACATTACCTGATCCGAACAAACCCGCTGAAGAAACTGTATTGCCAAAACCTTCAACACCTCCGAAGACGGGTGTAGCAAACAATTTCAGCCCCACAGGTATTGGAGAACCAGGACAGGTTCAGCAACAGGTTCCTGTAAAGGAAATACCAGAATGTTGAAGAATCCGGGCAAGGAAAGATAAAGGATCAGCCCATACAGCAATCCAGACCTGCCAGTAATAAAACCGGGAGTGCATCGGAAAAAGGCGACGCATCTTCCAAGCCGGCTGATGGTATAAATTCAGGTAGTAGCAATATTCCTAAGTAATTAATGGACTATCAAACAATTATAAGGTATGAAAAAGCTATTTTATATTTCCGCGGCATTCGTCCTGTTGTTTCAGAATGTCAGCGGACAAGCCCACATGGTTTTATCTGCCGGATCGAAGGTTATGGTTAACCCAGGTACATATATTGTCAATGCCCAGGATATAACTCTGCAGTCAACGGCTGCACTTACAAATAACGGTTCCGTCAGCCTGAAAGGTAACTTCACCAATAACGGAATGTCTGCTGCCGGAAATGGTTTATTTACATTTAACGGCTCTGCGAACCAGATAATTGGAGGCAGTGTTGCAACCAGTTTTGGTCAGGTAGCTTTAAACAATAATGTACAGCTCGCCACGACAGCTGGTATTTCTTCATTATTGAACTTTTTGTCAGGGAAATTGACCCTCGGTGCCAATAATTTAACTATTGGAGCTGGTGGCAACTGTTTCCGGATATAATAGCTCACGTTATTTGGTTGCCTCTGCTACAGGTAAATTAATTCAAAATGTCGGAGCTGTCAATAAAGTCTATCCTTTGGGAACTGCTACGACGTATGTCCCGCTTACGCTCAATAATTCGGGTACTGCAGATAATTACGGTGTTCGTGTTTTTGCAGATGTTTTAAACAACGGAACTTCGGGAGGTACCATTCCATCCATCGCCCATGCCGTCAATATGACCTGGGTAGTGGATGAAGCAGTTGCAGGAGGTTCAAACCTTACAGCTACCTGCCAGTGGAATGCCGCCAACGAAGGAGCATCTTTCATCCGGGCTCATTCAGGAATCGGGGTGTATGCTTCCGGTTCATGGAATCCGCAAAACGAAGGCCCGGCCTCAGGTACAAATCCGTATTACCTTTCCAGGTCCGGGATCACAACTCCGGGACCCATGGCTGTGGGCGATGTTTATTCGCCGATGGCAGTGATGGTGACACTCTCTTACAATCTTAAAGAGTTTCTTGAAGGACCTTTTACCGGAACGGAAATGACAACACTGATGAACTCAGGTGGAATCTTACCCTTGTCACAGCCTTATAATGTATCTCCCTGGAATTATAGCAGGGACGGAAAGCGTGGTTTCCATTCCCAACAGCAATGTCGTCGACTGGGTGCTGGTGGAATTAAGGGATGCCCCTTCCGCCCCTCTTGCAACAATCGGAACGCGTATTGCAAGGCAGGCAGGATTCCTGCTGAAAAACGGGCAAATTGTCGGGCTCAATGGAACAAGTCCGCTGCAATTTACCGTCATTGTGAATAACCAGCTTTTTGCTATCGTATGGTACAGGAATCACCTCGGTGTGATGTCGGCCACCGGACTTGTGAACGTCGGAGGTACTTATACCTATGATTTTACAACAGGTTCCGGGCAAGCTTATGGAGGTGCAGCTGCACATAAACAGATCGGCACAGGAATCTGGGGTATGATGAGCGGCGATGGTGATGGCAGTGGTACGGTGAATATCAATGATAAAACACTCGTCTGGTCAATAAACGCAGGTAAAACAGGCTACTTTACATCGGACTTTAATCTTGACCGGCAAACCAATAACAAGGACAAAAACGAGAAGTGGCTCCGAACCTGAGTAAGGTTTCACTGGTGCCATAGACATGAGGAGTTTATTTACTAAGGGTGCAGGATGAGAAGATGACAGAAGTAAGAAGTTAGTGAAAAACAATAAATGTTGCTGGCTGCTGGTTTTGTTTTTTAAAGCTATGTGAAGTGAAGCGACAATTAAAAAGTAACATAAAAAAGGAGGTTCCAATGAAATCAATCATCTTTGTTTTTCTTGCTATGCTTTGGGAAATTATTTAGTACAGGCAGATACTGTATCGAAGAAGAAGCTACGAAAATTGGCACGTTATGGTATAAACACATTGTCAAGGCTTCTGTTACTGATTATACCATCGATGTTGATTACACAACGAGACATGATGACCTTGCGACATTTTACACATTAGTATTCCGCTCTGGCGGATTTGTCATCGTAGCAGCGGATGATGCATCCATTCCGATACTGGGATATTCGGAAAAAAATTCGTTTCCCGGAGATATTTCATGTCCTGCTACCCGTGAATGGCTCGATGATTATTGTGACCAAATCAACCGTATTGTAGAATCCGGGTTGAGCAATAGTGCAACTTTGAAGCAATGGGAAGCTATTCGGTTGGGACATTTTCCTGCATCAACAAAAGATGTTGATCCGTTGGTTACTACCAAATGGGATCAGGGATGCTATTACAATGAATTATGCCCGGTTGATCCTGCCGGTCCGTGCGGTCATGCGGTAACCGGGTGTGTTGCAACTGCCATGGCCCAGGTCATGAAATACCACAATTATCCCCCACAGGGAGCCGGCACCCATTCCTATCCTTGTCCTGTTTACGGAACTCAGACCGCTGATTTTGGCAACACCTTTTACGATTGGGCTTCTATGCCTGATAATGTAACCACAAGTAATATCCCTGTTGCAACATTAATGTATCATGCAGGAGTCTCGGTCGATATGATCTATGGTGTCGTTAATGGCTCCGGAGCTTTCGTGCCCTTCGTGCCAGTTGCTTTGGTTGAATATTTCAATTATCATCCGGAAATACAGGCAGCTTATATGAACGACTATCCGGATCCGGTAGTTTGGAAGAACCTTTACGCAATGACTCGATGAACAATTACCAATATTATATAACGGATTTGGTCCTGCCGGAGGTCATTTATTTGTTTGCGACGGATACAGGATGAGCGACGAAAAATTTCACTTTAACTGGGGCTGGAGCGGAAGCTATGATGGATGGTATGCAATTGGCGCGCTTAATCCGGGTATTACGCTTAATTTGAGCAATTTGGCCATTCTTCAAATCAAGCCATATAATTCTGAAATTTCTGTCCGAATAACAGAACCACAGAATAATGCCGTTGTGGAACCAGGGACTTTGGTAACCATTCATACCGAAACTGTTTACGGAATACCTGACCAGATGAAAATTACCATTGAAGGCAATGTGGTTGCTACAGGAAGCACAGGAACTCTATCCTACACATGGAATACAATGGCTACTGATGTCGGATCACACGACGTCAGAGTTTGGGCCATAGACAACAATGATAGTGTTTTTCACAGGATAAATCTGAATATATCCGATGAATGGATCGAACAATCAAGTAGTTTTCAAACACCCATAAGAGGTATTACATGGATGCATGCAGTCGATAGTAATATCGTTTGGGCAGTTGTCCGCGATGGTATTGACGACTGGGGAGCGCCGGTCTAGGAATTTACAAGGACTTTAAATGGCGGAGAAACTGGACTTCGGGCATTATGACTGGTTGCGAAGGATTGGGTTGCGCCATGGTATATGCCATGAGTGAAACCAAAGCCTATATTCCGATGTTCAGGTACTATGGCAATAATCTACGGGGAATTTATGTGACAACGGATAGCGGTGTCACCTGGAACCGACAGGTTACGGCTTCTTTTAGTAATGCAAACTCATTTCCCGATTGCATCCATTTCTTCAACGAAAATGAAGGATGGTGTATGGGAGATCCTATCCCTCAAAATGGAGCACTTGAATTTGAAATTTATACAACAACCGATGGTGGCGTCAACTGGATTACGGTTCCTGCCGGAAACAAACCCAACCCGCTTACCCAGGAATATGCCATATTGAGTTATTCCGCTGTAAATGACACCATCTGGTTTGGCACAACAAAAGGCAGGGTTTATAAATCAACCGATAAAGGTCACAATTGGACTGTTTCCGCAGTTCCTGATATGGCAGGCGATTGGATTACCCCCGTCTTTAGAAATGGTTCACACGGCTTAGTTCACAATTTCTTCAATTTTGGTGATCTTATCATTTATGATGATGCAACTATTTGCGAAACTTTTGATGGAGGCGAAACCTGGACTTCTGTCACGACAACAGGTCCTATGTATTGGACTGACATCGCCTTTATACGTGGCACTGAAAATACTTGGGTAAGTACCGGAGGCAGAAGGGAACTTGCAGGAAAAGGGGCTTCATTCAGCACAGATGGCGGACATTCGTGGACCGCTTTTCCAGGCACCGAAAAGGCGAATTTTGTTTTATGTCGTGGATCAGTAATGAATGCGGATGGGCAGGAAGCTATAACCTGAATGATAGTGTTGGCGGAATTTTTAAATTTATCGGTGAGTTGCCAACCAATCCTTCGACTTTTATCAGCAATTATTTTATTGATTCTGATAAAAATATCCTTGTTTATCCAAATCCATCGGGTGATAAGATAAACATAATATGCTCTGCTGTAACAGGAAATACAATTCTCTCAATTTACAATGTCAGCGGGGAAAAAGTAATGGAAAGGCAACTAACAGATTAACGAAACCCAGCTCGATATCAGCGCTCTGCCACGGGGAGTTTATTTTGTGAGGGTGCAGGATGGGAAGATGACAGAGGTAACGAAGTTAGTGAAACAATAAATAACAGTTACTGGTTTCTTGATGCTGGTTTCTTGTTTTCCTGACCAGTTACCATCGACCAGTAACCAGCAACATAAAAATGGATGTTGAAATGAAAGAATTTGAGTACACTACTCGTCCGGATTTATGAAGAGGCTCCGGCAGGAAAAAATCCGGACGGATATAATTTAGGGATTTGAAATCCCGCAAATGAATAAAGGATTAAAAATCCTTTTTTAATACCTTTCGGATTATCCGGGACACAGGCTCAACCGCAAATCCGAAAGAGTATTGGCCATCAAATGAACAAAATTTCTTATTATCTATTTCTTCTGCCCGGAAAATACTTTTTTAATCAAAGGATAATCGATATAATAGAGTATTCTTATTGAAAAGGAGTTAGTCTGCGGTGATGAGAAGGTTTCATTGAAAGCGTCGAAATAGGTCCCGGAGGGTTCATCACCCTGGGTGAGGATATTGTTTTTCCACACGATACTCATTTCGCTGCCGGGGGCAAAGTACCAGGCAAACTGCAGGTCGAGGTTAAAGGCGTTAAAATCGATGTCCTCATTTTGGTCATAGCTTGCCGGGAAAAGTTCACCGTTGCTCTGCAGGGTATAAAAGTCAAGGTATTCCACTTTCGACCAGTAATGCCTCGCCCGCAGGTTCAGGGAAATGCTTTTCGTAAAAACATACCGGGCATCCAGTACATTATTCACCACCAGTACATCACGCCGCCCGAAATAAATCAATGGATTTTGTGACGGATCATATTGTGTGTCAACCCAGCCATAGTCATTCTGAGCAGTGCCGTAGGTACACATGAAGCTTGTGGTCAGCCGGTCGGATATCCGGTAGCGGGGTTCGACGGAAAGCCACAATTCAGTTCCATCATTTTCGGGATAGACCATGAATGCAGCCTCGAAGCCGGCAGCAAACTTTTTGCGCGAATCGGTCGACATCCCGAAGCTTCCATCCCATGAAGGCGGACGGTGATAATACCATCCATCCACGCGGGGTTCGTAAAAGTCGTAATAGCCCCGGGGACGCCAGGCGATTTCTTCGTAAAATTCCCAGTAGCTCTTAAAAGTCGTGCTGTTATTGAGTTCAACATCAAGGAACATAAGTGAGTACGGCTGGTAACGGGTATAATAATTCATCCCAAATTCTGTTCTAGACTTGACAATTCTCCAGACAGGATTGAAAATATTGTATGAAAGGGCCCCTTCATTCTGGATTTCGTTGTTCTTCTCCAGGAATCCCATATCATTCACATCGTAATGATCATCTGTAATCAGGCTCGAAAGGCTGTACCTGATAATTCCGCTTGGCCTGTAAAAGTTCAGCAGCGACTGGTATCCAAGAACTGGCTTGTACAATTCCTGGTACATCTGGCTTACATTAAGCCGACCTTTGAATGCAAATGTGGTTTCCTTGTTTACCAGTTTGGTCTCACCACCTGTAACGTTAGAGCAATATTGCCAGTCAGGTGTCCAGTAATTGGTGTTGATAAAGGTAAAGTAGGAATTATTTTTCAGGCTTTGATCGAAAACAAGCACATTGTAATTGGTAAAGGGCTGCGTTGAAATTTTTCGGGTAGCGCCCGAAAGGGTGTCTTCGGCTGTGGCCCAGGTATTGGTTGTAAGGCCGTTGAAGAATCCAAGTCCGAGCCCATTGCGGTTCCGGCCGCTGATCTTGGTTGAATTGATGATCTGTGTCTGGTCCGGATTGTTGGTAAGTTTTTCATTGGAGTTGAGGCTGTCAGCAGCAGCATCGTATCCTTTGGGGACACTTCCCACACGCCGTGTATAAAAGATATCGCATTTCTGGAACAACTCAGTGCCTTCAGTAAAGAACTGGCGCTTTTCATCATACCGTACCTCAAAAGGAGTAAGATTAAGGATAATGTCGTCCGATTGGACCTGCCCGAAGTCGGGGATCAGTTGCATGTCGAGGGTATAGCTCTGGCTGATTCCGTATTTCATGTCCATGCCGCCACGCATATTGTTATCCCATTGCTTTTGGCTGGGGGCTTTTTCAAGATACGCGGCAAGGTAAGGCCAGAGCGATAATCTTAAGGGTGGCTTAATTCCTTCCATCCCGGTGACTGTGCCATAATACTTAAAAATCTCACCCACATCATTTGGAATATAGGACCAGGTTGATTTTTCGTTGCGCCGGTTCAGGTTGCGCCACATGTTGATGCCCCAGGTCTGGACTTCTGTTTTCGGGAAACGCAAGGCGCTGTATGGGATAAATACTTCGGCTATCCACCCGGAATCATTAATGGTGGCAGCGCTTTCCCAAACGGCATCCCACGATGACTCCCTTCCGACAGCAGAGAATTTGTTGTCGCTTTGAAGCCCGGCAGGGCTTATCTTGAATTCAAACATGGTAAGGCCATCGTTATAGGGAAGAATATCTGCCGTGATGTAGTCGGTATTCAGTTCATCGATCTGGTCGCGCTTGCCCAGTTCGGCTGAAATGCTGTCGGGGTGAGGATCATGCATGAAAGCGCCCATGTAAAGGCCGGTTTCGTTATAGCCGAACCGGATTTCTGTTTCATAAACCGACTTACGGCCATTATAAGGATCGTACTGGATAAAACCGGTG
Organism: uncultured Bacteroidales bacterium; assembly: GCA_963705185.1. GTDB lineage: Bacteria > Bacteroidota > Bacteroidia > Bacteroidales > JAADJA01 > JAADJA01. Next base: position 71,782 of record CAVPJF010000017.1, read on the forward strand.
GCAACCGGCAATTGATCCCAAAGACCTTTATCGGGGATGCCATCTATTACAGGAGTTTGCTCAATCCGTTTGGCTTTTATTGTTTTTCTTTCAAATGAAACGCTGTCCTGTCCCAGGCCAATGCCTGCATAAACGATAATCCCAAGGAATACCTGGAATCGAAGGAAACGTCCTGTTATATATTTTCTGTACTTATTATCCAGCATAGCGAGCACTTAGCCAGAAAAATGAGAAACCTTCAAATCATTTCTCACCGCGCATAAAAGTAGAATATTTTTCAAATGGTATGGAAATTTACAGGAAATTCATCCATAGTCCTTAAATTCCTTGTAAAATCCTTGACATTTCCTTTTTATTTATTACATTTACTGCATGATTCCTTGACCAACATATAAACATCTCCATATGAAAAAAACAACATTTTTTTTAGTATGCTTTGTGCTAATTGCCATGAGCTTATTAGCGCAAGCTCCACAAGCCTTCAAGTACCAGGCAGTGGCAAGAACAAGCAGCGGCAATCTGATCCAGAACCAGCTTGTTGCTTTCAGGATTACGCTTTTACAGGGAGGACCTTCAGGCACTCTGGTCTACCAGGAACGGCACACTACAAATACCAACAATTACGGTCTTGCTAATCTGGAAATCGGCAACGGGACCGTTCTTGCCGGATCATTCAGCAGTATTGACTGGTCAGCCGGGTCAAATGTTCATCAAGGTAGAATTTGATCCGCTGGGAGGCACAGCATACCAGGACATGGGTACTTCCCAGCTACTGAGCGTACCTTATGCTCTTTATTCTGAACGTTCTGCAAATTCGCCCTGGCTAATTGGCTCCACAGGTATATATTACAATGATGCGAATGTAGGAATCGGGACTAACAATCCGCTTTATAAACTTGAAGTTAACGGCTCGATGCTCGTAGGAACTGCATCCAAAGGCATTCGCTTCAGGAATGACGGGGCTGTAGTTGATATTGAATCTGTCGGTACGGATCTGGCAATCAATTACCAGGATGGGGGAAATACTGTCCTGAATGTTGCTGCAGGTAATGTTGGAATTGGAGACCTCAGTCCGTTATACAAGTTCCATGTAAGAAGTTTTGAATCTGGTACATGGCTATCTGGATTTTCACAACACGAGCACCAGTTCATCAAGCAATGGTGTGGTTATTCGCGCTGACGGAGGTGATCCTTTATGGATCCAAAATAATTTAACCACCCTGCTTGCGGTTAAAAATAATGGGAATGTTGGGATTGGAACGACCACCCCAGAAGCTTCCTTACATGTTAATGGTCTCGGATTATTTAAAAGTGGTGATGGAGGCATATACCTTGGATCTAACGGGACTGCAGGATCTGTGGGTTATTCTGGTATCTATGGTAGTTTTAGTAATATTACCCTGAATAATGGAAAGACAACTTTCTATGGAAATGTTGGAATCGGTACCTCTTCACCCAACAGAGAACTTGAAATTAACGGAGGCAATGCTGAGAATGGATTGAGGGTCGCATGGGGTTCAACCTATCCAACTGTATATGGTGAAATTTTACATGGTGGTTCCGGAGGATTCAAACTAAATGCTGAAGCAGGCGGAGGAGGATGGGCAGATATGTCGTTTCAGACCAATGGCACTACCCGAATGTTTATTGAAAGTATCGGAAATATTGGGATAGGAACTACGGCACCGACTCAGCTTTTGGATGTTAACGGTAATGCTCGGTTCAGGGCCATAGGTTCCGGAGCCTATGCAGGACCTGTAAACCGCACTTCCGACGGCACTTTAACAACAGCAACATCCGATGGCAGGCTGAAGGAGAATGTACATACGCTGCAGAACAGCCTGGATAAAGTGATGCAGCTACGCGGAGTTTCATTTACATGGAAATCAAACCCTGAAATGGGTAAACGTATAGGGTTCATTGCCCAGGAATTTGAAAAAACAATCCCCGAACTGGTCTTCACAAACGAGGCGGATGGCTATAAAGGTATCAACTATGCAGAAGTAAGCGCCGTTTTGGTTGAAGCTATGAAAGAACTGAATACTAAAATTGATAAACTCGAAAATGAAAATGAACAAATGCAAGCGGAAAATGACAAGTTGAAAGTTGAGAATGAAAAAATAAATGCACGACTAGATAAAATTGAAGCTGCAATGAGCTTAAGCGCATCAAATAATCAATAGGAACTTTTGGTTTTTCATGTAAGTGAATTGCTCACTTTAATCGAACAGCAAAGTGTTATGAAAACTAATCCTGATTTTTTAATTTGTAAGTCACATAATTTTAAAAACAAAATAATACACTTATGAAAAGGATTTCCTTAATGTTAGTCAGTTTATGGCTGATGACATCATTTGTCATAGCTCAAATCCCACAAGCCTTCAAGTACCAGGCAGTGGCCCGCAACATCAGCGGCAATCTGATTCAGAACCAGGTTGTGGCTTTCAGGATTACGCTTTTACAGGGAGGACCTTCTGGCGCTCTGGTCTACCAGGTAAGGCACACCACAAATACCAACAATTACGGGCTTGCTAATCTGGATATCGGAAACGGAACAGTGCTTGCCGGGACATTTGGTTTAATCGACTGGTCTGCCGGGTCGATGTTCATCAAGGTAGAATTTGATCCGCTGGGAGGCACAACTTACCAGGACATGGGAACAACACAATTACTGAGTGTTCCGTATTCTTTATATTCCGGGACATCAGGTGATGCCGGATTAACATTACCATACGATGGAAACCTTCAAACAATCCGTATGCTTTCGGTAACCAACTCATTGTCGTCAGCAATCATGGGCAAAGCCAGCGGGACAAGCCAATCAGCATGGGGTGTCTATGGAGAATCCACTTCCAACTTTGGAATAGGCGTAAAGGGTATCGGTCATGCAATTCTGTATCAGGGACAAGCTATAGGGTATCAGGGACGTCTTCTTCATTTTACGGAATTGGGATTTATGGTTGGGCTTCTTCTATAACGGGTGTAAATTACGGAGTTTTCGGAGTGTCAGATTCAGAGTTTGGCACTGGTGTTTATGGCAGAGCTTTTTCCACAACTTCGACGAATAAACCTTTCGGGGATTACGGTGAATAGTATTCAGATAATGGCACCGGTGTATATGGTATAGCCCGATCCAGTACAGGTTTTACCTATGGGCTTAAGGGTGAAGTATCGTCTTCCAATGGTCAGGGGGTCTCAGGAATTGCTTATTCATTCACCGGGCAAACAAGAGGGGTTTACGGGCAATCAAACTCATCGTCCGGTCTGGGGTATACGGCAATGCTACATCATTATCCGGTTCAACCTATGGTGTATACGGAGTTTCATGCTCAAACGCAGGTTATGGTGTCTATGGTTTAGGTATTAATGGCAGTGGAACTAATTATGGTGTTTATGGCAAGACGAAGTCACCGAATGGATATGGGGTCTATGGAATAGCTGATGTTGCCGGCGGTTGGGCAAACGGAGTAATGAGCGAGACTGCATCAGTTTCTGGTAACGGAGTATATGGCTTGTCTACCTCTGTCAGGGGCTACTTGTGGGGTGCTGGGAGAAGTGAATTCGCCCGATGGATTTTCAGGCTATTTTCAGGGTGGGAAAGTCTATATATCCGGAAATGCCGGAATAGGGACAATGTCACCTAATCAAAAACTGGAAATTAACGGTCAAAATAGTGAAAAAGGTCTCAGGGTCGCATGGGGTCCAACCTATCCAACTGTATATGGTGAAATTTTACATGGTGGTTCCGGAGGATTTAAACTCAATGCCGAAGCAAGCGGAGGAGGATGGGCAGATATGCCGTTTCAGACCAATGGCACTACCCGGATGTTTATTGAAAGTCTCGGAAATATTGGGATAGGAACTACGGCACCGACTCAGCTTTTGGATGTTAACGGAAATGCTCGGTTCAGGGCCATAGGTTCCGGAGCCTATACAGGACCTGTAAACCGCACTTCCGACGGCACTTTAACGACAGCAACATCCGATGGCAGGCTGAAGGAGAATGTACATACGCTGCAGAACAGCCTGGATAAAGTGATGCAGCTGCGCGGGAGGCCGATTTACATGGAAATCAGATCCTAGAGTGGGATACGTATAGGGTTCATTGCCCAGGAATTTGAAAAAGCTCTCCCCAACTGGTCTTCACAAACGAGGTGGATGGCTATAAAGGTATTAATTATGCAGAAGTAAGCGCCGTTCTGGTTGAAGCCATTAAAGAACTTAAAATAGAAAACGACCGGTTGAAAACTGAAAATGATAATCTAAATAACCGGCTGGAAAGAATTGAAGAACAACTGAATTTGAGCAGCCAGAGATAA
>CAVPJF010000018.1:0-63230 GCA_963705185.1 uncultured Bacteroidales bacterium
AGGGAATGCCCGAAAGCAGGTATATCACACAGGAGATTGTAACCGGTTTCGGTCATTTGCAAAACATCGGTATTGCTGATCTGAAAAAGAATCCTGAAACCTGGAATATGGTTCGAAATGCGATTTATTATCTCGATGAACGGATAAAAGAGGATTACGATTGGCTGCTGAGGAATGATGCTGATTTAAAACTGAATCATCTTGGATATACGCAAATTCAATATTTGTATGCCAGGAGCTATTTCCTGGAAATGCTTCCAATCAGTGAAATCATTCAAACACCATTTGGTTTTTACCAGGAGCAGGCAAAAAAATTCTGGCTCCAAAACAATAAATATGCACAGGGGATGATCGCACTTTCGCTTAGCAGGCTTGGAGATAAAGCAACTCCAGCCAAAATCATGGCTTCGATAAAAGAACATGCGCTTTATTCGGATGAGATGGGAATGTACTGGCGCGATAACCTTGGCGGTTACTATTGGCATGAAGCACCTATCGAAACGCAGGCTTTGCTTATCGAGGCCTTTGATGAAGTGGCGCAGGGATACAAAATCTGTTGAGCAAATGAAGATCTGGTTGCTGAAACAGAAGCAGACGCAGAACTGGAAAACACCCAAAGCCACTGCCGAAGCCGTTTATGCGCTTTTGCTGAAAGGCTCCGACTGGCTGGTTTATGACGAACTCGCTAAAATAAAAGTCGGAAAAGAAGTGATCGATCCTTTCGGAAGAGACGATACAAAAGTGGAAGCCGGAACGGGTTATTTCAAAACTTCGTGGTCGGGTGGTGATGTTAAACCTGAGATGGGCAATATTACAGTAACCAATAAAAATGAAAGCATTGCCTGGGGCAGTCTACTGGCAGTATTTTGAAGACCTCGACAAGATCACAACTCAGGAAACTCCTTTAAAATTGGACAAAAAACTTTTTGTTGAACGGAATACAGATGCAGGCCCTGTGATTGAACCAATTACAGAAGGTATGAAGCTAAAAGTTGGCGATAAGATTAAAGTGCGCATCGAGCTTCGTTCAGATCGCGATATGGAATACCTGCACATGAAAGACATGCGGGCTTCTGCGTTTGAACCGGTTAATGTTATTTCTGGTTATCAATATCAGGGAGGATTGGGTTATTACGAAAGCACACTTGACGCTTCAACCAACTTTTTCTTTGAACACCTTCGCAAGGGAACCTATGTTTTCGAATATGCTTTAAAGGTTTCACAGAAAGGGGATTTCTCCAATGGAATCACAACCATTCAGTGCATGTATGCTCCTGAATTTACCAGCCATTCGGAAGGGGTGAGGGTAATTGTTGAGTAAAACAAAATGGCATAAATCGCTATATCAGGTATTATATCAAAATGTCTCTGTCCCTGAAAAATAAAATCCCTGCCGATTTATATCCAAAGCCAAAATCAAGCGTAATGTTGGTTCTGAAATTCTTATTGAGCATAAGGCGAAGCCCAACACCTCCGCCCGGCCTTATATAGCTAAACAATCCCACATCGCGGGTTTGGTTGGAGGTGGTTGTCGCATTTAAAAACACAACACCGCCGAGTATCTTCGAACATTGCGAAATCGGGAAACGGTATTCCATTTCTCCATAAACCATATCTTCACCCCTGTATCGCCCGGCAATATATCCCCGTCCGGATCTGCCCGCTGATCCTCTCCCGTTGCCATCAGTGTCAGGTAAGGCTGCCGGCCTGTAACCCTAACATTTCCAAAAAGCCAGAATGCAACGAGGTGCCGTTGTACCTTTTTGGAAAGCGGAACATAAGTTCTGAACTCAAACCACAGCGACGAGGAATTTTGGCTACTCCCGAGAAATGTTGGGTTATACCGGTAATTAAGGTTGATGTAATAACCCTTAAAAGGGTTGATCAGGTTATCGCGCGAATCATAAACCAGATTTAGGCTTAATCCTGAAAGGAGATATTTGGAACTGTCGAAATCATATACTTCTGAATATAGATAGTGCGGGGTAAGCTGGTAGGGAATGGTATCGAAGCGCAGTGACTCGTCTTTTATTTTATAAAAGTAATCAAGGTGATAACCTACGCCTATATATTTATAAGTGGCAATTTCATAATTCATGATTTCATGCAGCTTCAGGTAATTGTACGACAATTTATAGCCATCTTTCACATCTTCGATTTCGGCGCCCTGCCAGGTAAAACTGTTTTGCGATTCGATGGAGTCGGGCGCATTGGTCCCCAAACCCCAGGTGGGTGCATTGTAAATGAAGTACCGCCAGTCGCCCTGCAGGGAAGAAATGGTCCCCCTTTGTATAAATGTTCAATTTGGCAAAGGCAAGAAACTGGTTCTTGGTGGTGTATGCAGCATTAAATCCAATCGAAGATACCCTAGTCGTTTCCCTTGGTCCCAGAATAGAAGCCGGTTGAACCGGCTACACCCAAAAGCAATCCGTTCACCGGGTTGGATGATACATTGGGCAGCACCATCAGCATGGTTTTACGAGGCGCTTTCTCCTTTGGCTTATCACCTCTTATAAAATCACCAAGATCCTGCTGATTGCATTTTTTATCTGTTTTATCATTGTTGATATTTTGATTTTGACCAAAAACATTATAAGAGATTAGCAACCAGTAAGAAATGGCTGTAATTGACAATGCCTTAAAAATGAAGATTAAAAAAAAGTTGAATTGATTGAATTTCATTGGATGAAGATTTCAAATGTATTAATGATTGCTATCTCTAAAATCATAAGGTTCATTTTGTATAAGACAGGGCTTTATTTAAAAGCTAAACCTGAACATCGCCTGGTATTCCATCCACGGCTTCTTTACCGGTTCAGGCAGTACATCGGCAATTCCTTCGCCCGGCCACAGCGAGCTGAATACAAACCTTAAATAAATATTCCGCGAAACATACCTTTCAGCAACCATCAGCAGTTCCTGGGCAATCTGTTCACTGGCAAATGTACCAACGGGAGGAGAAGGTACGGTATTTAACTGGTTAGCTGTAAAGAATAAATATTGTGTGGTTACTCTCCAACCTTTCGGAAACACCTGAAGCTGGAATTTATTCACTTCCATATTTGTGTTGAAAAGGATATTTTTCATGAGTAAACCCTGAACCCAGGTAAATACATCGTCCCCGGAATAGAGAATGTCCCAGCGCTCAATCTTGTCTGTATCCGGGTCATCTCCGGTAAGTTTTGAAAAACGGTAACTGACTGCAGGTCTCCATTTAGTATTTCCAAATGACCATCCTCCCTCAAATGCCATTCCGTAGGCTTCCATTGGTATTTTATTGTTGACCTGATAACCGCCTTCTGCTTTCGCGAACAGGAATGATTCGTTTGACCTTGGCATCCATTGAAGCCTTAAATTCATGGCATTTAGTCCTTCCCGGGTAGTTTGTGAATAGTCGGGATAGAAGTATGGAAATTCGGACTTGATGGCATTTAAATAGGTGAATCCTCCGCTCAATCCATTCAGCCTGTTATATTCGGTATTAAACCCAACCATTTTGGTTTTGCTGTCATTTTTCCAGTATTCATGCGGGTCAATGTAAAATCCTTCGAGTTTCCAATTATCGTAGGCAATTTTTGCCAGTCCAACCCATTCTCCTGAAAATCTTGGCCATACATTCATTCCACCCCATGTACCACCATTACCCGCTATCTGGCAGATCAGCATGCCTGTCCCTATCCTGTAAGGCTGTTTCCCAAAGGAAACATTAAATCTCAGCAGGTGGCCATTGTCAAAGTTTCTGGTTCCTACAATTCCTGCCATACGCCTCTTCTATCTGAAAAGTAAATGTATTGCTGTGCGAATTATACAGTTCAGCACCCAAGGTTGCAGTACTTAGTGTATTTACTGCCGCATAAGCATAAATGGGGACTTTACCCTGTTTTATCCTGAAAATACCGGCAACACCGGCAAATACATATCCTTCGACATCAAGGCTGCAGTAGTATCCGGAGGATCATTCCCATAAGGATTATATTCGGTGAAAGTCTTGCCGTTACCCCACCAGGTATTGGTGATCAGGGTTGGTGCCAAGGTTGCCGGCAAGGTTAATTTTAAACATACTTTTATCATTCTGGTAAAGTATTGGGAACTCCGTTGTTTTCCCAGTTTTCAGCATTCCCTTTGTAACAAACTCCTCCTTTCCCGCTTCACTGATCCTAACTTTTAAAATTAGTTTAACACTATTTCCAGCAAAAAATTCAACAGTCCAGCTGATTTTACCCACTTCAGGCAAACGGTAAGCGCTGCGAATGGACATGTCAATATCAAAGGCTGAAACATTTGCATTGGGATAAATACTGACTGCCCTCAGAATTTTCGGTATCAGCGTTTTGCTTACTTCTGCAGAGGGTTGTATTGAGTCCCAAACGACCACTATTTCTGCAATGGTCATGATCCGGTCAGGCTGTGCCGAACCACCTGATCCCCCTTGTGCATTAACACTTTTTCCAATGAAAGTTGATTATAACAAGTAAAATCAGACCATATAACAAGTTAATATTTTGCTTCATGAATGGCTAATTGTTTTTAAATGAGTGAATTTATAAATTTAAAATTTTTAAAGGGATGTTGTAAGAGAATTATTCCTTAACAACATCCCTTGAATCTCTCATAAATTTGTAATACCGGTTAATCTTTAGTCGGCATTTTGCTTTTATACGTACCTCCGCCATCAATTCGCAGATCAATACCTGTAATCCATTGTGCTGCATCGCTCATCAGGAACATCATGCCATATGCAATTTCGATAGGAACACCTCTGCGCTTCATAACAAACATATCCGATAATGCTTTTAGCATTTCAGGTGTGTAACCTGCAGCCAGGGTTGAATCACCGTTATCAACCGAACCAATAAGACTGTATTGAACCTTACTTTTGGCCCCGAAACAACAGCCATACTGCGCACCATGTTCATTAAACCGGCTTTTGCAGTGCTGTATTCGATAAATTCAGGTGAAGGTGAAACCCCAACCATTGAACCAGAAAATACAACACTTGCATTGGGTTCTTTCTCAAGGTAAGGCATACATAGTTTGGTAAGGTTATATGCCCCAACGGTATTCAGCAGGTAAGATTTCACCATTTTGTCGGTATCCGATCCCCAGATGGGTGTGGCAGCTCCCCAGCCGACATTATTGATTAAGTCCTGAAATCTTGCCGAATTTTTTAATGGTTGTATTAACCAAGTTCTTCAAGTTCGCTTTCAACTGTAGCGTTGGTTTTAATACCAAGGGCTTCTTTTCCGGTTTCTTTTGTGATTTCATTGGCTACCTTTAAGGCTCCTTCTTCATTCAAATCAGAAATAACAACATTTGCACCCAGCGATGCAAAAAGGTGTCCTGCGGCACTGCCAATAGCTCCGGCTGCACCTGTAATGATGATCACTTTTCCTTCAAAGGAAAATAAGTTTTTAATGTCATGACATTTTGCTAAGTTTTAAATGTTTATTAATATATTCACTAAGTCCAATGTTTGCACTCCTCCGCCATTAACAAAAATTACCTGGCCGCTGACCCATTCCGAAATAGGCGCTGCAAAATATAATACTGCTCCGGCAATGTCATCAACTTCACCTAATCTTTTGATAGGCGTATGGGCAAGCATTTTTGCCTCGATTTCCGGCGTGAGTACCGATGCCAGTGCAGCTGTTTTGGTAGCACCCGGACCAACAGCATTCACACGGATATTGTCGAGTCCATAATCCATTGCCAGGTTTGCAGTCATGTGGTTCATTGCTGCCTTTGATGCTGCATAGGCGCTCATATTCGGACTGCGGTTGATACTGCTCATCGACGTGATGTTGATAATGGATCCGTAACCTCCGGTTTTCATGTGCGGAGCGCAAAGTTGCGAAAGCCTCCAGGCGCTATAAACATTCAACTGGAAGCGCCATGCAAAATCATCAACCGTGATTTTGAAGGGATTCTCCCTTCCGCCTCCGCCGCCTCCGGCATTATTTACCAGGATGTGTACACCGCCAAGTTCTTTTACCGTGGTTTCAACGAGGTTAACCAAATCTTCATCCTTGGTGACATTGCACGAAACTCCGATTGCTTTTCCGCCGCTTTTGTTGATTTCGTCGGCTACCTTTTTCGCATCTTCAATTTTAAGATCGCTTACAGCTACTGCTGCTCCGGCATTTGCCAGCATCAGGCAACTTGCCTTTCCGATTCCGTTGCCACCTCCGGTGACAATGGCAACCTTTCCTTTTAATTCAAAAAGCTTGTTCAAATTCATAGTTTTCTTTTTTTAAGTTATTAATTCAAAAGTTCCTTTTTTGTCATGAAATCAATAGTTCCTGCTACCAATCCGGCAATGATGGCTACGATAATGGCTGCCGAAATTGGTGTTACCGAAATTGATCCCGCAAATCGTTGCAGGAGAATTGATAAGGTGGTTAAAATACCAAATGTAAAAAATGCATTTTTCAGAGTCAGGTAAAATGCCTTAGGATAATAAGATGGCTTATCAGGTGTCTTGAAAGTAAAATACCCGATGCTTGTTAGGATGATTGCTAGTGAGGTTGCAAGGATTACTGCACCTCCCAAAACAGTATGTTCTTTTGTTGAAATACTGTCAACTGTTAAAAAAAGCTCGGTTTTACCTTTTACCTGGAACCAGTTGATAATTCCGTTGATTACAGCGTTAAGTGCACCGCTGAAAAGTGCCGCTTTGAGAATGTCTGACGAATGTCCATGTGATTTCATAAATTTAATTTTGTTATTTTTCTATTTTAAATTTGCATCAAAATATGATTATGGAATAAAAATCTTGTACAGAATCCATTTTATCATTTATTTTGCAAAGAAACAAAAAAAAATTATTTTTGTTTTAATAAATTTATTTATTTTAAAATTTTATTATATGTCAGCATATCTTAAAGGGGATCGGTCAAAGGAGGAGATTATTGACAAATCAAGGGAGCTATTCAATGAATATGGCCTTCAATTAACTCTTGCAAAACTTGCAGAATTAATGGGGACTACGCTGGGCCGGATTACCCACCATTTCAAGAACAAGGATTTACTGTTCGTAGCCATTACCCAGGATTATGAATTGAAGTTAAATGAGTTAAGGAAGAATAGACCTCAAGGGCCTGCCAATATGGATAATTTCATTAAAGGTTCTGCTCATGTTATGGATCTTCAGTATGATTTTCGATGCGCTATGCGGTATACAGTTGCTTCATTCCAGCATATTTATGAAATGAATTCTCACGTTCAAACATCATACAGTTATAATCGTTCATTTATAAAAAATACGATCCAAGCTTATGTTGATTCAGGTTCTTTACAACCAAGAGTATTACAGGATGATATATATGAGGTCTTTCTTTTTCAGCTAACCAATCTGTTCACAAATTGGGTTGTCAATCTTGAACTATACGACTATGATAAGACCTATCATGAAGTGAAACCCATTTATTTGAAAGGAATTATTTCAATTTTCCTGCCCTTTCTCACTGAAAAAGGCCAACAGGAAGTGGATGAGAATGGCATTCTTCGCAACTGATATGATTTGGCTGATCAAAATATTAAACTCATAAGTCATTAACCATTGATATAGATGAAAAACTATTTGAATATAGTTTGAAGCTATTGAGTGATTTTTGCTGATAGAAAATTTTCTAACAGAAAAGTTGACCGATGCTCCTGAGTTCACAACCATTCGGAAGGGGTGAGGGTAGTAGTGGAGTAAAGTCAAAATAGAAAATAGCAAAGTGAAAATAAAAGGATATCGACTTCCCAACTTTTCACTTTTATCTGTTTGCCACACCGCTAAGTTTTGGAGGGCATCGGGATACTATCCAGTTTGGTTTTGTATTCCGTTACTGTCTTCCAGTATTCACTCAAGTAAGAAGCTTTTACCGGTTCTGCAGGTGGGGACTGAACTTTAAGCGGGTCAACAGGGTTTCCGTTCTGGTAAAAGCGGAAATCAAGATGCGGACCGGTTGATCTGCCGGAACTTCCAACATAGCCAATCACATCTCCCTGCTTCACATGAGCACCTTTCCGGATTCCCGGTCCAAACTTTGAAAGATGAAGGTAAGCGGTAGTATACGTTCCGTTATGTCTGATCTTGACCATATTTCCGGCTGCTCCATCCCGTCCGGCTGAAACGACGGTTCCATCTCCGACGGTTTGAACCGGAGTGCCATAATCTGCTGCATAATCCACTCCCAAGATGCGGCCTCCGAACTTTCAGGATCGGGTGCATACGGCTGTGGGAATAATGCGAGCTGATCCGCTTAAAATGCAACGGAGCCTTTAAAAACGTCCTTCTCAGGCTCTGGCCTTTGTCGTCAAAATAATCACCCTGGTTTTCCTGAACAAAATAAAATGCATAATAATCCCTGCCTTCATTATTAAAAACTGCAGAATGTATTCTCCCGAAACCGATGAATTTGTCTTCAACCGACAATTCTTCATAAATCACTTTAAAATAATCGCCTTTCTGGATCCCAAAAAAATCAATCGTCCAGGCATAGACATCAGAAAGTTCAAGAGCAAGCTGAGGATCAGTATTGCATTCGACCATTGCATCCCACAATGAACTTCTGATTACACCGGATGCTGTTTTATATGGTGGCCTTAATTTCTTTTTCTCCGGTATGAACATGAATCGTGAATCGTGCAAATCGAAAACCACATAAGAGGAAGGGGAGTCTTCGTAGATCAGATATTGCAATTGCTTCGAAGAATCATTTTTACAAAGCGCAGTATAATTGTTGCCTGCCCTGATTTTCCTGACATCAAATACAAGAACGACTGTTTTGTTAAAAGATCAATGGTTGGGTAATCCACCTGATAGCCGGAAAGGATATCTGAAAGGAACTGGTTTTTCCTGACTTTATCTTTGATCACCAATGAGTGAATCAATCACAATGTCCATATACTTTATTGGGAATGGTGTCGTAAACAATCGGAATTTTTAGGTTCGGGTTTGCGATTTTCAAATCAGATAGTGGATAAAAAAATGATTGCAACACCTGCCGCAACCATCAATAATATACCTGAAATTCGCTTAAACTTCATCCACAATATTCTATAAGATTTTTAAAACTATACATCACAAAAATAGTATTTCCTGCAAATAAAAAACCCCGTTAGTTACCTAACGGGGTTTTAAAAACATATGAATAGTTTACAAAATCATCAGTTTTTTAGAAACAGATTGAAGGTTATCTCCTTCAAGCCTGTAATAATAGATTCCTGGTGTCCAGTCCTCAACAGGAATGACCAGGCTTGTTTGATTGCTCTGCAATGTCTTCGGAATAAACCTGCTGACCGGCAGACATTAAAAATTCGTAAATAGTACTCCTGGCTACTTTCCGGCAGGTTCAGATTAAATTGAACAGAATTGGCTGGCAGGATTGGGAATGGTTCAGAAATAATTTCTGGTTGAGTGATGACGGATTTTCCAAACCTGTTGTTGATTCATTAATTACCATCACACTAAAATCATCAAAATAAAATCCGTCCTCCGTTACTCCCTGATCACTGCCTTAAGTTTAAACCTGAATTTGACATGCTTCCGATATAATCTGAAAGATCAATTTCTTCCTTCACCCAGGTGGTCTGGAAACCATCATAAACAGGTTGACCCGTCAGCCTGGTTTTCATTTCCAATGTTAGTATAATTTCCTGCGAGAGGTGTCCATGATGATCCATTATTGGTAGAAATCAGGACCTGAACATAATCCCATCCGGCTTCAATTTCCCATCTTAGCCCAGAAATTCAGAACAGCATAAACAGCATCGTTGAGATCAATAGTTGAATTCAAGGTAATCACCCGGTTTGCATCATTCGGATAATCTCCACCGGGCGAATCAGTAATTGACTGTGGTGCCGAATGATAGTTCTGATGTATCAGTCCCCAGTAAGTTGAAGTCCAGTTAGCAATGGTATTGCAATCATCCTCAAATAAAACTGTTGCATCACCAAATATTTTAGAGATGGTATCGGAAATAACATAATTACCATTATCAAGTGAAAGTAAAAGTTGAAATACTGTTCCGTTAGCTATTGCAGGATCAAGCGAATATGGAATCGAGCCTGTTTGTGTTTCCAAGAATATCAAGTCCGTAAAATTCAACCGGATCTCCGGTTGAAATAACTTCATTCCCTATCGGAGTCAAGACTAACAGTAAAATCGCCATCAGTCAAGACCCAAGCCGTGTAATCTCAAAATTCAAAATTTACCGATAATTGGATTGGTGATCGTTGGGGTCAGGTCTTCAACATTTGCATAATTTCCGGCAAAAGCTGCCAGCTAAAAGATTTTGTATCATATTTTCCTGTGCAATCGGGATAATCCTGTCAATCGGGACACCAGAATCCATCACCGTCACCACCCAAGTTCAGGAGTATAAGCCAAAATCTTTCCTTTGGTAGTTTGCTCACCATACATCCAATCGTCAGAACCACCATTGGTATTATAAATTGTAGTGTTCCCCGGTCCAAAAGTAAAATTATTATCCTGAGTCATTAGAATGAGCATAGGCTGCATACAGATCATTATCCGTCACAGGGTTCCGGTGACCAACCCCATGCGATAAAGTAACAGATTAGCATAGGTATGATAATTCAACGCTCCTTTGAATTCATGGGATTCACAGAAATTCCTGATTGCGGCTATTTCCGGTTCTGAAAAAGCAGCTGTTCCCCGGTAGGTTTCATCTTCAGGGATAGGGAGAAGAACCATTGTTATCATATCCCCACATATAGCCATAGTTTCTGTTCAGATCAGACCCATACAGCCCGGCACTACCATTATTTCTCCTGTTTTTCCGCCACATTCCTCCTCCGTTTGGATTAGTGGTTTGGTTATACACATAACCATCAGGATTTACAACCGGTACAAAATACATTTCCGTATTATCCACCAGCGCCTGGATGAAAGGATCATTATCATAATTTTCCAGAAGGTAATACATATAAAAAAGCATTTGCATTGCGCCTACCGGTTCACGGGCATGGTGAAGGGCGGTGTAAAGCACTTCAGGTTCTGTTTCATTCACATTTGGATTATCTGAAATTTTTACCATCCACTAAATCACTGCCTTCGATGGATTGCCCAATCGATTCTTTTACTGTGATAAGGTTTGGAAACAGGTTGGCCATGTTATCGAGATTGGCAACGATTTCATGCATATGTAGCATGACCACTCATGGAGCCAAATTCAAAATTTTCAGGAACTTCATAGTCACCTGCATCTTTGTAATCATCAACATTGGTTGATAACCCGATGTTCCGGTCCTGATAATACTTGGCGACATCTTCAATCAGGATTTCATAGCTCAATCCCAGGTTGCTGATCTTTTCAATGTCCTGTTGCGAATAATCGCAGATTAGAAATTCACCTTTTTTCAGTATGCCTTCTGTAACGTCAATCCCGATGGAAGCCAATTGCTCCAATTGCGCATCATTGGCCAATACTTTGACCTTTGAATATTGTTGTTGTGCAAAAAGTGAAATGGCTAAAAAGAAAACCGTCAAAAAAATTGTAAATCTCTTCATAGACTTTTTAATTATTTAAAATATTAGCAAAAATTTAACAAACAGACAGAATTGTAATAAACAATAGTTGCTCAGAAAATCTTATTTAAACCCAATCAATATAAGGCCATGCCAAAATCATTTTTGATTTAAATTTGTTTAGTTTCATACGAGAAATGAATACACAGGGTTTGAAGTAAAAATTTATAAGATTAGAAACTATGTTAAAAATTTACTGAAATTCATAATTATTGCCGGAATTTCAGGAACATTTATTCAATGTTCAACCCCTGATACCGGTAAAGGAAAAGAGGAAATAATCAATACCGACAAAGCGTTTTCCGACTTATCAAAAGCAAAAGGAATGAAACATGCTTTCCTCGAATATGCGGCTGAAGAATGTGGTCATTCTGCGGGAAAACAGTTTTCCGCAGGTCGGTAAAAAGGCTATGGCCGAAAGGTTTAAATCTTTTTCCGATACCGGCTTTATACTCACCTGGGAACCTTAGTTTGCCGATATTGCAGCCTCCGGTGAACTGGGATATTCTTATGGTATTTATACCAGCACTTCAAAAGATTCATTAGGGAATCCTGTAGTTGAAAAAGGAACTTATGTTTCAGTTTGGAAAAAAGACAATGGCGGCAAATGGAAGTTTGTCCTTGATACAGGAAATGAAGGATTGGGCGAACAACAATAGACTTTTATTGTTAATAAGGTTCTGAAAACAAAATAGAGGAAATGAAAATTATTGATCTGAAAGAGGAATACAAATCATCATACCTTGTTTGCCTTGAGGACTGGTCGGAAGAAATTAAGGAAGCCGGAAGCATCAAGGAGAAGTGGTATGATAAAATGAAGGAAAAAGGCCTTCGGGTTAAACTGGCACTGGACGACAATGGCGTGGTTGGCGGAATGATCCAGTATTTTCCCATAGAACATTCATGGGTGGAAGGGAAAGACCTTTATTTTATTGGTTGCATCTGGGTTCATGGATACAAGCAGGGCAGAGGTGATTTCAGGGGAAAAGGAATGGGAAAAGCCATGATCAAAGCTGCCGAAGAAGATGTGAAAGCTTTGGGATCAAAAGGATTGGTTGCCTGGGGAATTCCATTGCCTGTTTGGATGAAAGCTTCGTGGTACAAAAAGCAGGGTTATAAACCTGTTGATCAGAAAGGATTTTTGGGAGAAGTGCTGTTATGGAAACCTTTTGCAGAAGATGCTGTACCACCAAAATGGATTCCGCCAAAGAAAAAACCTTCAAAATCCACAAGCGGAAAAGTGAAAGTGACCTGCCTTAACAATGGATGGTGCCCTGCCCAGAATCTCTGCATGCAACCGGACTAAAAAGGCAGCCGCTGAATTCGGTGATAAAGTGGAAGTGGAGATGATCGATACTTTCAATAAAGAAACCTTTAATGAGTGGGGAGTTCCGGATTCCATTTATATTGATGGGAAAAAGGTGAGAACCGGCCCGCCTCCTTCGATGGAAAAACTGAGAAAAACAATTAAAAAGAAAGTCGACCGCTTATAATTCAATCCTGTTCGTAAACCGGAATAATATTCTTCAGAATATCCTTACGTTGTAAGGATTTAAAAGGGTATTGAACATCGCTTTCGAAGATTAGAATATTATATCCCAGGGTTTTCCTCAACAAAGAGATTTTAAAATTTTCACAATAATATTTGCTAAACCTTCCAATGTTTTTGTAATTTTAAGGGTTATTTTAAAAACCCTGCAAGATGAAAAACATTGTGATCATTTTTCTGCTTGTTCTCTTTCCCTTTACAAGTCGTTCCTACACCTGGCAAAGCTTTTGCCCGGAATACATCCATGCAAACAATATCTGTTTTGGCGTGGGTTCATGGAAAGGAGTGATCTGCTCACCTGAAGGGATGTACCTTTGGGAAGAAGACATTGAGCAATGGACTTTTTATACCTATGGATTGCCTGTTACCGGGGCAGTCAATTTAAATGCAACACAGATTCTCGTGGCCATGGGCTGTGGCACTTATTCCGATGGAATTTACACTTTCGACCTTGAAACCCACCAATTTGAAGTGGTGGAATGGTTGTTTTAAACCGGCGTTTATTACTGTACTATGAAAACACCGGGTGTTTACTATGATATTAGTTTGGAAGAAGGCGGTTTGTATCAGATCATCCGATGGTATAAACTGGACGAATAGTTCCTTACTTCAATAGCAATTCCCTGTCAAGAATGGATTATTATGGTGAACATATCATTGTTTCTGAAGGAACCTGGGAAATTATACAATATTTATTGGTCAGATGATTATGGTCTTAACTGGAATGAATCCTCAAAGCCGGTCTAACTTTACAGAATGTGAAATTTAATAATTCCGGAATAGCTTATGCATTTTTCCTGGTTATTCCAATTCATCAGGATTTAGTATAAGTCGAAGATTTTGGGAATAACTGGGAGGTTGAATTCTGGAAGTCGATAACATGAGCTCTTGGGTTTGATGCTATGGGACAAGTTTTTATTGGCTGGGAATCAATGGCTGAGGCAATGAAGGCATCGCTAATTATAATCCATAGCTGCCTTCTCCCGGAATTAATTTATTTGAACGATGGCCTTACCCAATTTAAACATCAATAAAATCACTGATTAACCCGGTCTTGAGCTCCATTACCATCTTTTGCTGCACTGATGCTGGGGTTTATATGTGTAATGATTATATGGTGGGAGAAAATGAAAACACTGCCAATACAGAATCGATAAGGATTTTCCCAAATCCGGTTTCCAATCAAACCAGCATAAGTATTAACCTGTCAGAGATAGCCGGAAGTGATTTTACAATTTCCGTTTTAAACAATTGCGGGATTAAAGTGGATGAAATTAAATTTGAAAACACTCCATCAACTAAAAATGAATTTACCTGGAACAAAGGCAACTTGCCCGCAGGTGATTTATTACCTTGTGGTAAGAACCAAAAATGAAACAATGACTGAGAAATTTATAATCCTTTAAAATCTTGAATTATGAAAAAGTCTGTCTTACTCCCTTTATTAATTTTATTACAGAATATTGGGTTCTCCCAATGGTATTGGTCGAATCCTCTTCCGCAAGGTAACGGGTTCAATTCCGTATTTTTTACTGATTCACTGACAGGATATGCTGTGGGTTGGGCAGGTACAATTCTTAAAACAACTGATGGATCGGATAACTGGCAATTTTTAGATTCCGGTATAAGTAATCAATTAAAAAGCGTATATTTTATTGATGAAAACACTGGATTTGCGGTGGGAGGATATTTTGATTTGAATTATGGTGACAGTGCAATTATGCTCAGAACTGGTAATGCCGGTATCACTTGGGATATGATTACACTTGATAGTGCCTGCTTTTTAACATCAGTTTTTTTTCCAACAATGGAAACAGGTTATGCAGTCGGAAATACAGGAACAATTATTAAAACAACGAACGCAGGACTTAGTTGGCAAAATATTTCAATTGATACAACTGTTCAGTTTTCATCTTTGTTTTTCCTTGATGAAAATACAGGCTTTATTGTAGGTTCCTTAGGTGCGATCTGTAAAACAATAAATGGTGGTAATAGCTGGACATTTATTGATTCACCTGAAAATGATTGGCTTAATTCTGTTTATTTTACCGATAATAACCATGGTTATATTGTGGAGGGTATGGTTCATTTCTCAGAACTGAAGATGGTGGTAATACATGGATTCCAAACAATTATCCATATAACTATCACTTTAATTCAATTACATTTAAAAATTCTGATGTTGGAATTGCCGTTGGAGCTATTTTAAATGTCGGAGCAATCATTTCAAGAACAACTGATGGCGGGTTATCCTGGGACATAGAATATATGGAAACAAAGGAATGGTTGACATGGTGCCTGTTATGGGGATTCAGGCAGGTTTTATACGGTTGGATCGAGTGGGATAACATTCCGATCAGAAGATTCCGGGGCATCGTGGGACAAAACCTCTTATGGAAATACACAGATGTTGTTTGATGTTTCTTTTATTAATTCAGAATTAAGTATTGCTGTAGGGGATAGTGGTACAATTCTTAGAACAACCGATAAAGGAAATTCGTGGATTGAAATAAATTCTGGAACAAATTTACGGATCAAATCTGTATTTTTCACCGACGAAATGATTGGTTATGCTGCTGGTAATGATGGGCTGATAATAAAGACACAGGATGCGGGTGAAACATGGCTTCCTCAAACTTCGGGTGTCACCATCAATTTTAATTCCGTGTATTTTATTAATGACGATTTGGGATTTGTTTCAGGTAATGACGGCATAATGCTTAAAACTGAAAATAGTGGTGAAACATGGTTACCTGTTACATTACCAGTAATACAGGATATTTATGATATTTTGTTTATCAATGAAAACACAGGTTATGCTTTTGGCGGAGATTTTTCTTATGGAGAGGCTTTCATTCTAAAGACAATAAATGGCGGTAATACATGGGTCATAAATGCCTCACCTGAGTATGACATGTTAAATGCAGCTTTTTTTACCAATGATTCGACAGCATATGCATTAGGTTTTTCCGGAATTTTAATGGTAACAAAAAATGCCGGTGATTCATGGAATATAATCAATGAGAATTTAGGTTATTGCACTTCCATTTATTTTATCAATGACAGTACAGGATATATTTCTGGTTATAGCGGTTCCATTTACAAAACCATAGACGCTGGAACCACCTGGGAATTATTTAAACCTATTACTTATACAAGACTTTATAGTATATGTTTTTCGGAAGAAGGGACAGGATTTGCCGTCGGTGATTATGGTGCGATTTTAAAAATGGATTCTGGTGGATTGACAACAATAAAGAAACAAAATCCAGAGATTTTAAACAGATCGAAATTTGTGTGAATTTACCCCAATTCTCATTCAAGCCTGACTACCTTCTATTTCCATCTCGATGAAGAACTGATGATCAAAGCTGAGGTATCAATTTTGAACAATAGTGGATTAAAAGTTAACATAATTAAAAATGCAAACCAAATAATAGTAGGAAATGTAATTTGTTGGAACAAAGGCAACCTGCCCGCAGGTAGTTTATTACCTGGTGGTGAAGAACCAAAAATGAAACAATGACAGAAAAATTTATAATCCTTTAAATCTTTGAATTATGAAAAAATCCTTTGTTTTTTTATCAGTGGTCTTTATTGTCATATCATTAAAATCCCAAATTCTTCAGGACTGGACACAGCCTGTTGCACTTACCGATTCAACATCGGATAACTCAAATCCTATAATTGTTGTTTGGCAAGATGAATTGTATATGATTTATAATAAATACGATGAACCTTACAGGGAAGTATGGTGGAGGAAAATTTCTGAACCCATGACGGAAGAACAAATGCTTTTTGGTGTTTGGCCTGAATTGGATTACAGGAATCCGCAAATGTTATTTAATAATTTCCTTATTCTTGAAATTAATGTTTTTGATGGGGAATACGACATTTTCGGTGCTAAAATGGATACAAACGGTATTGTTGGTGATTTCTTCCAACTAACGAACACATCGTATGATGAAAATTCTTTCTTTGGATACAACAGTTATTCAGAAATATGTTGTTGGGAGGGTGAAGGAAATATATATATAGCAGAGCCACAAATAAGCGAGGATACTTTGATTTTGGCTAACATTGAATTAATTGATACGGGGAATTGCTATGATCCGGTTTGCCAGGATGGCTATGTTGCATGGGAAAAAATAGAAAACAATGAAACACATATTTATTTTTCTGAAAAAAATTATCAGACAAATCAATGGTCTGAATCTGCTCCCATCATAGATACCGGGAGCAATATTAATCTTGCTCTTTCTATCTCTGTACCGGAATTATATAGTTTGGGGATATAATATATATTGGCAGTCAGAAAATAAAATTTATTCTTCTGAACTCAATGGCGGTTATATATCGTCAACTGAAATTCCCGGTATTGAAAACTATTATGAACCGGTAGCATTTAATATGCTGTGGTAACAGATTACATTTCCGATCTTTATTCATTTGTGGGAGAAACCGATTCTGTTCGAGATATTTTTATTGTGGATGAATATGTATCGGGATACGTTCTGAACATCACTGAGGATACCTATTTCAATAAAAATCCCAGGTTATTTTTAGGCAGGAATGTATTTGGATATGATGATTTTGAAATAATTAATATCTGGCAAACCGTAATCAATGGACATGACGTTTTATATTATTCATATGCAAGGTATAATGTAGTAATTGGAAATGTTGATAAAAATGAGATATCTAACTTAAAAATTTTTCCTGACCCCGTCTCAGATCAAATGACGATTCAATTTAACCTGAATGGATTAGCATTATCTTCCTGTGATATTTCAATATTAAATAATTGCGGAATTAAAGTGGATGAAATCAAGATTGATAACCACGGTACATATAAATAAAATCTAACCTGGAACAAAGGCAACCTGCCCGCAGGAGTTTATTACCTGGTGGTAAAAACCAAAAATGAAATATTAACTGAGAAATTTATAATCCTTTAAATCTTTGAATTATGAAAAAACTAATTCTGACTTGCTTAATTGTAATTGTTTTCTCTCAGGCTAATTGTTTTGCATGGGAATGGGAAAGCTATGGTCCTGAAGGCATCAAAGCAAATAAGTTATGTTTTTTTGAATGGAATTCTATCAGTGCTGTGGCATGCGTGGATACCGGTATGTATATTCTATCCGGTTATGGCGGAATAAGCTATGATTATTATTCATACTGCCAATATGGAGGTAGTAGAAGCAGTATCGGCCGGGTTTGGATTCGATTCCGATTCTATCTTGCTTATCATGAGCGATGGCAGCTGGTCCGATGGAATTTATTCATTTCCCGGAGAATCAGGTGAATTTACTCTTCTTCATTATTGTTATGATCCGCATTTTATTGTGAAATCGATGGATACATATTTCGTTGGGTACGACAATGGATCTGTTGATTTCTGAAGACGGGATTACATGGAACGACATTCCTTTCTTCAGTGGGATGGCTTGCATGGATATGACTACGAATTTTGAAGAATTTTTAGTGGCCACAAACGGCGATATGAATAACACATACTTTTCCAATGGCGAATTAAACACCTGGAACCAGATAACAAGTGACCACATTTCTGAATTGTGCGACTGCAATTATTATAACAATTATAGTTTTTATGGAATTAGTGAAGGTGCAACTGGTAGCTGTGGTTTTTACCAGTTGGATGTCATGCAGACAAGCTGGGAAAATGTTTTTTACAGTTATCATTTAAATGCAGTTGGTACTGATAACGGAGGCAATCCATTCGTAGGATGGCTTCAGGGAAATGCTCCCCACATAGGAATTGCAAAATGCTTCCCAGAATTTACTTACCTCAACGACGGTTTACCCAATCTTAACATACATGCAATTTCAGCCCCTTATTATTCTGGGAGAAACCTTGGTTTATTGCTGCACTGATAATGGCATTTATAAGCGCACATTATCAGTTGGAGAAACTGAAAACAAACTGGATAGTGAAATAGCTGTTTATCCCAATCCATCATCCGGAAAAGTAAACATATTGGTAAACCTTCCTGATTTTAATAACTATGAAGATGAAATTTTGATTTATAATAATAGTGGGATCAAAGTGGATGAAATTAAAGTTGAAAACACTTCATCACAAAACCTGGAAATTAACCTGGAACAAAGGCAACCTGCCCGCAGGGATATATTATCTTGGTGGTAAGAACCAAAAATGAAACATTAACGGAGAAATTTATAATCCTATAAAACCTGAAATTATGAGAAAATTAGTTCAATTACTTACAATTTTTATCAGTAGTTTGGTTCATTCCCAACCCTTTCAGGGATGGTCAGAACCGGTAAGATTAACCGACTCGGCCAGTTATAATACAAATCCGGTAATTGCTGTCACACCGGAATATTATGAAGATAATTTATTGATGTTTTATGAGAAGCAATTCACACCAGAAAGCCCCAAACAGATTTGGATGCGAAAAATATCGGAACCCATGGGAGAGGAAACTGCAATATTGGCAAATGATGCAGTTGTTTACAGGAATCCCCAAATTATTGGTTTTAGTTATCTCGTCTTTGAAAGTAATTTGAATGGGAATTTTGATCTTTTTGGAATAAAATTCGATGAGTATGGAAATTTTGAATCAACCATTTCAATTAACAAACTCAGATGGTAATGAAAATTCTTTTTTTACATTCAGTGGATACAATTACTCATCGTTAGGCTGTTGGGAATATGATGGGAGTATAATTGTTTCTGAGTTTATAAATAGCGGTGATACATTACAATTTATTCAATCGATACTCTCGATATCGGAAATTGTCATGATCCCGTATGTACATCCGATTATGTTGCCTGGAGAAAAATAGAGAATAACGAATCTCATATATATTTCTCCAGAAAGGAATGGCCATTATTTCAATGGTCTGATCCTGATACGGTATTTGTTACTGAAAATAATATTAACCTCCATATTGCAGAGGCAAATTTTGATGTGGGATGGACACTATGCTGGGAAAATGCTGATTCGATTGTCTTTTTTGATTTTTATTTTGGTCCTGAAATGATTTCACCTCATTTTAATGGAATTGAAAAATATTATGAGCCAACGGCTTTTAATATGTGGATAATAACTGATTATTTTCCTGAACTGTATTCTTTTTATGGAGGTACAGATAATCAAATGGATATTTACATTGTTGACGGAATGTTTTCTGTGGAACCTTTAAATATATCCAACGATGAGGAAATTAACTCAAACCCTGTTTTATGCAATGGCAGAAACTATGCTTATTACTTTGAAGTTCTGGATATTTGGCAAACTCAGATTAATGGATATGAAGTTTTATATAAATCCGATGCTTGTTATCTCACGGGTGCTACATCTGAAAATACGTTTAATAAAAATCAATTATCATTAAATGTCTCTCCTTGTCCCTTTTATGATGAAGTGAATATTGAATTTTATATGCCTGAAGTACAGTTCCTACACGCTGGAGTTTATTTTAGCATTTATGGGAAATTAATTAGACGATATCAAGATCGACTAACCGAGTAACTCAGGATTACAGTCGTTCATGTGGAATCCTAAAAGTGAAGGAATTTCACTTTCTGAGGGAGTTTATTTGATAAAACTCAGCCAGGGAAAAAAATCAACGGTTAAGAAAGTTTTATTTACAAAGCGTTAAACAATTTAACAATTTAACAATTCAACAATTAATCCTCCTTCCACTCAAACGTCTCAATCAAATGATTGATATCCTCTTTCAGGAATTCAATCACCGGCGCCAGTGAATCATTGTTGGGAACAGTATTGAAATAAAGCGCTCCGCGCACAAAATGCCGGGTGCTGTCGGTAAGGTAAAACTGGTAAGGTGATGCTGCTGCCACTCCTGAAATGGTATAGGTTAAACCATACACTTTTTTCTCAGGGTTTTCATAAGCTTTATTATCGATTGAGCTGGCTTTTGGAATGTGCTTCATCACCATGGTGCGGGTATCCTCAAGGTAATTGGCGAGATTGCCGTTTATTTTTTTATAGCTCAGGTGCAGGGTTCCTTTAAATTGAGGAAACCAAATGTTGATCCAGTAAGGTTCGGCATGAGGATCGGTGTCGGGAACAACCCGTGCATAAACAGGTACTTCAAATTTATATGGAAGTGCAGAATCGAACACGACGTAACTTTTCTCAGGCAGATCGATACGGAAATAACCACGGGGCTTGGGATAATAATCGTTGTTGCAGGAAGCGGCCAGGATGACCAGGAAACCAACAATCACAACTAAGCCAACTATTCAGTTTTAGATGTTTCAGCACCGGATTCTAATAAAGTTACTTTAATCTGTTTTATGCGCCGTTTATCGACCGAAATAATCTTAAAGCTGAAATTCCGGTACGAAATATCTTTTCCTTTATCAGGTATTTCGCCCAGCAATTCAAGGATGACTCCGGCAAGCGAATCAGCATCGCCTTTTATTTCATCAAACACATCATCATCAAAGCCGGTCACTTTGCAGAAATCGTTGATGCTGGTCTTTCCTTCAAAAATATAATTGCTGTCATCCAGTTTTTTGTAACCGATACCGTCTTCAGGCGTGTCGAACTCATCGGTAATTTCACCAATAATTTCCTCGATGATGTCTTCCATGGTTACAATTCCCGAAGTTCCGCCATATTCATCCACCACAATAGCGAGGTGGATTTTCTTTTCCTGGAACTCCTGTAACAGATCGTTGATCTTTTTATTCTCAGGAACAAAAAACGAAGGTCTGAGCAGGGTGGTCCAGTCGAAATGATCGTCACCATTAAGATAAGGTATTAAATCCTTCACATAAAGCACTCCTTTGATGCTGTCGAATGATTCTACAAAAGCAGGAATCCTGGAATAACCTGAATCGACAACTACTCCAATCACTTTTTTGAATGGCATCGCAACATCCACTGCCACCACATCCATTCTTGATCTCATAATTTCGCTCACTTCAATATCCGAAAACCTGACAATTCCTTTTAATATTTTGGTCTCTTCAGGAGGGCTGCCTTTTTCGGCTGTCAGGTCAATAGCATCTGAAAGGTCACTCATTGAAATGTTCTGTCCCTGATTTGCCAGTTTTTTGTCGACTACACGTGGTAGTAACCATCAGTAGTCGAACTTAACGGATAAAAAATCCAGACCAGAAATTTAAGCGGACGGCCCATCATAGAGGCAAATTCAATTTGCTTTTGATTGGCATAAATCTTTGGCATGATTTCACCGAAAAGGAGGATCAGGAAGGTGATCACCACGGCTTCAACCAGGAAGCCAAGCACCGGATACAAGGTAAAATCAAATAACCGGTCAGAAACAAAAGTGCTAAGAATGACGATCCCCACATTCACAAAATTGTTTGAAATTAATATTGTTGCAAGCAATCGTTTGGGTGCTTTTAAGATGGGCAAGAATAAGCTTGTTAACATGAATTTCCCTGGATTTAATTTCCTTTAAATGGGCAGGAGTGAGGGAGAAATAAGCGATTTCAGCACCCGATATCAGAGCCGAGCACATCAATAAAAGGATGATGATAAGCAGACTTAAAAATATTCCGGAGGAAAAGTCGCCGGTGAAAGTACTGAGCAATATATTCACCAGTTGTAAATGAGGATCACTATCAGGCAATTCCAAAGCAGAAGCAATTAGTAATTAAAAACAATGATTAAATTGCTGCAAAAATAGCAAAAAATTGCCGGATTAAAATCGCTTGTAACCAGCTTATCAACCGAACATCACGAGTGGAGCTTCAGAATGGTAGATCATCCTGAGGGGTTTCCATATCATGGCTTTCGGGTTGAGGGGGTGAAGCGTGTTGCTGATTCTGCTCATGCTGTCCATCCCCGGCATCACGCCGGCTTCCGAGCATGGTCATATTATCTGCGTAAATCTCGGTGATGTACTTTTTTACACCATCCTGCTCATAAGAACGGTACTTGATTTTACCTTCAAGGTAAATCTGGCTTCCTTTGCGAAGATATTTTTCGGCGACTTCAGCAAGGCCTCTCCAAAGCACAATATTATGCCATTCAGTCTGATCAACTTTTACGCCTTCCTTGTTTTTGTAACTCTCACTTGTTGCAAGTGAAAAAGATGCCTTCTTAACTCCGTTTTCGAAAGTCATCACTTCCGGGTCTTTGCCCAGGTTACCAATTAAAATTGCACGATTGATTCCAGCCATTTGTTAAGATTTTAGTTTTACAAATGTAAAAATTTTTACTTGATTTCCGGCTATAAAAATTGATTATTTTTCAAAAATTTTTCGATCAACCTTGGTACAGGATATTGATGGATATTTTTTAATTCGACAGAATCCCAAATGTTGCCATTCAATGAATTTATTCTTTCGGAAATATTTCGAATCATTCAACCGGATTGTATAAAACCTTGCTGAGATTATCTGATGAGTTAAAATATGCTTGTATTCTTTTGAAATTGTGACTTGTGCATTATTTTTCGATTCAGCAGCTAAATAGGAGGTAACTTCTTCAACCATCTTTTCCTGAGATATTTTATGGTTTTTTTCAAGCAGAGGGAAGTCATAAAGATTTTTCCAGATATCCTGCCCAGTTCTTTTTCTCAGGTAAACTGACTTATTTTTGTAGATAATGAAGAGGTAATGAAAATATCGCTTTCGAGATGAAAGCCGTTTGGTCTTAATTGGGATGGAGTTGACCTGATTCTCCTGATAAGCCTTACATTCTGTTCTGAAAATGCAATCCTCACAATTTGGATTTTGGGGTTTGCAATACAATGCACCAAATTCCATCATGGCCTGGTTAAATTCTCCCGGTTGTTTCCTATCAATCAACTTTAACGCGAGATCGGTTATGATTTTTTTACCGGTATGTGCATCGATAGGTGTTTTTATTCCTTTGATCCTTGATAAAAATCGCAATACATTTCCATCAACAACCGGACGGGGTTCATTAAATGCAATGGATGAAATGGCGGCGGCTGTATATTCTCCGATACCCTTTAATTTAAGCAGGTCATTATAATTATCCGGAAACTGCCCGTTAAGATCATTTGCAATTGTAATGGCTGTGTGATGAAGATTCCTGGCGCGCGAATAGTAACCCAATCCTTGCCAAAGCTTTAAAATATCCTGTTCCGAAGCATCAGCAAGTGAATGCACATTGGGAAAGCGGCTAACAAAATTTAAATAGTAGTTAAGCCCCTGTTCAATCCGGGTTTGCTGCAGAATTATTTCGGATAGCCATATTTTATAAGGATCCCTGGTCTGCCTCCAGGGCAAATCACGTTTGTTTTTTTTGTACCAGCTGATCAGAGTTATTTGAAAATTTCATTGCGAACAAATTTAACATTGTATTGAAAATATTCAGAAAATTTATTGCATTTAAAAAAATTTATATATTTGCACCCCTGATTTAGGAAATTAATTATCAAATTGTTAAAAAAAAATAAATCATGACAAAAGCAGAAATCGTAGCAAATATTGCTACTAAAACAGGAATAGAAAAAGTTACTGTGCAACATACAGTTGAAGCATTTATGGATGCTGTAAAGCACTCAATGATTAGTGGTGACAACGTTTACCTTAGGGGATTTGGTAGTTTCGTAATAAAGAGGAGAGCTGAAAAAACCGGTAGAAATATTTCGAAAAATACCACCATTATTATTCCTGCTCACAACATTCCATCATTTAAACCGGCCAAGACTTTTGTTAATGAAGTAAAAAACAAAAAGAAGTAATTTTTAAATTTTAGATGGATTATGCCAAGCGGGAAAAAAAGAAAGAGACACAAAATGTCGACACATAAGCGTAAAAAACGCTTACGGAAAAATCGGCATAAGAAGAAGTAAGTTTTATTGAAAGCATCGAAATTTTAGAACATAATGCTATCCCTGCATTATGTTCTAAAATTTTAACCACCTCCGGATTTTACCTAAGCTCTCCTCCGGTAAACGTCATTGGTCTGATGCAATGATGTTCAGTTATTTAAAGAAGTTATAGTGTGAATAAAGAATTAATTATTAACTCGGGTCCGTCGGAAGTTGATATTGCATTGCTTGAGGACAAGACCCTTGTTGAATTAAACAAAGAGAAGAGCAATTCTGGATTTGCTGTTGGAGATATTTATCTTGGCAAGGTGAGAAAGATCATGCCGGGTTTAAATGCTGCTTTTGTGGATGTAGGTTATGAGAAAGATGCTTTTCTTCATTATCTTGACCTTGGACCGCAGGTGCTTTCACTCAATAAATTAACCCGCCTTGTACTTCAGGGAAAAATAAAATCATCGGCGCTCGCCAATTTCACCATTGAGAAGGAAATTGAAAAGACCGGCAAAATAACAGGGGTATTGACAGCCGGTCAACAAGTCCTGGTTCAGGTTGCTAAAGAACCCATATCTACCAAGGGACCCAGGGTTTCGTCAGAATTATCTTTTGCCGGCAGATACGTTGTTTTGGTGCCCTTTTCTAACAGGATTTCTGTTTCGCAGCGCATCAAAAGTGCCGAGGAGCGTAACAGGCTGAAACGCTTGATTCAAAGTATAAAGCCTGTCAATTTCGGGGTTATTATCCGAACCATTGCTGAGCATAAAAAGGTTGCCGACCTGGATAATGATCTGAAAAATCTTGTCGAAAAGTGGGATAACATGGTTCAGCGACTGATCAAAGCAAGACCACCGCAGAAAATTGTCAGTGAAATCGACCGGACTTCAGCCATACTCCGTGATATTTTGAATGAATCTTTTCATAGCATTGTACTCAATGATCAGACTTTATTTGAGGACACCAAAAATTATATCCGGTCGATAGCTCCTGAAAAAGTAAATATCGTAAAGCTTTACAAAGGTAAGGTTCCGATTTTTGAAAGTTTTGGAATCGACAAGCAGATCAAGAATTCATTTGGTAAAATCGTCACCATCCGAAGCGGAATATACCTTATCATTGAACATACCGAAGCCCTTCATG
This sequence comes from uncultured Bacteroidales bacterium, assembly GCA_963705185.1. Taxonomy (GTDB): domain Bacteria; phylum Bacteroidota; class Bacteroidia; order Bacteroidales; family JAADJA01; genus JAADJA01. Next base: position 26,020 of record CAVPJF010000018.1, read on the forward strand.
TCATCGACATCAACAGCGGGCACCGCGTAAATAAGGAAAACAGCCAGGAGGAAAATGCGTTGGCAGTCAACCTGGAAGCAGCCACCGAACTGGCACGGCAGCTCCGACTTAGAGATATGGGGGGAATCATTGTCATTGATTTTATTGATATGAAATCCTCAGCCAACCGCCGTAAACTTTATTCGAAATTGAAGGAGGAAATGGCCAAGGATAGGGCAAAACATACCATTCTTCCCCCAAGCAAATTCGGATTGGTTCAGATTACCCGTCAGAGGGTTCGACCCGAAATGAATGTGGAAATCGTTGAAAAATGCCCCACCTGTAATGGATCAGGCGAAATAAAGCCCAGTGTCTTATTTATTGATGAACTGGAGAATAATTTACGATACCTGATTCACGATCAGAATGAAAAAAATCCAACCCTTGCCCTTCATCCATTTTTATTTTCTTACCTAACCAAAGGTCTTTACTCGAAGCAGGTAAAATGGTATTTCAAATATAAAACATGGATCAGAATAAAAGCCAATCCTGCCTGTCATTTCCTCGAGTATCACTTCTTTAACAAAAATAATGACGAAATCAAAATGTAATTCCTGATATTCATTCATGGAATTAAATTTGGATATTTGCAAACGAAAATCAACTGTATAAATTAGCTATAAATTCAATGGATATTGTATTAAGTGGCATCCGGCCAACAGGCAACCTTCACCTCGGTAATTATTTGGGAGCACTCCGGAATTTTACAAAAATGCAGCATGAAAATACCTGCTATTTTTTTATTGCTGACTACCATTCATTAACTACTCACCCAACTCCTCAAAACCTTCAGGGCAACGTAAAGCAGGCATTGGTTGAATACCTGGCCGCCGGATTGGATCCTGAAATCGCTACTATTTATGTCCAAAGTGATTTACCTGAAACTGCAGAACTATACCTTTTGATGAATATGAATGCTTACATGGGTGAACTGGAAAGGGTAACCACTTTTAAAGAGAAAGCACGCAAACAACCCAATAATATTAATGCAGGACTTTTAACTTATCCTTGCCTGATGGCAGCCGACATTCTTATTCACAGGGCTCATAAGGTTCCTGTTGGAAAAGACCAGGAACAGCATCTTGAGATGACTCGTACTTTTGCCCGCCGATTCAACCGGATGTACAATGCAGAAGTTTTTCCGGAACCGGTAGCTTACAATTTTGGGGAAGAATTGGTAAAGATTCCCGGTCTCGATGGATCTGCCAAAATGAGTAAATCGGATGATGAGAATAATGCTATTTTCCTCGCGGATGAACCCGAAGTGATCCGTAAAAAAGTGATGCGGGCTGTTACAGATGCCGGTCCGACTGAAAAAAACTCTATCAAACCTGAGCCAATCGAAAACCTTTTCACCCTTATGAAGGCAGTGTCAGGCGCAGATACGGTAAAGTATTTCGATGAAAAATACAATTCTTGCGAGATCCGCTATGGTGATCTGAAAAAACAACTAGCTGAAGACATGATCCGTTTTACCACTCCGATCAGAGAAAAAATTAAGGAACTCATGGCAAATGACAACTATATCCGTAAGGTGATGGATATGGGAAAAGAAAAAGCCCATGTAAGCGGAGGGACAACTGTAAAAATGGTAAGGGAAATAATTGGTTTCAGGCCTTACTAAAGAGAGCTTGTCTGATTATCATCAGTTTTATCATTGTTCTCGGACTTTGATTTTAAATAGAAAAATGCAAATTACAAATATTAAATCTTTCATTAACTCATAACTTTTCCATCCGAAAATATTGAAAATTAAGCTGAAGTTGTAAAGTATTAATTTTGCAACCAATTTTCATTAACATCCCTGAATGATCGATACTGCAATAAAAAAAGAAAAAGCCGTCCTCATAGGCTTGGTCACACGAACCCAAAACGAAGAACGACTAAAAGAATTTCTTGATGAGCTTGCATTCCTTGTTGATACAGCAGGTGCCATTCCGGTAAAACGGTTCACCCAGAAACTTGAATCAGCAGACCCAAAAACATTTGTCGGATCAGGCAAACTTGGTGAGATCAGGGATTATATCGAGGATAATAAAATTGATATCGCTATTTTTGATGATGAGTTAAGTCCTGCTCAAATGAGGAATCTTGATAAGAATCTTAATTGCAGGATACTTGACAGGAACAACCTCATCCTTGATATTTTTGCAATCAGGGCAAGGACTTCACACGCCAAAACCCAGGTAGAACTTGCACAATATCAATATTTGCTTCCAAGGTTAACGGGTATGTGGACTCACTTAGAGCGTCAGCGGGGGGGAATTGGATTACGCGGTCCGGGTGAAACTGAAATTGAAACCGACCGCCGAATCATTCGCGACAGGATTGCCCTGCTTAAAAAAAAGCTGTTCAAGATTGACAAACAGAAGTCAACGCAGAGGCAAAACCGTGGAAAAATGGTTCAGGTGGCTTTGGTTGGCTACACTAACGTGGGCAAATCCACCATCATGAATCTGCTAAGCAAGTCAGAAGTCTTTGCTGAAAATAAGTTGTTCGCCACCCTTGACACGACGGTAAGAAAAATGGTAATTAAAAACTTGCCTTTCCTAATTACTGATACAGTTGGATTCATTCGCAAACTTCCTCATGATCTTGTCGAATCGTTTAAATCCACTCTTGATGAAGTGCGGGAAGCCGATTTATTGGTTCATGTTGTGGATATTTCCCATCCCGATTTTGAGGAGCAGATTGGTATTGTGCAGCAAACCCTTGGCGATATTAAAGCCAATGGAAAGGCCACGATTGTTTTATTCAATAAAATTGATGCTTACTCCTACGTTAAAAAAGAGGAAGACGACCTGACTCCTTTGACCAAAGAAAACCTTAGTCTTGAAGACCTTAAAAAAACCTGGATGGCCCGGTCGGAAGCTCCGGCTCTTTTCATTTCAGCGCTTAAAAAACAAAATGTTGAAGAGTTGAAGGAAATACTTTATGAGGAAGTTAAACGGATACATATGGTACGCTATCCTTACAATGATTTTTTGTTTGAATTGTAGCCGTGAATCCACGAATATAATGATAAACTAAATTTCAATTCAACTACATAATTGCACTTTTCAATATCTTTGCCAAGCCTTCGTTATTTCACTTATGAAAAAATTCCATCTGATCATATTGTCCTGTTTATCAGGAATCCTTTTTACCATAGGCTGGCCGGTAAATGGTTTCCCGTTATTTCTTTTTACGGCATTCATTCCATTGCTGATCATTGAGGAGCATATTCTGAAAAACCGGCAGAACTTCAACCGGTTCAGCGTTTTCTTCTACACTTTCCCAGCCTTCTTTATCTGGAATGTGGCAACAACCTGGTGGATTTGGAACTCGACACCTGTAGCGACTCTTGCATGGGCATTTAACTCGATGTTCATGAGCATTGTAATGAATGTCTATCACGGAGTTCGTAGAAACCTGTATAAGCAAACCCAGGGATATTTTATTCTGATTTTTCTTTGGATCACATTCGAATACATCCACCTAAATTGGAAACTGACATGGACGTGGCTTAACCTGGGAAATGGTTTTGCAATGAATTATAAATGGATTCAATGGTATGAATACACAGGAGCTTTAGGAGGAACATTATGGATCATCCTCATCAATATCCTGATTTTTAAAGCGGTTAAACCAATTCTGCTCAAACAGCCTGATAGGAAAACTATCCTTCAAAATGGTATAACAGCACTTGCGGTTTTGTTATTACCAATTCTGATTTCTCTTTTTATGTACTATCGTTTTACTGAGACAAAAGATCCTATTACAGTTATTGTTTGCCAGCCCAATCTTGATCCATATTCCACCCAATATTCCACGCCACCGTTGGAAGTGATTGATATGAACCTTGACCTTGCTAAATCTGTTTGGGACCACAAACCAGCCTTCATTGTTTCACCTGAGTCAGCCATTCAGGAAAATATTTGGGAGGAAAACCTGGATGGGTCAGCCAGCCTCAATAAACTGAAAGACTTCGCGAAAGAAAATCCTGAAATTAAGATCGTAATTGGTGCATCCACTTACAGAAGATATGGTGAAGGCGAAAAATTACCGAACTCAGCAAGGTTTCATAAGTATGGAAAGTTCCATTACGACAGTTACAACACCGCTTTTTTTATTGACTCCACTGGAAAGCTGCAGCTTCATCACAAATCCAGATTAACTCCAGGTGTTGAGTATATGCCAACGGGGGGCATTTTCAAGTTCCTTGAAAAATACGCAATTGATCTTGGCGGAACAGTTGGGACATTGGGCATTGACGACGACCCTATACCTTTTACAATAAACAACTCCATTAAAATTGGGCCAATCATTTGCTACGAATCAATTTTTGGTGGATTTTGTGCAGATTATGTAAGAAAAGGCGCCAATACTCTATTTATTATAACCAATGATGGTTGGTGGGGCAATACTCCCGGACATAGACAGCATCTATCTTTTGCATCTCTCCGTGCAATAGAAACCCGAAGAGGAATTGCAAGATCAGCCAATACGGGAATTTCATGTTTTGTGAACCAGAGAGGCGATATTCAGCAAGCAACTAAATATTGGGAGCAGGATGTTATCAAACAGGATATTAACCTGAATTCAGAAATTACTGTTTATGCCAGGTTTGGAGATTATTTTGGAAGGATTTCGTCCTTTGTAAGTGTTCTATTTATTTTACTGGCAATCGTTTTTGGATTTAAAAGAAAGAATAAACTTAAAGCATGAAATTGTTTTACCGCCATTACGGCGAGGGCCAGCCGGTTATCATACTTCATGGTATCCTCGGAATTTCAGATAACTGGGTAACTATTGGCCGGCGGTTGGCCGAAAAATTTGAAGTATTTATTCCTGATCAGCGTAACCATGGACAATCACCCCATAGCGATACTTTTAGTTATTATGCATTGGTGGATGACTTATTTGAATTTATTGAGGATCATCAGTTGTCGAAACCGATTTTAATTGGTCATTCCATGGGGGGTAAGGTGGCAATGAACTATACCCTCGAACACCCTCACAGGATTGATAAAATGATTGTGGTAGATATCAGTGTAAGAAATTATCCTGCCCGCCATCAGCACCTCGACATAATGGATGCCATGCTTTCAGTAGATTTCGATCAGCTTTTCACAAGAGAAGAAATTGAAAAAATAATTAGCGAAAAAATTAAATCTGCATCTATTGCCGGTTTTATTATGAAAAATCTCTACCGAATCGGGAAAAACCGTCTTGCCTGGCGACTGAATCTTAAGTCTATTTATCAAAACCTCGAAAATGTTTTTGAAGGCGTGGATTTGCCTTATACTTCTGATATACCAACTTTATTTATTAAAGGAGGTGCTTCAGACTATATTCTTGAGGAGGATGTTCCATTGATCCTGCAAAAATTTCCCAATGCTATTTTCAAAACAATTGAGAATGCCTCTCACTGGGTTCATGCGGATGCACCTGATGAACTTTGTAAAGCATTCAGTGAATTTCTGAGGAAAGACTGTGAATTTTCAGGTAGTTAATTCCGGATCCTTTAACCTGCAAGCTCAGATTGTTTTTTCTTGTATACCCTTGCCGAAATCCAGATACTGGCTTCATAAAGCCCTAGAAGTGGAAATGATACCAAAATTTGGCTGAAAACATCTGGCGGAGTAATAATTGCTGCAATTGTAAGGACGATGACCAGCATGTATTTCCGGGTTTTCTTCATAAACATTGGTGTGAGAATACCAATTTTAGTCAGGAAATACACTAAAATGGGTAACTCGAATACCAGCCCGGTAGCTAGTGTGACAGAGACAATGGTGCTGATGTAGGAAGTCAAATTAATTTGATTGACCACACTTTCACTGATCTGATAAGTACCAAAGAAATTGATGGTCAGAGGAACAATGATAAAATAGGAAAACAGGACACCTGTCATAAAAAGGCCAGAACTCGCCAAAACAGCACCTCTTGAATATTTTTTCTCCTTTGAATGTAACGCAGGTTTGACAAAACGCCAAAATTCCCAAAGGATATAAGGTGCCGCAACCACCAAACCTGCCACAAGTGAAATATACATGTGCATCATAAACTGGCCCGACATGCTGATGTTTTGAAGTGAAAGACTAAAATCGCCCATGCACAGTCCGTCTAGCGAAAGCATTTCACCTACTTTACAAAAAAAACGGTTTGTGATAAAATTGGGATCTTTCGGAGCAAGGATTACGTAATCAAATATGATTTTTTTGTTGATGAATGCGACAATCGACAAAACTAATAGTGCAGCTACCGACCGGATCAGGTGACCTCGCAATTCTTCCAGATGCTCCCAAAACGACATTTCCTTTTCAACCTGTGGCTGTTGCTTCTTTTTATTTGAAAACTCTTCATGCATCGGTGCAAAGATAGGAGAAACAAAAGATTTGGTAATCAGATGTTGGATTTATAAAAGAGTGACAGCAAAAGATACAGTGACATTATGAAAGGAATAGCTGCAAAATAAATTAAAATAAGGAGGACGACAGAAATCCCAACGAAAATATATTTCATCCTGTTCTTTGCCGGCTCATTTTTGCTGACCTTAAGCGAGAACAGGGGCAGTTCAGCAACTAGTAAATAGGATAGAACTACTGTAAAGCCAATTAAAACATAAAGGTTGCTTATCAGGTTGACAAACCAATCCAATTCCATTCCAATCAGGGTGGTTTTTTGTGTCATTAAAAGAGGCAAGGAGGCAATCAGAATGGCATTGGCAGGTGTTGGTAAACCAATAAAATTCTGGGTTTGCCGGCTATCGATATTGAATTTTGCTAAACGGAGTGCACTGAAAACAGGGATCAATAATGCGAGGTAAGGAATTACAGATGTAAATCCTGCATTCATGTTGGTAACGCCGCTTGAAGATTCTAATAATTTCATCAGGATAAAGCCCGGTGCAAGCCCGAAAGATATGATGTCGGCTAAAGAATCCAGTTCTTTACCGATGTCACTTTTTACTTTCAAGACCCGGGCAGCCATTCCATCCAGAAAATCAAACACAGCCGCTATGAAAATCAGATAAGAAGCCAATGGCAGGTTGCCATCAAAGATAAAAATGATCGCAATGCAGCCGCTTACAAGGTTCAGCAGGGTAATGAAATTGGGGATATGTCTTTTAATTGCCATTGCACTTACTATTCAAATGTTTAACACTTCAAAAGTAGCAATAATATATTTCTGCAACCTTAAGTTCAATTTGGCGATGAGGAAAACAGCCGATTAATTTTACTACTGATACACTTATATCATTTTTTTTATTTTCTTTGGGTATGGATTTTATTCCTGACATCAATATTAACGAATTCGACTATTATCTTCCGGAGGATAAAATTGCACAATTTCCGCTTTCCGGAAGAGATGAGTCCAAACTTCTGATTAATAAAAAGGGACTCATATCGGAGGACATTTTTAAAAACATCCCTAACCATTTACCTGAAAACAGCCTTTTAATTTTTAATGAAACCAAAGTGATCAGGGCAAGGTTACTTTTTCACAAACCAAATGGAGCGACCATTGAATTGTTTTGTCTGGAACCTGTTTTGCCGACCCGTGAATTACAGCAGGCATTTGAGCAAAATTCCGGAGTAGTTTGGAAATGCATGGTGGGTAACTCACGCAGATGGAAATCAGGAAAGTTGCCAAAATCAATAAGTAATCATGGCAGTACCTGTATTTTATCCGCAGAGCGATTGCAGCAATCGCAGGATCAATCATTCATAAGGTTTGAGTGGGAACCTTCATCCTTATCCTTTTCCGAGATACTTGTTCAAACAGGAATTATCCCTTTGCCTCCATACATGAAAAGGGAAGCAATTAAATCTGATGCCGAAAGATACCAGACCATTTATGCCCGTAATGAAGGATCTGTTGCCGCTCCTACTGCAGGGCTTCATTTTACTGAGGCTGTTTTTCAAAAACTTGATCAAAAGAAAATTGGAAGAGTTGATTTAACATTGCATGTTGGTGCGGGAACCTTCAAACCGGTGACTCAAAACGAAATAAAAAATCATGAAATGCACTTTGAAAAAATCCTGATCCAAAAAAGAACTATACAAGAAATACTTGATCATCTCTCTGAAAGTATTGCAGTTGTTGGTACGACAAGTATGCGAACCGTTGAAAGCTTGTATTGGTTCGGTGTAAAGCTTATAATTGATAAAAAAACTCCTGAAGAAATTGACATTAAGCAATGGGATTCTTATAATTCAATTTACAATTGTGAAATACAACCTAAAGATTCTTTGATGGAAGTACTAAATTATATGTGTAAGCATTCTTTAGAAACGGTCAGCGGTCAAACACAATTAATGATTGTTCCTGGTTATCGTTTTCGAATTCCCAATATCCTGATCACCAATTTTCATATGCCAAGAAGCACCCTGTTATTGCTCGTTTCAGCGTTTATTGGCAAAGGATGGAAGCAAGCTTACAAATATGCCCTTGACCATGATTTCAGATTTCTAAGTTATGGGGATGCCTGTTTGTTTTTTAAGCAGGATGAAGAATAAAGTTTTCATTATAACCGGATCGTGCGGAAGCGGAAAAACAACTTTTCTGAACCATCTGGTTCAGGAACTAAGACAATTTGGAATTCAATCAGGTGGTTTTTTAGCTGAAGGATTTTGTGCCAATAATGAGAGATATTACTTTGAACTCATAGACCTAGATTCGAATAAAAGGATTTTATTTTGTACCAAAGATCCTAACAATGATTGGGAAAAACTTGGTTCTTTTTATTTTAATCCTTAAGCAATAACAGTCAGCGAAAATAAAAGAGATCCAACCCATTTAAATAGGAAAATAAACTATGAGTTTATCGAAATAGAATAGGTTTCGGCATTTAACCAATCGCATCTATTTACAAATGTGAACACCTCTATATATCTTGTGAATCTATAAATACAATTATCAAAACAGCAATTCTGCTATGTATAAACCTAAAAACAATTATCTGGATTCATCCTGGTTAATGCCTCTGTATTAAGAAAATAATGACCAACTATTGAGATCATTATTGGAGTTTTTTCCAAAATCTTTGTATACCCTTCACAGAATTGGCAGGACCATGAACGGCACCATCCTGATGGATTGTTTTTTATAAGATCTGGCTTCTAAAAGGAAAGACATGGCTAGGATTAATTTATGCCCTTATCAAATCCATTTTTCCTAGTGTTGTTTTCGTCGGTCCAATTATCGGGATTATGAACGAAGGTATTCCAAAATCAAAATATTTTCTCTAAAATCCAATAAGAAGTTTTTCAGCTATGATGGTCCAGGCAAATGAATGGTAATAGATGTTTGAGAAAAGGGGCAACACCTGAATTATTTGAAATTGATTAATGAAGAATTTTTATGTAAAAATGATTTGACTTCCCTCGCCGCCAGCTTTTTCATAAAATTCTCCAACGGTGATTATACCTTTTACATGTTCGCTTAAATCTTCTTTCTTTACTTTGAACATATCAGCAGCAAGTTTACAAGCCCAGAGATTTCCGCCACCGGCAACAAATAATTCAATAAACTCACTTACCGGCGGAACATCCAGCTTTTCCATCTCTTTTTTCATCATGGATGAAACCATGGCTTCCATGCCCGGGATTACACCCAGCCAGGTCGGCATGCGTGCACCACCAGGCAAACGCATAGCAGGATTACCCACAACACCGGTATGCAATTTATCCATTCGGTTTTTCATGATAGCCTCGAGACCGAAAAAAGTGAAAAAGAGATTACATTCGATGCCTTCCATTACTGCCCCGTTACCCATTACTAACGCGGCATAAACATCTTCAATAGCTCCTTTGGCGCAGATAATGCTGACCTTTTTTATGGGATGATTATTTTCTGACATAATTCTTTAATTTATGATTATAAATTCAATATGACTTTTTCATTTTTTACACTTCATGTTTCAAATTGTTTACGATCCCGATATTTGGAACCTGAAAATTTAAACTTATACGCAACTTGTGGGTTTAGGAATACCAGCAATTTTTGTTGATTTTTTAAGCGGAGCGCCAGGGAACATTTGGTAAAATTCTTTTACATCAACGATTCCGGATTTATTGATCCCGCGAATTGATAATTGCTCACCTGAATTGAACCTGTTGCGCAGATAATCAAGCATCTGGTAATGCTTTTCTGTCAGTTCAAGATTTTCTTCTTTTGCAATTGCTGCTGCAATTTCTTTGGTCCATTGTGCTGGATTGGTAAAGTACCCTTCGTCGTTTACATCAACGGTTACTCCTGCATACGTTTTTTGTGCCATAATAGTAAAAATTAAATGATTATTTATTTTGAATTATTTTCTTCTTTAACCAGATTTTTCAGAAAAGTTATCATGAATCCGAGTCCTCGTCTCATCTCAGGCGAACGCATTTCCCGCAATGCCTTCCAAATGGTGTACTCAGGAATATTCTTGGTGTCAATGCTTTTATAAACTTTAACCCCATTGTTCAGGGCTTCGAGCATATCTGGCTGGGTCATGCTCTTTACAGTGTTAAGAATGGTAACAATATTATCCGCTAAAGCTTTAACATCCTCCTTTGTGAAACCGGTAATTATATTATCCAAAACCCTGGTGAGTTCCCTGAAAAAATCAATGTATCCTTTTTGTTCCAGTTCATGCAATTTTTGTATGGCGTCCAGTCCAACCTGCCTGGCAATAGGCGAGGCATCTTTAAGAAAATCATTGATGTTTTCCAGGGTATCTAAAAAGTCATTTATATTATCAATATTCCTGATTAACCGAATGCCCATACCCGCCAAAGCTTCGCCTTTTAACTCAACCCCAGCCTTGTCCAGTTCGATTACTGAATTTTTAAAAACATCTTTTCCAATGATGGACAGGTCATCAATCAGATCATTGGTAGCTTCACGGTTTTGCCGCTGGATAAATATTTCTTCCAGGATGAGGTCCAGCTTTTTATTGATCTCATCTATTTGAAGCTGAATATTTTGTTCCGTCATTTTACGTACAGGTTAAATATTTATAAACTGAGCTGATTCATCACTTCAGGAGTTATTCCATTTTTTTACCAGCCATGGTCATTTGTGAATCAATCGGCATTTCTTTTCCTTTTAATAATATATGCCAGTAAATCCACCGGAACATAAGCTTTCCATAATGATTCATACGGCTTTCCTTCAGCAATCCGAACGGTCCGATTCCGGGGAAAGGAAATGAACCGGGTAAGGGTTCGGTATCGTAATTGAAATCAATCAGGGCGCCTTTCCCATGACCTGTTTCGATGTAGCAATTTGAATGACCATCAAAACTACCGGTAAAAGGTCTGTTCTCAATGAAGCATATCAGGTTCTCATGCAGAATGTCTGCCTGAAAGTGAACGACTGAACCGGCTTTTGAAGTTGGGAAATTACCGGTATCACCAATCACAAATACATTGTTAAATTTTGTCGATTGAAGCGTATTTTTGTCTGCCGGGACAAAACCAAGGTCATCTGCCAAACCACTACGCTCAATCATGGCATCACCCTTATGTAAAGGAATGGATATCAGGCAGTCAAACCTGACTTCCTGACCCCCGAAATCCATGATTTTTTGGTTTTCGTTATCAACCTCCATAAGGGTAAAATCGGTCACAAGCTTAATGTTCTTTTCAGATAAAAGATTTCCAAGCATTTTTGATGCACGAGGTTTAGTAAACGCTCCGCCCAACGGGGTAACATATGTGATATTGACCTTTTCCCTCATCCCGCGTTCTATGAAAAAAGCATCCGCAAAAAATGCAAATTCAAGAGGTGCAACCGGGCATTTAATCGGCATATCAGCAATATTGATAACCAGGTCACCACCTCCCCATGTTTTAAAGAAATTGGCAAGGGCCTTGGCCCCTTCGATGGTATAAAAGTCGAAAACCTTTTTATGCCAAAGCTCACCTTTTAGACCGGGTGTTTCTTCAGGAGCAATTTTTGTTCCTGTAGCAATGATTAATATGTCGTATTTCAATACTTCACCATCCTTGAGCTTGACTGAATTTTTTTCTCCATCAATTTTATCAATCTCCGAAAAAATCAGGTTTACACCAGAAGGAATAAAATTGTTTTTGGGTTTAACAACATCAGCTTCTTTATAATATCCAAAAGGTATGAATAAAAACCCCGGTTGATAAAAATGCGTTTTGAATTGATCAACTATTGTAATTTCCCATTCATCACGGGGGAGGTCTTGACGCATTTTGTTGGCCATAATTGTTCCGCCTGTTCCGGCTCCCAGTATCAACAGTTTTTTCATAGATTTAATTATTTATTTCGCCGCAAAAGTAATTCTTCTAGTCATTTAAAAATCATTTAAGGTAGTTAAAATTTTATATTTAATTACTGCATTGAAATTTTTGCAATAACTTTTTTTCTTAAAAAGAGCTTTTAATGAATGTGGTGAATTTATAAAATATAAATAGACTTTTCTATATAAAACCAAGTCGATATTATGCAATATTTGCAGGATTCATGTTCGTCATACTTTACATTAATTTGGAAATGTAAATCAGGAAAAATGGATTAATATCCTCAAAATTATTTGTGAGGAAATTAATTCAGGTAAAATTTTAAAAGTAGTTGTTCCCGTGTTAAATACCTGTTTAGCTTAATAGTATTACGAAAATGGAGACCCATTATCAGGTATTAATTGCCCAAATTCTTTTTAACGCACAGCATTTCAGCATGTTAGGATAGGGTGATTTTATAGTAATCATTAAAGACCCTGAATCCTAGTTATAAACTCCCATTACATAAGCTTATAAATCAATTAATTATATTTTTTGGTACAAACATTGAACTTGGTGTTATCCCTATATAAAAAGTATGATTGATTTTAACATAGAAAATCGGGACAGGCGGAAAAACATTTACTTACTGATAGCTTGGAATGCCTTGTTAATCCTACTGATTTTATTAATACAATCCAATGCATTTGGTCAGTATCAAAAACCTCGGCCAACCATTTCAGCGCTGTTAAAGAACTGGTCAGTCAATGTCAATGGGGGTCAAACATCCTTTTTCGGAGAGGTCAGTTTATACGATGATGAATTAAGTGAGAAATTGTCAAAAGAAGGATCCTGGGCCTATGGATTTATTTTATCAAGGCAATTGACTCCGGTTTTCGGGTTAAGTGGTCAAATTATCTTCGGAGAGTTAAAAGGATCAAATTCAAGATCGCAATTTCAAGCTGACATTATGGAGTATACCCTTAATACTACTATCAATTTTGTCAATCTTCTAATTCCGCAAAATGATGCCCGTTTTTTTCTTTATGGAAAATTAGGAGCCGGTCAGTTTCAGTTCAAATCCACATTGGTATATGATGATCCCGAAAAACCTGAAAAATATGTTGAGTCCGAATCACCGGAATTTCTTTATTTGCTAGGTGGTGGTGCATTTTATAAATTGAATCATTCATTTGAAGTTAATCTAGAAGCGACTGCCCGCCTGGTAAATAATGACAAACTTGATGGTACAAGTAACAAGAAAGGCGATAATGATTATTATGCATACATTTCTCTTGGTGTTACATACAATATTAATAACAAACCTAGAGATACCCGATACTTTAAGAAACTAGGCATGAAATCACCATTAATTAGAAGAAAATAGTATTAAAATGGAATAATAAATTAAAGGAATTATAAATTTACAATAATGAAAACTAATTTAAAACTTGCAGTATTGCTAATAGGTTGTTGTGGATTATTAATACCACAAACCTCTGAAGCACAGGGTTGGGGCGGCAGAAGAAAGCCGGGGATATGGGATAACTGGTCACTAAATCTTAATGTTGGGTTATCTTCATTTTTTGGAGATTTAAGTAGGTATGACACTGAAATAATGGAAAAACTTACCCAGGAAAGCGGAGTTGCCTTCAGTGGTATCTTAACCAAACATATAAGTCCTAAAATTGGTATTTCGGGGCAATTGTTTTATGGAAGTTTAAAAGGTGCAAACGAAAGCAATGTTTCATTTGAAGGATCTGTTGTAGAATATAATGCACATTTGAGGGTAAATTTAATAAACCTGATTTCACCAAATAATATTTCAAAAATGGGTATAGAATTCTATGGAGGTATCGGCCAGTTTCTGTTTAAAACGACTCAGTATGATTTAAGGAATAACGAAACTCAAGTTAAAGTTAAAGATACCGGCACACCTGAATTCATGTATTTTTTTGGAGCAGGATTATCATATAAGGTATCCAATAAAATTGGAATTACCGCAGATGCATCTGTTCGACGAGCCCAAAATGACTATCTTGATGATTTTGTTAAAAACGACAATAATGACTATTATTCCTATATATCCATAGGGATCACATACAATATAAATAGCTTTTCAAAATCCAAAGGATATCATAAGCTTTCCAATACACAGGGACGGATTCCTGGTGTATTGCCAATGCGCAGACGCAGATAGCCCCATTTGTTTTTTGCAAATACTATCATTTTTGCATAAAGTTCTATTGACCTTGTTTAAAATGGTGCATGTTTTCTTCACGGGTTGTCTTTCCCAGATTTAATTTCTATTTAAATAAATTATAACTCCTATTTGGAGTTAATAGAAATTAAAAGGAGCTTTAAAACTTATAACTCAGTCCAGTGAACCATGAGAAATAATATGGGTGGTAATCAAACTGGCTGTTTTTATTGATGGGGCTTAATGAATATTTAAAGTTAGGTTCCATTTTCAACGCAAGCTTTTTTGATAATGCATAGTTTAATCCAAGCGAAATAGAAGTATTAAAAATCATGGTATTTAAATTCGACGAATTGCCGATGTCATATTTATCATCATCTACCTGTAAAATAGTATTATTATTTATCAAATAGGCGGGGCTTAGTCCTCCGGAAATATTTATCCCCAGTTTTTTATCCAGTATCTTATATTTAACCATAAAAGGTATTTCAAACAAGTCAAAATTTTGAATGATCTTTACATTGTTGAGGTCGATGGCTTCAAGTGTATCCTTAGGCGGATTGATTTTACGGATATCTGCAGGGACTCTTTCAAAGGCAACATCGATACTCCCTGTTGAAGTTCGAATGGCAAACAGAAGATATTGGTCATTATCTTGACGGAAATCCAAAGCATTGTTATTGACCTGGCCAATCTTGGAATAATACATGCCTGACTGAATGATCCATCTGTTGCTCAAATTATAATTTACATCAACTCCGCCTGCATAGGAAAGAAGAGCATCCTCGGTGTCATTCAGTTGAGATTCGGCTTCCTTTGCATTCGATCCGGATTGATTTTGGTAATTAATACTTATATCGCGATATGACCAAACGGGGGCAACCTGCGCTCCAACAGACCATTTCATTTCTTTATCTTGTGCTGTTTCCAGCCCGTATACCTTGGCATTGGGATCAAGAACAAGGGGTTTAAATTCGGGCATAACATCATTTTTCGACGGTTCATCCTGTTTCAAAGCGATGGTTTCTTCAGTGCTGCCGTTTTGGGTATCAATGTTTTCTTCAACAATAGTTTCTGTCTTTTCCTTTCTGTCTTCAGGGGTTTTGACATCCTGAACCTCATTTTCGGTGATTAATATATCGTAGGTTTCATTTTCAGTTGCAACAGGTTGATCGATTTTATCTTGTTTTTTAGAAGGCAATTTAGATATAAGAGTCGGTTCAGGATTTTGATGAGTTGATTGTGTTTCCTCTTTTTTAACTGACTCATTATTAAAATCGATAGATTTTTCTGAGTGTTTATTATCTGATTCAATTTGGGGTAATGGTAATTCCTGTGAGATTTTTTGTGAGGGCTTAGATTGATAAGTCGCATAAAAATACCCTGCTCCGAAAGCCAGCAAAATTAATAATGAAGCAGCTGCCAGCCTTAAGTAAAATAAAAGCTTTACAGATTTTTCACGGTTTAAGTCTTTCTCGAGCCTGTCCCAGGTATGAGCTGGCGGAGATTCCTTAAACTGTTTTAGCTTTTCTTCAAAAAGAAGATCTATGTTTCTTTTATCTTTATTCATTTTGCGTCCTTAACGGAACCAGATGTATAAAAATATTTCTTCACTTTATTTTGTAATACGCTTCGTGCCCTTGCAAGGTTCGATTTGGATGTTCCTTCTGATATTCCAAGCATTTCACTTATTTCTTTGTGCGAATAGCCCTCAATGGCATAAAGGTTAAAAACCATTCTGTATTGAGGCGTTAATTCCCTGATCAGATTAATCAGATCATGTGCCGAAAGGTCACTGATCAAATTTTCACGATTAATATCATGGTTGCTTTCATACTCATCACCCAGCGCATATAGCTGGTGCTGTTTTCTGAACTTCTCCAATGCCGTATTGACCATTACCTTTCTAATCCATCCTGCCAAAGAACCTTTAAATTCGAACTGATCAATTTTCTGAAAAACTTTCATAAAACCATCATGAAGGGTATCCTCTGCTTCAGTATAGTCTTTAGAATAATACAAGCAGGCTCCGAACATCTCACTTGAAAAAAGATTAAAAAGTTTGCCCTGGGCTTTCCTGTCTCCCGAAACACACCCTTTTATTATTTTTTCAAGTTCACTTGTATCCATTGGTTTAACCGAAAAATTTGTGTTACAGTAAAACCACTAAGATACATAAAAATTGTTCATGAACGCTGCAAAAGTTAATTATAGATGGAAAAATTATAAATTCGGTTGCGTTCCTAACCTATTATCTTAAAATAAAAAAATAAATTTCACATGACGCAACCCCTTTCTTCAAATCTCCATCTTGATTAAAAGTTTTGTAAGAAATTCATGTGATGGACGAGATTTATGAAAAGAGTAATTACAAATATTATGAAAAGATTTCTGGTTAAAATTGATCCGCACTTTTTATTATTGATCCTGGTAATCGTATTTTTCTTTTTACTTTTTGCAGCGGAAAATGTAATCAAGTATACCTTGATTCCGCAATAAAATTTAGTTAATCCGAATAAAGTCTTCTTCAGCAGAGCGCCTTGTCATCAAGGCGCTTTGTTTTTGTGGTAACTAAATATTTTTAATATCTCTTGACTTTTGACAAAATTATCTAAATTTGAAAACCCTATATTTGACAATTAATTTAGAAAATTTCTTATGAAATATTCAATTCTTGATGTTCAGATTAATGAAGGAATTGCCATTGTTACAATCAACCGACCCGAAGCCCTGAATGCCTTAAATACAAAGTTTTTTGAAGAGATGGATTCAGTGATCACCACGCTTTCCAAAAACAGCGAAGTCAAAATCATGATCATATCAGGGAGCGGTAAAGCATTTGTGGCCGGAGCTGATATTGCTGAAATGGTGAATAAAACACAAGAGGAAGGAAGTGCGTTTTCAAAGATTGGCCAACATACGTTCCGGAGTCTTGAAAAAATGAATATCCCTGTTATTGCTGCAGTCAATGGTTTTGCCCTCGGCGGAGGACTGGAACTAGCGATGGCCTGCGATTTCAGAATTGCTTCATCAAAAGCCAAATTCGGACAGCCGGAAGTAAATTTAGGTTTGATTCCGGGTTATGCAGCTACCCAAAGGCTTTCAAGGCTTACCGGCCTGGGGAATGCTTTATATTTATTAATGACAGCTGATATGATCACTTCCGACGAGGCGCTTCGAATCGGGTTGATTCAAAAAATAGTTGAGCCCGATCAATTGATGGAGGAGGTAATGAAAATAGCTAGAAATATCCTTGCTAAAGGTCCCAACGCAGTTAAGAAAATAAAAAAAGTAACCCGGCAGGGCATTCTGATGGATTTTGAAAAAGGATGTGAACTGGAGGCTGGAGAATTCGGAAGTTTATTTGGTAAAGGTAGCGAAGGGGAAGAAGGGATGAAAGCTTTTCTGGAAAAGAGAAAACCAAATTGGTAGACGCAAATAATGCATGGTGATTGATTAATAGTTTAAATTAAGTAAAATGAATTACGACGAAAAATTACAAAATGTAACGGTTTTGGGTGCTGCAGGTAAGATGGGCAGTGGAATCCTGCTTCTCACCGCCGTTGAGATGGCCGACCTGAGCCTGAAACCTGAAAATAAAGGGAAAACTTTTTGCCTGAATGCGATGGATGTTTCGCAGGAGGGACTTGCCGGCCTTATGAAGTACCTGAAAGACCAGGTGATGAAAATTAGCAGAGAAAAAGGTTGTGGCTTTGCGCAAATTATACCAGGACAGAGCTGATCTGATCGAAAATGAAGATGTTATTCGTGAGTATGTTTTTGATGTGATGAACATCGTGAGGCCGGTTACTACGATTGAATCGGCTTACCATTCACACATTATTTTTGAGGCTATCATTGAAAACTTAGGCCTGAAGAAAAAATTGCTTTCACAGATCAACAAAAAAAATCCAAACAATCCCTGGTTCTTTTCGAATACATCTTCTATTCCCATCCATGTTCTTGATGAAGCAGCCAAATTGGATGGACGTATTCTCGGATTCCATTTCTATAATCCTCCGGCGGTTCAAAGACTGGTTGAACTGATCACAAGTCCTAAGAATCCGGCAGAAATGGTTGATTTTGCCAAATCGTATGCGAAAAACCTGAAGAAAGTTCTTGTTCCATCGAATGATTTTGCCGGATTCATTGGCAACGGCCATTTCATGAGAGATGCACTTCATGGAATTCATGAAGTTGAGCAACTTTCAAAAGAAATGCCTTTTACCGAAGCGCTTTACTCAATCAATAAAGTTTCGCAGGATTTCCTTATCCGTCCGATGGGAATTTTCCAGCTGATTGATTATGTCGGGATTGATG
Organism: uncultured Bacteroidales bacterium; assembly: GCA_963705185.1. Classification (GTDB taxonomy): domain Bacteria; phylum Bacteroidota; class Bacteroidia; order Bacteroidales; family JAADJA01; genus JAADJA01. Next base: position 44,800 of record CAVPJF010000018.1, read on the forward strand.
TGGTACAATTCATTATGAAAGTTATGAATCCTCATTTACCCGATGAAGACCTTCATAGCGATCTGCTTGATAAAATGATGAAACTTGGAGTAAAGGGTGGACAGAAATCAGATGGTTCACAAAAAGATGGTTTCCTGAAATATGAAAAGAATAAACCTGTCGCCATTTTCAATCCGGCCACAAAAGAGTACCAGGAAATAACGAATTTCCAGACAAAATGCGATGAAAAACTGGGGACCTTACCTGTTTCATGGAGACCCTGGAAAATCATAAACTTCAGCAAAGATAAAAAAGAGGAAATGCTGAAAAACTATTTTAATGAGTTATGGGGTATGCAAACGAAAGGAGCAGAACTGGCAAAAAAATACCATTTACGTTCGAATGAAATAGGCCTCAATCTGGTAGCTGATAAAGTTGCAAATAGCAAAGAGGACGTGAATACGGTGATGCTTACCGGCTTCTTCCATGCTTATGGCCCGGTGAATGATTACATGAAAATTTAATTCTTTTAAACAGAAATTGATATGAGCAAACTAAGACGAAAAGTATATATGGCCGCCGGTTACAATACCGTTTCGATGGGAACCGGACGTAAAGAATTCAATCCAAAAAAATCCCGTCCAGGTTTGGAACACTATATTAAAGAAGCAGGACAGGGAACCTTGAAACAGATTGGAGGAGCTAAAAATGTTGATGAAGGTGCTATCGGGAATTTTATGGCGGCACGATTCAATAAACAAGGTCATCTTGCAGGCTTTATTCCTTACATCGATGAGGAATTACAGTGGAAGCCATGCACTCGTACCGAGGGCGCCTGTGCATCCGGTGCTCTCGCTCTTATGAGCGGGATGAAATCGGTATTAGCCGAAACTGCTGAAGTTGTGCTTACGGTTGGTGTGGAAGTTCAGAATACGATGAAGGCTATTTATGGCGCTGATGTGCTTGCAGGAGCAGGCTGGTTCCAGAACAGAAAAAACGGCCATGCCTATTTTTTCCCGGGTCAGTTCAGTGACAGGGCTAAAGCTTATTATGAAAAGTACGGGATGGAATATGCCCGTAAAGGGATGAAACAATGGTTTATCAATGCCATGGAGAATGCCCGGCTTTGCCCTACAGCACAGGAATATGAAAATACGGTAGGCGATTTGGGTGCTTTGTATGATGGTATGGTTCCCAATGGAAAAGCGTTTGTCGACAGTCTGAATGTTCTTGACTGTTCGAAAGTATCGGATGGTGCTTCGGCTATCGCTATCATGTCGGAAGAAGGGTTGAATAGATGTGGAATTCCAAAGGATCAGGCTGTTCAGATAATGGGATATGCACAGGTGGAAAGAAATATTACCAATGATCCTCCTGATAAAACGGAACTGACCACCATTAAAAAAGCGGCCCACAGAGCGATGGAAATGGCAGGAATTACGATCAACGATTTGGCAACTATTGAAGTTCACGACTGTTTCTCAATTGCAGGAGTCCTTTCAACGGAAGCACTCGGATTTGCAGAATCCGGAAAGGGTGCTCAATTCGTTGCTGAAAGAAATACTGCCCGTGACGGAAAAATCCCTATCAATACAACCGGTGGATTGATCGGCTGGGGGCATCCGACCGGCGGAACAGGTGTTCACCAGGCGGTGACTATTTGGGAACAATTAACTGGCAAAGCCGGTGCGGCACAAGTAAATATTCCTAAGGAAAGACCGTATGGCATGACTATCAACATGGGCGGTGATGATGTAACAGTCGTAGCAATCGTTTATAAAAGGGGAGATCTTTAAGAAAAAGAGGCAGTCAACAGGCTGCAACAGGGAATCTTTGATAAATTGACCCGGTGACTTTGAGTCACCGGGTCAATTTATTTTATCTGGTCACAATCCTCCCCAGTTGCTTGTTTATTTCTTTACTGATTGTTTTCAGATCCTTTTGTTTTTTCATGAGCTCGCCGATTTCTTCGTACCGTTCTTCTTCTTCGGCTTTTTTGATTTCAAGCTGGCTTTCAGCTATCAATTGCTCAATCTTTTTAGCCTTGAAAGATAAAAGAGAATTTACAACGGCTTCCTTTAATTTCTGGGTTTCAGTAATCACCTCTATCCTGGCAACCAATTCCCAATTGTCGCTTAATTCGTAGGGAGATGTTAGCAGGTCAATGACCGATGAGGAAACTTTTTTACTGTTGTGATTGATGAAATATTTTTCATCCGGCAACTCCTCCCTGGAAAGGAAGTCGTCATACTCATCGAATACTTTTTGATAAACAGGGTTTGAAAACCGGATATCATCATTATTTAAATCATCCACAATAAATTTAGCAATGTTTACACCTACAGTAATGGGGTGGTTGTGTTCGTCTTTCTCTTCAAATTCAATGTTCTCCTTGCTGTAAGTCAATAACAGGCGAATAATATCTTTTTCCTGGTATTCCGTGTCCTGGTAATCAACCTCGATTTGTTTTTCTGACTGGTAAGCAGGTATCTCTACCGGCGGTTCCGGAATATTTTGATCCGTTGTTTGCCTGAATTTTTTGCGGAGGAGCTTATTCAGTTCATTCATCAGGGTTTGCTCAGCCATGTCCATGGTTGCAGAGCATTCTTTCACGTAAACCGAACGGATGATGGCGTCGGGGATCAATGAAATGGACTGAACTATTTCTTTGATCAGTCCTGCTTTTTTAATCGGATCATCCTGGGCATCTTTTAGCAGGATATTTGTCTTGAACCGGATAAAATCATTTGATTGCCTGCTAAGGAATTCCTCAACTTCCATCGAGCGGTGGTTTCTGACAAACGAATCAGGATCTTCACCATCTGGGAACATGACGATCTTTACGTTCATTCCCTGTTCGAGGATCATATCGATGCCTCGGAAAGAAGCTTTCAAGCCGGCTTCGTCGCCGTCGTAAAGGATTGTAATGTTTGGAGTGTATCGTTTTATGAGCCTGATCTGATCAGTAGTTAAAGATGTACCTGACGAAGCCACCACATTTTCAAACCCGGCCTGGAATAACGAAATGACATCGGTGTAACCTTCAACCAGGTAACAGTTGTCCTTTTTTAATGATGGCATTTTTGGCAAAATAAATTCCGTAAAGTACCTGGCTTTTATTGTAAATGTCCGACTCCGGTGAATTGATGTACTTGGCTTTCTTTTCTTCCGATTTCAAAATCCTGCCGCCAAAACCAATCACTCTTCCCGAAAGGTTGTGGATTGGGAAAATAACCCTTGCACTGAAGCGGTCGAATCGCCTGCCGTCTTTATCGATGGTGAGGCCGGATTTAACCAGGAACTCAGTGCTGTAGCCATTCTCAATTGCCTTTTTCGTAAAGGCTTCCCAACTGTCGGGGCTGTAACCGAGCTGGAACTGCTCCATGATGTGCTCCCTGAAACCGCGGTTCTTGAAATAAGAAAGCCCGATGGCCTTACCTTCTTCTGACTGAAATAATTGTTCTGTGAAGAATTTCTGAGCGAAAGCTGTGACAGCATAAAGACTTTCCTTTTCGTTGATCTCCTGCAGTTGCTCGGGGGTTTGCTCTTCCTCTTCGATCTCGATGCTGTACTTTTTGGCAAGGAAACGAAGCGCTTCAGGATAGGTGTAATGCTCATGCTCCATCACAAAATTGACGGAGTTACCGGCTTTGCCACAACCAAAACATTTGTAAATTCCTTTGGTGGGCGAAACGGTGAACGAAGGTGTCTTCTCATTGTGAAAAGGACACAAGCCAAGCATGTTGACGCCCCGCTTTCGGAGGTTCACAAAATCACCGACAACTTCCTCGATGCGGGCAGTTTCGATGATGGTTTGTATGGTATCGCGGCCGATCACAACGTGTTTTTATCCTTAAAAATATTTTCACGCAAAGTTACGCCAAGAAGGCGCAATGAGCGCAAAGAAATAATTTTATTTGATCAGTTTTTAATGATTTTTCGTGGTGACCGCATCTGAGAAGATCAATAGAAGTGAAAAAATTAGTCAATGATCATTTTTTTTGTGATGACCTGCTCGCCTGATTGAACTTTATAAAAATATATGCTGGGCATTAAATTGTTCTTTTCGATGGTAATATGATTGACTCCCTGCTTGCCAATAATACTTTGCGTTTGCATGACCTTTTGCCCAAGCATGTTCCTGACCTCAAGGGTTAATGTTGTTGGTTCTTTGAGGCTGACTTTAACTGCAGTAGTTTGAGAAAAAGGATTGGGGAAGTTTTGGGAAACGTCGAAGCCTGGATTTTCTTTATTTATATTTATGCCAACGATTTCGTCTTTGGGGATTTTGGCGAATCTTACATCATATAAATTATCGTTTTCGCCATTAATGTTTAAACCCGGTTCCATATCTGTATGGAAGATGCAATAAATGTATTCGTCAGAATTTGAAGTACAGGAAGGAAAAATGAAATCAGAAAAAATATGTGTAGGTTCATTCATCAGCATAATGGTAAAATTGCCCCCACGAATTGCCAGAATCAGGAGACGACCGAAACCAAAGACGACGATAGTTAGCATATCCACAATCATAAGCTTTCAGTAACCGAAGTAAAACAAAGAAAAATTCTGTTTATATTATCAATAACAATTTGCACCATACTTGAAATTCCCATTGATCCATAAATTCCAATATCCAAAAAATCCAGTTGCCCGTTGCCATTTAAATCCTGTGACCATCCAATTAAATTATAATCTGGTATCATTTCACTTCCAGTACCTCCTTCAGGATTTAATGCATTATTATTAGAGGAAAATGATTCCCTATCTTCATTCCAATAACCCACACCATCTATATCGCCTGTTTGAAGTTCCAACCATTATTATAATAATAGCTGACAATTCCGAAAACCACATGAACCTTTCCTGTCACATCAAGTGCAATGGCAATTGAGCCATCGACACAATAAAAAGTATCCGCAGGAAGAATCGTATCGTAATGGATTATCCCAAATAATGTTTTTTTAAAGATTTGACCTCAATCCGTTGATTTCATGAGGAACATGTCATTTTTATATGAACCAACAACAAAAGCCACAATGTTATTCTGGGGTTCAGCAAATGCATAACAGTCTCCCGTAAAGCCATTATATTGTGTGGAATCCATACCTGGCAGAATTTGATTATGAATATCCCAGGTTTCACCTCCATCAGTTAGATATGCGAATACAACAAAGCTCCATTCAATCCATGATAAACACTTCCACCATGTGAGGTGGGAGCAGTTAATGCAAGAAGGTAAATGGAATTATGATTTGTACCACCAGTTATCAGACGAGGCCAAAACAATCGTTTATCATTTTCTGGCCCTTCAAATAATGATTCAGACCAGTTGCCTTGCCCCCTAATAATCCTCTTGTTAATGAGAAGCCCTGAATCAACACCGTATCCTGACATGTGAGAAATTATTATTTCACCATCCTCTCCAAGGGGTGCATACGAAGGCCATCCAGATGCGCTGGCTTTCAATTCTTGATCTTGGCCAGCTTGCCAAGTGTAGCCATCAAAATAATTGTAGCCGGTTCCGCGATCGGGATAAGTGTAAGGTTCGTGGCTTTGTGTCCATGTGGCTCCAATAGTTCCGTCTTCAAAAACATATATCCGGTTTTGGCAAGAACCGTTTGTTTGTAAATCGAAATACAGATTCACCGATAATTTCCTCTTGTGAAAAAAGTGCAGAACTTAAAGCTGAAAGAAAAATGCAAAGTATAATTCTTTTCATGGGTTGTGAAAATTAATATTCGATGATCATTTTGCGTGTAATTGATTGTTCTCCTGAATTCACGGTATAAAAATAGATGCCGGACGTTAAGTTCCCTTTATGAATGTAAATGGTATTAATTCCGGGTTTGCCTTCTATTATTTGAGTTTCGAAAACCTTTTGCCCGAACAGGTTTAATATATCAAGGGTTATTGGTGCGGGTTATTTGAGGCTGACTTTAACTGCAGTAGTTTGAGAAAAGGGATTGGGATAGTTTTTCGAAACTTCGAACCCTGGATTTTCTTATTTGAATTTATTGCCAACGATTTCGTCTTTGGGGATTTTGGCAAAGTTTGCATAATTTTCACCATACGGTCCGCTTCCAGTGCAATGAATCCCTGGTTCATTATCACATAAATAGAGCAAATAAATAGACTCATCAGAAAATGATGCACAGGATGGAAAAACATATTCATTATATATCGAATTCGGATTATTTCCGTCATAATGATAAAACTGACCCCAGGTTTGCCCTCCGTCCAATGAAGATCTAAGCCATAAACGCTGGTAATCCATAAACCCATTATTGTAGGTTTCGGTGAGAGAAGAATACACAAGAAATAATCGGTTTTGACTGTCTGTAATAAGCTGAACCATGCTTGAAATTCCCAGTGAAAAATAAAAACATGAATAAAGGCGTCGGATCATTTAGAAATTCAATCATTCCGTTCCCATTCAAGTCCTGTGACCAACCAATGAGGCTTACATCTTGCACAAGTTCACTTTCCGGTCCGCATGATGGATCAAGCGCATTCAGGTTGGAGGAAAATGTTTCCATGGTTTCATTCCAGTAACCTACACCATCAGTGAACTTATTGAAAGCCCATTGTTCTTCCTCGAAATCAAACCATGCATTAACAATTCCGAATACCACATGCGCCATTCCGTTATTATCCAATGCCACAGCCACCGAACCGTCGACAGAAAAAAATTGTTCCGTCTGAAATGTGGGAGTCATCAAATCATAGGGATTGTCCCAGATAATAGTTTTCTGAAAGTCTGCCCGTTGTCTGTCGATTTCATCAGGAAAAGATCGCTTTGAAAAGAACCTACCACAAAGGCAACATAATTTTCCTTGGGTTCGGCAAAGGCATAGCCTGTCATGGTAAAATCCGCTGTAAGATGCTGAATCTATTCCCGTCAGGATTTGATTCTGAATATCCCAGGTTTCGCCTCCATCTGTGGATCTTGAATACAACAATGCACCAACCAATCCTTGATAGGGAGTCCAGTTATTGGCGCTTGGAGATGTCTGTGCAAGAAGATGTATTATGTTGTGATTTACACCAGCAGTAACCATTCTTGCAAATATCAGTTGTTCATATTCTGCTGGTCCGGTATATAAATTTTCTGTCCATTCTCCAACACCTTTGATAGTTCTTTTGTTGAATAACAAACCTATTGTATCGGCACCTGCAAGGTGAGCCACCACGAGTTCACCGGTTTCACCTAGCGGAGCATACGAAGGCCAGCCGTTTCTTTTGCTTTCGATCCTTTCTTCCGGCCAGGGCTGCCATCCATTTCCGTCGAAATAATTATAACCTGTACCGCGGTCTTCAAATGCTGTTGTTTCTTCCATTCCTCTCGTCCAGATGGCGCCAATAGTGCCATCATCATAAAAATAAATACGGTTCTGACAAGTGGCATTTGTCTGGAGATCGTAAATGGATTTCCCAATTGTGTCTTCTTCGGGATTTAGAATGAAAATAGGTTGAATGGGAATTTGTGAATAAAGAACAAAAAAAATCCTGTAAAAGTGATTGAAAAAATAATTCTTTTCATGGGTTATGAAAATTAAGTTGCAGTAAAGGTAAAAATATTTTATAAGAAGAAAAAATTCGAAAAATTATAACCATGTTAAGATTCAAAAAAAGTTAATGGAAAACTTCAAGCCTGGAAGCTTGAAGCAAAAGGAAAATTAAAAGACCTGTTAGGTTGGAAAAAACCTAACAGGTCTTAAAACACCACAGGTAAAGATACCAATGGAGTTGATGTATTTTAATCGATAATCATCTTTTTTGTCACGGAAGAATCACCAGCTTTTACGTTATAAAAGTAAATTCCGGGTGTAAGATTGTTGGCTTCGATAGTCAGCGTGTTTAAACCCGGTTTTGCATCTGAAATATCAGTCTCATATACTTTTTGGCCGGAAAGAGTAATGACTTCAAGGCTTAGTCCTGTATTTTCTTTCAGGATGACTTTAACATCGGATGTTTGATTGAAAGGATTGGGATAATTCTGGCTTACATTATCCGCATTGACCAATGGCTGCTCTTCCTTAATTCCCACGGTAATTAAATCCTGCTTGGAAACAGACATAAACATATATTTATTATCCACATAAGGATGCTGGCTTCCCCAAACAGCGGTTCCGGGCTCAATGTCTGCCTGGTAAACCAGGTAAATCTTATCATCCGAACCGGCAGCGCATGCGGGATAAACACATTCATCAAAAATATGAACAAGATCGGAAGACAGATCAGAAAATCCTTCCCAGGTTATTCCGCCATCGCCGGAACCTCTTGCCCAGATATGGCGGTAATTTTTATTTCCATTGGAATAAGTTTCGGTTACCGATGAATAAACGAGGAACATATGATTGGTCTCGTCAATAACCAATTGAGGCATACTTGACAAGCCCAATAAAATAGGAACCCAATATCACCCACAAAATCAAGCTGCCCGTTCTGGTTCACATCCTGTGTCCATGCAATGAGATTATAATCTACAATCAGCTCTGATCCTGTTCCACCAGATGGATTGAGAGCATCCACATTATTTGAAAAGGCAGGCATATTTTCGTTCCAGTAGGCAATTCCATCCACAAAGGGGTACCAGTAAGTGTTTTCGGCATCGGCTAATGCTCTTGTAATTCCAAATGCTACATGCACCATACCCGAATTGTCTATCACAAGGCTTTGGGATCCGTCGGCACAATAAAAAGTATCGGTAGCTGTACCGAACTGCCATAACGGATAAGGATGTTGCCAGATCACCGTTTTTTCAAAAGTTTCACCTCCATCTGTTGATTTCATAAGGAATAAATCGCACCAGCTATCGCCAACCACAAAGGCAACTACATCGTTTTTCAGGTTCTGCGAAAGCATAAATATCAGCTGAAAATCCGGTGTATTCGGCATGATGTCATTCCCTCAAGAATTTCATTTTGCCAGTACCAGTTAAGACCACCATCCGTTGAGTAGGAGTAAAGCAAAGCGCCATCCAGACCCTGGTAAGGTGTTCCTCCGTGGGTGGTGGGTAAGGTAATGCGCAAGAAGGTGAACCTTGTTATGGTCAGCCCCGCTTGTAATTGCCCTGTTCCATAGTATATATGGTTGAGATGCAGGACCTGAATAAGTTGAATAATCCCAGGAACCGGTTCCCTTTTCTTCACGGGTGGAAATATCAAGCCCGGTACCTGACTGATGGGAAACGATCATTTCACCGTTTTCACCCCAGGCTGTATAGGTCGGACGGTTGGTCTGCACATTTTCAACCCTGCTAACTGGCCAGGCATCCCATTCGGATGCCATCAAAATAGTTATACCCTGCGCCCCTGTCCGGAAATGATATGGTTCCTGGACATTCTGCGGGTCCAGATGGCTCCTATGGTCCCGTCGTGGATAGCGGTAAATTCTGTTAGGAATGCTGGCGTTGGACTGGTATATCGTACCTGGTATCCCCTATCTGTTCTTCATACAAGTGAAAAACCTGCGGATTTAACAAAGGGCTTGTATTATTTTGCGAATTAGGGTGGAGTATTTTAGATCAATTTGTTTAATTACCATAAACATTTCTGAGAGATTGCGGAGCAATCACTCGTTTTTGAGTAAAACCTGACATAATAAGCTAAGTGCGATCAAGTAGAAATAGAGTATCTTTTCATATTGTTTAAAATTTAAGTTTGACAAAAGTAATCATTAATGAAAATAAAAAACCCCGGACGGGATTTTCGTTGGGGTTAGTTAACGTAAATTGAAAGCTTTTTTATTCACAATCATTTTTTTTGTAACCGATGAAGTATTTCGGCTTTTACCGTATAAAAGTAAATTCCGGGACTCAAAACCTGTTTGCATTAATAATAAATGAATTCATTCCGGGTGATGCAATGTTTTTTTGTGTTTTAAAAACATTCTGACCTGTCATATTGAAAACTTCCAGACTAATATCGTCGATTTTCTAAGGTTTACATTTACTTCAGTAGTTGTATTAAAGGGATTTGGGAAATTTTGACTTACATCATAATCATAAATAAGGGTTTGTTCTCATCAATACCTGTAATATCTGCTTTTAATATTTTCATATAAACAGTTTTATTGTCAACCGGAGGATGCAATGTGCCCCAGATGGCTACACCCGGTTCATTATCGGTTTGGTAAACCAAGATGAATATAGTCATCGGATGTTGGCTGCACAGGAAGGATAAACGCATTCATCGAAAATATGAACCAGGTCGGATGTAAGACAATAAAATTCACCCCAGCTTAAACCACCATCGGTTGAAGTTCTTGCCCACAAATGACGGTAATTTGTTGTGCCATTATTATAAGTTTCGGTGACCGATGAATAAATAAGGTATAGCTGGTTATTCTGGCCATAAACAAATTGCGGAAAGCTGGAAAGTCCCACATAATAAGTTCCGATTTCATCCATAATATCGAGTGTCCCATTATTGTTAATATCCTGCGACCAGGCAATCAGGTTATAATCCTCAACCAACTCGGAACCATCATCACCATAAGGACTCAGGGCATTCAGGTTATTCGAAAAAGCCGGCATGTTTTCATTCCAGTAGGCAATTCCATCAACAAATGGAAACCAGTAAGAACTTGTTTCGTCAGCATAAGCCCTGTTGATTCCAAAGGCAACATGCACAGTTCCGTTATTGTCAATGATACAGGAGTGGGAACCATCGGCGCAATAAAATGTGTCGGTAACAGTGGTGTTGTTTGGATCAAAAAAAGGATAAGGATGTTCCCAGATCAATGTTTTTTCAAAAGTTTCCCCACCATCGGTTGATTTCATCAAAAACAAATCATACCAGCTTTCACCAACCACAAATGCAACAATATCATCCTTTGGAGGAGCGAAACAATAGGTATCACCATCAAAACCAACATAATTATCGGCGGTCATTCCTTCCAGTACTTCATTTTCAATTGTCCATGTATTGCCACCATCAGTGGATAAAGAGTAAACCAGGGCGCCGTTTAATCCCAAATAAGGAGTGCCGCTATATGCCGTTGATGCTGTAACAGCCAGTGAATGAACCCGCATATTATTGATTCCGCTAGTAATCGTGCGGTTCCATAAAATGTACTCATGACCTTCCGGTCCGGGTAATAAGGAATAGTTCCAGGAGCCGGTGCCTTTATTTTCCCTTGTGGATATAACAAGTCCATTGGGCCATGTGCCGCAATAATTTCTCCATTTTCACCCAGGGGTGAATAGGATGGCCAGCCGGTTTTTTCTGTTTCCACCTGAGCAAAAGTTGGAATTCGCCCCATAAATTTCCATCAAAATAATTATAACCGGTTCCACGGTCGGTCCAGGTGCCGTCAACCAAAGCTCTTGTCCATGCGGCTCCGATGGTTCCATCATCATATAAATAAATCCTGTTTTGAATACTCGCATTGGCCTGATCGTCATAACGGGTATCACCAATTTGTTCTTCTTCAGGAGGAAAAGCGGATGCTTTTACCATTGGATTTGGTTCATGGTGGAATATAATTGCTTGAATTTGGTTCATGCATTTTAAAAGCCTTATCTCTTAAGTCTTTTGATACAATTACTCTTTGTTGTGAAAAGCCGGAATAGCAATGAAATAAGGCAAGGCAAAGTGAATAAATTTTTCATGAGTAGTAAATTATTTAAAATTCAACATTCAAAGAATTGAAACAAATCTACAAAATAATTAAATGAATGATATTGAATCAGTATGGCAAAAAAAAAGCCCCTGGATTCAGGAGCTTTTTCTATATTAAAAAATGAAGTTATTATTCAACAATCATCTTCTTTGAACTGAAGATTCACCAGCTTTAACGGTGTAGAAATAAGCACCGCTGGTCAGGTTGCTGACATCAAATTTAATTCTGTTCATTCCGGGTTGTGCAACGCCAGCATCAACTGTCATTACAACCTGTCCCATCATGTTTACAACTTCAAGACTCAGGTCAGAAGTTTTCCTGATGTTTACATTAACGGTAGTTAAGCCTGAAGCAGGGTTAGGATAGTTCTGGAGAACATCATAATCGTTGATTGACATTGTTTTCCTTAATTCCAACTTTAACATCTTCTTTAGGAACTTTCATATAACGCATGAAGTTTTCTCCGTAAGGATCCAAATCGCCTCTGACTGCAAGTCCGGGTTCACCATCAGTTTGATATACCAGGTGGAAATAATCATCCGAACCTTCAGCAATGGTTGGGAAAACACACTCGTCAAAAATGTGGATGATGTCGGAGGTCAGATGAACATAAGGTCCCCAGAAGTCGCCGTTTGGTGAATAACGAGCCCAAAGGTGACGGTAATCCTGAACGCCATTGTTGTAAGTTTCGGTAATAGAGGCAAAAACAACATAAATTTCGTTGTTGTCATCAATTAAAATCTGTGGCATACTTGAAGGACTTACATAATATAGACCAACTTCACCAAGAATATCCCATTCGCCGTTGTTATTGATATCCTGTGACCAGCCAATAAGACTGTAGTCGTCAACGAGTTCAGTGCCGGGTTCGCCATAAGGATTTAAAGCATCCATTGAGTTGGAGAAATAGGCCTGTTTTCATTCCAGTATCCCAAACCATCAACGAGTGGAAACCATGATTGCGTGCATCCATCAGCAAGAGCACGGTTGATGCCGAAAACAACGTGAACCATACCATTCTGGTCAAAAGCAACACTATGCGCACCATCAGCACAATAGAAAGTATCAGTAACTTACCGGTTGCCCAGAAAGGATAAGGACATTCCCAGATAAGGGTTCTGTGTCCAGGTATTTCCACCATCAGTTGATTTGAGCAGATCCTAAATCCTGCCATGAATCTCCATAAACGAATGGCAACATTATCGCCCTGGGCTTCAATTTCATAACCATCAGCGCTGAATACTCATATAATAGGTGCTGCTTAACACCATCAATCAAGTAGGTGTTCCGGATTCCAGGTAGCACCACCATCAACTGATTTTGAATAAAGTAATGCTCCATCCAGACCCTGATAAACAATACCACCGTTGGCAACAGGCATGGTAATGGCAATTACATGGATTACAGAATGATCAACACCTGCTGGTTGTCATACTGCGGCCATAAATATTCTGCTGCAGGTTCCGGGCTGTGAAAATCAAAAAATTCCCATGTACCGGTTCCTTTGTTTGCTCTTTTTGCAAAAGCCAATCCTCCAACTCCGCTTGTGGTTCCTGAATAATGTGCAACATTGATTTCACCATTCTCACCCCAAGCTGAATAGGATGGCCATCCTGTTCTCTACGTTCCGGTACCACCTCAATTCTGACTGTTGGATATGGTCCCCAGTGATTACCATCAAAATAATTGTAACCGGTTCCACGATCGGCAAAATCCGGATAACCCAAGTCCAAAAGTGAAAACTGCTCCAATAGTACCATCATCATAAGCAAAATACTGCTTGGATGGGCTGCTGGAATTCGATTGCAGGTCGAAAAAGTGTTTCCATAAATCTGCTTCTTCGGGTACCAATTACTGGTGTAGCGGAAGGAAGGGTCTCATTGCTGAAATTCATCGTTTCAGTAGTAGGTTTCACCATCTTCACTGCATGATTACGCAGTTCTTTTGGTGCGATTGCTCTTTGCTGGCTAAAACCAAAAAGAACAATGCTAAATGCGAAAGTTAAAAGTAAAATCCTCTTCATGATCATTTAATTTAGTTAGACATTATTTAATAAGAAGAACAAAAATAAATCATTTTATTAATTCCAGATGTGAAAAACGACAGATGGCAAAATATAAATAAAATTAGTTAAGCTAAGTGATTTTTAATATAATTTGTTGCGAAATCTTTTCCTGCTTTAAGGGCTTTAATGTTGGCTTCAATGATCGTCATCACCTTTTGACAGGAAGATATTTTTAATTGCTTTTTCCAGTTCAGCGTATTCAATTCCAAGAAAAAGTGAGGCTGCTCCTAAAATAACCATATTGGCTGATTTTTTCTGACCGATTTCAGTGGCAATTTTGTCGGCATCAATGGCTATATGATTGGGGAAGGCTTTAACAGCACTAATCACGGATTCAATATTGGGATAATTGGGTATGTTTACATAGGGTGTGGTATTGGTAACAAGCCATCCGTCAGGAGCAAGCATGGGCAGATAGCGCAGTGATTCCATGGGCTCAACTGAAATTACCATATCGGCTTTTCCTTCCGGGATAAGGTCGGATGCAATCTCTTTATCCGAAATTCTCAAATCTGAATGAACATCCCCACCGCGCTGGCTCATGCCATGAACTTCGGCTTGTTTCAGATGCAGTCCTGAACTCGATGGCAGCCATTCCGATGGAAGTTGCAATCGATAGTATTCCCTGACCTCCGACCCCGGCTAAAATGATATCTTTTTTCATTTAATTATGGTATTAGCTAAACGATACTCGGCAATTTTCTTTTTCGGTTTTTCTTTTTTCTTCTTTGATTCGGCGGGCGGCCGTATGCAAGCATTCTCTTCGGGGAATGATGACAGAAACCCCCTGGTACCGGATTTCATTTTTAAAGGTATTCATGTTCTCTTCATGATATTTTGGGGAAGGGTTCATGATTTTTATATGATCTTTTTCAACACCCAAAGCTTCGCAAATGGCTTCAATTTTACCAAGTGCTGACGAATGTTGTCCGCCGGTCATGGCAACTGTGGCATTGTCAAGAATAACAACTGTAATCGAAGATTTATCATTTACGGCATCAAGCAACCCGGTCATTCCTGAATGGGTAAAAGTACTGTCGCCGATGACTGCCACAGCCGGAGTAAATCCTGCATCTGCAGCTCCTTTGGCCATGGTAATGGAGGCTCCCATGTCAACACAACTGTTTATCGCTTCAAAGGGTTGAAGTGCACCCAGGGTATAACAACCAATATCGGAAAAGACCCTTCCTTTTGTATAGCTCGTTTAGGGCTTCGTTTAAAGCATTGTAGGAATAGATATGGGGACATCCCTGGCAAAGTTTGGGTGGCCGGTTGGTGACCAGGTCAGGTATTGGTCGTGTTTCGGGAATTGAAAATCCCAGGGCTTTTCCTACTTTATTGGGGTTAAGCTCACCATCTCGCTGAAGAGTTCCGTCAAGTCTGCCTTTGATCTTTTTACCCAATCCGAAAAAACTGTTGATCAATTCTTCCACTATGGGATAGCCATCTTCAAGCACGAGTATTTCCTTGCATTCTTCATAAAGTCGTTTCATTTTAGGTCTTGAAAGGGGGTATTGGCCAATTTTAAGAATGGGGTAAGGTACTTTGCCATCAGGAAAATTTTCCAAAAGATAATTGTAAGCAATGCCACAGGCAACAATCCCAAGGCTTTTATCCGGACCATCCACGTACAAGTTAAAATTGCTTTTATCGGCATCCTCCTGAAAGTCTCCCTGAATATCGAGTAAATGCCTGAATTGTCTTCTGGCGTTTGCAGGAAGAAGGATATATTGCTTTGGATTATCAGGCAATTGAAGGGGATTTTGGGGCCGGGGATCTTTTCTGATTACACCTGATCTGGAATGTGCCAGCCGCGTGGTAAGCCTCATGAGAACAGGCACTTTAAACCGTTCCGAAATCTCAAATCCATAGTGGACCATATCGTATGCCTCCTGCTGATTGGAAGGTTCAAGTGACGGGATCATCGCAAATTTTCCGTAAAACCGTGAATCCTGTTCATTCTGCGAAGAATGCATGGAAGGATCATCCGCTGCAACCACTATCAATCCGCCATTGGCGCCGGTGATGGCTGAATTGATGAATGCATCCGCGGCTACATTTAGCCCGACATGCTTCATGCATACAATGGCCCGCTTGCCGGCATACGACATGCCCAGGGATGCCTCCATGGCTGTTTTTTCATTGGTTGCCCATCCTGTTCGTATATTTTTTGAATGTGCTTCTTTGGAGTTCATGATATATTCCATGATCTCGGTCGAAGGTGTTCCCGGATAGGCATAAATCCCAGAAATCCCTGCATCGATAGCCCCCTGAGCAATGGCTTCGTCCCCTAATAGTAATGTCTTTTCCATAGGCTGTATTGTAGCTGTGAAACCAATATTTGTAAACTCAACAAATTTAAAAATAAATATTTGGTCTTTCAAAGCAAATTCATAATCTAAATCCATTATAAATAATATAAGCTTCAGCTCTTTAAATCTTTACTTTTGCTAAAAGAATTTCAGTTATGAATTTTCTTGCACATTTATATCTTTCGGGCGACAACGAAGAAGTCATCACGGGTAATTTTATTGCCGACCATGTAAAGGGCGATTCGGTAATGAAATACAGCGCTGGTATTCAATCAGGGATCCGGTTGCATAGGGAAATTGATGCGTTTACCGATTCCCATCCCGTTTTTCTTAAGACCAGGGAACGACTCAATGGCAATTACCGGAAATATGCCGGTGTGGTAGCTGATATGTTTTATGACCATTTCCTTTCAGCCGACTGGAAAAGCTATTCCAATGAAAGCCTTGAAGGTTTTACCGATAGAATGCATTCTATAATCATAAAACGGTTTCCTATTCTTCCTGATAAAAGCCAGCGGTTTATCGCTTATATGAAAAAGTTTAACTGGCTTACCGGTTATGGTACATTTGAAGGATTAGGCAGGGCATTAAATGGTATGGCCATCCGGACTCCTTTTAAATCGGGAATGGAAAATGCAGTGCAGGATTTAAAAGCACATTATCATTTATACCGGGAAGAATTTCAGCATTTTTTCCCGGAAATTATAGATTATACTTTTCAAAGGAGAATGAATTTCTAATCTTAACATGGTGCCTTTTGGTTTGGCAACATAAAGCCAGATCATTAAAATTCAAAGGTGCTCTGTATTTTTTTGTTCGGTATTTAAATGAAATAATCTTGCTATATTTGGATGCTGTTTTTAGTGGTTCGGTTACTTAATTTATAAACTATGAAAACGATTTTTTCAATATTGCTGATGTTCTTCTTTGTGATCAGCGATCTCCATTCACAGACTCCTCAAATCAAATGGTGGTACGATACAGATGATATGTCATTCGGGAATGCAGCCATGGCGGATGTTGATGGAGACAATTTTCCGGAAATTGCCTTCAGCACCTATCGCAATGATGAACGACTTATTGTTTTAAATGCAGAAGATGGATCTTTGCTTTGGGATGTCAATACGGGAGGATGTAATGACGTAGCCCCGGTCATTTATGATGTTGACCTGGATGGAGAACTGGAAATTGTCCTGCCAAGTTCATGTGTTCCGCAGACTTTTTGTTTTGATGCCGCAACCGGAGAAATTGAATGGACGACACCCACACATGGCAGCGATTCGCCACCAACCATTGCAGATGTTGATAACGATAATAAACCCGAGATCCTTCATGGAGAATTCAATGGATGGATCATTTGTATCAATGGTGAGGATGGTTCCATCGAATGGGAATTTAATGCGGATCCTAACTGCTGGATACAGACAGAACCAACCATTCTGGATGCAGATGGAAACGGACAGCTTGATTTTGTTGTAGCGAACTGGAGCTTTGGGACAAACCATAAAATTTGGGCATTCAGGGGTGATAACCATGAAATGATTTGGGAGTCTGATTTGCCTAATGATGTGATTTATCATGGCGCTTCTCATGCCGATATCGATGGTGATGGCAAACCTGAGCTTGCCATCGGGGATTATTCCGGACTTCTGAATGTTATAAATACTGAAGATGGAAGCCTCCTTTGGGATTATTCTTTTCCGTCCTCTTATTACATCGGAGCACCTACCAGCATTGCAGATCTGGATAATGATGAATTATTTGAGATTGTTGCCAGTGGCTGGTATAAAATTGCAGCATTTAATCATGATGGAAGCCAGTTGTGGAGTTATTCCATTCCCGGCTATGGTTCTACTTTCAGGGGAGCAGCCATTTCGGATGTAAATGATGATGAAACGCTTGATGTGATTTTCGGAACAAGTGAAGGAAATCTGATTGCCTTAAATGGATATAGCGGCACATTAATCTGGAACGTTGACCTGCAGGCCCATTTTGGCCCTGACGATTTTGAAATCGATCATGGACCACTGATCGGTGATTTTGACAATGATGGATTATTGGACGCTTTTGTGGTTGGTGGCCATGCCGAATATCCGGCCATTGAAAATAATTATGGAAGGGCTTATGCAGTTTCTCTTGAAAGTGAAGGTGGTCCTGACTGGCCAATGTTCAGGAGGAACATCATACGAAGTGCATGCGTTTGCGATACGGCTGCTGTTGCAGTTCCTGAAATGGTAATCATTAATCCGGATAAATCTGTTCATTATCTTCCCTCTGAACAAAAATTAAAGATTAATGCAACCGCAGGGGCAATTATAATTTTCAAGTTTTTAATTTTTTCGGACAAATAATGATTGACAAAAATATCCACCATAACCAAATAATAGACATTTCATCGTTTCAATCAGGAGTTTACTTATACATATTATCCGGCAGCGATGGGGCTA
>CAVPJF010000019.1:0-69225 GCA_963705185.1 uncultured Bacteroidales bacterium
CAAAACCTTATCAGCGCTACTTCGGATAAAGATGTTGTAAATCTCTTCTACGGATTTTTATCCGGCCCCGAAAGCATTCCTGAAGAATTTGACGGAAAAGAAATTACCCATAAGCTTCAAAAAGCCCAGCATGTAATCCTTGGATTCGAATATGACCTTGCTACAAACGTAGTTGTAAATCTGGAAGGATATTATAAGAACTTTTCACAATTGACCAACCTCAACCGGAATAAGCTTCTGGATGAGGAAGAATATCCTCAGGCACCCGATGCTATAACCAAAGACTTTATCATTGAAAAGGGATATGCAACTGGCGCCGATTTTACCTTAAAGTATCGATAAGGACCGGTTTTATTTCTGGGCAGTTTATTCCCTGGGTTATGTAATAAGAAAGTATGAAGATGTTGACGGAACCATTAAAGAGTATTATCCCCACTACGATCGCCGGCATAATGTCAACCTTGTAGCAAATTATACTTTTGGTTCAAGGGAAGATTGGGAGGTCAATGCCCGGTGGAATTTCGGAACCGGATTTCCCTTTACCCTCACACAGGGTTATTTTCCGCTGATTAATTTTACTGATGGAATATATACCGATTACACCACCACCAATGAAGATCTGGGTACTTTATATGCCGATTTGAATACCGGCAGGCTACCTACCTATCACAGGTTGGATGTGGGTTTAAAGAAAACCTTTACCCTTGGCAGGTACACAAAACTGGAAGCCAATTTAAGCATAACCAATGTGTATAACCGGGAGAATATTTTCTATGTCGACAGGGTTACGAACGAAAAAGTGTATCAGCTGCCGTTTATGCCCAGTGCAGGCCTGATGTTTACTTTTTAATCAGGGAATGAAGCAAAGACATTCATTTAATCTACCCCTTATAGTTATTTAAAGATCAGGATAAGTTATTCCTTCAGTTTTGTATCAATAATAATTGTTACAGGCCCATCATTCACTAGTTTTATTTCCATCATGGCACCAAATTCACCGGTCATTACTGTGAGTCCGGATTCAATTTTCAATTGCTTAACAAATTGTTCATAAAGCGGAATAGCAATTTCGGGTTTAGCTGCTTTTATATAGGAAGGCCGGTTTCCTTTTTTTGTACTTGCATGAAGTGTAAACTGGCTGACAACAAGAATCTCACCCCCGGTTTCAATTACCGATAAATTCATCACACCATTTTCATCATTAAAAATCCTCAGTCGTGCAATTTTACTGCTGAGCCAATCAATATCTTCTTGTTTATCCGCCTCCTCAATACCCAACAGGATTAATAAACCCCTCCTGATGCTGCTTTTTACTTCATGATCAATTGTTACTGAAGCTTCAGATACTCTTTGGATAACTGCTCTCATTTGATTTTTTAACAAAAATAAAAAAGCTTCCGGAACTTAACCCGAAAGCTTTAATACTATTTTGAATGCGTTTTTTAGTTTGGTACCTGGTTCCCTTTACCAAGATTGGGTGCCCAAATGTTGTCTTTATCTTTATTGTTCGATTGGGTATCGAAGTTGAAATCACTCTTCAGATAACCCTTGGTACCAGCCTGATTTTCCCAAGCAGGATCTTCATCATTACTATCTACCAGGCCATTGCCATCGCTATTTCCACCAAACAATCCCCAGACGCCTGAACCTATTAGCTTGTGAGCTAAAGTTCCCCCATAGGCTTGTCCTGAACCGGTAGTGAAATTATAGGTATAAATTCCACCGGTTTGTATAACGCCTGTTGCGGATAATACACTGACGTGATTCCTGTGATGTACGATCACAAACAAGCTATTTGTAACACTCAGCGGGCCGAAATTTAAAACAAGGGTTCCATCAGGTTGACAATCCTTCCATCATTGCGAATGAACGCAGCTTTACGTCCAATTCTTGTTCCGCTGGTGGCTCCGCCGGCAGTTGTAGCATTCCTCAATTCAATAAGTACCCAGTCTATTGCATTGGCCGGAATCGCAGCAACACTTTCTGTTCCGGTATAATTCCAGGGGGAAGTGTTATAAGGCTGATTCAATGGTACTAAACCTGCCAGACCCTGTGTCATTGTTGATCCATTATAAGGTCCTTCGAGAAATGCCGTGAGGTCAACTATGAGATCAGTGCTTTGAACCACAACTGAATAATCTTCTGCTTCTCCGTAAGTAGTAACGTCACATGGGCCCGGATTCTGGTTATACCTTTCCGATACCCTCATTCTTGTAGTTCCTATGATTGCAGATGCCGGTACTGTAATATTTCCTGTTAACGCAAACGTGCCTGTAGTGCCCGGGGTCTGACCCAGATCATAAGTTTCGCCCGTATCTCCAAAGTTGCAGTTTCTATTCCAGTCAATCCATACTATGGCATGCTGAATCCAATTGCCATTCACGGTAACACTTACCGATACAGGATATGTTGATCCGGGGATAACATTGGTCGAAATAGCAGTAAAATCTGAATAACTGGTAGATCCGCTGGTATTGTTTATGGTATTGAGCGTTACATTGCTAACCCAATCATCTGTCAGGTTTGAATAGGAAGTTGCGCAATAAGAACAGTTGATCACATTGATGTAATTCGTTTTGGTTTCTGTATCATTTCCCAATGCATTACTAACTGTCAGGCTGGCATTGTAGGTTCCCAAAGTACTATAGGTAATCGTGTGTGGTCCGGCACCGGTAGCTGTAGCTGGTGTTCCGCCGGGGAATGACCAGTTCCATGATGTGGGATTGCACAATGAATTGTTAGTGAACGTGACATTACCTCCAACAAAAACTGTTGTTGGTGAGCCAGTGAAATCAGCAAAAATATTTTGTACCGTAATATATCCTGTTTTAGTTTCAGTATCATTGGTCGATCCATTTGATATTACTAAGGTAACATCATACGTTCCGGGAGTATTGTAAGTAATTGCAGGAGGATTTGCACCATTGTAACTTGAAGGTGTACCACCAGGAAAACTCCATGTCCAGCTTGTCGGTGAACCGACTGACTGATTTGTAAAGGTTACTGAGCTTCCTGTACATACCGATGTTTGTGAAGCAGTAAACTGGGCAAAGAAAGGTAACGAGCCAAACTGAAAAGATGCAATTCTTGTTCTCCAGTTCCAACCTCCGGAGGATATATTCTGTAGTGTACCAAAAAGTATAATCATCAACCGGATCAACAGTCATGGCACTATAATCACCCCAACGGTTAATACCTGTCTGTGAAGCCATACCCGCAAAAATTGATTGCTCTGCTAAAGTCATTGTGCCCAATGGATCAGTTGCTAATCGTCCTGTGTATCGAATTGAAGGATATACTGAAGAACCGGAAACAGAATAGCCCAGGCCAATATCTCCATTCGCATTCATTGCAATGCTTCCCATCCAGCGATGAAGACCATCAGCAGGAGCATAGGTACCCTGCTGATAAATTGTCCAGCCTGAACCTGTATTTCGTAATTCATACCATCTGACACCAGCTCTTGAACCGCCTGCATTCACCGTATGATTGGTAACCATAGATTGGTGAGTTCCAAAATTACGGTATTGTGACCTGAACATTAAACGGTCGGCTAAATTATCTAATATCTGCGTTGTTCCGGGTTGAGCAACATTTATTCCTGAATATGTGAATGCAGATGTTGGAAGGCTGGATGCCAGAATCATGGTCGAGCTTGAAGGAGATGCCCAGTTGACACTCAGATTCCAAACCCGTAAAACATTAACATCCATTTCTACAAAATAACCAGGAGCTCCTGATGGAGGTAAGGTACCTCCATCTGCATCAGCCGGTAATAAACTGCCGTAATCGGGGCCTAAATCAAAAAATACCATTGCTGCTGTCGGATTTCCTGCAATCATTGCATGCCTGTCCATAACTACAGCGCCTCCGCCGGCCCATGTAGAAGCATTTGCAAACTGGTTGATAGCCATATAATAACCATCTCTCCAAACACCGATCTTAGGGTAATCGGGAAAATTAGTAAATGCAAATGCATACCTGTACCATGCACCTGTTGGATCTGGGGTTGCAGAGACAGCAACAAGCTCATAAAAAAAGCTGTTTGTAGAATTTAAAACGAACTGGCTTGCCAGCCAGCGATCCGCATACTGATCATATAATATAACAGGATCACCATCATTTTGATTATCAAATGGCTGTCCGTCATCAAATCCTTCCCAAAGGGTCTGGTTATCTGCCGGGCCATATAATGAAACGCCAGATTTATTAAATATCTGAAATGAAAGATTTGTCATCTGAAAATAATGATTTGGGCCAACATCACCATCGGTATCCGGAGGCGCACAATTACATAAGTTAGGAGCTCCCTCAAAATTCTGAACAATACCTTTTGGCGATTGCATTGTTCCCTGACCCTCCTGTAATACCGGATCAGGTCCCTGAAATTCTGATGGCTTTTTAAATTCTTCTTTAAAGTTGAATTTATTTAAAATAACGTTGTCTTTCCATGACCTTGATCTTTCACCAGGTGGTATGATTTTTACATCCCTTAAAGGTTTCGAAACATCAAAATGGATTGGAGTAATAATTTGTGATGGATAGATAGTTTCATTTTGTGCATTCAAAATATTTGATAATGCTAAGAAACTACCCAAATAAATAAATAGTAAAAATCGTTTCATGATGCTGTTTTTTTAGTGAATATATTATTAAATAAAACCTGAAAACTAAGAAAATGCAAATATATTTAATAACTAATATAAATAACTATTATAAGATTTCGAAATAACAAACCAGAGGGTGTTAAGTTCAATTTTATCTCTTTAATATTTTGATTAGTTTAGTACCTGGTTATCTTTTCTAAGATTGGGTGTCCAAATGTCGCCCTTGTTCTCATCGCTCAATTCGTTCGACTTAACATTTTTACTGCTTTGCAAGTAGCGGATTTTCAATATTGGAGTCTTGCAAATATAAAAGCCTCCGAAATTATCATCCGGAGGCTTTTGATTCATCTTTTGTTCAATATTGGATTTAGTTGGGCACCTGGTTCCCTTTCCCAAGATTGGGTGCCCAAATATTGTCTTTATCTTTATTGTTCGAGTGTGTATCGAAGTTGTAATCACTCTTCAGATAACCCTTGGTACCAGCTTGATTTTCCCATAGCGGGATCTTCATCGATTACGATCCACTAGACCATTGCCATCACTATTGCCACCAAACAATCCCCAGACGCCTGGACCAATTTGTTTATGAGCTGCTGTTCCACCATAGGCCTGGCCTGAACCGGTAGTGAAATTATAGGTATAAATTCCACCGGTTTGGGAAAACGCCAGTTGCGGAAAGTACACTGATGTGATTCCTGTGATGAACGATGACAAAAAGACTATTGGTAACAGTCAGGGCGCCAAAATCGAGAACCGGGGTTCCTGTCAGGCCAATGACCTTCCATCATTGCGAATAAACGCGGCCTTACGTCCGATTCTTGTTCCGCTGGTGGCTCCGCCGGCAGTTGTAGCATCCCTTAATTCAATCAAGCACCCAGTCAATCGCAATGCCGGAATAGAAACCAACACTTTCTGTTCCTGTATAATTCCAGGGAGCAGTATTATAAGGCTGATTCAATGGCACTAAACCTGTTAAGCCTTGAGTCATTGTTGCTCCGTTATAGGGACCTTCAAGGAATGCTGTGATGTCAACAGTTATATTAGCTCCCTGAATAAATACATTGTAATCTTCGGTTTCGCCATAGGTATATGTAGCACAAGGATCAATATTAGTATTGTTATAAACTTCCCGAACACGCATTCTGGTCGTGCCGCTGGTTGCATTAGCAGGAACAGTGAAATTGATTGTTCCGGTAGCTGGAGTAGGAGGAATACTAATATTCCCAAGTTTTTCCGTTCCATCAAATACACCATTCTGGTTATAGTCAATCCAAACAGCAATATAATTCCCGCTGGTCCAAGTTCCAGGGCTCAAGGTAATGGTATATGCATTATTCGGAATCAAATTAGTTGAAAGTGTTGCTGTAATAAGAATAATATGGGCTTGGTAAAGCACCTGTAACATTATTAATACTTCCCAACTGCACCAAAGTAATATAATCATCGGCGCTTGTCCCTGTTGTATAGGTTGGAATACAATATGAAAGTGGAACTACATTAATATAAGCCGTTTTGGTTTCCGTGTCATTTCCCAATGCATTGCTAACTGTAAGACTGACATTGTAGGTTCCCAAAGCACTATAAGTAATTGTATGCGGTCCAGCACCCACAGCTGAAACTGGTGTTCCTCCTGTGAATGACCAATTCCATGAAGTTGGATTACAGAAGGAATTATCGGTAAAAGTTACTGAATTTCCAACGATTACAGTTGTTGGTGTTGCCAGTAAAAGTTTGCGAAAATATTTGCAACCGTTATATAACCCGTTTTTGTTTCAGTGTCAGTCGTAGATCCATCCCCAACAGTTAATGAAACATTGTATGTTCCCGGTGCACTATAAGTGATGGCAGGTGGATTCGCTCCACTAAAACTGCTAGGGGTTCCGCCAGGAAAACTGCAGCTCCATGAAATTGGTAATCCAAATGATTGATCAGTAAAGGATACTGCACCTCCGGAACAAAGCTTCGGTGGGTGAAGCGGTGAAAGCTGCAGTTAATGAAGGGGGTGTGATCTGAAATGAAGCTATTTTGGGTAATCCAATCCGACCATCGATTCCCACCCAGGTATTCATTGGTGTACCAAAAAGTTACATCATCTACCGGATCCACGCTCATAATAAGAGTAATCTCCCCAACGGGTAACGCCGTTTTGATAATTGGTACCAGCTTTAATAGATTGTTCAGCATATGTCATTGTCCCAAGAGGATTAATTGCAGCTTTTCCGGTATAACGAATAGAGGGATAGGTAGTTTCGCTTGATACGCTGTAGCCAAGTGCAATGCCGCCATCGCCATTCATTGCAATGCTGGCCATCCAGTGATGGTCGGTTCCAGGTGAATAGGTTCCCTGCTGATAAATACTCCAAGAGCCTCCAGTTGGTTTACGTAATTCATACCACCTTATTCCGGCAGTAGGCGTATTGTTTATATCTACCGTATGGCAAAGTACCATGGTTTCGTAAGTACCAAAGTTCCTGTATTGAAGACGGTTCATTAATGCCCCTTCAAGGGTGGCCAATCCCATTGTAGTTCCGGGTTGTCCGACATTCCCAGCATTAAATGTACTAAAATATGAATCGAACGGATTAGTGTTTAAATTTTGAGTCAGGACCAAAGTTGAACTAGCGGGAGTTGTCCAGTTTACATTCAAACTCCCAAATTTTTAAGCGGTCAACAGGGTCATCACCCCAGGCATCATCACTAAAGTACATAAAATAGTTAGGCGTTCCGACGGGTGCCCAGTCACCATCATTATCGGAGGGTAACATTCCTATAAATCCACCTCCCGGAAGGCTGGGCATGGCAAATGAAACCATATCTGCTGTGCCTCCAATTAGCATTTGATCCCTTTCAAAAGCAGCTGCAGTAACCGCTCCGGCAGAGGTTCCATGCTGAACCATCACGTAATATCCATCACGCCATATACCAAATTTAGGATAATCTGGGAAACTGGTAAACTGAAATGCGTACCTATAATATGACCCTGTTGGATCAGGTGAAGTAGAGATGGCGACAAGTTCCCAATACGTACCGTTAGTGGTGTTTACAGCAAACTGTGATGCAAGCCAACGATCTGCCTGACTGTCATACAATACAATCGGATCTCCATCATTTGTACCTGTCCATGGACCAATAAAACCAGACCAAATCGTAGAATTATCCAATGGACCTAAAAGGGTATTTCCGCTTTTATCAAAAATCTGAAAAATTAGATTACACATCTGAAAATAATGATTCGGTCCAACATCTCCATCTGTATCAGGCGGAGCAACCCCTCCTCCTCCGTTATCACTATTACGAGTTCCTTCAAAGTTCTGAATAGGGGCCTTCAGATCTTTCCCTCCAAATTCTTTTTGCCAAATCAGATCCTCACCAATGGGAAGAGTTCCACTGGTCTTTTTTAAATTTTTATCTTTAAATTTGTTTTCCACCACATTATTTTTCCATAAGTGGTGAAATTCTGCTCCAAGAGGCTCAACAGCAACCTCACTGAGCGGTTTAGAAACATCGTGGTAAGCAGCTTGCGAAATTACAGGTGTGTAAGATGTCCCAATTTCCTGACCATTGATACCCATGGCCAATAATAAAACGATACTAAAAATAGAAATTTTCTTCATTTTATAAATAGTTTAAAGTTATAATTTTGTTGTACTGATTATCGTGTATAATATTGTTTAATATCCTTAATGATAATAACTTAAGAGGTTTTCCATAATTTGAATAATCACAAGCAATTAAACAGTAAAAATGTGAACTTTTTCATTTCTGTATTATTTAAGATTTATAATTAATGTGTCAACCTGATGGTAAATCGAATTCGCAAATATAGGGTAATCTTATATTAAAGCAAAAAAAACTCAGAATTTCTGAGTTTTTTTATGTTCTCTTGTCTAAAAATAAAATTTTAGTGAAATAACAAACAACCTTGCCGCAGAGCAGCGAGGTTGTTTGTTATTATTTACCAATCAAAAATTTGCTGATTCCACAAATACTATGGAACCTATTATGCAGGTAGTAAATGCTGAAAAATTTAATTATTCAATGATTACCTTTTTATTCAATAACAATTCCCTGCCTTCGATCCTGATAAGATAAACCCCTTTTTCAAGATTAAGCCTCAGGATTTGCTGGTATTCTTTGTCAACTTTGATATTTTCGGCTTCATATACCAGCTTGCTAAGCGAATTATAAATCCGGATAGCAATCAATTCATTCTTTTCACCTATCACCTTTACCGTAAATGCACCATTGTTCGGGTTTGGTGAAACCGTAATATTAAATCCAGCCGGGTTCTCATGAACACCTGAAGGATTAACCGCCAGGGTCATCTGGTCTGAAACATTGCCACAATCTGTATTTACAGCCGTTATTGTGAGCAATACTTCCTGCGCTGCAATATCATTTGCGCCAGGTGTATAGATCGGCTTAAGGGAATTTGAATTATCAAATGTTCCATCACCGGAAGTAGTCCAAAGAATTGATGTGTAGTTCTGAGCCAGCGCTCCTGCTAAGGTATAGGTTTCATATTCTTTAATCTCGTCGTCCTCACCGGCATATGCTGTGGCCAAAGCATTTATTGTCACTATCATCTCTGAAGTAATATCGGGGCATGGACTATTACCAGTCGCAGTTAAAGTTAAAGTAACTGTTCCATTGGAAGCATCATTTATGCCAGGGGTATAAACAGGGTTCAGCAACATATTATCGTTGAAGGTTCCATCACCCGAAGTGCTCCATGAAATTGATGCATAGTTCAATGCAGCAGCAGTCGTTAAGGACAGCGGTACATTACTGCATGTTTCTGTATCGGCGCCGGCAAATGCTGATGGTACAGGATTAATAGTCAGGACAATTTCATCAGTTACTGATCCGCAGGGTACATTGCCTGTTGCTGTTAATGTGAGTGTGACAGTTCCAGTTGAAATATCGGTTATACCAGGTGTGTAATCAGGATTCAACAGGCTGTTATCATTAAAAGTTCCATCACCTGATGTTGCCCATACAACAGAAACATAATTTGAAGCCGTTGCAGATGAAAGTTCAAATGATCCTTCGCTACAGGCTAAAGCATCTTCACCGGCATTGGCAACAGTTGCCATAATTATTTGAAGGGTTAAATTATCTGTTACGTTATTATCAGGACCATAAGCGGTTAATGTTAAAATAACTGAACCATTGGTAATATCCAATGTGCCGGGAGTATAAACAGGATTTAAAATCTGGCTGTCATCAAATGTGCCATCACCTGTGGTAGTCCAGCCATATTATTATACAGTGTGGCCATACCCTCACACTGATAAGTTTCTCCTTCACAGAAAATAGCATCTTGTCCGGCATAAGCAGTAGTTGTTGGTTGAGCCGGCAACTCAATGAAATCAACCCAGACACAATCACCTCCGGTAGAAACACTAACGTCTTTGCTATATTCCCATTTAAAAGTGTGTGTTCCGGCAGTTAAGGCATAGGCTGCATAGCTCCAGGGAACTTCACCTGCCCATGAGCCAAGTCAGTATTATCAACATAAAATGTGAGAAAATCATAGCTGGCTTCCGAAGAAACCTTATACCAGAATGAAATACTGTCATTGCTGAAAACATCGTATTCAAGAGACAACCAGTTACTTTGGTTGTCGTTAATATCTCCGGATTTAATACAATAAGATCCTTCAAAAGGAGTTTGTGTTGACACTGCCCAGTTTGAATTTCCGCCGGTTTGCCAATCGTATTGGCTCATATTCCCGGTTTCCCAGTCTTCAACTATCAGTCCAATCGGTAACAATACATCTTTCTCTTCACTATACACCCCTGCTACCATATCGAAATGGAAACCCACTCCAATACCAATGGGTGCCGCATTATCAACTGTGAGATTGAAAACTACATTTTCACTGCCTGATGATGGTAAAACCGGAATGTTTACCTGTGGATTATTGATGGTAATATAATCCGCTCAGAGCACTGGCTGATACAAGCACATCTGCAATATCTAACCTGCCCGGTATTCTGAGCAACAATGATCAGATCGGCAGTTTCACCCGGATCAAGTCGGCCGTTATTGTTACCCAGCGGATCACTGACCGTAATATTTCCAAAATGGATACTCGGCCCATACGTAATAATATCAAACTTACTGGTCCAGATTTCATTTCCATCTGTAGCTTCAATATTTATCGGGATTGTTTCCATTCCGGGAGTATTAGCAGCTACATCAAAAGCAAATCCATTTGTAATGGATATATATTGACCAGAAGCAAAATCACCATAGTTTTCGGTATCATCAGTGATGGTAACATAAGGTGAATCAGTGCTAATATTGACAATGACACCATTATAAGGCGAATCACTTCCATTATACATTTCTATGGTCAACAAAATACTTTCACCTGCTTCCACTTCACCATTATTATTGGGATCATCTATTGTATGACTATTATAAACGGGCCGGGAAAATTGACATAGTTAAATGCTGCAAGTGCATCTATCCGACCTGCACCAAAATTATTATCCTTACCGGTGTCCCATAATCAATAGCTGTTAATTCGAGAGCTTCACTGATTTCTTCCGGCATCAGGTTAGTGTTTTTATTCAGCATCAATGCCATAACTCCAGCAACACAAGGGGTGGCCATGGAAGTCCCGCTCCAGTGATCTTCATAGCCCGTGTTACTGTAATGGGCTAATGATTTAATATCATCTCCCGGTGCAGATACATCAGGACGAATTAATCCCATACCCGGATTATAAGGGTAGTCATTGAATGGGTTTATTGCAGCCCACGTCACAGGGCCGCGGCTTGAAAAATCAGCAAGATTATCAGAAATATTAGTAGCTCCAATACAAACAACAGCAGAAATTCCACCAGTTGTGGTCTGGTCAGGATTTAACCAGGGTGGAGGACAATCACCCGGAGTCCTTACATTATCAGGGATGGGATAACTTCCCAGATCACCGCCTTCATTACCGGCGGCTACAGAAGCAATCACTCCGGCCGCCAGGGCATTATTAAAGGAATTTCTCCAGGATTCCCTGTCAACTCCCCAGCTATGCTGCCAACCCAATGACATACTGATGATATCGCCATCGTGATCAACGATAAACTGAATGGCTGCCCATACATCGGATTCAGTTGCCGTTTCCGGTGGCATCAAGAACTTTTAATGCAATAATTGTTGCATCCGGGGCCATACCCGTTTGTGAACCAGCCGTTCCGTCACCGGCAACAGTTCCTGCACAATGGGTTCCATGTCCATGATCGTCCATCGGGTTATTGTCGTTGTTGACAAAATCATAACCATGATTGGGATAACCCGGATCGATCCACATGTGATCCTGTAAGTCGACATGGTTATAATTAACACCTGTATCAAGCACACCAACTTTAATTCCTTCGCCTGTATAACCCAATGCCCAAACGGCAGGTACATTAACTTTAGTAACATTCCAGGTAATCTCTTTCCCACCTTTTCTTCATCAGGATCATCTTCCAGAAAGTTTCCTCATCAATGATCATTTTTCTTGATTCATCCCAGTCAATTCGATTGATATCATTGCGGTGTGATAAATCGTAAATAACGTCATTTGATGCCATACAGGTAATTACATTGGTAATCCATAAGCTATAAATAAGTTGTGCTTTATTTTGCCCTGATTTGGTTTCCAGATAGGTTAAAATTCCTTTTTGCGATTTATCTCTGAAGGATTTAAGTTCACTGATCACCACAGCTCTTCTTGCTGTGCGATCTAAATTTGCCAGCGCATCATTCAGGTTTTGAAGATCATACTGATCTATCAGGCGGATGTTGATTCGGATCAGTTCATTATCCTTATTCTGATCCATTTGTTCTTTCAGATCCTTTGTAACTGTAGATCCGAGCGGCTTTTCCTGTGCCATTAGAGAGCAGGAAAACAGCAATAATAATGATAGTGTAAGTTGTTTCATAATTGAATAATTATTTTAATAGTGAATATTTCAACCTGAATAAATATAAACCGGCAAATGTAAAGAAGAATTAATAAAGACAAAATAAGACCAGGAATTTCCTGGTCTTATTTAATTATTTTGATTGTAAGTAACTAATTTTAATTCGGTACCTGGTTCCCTTTTCCAAGATTGGGTGCCCAAATATTGTCTTTATCTTTATTGTTTGATTGGGTATCGAAATTGTAATCACTTTTCAGATAACCCTTTGTTCCAGCTTCAGTTTCCCATAACAGGATCTTCATCATTAGCTATCACTGGCCATTGCCATCACCATCACCACCAAACATACCCCAAATACTTGGCCAATTTGTTTATGCGCTGAATGTTCCACCATATGCCTGACCTGAACCTGTAGAGAAATTATAAGTATAAATTCCACCTGTTTGTGTTAGCCCGGTTGCAGAAAGAACACTGATATGGTTCCTGTGATGAACAATAACAAAAAGACTGTTGGTAACAGTCAATGCCCCAAAGTCAAGAACCGGATTACCAGTCAATCCAATGACCCTTCCATCATTGCGCATAAAAGCAGCCTGACGTCCGATTCTTGTTCCACTGGTGGCTCCAGCCGGCTGATGTAGCATCCCTTAATTCAATCAGAACCCAGTCAATGGCAAGCGCTGGAACAGAAACAACACTTTCTGTTCCGGTGTAGTTCCATGGTGCTGTATTGTAAGGCTGATTCAATGGCACCAAACCTGTTAAGCCCTGTGTCATGATTGTTCCGTTATAGGGACCTTCAAGGAATGCTGTAATGTCAACAGTTATATTGGCTCCTTGAATAAATACATTATAATCCTCTGTTTCACCATAGGAGTAACTTGAACATGGATCAAAATCGGCATTATTCCATACTTCTCTTACCCTCATCCTTGTTGTTCCGCTGGTTGCAGTTGCAGGAACTGTAAAATTGATGTTCCGGTAGCAGGTGTTGGAGGAATGTTACATTCCCAAGTTTTTCAGTAGCCTCAAATACCCCATTCTGATTGTAGTCAATCCAAACAGCTATGTAATTACCACTTGAATAAGTACCAGGACTTAAAGTAATCGTATATGCTGAATTGGGATGAGGTCCGTTGAAAGCTGCTATAATAAGTATAATATGGGCTTGCAGAAGCACCGGTGGCATTATTGATAGTTCCTAATTGCACGAGAGTAATATAATCACCTGCACTTGTTCCTGTTGTATAGGCAGGAATACAGTATGATAAGGAATTACATTGATATAATTTGTTTTAATTTCAATCTGATCCATAAGCATTTGTAGCAGTAAGCGAAACTGTATATTGTCCAAGGGCAGTAAACTGTACCTGCGGATTTTGTGAACTTGAACTTGTCCCTCCGACATAGATTACCGTATTCGGGCTGAAACTCCATGCCCATGAAGTCGGGAATTCATCTGAAGATCAGTAAATGTAACGTGTTGAATATCGGAGGGGTAGATTGGATGCTGAGAAATTGGCAACCGGTGGAACAGTTGAACTGTAACATCAATACTTGCTGACCATCCAGCAGGAGTACACTTCCATCTGAAGTGAAATTAAAGGTAATGCGCCGGATGCATTGGATGCAGTGACAGTCCCGGGTCCTGTTGTTCCATTATAGGTCCCGATCAATGGAGCTGCAGTACTTGTTCCGTTATAAATCCGTAAATAATCATAACCTGATTCAGTATTAAAGAATTAAATGTAAACCTGATCATTGGCCAGGAGTGGATGGATAAAATGTTTCAGTGAAGTTTTCATTATTTAATAAGCACCTGTGGACCACCTGAATCATAAAAATCACCGGTACAGGTAGTAACGGTTCCATTGGCCATGTTGAATTCTGGTGGGGCAACAGTAATATATCCTGTTTTATTTTTTGTTTCGGTGCTGCCTGGTTTTGTAACGGTAAGCGTAACATCATAGGTTCCTAATGTAGAATAGGTAATTGGAGGAGGCCTCACTATAGCGTTGATGGAGTTCCTCCCGGAAATGACCAGTTCCATCCGGTCGGGCTACAGGAATTATCTGTAAATGTAACAGTATTTCCAACAACCACTTAGTAGGAGTTCCTGTAAAATCAGCAATCACATTTTTAACGGTAATATATCCGGTTTTTGTTTCCGAATCGGTAGCTGAACCATCAGAAACAGTTAATGTTACATCATAAATTCCTGCAGCAGAATAGGTAATAGCAGGAGGATTTGACCTATAACTTGAAGGGGTTCCCCGGGAAAACTCCATGTCCAGGAAGTTGGTGAAGCGAGGGATTGGTCGGTAAAAGTAACTGTTCCTCCTGAACAAACAGTTGTAGGGGTTCCTGAAAATTGGGCAGTAAGAGCAGGTGGAGCAATCTGGAAAACACCGACCTGATTTTTCCTGGTCCTCCGGTAAAATATTCGCCAATCGACCAAAAAGTTGCATCATCGGTAGGATCAATGGTCATTTGCGAATAATCACCATAACGTGTAGATGGGTCGATTGAGCTCCGTTTGCGATTACTTCTTCAGCAAGAGTCATTGTTCCTAAAGGGTCTGATGCATACCTTCCTGTAAATCGTAATGATGGGTATTGGGTAGTACTTACAATGGTATAGGCCAATCCAATATTTCCATTGGCATCCATACACATATTTCCACTAAAAGCACTGTGCCCGTTGGGTTGTGAATAGGTTCCTTCCTGGTAAATCGTCCATGGAGCCACCATCGTCGTTTGCCGTAACTCATACCAGCGTATTCCGGAATAATTATCAGCACCATTCAGGTCAACAACAAAATTAAAAACGGCTGAATTATAAGTTGGGAATCTTCGGTATTGTGCCATGTACATGATTGTTGCCTGTAATGCATCAATATCGCTTCCGGATGGCTGTGGAAGGTTTGAAAACGATCCGCCATCAAACAGTCCATCAAAAGGCTGTGGTATTGATGATCTGCGGGCTTGAAATAGTTGAACTTGCCGGAGTTGTCCAGTTTACATTGATTGACCATACTTTAAATGATCTGTTGTAACTCCGGTCCATGCATCATCCTGCATATAAACAATAGGGGCATTTCCAGCAGGAGGAAGGCTACTTCCGTTAGCATTAAATCCAAGGGGACTATAAAAACCACTGGTAACAATTCCGGTCAATGGAAATCCAATCATTTGGGCGGTAGTATTTCCAACAAGCATTTTATCTCTTTCAAGTGCAAAAACGACCTGGCTTGTTCCGGCAGATCCCTGATCTTTATTGGCAGTAATATAATACCCATCAGACCAAACAGAGAATTTCGGATAATCAGGAAATGTATTTGTGGGAAACGTATAAACCCACCAGCCTGGTAACAGGATTGGTCCTTTGCTGATAGCCAACATCAAATCCATTTGAATAAAACTCAGTGATCAGAAACCGGTCGGCAATACCGATCATAAATAACAATCGGATCTCCCATAGTTCCGGGTAAAATGGTTCCAAGTGAGGCTGCTGGGGTCAGAGGATTACCGGCTTTATCCCAAATCCTGAATGAAGAATTCCATGAATTCACAAAATGATTTGGTCCAACAGCGCCGGTAGGATCAGTAGGAGTGGCTGCCGAACTTGCAGCCTCAAAAGTAAATAAAGGCGTCTTCCCGGGCTTTTAGGAGCATTTATTTGCTGCTCCCATAAAGGATCATTGCCTTTGGGCAATCCTTTACCCGGAACTGAAGTATTGGATCCCCACTTTTTCGGATTGAATTCTTTAACATAATTTTCTGAAGGAATAAATGTTCCATCTGCTATTTGAGAAGCAATTGAAGGAACTTCAATCACCGGCTCAGAAGTCAGGATGAGCGTAGGACCCTGAAGAGACTCTGATGTTTGCGAATGAAGCTGCAAACCCGCGAAAATAAAAATGGCAAAAAACAAAGGGTAAACAAATTTTTTCATGTTGATATAATTTAAGTGAAATATAATATACGAAACCCGGAATTTAAATCAACCTATTGTAAGAAATGACCGCAAAAATAACCGATTATTTTAAATAAAAAAATACCTTTATATAAAAAAGCCCCGGAAATTATCATCCGGAGGCTTTTATTAACTTGTTTTATTTTCTTTATCTGATAAACACTTTCTCTGAGATGAACTGATCCCCGGTCTGAACCTTAATAAGGTAATATCCGGTTCCATCATTTATTTCAAATGTGCTCAGTGCTTCACCTGAAGATCTCCCGGATATAATCTCTTTGCCCATGAGATCATAAATATGGATTTCCGCTTTTTGATCTTCCGGCAAACGAATATAAACCACATTTTTGAACGAAAAGATATTAATTTCATTCATGGTATATTCCTCAGTTCCGGTAAAACTATCCTTAAACAGTAAATTAAACCGGTGTTCCTCATCCAGCGGGGAGTAAGCAAATTCGTAAATGGAATTTTCGTAAAGTTCAATGATATTGCTTTCTTTTAAATCCTCAAGATACACATTCACATTGGTCGGGAGGTTTGCAATAGTCGCCGCTTTGATCTGGAAGAGTCCTTCCTGTCCGGTTTTAAATCCAACCGGTATCTTTAGACCATTGAAGTCTTCGGGCAGGTATTTGACTGCATATTCAATTCCATCAGACACTGTATAAAGTGTTGGAAAATCGCTGTCATTCTCAAATTTCTCAAGGTCATTATAACCATCAAAACTTTCGGAAGCCTGAGGAGAGAAGATCACCTTGGTTTCGTCCGGCAAACCATTGATTTCTGATGTTAAACTCACTGTGGGATATTCCTTTGCAACAGACTCTTTATAAAAAGCCTGTCCGCTATGGACCCGTTGTGATTTTGGAATCGTAATGTCCGCAATGGAACCCAGCGACCTAACCCAGAATCCCTGGGTGGATGGGATGATAGGAGTTCCACCATTATACGAGCTTCCATCAATGTTGTAACCGCGGTAAACGCCATTATCATAAATCTGCATCCAGCCACTCATATTGTTCAGGTTCCAGGCCGAACTCCAGTTCAATGCACATGGAAAAGGATTCCCTAAAAGATTAAAACCTGCAAGAGGCGCACCAGAGGTATAACTCAGCTCGTCGAGAAAATAATCGTTGTTATTAAAATCTCCGGCTGAGGACTGAAAAGTAACTGTGGTTGTCCCGGTATAGCCATTGGAAGCCCATGCAGCATATCCTTGTGTGACATTCATAGGTATGGTTGTAGGTAACACAAGATAGGTCCATGTATCGGACGGCTCATTGTAATATTTCAGGTAAATGTCAAAATAAGTATTTATTGTAGCATCTGATATGGGTGAACTTACAAGGTGCCAGCGCTCAGAAGTGACATATTCCTGAACACTAATATTACCAGCCACAGTAGTAACACCCTTGTCAATATAGGAAGCCATTCCGGTAGCAGTTGCTTCAAGCAAAGCATCACCAACTATATTAAGCGATTGATTTACGCCATTTGTAAAATAGGCATCCGGCTTTATAGTAGTATTATTCAATACATTTACATAGCAATTCGAAATTACCTCGGCATTTGCTTTACTAACAACCAGGTTGTAGAAAGTAAGCACGCTATCCATCTGTTCGGTTATCTGGACATCATCAATGTTCCATCCGCAAAATTGTCTTGTGTTGTTCGTTGTGCCGATGCAAAATCTTATTTTAATATTAGGTTGGTTATTGGCATAGGCAGAAATATTGATCGTTTGAAGATTCCAGGCTTTCTGGCGAAGAGTATTATTATTCGTCCAGATCTGTGTCCAGCTGGTTCCGTTATCATTACTGATATCAATATACGCATGATCCAGTCTATGAACACCTAACCACCTTCGAAAATTGACAATGATATTTGTTTTTCCCAAACAGTTAATTGGTGGAGAAATTGCCTGATACTCCCGATCTCCAAGATTTTTTTCGTAATCCCCCGGAAAGGCACCCAGCCCTGTCAGGTCGACGCCAAGCACATTTGAACCTGCGTAAGCAGTTGAAGGATCAGGATTTCCGTTACTACCTCCCAATCCCTGAGGAGCTCCTCTCTGGAATTCACCGCTTAAAGTCCAGCCGGTATTGGTTTCAAAACCATCGATGAAAAATGGAACTGGTCCAGCTGAACCGGTAATTGTACTCGTTGTATTTCCATAAAAATCTACGGTACTTGTGCCGGCATTGAAAGTACCGTTTCGCGTAAAGTTACCACCAATATGAATGATTGCATTGGCATTGCAGGTGATGCGACGGTTGGCTGATATGGTCAGGTTTCCTGTAACAGTCAGCTCTGATGAGCCAACCATTGTTATACGACGACAGGTAGTACCCACAGTCAGATCACCGTTATAAGTTGGCCAATTGGGTGCTGTGGCAGGAATTGTAACCAGAGTATTAGTACCCGGTAAAATATTATTATTCCAGTTGGAGGCAGTATTCCAGTTGGTGGAGGTTGCCCCTGTCCATAAATTTTGGGCATAGCTTTCCATTGAAAATATGGAAAGTATTCCAATTGCTAATAATGAATAAAAAGTTTTCATAATGAATTGTGTTTAAATTTCCGTTTAATTTAGCTTTTACGTTGTGTTTATAAAAGAGTTGCGTTTCTATATAAAATTATCCTCCTAATTATCTAAAAAAATATGTTTATAAATTCCATTACGTCTGCTTTTACGTTCTGTTTCCAAAAGAGTTCGTTTCTATACAACATTAACCTTGTAATTTTCTAAAAAGAAAAAAAGCCCCCGGTAATATTTTACCGGAGGCTTATTTTTATATTGTTTTCTAAACGATAGCGCTTAATTCGGCACCATACTTCCCATTCCTAAGTTAGGATCCAAGACATCATCCTTATCTTTATTATCCGATTGGTTATCAAGGTTAAAATCACTTTCGAGATAACCCTGAATTACTGATTTGTTTCCCAAATTTGAAATTTATCAGATTCAATTATAAACTCTTTACACTTCTATGTTCCAACATTTTCATAATTATATTCTCTATTGTAATTAAAATTATTTATGATACAAAAAGTAACTTTGAACTATATAAAAAGAGCATTAACATTCAATATCTTAAACTATTTCAAGATTGCAGGAAAATGGATAAATTGAGATTTTTTATCTTTGCAGCCGTTAAAACTATTTCAAATGAAAAAATCAATCGCAATACTAGCCGGGGGTGGACCGGCACCAGGAATAAATACTGTGATTGCATCTGTTGCTAAAGTATTTATGAAGGATGGTTACAGGGTAATTGGAATCCATGATGGATACAAAGGATTGTTCAGCCCGAAACCTTCAATGATCGACCTTGATTTTATGACCTGCGACAAAATCATGAATCAGGGAGGATCATTGCTTCATATGAGCCGCCATAAACCAAAGGACAATGAATTTAAGACTGATTTTTTTGTAAACAACAATGTGAAATTGCTGGTTACCATAGGTGGAGATGACACAGCCTCAACAGCCAACAGAATAAGCAAATTTTTAGCAGAGAACAACATCAGCATTCAGAATATCCATGTTCCGAAAACCATTGATAATGATCTTCCCTTACCTGAAGGTTCTCCGACATTCGGTTATCAGTCGGCGAAAGAAGCCGGGGTAAAGATTGCAATGACAGTATATGAAGATGCCCGCACCAGCGGTAACTGGTTCATTGTTTCGGCCATGGGACGTGAGGCAGGCCACCTGGCTTTTGGTATTGGTGCTGCCTGTCATTTCCCTATGATTATTATCCCGGAAATGTTTACCGACACACGAATATCCTTTGAAAGGATCATCAACCTTATCATTTCAAGTATTTTGAAGCGCAAAATTTTAGGGATTAACTATGGAGCTGTAGTGATCAGCGAAGGAGTATTTCATTTTTTGACAGATACAGAAATTAAAGCTACGGAAATTTCTTTCACTTACGATGATCATGGCCATCCGGAACTGGGGAATGTGAGCAAAGCCCATATTTTTAACCTTCTGCTTCAGCGCAAACTGAAGGCCATTAAATTTAATGTTAAGAGCAGGCCGGTAGAACTGGGATATGAATTGAGATGTGTCGTACCCACTGCCTTTGATTTATTATATTGCTCTTTGCTTGGTATCGGCGTAAAAAAATTATTTGACCAGGGTAAAACAGATTGCATGGTAACCTCAGATCAAAAGGGCGATATCACACCATTGTATTTGAGAGACGTAGAAGATGAAAATGGAAAAGTAAAACCACGCCTTGTCGATATGAATTGTCAAAAATCAGAAATGGTGTTCAGGAATAATTTGCATTTTGTGACCGAAGAAGATTATGAGGCAGCGCGGCAATATGTTCCCAATCCTGAAGAATTCGATTTTCTTAAAATCCTGAACTGGCATTAATCTTATCAAGATTTTATTTTTTTCCTTGGGAAGTCATTCGGTTTAGTAATTTAGCGAACTAAAAGTATTTTCCTTTCGCAGGGAATAACTAACTTTAAAGAAATTTATTCTATTTTCGACTATCCATGTGGGTTTATATAGTCAGACATATTTTACGAAACCGGCTCGGTAACCTGATTGGGATTGCTTTGCTGACAGCTTTCATGGCTTATAATGCTTTTCGTATTCAGGTTTCTTATGAATCCGGCAGCTTGCTGCCTGCTTCAGATTCGGCAAGTATTACTTACCAGTGAATTCAGCAAAAGATTTGGCAAAGAAGATGGTGTTTTTTTTATCGCCATCGAGGATAAAGATTTCTTTCAGCTTGAAAAATATAATGACTGGTTTGACCTGACAAGCAGCATAAGACAAGTTAACGGGGTACAGGAGGTAGTTTCAATTACAAAACTCTATCACCTGGTTAAAAATGATTCGATAAAGAAATTCGACTTTAAACCTATATCCGATCATAAACCAGCCTCACAGGACGAGCTTGACAGCCTGAAAAAAACAATTTATTCGTTGCTCTTTTATGATGGACTTCTCTACAACAAGGAAACAGGAGTTCATCTGATGGCTGTTACCCTTGAAGAATCAAAACTGAAAACGAAGGACCGTGTAGATCTGATAAAGCAGATTAAAGACTTATCTGAGAACTTCAGCCAAAAGCATAACATCGCCATCCATTATTCGGGATTGCCTTATATTCGTGTAATTACCGCCAAAAAGCTGGAACGTGAGTTATTGTTGTTTGTTGGCCTGGCTATGCTTATTACAGCCGTCATTCTGTTAATATTCTTCAGGTCGTTTAAGGCAGTATTCTTCCCAATGATCATAGTGATGATTTGCGTTATTTGGGTGTTGGGATCAATGTCTTTAATGGGTTATAAAATCACCATGCTTACCAGCATTATCCCTCCTTTGCTCATTGTCATCGTTGTTGAAAATTGTATCTTTTTACTGAACAAATATCACTATGAATTTAAAAGTCACGGGAATAAGGTTAAATCCTTAGCCAGGGCTGTCCAGCGCATCGGGAGCGCCAACCTGATCACCAATGCTGCAACTGCCGCAGGTTTTGGGACATTCATTAGCACTGGAAATAATTTCCTTGTAGAGTTCGGGGTGGTCGCATCCATCAACATCATGGTAGCTTATGTCCTCTGCCTGGTTTTGATCCCGATTTTTTTCAGTTACCTTCCGCCTCCACAGCAAAAGCACATTCAGCATCTCGAAAAAAGCCTTGTGAGTATACTTATCGAAAAAATAAAATTTATTTTTCTCTACCGGCGCAATTATGTTTATATAACATCTCTTGTCTTGTTGATAATATCTGTTTTCGGGATTATCCAGCTGAAGACCACAGGCCGGATTGTTGATGACATTCCTCAAAAGGACATCATGTATAAAGACCTCATGTTTATTGAAAAACATTTTAAAGGTGTGATGCCATTTGAGATTGCAATTGACACTAAAAAAGTTAAAGGTGTACAGAAAATGTCGACGATCCAATCGATCGATGAATTGCAGAAAGAACTTAGTGCTTACCCCGAATTATCGAAACCACTTTCGATAGCCGAGGTTTTAAAATTTGCTAAGCAGGCATTTTATAATGGAAAGGAATCGATGTACAGCCTGCCCAACAACAATGAAAAAAACTTCATTCTGTCTTATGTACCCACATCTAAAAACGGGGAAAGAAACTTACTTAACTCCATCGTTGATAGTTCGGGACAATACACCCGGATCAGTACCCGAATGGCCAACATTGGTACGAACGACATTGAAAAAATACAGGCAAAACTTCGGCCCAAAATAGATTCTATTTTCCCAAAAGACAAATTCGATGTAAAATTTACCGGAACAAGTGTTGTATTTCTAAAAGGTACGCATTACCTGGATAAGGATTTGTTCACCAGCCTACTTTTAGCTATCCTTATCATCTCCCTTCTGATGGCGCTGCTGTTTACCTCTCTCAGGATGATTCTTGTATCTCTCATTCCCAATATCATTCCTTTAATCATGACAGCTGCCATGATGGGTTACTTTGGAATTCCTATCAAGCCCTCAACAGTTTTGATATTTAGCATAGCTTTGGGTATTTCGGTAGATAATACCATTCAATTTCTTTCCCGTTACAGGCTTCAGCTTAAGCAACATAAATGGGCGATCCGTGAGTCGGTGATTGCTGCTATCAGTGAGACGGGATTTAGTATGATTTATTCGTCCGTAGTTTTGTTTTTCGGATTTATTATATTCGTGTTATCCTCATTTGGAGGTACGCAATCTTTGGGCTATCTTATTGGTTTTACGCTGGTTGTGGCATTGCTCTCCAATCTTTTTGTTTTACCATCGCTGATCCTGACTCTTGACAAATGGATGACTACAAAAACCTTTGAGGAACCGTTGATTGAAATTTTGGAAGAGGATGAAAACGAGGATGGAGAACTTGAGGAATTGAAAATTGAAGATGATGAAACCAAGGTACCTGATAAATAATTAATAGATCAAACGTAATAAAAAACAGTCATATTAATCTTTCATAACACAGATAACAAATGAAAGGAATTATACTTGCCGGAGGAGCCGGAACCCGTTTACATCCGATCACACTTGCCATCAGTAAGCAGATAATGCCGATTTATGATAAACCGATGATATATTATCCTTTATCCATTCTAATGCTGGCAGGAATTAATGAAATTTTGATCATTTCCACTCCTTATGATCTTCCCAACTTTGAAAGGCTTTTAGGTGATGGAAAAGAATTGGGTTGTTCATTTCAATATGCAAAACAGGAAGTACCCAATGGGCTGGCCCAGGCTTTTGTAATAGGAGAGAAATTTATCGGCAGAGAGAAGGCTGCTCTTGTCCTTGGCGATAACATTTTTTTTGGGACGGGCCTTGAATCGTTATTGGTTGAAAACAGTGACCCGGATGGAGGAATTGTTTTCGCTTACCATGTGTCCGACCCACAACGCTATGGTGTTGTTGAATTTAACGAAAAACAACAGGCAATTT
Organism: uncultured Bacteroidales bacterium; assembly: GCA_963705185.1. Taxonomy (GTDB): domain Bacteria; phylum Bacteroidota; class Bacteroidia; order Bacteroidales; family JAADJA01; genus JAADJA01. The sequence goes on from CAVPJF010000019.1 coordinate 23,952, forward strand.
CTATTGAGGAGAAGCCAACAAAGCCCAAGTCGAATTATGCAGTCCCGGGTTTGTATTTTTATGACAATTCTGTTGTGGAAGTTGCAAAAAATCTTAAACCCAGTGCCCGCGGAGAATATGAAATTACAGATGTAAACAAGTATTATCTTGAACATAATAAATTAAAAGTTGGTATTTTAGGTCGCGGAACTGCCTGGCTCGATACCGGTACTTTTGAATCTCTCCTTCAGGCTTCGCTCTTTGTCCAGGTTATTGAACAGCGTCAGGGGCTTAAAATTGGCTGTATTGAAGAAGTGGCATTCAGGAAAGGATTTATCAGCAAGTGATCAGCTTTCAAAATTAGCTGAGCCCCTTTTAAAAAGCGGTTACGGACAATATCTTTTAAATCTGATTGAACATTAAATCTGAAAGAATTGCCGATGCTTTCCCTTGAGCAAATACAGGAGATCATTCAACAAAAAATTAAAACCCTGAATTTTTCCGGTCAACCAGTTGAACTTTACGAACCGATCCATTATACATTAAACCTCGGAGGTAAAAGACTCCGACCTGCTTTGTGTTTGCTTGCATGCGACATGTTTGATGGAGATATTGATGATGCCATTGCTCCGGCTATTGGAATCGAAATCTTTCACAATTTCACCTTGCTTCACGACGACATCATGGATCAGGCACCCATCAGAAGGGGAAAAACTACGGTGTATAAAAAATGGAACCAGAATATTGCTATCCTTTCGGGAGATACCATGATGGCGCTTGCCTATGATTATATAATGAAAGCGCCTGAAAAAGTCAGGACTGAGGTATTTTCCGTTTTCAATAAAACAGCCATTGAGGTTTGCGAAGGTCAGCAATACGATATGAATTTTGAAACTCAGGTCCATGTTACAATTCCTGATTACATCGAAATGATAAGGTTGAAGACTGCTGTTTTGTTGGCCGGAAGTTTGAAAATAGGAGCACTGATTGGCGGAGCCTCAGCCGATGATGCTGAAAAGCTTTATAAATTTGGGGAAAACCTCGGTATTGCTTTCCAGTTGAAGGATGATTTGCTCGACGCTTTTGGCGATGAGGATAAATTTGGTAAAATGAAAGGTGGAGACATTATTTCCAATAAAAAGACCTATTTATACCTCAAAGCCTTTGAACTTGCAACAGGCAAATACCGGGATGAAATCAGGCACTTTTTTTCACCTGAAATGAAAAACCAGAATGAAAAAATCGAGGGGGTTCTTCGGATTTATGAAAAACTAAACATCAGGCAGCTTACCGAAAACGAGATTTTGACTTATTATCGTAATGCGCTAAATTATCTTGATAGTATCGATGTACAAAAAAGCCGGAAAATTGAATTAATAAGTATTGCAGATCAACTTAACAGCAGAAAATTTTAATTTCATGATCAAAACAATAGCGGCTATCTTTTTATTTATTCATGGATTTGCCCATACCGTTGGATTTTTTGTACAATGGAGAATCATCAAATCAAATGATATGCCTTATAGCACAAAGCTTTTCTTTGGAAAACTTGATGCAGGGAATGCAGGTATTCGCATTATCGGATTGATATGGCTTTTCATTGCTATTGTCTATGTCTTTGCAGGCTATGGAATATTAACTTCAAAAGATTGGTGGATAACAGCTACCATTATAATAACTGCTTTTTCCTTCATCTTTTGCATTGTTGGCTTGCCGGATACAAAAATGGGAGTAGTCGCCAATATTATCATTTTAGTATTCATAATTTTGAATCAACGATTTAAATGGATTGGTTGATTATTGGATCCTAAGGACTGTTCTGATATGTTAATCTGTTTGAATTTAAACTTTCAGAACCCTAATTTTTATTCAGTAATTCGATTTTTTGATGCAACTCCTCCCAGAGTTGCATCTCGGTTTCTAAATCCTTTTTCAATTGATCGTATTGCTTCGACAGGTCAAAATAGTTGAGTTCTGAGGTGTAGGCTTTAGGATTGCTGAGGAGCTCATCCAGCTTTTTCATTTCAGTCTCAATTTGACTGATCTTTTCCTCACCTTTGGTTATTTGCGTGTTAATTTTACGAAGATCTTTTTCAAGTTGTTTTTTCTTTTCGCGGTTCAGTTTATTCTCCGACAGGTTGATTTCCTTTCCTTTATCTTCTTTCCTGGCTATTTCCAGTTGCTTCAGGTTTTCGACCTTGCGGTATTCGAGGAAATCATAAATATCACCAAGGTGTTCTTTAATTTTTTGATCTCTGAATTCAAAGACTTTATTGGTCAATCCCTGAAGAAAATCACGGTCGTGAGAAACGATAATGAGTGTTCCGTCAAACTGGATAAGGGCATTTTTCAGGATGTCCTTCGATTGCATATCGAGGTGGTTGGTGGGCTCATCAAGGATGAGGAGGTTGGAAGGAGTAAGTAATAGTTTAGCCAATGAAAGCCTTGATTTTTCACCACCTGAAAGTACCTTCACTTTCTTATCGATGGTTTCTCCGCTGAAAAGGAAAGAGCCCAGAATGGTTCTAATCCTTTTGCGTATATCTCCGACAGCAATATCATCGATGGTTTCGAATACAGTTTTTTCAGGGTCGAGGTAATCGCCCTGGTTTTGTGCAAAATACCCAATCTGAACATTATGGCCGTATTTAAGTGTTCCGGAGAATTCAAGCTCACTGACGATGATGCGTGAAAGGGTAGTTTTCCCTTCACCATTTCGTCCAACAAAAGCAATACGATCGCCATTAATAACCGCAAAGTTAAGTTTATGCAATACCTGCAAGTCACCGTAATTTTTGCCGAGGTTATGTGCTTCAATCACAACTTTTCCTGATCTTGGTGCAGGCGGAAACCTGAAATGGATAGCCGAATTATCGATTTCATCAAAAGATATTTCATCGATCTTTTCCAGCATTTTGATCCTTGATTGAACCTGTTTAGCTTTGGTATTCTTGTACCTGAAGCGCTCAATAAACCGCTCGATCTGGTTGATTTGTTTTTGCTGGTTGTTGTACGCTGAAACCTGCTGTTCGAGCCTGTCCTCACGCATTTTTACATATTCAGAATAACCGGCTTTGTAATCATAGATCTGTCCAAGGGAAATCTCGATCGTCCTTTTGGTTACATTGTCAAGGAAAGCCCTGTCGTGCGAAACCAGCACCACTGCTCCATAATAGTTGATCAGAAAATCTTCGAGCCACTGGATGGATTCGATGTCGAGGTGATTGGTGGGTTCGTCGAGCAGAATGACATTCGGTTTTTGAAGGAGGATCTTGGACAACTCAACCCTCATTTGCCAGCCACTGCTGAATTCGACCATGGGCCGCTGAAAATCGGTGCGCTTAAATCCCAATCCAGTTAATACCTTTTCCGTTTCTCCTTCCATGGACTGTCCACCGACAATTTGAAAACGCTCGTTGGCTTCTGTTAATTGATGGATCAACCGGTGATATTCCTTCGACTCGTAATCAGTCCGTTCTGCAATTTCTTTTGTAAGGTGATGTATTTTTTCTTCGAGTATCAGGGTTTCAGAAAAAGCAGTAAGCGCTTCCTCAAAAATGGTTTTGGGGCTATGGGTTTCCATCTCCTGCTGGAGGAAGCCAATACTTGTGTTTGATGGAATGATGACTTCGCCTTCCTGAGGTACAATGTATCCTGCAATGATATTCATTAACGTCGTTTTCCCTGAACCGTTTTTCCCTACCAATCCAATCCTGTCCCGGTCATTGATCAGAAATGAAGCATTGCTGAACAGGTCAGTGCCGGTAAAATGGATCGACAGGTTATTAACTGAAATCATTGTTTATCTCATTTCGAAGAGGGTGCAAAAGTAGGAAAAGTTGGATTGCTAAATCACCTGCAATTGGCTATTGGCAATTAGCATTTAAATGGAGCCATTATTTGAAATAATCCGGTTTTATTTTTTAATAATCTTTTTTATTACGATTCCATCCAGGGTTTGCAATTTGATGAAGTAAATTCCCGGATCCAGCATAGGAATGTTCAGCTCAAGTAAATCTTCTCTGCAGTTTTCAATGAAGATACTTTTCCCTGAAATACTTAACAATTCCAATTGAGAAATTGGTAAGGAAGATTGAATAAATAGCTTATCTTTAAAGGGATTCGGAAATACATCTATCCGGACTATTTCTTCTTTTAAATTATCAATATAAGTCCCATCATCAACAGTCATTTCAACCTGAACTACCGGAACACCAACATTCGGAGTAGAGGTAAAATGAATTTCCGCTTCATAAATGCCCGGAATAAGCTCAGTGGCATCAAACAATACTGTAACATCCTGGTTCATACCTCCTGTCAGTGATCCGCTATTCGGGCTGATGGAAATCCAGGTTTGGGCATCAGTCAGTTCAAGACCCCAAATCCATTCATTTTGCACTAATCCTCCAAGTGTCCATTTCCCTATAACCAGATTTGGATAAGCAAATAAGCCACCTGCAAAGTTGTAGACCTGTCCGCTAAGTTTTGTGGCAACATCCAATGTAAAACCGGTCTCTGTTCCCGAAGGCAGTTGAATTTGAATGATTTCATTTTTTGAATCCCCAACCTGGGCGTAACCCCAAAGAAATGGCCCGCCTAATGTTGCATTATCATAGGCAAAACCATAATATTCCGCTCCATCCGGACCCACATTAAAACTTCCCAGATTATTACCTGCTTTATCAAATTTTACAATGGGACTGCTCCAGTTATTGGCATAGAAAACTTCCTGGTCTTCATTATAGGCAATAGCCCGGCAGTCGGTAGGTGCAGTAAAAGTGCTGATCAGGATTTGATTTTCAAAATCCATTTCATAAACAGTCGATAAACCTGTACCCCCATAAAAATAAGTTTCCGTCGTAAGCCATATCTCTGATTGCCGAAAGCTCCGCTGATGGTGAACGAACCCAAATAAGTTCCATCCAAATCATATTTATAGAAATTTGCTCCATTCCATTTGGAGGTATAAAAGTAACTTCCATCTGTTTCGATGCCGGCTTCGCCACCGCCTACTCCAACAGGATATTCAAACTGAAGGTCCATAAAGTCTTTTGTGTTTTTCCCGATAATTTGCAAAGAAGCGGACCAATCGAGCAATCCGTTTCCACTATTTCCAATTGTAACAATCTCCTCACCGGTAGTGTTTGGAGCAAGGGTTATAGAAATGGATAACGGGTTTACTTCAATGGTTGGCTGAGTGAGCTGAAAATCCTGAGTAGCAGTAATATCCTCGAGTATTGAAACTAACACTGACACTGAGTTATATCCTTCTTTGGCGCAGACCGTGGTATAATCCCCTTCCAGTATATTTTCAATAAAATAGGTTCCGTCCGGTCCGGTTGAAACAAAGTAATTAGAAAGACCCGTCAGGGTTATGGAGGCATCCGCCACTGGTGAACCATCGGACAGGTGAGTAACAGTCCCCTCCAAACTTCCAAAGGCTGCTTCACCAATGACAACATAATAGTCTTCAGCTTCACCATAGGTATAATCACTGCATGGATCATTACAGGATCCTGCCCAGTTTGTGCGTGCCCTCATCATGTGTTGCCCTGTTAATGCATCCGAAGGGATTTCAACAGAGACAGTATACAATGTTCCGGCTGATTGCATTACATAATTTGATAGTATTTTTTCATCTTGCGACAATTCTTCATCATTATTAAAATCTATCCAGATGGTAACATACTGATCACCATATCCTGTTTTCATAATAAAGTCATAGGAATACCCGGGCGTTAGAATTGCTGGCCCCAGTCCCAGATATTGACTCCATCCCGTACCATTAAGATCTTCACAGCCGGAGTTATAATTTTCTATTTCTGCAACAGCAAAATCGATAAAACCATCTCCCTGAGAACATCCGGTTGAATAACCAGGTGTACACAGATCTTTGGAATTTCCCACAGATTTAATGTAATGGGTTTCAACCGATAAATCTGCAGGCTTTTTCTGTATTTCCCTTTTTGTTTCTTTTGAAGAGATCAGCATTAAAATTAATAACATCATTTTCTGTCTGACTTTGCAATCCATCGGAATGATATATAATGGAGAATGCGAGAATGAGTAAAAATTTTATAGATTTCATTTGCATGTTGTTAAAATGAAGGGTGTAAATATACAAAAGGAATGAAAACAGGCAATAAAATAATAGAAGCAATAAAAAAAAATTGAGAGGCCGGCTGCTTTGCTGATCCAACTGATTATCTATCTATAATCAAAGTGATTGACTATAATTTTCTTTATCATTTCACCATCCAAAGTTTCCAATTTAATATAATAGACTCCGCTTTTTAAGTTTTGATACATCAATACGGTAATTGCATTTGCATTTACTTCCTTATCGATTACCAACTGGCCTGAATTGTTTAGTACTTTAATGTTTGTTATTTCAACAAGCGACTTTATAATAATCATGGTTCGAAGCAGGATTTGGGAAGAACTGGAATTCACTGGCATTCATTTCATCAATACCAACAATCACGCCAGCCGGATCAGAATTACCTGATTCCCCAAAGTAATAAACAGCTTTAATATAATATTCATAATATCCATAAGGTACTCCGGTGTCAGTATAAGACAGGGTGGTGGAACTTCCAACCATTGTATTCGTACCTGTAAATATTGTATTCATCCGGAGCAAGACAAGCCTCACGGAGCTTCCCATGAAATTTCAACCGTATTATTACCCTGAAAAGTTGCTTCAGGATTTAATGGTTCAAGATTAGCCGGTGCAGGAACAGTAATTGTTTCAGTAGCAGTTGGCTGGGATTCTTCACCGGCATAAACAGCTTTCACAAAATAACTATACTCAACCTCAGGATCAACCATTGGATCAGAATAGGTCATCATGGTGGAATTTCCAAGCAATACGCCATCACGGTATACATTCCAGCTATCGGGTGTACCACCGGTAGGCATTTCCCAGGTAAGAATTACATCCGTACAATCAAAAGTAACATTCAGGTTAGTATGGCGGGATAAGTCCTTCAACATGCATTGTCACATCAACAACCGGTGAACCCACATTTGGATTGGTGGTAAAGTGAATTTCGGCATAAGTAAAATCCGGGGATCAAGTCCAGCTGCATTAAAATGTAAAGTCATATCCTGGTTCTGACCTGCAGCTAATGCATCCGGAATCAGGGTCAATTGACAACCAGAAATTATTTGATTCACACAATTCAAGACCCCAGATATCAATATTTTGAGCAGTACCCAACAATGTATAAAAACCTAAAACGATTTTATCGGTAATTGCCAGGCCTCCTGCTAAACCTGTTCCAACTGCTGCAATACTTCCTACGTCGAAAGAAATCCCAGTTTCAAGCCCGGAAGGTATTTGAATTTGTATCAATTCATTCAATGTATTTCCGGTTTGGGCATAACCCCACAAGTAGGGTGCCCCGCTGCTGTAATTATCATAAGCAAAACCATAATAGCTTGCACCTATAGGTCCAACCGGGAAACTGCCCAGGTTAGCTCCTGCAATGTTAAAATTGGTAATGTCAGAATCCCAGTTATTACCATAAAATATGTTATCATCTTCATTATAGGCAATTGCCCTGATATCAGTCGGAGCTATAAACTGGCTTACCAAAATAGCCATTCGTGAAGTCCATCTGGTAAACGGTGGTATTTGCTGCCGCACCATAGAAGTAGGTTCCATCAAAAGCCATGTCCCTCACTGAACCGGCGCTACCGCAGTTAAAAGGACCGATATAAGTCCCATCCAGTTCATATTTACAAAATGAAGTACCATTCCATTTGGAAGTATAAATGTAGTTTCCGTCACATTCAATACCGGCTTCACCGCCACCAACACCAACCGGCCAGTCAAATTGTAAATCAAATAGTTCATCTGTGCCACTGCTGTCAGTAAGGACAATGTTTCCGATCCACTCTAAATTTCCGTTCCCAGAATTGCTGATGTTTACAGTTTCTGTCAGTAAAAGTGTTTGTGTTCTAAAGTCACAGAAACTGATGTTGGAATCACAGCCATTTGAGGAGCGGTAAGCTGAAAATCCTGAGTTGATGTAATATCTGGACTTATCGTTACCATTGCAGAATCGATATTGTAAGCCTTCTTTTGAACAACTCACATTCCAGGTGCCCACAAGCACATGTTCTACATAATAGTAACCATCATTTCCGGATGTTGCTGAAAAAAAATCACCGACATTAATGAATGCTCCCTCAATAGGGGCGCCTCCGGCTGCTTGTGTTATATAACCTTCAAGGTTACCATATACACCACTCTCAATTTGCACATAGTAATCTTCGGCCTCACCATATAAATATGATCCGCATGGGTCATCAAAAGCGTCAGGCCAAACAGCCATTGCCCGCATAGCATGTTGTCCGGCAGGAGCGTTGACCGGAATAGTAACCTGGAACATTGTATAATATTCCAGGTAATAATATTATATAATTATATAAGATGATCTCATCTGGTGTAAGAACGAGATCATCATTGAAATCAATCCAGATATTAACATGTTGATTTGAAAAGCCTGTGGCCATAATAAAATCATATTCAGAACCCGGGGCTAATGAAGCGGGTCCTAAAGTATAATATTCACTCCAGCCGGTATATCCTGTATTATCAGCACAACCATTATTCAAATTCTGAATTTGTTCTAAAGCAAAATCTGTGAATCCATCATTATCGGAACATCCATATACATAAGCCGGCTGACATAATGCATCTATTTGATCTGATTTTCAGGGTAGTTTTGTAATACCTTTTCATCATAAGTTAAGTTTTTAGAATTGTTTGTTTTTGCAACTGTCTTTTAGCAAAGGGGGAAGAATCGTTTTGGGTAAAAACCAGGGAAGCAATAAAGACCAACAAGATTGAGGCAGTTATATAATTTGTGTAGTTTCTTCATAATTAAATATTTGAGATCAACCAGGCAGTAAGTCAAAGTAATTTAACAAAAACAATGCTATAATCAAAGTTTGATCGAATTTACAGAGTCGTTGCAATTCAATAATTAATATCAACCTGAATTGAAAGCCCAAAATTATACAATTATAATTAAAGAGGTTTTTGCTTCCATAGATGGTTCTTTGTGCTATATATATAAAAAAGGCTGGTCTTGCAACCAGCCTTTTTAGTGAAATTCGTAAGACCATTAGATGGTCTGACGATAAATTAATTAACTGTAATCTTGCGTAGCAATTTACCCTCGTTAGTTTCGATCTTGATATAGTAAATACCTTTTTCAAATTGAGAAACATCAATCTGGTAACTCATCACATTCACTATTTCATCCAAAACGACCTGTCCGGAATTATTAAATACTTTAATTCCGGTGATCTCCATTGTAGATTCAATATAATCATTTGTGATGCCGGATTAGGAAAATCCTGAACAATCGAATTAACGTTTCTTCGATACCAAGGAATTAAAGCATAAACCGGAGTCTGAGAATCCTGATTCCCCAAAATAATATACAGCCATAACATAATACTCATACAATCCTGAACCCAGCGGACCATCAACATAGGTCAATCCAGTTACCAGGGAAGTATTAATCTGAATGTTATCCCTGTAAATATGATATCCATCCGGAGCAAGGCAAGCATCTGGCTCATCCCAGTCAAGGGTAACATAGTCATAGGTGGGTGTATTTGCAGCTTGCCGATAGGCCAATCGGTTGCAAATCTGCCAGGAACAGGAACAGTAATGGTTGCAGGTGCTGATGGCATCGATTCTTCTCCTGCATAAACCGCTTTTACATAATAACTATATTCCACCTCGGCATCAACCATTTCATCGGTATATGTCATTACCGTTGAATTACCTATAAGACTGCCATCTTTATATACATTCCAGCTATCTGGATTTCCTCCGGTTGGCATTTCCCATGACAACATAACATCAGTGCAATCAAACGAAGCCTGTAAATTTATTGCAGGAATCAATCCTTCAACAGTCATGGTAACTGCAACAACAGGTGAACCCACATCCGGATCGGTACTAAAGTGAATTTCTGCCTGATAAATTCCCGGCAATATATCCGTGGCGTTGAAATGTAAAGTCATGTCTTCATTTGTACCTGGCGCAAGTATACCTGAGTTTGGTTCAATGGTGAGCCAAACCGGACCGGATTCACAAAGTTCAAGACCCCAGATATCTACATTCTGAGCTGTTCCCAATAAGGTAAAGAAGCCGGGTATGATAGCATCGGTAATGGCAAGGCCTCCGGCTATACCTGCACCAACTGCTGCAACGGAGCCAACATCAAAAGTTACTCCGGTTTCTACACCTGAAGGCAATTGAATCTGCACCAGTTCATTCAGGGTAGTGCCTGTCTGGGCATAACCCCACAGGTAAGGTGCACCGGGTGAAGAGTTATCATAAGCAAATCCATAATAATCGGAACCAACAGGTCCGCATGGGAAACTTCCGAGATTTGCACCAGTTTGATCAAATATAGTGATGTTATCACTCCAGTTGTTTCCATAAAATACATCTTCATCCTGGTTATAAGCGATAGCCCTGATGGCTAATGGTGCAGTAAATGAACTAACGACCACTCCATTGGTAAAATCCATTTGAAATACTGTAGTGGCAGCGGCAGCCCCATAGAAATAGGTTCCGTCATAAGCCAGGTCACGGATAGCACCTGCAGCACCGCAGGTAAATGGGCCGATGTAGGTACCATTTAACTCATATTTATAGAATTCAGTTCCGTTCCACTTGGAAGTATATATATAACTTCCGTCACATTCAATACCGGCTTCTCCACCGCCAATTCCAACCGGCCAGTCAAACTGTAAATCAAATAATGCATCTGATCCACCATCTCCAATAACCACTACTCTTGCGCTCCAATCAACTGTTCCGAGACCGGGATTGCTCATATTAACATAATCATCCATCAGCTGGTTAGGTTCAAGGGTGACATCAACTGTTAACGGAGCAACAACAAAGCCAGGTGCTGTAAGAGGAAAGTTCTGGGTTGTTGTTTGGTCTTCAAGGATAGTAACAGAAGCTGTGCCGGATTATATCCGGTAGCAGCGCAATTGGCGATATCCATTGCCAATTAATATCCGGGCATATTATAAGTTCCATCGCTCCGGATGTTGTCAGATGATGAACCAACACTTATCGTTGCACCTTCTATAGGATTACTGTTTGCAGCATTGGTTACAGATCCAGCGAGCGTTCCATAGGCAAGTTCAAAAAATTTAAATTTCATCAAGCAACCACCCGTAACCACGAATGCCATCAGTATGATGCCGGACCATCTGATTACTACATTTGAGGATAAGGTAATTGGTCAAATCAAAGATTTCGGATGTGTTCCCGGTGCCACCAGGTTGCATTAGTCAGCAGTATTTCAGCAACCTGTTCCAGTCCCGATCGTCATAAGAATCTTCATAAAGCGACCAGAGGACTGTTGTAGTGCGGGCTCATAAATACCAGTACCGGTATAGGTTTCAACGGGCAGTGGTTCATAGGTTGCACCGCCATCTGTTGAGATTTCCCTAACAATGGTCATAATCACCTTCAGTTTTTGCAATTTGCCAGAATTAGTCGTAATTTTTTTGTGTCATAGCATTATAAGCACATTGAACACCGGTAGTATATTGTCCCCAGCTGAATGTTCCATCACATCTGATAAATTCTAAAGCTTTCCATAACAGGTGGCTCAGGTATGTTTGTTCCTCCAATCAAAAGGAGCAGGGCATGAAGCAGTAGTTGTGAATGTATATGGACCTGACCAGAGCTGTAGTCTCCTCCACCGCAATCATCCCTAACGTAAAAGGAATATGCAGTAAGCGTGGTCAAACCACCAACAGTATAAGGACTTACTACCCCTGTGTAGGAACTCCTGTTGGAGGGAATCCGGCCAGGCCGAATTCAATATCAGACAGGCCTGAAAAACTAGTCCATAAAAGATCTGCAGTTGTAGCATATAAAAGTTGCTCGAGCGCAAAAGGTTCGCGGGCAGGTAGGAGAACTGAACTCAAAATTGTCAATAAAGAAATCATAATCCTCCGGGTCATTAACTTGCTCCATTCGCCCAGAATGCAAAATAATATACCTGATAGATTATAGCCGAACAAACGGAATAATAACTGTTTCTCCAACATTAGAAATCGGAGTTGTAACATCCCAGGTCTAGAAGTATAACCCAGTTAGATCGGCTCAGGAGAAATAAGGAATACCATCTGAAAATCTGATCCCATGACGGCAGGGCCACGTATTATTCCAATCTGTCAGAGCAATGTCAATACGGACTTCATAAAGTCCAGCGCTCAAGATCGAAATGGGGTCGTGATAATCCAGTCCTTTTTAGAAGCTGCATATAAGTTAACTTTGGGACAATTCGACTACCCGTAACATTCCCGAAATTATCCTGCACCCACAAACTAGAATACCAATGGATAAAGGACCTGTTGTAGGGTCGCCATCGTCGGCTTCGAGCCAGCAGGCAGGTGGCGGGGCTACACCGGTATAAGTAGTGAAATCTTCGTAAAATGGGTAGGTATAACAGTACCACATTCAGTAGAAAAAGTCCAGATGGGACCCGCGGTTTCAAGTTTGCTTGAATTTCGGGCAACAACCTGCCAATAATAGGGAATGGAATAATTCAGGTCACCGGGAGGATCATATAATCCGGTAGCTCCTGCAGTCTCATTATCAACTACTTTGGTTACCGGAGGATTTACTATATCAAAGTATAGATCATAGGTTTCTGTCAGTGAGCCGAAATCCCAGGTTAAATTTGTTGAAATAGGCACAGCTAGTGCTCCGTTTACAGGATTAGGGTTAAGAGGTGAACCCGGTGAACCAGCCGGTGGAGGATTAAATATAAAGGTCAATCCATCGGAGGGAAACACAACATCACTGAGAGTGCAGGCGTCAGTATTTGTTAATCCGGCAGTAGTAGCTGTCCAATCGGTCGTTGTGGTTCTGTTAAAAAAGTCAGTTGGAATACTCCCACCCAGGCCCACCTGGACAGTTGTGCTTGTTGCATTGTTTGTCACAGTACCATAGACTAACTCAATTACATTTGTTGTTTCGTAAAGTCGGATCTGGAAACTAAAATTATCACCCGTTCCGGAGGTTCCATATTTCTTATAACCAATCCATTGAACTACAAGTATACGATCGGGTTCAGTACCAATTGTCTCAATTCTCAGTTCTGCACCGGCTTGTGCCTGAATATCTCTTCCCATAACAGCTACCCTGGACCTTAAGTAATCGGGAGTGTTAACAGCAACAGAACTCAATGGTGTATAACCGCTGGTTGAATTCATATCCACAGATGGAGTCAACGAACTTTGACCCAGACCCATCCATCCGTTGTTGTTTATTCCAAATACATCGAATGTATAACCGTTGTAATTAAAGTTAAAACCAATAGGAAAACCGGGTCCTGTTTTTGTAGTTCCACCTGTTGGAACCGCAGGATCAACAAAATACTGATCATCGGAAGTTGCAGTTCCCAAAATAGTTCCTCCTGCAATTGGTGTAAATGTTCCACTGTTTTGGTCGAAAGTATAAACAGATACAGGATCAGACGGCGAACCAGGATTTTCCTCTTGTTTATTATTATCCTTACTTGTCATCCCAAGTAATTCTTCTGCTTTAATTAGATAATCCTTGTCTTTTAAAAGATCTAAGTCGATCCCTTGTTCTTTAAGAATAAGAAGCTGATCTGTTGTAAAACCAGTTTCATTGAGGGTTTTTAGTTGCTCCTCACTAATCTGAGATTTAACAGGTGCCCTTTCAGCAGACACATTTTTCTGTGCCTGCACTAATAGCACCGATGATGACAGGAGCAATACCATCATCAATCGCCATACATTTGTAAACTTTTTCATTGTAATAAATTTTTAGGTTAGTATTATGTTGTTCTTGAATTATGTTAAACCATTCATTAACAGTTAAATTGCCAAATAAATCTTTTTCAATTGATCCTACTAAATTACATCTTTTTTAGATTAACAAAAAAGAAATTCAATATTTATCAGAATTTAATTTCTCAATGAGTTAAATTCAAATTATTTAGCTTACAACCAGAAGCTTCTATGGAATGGCCTTCAACGATTTTTCACAAGGATTTTCGGTTCCAACATTTCCATCATCGCATATTTCACTCCTTCCCTGCCAAGTCCAGAATCTTTGATTCCACCATATGGCATATGGTCTACCCTGAAAGTAGGAACATCATTGATAATAACTCCACCTACTTCAATCTGATCAAAAGCCTGATTCATCTGTTTCAGATCATTGGTGAACACGCCGGCCTGTAATCCGAATCTTCCTTTATTTACTACCGAAATAACTTCTTCAAATGATGAATAAGGTTCCAGCGTTACAATCGGCCCAAAAACTTCATGGGCACATACTTTCATTTCGCTTTTTGTTCCTGTCAGAACAGTTGGAGGATAATAAGAACCTTTACGCAAACCTCCTGTTAAAACTTTGGCACCCTCATTTATTGCTTCATTCACCCATTTTTCCACCCTGAAGGCATTATCTTCATCAATCATTGCAGACATTTCGGTTTTAGGATCTAATGGATCTCCGCCCTTAAACTTTTGACAGCCGTAATGAATTTTTCAGAAAATTTTGAAAAGACTTTATCATGCGCATAAATTCGCTGTGCATGGATACAAACCTGTCCGGAATAAGAAAACCCGCCTATAATGCATTTGGCAACAGCCTGCTCAATATCAGCAGTTTCGGTGACAATCACAGCAGCATTTCCTCCTAATTCCAGAACGATCTTTTTCTTTCCGGCATCCTGCTTCATTTTCCATCCCACTTCTGGCGATCCAGTAAATGTCAGCATCTTAAATCTTTCATCGGTTACCAATAGATTTCCTGTCTTCCTATCCATCGGAAGAATGGAAATTGCTCCTTTGGGTAAATCCGTTTTACTTATTGATTGCGCAAGTCGAAGTGTGGATAAAGGGGTAGTGGAAGAAGGTTTTAAAATGATGGGACATCCTGAGGCAATAGCCGGAGCAATTTTATGAGCTGCAAGGTTGAGCGGAAAATTAAATGGGGAAATTCCGGCAACAAGGCCAACTGGAAAATATTTAACCAGGCCTTCTTTCCCTTTTCCTGCCGGTGTCCAGTCGAGGTCAATATACTCTTTCGGAAGGCGTTTGGCTTCTTCGGCTGCAACAATGAATGTTTGAATAGCCCGGTCAACCTCACTTAAAGCATATCGGATCGGTTTCGCCGATTCAAGGCAAAGCACCCGGCCAAATTCTTCACGTTCTTCCTTGATCAGTCCGGCAATTTTCATTAATGCTTCATATTTGGCAAAAGCAGGTAAATCACGCATCGACTTCTGCACAGTTTGTGCCTGATTAATTGCAATTTCCAATTCATCTGAACTTCCCAGATAGGTGTTTCCAATGATTTCACCATTATAAGGATTAATCACCTTTAAAGGGCGATCCGTTGTCAGGAATTCACCACCGACAAAGATTTTATATTCATCCATTTTTCATCCATCTTGATGATGGTAAAAATAATAATAAAGGCGAAAGATGGCCTGGTAAAAAGTATGTGATTAATTAATTTTTTTAATTTCGTAAAAACCAGCCCGTGGTTATGGTATTGCTCTTATGCAATGCACGGTCAACAAGGTAAGCATCAAATTTAATGGTATCAAATGTCGACTGAAAATTATAAATGAAAAGTGTATCTTCAATTTCACCTTTAATCGCCTTGATAGAGCCTGCAGGTGTCAGGATTGGAATGCGTGCATTAAACTCATTCGTATCGGCTATCACTACACGAACCTCCTCACCGTTTTGTAATTCATAATATTTAACAAAGAAATTATAATCGTACGGGGGAATATTTTCGCCATCTCTCAGTCCTATATCGCCATCTCCATCTTTGAACGAAAGTCGGAGTACCCCCCTGTCGTATTTATCGATGTAAGGATTGTAAATTTTAGTCATTCCCAGGTATTCAATCTCTGGAATTATGGGGTACTCATCTTTTTCACTGCATGAAATCATCCACCCGGTAAACAGGATAAGGATTATAGTATATCTAAACCAAGTTTTCATCTTTCTAACTCCGGGTAAAAATAGAAATTTTATGATTCTGAATTCATTTTATCTTTACACAACATTTTGCCCGACATGAAATCTGAGGAGCTAAGAAATAAAATATTTGAAATTAATTCCGATAAAGACTTTAACGAATTAGCTCTTAAGATATTTCATTTTCAATACGGCAATAACTCTGTTTATAATCAGTATGTCAATTTGAACAACATAAGGATTAAAGAAATCGATCATTTTAAAAAAATTCCCTTTTTACCGATTGAACTCTTTAAATCTCATAAAGTTATAAGCCGGGACTCTGAACCTGATAAAATATTTTTAAGTAGCGGGACATCGGGTGCTGAGGTAAGTAAACATTACGTGGTTGACCTTAAGCTATATGAAAAAAGTTTTTTTACCTGTTTTAAAAAATTTTATGGTAATCCGGATCAATACATGATAGTGGCGTTGCTGCCTTCCTATCTTGAACGGACGAATTCTTCTTTGGTTTACATGGTCGAAAAGCTGATTAGTCTGAGCAAAAATGCCGGTAGCGGCTTTTATCTCGATAATTATAACGATCTGGTGGATATGCTTAAATATTCTATTAATCAAAAAGTCTTGCTGATCGGGGTAACATTTGCTTTACTGGAATTTGCAGAAAGGTATGAAATTCCGGTAACCAATGGAATCATTATGGAGACAGGCGGAATGAAAGGCAGGAGAAAGGAGATCATCCGCGAGGAGTTGCATCAGGTGCTTTGTTCAAAATTCCATACCGATAAAATCCATTCGGAATATGGAATGACCGAATTGCTTTCACAGGCTTATTCTCATGGGAACGGGCTTTTCAAAGCGCCTCCGTGGATGAAGGTATTAATACGTGATACTAATGATCCTAAATCCTTGCTGGGTGATAATAAATCCGGTGGGATAAATATTATTGATCTTGCAAATCTTTATTCCTGTTCTTTTATTGCTACCCATGACCTGGGTAAAACCAACCCGGATGGTAGCTTCGAAGTATTGGGAAGATTTGATAACAGCGATATACGAGGATGTAGTCTGATGGTATAATAAAAGGTGTTTCCAGATGTTAAAAAAGATACTCCACCGGCTTAACCAACTCTTCAGAATCATTGAAAGGTGAATTAACAAGCTTTGAAACCGGGAAAGCGGTCATTTCCTTTTCGGGGTAAGGTTTTAAGAAAGACAACAACAGTGCCGGATCATCTTCATTCAGCCATAGTTTTTCGGCATTTTGTTCAAGGATCACAGGCATACGTGTATGGATATTTTCCATCAGTTTGTTGGGTGTCGTGGTGATGATCGCAAAGGAATTAATCAAAGTGCCATCCACATCTTTCCAGCTATCCCAGATTCCAGCCATTGCAAAAAGTCCATTGTCCTGAAGTGTTATCCGGTAAGGAATTTTTTCTTTTTTATTAAGGGTCTTCCATTCATAAAATCCATCACTCAGCACAAGGCATCTTTTGCGTTTAAGGGAATTTTTAAATGATGGTTTCTCGGCAATGGTTTCGGCTTTTGCATTGATTAGCTTGTTGCCGATACTTTTATCTTTAGCCCAGAAAGGGATCAATCCCCACCGGTAAAAACTAAGTTCGCCGGGATTCTGATTTGAAATCACAGCAAGATCCTGCGAAGGAGCGCTGTTATAACGTGGCTTGTAGCGTGTACTATCCACTTTCACATCGAAGCGGTCTTCGATGATCTTAGCCAAAGGTGAAAATGAAAATCGTCCGCACATAAGTTAGTTCAATGTTTCGGAAGGTTTAAAGTTTCATGTTAACCCACTCAATACCTATATTTCCTTCTTATCTCCTATTGTTCAGGGTTTTGAGTTCTGTGTTCAAAAGTATTCATTCAAAATATATTAATCATCCCTTCCTCAAATCCACCACCAAAATATCACTCCATCTCGTGGTGTAATGGGGTGAGAGATTCTCCTGCCGCATCTTCCAGCTTTCATCCGAACCCTCCACTGCAAACTTTAACTGTCCGGCACCTGCTTTATTATTGATTTTATCAATCACTTCCATTAGCTTCCTGTTTTTTTCTCTGTTTTTATCATCCCATAAACCTGTTTGTACACCACCTTCCGGGATAATTTCCGAGACCACAATTCCGGATTTTTTATAAAGAAAACCTTTCTTGTACAACTGTTTCAAAGCAATAAGCGCATAATGGATCAGCTCATGGGTTTGGTTGGTTGCAACAGGCAACCGCACGATCTTGTAATTAACATACTTCGGACCTCTTGCATACTTATTTGTCATGATAAAAATCAGGAGGGATTGTGCCAGCGACTTTTGCTTCCGGAGTTTTACGGCAACCTTTGAAACATACGAAGTCGTTGCTTGTTCAAGCTCTTCATACGTTTCCAGCGGGTGACCGAATGACCGTGAAGTGGTAATTTCTTTTTTGGTATCCGGATTTTGATTGATGGGATAACAGACTGTTCCTCGCAATTCGAGCACCAATCGCTGACCCATAACTCCGAGATGTTCTTTAATCCGGTTCTCATGTGCATTTTTCAGATCGAAGGCTGTAAAAGATATTACTCCGCCTGAAAAATTCCTCATACTTCTCACCCACTCCCCAGATTTCTCCCACAGGAAATTGCCTGAGCAGTTTATCTTTATCAGGGTGATTGACAAAATCCAGCACACCATTATATTGATCTTTTGATTTTGCAAGATGATTGGCAATTTTAGCCAACGTTTTGGTGGGACCGAT
Organism: uncultured Bacteroidales bacterium; assembly: GCA_963705185.1. Lineage (GTDB taxonomy): Bacteria > Bacteroidota > Bacteroidia > Bacteroidales > JAADJA01 > JAADJA01. Next base: position 42,726 of record CAVPJF010000019.1, read on the forward strand.
CCCAACCGAAACCGGAATGCCTGTCCACCGTAATACTTTCTCTTTTATTTTCACTGCAAGTTTGCCAAGTTTTTCCACAGGAATTCCTGTCAGATCAAGGAAAGCTTCATCGATGGAGTAGATCTCAATTTCAGGTGCAAAGGCCGCAAGGGTTGTCATTACCCGTTGCGAAATATCACCATAAAGGGCATAATTGGTCGAAAAAACATGCACCTGGTGTTTTTTTATAAGGTTGCCGATTTCGAATACAGGTATGCCCATTTTTATTCCTGCTTTCTTTGCTTCTTCCGACCGGGCAATGACGCAGCCATCGTTGTTGGAAAGCACAATCACAGGCTTTCCTTTCAGCGAAGGATTGAAGATCGCTTCGCAGGAGGTGTAGAAATTGTTGCAATCGACGAGGGCAAAGACCTTAGCCATTTTTAATACCGATTAAGAAGATAAAAATAACCATTTTTCTTTTTCTGTCTATCTTTGCCATCTTTATTCCAACTTCAGATAAAATGCAGACAATAATCAATACAACCGATCAATATTCAGCAAAGGATAACCTGATTTTCCTTGCAACTGATACCAAACAGCTCAAGGATAAAAATCTGAGCGCTGAAGAAATCAGCTACGTAAAACTCCACCACAGGGAGCACAAAAAAAATGTTTTTGCTTTCAACCGGATAAGCCGCTGGATTTTTGTTGTTCTTTTTGAAAAGGAAAAAGATAATTCCCTCCGGCTGGAAAATTACCGGGTGGCCGGAGCAAAACTATTGGGAACTATCAATGATAACAAGCTTCACAGGGTGGTGGTGATAGATGTCGAAAATAAACTTCAGGAATGTCTTGCCTTTGCTGAAGGAATGGCGCTGGCAAACTACCAGTTTTTAAAATATAAAAAGGACCCTTCTGAAAAGTTAAACTCACTCAATTCTATTGACATTTGTTCGACTGGAATCCGTGACAGCGAAGTGGATGTTCTAAACATAAAAACAGATGCTACCTGCCGCTGCCGCGACCTGGTGAATGAACCCGTGGCTACTTTAAATGCCCGCAAACTTGCATTGGAAATAGAAGCGATGGGTAAAAGCGTCGGAGCCAAAGTTGAAATTTTTGACAAAAAGAAAATCGAAGTTCTGAAAATGGGTGGATTGCTGGCGGTGAATAAAGGAAGCGTGGATCCGCCAAGCTTTACCATCATGGAATGGAAACCTAAAAAAGCAGATCAATAAAAAGCCTTATATTTTTGTTGGGAAGGGAGTTGTTTTTGATACAGGCGGATTGAACATCAAAACGGGTGATTACATGTACACAATGAAGTGCGATATGGCTGGAGGTGCTGCAGTCGCAACCGCTGTTTATGCCATTGCGAAAGCAAACCTGCCGGTTCATGTGATTGCATTGGTTCCGGCAACAGATAACAGGCTCAACGGAAATGCTTATGTAAACGGTGATGTCATCACCATGCACGATGGAACCCGCGTGGAAGTGATTAATACCGACGCCGAGGGAAGGATGATCCTTGCAGATGCACTCAGCTATGCAAAAAAATACGATCCAAAACTGGTGATCAATGTAGCGACACTGACAGGTTCGGCAGCAAGAGCTATTGGGAAGTACGGAATTGTGGCCATGCAATCGAAAGCTGATAAGGAATGTGGATTATTAAAGCAAAGCGGAGAGGCTGTCAGCGAGCGGATTGTTGAATTTCCTCTCTGGAAAGAGTATGGCGAGCTGATAAAATCTGAAGTGGGAGATATAAAAAACATCGGTGGGTCAGATGGCGGTGCCATTACTGCCGGTAAATTTCTTGAACACTTTACCGATTACCCGTTTATCCATCTCGACATTGCCGGCCCGGCTTTTATCGAAAAATCGTATTCCTATTTCCCGGCAGGAGGAACCGGAGTGGCCGTAAGGCTGTTGTTTGATTTCATAAAAAAAGTAAAATCCTGAAATCTTTATCTTCACCGAATGTAAAATCCTCTGATGAATAACTAATTTTGCACCCTTAAATTGAATGACATGATAAATCCTTTAGAAAAAGAAAGCAACAAGATCAGGGTGGGGATAACCCATGGCGACTTTAATGGCATAGGTTATGAAATCATCATGAAGACAATGCTGGAGCCAAGGATGCTCGAAATCTTGACACCTGTTATTTATGGTTCCTCCAAGATTGCTTCTTATTACCGGAAGACCCTGGATATGTCCGATGTAAATTTTAATCTCATCAAAAAGGCAGAATATGCCAATCCGAAAAGGGTCAATATCATTAATTGTTATGAAAATGAGGTAAAGATCGAAGTCGGGAAGCATTCAGCCATTGCAGGTGAACTGGCTTATTATGCTATGGAGAAAGCGGTGGAAGATCTGAACAGGCACAAAATTGATGTGGTGGTTACGGCCCCCGTTAGCAAATACAGTATCCAGTCGGATAAATTTAATTTTTCGGGACAAACGGAATATTTTGCCAGCAAGTACAATGTGAAGGAATTCCTGATGCTGATGATTGGTACGAGCCTCAGAATCGGCACTGTCACCGGACATATTCCTTTCAGGGAAGTGCATAAATTCATTACAACGGATCTTATTCTTGAGAAAATCAGGGTGATGAATAAAACATTGCAAATGGACTTCGGAATCAGCAGGCCAAAAATTGCTGTGCTCGGATTAAATCCCCATGCCGGTGATGAGGGATTGATAGGAAAGGAAGAAATTGAAATCATTCGTCCGGCTATTCAAAGGGCAAGCGATGAGAGAATTCTAACGTTCGGCCCTTATCCCGCTGATGGATTTTTCGGATCTTCCAATTATGCTTCGTTTGATGGAATACTTGCCATGTATCACGACCAGGGGATGCTGCCATTTAAAGCCATTGCCTTTGAGGAAGGAGTAAATTTTACGGCTGGATTACCCATCATCCGAACCTCACCTGCTCACGGGACAGCTTTTGATATTGCAGGTAAAAATCTTGCCTCTCCTGATTCGTTCCGTCAGGCAATCTATGCAGCAATAGATATTTTCGGTAAACGGGAATTATATAAGAATTTAATGAAGAACCCTTTGCCCGTAAAGCAGCAGGTCATGAAACAGGAACCCGAAGTTAACGAAACAAGTAAACCGGTCGGTGAAACCCAATAAATAATAAGCCTGGCCGTTTAACCAGTTTAATAAAATAATTTTCAGTAGTAATTTAATAATGCACCCGGTAAAATATACATTCAGGGAAATAGCCGATATTATAGATGGTGAAGTTATCAGCCTAGATTATACAGATCAGGAAATCACAGATATTCTCATCGACTCCCGGCGGCTGATCACTGCCAATAATTGTCTTTTTATTGCACTTGTATCAAAAAAGAACGATGGACACCGTTATATTGAAGAACTTTATAATAAAGGTATACGAAATTTCATCGTTTCCAACCGCGATTATTTCCCAAAATCATCCAACGTAATGTACGTTGAAAACACCCTCAAAGCTTTACAAAAGCTTACAACTGCTCATCGGAAAAAATTTGACATTCCTGTTATTGGTATTACCGGAAGCAATGGCAAGACGATTGTTAAGGAGTGGTTGTTTCAGCTACTCAGCCCTGACAAGAAGATTGCACGAAGCCCTAAGAGTTATAATTCTCAGGTTGGAGTACCCTTGTCGGTCTGGCAATTGAAACCCGACAGCGAGCTGGGAATATTTGAAGCAGGTATTTCAGAGCCTGGTGAAATGGGAAAGCTTCAGCAAATCATCCAGCCGACCATAGGGATATTTACCAACATTGGCCCTGCACATAGTGAAAACTTTCTCAATCTAAAGCAAAAGGTAGGTGAAAAGTTAAAGCTCTTTACCAAAGTTAAAACCCTGATTTACTGTCCTGATTTTTCTGAAATCCAGGAAACCATTATCCGTTCTGAAATTTTAAACAGCATCGAAACATTTACATGGAGCAGGAAAGTGGATGCCAACCTTCGGATCAAACACATTAATCACCTGAATAATAAAACAACGATTGAAGGGGAATTTGAAAAGAAAACGGTTATCTATAACCATCCCATTCACAGATGATGCATCCATTGAAAATGCCATTCATAGCTGGGCTACCATGTTGTATTTGGGATATAAGAATAAAGTTATTGCCGAACGGATGCTGAATTTACAGTCCATTGCCATGCGCATGGAGATGAAGGAAGGGATTAACCATTGTTCGATTATAAATGACAGTTACAACTCTGACATTGTTTCTCTAAATATAGCCATTGATTTCCTGAACCAGCAGAATCAGCACCGGAAAAAAACCATCATTCTTTCCGATATTTTACAAAGCGGCCAGAATGACAATGAACTCTATGGGGAAATTGGAGTTTTGTTAAAGAAGAAAAACATCCACAAACTCATTGGTATCGGGCCGGCCATAAGCAAGCAAGCTGACAAATTTGAGCTGGAAAAGCATTTCTTCCCATCTACCGAGACCTTTCTCCGCCAATATTCATTTTCGGCTTTTCAGAATGAAAGCATTCTTTTAAAAGGCGCCCGGGTATTTGAATTTGAGCAAATCAGTCAAGCCTTGCAGCAGAAAGCACACGAAACAGTTCTTGAAATCAATCTAAATGCCTTGATCCACAACCTGGATTACTATAGAAAGCAACTAAATCCGGGAACGAAAATCATGGCAATGGTAAAGGCATTTTCATACGGAAGCGGGAGTTTTGAGATTGCCAATATTTTGCAATACCACAGGATCGACTACCTTGCTGTCGCCTATGCTGATGAAGGTGTGGAACTGCGTAAATCAGGAATTTCAGCTCCCATCATGATCATGAATCCTGATGAACAAAGCTATGATGCGATCATTAAGCATAATCTTGAACCTGAAATTTATAATTTCAGATCGCTGGATATGCTCGAAGAAACCATTAAGATAAATATATTACCTGATAACAAACCGGTTAAAGTCCACATTAAGCTGGATACCGGTATGCACCGATTAGGGTTTCTGCCTGAAGATGTTGATCCTTTGATCAATCGGCTGGCAGGTAACCGGGCTATTTATGTTCAGTCGGTTTTTTCACATCTTGCGGCAAGCGAGGATCCATCGGAAGATGAATTCACCCGTTTTCAAATCGGGCAATTTGAAAATATGTCGGCAAAATTTAAAAAACATTTGCGTCACAATATCCAAATGCACATTCTGAATTCAGCTGGCATAAGTCGTTTCCCGGAAGCGCAGTTTGATATGGTGAGATTGGGGATAAGCTTATACGGCGTTCCCACAGTTGAAGATGAAAAGGATAAACTTGAAAATGTAAGTACCCTTAAATCTACTATTTCGCAAATAAAAACCATTAAAAAGGGTGAAACTGTAGGTTACAACAGGACAGCCAAAGCTGAAAAAGACATGACCATTGCCATTATTCCAATTGGTTATGCTGATGGACTCAACCGTAAGCTAAGCAATGGGAAGGGTAAAGTATATATTAACGGAATTGCCGCACCCATTGTTGGAAACATTTGTATGGATATGTGCATGGTTGACATTACCGGAATGGATACCCGGGAAGGTAATGATGTGATTATTTTCGGCAAAGAACACCCGATAGCGGAACTCGCCGAAGCTGAAGAAACTATTCCTTATGAAGTCCTGACAAGTATATCGAGAAGGGTGAAAAGAGTTTATTACCACGAATAATGTTGGATCATTTATCAAAACTCATGTGTGAGTAAAGGTTTGGATCCGAAGTAATGATTGGCTTTTGGTGGTATGAGTAATTGTTTATTTTTGTGAGGTGTACTCAAAAATAAATTATATGAGCCTGACAACACTTTCCATTATAATGCCCGTTTACAATGAAGCCCGGACCATCCATCAAATCCTTGACAAGATACTCCAGGCCAAACTTATTGAAGGGACTCAAAAAGAAATAGTTATTGTAAATGACCATTCAACGGATAATTCAAGTGAGATTATTCGTCAATATATTTCTGAACATCCTGAAGTTAAAATGATCCTCCATGACCAGGAAAGAAATCAGGGAAAAGGAGCGGCAATTAAAAAAGGAATTGAGCTTGCAACAGGCGATTACATCATTATTCAGGATGCCGACCTGGAATATGACCCTGAAGAATATAACCTGCTTTTACAACCCATAATAAGTGGATCTGCTGATATTGTTTACGGTTCACGATTTTCCGGTGGAAATCCGCACCGTATCTTATTTTTCTGGCATACCCTTGGGAATAAATTTCTTACTTTTTTTTCCAACTTCTTCACCAATCTTAACCTGACTGATATGGAAACCTGTTACAAGTTGTTCAAGTCAGATATTTTAAAGAATATTCCGCTTAAAGAAAAACGGTTTGGATTTGAGCCCGAAGTTACTGCAAGAATTTCCAGGATACCAGGCATCAGGATTTATGAAGTCGGAATATCTTACTATGGCCGGTCATTTTATGAAGGTAAAAAGATTGGATGGAAAGATGGATTCAGAGCCCTTTGGTGCATTCTGAAATACAATACATGGAGTAAAAATTAATGAGTTAATGGTCCCCTATTACCCGGCAGTTAGGCTTAGGCTTGTGATAAAACTTTTCGTTCCACCATACCCACAAGGCAAACATAACTACGTAAAAAAACGGCCGCATGACATAGTCATGAATAAAATCCCAATGTTGAGGAAGATGGATGGTCACGTAAGTCATGCCTACAATTCTGAATAGATTTACAAGGTGAATGATGCCTAAACCCATTGGGATAAACCAGGTTTTATGTTTCCATGGACCGGGATAAAGGAGCATGAGTACAATCCATTGGTAAAACTGCTTCAATCCCGAGCAACTGTGATTTACACTTACATAACCATTATTTTCAGGATAATAAAAAACTCTTTTCCTTATGCTGTCACCAATACTTCAGTTGGTCGAAAGCAGTAACGTCTACATTAAGCATTTCAAGAATCCAGCGACTGGTTGCAAAAACCTGTTCCGAAAGCCAATCAGAAGAATTTAAGTAAAACATTGATGTTGAAATATCAGTGCTGAAGATTTTAAATAAAAAATGAAAGAATAGTAGTATAATCATGAAAACCGCTACATCCTTAAAAGCATATAAATGGTATTTCTTAATGAAAGCTTTTATCTTGTTCATGAGATTTTTCATCGGGATTCAATATTTCTAAAAATTAGAATTTTTATTCAAGGAGCTAAAGTATAAAAACTTTAATAACTTTGCACCTTGCTTTAAAATTGCTACACGATTTGAATCATACATCCGAAAATAAAGGGAAAAGAAGGGAACGCAGTTTTGTTGGACGAATTATCCATTACCTGGGAAAACCCTTTAAAAAAATGAGGTTTTCAGGAAGATCCCAACCAAAGGAATACAGACCTTATCTTGGGCCAAAACATACGGGTGGTCTTACCGACATTCAAACAGATGAAATATTTCATGCCGATCAGGATGAAAAAAAGGAATATCGGAGATCCAGAAGATCAAAACCTGATTCTGGAGGATTGAAGGAATTACGAAGGAAGTGGGAATTACGGGCTGAAGAACGGAGAAAAAAAAGATATAAACGAAAAATTAAGAAAAGCCACCAAAAAGAAAACCGCCGGCGCGCCCGGATTGATTTCATTCGTAAATTTTTACCCAATTATAAAAGAGAAAGGAATATTCCATTTGATCAACTATCTGATGAACAAGCTGCTGAAACAATTAAACAGCATCAGAAAAATTATCTATACTATACCGTCAATTCCACTGCACTTTTTATCATTGCTTATCTTGCGGTATATATGGTCTATCAGTTAACCGTTTTGATTGTTGCCTCCAGATGGAAACTGGATTCAGTATTATTCTATTATGACCTCGCCTTCAACGATTTCTCGCCCCTTTGGTCAAGACAAAACATCATTATTGTAACCTTGTCTGGTCCTTTAATTTGTTTGATACTTGGATTTCTTTCATACCGTTTCTTTAGTACAAGGCAAAAGGCGAAAGGATTCATCAAACTTTTCTTCCTCTGGATCGCCCTGATCGGATCTAATTTATTTTTAGGGGCCTGGGCTACCGGAATTTCTTTTGACCAGGGTTTTGGTTATGTACCGGCATGGCTTTACCTGAATGTCTTTTGGCAAATCTTTTTTGCATTGATCTTCCTGTTTGTTTTGGGTTTGATTGGCTATTACTCTGTTCCAAAATTTCTCGATACATCCAAATCAGCTTATCGTGTCAGACCAGAAAACAGAACCAAATTTTTGTTCTTTCAGGTAATACTTCCTTACCTCATCGGTAGTTTAATTGTTATCCTTGTTAGAATTCCCAATAACATGCCATATGATACCGGAAATCTTATAACCCTTGTATTTGCAGTTGCACCAATGATCTTTAATAAGTTTGCCATACCAAGCTATGGTCTTCGAAAAAGAAAAAAAACCAACCAATATCCGTTGGTTATTTATTGTAATTTTTGTCGTTCTTATGATTGCTTATCGGATTGGATTAAACAATGGTTTGCATGTGACCATGAATTATAATTTTTCTTTCTCGCTTGATATAACTCCCCTTTAAGCCAATTCAAAATCCATTTGTTTTTTGGCAAGGTCTATCTTTCTAACCCTGATCCTGATGGGATCCCCCAATTTATACTCTTTTCCAAGCTGGTGTCCAATGACTCTGTAGTTTTCTTCATCAAGGTAGTAAAAATCATCATCAAGGTATTTTAATGAGACCATTCCTTCACATTTATTTCCATCCAGTTCTACAAAAATTCCCCATTTACTAACCCCTGAGATCAAGCCATTAAATTCCTGCCCGATTTTATCAAGTAAGTATTCCGCCTGTTTGTATTTTATCGAAGCTCGTTCTGCCTGTAAAGCCTTCCTTTCCATTTCGGAGGCATGCTTGCATTTTTCTTCATATTCTACAGGATTAACCGGTGGAGCATCATTCAGGTATAAATCAAGCAACCGGTGAACCATTAGATCTGGATACCGCCTGATGGGTGAAGTGAAATGGGTGTAATGATGGAAAGCCAAACCATAATGCCCGATATTATTAATGGAATATTCAGCTTTTGCCATGGTGCGTACGGCAATATTTTCGATCATGTTTTCCTCTCCTTTTCCTTTGATCTGTTCAAAAAGTTGATTCAGCGAAGACGAGATGGATTTTCTTGATCCTAAATTTAATTTATACCCCAGCTTACTTACAAATTCTGAAAAAGTTTGTAGCTTTTCCGGATTCGGAACATCATGAATGCGGTAAACAAAAGTTTTAGGATCCTGCCTGCCTTTCTTTTTTCCTATTTTCTCGGCCACTTTTCGGTTAGCGAGAAGCATAAAATCCTCAATCAGCCGGTTTGAATCCATTTGCTCTTTGATATAGGCACCGGTTGGTTTTCCATTTTCATCCAAAATAAATTTTACCTCTTGTGAAGAAAATGCAATCGATCCTTTTTTAAACCGGTCATCCCGAAGCTTCTTTGCAAGATCATTGAGGATGAGAATGTTTTCTTTGTATTGATTGTCCTTGCCCTCAATAATTTCCTGAACCTCTTCATAATTGTAACGATAGTTGGAATTGATGATGGTGCGGCCATACCATTCACTCAGAACTTCAGATTCATGATCCAATTCAAAAACAGCTGCATAGCACAATTTATTTTCATTTGCCCTGAGTGAGCAAACTTCGTTGGATAATTTCTCAGGAAGCATGGGAATAACTCTGTCGACAAGATATATTGAAGTACCTCTTGCGAAAGCTTCTTTATCTATCGCAGTTCCTGGTTTTACATAATAAGAAACATCAGCAATATGAACGCCCACTTCCCAATTGCCATTATCTTTTTTTCTAAGTGAAATGGCGTCGTCAAAATCTTTGGCATCCTGTGGATCGATGGTAATGGTAAAAACATGCCTGAAATCCTTCCGGCTTTCAATTTCCTTTTGTGAAATTTCGGTTGGTATTTCATTTGCTTCTTTCAAAACATTTGCAGGAAATCGTAAAGGAAAATCAAAATCCGCCAGGATGGATTTCATTTCTACCTCATGCTCACCGGGTTTACCCAATACTTCCGTAATTTCTCCAAAGGGATTTTTTGAATGTTCAGGCCAGTCGGTTATAACGGCTATTGCTTTATTGCCGTTTTGTGCTCCTTTCAGATTCGATAAAGGGATGAAAATATCAATTGGAACATTGTTATCATCCGGTACCAGAAAAGCATAATTTTTTGAGATTTCCAGTATGCCAACAAATTGCTTTTTGCCACGCTCAATGATCTCTATAATTTTACCTTCAGTCTTTTTACCTTTCCTAGCAGGAAACAACCTAACTTTCACCTTATCACCATGCAGGGCATGATAAGTATTATTTGCAGCTATAAATACATCTTCAGGAAGCTCTGATGTTATAATATATGCTTTTCCGGTTTGCTTCATGTCAACAATCCCGGTAATGACATTTGCACTGATTGTTTTAATATTATCCGGATTCAGCTTGTATTTTCCCCTGTTCTGTTCTAATATTTCGTCGCTTGAAGCAAGATCGGTGAGGATTTCATTTACCAGTTGTTTACTCACCTTATCCGATATTCCAAGCACATGCGATAGTTGCCGGAAATTGTAGGATTTATAGGGATTCTGAGTAAAAACATTCAGGACGGTTGCGGTAAAGGAGTTTTTCCCTGGCCTGCCCTTTTGGGTCTTCTTTTTTTTCGACATTTTCTGTAAAGATTTATCAAATTATAATGTAAAGATAAAACAATTTAGGGTTTTTGCTTAATTTTGAAACACTATGAATCTCATAGACGATTTCATATCATTGTTTTTTCCGAAGATATGCCCTGCATGCGGTTATAACCTTTTCAGCAATGAAAAAGTTATTTGTACCAAATGTCTTTACCATTTACCTAAGACCAATTTTCATAAGGATAAGGACAATCCGGTGAGTAAAGTTTTTTGGGGCAGAGTAAACCTGGAATCAGCAACTGCCATGTATTTTTACAGGAAAGGCGGCAAGGTTCAGCACTTGATTCATCAGTTAAAATATAAGGGGAATAAAGAAATCGGAGTTTTCCTGGGCGAGTTATATGGTTCTGAACTATTAGCATCGGATATTTTCAAAGATGTCGAACTCATTATTCCTATCCCGCTTCACAGGAAAAAACTATTGAAAAGAGGTTTTAACCAGTCGGAAATATTTGCCAGGGGAATTGCAAAATCAATGAACATTGAAGTGGATACGACCTCAGTAGTAAGGACCATTGCAACATCAACGCAGACCCGTAAAAGCCGTTATAAAAGATGGGAAAATGTGAACGAAATATTTGAAATGAAAAATCCTGAAAAACTTGCCGGTAAAAATATACTTGTTGTGGATGATGTGATCACTACAGGAGCAACTATGGAAGCTTGTATTCAGACTATTTTGCAGGCACCCGGAACAAAAGTAAGCATCGCATCAATTGGATTTGCTTCACATTAAATGACCTTGGAGATTAAAAAATAGCAGTGAATTTTATAATAATTTCAATAAAACTAATCTGCTAATGTATTTTGCTTTTAACCAATAGCCTGAGTTTATTAAATCCATACATCCCAACCATGACCATTAAATAAATCAATCCTCCTCCAACCGGAGAACCGCCTCCAACAGGATCACCACCGCCAGGACCTCCGCCCGGATCAGGTGGTTGGTCGGCAAAAATATTGATTAAAAACAAGGGGCAAAACATCAAAAAGAGTGATACAAACAGCAAGGTAAATTTTTTCCTCATCTTTTCTATTTTATAACCTGTTTCTACTACAAAAATATATTAATAAAACGTCAGAAAAATCTAAGGTGTTTTTCTGAAAGAATTGCCTTAAATTTAGAACCCCAAATATAGATATTTTACTTTTACAAAAATATTTCTTGAAAATTATTTTTTCATGAATCATAAATATCCAGTTTTTGAATTCCTGTATGGTTTTGTTTACATAATAAACACTGTAATTGTTACTTTTGCACAATATTTTAGCTTAATTAACATATAACCTTATCTATATGCCAGCTGACAAACGACAGAATTTTAAAAGGAAATATCGTAAATCCTCCGGATTTTCCGGAATGAAAAAGAAGGATGAAACACTGAGTCCTGAAAATCCAGGTACGATACGTTTAAACAAATACATTGCCAACGCAGGCATTGCTTCCAGGAGAGAGGCTGACAACCTTATATTATCAGGGGTAATCAAGGTCAACGGTAAAATCATCACCGATCTCGGTGTAAAAATTTCACCAGACGACAAAGTTCAGTATGAAGAACAAACTATTAAATCGGAGAAGAAGGTTTATGTGCTGCTTAATAAGCCCAAAGGATATATAACAACTACAGACGATCCGTTTGACCGCATGACCGTTATGTTTCTGGTAAAAAATGCAGGCAGAGAAAGGATTTACCCTGTCGGCCGGCTTGACAGAGATACTACAGGTGTTTTGCTCCTGACAAATGATGGTGATCTGGCGAAAAAGCTTACGCATCCCAGGCACCGGATTATAAAAATTTATCATGTTTTCCTTGATAAAAATTTAAAAACCGGCGATCTGAATAAAATTGCAAATGGAATTGAACTTGAAGATGGTACAATTAAACCGGATGTCGTTTCATTTGTGCAGGGAGCTGAAAGCAAAAAAGAGGTTGGAATCGAAATTCACTCGGGTAAAAACAGGATTATACGCCGTTTGTTCGAATCACTGGGCTATAAAGTTACAAAACTCGACAGGGTATCCTTTGCCGGATTGACCAAAAAAGATGTTCCTCGTGGAAAATGGAGGTTTCTTAATGAAAAAGAGATCAGTTTTCTGAAAATGAAATAACTCCGGATTGAAATGCTGATTATTCTGCTCAATAATTTATATTCTTTATAAATTGAATATTTATTGGTGATTTCTTTTTTTTAAATGCTGATATTTAATAATTTCGCAACCAAATTTACTAAAAAACAGGAGGGAAAAATGAATAAAAAAATTCTGACACTTCTCGGTTTGGCAATTATCCTAGTTGCCTGTAACAATTCCCGGAAGAACATTAACGAACAGGCCGTTACAAATGAACCCGTTAACATTACCGTCGCTGATTTTTTAACTAACGCCGATGAATATGTTGGTCAGGAAGTTAAAATTAAGGGAACGGTTTCTCACACTTGTAAACATGGTGGTAAGAAGGATGTTCATTTTTGATGATAATGAAGATACCCGGGTAAAGATAGAAGCAGGAGAAGGAATTACAAGTTTTGATGCCAGCCTCGAAGGATCAGATGTGGTGGTTTCAGGCATATTAAATGAACTGGTTATCGATGAGACATATCTTATGGAATGGGAACAGGAAGTGAATGCCGAAATGAATAATCCGGAAGAAGAAAGTGATACAACTGCAGTTGCAGAGCATGAAGGCGGTGGACTTGGAGAAGCAGCTGATCAGGGGACTCATGTAAGTGCTATGGAAAGCATTGCAGACTACCGCAAACAAATTAAAGAAAGCGGAAAGGATCACCTATCATTTTATTCAATTGAGTGCATTTCATACGAAGTTCTGCCAGCTGACTCGATCAATTAAAATTTCTTTAATTCAACATAATGGTCAGGAAGATCGCCTGACCTTTTTTATTTTTGCAACCCACAAAAAGGAAACTTTATGGAATTCAAATGGCGAAAGTGGAACCGGGCTACTCACCGGGATTTGGGATATATATTTTTCGCAATGACAGTGATATATTCCCTTTCGGGAATTGCGATCAATCATCTCGACGATTGGAATCCCAATTATGCAATCTCTGTCAGAGAATTTGATGCAGGCCTGTCAGGCCAGTCAGGTCAAATCGATAAAACTGCAGTGATGAACCTTTTGAAGCAACTGGGCGAAGAAGAAAATTATAAGAAATATTATTTTCCCCGAACCAACCAATTGAAGGTTTTTCTTGATGGCGGCAATGTCATCGTCGATCTTGACTCTGGTTCGGGGACAATTGAAAAAATAAAGCGCAGACCTATTTTTCATCCTATGAATTTTCTTCATTATAATCCAGGTAAATGGTGGACCCTCTTTTCCGATGTATTCGCAGGAGCTCTTATCATTATAGCAATCACGGGCCTCTTCATCCTCAAAGGTAAAAATGGCATTACCCGGCGTGGTGCAATCCTGACCATTATTGGCATTATTGTCCCCCTTGTTTATTTAATCCTTTTTTATTAAAAATTTTTTTTATCCGGAATTGTGTATAACTTGCACGAAAATAACTAATAGGGGATTTTAATAACTGCCAGATCAACGGGAAACAAAATTCGTAAAGTACTGGTGCAGTTGTAGTTATTTAGTTCAAAGCAATTGTAAAATGTTTTGGTTCAATTTTTGAGTCAAAGCCTTTCTTTAGCATTGCATGGTAAAATCAAGACATTCATATGCCGAGTAAGGATTTTGAGGATAAACGTCTTGAGGGTCGTAATAAGGAAAAGGATTTGAATCATCCGGAATCCGGCCAGAATTCGAACAGGTCCGATAAAAAACTTTTATTGGGTACTGTTCAGTTCTATGAAGATATATTATTCTCCCTTAGTAAATCGCTTATCATAGTTTATAATAAGCTTTTTACCCACATCCAGGTTTGGGGAAATTCAGACTTAGAGGAACTTTATGGAATCAAGATCAATGATTTTCAAGGCAAAGTTCTGACAGATGTTTTTCCTCGTGAAATTGCAGAAAATCTGAAAAATCAGATTAATAATGTGTTTGAAACCGGAAAAACAGTTAGTACGAGGATAAATGTTGATTTTCCAAATGGTAATTTCTGGTTAGAAGTTACGTTGACTCCGCTGGTTGAAAATAATGAAAATACTTCAGCAGTTATTGGTTACTTCAGAGACATTAGTGAAGTTAAGGGTTACGAAAAGGAACTGAACTCAATCAGGGAAAAAGTCAGAAACCTGGTTGAACTTTCACCTGAGTGTCTTCTAACTGCAAATTTAAAGGGTGTAATTTCATCAGTTAATTTTGCGCTGGCTAAGATTACCGGCTATAAAGAGGAGGAGCTGATCGGTAAAAAGATTACCCGGCTTCCTAATCTTAAATCACAGGACATTTCGAGGTTTCAGGCCATAATCGACATCGTAAACAACAATGATATTCCTCCATCTTTCGAATTTGAATGGGTCAATAGAGAGGGTAGTTTACTTTGGTGCGAAGTCCGTGTCAGCAGAATTACAAAAAACAATAAACTAAGCGGCTTTCAGGTCATTTTTAATGAAATTACCGAAAGGAAATTAATTGAGAAAGACCTCCTTAAAAGCAAGCAGGCATATAAGGTTATCATCGAAAATTCTCACGAAGCCATTTTCATCATCCAGGATAATCATATAAAGTTTTGCAATTCAAGATTCATTGAATTATTAAACTGCAGCATGGACGAATTGCTACGAACACCCTTTGAAAACTTTGTGCATCCGCAGGATAAGCGTTTGGCAAAAAAAATCATTTCAGAAAGATGCCAGGGTAAGCGTCAGGAGGAAAATCAAACCTTTCGGTTAATAAATGAAGCGGGTGTGGTAAAATGGATTACAGTTAATACCGTATTAATTGACTGGGATGATTCACCTGCCATGCTCTCCTTTGCTACCGATGTCACCGAGAAGAAATCTACGGAGGAAAAAGAAAAGAAATACCTGAAAAACCTTGAGTTTCTTTCGGACAAAGTACTCGAATTCGTTGAGTTGAAATCTGACTTTAATACCTATCAATTTTTGGGTGAAAAGATTGCAGAAATCCAGAAAGATGCTCTCACCCTTCTGATTTCCTATGATCAGAATACAGGAACTACAAGACTTCAGCACATTGAAGGAGCAGAACCTTTGCAGAAAATACTGCTTGAGATTATTAACAATACCCCCAAGCAATTTAACCTTAAATTGAATCACAACCTGATCAGGAACCTTTCGTATGGTAAGCTGATCAAACTAAATGACGGTCTTTTCGAGCAGGGGTATAACATATTTCCCAAGAATACTTTTAGCCTGATCCAAAAAAAACTTAATCTGGGAGGCATCTACCTCATCGGGTTAACCTGGGGAAATAAGGTATTCGGCAGTGCAATGATTTTCCTTCCTGAAAATATCCAGATTGAAAGCCCTGAAGCCATCGAAATGGTTGTCAAGCTGAGTTCCTTTGCTTTGCAAAGGAAAATGGATGAAGACGCCCTGCGTGTAAGCGAAGAAAAATATCGTAGAATTTTTAATTCGTACCAGGATGTTTATTTTAAAGCTGAAATTGATGGGTCATTAAGTGAAGTCAGCCCCTCAGTGCAAAAGATAATGGGGTACGATCCTGATAAAATTCTGGGAAAAACTATTAATGATTTCTTATTATGAGAAGCACCTTATTCAAAAACTGGGAAAAATCCTGTTACGGGAAGAGATGATTTCGGATCAGGATATTCAACTGGTGCGAAAAGATGGCAGGGTTATCGATGCTTCATTGAATGCAAGAATATTAAAAAACAGTAAAGGTATACCCATCGGTTCAGAAGGAGTTATCCGCGATATCAGCGAGCGCAAGATGGCCGAAGCGGATTTTCATAAAAGCGAAGAAAAATTCAGGATGCTCGCCAATTTCACATATGATTGGGAATATTGGCTGGCTCCGGATAATTCAATCATCTATATTTCTCCTTCCTGCGAAAGAATATCCGGTTATACTCCGGAAGAATTTATCAAAAATCCGGAATTAATGCTTAAAATCGTGCATCCTGATGATGTTCATTTGTTTCAAAATTATATGCAGCGGCAAAAGAAACAGGGCATGGATTTGAGCAAATTTGATTTTCGCATCATCACTAAAGACAATCAATTAAAATGGATTAACCATGTTGGTCAGAAAGTTTATAGTGAAAATGGTAAATACATGGGATTAAGGGCAAGTAACCGGGATATTACTGAGCAAAAGGAAGCAGAACAGGAATTACGCAACAGTGAAGCACGGTTCCGGACATTATTCTACGAATCTCCCGACGCAGTTTTTGTCGAGGATTATGATGGAAATATTCTGGATGTCAATCCTGCAGCATGCAAACTGCATCAGATGACAAAAGAGGAGTTAATCGAAAAAAATATTATCGACCTTATCCCAAATTATCAAAAAGATATTGTTGCAAATGAATTCTCCAAATGGATAACAGGAGAATTTAGGGATTACCGGGGAATATCCAAAACATCTGAAGGTATATGCATACCTGTTGAAATTCATGCAAGTAAAATTAACTATTCTGGTCGGGAGGCACTCATGTTTATTGTGCGCGACATCACCTTGATTAAAGATACCGAAGACAAACTAAGGGAGGCAGTGGAAAAAGCCGAAGAAGCCGATATGCTGAAATCTGTATTCCTTGCCAACATGTCGCATGAAATCAGGACCCCGATGAATGCCATCATAGGATTTTCTGAAATCTTATCCGATCAGGATCTCTCCAAAAAAGAGAGAACTGAGTTTATCAATTATATTACCCAGGGCAGTAATACCTTGATGAACCTGATCGAAGACATTATCGACATTACAAAAATAGAAGCTGGCCAGATAAAGATCAATATCGCTGAGTGTAATGTAAACACCCTGATGGATGAGCTGTACGCCACTTTCCTCAAAATGAAAAATAAGAACGGAAAACAAAAACTTGAACTCCGTCTCAATAAACCCGTTGTTGAGGAAGATTTTAATATCAGTACTGATCCCAGCCGTATCAGGCAGATATTATCCAATTTAATTGGGAACGCACTGAAATTTACTGATGAAGGCTATATTGAAATCGGATTTACCATTACGGGAGACAATAAGATCATTTTCTACGTAAAAGATACAGGTATCGGTATTCCTAAAGAGAAACACCACATTATTTTTGATCGGTTCGGTCAGGTGGGAGATCCTTCCGGAAAAGAAAGGATGGGAACAGGACTGGGATTATCCATTTCTAAAAAACTTGCTGAATTATTGGGAGGATCTCTGACATTTGATTCTGAAACAGGCAGAGGCTCTGTATTTTATCTGACATTGCCTGTTAAAAAAGAGTATACGAAAGAGCTTACGAAAGACAAACAGCCAATTGTTGCTGCTGCCTGTTGACTGGAGTGATAAAACCTTTTTAATAGCAGAAGATTCAATCCTCAATTATACTTACCTGGAAGCCTTGTTCCAAAAGACTAAAGTGAAGATACTCTGGGCTAAAGATGGAAAAGAAGCTATAGAAATTTGCCATGCTAACGACAAAATCGACCTGGTATTAATGGATATCAAAATGCCAATTTTGAGTGGTCTTGAAGCGATAACCGAAATCAAGAAATTCCGTAAGGAACTTCCGATTATTGTCCAGACAGCCTATGCGATGCCTGAAGACAGGGAAAAGAGCCTGGCCGCAGGCGGAGATGAGCATCTCACCAAACCTATTAATGCAGAGGAGTTGTTCGCAACCATCAATAAATTTTTAAATTAACCGTCTCAGTTTTTTCCTGACATATTTTTAATTTGTAACTTTGAGAAAATTTTCATGTGATGAAAAAGTTCTTATTAATATTTTTGATTCCCGCTACCGTTATTTCAGTCATAGCTTACATTTCAGTCATAAATAACCCAATTAAACCTTCCGATACCGGATTCAAAAAACCCAATGAATGGTTTTTTATGCAACGTGCATATCCCTCAGGGTGAAATTAATAACGAAGTATACTATCCAGTCCTTAAAGGATGCCAAAACATTGAAGAATGAACAGTTTGCAAAAAATGATTCATCCCTTTGGGAATTCGCAGGACCATTAAATATTGGTGGCAGGTTAACTGATGTGGAAATGCATCCATCAGATATGCAGACTATTTATGCTGCGACTGCTTCAGGCGGGATTTTCAAATCGGTAAACACTGGCGAATCCTGGGTTCCGATTTTTGATGATGCCCTTAGTTTGTCATTGGAGATATAGCCATAGCTCCATCAGATCCGCAAATTGTTTATGTGGGGACCGGTGAAGCCAATTGCGGAGGTGGTTCACAAACTTATGACGGAGTTGGAATTTATAAATCCTCCGACGGAGGAAATACCTGGATATATTGCGGATTGGAAACCAGCCGAAACATTGGCAGAATGGTAATTCATCCTGTAAATCCTGACATTGTTTATGTGGCCGCCATGGGCAATCTTTTTTCTGAAAATCCTGAAAGAGGAATTTATAAAACTTCGGATGGAGGCCAGACCTGGCAAAACGTACTCTATGTTTCAGATTCTACCGGGGGAATTGACGTTGTCATTCATCCGGATAATCCCGATACACTTTATGCTGCCATGTGGGAAAGAGTAAGAAGACCTAACCGGCGAAGTTATGGTGGTTTAACCTGCGGCATTTACCGAACTTATGATGGCGGATTGAACTGGACAGAATTAACCAATGGATTGCCATCGCCAGGATCCAACGTGGGTAGAATAGGAATTGATATTTCCCGCTCAGATCCAAATACTCTTTATGCAATTTATGCTGATAAAATCGGATATTTTGAAGGGGTATACAAAACAACAAATGCTGGTAATTCATGGATTCAAACCAATGATGGCTCACTCTCTGATTGCTATGCATCCTATGGCTGGTGGTTTGGACGGATAAGCATTGATCCTGTTGACCCGAATATTGCTTACGTAATTGGATTTGACTTGTATAAAACGACAAATGGAGGAAACTCCTGGATGAACATATCTTCTGCAGATGTCCATGTTGACCATCATGGTTTATATGTGCACCCGATGAACCATAACTTTGTTGTAAACGGAAATGATGGAGGTCTTTATACTTCTTTGAATGGGGGGAATACCTGGTCGTGGATAAACAATTTACCAGTTACTCAATTTTACACATGCGAAATTGATCAACAGCACCCCGAAAGGATATACGGTGGAACGCAGGACAATGGTACCAATCGAACAATGACAGGGAATACTGATGACTGGCAGCCCATTTATTGGGGAGATGGCTTTTATGTTCTCGTCGATCCACTGAACAATAGCTATGTTTATGCAGAATACCAGTATGGTAATTTTGCTAAATCAACCAATGGAGGAAGCAGCTTCAATACGGCAATGAATGGAATAAGCAGTTCAGATAGGATGAACTGGTGCACTCCGGTGGTTTTTGATCCTACCAATCCTGAAATACTTTATTACGGCGCTAACAGGTTATATAAATCCACCAATAGGGCATCTTCCTGGTCAGCGATAAGCACTGACCTGACCAACGGTCCCGGTGTGAATCTTACCTATGGAACTATATCTACCATCAGTGTTTCACCGGTAAATCCGGAAATTATTTATGTTGGAACGGATGATGGAAATGTTTGGGTAAGCTGCTACCAATGGGATGGGTTGGGACTATCTTTCCGCATCTTTGCCTGATCGATGGGTTACCAGAATTGCAGCGGATCCTGTTGCAGAAAATACTGCTTATGTTACTTTCTCTGGTTATCGCTGGGACGAATACCTTCCACATATTTTCAGGACAACCGATAAGGGACAAACATGGGAAGATATTTCGGGCAATCTTCCTGAAGCACCCATCAATGATGTGATCATCGATCCATTAGATAATAACCAGTTGTACATTGCTACTGATGTGGGAGTCTTTATTACTTATAACCTTGGACAAACGTGGGAGATGGAGGGCTCAAACCTGCCCAATGTGCCCATTAATGACCTGACCCTTCACAATGATAGCCGAACCCTTGTGGCTGCTACATTCGGCAGATCAATGTATAAATATGACCTTAACCAGGATACGGTTTCGACTTCTGTTTTTAAGCAACCCTGTTCAGCAGGGAGTTTTAAATCTTAATGTATTTCCAAATCCATTTTCTTCCAGGATTACGGTTTCCTTTATTTCCCCTTTACAACAAACAGGCAAACTTGAAATATACGATCTTTCCGGGCGAAAATTGATAACTGTGTTTGAATGGAATTTTTGTTAATGGTACAAATAAAGTTACCAGAGAATCATCAGAATTGAATAATTTGAAAGCAGGAGTTTACATGTTAAAATTGAGCGCTGGTAGTCAGGTTGTATCGCAAAAAATTCTCCACCAAAAGAATTAGGTCATGATTTTGCTAACCAGGTTAAGCTTTTCATGATGCCCCTCTTTTTCACAAAATGGACATTCCGGCTGAAGTTCCGAAAAAACGTAACCACACCTGTCACATTTGTAACTTGGTTCATGTATAGGGGATAATTTTCCGATGCTGCGAACTGAGATAGAATGCAAGACCCATGATAGGGGTTAAGAATAAACTCAGCCAAAATAACCTGCGGGGGCCAATTTCCCGACTTTTTCCTAATCTTGAAAACAGATAAACAACAACTGTATAAAGAATAATTGCGATGATCAGGAAAACATATTTTGACTCCATAAATTATCTGTGATTTAGACCCTTATATTATGTCCTTCAGATGAAAATGCAAAAGTAAAATATTTACAATATAAAACCAGCTCAGATAAACAATTCTGAGGCAATGCCATCAGCAAATAGTTTTCCTTCATCTGTTCAGACAGTAATTTCCATCTTTATAAACTACTTTATTATTTTGAAGGAACTTTTCTATCAGCCTCAGAAAATGCGTTGAAAACTTCTGCCCAAACCGGCTTTCAATTAAAGCCAAATCAGTTCCCCACATCGTCCGCAGGGAAGTCAGGATATATTCATTGTAAAGCTGACTTTTTGATAGATTTTCAATTTCAGCAGAAATTTTCTGTTTTCCGATTGTCTGGATGTATTCCGAAATATTCGAGACATTCCATTGTCGCGATGAACCATTGAACGAATGAGCAGATGGGCCCAATCCGAGGTATTTTTTTCCTGACCAATAACTCAAGTTGTGTTTTGAAAAATGCGGTTCTCTGCAAAAATTGGAAATTTCGTAATGCACATAACCCTGATCTTTCATGGCTAGCATCACCTGATTAAAATGACTTACAGCAACCTCTTCCTCAACAGGTTTCATTTTGTTCCGGCTGATCAATACATCAAGGGCGGTTTTGGGTTCTACAGTTAAGGCATACGCCGAAAGATGCGGAAGATTCATTGAAAAAAAAGTCTCCAGGTTACGTTGCCAGTTTTCTTCTGTCAAAGTTGGAATTCCATAAATCAGGTCTATGCTCAGGTTGCTAAATCCGGAATCAATTGCCAACTTGATTGAGGTCAATGCCTCTTCAGCAGTATGAACTCTGTTCAGGTATTTCAGGTCCTGATCAAAAAATGATTGAACGCCAATGCTCAAGCGGTTAATGGGTGTATTGCTTAAAGCGGCTATCTTTTCTTTTCCCAAATCATCAGGATTAGCCTCGAGGGTAATTTCCGGTGCCTGAATAATTGTATGAACCTTCGCAAGTTTATCAATAATTTGATTTATTTCACTTGCGCTTAGTAAGGACGGTGTTCCTCCACCAAAGTAAATGGTTTCAATCGATTCACTGTTAAGGTAATTAGTTTGCAAATCAATTTCGTGAAGAAGGGCTTCAAGAAACATGTCTTTGTTTTTAATGGAGGCAACCGAGAAAAAATTACAGTAATGACATTTCTGGCTGCAAAAAGGGATATGAATGTAAATACCTGCCAATTTTTTTCAGTTTTTTGTAAAATAACGAAATTTATATGAATTGAATTTGCAGCAGGATTAAGCAATGGAAGGTTCTTCATTACTCAATCTCATTGAAATCCTAACTCGCAGATAAAGTACTAAATGGAAAAGATTATTATAAAATTTAATTATAATGATAAATTACTTTAAGCTTTTTTCTTTCGTAATAAAAGAAAAACATAACCGCTGAAAATTATTGAGGTAATTACCTGCAAGTAAATGGGTGTTGAGATAAGCCCTGATTCCAGAAAAGCAAAACTGATCAAACCAAACTTCAATAAATAATATACCAGTTTGCTGATTACAATAGCTGAAAGCATTGCTACAAATTTGTTGCTTAAACGTTTTGAAATTTCAAAAAAGAGCCAAACATTTAATAACAATTCGGCTGTCATGATCAGGCCTTTGAAAACATTGGGATGACTGGAGATAAGAAAAGAAAATAACGGTAAGGTCAAAGCGATCAGATATGCATTTGTTTTCGTGGTATGCACCATTGCCAGAATGAGCATGATGCGCATAGGTTCGACCAGATAGATCGGAATATTGAACAAATGCGACAGGGCCGGAACAAAATAGATAAAAGCCAGCGCAAGGATATCGAATATAATACTTTTATAATCCACGCGGGTTGAGACCAAATTTATGTTTGCTGCCATGACTTCAAAGATTGATTTTTACAAAATTAAAATAATTCATCAACATCGTAAATAATTTTAATTGTATTTTTATAGCATTATTGCAAACTGTAAATACCTCTTCATATGAAAAGGCGTGATTTTTTCAAAAAAGGATTCAGCGCAAGTGTTGCTGCATCCGCTACCTTAGCTTTTGGTAACCTTGATAGGCTTTTTGCAACTCCTCCGAAATTTCCGATGTTACCTTACGATTTGGTTGCAGTAAGAAACGGAGAACCTGAAGCCATGTTCGACAAAGCCATTGAATCTCTTGGTGGGATGGGTGCCTTTGTTAAAAAGGATCAAAAGGTTGTTGTCAAGCCTAACATTGGATGGGACGTATCACCTGAAAGAGCTGGAAACACAAATCCTGCGTTAATTAAAAGAATTATCGAACATTGTTTTGGTGCAGGGGCAAAAGAGGTTTATGTTTTCGATAACACCTGCGATGACTGGAACAAATGTTATAAAACCAGCGGTATTGAAGACGCTGCCAAGGCGGCAGGCGCCAAGGTAGTGCCGGGAAACTCCGAAAGCTATTACCAGGAAGTGGATGTATTAAAAGGTGTTAAGCTGAAAAAAGCCAAAGTTCATGAGTTGATTCTCGAATCGGATGTGTTTATCAATGTTCCTGTTTTGAAGCATCACAGTTCAGCTGATCTTTCCATCGCCATGAAAAACCTGATGGGCGTAGTGTGGGATAGGACTTTCTGGCACCGGAATAACCTTCACCAATGTATAGCCGATTATGCTACTCACCGCAAACCCGACCTGAACGTAATAGATGGATACCGGGTGATGATGAAAAATGGTCCAAGGGGTGTTTCAGTTAATGATGTTGTTTCTTATAAAACACTGATATTATCCCCCGATATAGTGGCCGCCGATGCTGCTGCAGCTAAAGTTTTTGGTTCTGAACCGGAAGATATCGGCTATATCGTTAAAGCTGCAGAATTAGGTGTTGGCACATATAACCTCGACAGCCTGAACATCAACAGGATCAAGTTATAGAATGAGACAGTTCGTTTTTTTAAAATGGCTCAGGGTAGCCGTTTCACTGTCATTTTTTATCCTGATTTTCTTTCTTTTCATTGACTTCACCAATGCTTTTTCATCTGCATTAATTAAAGGGATTCTCTTTTTTCAATTCGTACCCTCAATAATCAAATTTGTAAATCTTGCAGGAATACTTACTGCGGGTTTTATCATTGTCCTTATTCTAACCTTGCTGTTTGGCAGAGTTTATTGTTCTTCATTCTGCCCTCTTGGTACTTTCCAGGATATTGTCGCCTATATCTCAAAAAGATTTAAAAGAAGAAGGATTTACAAATTTTCAAAACCCATTGACTGGTTAAGGTATCCTTTTCTGGCCATCACCATCATTTTTCTTTTTGCCGGAAGCCTTTTGCTAGTGAATCTGCTGGATCCTTACAGTACTTTTGGAAAAATTGTTTCAGACCTTTTCAGGCCTGTTTATTACGGAGTAAACAACCTTTCTGTATTTGTTCTTGAAAAAACCAATTTGTATACCCTTTATCCTGTTAAATTAAAAGCCTATAACTGGATTTCCTTCGGATTTTCCATGTTTTTGTTTATCCTGATTATCAGGTTGACGATTAAGAAAGGCAGGTTATATTGCAATACTGTTTGTCCTGTAGGTACCTTCCTGGGATTGATATCCACGGATTTCAGTTTACAAAATACGGTTGGATGAATCATTATGCAATAGCTGTGGCACGTGCGGGGCAAATTGCAAATCAGGGTGCATCGATACAAAAAATAAAAAGGTTGATTTCTCAAGATGTGTGGGTTGCTTTGATTGTCTTACTGTTTGTCCGGGTAATGGTGTTAAGTTTTCATATGCATATTCGAAATTGAACCTAATTAAATCACCCGCAAAAAATCAATTAGGATCCAATAGGAGGCAATTCATGTTAACTTCTGCTTCATTGTCGGTCGGGTTATTGGCATTGGCAAAAGAATCATTCAGCCAGGTTGTTAAAGGTGCCAAAATCCCGGTGATAAAAAAATATCCTGTAACTCCTCCCGGGTCATTGAGTATTGAACATTTCCATAAAAACTGTACCGCCTGTCATTTGTGTATCAGCGCTTGCCCAACGCATGTTTTACAACCCTGCCTCACCCAATATGGCTGGGATGGTTTATTTCAACCCACCATGGATTACAAAGCAAGCTTTTGCAACTTCGAATGCATCGTTTGCAGTGAGGTTTGCCCAACCGGAGCCATTTTGCCCATAGCCCTTGAAAAGAAAAAACTGACGCAGTTGGGGAAAAGCATTTTTGTTAAGGAAAACTGTGTTGTTTATACTGATGAAACCGCCTGCGGAGCCTGTTCGGAGCATTGTCCTACCAAAGCAGTGAACATGGTTTTTTACAAAGGAAAACTTAATATTCCGGAAGTAAAACAGGAAATCTGCATTGGCTGCGGAGCTTGCGAATACGCTTGCCCAACCTCACCTAAATCAATTTATGTGGAAGGAAACCCGGTTCACCTGGAAGCTGAAAAACCAAAAGAAATCAAGAGTGAAATTAAAGTTAAGCCGGAAGATGATTTTCCGTTTTAAGTTCTTAAGATTGAAAATTATTTTCGCAAAATAATTCTGAATGTTGTTCCTTTATTGAGTACCGAAGACTTTACGAAGATCTTTCCTTTGTGATAATCTTTGATAATCCGTTTCGAGAGGGATAACCCCAATCCCCAGCCTCGCTTTTTACTGGTATAACCGGGATTGAAAATGGTTTTAAACCTTGACTTAGGTATTCCTTTTCCATTGTCAGCAATATCGATCAGGACAAGTTTTTCCTCTTCACGAATGTCGATGTCAATATTACCGTCACCGCTAATAGCATCAATTGCATTTTTACAAACATTTTCGATGACCCATTCAAAAAGATGAAGGTTGATTGGTGCAAAGATTTCCTGCTCAACCGGCTGTTGAATATGGTAATGAACTTTCTTTGAAGCCCTTGATCGGATATAATCCACACTGTCGTAAATTACCATGACAATATTTTCATTTTTCAGCTTGGGTTCAGAGCCTATTTTCGAAAAGCGGTCAGTAATCTTCTGAAGCCTCTCCACATCCTTGGTCAATTCGTTAACGGTTTCACTGGTATGACCATCCATTTTCAGTAATTCAA
>CAVPJF010000020.1:0-290520 GCA_963705185.1 uncultured Bacteroidales bacterium
ATCTTTTTGTGTCGTTAATGTTAATCAGGGCTTTTGTAAAAGATTTTGAACTTGCTTAACCAGGTTTGGCAAGTTTTCGTTTTTAATCTTCCAGAGTATCGCTAAATCGACGCCAAAATAGTCGTGAACAATTCGGTTTCGAAAACCCCTTATTCTGTGCCAGTCTATTTCGGGATGGGCATCCTTGAAATCATCCGGCAATCTGTTTGCCGCCTCTCCAATTATCTCAAAGTTTCTGATCACTGCATCGATGACCATTTCATTTTCTTTAAATTCTTCAAACGTTAAATTTTCGGTATAACACTGAATTTTTAGGCAGGCATCAAGAATGTCTTCTAAAAGTAATATTGGGCTTCTTTCAGACATAGATCAGGTCTTTTTCAATCTCTTTGAAATATTTCGGCTTTATTCCGTTCCTCGAAACGAGGTCAATCTTTTGTTTCAGTATCCTTTCCAGTGTATCAGCTAAGTCAATAAATTCCATTCCAACAGGTCTTTCAAAGTCAACCAGGATATCAATATCACTTGTTTCATTAAAATCGTCTCTGACAACTGAACCAAACAAACCCAGACTTTTAATGGGATAGCTTGCGAACAATATGCTTTTATTCTGCTCTAATCGTCTAAATATTTCTGCTTTGCCGATCACTTTTGTACGATTTGAAAAGCAAATTTATACTATTTTACCCATTCATTTTAGTAAACGAACGAATTCAAGCTATGATGCCTACTGAATAATCACTTTCCTGTTTATTTCTTTTTTCTTGGCTTTCACCTTCACAAAATACATCCCCTTTGGATGATCTGATAATTCAATTTCCAATCGTCCCGTGATGACAAGATGCCTTTCATAAACAATCCTGCCTGTCAAATCCATCACCTGCAATTCGATGGGATTATTGCTCGGTTTAATTGTTTCAAGGGAGAATTTACCGTTGGAGGGATTGGGGAACAAAGTAATTCCATCTACGATTTCCTCTGTAATTCCGGTCTCAATATCAGTAATCACCACCCATTCTGAGGGGCATCCCCCCGGGCTTATTATGATATAGATAACAGGATCTGTAAAATCGTTAGGTGTAACACCCGGTTCTTGAGGAACACCGTTGGCAGTAACATATGTATATTCACCTGTAAAAGTATAGGAGGCAATCAAGTTTTGAAGGATGGTTCCTCCGGGCAGGTGCATTCGAATCGTGTCACCAGCAAATTCACCAATCACATCAAAAGGTAGTCCCGGATTCAGCATAGCCTCAAAACCAAAGGAACTGAACTCTGTAATCGGAAAGACAGTAACTTTTACTGAATCCATACCCGATTCCTGGAATAGATCATAATACGTCACCACATAGGTGGTAGTTGTATCCGGGGTTACAGTAATAGAATCCGTTGTAAAACCGCCAGGCTCCCAGGAATAACTATACGGCGGATAGCCATTCATGACATCAACCCATAGGGTTACCTCGTAGCCTTCACAGGTAACTGATGACGGACTGGTAACATCCGTAAGTGCAATATAATCTTCAATAATCAGCTCAACCGTGTCATATACCATTATTCCGCCCAGGGTATTAAAAATGATGAGCCGGATCGTTTCTTCTCCTTCAATTATATTATCCTGGTATGGGGTGATGTGTAATATAGCTGTATCTTCTTCTTTGGCAAAATAGATTCCATCATCAATGTATTCATAATCGTAACCGTTACCTGCACTTCCCTGGATATCATAATAAACCGTTACTGGACTGTAATCGGGGTTTTGAAGATGGAAAATAATGTCAGCTTCCACGTGTCCTTCGACCATGTTTTCTGTTAATCCGGGAGGTGAAAGAACTGTCGTGATATCAATGTGTGTATCAGACCAAATGCTGTTTCTTCAGTGCACACTCCTGAATCATAAATATGATCTCCGCAATCAGCAATAGCAAGTTTTATGCGGTATTCTTCTGCACCAATAACCGGAAGCTTTGCGGTAATGACTGCCGTAAATTGATCATATCGCAAGGTCTGGCCGGTATTTTCAATATATTCAACAGTTTGAGGATTACAGGCGAGATTATAATTCGAAAACTGCCCTCCCGAGGGATTTGGGCCTGTTAAACAAAAAAACCAAAAATATCATTGAATGATGATCCCACCCAATTGTCTTCCTCTGTCCCGAATACATATGTAAATCGTATCGTATCGCATGCCGGTATCAAATCGAATTCCAGCACTGATGCATCATAGGTTGAGAAGTTGTAAGTGAATTAAGTGTTGGATCACCAGGCAAACCATTATTTACCCCGGCCCGAGGAATTATTTTTTCCCCGTATGATATAACCTGCCCCTGATGTCAGGAATATTCCGCTTTCCAGTCCCAGGTTGGTCGTTTCCCCATTACTAAAAGTCCCTCTCGAAACGTAGCTCCGGTAAATGTTACATTATCGTAAATAATTCCATCACCCAGGATGGTTTCTACCATATCAACGGGAGTAACCTCTGCACCGCTGGTAATCACTATCTGGCCTTCGGCATAGTTGAAGAACAACATCAGGGTAACCAGAATCTGAAATTTGAAATAAACAGGCAGGATTTTCATGTTTAATTTTCTTTTGTTTCACTGGAATTTGAGCAGACAAATATAAGCCGGAAATCATGAAAATGCAAATAATACTTTGCCGGGAAGATTTTTACGTTAGGCAACTTCTAAAATCTTCAAATGATCCTTCTGCTTTGTGCGTCCTCGCCTGAAGAGTTACTTTCATATTCTTTTCATTTTGCTATTTCTTTTAGTGTGGACGCTAAAAGCAGATTCTCTTTCCGTTATTTTGACATCTTTGAACGAAGTCTTTCAAAGCAGATTTTTTAACAATTTTTTAAAACATCGAATAATAATCAATATAATCTGTACTTTTGATGATGTCTTAAAATACTAAATGATATGAAAACAAAAATTTTCCTTTCCGCATTCTTAATGATCTTCTCGACTTACACTTTTCAGCCAGTGGAGCAACGATCCATCCATCAACAATGCCATCGGTACTGTTCCCGGCGAAGAAGCGATTCCCAAGGTAGCCACCTCAGCATCCGGTATTACCTATGTTTCCTGGTTCTCCGTCGAAACAGGAAACTACAATGTCCGTCTGCAGAAATTTGATGTTTATGGTAACGAGCTCTGGGCAGATGGGGGACTTCTCATCAGCGACAACCTCAGGAGACCTGGCTCACCGAATGGGACATGACCGTCGACCAGGCGGATCATGCCATTTTAGTCTGGAACGATATTCGTACCGGTAACTGGGATGTCTTTGCTTATCGCATTTCTCCTGACGGAGACTTTATTTGGGGCGATAACGGGATTCAGCTATCCTTCAGTCAGGGTGGTGATGCTGCTCCCAAAGTTACGGTCACCAATGCCGGTAATGTGTTAGTTGCATGGCAGGAACTTGATGCGGGGGTGATCATTGGTCAGAAAATCGCACCCGACGGCACCTTGCAATGGGGACCCAACGGATTGACCCTGAGCGGAGCCAATACTTACTCATGGCCACAACTTCTGCCTGTCGGAGATGACGACATCATTATGAAATTTTTTGATGACTCCGGTCCGGTTTGGGCTCCTACACGACACGTATATGCGCAGCGTTTCAGTGGCAGCGGAACGATGGTATGGCCGCAGCCAGCAGTGATCTCAGATGCCGGCGGTATCTCCGCCTGGACGCAGATTTTTCCATTTATCAATGATGGAAGCGATGGATTCTTTATTGCCTGGCACGACGACCGCGACAATAATATGCTGGCAAACATTTGGGTTCAGCATATCGGCAGTGATGGCAGTGTATTATTTGCAGATGATGGAGTCGAAGTATCAACTATGGCTAACCGGAATCATTTTTATGCCCAATTGGCATTGCCTGAAGGTTCGGATGATATTTTTATTTTCTGGAACGAAATGGATGCCAACCAAAACGACCGGGGAATATACGGTCAGAAGGTTTCATCCGACGGAACCGGCTGTGGCCGGATGATGGTAAAAAATTCATCGAAATTTCTTCAACCAATGTTTACCCTTTGGCAGGGCGAAGCACCGGAACCGACATGATCCTGTTTTACGAGGAATATTTTAATGGCGTAGATGGGAAAATCAAAGCCATGCGCCTCGACACGGATGGAAATTACCTCTGGACACCAAATTACATAGATATGTGCACCGTTCAGTCGGAAAAAGTCCATACCGAAGTGAGCAAAATGAACAACGGGCAATGGATTGCAGTGTGGGAAGACAGCCGTAACGGTGGAAAGGATATTTATGGGCAGAATATAAAGCTGGATGGGACGCTGGGGCCTGTGTCATTAGTGCCTGAAATTGAGATAATCCCGGATACTTTATATATAGATTACAATGCAACGATCTATTACATTTACATCCATAATATTTCAATGGTTGATTATGTGATAGATACATTATATGAGGATGGATTTTGGGTGGATCTAAGTAATCTTCCTGAATTTCCATATATTTTAGAACCAGATGATTCACTGACAATTGAAATCCCAGTTTTCATAACTGGAAACGGAGGAACAGGAAATGGATATGTTTATTATACCTTTTTTGTAGAATCTGACTTTGAAACAAAAACATCTGTCATTGCCTTCAATTTAGATGTAATACCAGGAATTTCAGGAAGTCTCCAACCCGAAGGTTTAAAAATATATCCTAATCCATTTAATGCTCGATTATGTATTGAATTTAATTGTGATAATGAATCCATTGCTGAACTTACCATCCTAAATTCTCAGGGGAACATCGTTATGAGTACAGGAAGCTTTAACTGCAATGCAGGAAAAAATTCTTATCAATGGGATGGCAAAACAAATTCCGGGGTGGATGTTCCTGCAGGTGTATATTCTTACAGGTTAAAACTGAACGACAGGATAATGTCAGGACGAATTGTGAAGACTCAATAGAATGCAAAATTAGCTAAAGTGTTTTTAACAAAGCCTAAAGCATAGTTTTGTTTTCAAACCTTAATGATTAAGGCAACAATCAATAAAAATTATAAATCAGCCGAAAACTTTTTCAGGACAACCTTTCACTGGTTTCTTTTTGTCCGGATGAAAGTAAATAATTATCTTGTGCCCAATTATAATACTAATCAAGCATGAAAAACTTTGTCATTTTTCTGTTTATTGTTCAATGTTCATGGCCGAAGACCTCGAATTCACAGGAGATCTTTTCTGCCAGAAAGCACATGTCTGCAGGGGATTCCATTGCTTTGATTCATATTCCAAAACTGGTTGTCCCTGAACTTTATAAAAGCTCCAATCCACCCTTGCTTCCTTCCAGCCTTGATAACAGCGAATTACCCTATTTCCGACCTGTTTTTACTCAGGATGGGTGGTCCTGTGGACAGGCAGCCAGCATAGGATATGACTTTACTTATGAAATCAACAGGCTAAGGGATTTACCGGCCGATACCTCGATCAATCAATACCCGACACATTTCGGCTATAATTTTTTCACTCAGGGAATTTATGAGACCGGGGTGTGTTACATGTATACACTGGAAGTTTTAAAAATGTTCGGAACACCCGGTGTCTATGATTACGGAGGAATGAGTAACGGTCATCTTTACTGGATGTCGGGATACGAAAAATATTACCATGCTATGCAAAACAGGCTGTCGGATGTTTATTCTATTTATACCGGTAACGAAGAAGGCATAAACACGGTCAAATACTGGCTTCACGATCATCTCAACGGATCTCAATATGGCGGGCTGGCTAATTTTTATACTGACCTTTATGGTTTTACCCACCTGCTGCCGGGCACTCCTGAAGAAGGGAAATGTGTAATTACTTCCTTCGGGCCTTACAGTGGCCATGCTATGACACTTGTGGGATACAACGACAGTATCCGATGGGATTACAACAACGATGGGCAATACACAAACAACATCGATATCAATGGCGATGGTGATGTAAATGTGAAGGATTGGGAGATCGGGGGATTTAAACTGGCCAACAGCTGGGGTGAATGGGCTGATAGCGGCTTTTGCTATGTAATGTATAAAGTTTTTGCTGAAGAAAAGTATGATGGAGGAGTATGGAATAAGTCGGTTCATGTAATCAATGCCAAAGAAAATTACACTCCGTCGGTTACATTTAAAATCACTTTGAAGCATAGTTCCCGCTCCATGCTTAAGGTTACTGCAGGGATTTCGACCGACACTAACTTTTATATCCCTGATTTTACCATGGACTTTCCGATATTTTCTTACCAGGGCGGCGATCATTACCTTACGGGAACAGATAGTCTGGAATCGAATAAAATTCTTGAATTCGGTCTTGATGTTACACCCCTCCTCACCTATGTAAACAGCGGGCAACCGGCAAGGTATTTTTTACAGGTTCAGGAATACGATCCCGGAAACCAGGCTTTCGGGGAGCTAATATCCTTTTCAATGATCGATTATCAGGGGGGAGGAATTGAAATATCGGGCTATCCAACAGGAATTCCATTAAATGAAAATGGCATAACCAGTGCTTCAGTAGTTCATGCCGTAAATCTTGATAAGCCTGTTATATTGACAGAGGAATTGGCTCCCTATACTACAGGTGAGGAATATACTGCACAACTGACTGCCGAAGGTGGAACCGAGCCTTACTCCTGGAGTATTGCAGGTAACTATTCCATTCATCAGCAAACTGCAGATTATCCCGAAATACAAGGATTTAAGCTTAATCCTTCCGATCCGGAAAGTGGCTTTGATTATGTGACACTTTATTTCCCTTTCCCATTTTACGGCAATAAACATTCTTCCCTCATTATTTCAGTCGACGGATTTATCATTTTTGATGAGGTTGGATATCCCATTCCATACCAGGTGAATGACCTGCCCCTGTTCAGGTTTCAAACTATGATGGCTGCTTTTTTTAACCAGCACCTGGCTATTACAAATTCAGATGAGGGAATCTGGTATGAGGGCAATGCAACCCATGCAGCCTTCCGTTGGAAAGTTACCCTATCAGATGAGGATAATGATTACCCGGTTGATTTCACAGTTATCCTTTATCCTGATGGTAAAATTGAATATTATTTCCAGGAACTTGAAGACCCTGATATGATCAATAGGATTACAGGAATTTCCAACGGTAATGGCTCTTTATATCAGTTAACAGATTATGCAAATACTTATCCGCTAAAAACAGCCACGAGCATCACATTTGATCCACCGAATATCCCGGCCGGCTTATCAATTGACCAATCCGGTTTAATATCGGTTGATCCTCAGAATGGCAACAATATATATGATCTGCCTGTAATGGTGACTGATGATCAGAACCTTTCAACTATTAAATCAATCCAGCTTTCGCAGGGAATTATTTTTGATTATTCAATAAATTCAGGTGAAGATAACCGGATTGACTATGGTGAATCACCGTTATTAAGCTTTAATGTGAAAAACATCAGTGCTCAGATAATTACTGCTGCCGTCCTTGATATATCAATCAATGATCCGTATATTACACTAATTGATCCATCTGAAGTCATTGGGAACCTCGGCCCAGGTCAATCCATTAATCTGACCAATGCAGTTGAATTTTCAGTCGCCATCAATGTTCCGGATAACCATGGCATTGATCTGAATATATTGTTTACTGCCGATGGTGGCAGCTGGCAAAGCAAAATTAACCTTACTGCATTTTCGCCCATCCTGAATTTATGTAATCCAATAGTTTCGGATAATGAAAATAGCAGGCTTGATCCCGGAGAGACTGCGGACCTGATCATCCGGGTTCAAAACATAGGACACTCGGTTGCCCAGAATGTGGAAGGCATTGTATCAACTTCTGATGAATTTATTACTATCAATGGATCGGGTGAATTAGCTTTCGGAAATATCCCCTGTGGGATGATTCATTTTGATACCCTTAATGTGAGTGCACAGCCCGATACTCCTGATGGTCACAATGCAGAATTTGATTATTCATTTTCTGCACAACCATCCTTTACTATCGAAGGGACTTTCGGTTTGATTATCGGTCGTTTCCCTGTTCTTCTTATAGATCTTCACCCCGGGCAAATGTCAATACCGGTCCTATCTTCCCTGCTGGATGAACTAATGGTAAATTACGAGGAAAGCTATTACATTCCGGCTAATATAGACCTGTACAAGAATCTTTTTGTTTTTCTTGGAAAAAAGTTTGACAATTATGTATTAACTGAAGCCGAAGGCCTGACGCTGGCAAACTTTCTGAATGATGGCGGCAACATTTACCTCGAAGGCGGGATGACCTGGAACCCGGATCCGCCAACAGCGGTTC
The DNA here is from genome assembly GCA_963705185.1 of uncultured Bacteroidales bacterium. Classification (GTDB taxonomy): domain Bacteria; phylum Bacteroidota; class Bacteroidia; order Bacteroidales; family JAADJA01; genus JAADJA01. The sequence continues at coordinate 8,311 of CAVPJF010000020.1, forward strand.
ATCCAATGTTCAATATTCAGACACAGAACGTTGCCTGGTATTATTTCAATCCTGTTATCGGGGTTCCTTCAACTTTTACTGAAAACATGTATTTTGAATACAATTCCGGAATGGCTTATTACAATTATTTTATGATTCCGGTGCAGCCAGCTTATACTATTTTGCATGGGAGTGTCGAAAATCATGCCTTTGCTGTAGCTTACGACCAGGGTTCATACAAAACTATTGGCGCCTCCTGCAATTTTTATGGATTTATCGATGGTGATCTTCCTTCAACAAAAAAAGAATACCTGAAAGGGATACTCGATTTTTTTGGAGTTGACTATACGATTACGTCTGATCAGAATCCACAATTTTTAAATAAAAACAATGTACTGACCTGTCAGCCCAATCCATTTTCAGAGAAATTCACCATCCGTTTCAACCTGGAGGAAGATGACCATATCAGTCTTAGCCTGCTCAATATTTATTCAACCATACAAACCGAAATACTTTCAGATGCAGTTTTGAAAGCAGGAGAACATGAAATTTCTGCAGATACAAAAGATATTGCTCCCGGATTGTATCTTTGCCAGCTGAAAACACATAATGAAATTTTCAGTATAAAGGTGATCAAAGTGAATTAATAACTTACTTTGACGTCTAAATTAAACTTTGAGGTAAATTAATTATCAAAGAGCAACAATTTTTTCACATGAAAATCAAAAAGAACATTGCCATCAGCGAGTCGGGATATGTTTTTAATCCCTCCTCAGGCGAATCATTTACTGTCAATCCCATCGGCATTGAACTTGTAAACATGATCCGGGAAGAAAAGTCGTATGAAGAAATAAGCAAAACCATGCTTACCAAATACAATACCGACAGTGATACTTTTGAGAAAGACTATCACGATTTTATAGGATTCCTGAAGCTTTACCTTTTGCTGGAAAATGAAGAAAAGCAGAAAAATTAATATCGCTGTTACAGGGTTAAATGCAATTGATAGCCCGGGCCCGGGAATTTCCGTAATCAGGGGATTAAGGGATGCCCAATCGCTGGATGTGAATATCATCGGCTTATCCTATGAATCACTTGAACCCGGCATTTATATGCACGATCTCGTGGATAAAACATATCATATTCCTTATCCATCCGCAGGAAAAGAAAGCCTTTTGGGACGACTGGAATACATCCATAAAAAAGAAAAACTGGATGTGATCATACCGAATTTCGATGCTGAGCTGCTGCCCTTTATCAAGCTCGAACCCACACTGAAAAAAATGGGCATCCACACCTTTCTTCCAACCGAAAAGCAATTTGAAGAACGCCACAAAGTTAACCTTCCTGAGTTCGGGAGGAAGTATAACATCAGGGTTCCGTTTAGCAAAGCAATTTTCTCTGTTGCTGAAATACCCGGACTGATTCACGAATTTACCTATCCGATGGTGGTGAAAGGAAAGTATTATGATGCCAGCGTAGCCCACACTTGACCAGGTTTATACCTATTTCAACAAGATCAGCAGCAAATGGGGCTTACCCATCATCATCCAGCAATACATTAATGGAACGGAATACAATGCCACCGGACTTGGTGATGGAAAAGGAAACGCTATTTCCATCGTTCCCATGCGAAAACAATACATTACCGATAAAGGAAAAGCATGGGGTGGTATTTCAATAGATGAGGAAGAAATTTTTGAAATGACAAGGCATTTTGTAAAGTCCACAAAGTGGCGCGGAGGATTTGAACTGGAGTTGATGAAAGACCAGGACGATCAATTTTACCTGCTGGAAATCAATCCTCGCATGCCTGCATGGATCTACCTTTCGGTGGGTGTCGGACAAAATATTCCTGAAGCCCTGGTGAAGCTTGCAATGGGTGAAAAGGTTAAGCCCTATACCAAATTTAAAGTAGGTAAAATGTTTATCAGGTATGCCTGGGACATGATTGTTGATGTGGAGGAATTTCATCAGATATCAACAACTGGAGAACTTTGACAATGAATAAAATGAGATTAAAAAAAGATTAAATAGAAATGGAAAAATTAAGATATGAACGGCCGGTAATTAAAAAATTAGATACCAATATGCCTAATAAATACGGCTTAAGGACCGAATACAACCCCATGACTCACATTGATGGTGTTGCAGTAAATGAGCTGATAAAAGATTACGGTTCTCCATTGTTTGTTATTTCGGAAAGGACCATCAGAAATACCTATCGTGAGGCAAAAAAAGCCTTTATGACAAGGTATCCGAAGGTTCAGTTTGCATGGTCTTACAAAACCAATTATCTGGATGCAGTGTGTCATGTTTTTCACCAGGAAGGTTCATGGGCTGAAGTAGTTTCGGGTTTGAATACGATAAAGCCATTCTGAATGGAGTAGAAGGAAACAAGATAATCTTTAACGGCCCGGACAAGACTGAAGCTGACCTCACCAAGGCAATTAAAAATGAATCGCTTATCCATATTGATCACCTTGATGAATTATATTCGATCATTGAACTGGCAGGGAAGCTGAAGAAACGGCCGAAAGTTGCCATCAGGGTAAACATGGATACAGGGATATATCCCATGTGGGACCGGTTCGGATTCAATTATGAAAACGGACAGGCATGGGATGCATTGAATAAGATCATGCGGTCCGAAAAGCTCGATCTGGTTGGATTGCATTGTCATATTGGAACATTTATGCTTTCCACTCCGGCTTATGCAACCGCAGCCAATAAATTGATCGACCTTGCTCTCGGGGTGAAAAAGAAATACAATCACAACATCAAATACATTGACCTTGGCGGAGGATTTGCTTCGAAGAACACTTTGAAAGGTTCCTATTTGCCGGGCTCTGATATCAATCCTGATTTCGATGATTTTGCCGAAGCCATTACCAGCGCCATTATCAATTCCAATTTCAAACCGGATAAACTTCCATTGTTAATTCTTGAAACCGGAAGGGCATTGGTGGATGAAGCTGGGTACCTGCTGGGAACCGTGATCTCCAACAAGCGTTCATCCATCGGAAAACGGACTACTATCATCGATATTGGCGTAAACATCCTCTTCACTTCCTTCTGGTACGATCATAAAATCACTCCGGCACAACCATTCACGCATTACGCTGAAGATACCACCCTTTATGGTCCACTCTGCATGAACATTGATGTGATTCGTGAAAGTGTTACGATGCCGTTGCTTAACAAAGGCGACCATTTTGTGATCCATCATGTAGGAGCATACAACATGACACAATGGATGCAGTTTATCACGCTCCGGCCCAAGGTAGTAATGATCGATTTGCAGAATAAGGTTCATGTGATCCGCCGGAATGAAACACTAAAAGAGTTAACCCAAATGGAAAATGTACCTGATCATTTAAAGAAGTTTGAGCTTTAGTATTCAGGACAAGATTTAAGTCCTTTTAAAACATAATCTATCCACTTAAGTATCCACCCCTTAAAAAGTTGGAAACCCGAAACGCAGGTAACTGCATTTATTGGTGTCTTATTGGATTATTGCTAATTTAGCCTCGTTTTCAATAAATGGTCAGATTAAGGCAAATATTTCCCCACTTCATCAATAGCGTGCTCAACAGCTATTCGCAAATCTTTTTCTCAAATAGTAAAATCTTTGCCGTCATCCTGGTTGTCGTTAGCTTTTTTGATTTAAATGCAGGAGTCAGCGGCCTCATTGCAGTGCTTACCTCCAATGCTGCTGCCTATATCATTGGCTTTAACAGGGAAAAGATTACAGCCGGATATTATGGATTTAATTCTCTTCTTGTTGGCCTGGGACTGGGAATTTATTACCAGATGCAAATGGAGTTTTTGCTCATCCTCATTTTTGCATCTGCCTTCACATTGTTTGTAACCGTCGTTCTGGAAGGAGTTATAGGGAAATACGGGCTTCCGTACCTGAGCATCTCTTTTTTACTTGGCATTTGGACGGTTACACTGGCTTCGAGGACTTTTACCGCCCTGAGCATCAGCGAACGAGGTATTTTTATGCCCAATGAATTGTACGACTTTGGCGGAGAAAAAATGGTTTACCTCTACTATTGGTTTAGTAATCTCAACCTGCACGAGTCCATCGTGACGTATTTCCGTTCATTGGGGGCTATCTTCTTTCAATACCATCTCTTTGCAGGAATTCTCCTGGCAATTGGTTTATTGATTTATTCGCGTATCGCTTTCCTGCTTTCCCTCATTGGTTTTTTCTCAGCATATCTTTTTTACCAGATTGTCGGTGGTAGTTTTCAGGAGCTGAGCTACAGCTATATAGGATTCAATTTCATTCTCTCAGCCATTGCCATCGGCGGTTTTTTTATCATCCCATCCAGGTATTCATTTCTTTGGGTGATTTTACTTGTACCCCTGATCAGTATTTGTATTACCAGCACAATGACCATCATGTCGCTGTTTCAGCTGTCTATATATTCTCTGCCCTTCAACCTTGTCGTGATCACATTCCTTTACATCATGAAATTCAGAGAACGGTACTTTAATAAACCTGAGTTTACGATTTACCAGCAATTTTCTCCCGAAAAAAATCTTTACTCTCAATTGAACAGCAAAGAGCGTTTTTATAATTTCAAGTATATCCAATTTTCGCTTCCCTTCTGGGGAGAATGGAAGGTAACGCAAGCCCACCGGGGTGAATACACCCACAAGAACGAATGGGCACATGCATGGGATTTTGAGATCTCCGGCGACCGGGGTTTGCCTTATAAAAGTTCTGGTACCATTTGCGTAGACTATTATTGCTATAAAAAACCCTTGATTTGTCCGGCGGATGGTTGGGTGGAAGAAGTCCTGGATGGCATTGAGGATAATGAAATTGGTGACAGCAACCTCGAGCATAACTGGGGCAATACGATTGTGATCAGGCACAACGAAAAATTGTATTCCAAGCTAAGCCACATACGGAAAGAATCGTTCAAAGTAAAGAAAGGTGATTTTGTGAAGAAGGGTGATATCCTTGCAAGTTGCGGTAATTCGGGCCGGTCGCCTGAGCCGCATGTCCATTTCCAGATCCAGGAAACACCCTTTATCGGTTCAAAAACGCTGGACTACCCTTTGGGTCATTACATTCAGCATGTAAAAGATGGATTCAAGCTCATGTCGTATGCAAAACCTTCGAAGAACGATAACATTTCGAATGTGGATAAAAATCTGTCGCTTTACAAAGCCTTTCATTTTGTGCCTGGACAGCAACTGAAATTCATGGTAAGGTCACCCATTTCGCCCAAAGAAAAAATCGTTATTTGGGAAGTGCAGACTGATATATACAACAATGCGTTGCTCTATTGTCCGAAGACCAAATCAAAAGCCTGGTTCAAAAACGATGGCAGCATTCATTATTTCACCCATTTTGAGGGAAACAGGAACTCTTTGCTGTTTTATTTTTATCTCGGGGCTTACAAGGTCATCAGTGGATTTTACAAAGGATTAAAAATAAACGATGTCTATCCCATCCATTTGCTGAATAACCGGGGACTGATCTTTTTGCAGGATTTTATTGCTCCGTTTTACCTCTTTATCAAATCAGAATTCAACCTTGAATATTTAAAAATCAAGGATAACCTTACGGACAGTAACATACTATTTAAGTCGAAAGCAACGGTAAAGCATGGCAGTAAAAAGACCAGGGAATTAAACTTTGAGTTTGAAATCGAATCGAACAGGATTAAAAAAATGATTGTCATTGCAGGTGAAAAAATTATTGAAGCAAGCGAAGTATCAACTGAACTGACGAATGATGAAATATAACCGTCATATTTGCATATGGATGCTTTTCTTCGCGCTTTCTCTTGGAGCAAACGCACAAGAACATGTCATGGATTTCAAAAGCGTGGACCAGGAAACATACCGATATTTCATTTTAAATGACTGGGATTCGTTGATTTATAGCGGTAATAGAGCCCTGAAAAATGGTACCGATTATTTTTATCTAAGGTATCGGTTAGGTATTGCTTATTTCAGCAAAGGGAATTATTTGAAAGCAAGTCAGCATCTGGAGAAAAGCCTTGGATTCAATTCGATGGATGAATTGGCGATGGAGAACCTTTATTTTAGCTACAAATACGCAAACCGGCAGCTTGAAGCAAATGCACTTACTACCAAATTTCCTGCCCGATTAAATGAAAAACTCAATACTAAAAAAAACAAACTGATCGATTATTTTTATTTTGAACCCGGATATACCTTCAGCAATAACATTGAAAAAAACGAGAAAGAAAACCTGAATGAAAAAAAAGGAAATGGAAATGGCAATAACGAAGAGGAAGTCTTATTCGGACAGCAGGATTTGAATGACGATAAATACTTCGTCAACATTGGAGCCAAGCTAAATCCTTCACGAAAAATGTCGGTTTATCTCGGGTATGGATTTCTGGCAACGTCCAAACTAAAACAAATACAGACTTCCGATCTTATTATTACAGGAGATACCCTTATCCCATGGAATGGAGGATACTTTGTTGGAAATGCATACGATATAATTTCTGAATTTTATAGCAACAAGTATACGCTTTATCAAAATGATGCCTACACCAGTGCAAAAATCAGTGCCGGAAAGGGATTTGTCGTTACGCCAGCTTTTCACTATCTGAATGTGCATTTCAACACAATTTTTTCAAATGCGCAGGTCACAGATTTTTCTTTCCAGCAAATAGATACAGTTACGGTAAAACGAACAGTATACGAGGTAATTGAGAAAGATACATCCTTTAACAACTATATAGCTTCCTTATCGGTTGCTAAAAATATTTCACTTTTCAATTTAAGTCTGAATGGAACCTGGTCAAACCTGAATAATAAAGAACAATACCAGGCCGGTGGAATGGTTGTATTCTTTCCCAAAGGAAACCTTGATCTTTACACAACAACTTCAGTTGTTTCAACCTGGCAGGATAACATCAACAGATTTATTTTTGAACAGCAGGTTGGCGTTAAAATGCTCAAGAAACTTTGGGTTGAAGGATTCGTTACATTGGGTGAAATGGTTAACTATAATGAGAAAAACGCATTGGTTGTTTATAATTCAGGAGATAAAATTAATTTCAGGACGGGTGCTGACTTAATTATAATTTTGTCGGAAAATATTGAGCTTTCATTCCGGTACCGTTATACAGCCGAAGAAGGAAAGCTGGTAAGGTATTCAAATCATTCATACAGTGAAACAAGTTTAGATTATCAAAATAACACATTTACAGGAGGAATAAAATGGAAACTTTGAAGAAATTTATTGGATTGATTATTCTCGGAATTGGTTTAGCTACTTCGTCATTTTCACAAGATTACAAGGCTATTCAGGAAGCTTTTGAGAAAAGTTATTTTCTTGAATACAGCGGTGAATATCAAAAAGCGATTGACCAATTAAAGGGCGTTTATAGTGAGGAATCATATGAGATCAACCTTCGCTTGGGCTGGCTCTCCTACATGGCTGGTTTTTTTACCGAATCCACTGCCTATTATCAAAAGGCTATGGAACTGAAACCTTTATCCATCGAAGCAAAGCTTGGTTATGTTTATCCGGCTTCTGCCTTAGGTAACTGGGAACAAGTAAAGAAACAATACAATGATATCCTGACCATCGATCCGCAAAACAGCTTGACTAATTACCGGATGGGTTCCATTTTTTACGGTAATGAAGATTATACCACAGCATTGAAATATTTTGAGAAGGTGGTAAACTTATATCCTTTTGATCATGATGCATTACTTATGTATGGTTGGACCAATCTCAAGCTGGGCAAATTCCGGGAAGCTGAGGTATTATTTCAAAAGGTGATCATGAACAAGCCTAATGATGAATCTGCAAAGGAAGGATTAGGAATGATAAAATAAAAAAACCTGTAAGGTGATTTCAACCCTACAGGTTAATTTAAAATTTTCTCGCCCCGTTGTGTTATTTGAAATTGTATTTTGATAAACCGATGATATCACCCTTCCGTGTATGTCCCATAAAAATACCTTCAGTAGAGTTTGGTTTAATCAGGAGCGGATAATCCGAATAAACCAGGTACTCTTTACCCAATGGTAATTCAGGATCGCCAATTTTAGCAGTGCTTAGGTCGATCTTCATAATCACCGGCTGAAAACCTGCATAAATAGTTTTATTTCCATTGTAGGCCGCCCAAAAGTTTGCATAGCCTGAAATTCCTTCCGGTTCATACATGATCCAATAAACCTGGCTTTTATCCTCTGAAACCAAAAATATCTGGGTCATTGGAAAAATCTTGTCTTCTTTAGCTGTAGCTAATTGAGGCTCAATACAATATTCGGCCCTGAGATTTCCAGTTTTATCAAAATGAAAACAGGTGACTTCTTCGTAAGCCCATTTTGATGTTCCATTTAGCGTAATGATCACTTTGCGTTGACCGGTTACCATCATATCTCCATTATTAAAAACATTGAACGCCTGGACACTGAACCGGGAGAATTCAGTTTTAGGTGCTTTTTTAACCGATGGAGGAACCACTTTTTTTGATTGAAGTGTAGCTGTAGGAGTTGTAGTTAAATAAGCCAGCTTATTTCCTGAGATTTTCATTAAAATCAGATTGCTTGCTTCGCATTTAGTTACATCTGTTTCGCGCTGATTGTCTCGGTAATTATAAAAATCAGGATAGCAGGGATTGGAAATATTGGAATAGTCCATAAATTCATACCTGTAATGAGAACCGGTGCCTGTGCTGGTCAAACCGAAAAAATAAAGATCATTGCCGGCTTGCTGCATTTCAATGATCGTTGAGGCAATCAATGGCATAGTAATAGTACTTTTTGCAACTTCATTGCCGGCTCCATCTGTAATTAACAGAACAAAATCTTTTGGATCAGCTTTAGAGGTCTTAAATGGAGCAAAAATAAATAGCGCATTATATTCTGCCAGATTCTTTTCGACATAGACATCGGCAACATCAGGATTTCTCTTAACAAGTGATGAAAACACAAGGGTATAGGTACTCAAATCCCCAATCGGAATTTCTTTCACGTTGCCATCAAGGCTGAAGTTTATCAATTTATATTGAGAAGCATCATCTTTGCTTTTGTCATCTTCCTTTACAAGCACCAGGTTGGTTCCGGTTTCAGCATTAAAATATCCGACATAACCTTTGTATTTAAATTTACCATCTTTTCCGCTGCTGATCTTGGTTTCATTTGCATTTACATCATATCCCTGTTTTTTGTTATTCCAGGTTTTAGTAACGGAAATTTTGGAAACATTCAGATCCATGCTCAGGACATCGAACGAACTGCATCCACCGACAGTGGTATTGATATAGTCATATTTGATTGCCGGTTTATCCATCTCTTTTACTTTGGGTTCTGACGATTCTTCCTCTTTTACCATTTTGAGGTCTTTATCAAAAGAGTAATTTACAAACTTTTGCTCTTTTTTTGCCATATACCCATAAACGAGGGACAGGGTTCCATCATCGGCCAGCTGAGCTTCATACAATGCACCATCCTGGGCTGTTTTCGAAAGTGGCTGCTTGATGTCCTGTGCATTCATTGCATAGAATCCAAACAATAAAACAACAATAATAACAATTGATTTTTTCATGTTTAAAATTTTTTAAATTAATAATTGTGTAAAAATAAAATGGAAAAACAAGGTAGGTAATCGCATAAAAGTAGTATTTCCATTCATTGATATTAGCCAATTGATACTGTAAAATACCGGTTTAAGTTACGAAAGGATTTAATTTAGATTTGAAATTTGAATGCCTTATGATGAATTCTATTGAAGAGCCTAATTGGAATTTGGTAACATACGATATCTGCTTTCTGCCACAAATTTTAATTTTTACCTTTGTGGTCTTCAATGCAAAACTTAACTTATATATCGCGTGTTGTTAATATTGGCGATGTTCCATTGGGAGGTGACTTTCCCATCAGGATTCAATCCATGACGACAACCAATACCCTTGATACCCGGGCTACCGTTGCACAGGCAATCAGAATGATTAGGGCAGGCTGTGAATATGTGAGGATTACAGCTCAAGGAGTTAAAGAAGCGGAACACCTTGCTGTCATTAAAAAAGAACTTAAAAAATCGGGTTATCTAACGCCCCTTATTGCAGATATCCATTTTAATCCCAAAGCTGCTGAAGTAGCGGCGAGAATTGTCGAAAAAGTTCGAATTAATCCGGGTAACTACACCGACCGTAAAAAAGGCAAACCGTATTATTCCGATTCGGAATACGCTCAAGAAATTGAAATTATCCGAGATAAACTAAAACCGCTGGTTGATATTTGCAAACAATATGGAACGGCGCTCCGGATCGGGAGCAATCACGGTTCTTTATCAGAAAGGATTTTATTAAAATATGGTGATACCCCTGCCGGCATGGTGGAATCGGCGATTGAATTTGTACAAATTTGTCGGGATTTTGATTTTCATAACATTGTGCTTTCGATGAAGTCAAGCAATGTTAAGGTTATGGTTCAAGCCAATCGGCTTTTAGTGAAGCGAATGACCGAAGAAGGAATGAACTACCCGATTCATTTGGGAGTGACGGAGGCGGGAGATGCAGAGGACGGCAGGATTAAGTCTGCCGCCGGGATAGGGCCATTGCTGGCTGATGGCATAGGCGATACCATTCGCGTTTCGCTCACTGAAGATCCTGAATTCGAAATACCGGTGGCCAAAGCAATAGTATCAAGATTTAATAAAAGAGATAAGCGATATAAAATTACCAGAATTGAAGATGGGATTTCTGATCCTTTCATTTACAACAGAAGGCAAACCCTTCCAGTTGATAACATTGGAAATGGACAAATTCCAGTGGTATTTTTTTCCTCTGATATTGAAATGGTTAATCCCCACTCCTTCGATAAAGATTTTGTTCCTGACTATTTATTCAATTCGAAAACCGGAAGAATTCAAAAACTCTCGGTCAATAATGATGGACTGGTGATTGAATCAAGCAGGATAAAATTGGCGTTCATTGAATCCGAGGAAGAATTGGAAAAAGCAGGTACATCGTTACCAAGTGAAACAGTCTTGATTTTAAAAGCAGATCCGAACAAATCTATACATGAACTTCGGAGGATAATTAATGTGCTGAATAAAAAAGGCATTAATCAGCCGGTTATTTTCCGCAGGGATTATTCTGATCTTTCTGAAGAAAAATTACTTGTTCAGGCGTCAGCTGACTTTTCCTTTTTATTGATCGATGGGTTGATTGATGGCATTTGGATCAGCCATAATAAGATAGGGATGACAAGTCTAAGCAGAATAGCATTTGGAATATTACAGGCAACAGGTTCGAGGATTACAAAAACAGAATATATAGCATGTCCGTCCTGCGGCCGAACTTTATTCAGTATTCAGGAGACGTTACAAAAAATAAAACACCGGACATCTCATCTCAAAGGATTAAAAATTGGTGTAATGGGATGTTGCGTGAATGGTCCGGGCGAAATGGCTGATGCTCATTATGGATATGTGGGAGCAGGGCGGGGTAAAATTACCTTATATAAAGGACGACAAATCATTCAGGCCGGGATACCTGAAAGCGAAGCTGTTGAGGCCCTTGTTGCGCTTATTAAAATGCATGGGGACTGGAAATAGGATTTAAGTGAAAAAGGCATCCTTTAAAATAAAACCGTTAAAAAAGAGTTAATTTGTATACATTTTCAAAATGAATAAATCATGTATCAGCGATTACTTACCCTAAGTTTATTATTACTCCTGTCGTTTTGCAGTGTTTATGCGCAGGATATAGCCATAGGTGAATGGCGCGATCATTTACCTTACAAAAATACCATATCCGTTACTGCAAGCGATCAAAACATCTATTGTGCAACACCATACAGTATTTTTTATTACAATAAAAATGATAACACCATTACCCGACTAACCACAATTTCAGGATTGAGTGATGTTGGTATTTCAAAAATTGGTTTTAATACTCCAAACAACACCCTTTTTATTGCCTATAGCAATACTAATATTGATTTGGTGAAGGGCAATACCATCATTAATATGCGCGACATTATCGACAGCGAGGCCATCACCCCGGAAGAAAAAACCATTAACAACCTGCTATTTATCGAAAATAAAGCCTACCTGTCCTGCGGATTTGGTATTGTTGTTCTGGATATTGAAAAGGAAGAAATTTCGGACACCTATTATATTGGGCCAAACGGAACGCATTTAAAGGTTTATGATCTTACTTATAACGATACCTCTTTTTTTGCTGCGACAGAAAATGGTATTTTTACTGCTTATATCGACGATCCTAACCTGGCTTATTATGGTTCATGGACGAAAGATTTGTCCATTCCCCGGCCCAATGCGGTGTACAATGCGATAGCTATTGCAAACGATACTCATTATTAATCAATAAATACAGTGAAGTTTATGCACAGGATACTCTTTTTTATTTCGAAAACGGTGAATGGAAGTTTGACATATGAAGAGTGTTTCCGATGAAGATATATTAACTATAAAAGTGATCAATGGAAAAATCTATATTGTCTTCTGCTATTATGCCAAGAAGGGATATGGAACTTAATTTGGTGGAATCTATATGGACCTATAATTACCAGGATGTCTCCCTTCATCGAATGATTTCATTGAGGACGGACGATATAATTTGGATAGCGGATAGCAAGGGTGGGACTTGTAAAAAGGATTGCTCAATTAACAATACATCATTTATTTATCCGAATGGACCTGATAATGCCGATGTATACAGCATGTCTGCTGCCGGAAATATTGTTTATTCAGTACCTGGAGGCAGGGATCTGAGCTGGAACAACATTTATAAACCTGCGGGCATTTCTTCCTTCATTGAAAGTACATGGACTTCCCTGAATAAAGAAGATATACCTGCCTTTGATACCCTTCGTGATGTTTTGTGCGTAGCAGTTAATCCATATGATCCTGCACAGGTTTTTGCCGGTACATGGACAGGTGGTATGGTGGAATTGTATAATGGTCAGTTTAAAAATATGTACGGCCCGGAAAACAGCGGGCTGGATTATAAAAACAATGAAATTCCCCGATGTAAAGTCGGTGGTATTGCATTTGACCAGTCGGGAAATCTATGGGCTACAAGTTCCCATGCCAACAATGTGCTTTCTGTCAGAATTCCGGATGGTTCTTCACTGGGAGAATGGTATTCTTATAACCTTGGATCTTATTCCAGCAGCATGGACCTTGGACCCCTGATGATCGATTCATATGGACAAAAATGGATCATTGTGAGGGAAAACCGTCCAATTATTGTTTTTAATGACAACAGGACAATTACCAACACCAGTGACGATAGGGTTAAAGAATTATCATCAGCCGCAGGTAACGGGGCTATTCCGGGTGAAAAAGTATACAGCATGGCGGAAGATAAAGATGGTGAGGTTTGGATAGGCACCGATGAAGGGGTTGCCGTTTTCTACTCACCCGGAAACATCTTTTCTACAGGTTATAATTTTGATGCACAGCGAATTTTAATACCCAGAAATGATGGGTCGGGTCTTGCAGATATCCTCCTTGAATTTGAAACAGTAACAGCTATAACGGTCGATGGCGATAACAACAAATGGATTGGAACCGACCGATCCGGTGTGTTTCATTTAAGTCCCGACGGACAAACGGAATTGCATCATTTCACTGAACAAAACAGCCCCCTTCTTTCAAATAACATCACGAGTATTGTCATAACTAAAGATGGTGAAGTTTTTTTTGGAACTGCCAAAGGGATCATTTCTTACCGAAGTACCTCCACACCTCCTGACCCTACCTTTGAAGATGTTTATGCTTTTCCAAATCCGGTACAACCTGGATACAGTGGACTTATTGCAATAAAAGGACTGGTGGATCAGGCTAATTTTAAAATCACCGACATCAGTGGAACATTGATTTACAGCGGAGTAGCAGAGGGAGGTCAGGCAATTTGGGATGGCAATAACTTTAATGGGAGACGGGCTCAATCAGGAGTTTACCTTGTCTTCCTCTCTGATGAAAATGGTTCAGAAACCCTTGTAACAAAAATTCTATTTATTAATTGATGCTGCATCAAACGAGGGGCATTATCTTTCATCAGGTCAAGTATTCAGAGACCAGTCTTATCGTTAAAATATATACTGAACAATTCGGTTTGCAATCTTATATGATCCGTGGGATCAGGAGTAAAAAGACACTAGTCAAACCAGCCCTTTTGCAGCCATTGACCCTCGCAGATATGGTGGTTTACCATAAAGAGAATAAAAACATCCAGCATCTGAAAGAAATTAAAATAGCCTACCCCTTTAATTCCATCCCATTTGACATCAGGAAAAGTTCTGTCATTATTTTCCTAAATGAAGTCCTTTATAATGTTATTCGAGAACAGGAATCGAACCGCAATTTATTTGAATATCTTTATAGTTCCATTGTTTCGCTCGATTTGATTGAAAAAGGAATTGCCGATTTTCACTTACATTTTTTGATGCAGCTGACTAAACATCTGGGATTTTATCCCAAGAAAAATTTCAGCGAACAAAATTCAGTTTTCGATATGCAGGAAGGAATTTTCGTTCAACAAACCATTTCATCAAATTATATTATTCTCAAGCCTTATAGTGAATATTTCGCCGGATTGATAACAGCCGGTAATGAGCCAATCAAAATTAATCCATCACACCGGACTATATTGCTAGAGTACCTGATTCAATATTATAAGGTACATATTCCGGGTATAAAAGAAATCAAATCGCATCTGATTCTGCAAACGGTTTTAAATGATTAATTTAATCTTATTCTTCGGCACCCTGGAAAATAATAATTCAATAATTGTTGTTAGCCAATTTCAAAATTAAATACTTTTTCAAAAGATTGTAGTAAAGTCTTTTTTATCTCTTCCATATTCATCTCGTTTCCAATTTCTTTTTGTAATGAGGTTACCCCTTTATCAGTAAATCCGCATGGATTAATAAAATTGTAATAATCAAGATTGGTATTTATATTAAAAGCAAATCCATGCATGGTGATTGAACGGCTGACTTTTACTCCGATAGCGCAAATTTTGCGGGTTTTTCCCGGTTTATCTACCTCGAGCCAAACGCCCGTTGCACCAGGTAAACGATCTCCATTTATTTCATAATTCTTTAAGGTGAGGATGATGGCTTCTTCAATATTGTGAACGTATTGTTTAACTCCTATTCTAAAAGCTTCAAGGTCAAAAATGGGATAACCTACAATCTGGCCAGGACCATGATAGGTAATATCTCCTCCCCGATCGGTTTTAAAAAACTCCGCTCCATTTTGCTTCAGAAATTCGGTATTTACTAAAAGATTATTATCCTTTCCACTTTTACCAAGGGTATAAACATGCGGGTGCTCGCAAAATAAAAGGTAATTGTATTGAGGCACCTTTTCATTTAAAGGTATATCCTGGTTGGCCTGTTTGATCTCCTGAACACCTGATAGCATTTTCTTTTGGTAATTCCAGGCATCGGCATAACCAATCATTCCCAAATCCTTATATCGTACATTATTTATAAAAAGCATCAGAATAAACAATTTCAGTAACCAATAATTGAAAGAAAGAACATCCCCCCTGCCCCCTTCAAAGGGAGAAAGGAAAACAAAAATCTAATGCACATGTTTTTCTGCATGATACGACGATCTGACCAAAGGACTGCTTTCCACATGCCTGAATCCCATTTCCAATCCAGCTATTCTGTATTTTTCAAATTGTTCAGGACTTAGGAATTCCTTTACCGACAAATGCCGTGGAGTTGGCTGAAGGTATTGGCCTATCGTAAATACTTCGACACCGATAGCCCGTGCATCACGCATCGTTTCGAGAACTTCTTCTTCCGTTTCTCCAAGCCCAAGCATAATACCTGTTTTTGATCTGATTCCAGAATTCACAATGTATGCGAGTACCTTCAAACTCAATTCATAGCGGGCTTTACTTCTCAATATTGGGGTGATCCTTTTTACGGTTTCAAGGTTGTGCGAAATCACCTCCGGTTTTGCACCGACCACCTTTTGAATTAATTCCTGTTTTGCATCAAAATCAGGAATTAGCGTTTCGATGGTTGTTAAAGGGTTAACTTCCTTTACCTTTCTAATTGTTTCTGCCCAGATTTCTGCCCCGCCATCATCCAAATCATCCCGGTCAACGGAGGTAATGACCACATGCTTTACACCCATCAGCTTTACGGATTCAGCAACACGTTCAGGTTCATTCCAGTCAGCTGGTAAAGGTTTTCCGGTTTTTACATTGCAAAACTTACATGAACGCGTACAAATATCACCCAGGATCATCAGTGTAGCTGTTCCTCTTCCCCAGCACTCAGCCATATTCGGGCAGTGCCCGCTGGTGCAAATGGTGTGGAGTTTGTTTTTTTCAACAATCGCCCTTACATCCAAATATTGCTTACCGGCAGGTACTTGAGTTCTTAGCCATTTCGGCTTCCTCACAGTGATTTCACCCATAACCAAATCTTCATAAAAACCTGACAAATTTATTATTTTAATTCGCCATACAACCCATAAAAATTTATCTTTGTCTTTAAAACAAACATCTTAATATATAGTTTCGATTCGTTGATTGTCAATTTTAATATTCACTAAATCTTTAACAAAATGAGAAAATTTACTTTAATCGCGGCACTCTTTTTTGCTGCCACGATTGCATTTTCGCAAACACCCCTTACGGTAGCGGTTGATTTTACGGCTACTACTACCGAGGGCGAGCAGTTTAACCTATTCGATGTTCTTGCCGGAGGTCAGTACGTCTGTATTGATTTTTTCTTTACCACCTGAAGTTCGTGCATAAGCACCGCTCCTATGTTAAGCGAGGCTTACGAACTTTTTGGTTGCAACACAGCCGATCTTTTTGTGATCAGTGTCAACGATGGTGATACCGATGCAGAATGTATCCAATTCGACCAAACCTACGGGATTGATTTTCCATGTATCAGCGGAGTGGAAGGTGGCGGAACAGCCATCAACAACACTTACGGAATAAATGCTTATCCAACATACATACTGATTGCCCCTAACCATGATATTGTTGAACAGGATATGTGGCCCATTCAGAACGTGGGGACTTTTATCAATTATTTCCAGAGCAATGGCCTGGAGCAAGCTGAATGTGGTGGAACCTTAACAGCCGCGTTCACCTCTGATGCTACAGAAATTTGTGAAATGGATGTTGTTAATTTTATAGATGTATCCGTTGGTACCATTACAAGCTGGAACTGGACTTTTGAAGGTGGCGATCCGGTCTCCTCAACTGAACAGAACCCAACTGTTACTTACAATGACGAGGGAACCTTTAATGTTGAATTGACCATTTCTGATGGAACTAATACAAATACCCTTCTTATGGAGGATTATATTACAGTGCTGATGACGCCTCCGGTCATGTTGCTTCCTTTTAGCGATGTTTGTGTGGGCTGGCCTGCATTTGAATTAACGGGTGGTTCGCCTGCCGGTGGAGTTTATACAGGACCCGGTGTATCAAATGGCTGGTTTGATCCTGCTGTTGCTGGTTTAGGCACACATACTATTACCTATACTTACGAAGCATCTAATGGCTGCGACAATTCAGCTCAACAATCTATACTGGTTGACCCGTGTACCGGAATTGTGGAACTTACCGGAGAACACTTCAGCATTTATCCCAATCCGACAATGGGTAATTTTGAATTGAAAGTTAATGAAGCAGGAACCATTGATATTAGCATTATCAATATGCTGGGTGAGGAAGTTTACAATGAATTATCAACCGCTTCCGGTTTTTATTCAAAAACAATCAGTCTTCAGGGTGAACAAAGCGGAATTTATTTTATTAAGGTTCAAACTGAAAGTGGCACTTACGTGAAGAAATTGAAATTATTGGATTAGGAACAAGTATGCTTTCTAGATTATTAAGGCTGTCCTAAATAAGGCAGCCTTATTTTTTATGCTTCATGTATAACTGGTAAACCAAGCCATCAGCAAGGCCTATTTTTGGAACAAGCACCGTTTCGGCTTTAATGGTTTTCATGACGAAAAGAAAAATTTTAGCGGCAGGAACAATTACATCTGCCCGGTCGGGGCGCAAACCCAATTTATCTATACGCTCTTCAAGTGAAAAGTCTTTGAGGTATTTATAGGCTTTCTTCAGATTTTCATAAGTTAATGTGAGATGAAAAGGATCACCATACAGTTTATTAAGCTTGTTGATATTTCCACCTGAACCTACAATATTGACCCTGTCCTGATGAACGTTAATTTTTTTAAGCCATTTTTCCAGACGTTCCCATTCCTTTTCATCATCCTTTCCTTTGAGCATTCGTAAAGCGCCAAGCTTAAAAGATTTTACATCAAGTACTTTATCGCCATTCAAAACCGAAATATCAGTGCTACCTCCTCCGACATCAATATATAAAGTCAGATTATGCGGGTGCTCAAAACCGATAACATTCGTCTGCCGGATGATATTCGCTTCTTCAATTCCATCAATCATGCGTACCTTAAATCCGGTTTCATTTTTAATCCGTATCGATAATTTCCTGCCCGTTCGAGGCTTCCCTGATGGCTGCAGTAGCACAAACATCATAGGCAATGGGATTATAAACTTCGATCAATAAACGATAGGCGTTCAGGGTTTTTATCAGGTTGTTGGCTCGCTCGGCTGTTATTTTGCTGATGCTGTAAACATCTTCACCCAGCCGGGTAGGTATTCTCACAAGCGTTGCTTTCTCAACATAAACTTTTTTCTCCAGTTCGAAAACATTGGCAAAAAGCAAGCGTGCTGCATTGGATCCGATATCTATGGCTGCAAAGAGCATGGTTGATTAATCCGACAAGTTAGTTGAATCTTTATCACTTTTATCTAATTTTCTTTTTAAAATATGCATAAGTTTCAAACTGGGCCCTGATCACCTTCTTCGAATCGGTTTTCTTGTATTCATTCACAAAGTTTAATCCGCTGATTCGCGCCTTGACATTACCGCTCAACTGTATCTGAAGTATATCCCACAGTTCCTGCCTGATCTCCGGGTCGTAAACCGGGACCAGCACTTCAACCCGGTTATCCAGGTTGCGTGGCATCCAGTCGGCTGATCCGATGTAATATTGATAATTGTTGTCGTTGCAAAACAAAAATATCCTTGAGTGTTCAAGGAACCGGTCAACAATGCTGACGACCTCAATGTTTTCACTGATATTTTCGATACCCGGGATCAATACGCAGATGCCCCTGACGATCATTTTCAATTTCACTCCCGCCTGGCTCGCTTCGTAAAGCTTTGCAGCGATTTTTTTATCTACAATGCTGTTTAATTTTATGATCGCCCAGGCATCCTTCCCCAACCGGGCATTCGCTATTTCGTTATCAAGCATCTGCATGAAAAATCCGCGTGTAAGAAATGGCGACACAATGAGGTTATTGAATTCCGGGTGATAATAACGGCTTTCGAACAACCTGAATACTTTATCTACTTCCGCGGCTATCTCCTGGTTTGATGTGAGCAAACTTTCATCAGAATAAACATGTGCTGTGGATTCATTGAAATTACCCGTGCTGATATTGGCATAATACACTACATTTTCATCTTCCATGCGCTTGACACAGATAAGCTTGCAATGCACTTTATACCCGGGAATAGTGGGAACGATTTTAACTCCTTCATCATGCAGCTTTCCGGCAAGGTTGATGTTTGCTTCTTCATCGAATCTGGCCTGAATTTCAAGGAAAACAGTCACTTTCTTACCATTTCGGGCTGCATTCACCAGTGCGTTTACAGCATTGGAATATTTCGCTGCCCGGTAAAAAGTCATTTTAATCTCTGTCACTTTTGGATCAATGGAAGCCTCACGCAGGAAATCAATGATGTACTGAAACGACTGGTAAGGAAAATGAAGCATGATGTCCTTTTGCTTCAGGATTTTAATGATACTGGTATTGGGCGGAATATCTTTGTGTCTTAAAGGCGGGAAAGCAGGATAAAAAAGTCTGGCCGGCCCGATTTTCGGGAACGACATAAAATCTTTGAAGTTGTGATACCTTCCGCCTCCTCTAAGACTATCCTCCTCACTGATTTTTAACTTCCTGGTAATTTTCCTTAATAACTTTTCAGGTATTTTCGCATCATAAACAAACCTAACCGGAATTCCCTTCTTCCGCTGCTTAACACTTTCACTCATTTTCTCAAGAAAGCTTTTCGAAATGTCTTCATCTATGTCCAGTTCAGCGTCACGGGTGATTTTAATGGTATAGGCATTGAACGTATCGTATCCGAACAAGGCGAAAATATCCTCAAGACAATACCTGATCACATCATCGAGCAGGATGATGTAATGATGATCTCCCTTTTTAGGAAGAATTAAAAACCTCGATAAAGATCTTTGAGGAATCTTGATCAGGGCATAGTTTTCTTTCAGGGTTTTTTGTGATGAAATCAGTTCTACCGCCAGGTAGATAGATCCATCTTTAATGGAAGTAATTTTCTGAAAATCCTGCATCATCATCGGGAAAAGATACTGCCGTAATTCCTCCTGATAAAATTGCTTTACAAACCTGCCCTGTTCGTCGTCCAGTTCTTTTTCATTGATAATAAAAATTCCTTCGTTTGCCAGTTCAGAAACGATGGTCAGGTAAGTTTCAGTAAATATTTTTTCCTGCTGTTCAACCATTGTTTTAATCTGGTTGAGGACAATTTTTGCATCTTCTTTATCTTTTAATCCGTCCGGCCCTAATTTCGCCAGCCTGGCAAGTTGTGCTACTCTAACCCTGAAAAATTCATCGCGGTTATTCGAAAAAATTCCAAGGAACTTAATTCTTTCAATCAATGGTGTGGTGGGATCGATGGCTTCCTGCAAAACCCTTGCATTAAAATGAAGCCAGCTGATCTCCCTGTTTATTAAATGTTCTGGTGAATTGAAAAGATGATCGGTTTCCGTCATTCGCTATTTGTATCGTTAATTTATTTCTTCCCCTTCCCTTGTTTAATCAGTTTAGGTGAGATCACAAATTTAGTCCTTTTTTCTGCTTCAATAATATTTTCCCACTTATCTGTTTTAAATTCAATACAAACCACACCTGAGGTGGGAAGCCAGTCGATCGGTTCTTCAAGAAATTTGTTGGACAAAGTGGTAAGGGTAGGATTATGACCGACGATCATGACTTTTTTTGTGTCGTTGGAGAGTGTGGTGATGAGGTTGATAATTTCGTCAATGTCGCCATGATAAATTTCATTCATGATCATCATTTTTTCGATGGGAAAGGACAAACCGTCTGCGATCATCCGTGCTGTGTCTCTTGCCCTGAGGGCATGCGAACTCATAATCAGATCGGGCCTGGTATCCTGTTTTTTCAGGTGTTTAATGATCTTTTTTGTACGTTCGATTCCTACTTCAAGCAATGGGCGCTCGTAATCATGTATATTAGAAAAATCCCATGATGATTTGGCATGCCGGACGATATAAAGCGTTTTCATATTAGGTAAATTTGTCATGGCAAAAATAACCATTATCTGCTTTATTTTCCGTACTTTGTAAAAACGTAATAAAAAATTAATGTAAAATACTTAATAAGAACAAATAAGTATAATTGAGAGCAAAAGATTCAGGCTCACCTTGAATCAAGGGAAGGAAAATTTATTTCGTCTGCCACAACAAAGGCATTGGGATATTCTGCTACAATCTCTTTTAAAAAATTCTCGGCTTCCATTTTCGTGCGGTAATCGCCCACCCTAACTTTATAATATGGCTCCTGAAAAACTACATAACACGGAACATCTGCATAGCTCTGAACAAATTTTGCTTTGGCATCCACCGCCATTTTCTTTGAATTGTTTCCGGATTCAAAGAAAATGTTGATCCTCCAACCTTCAATATGAGGGTTTTTCTCATTCAGTTTTATATGCATCTGCAATAAACTGTCAATCCTCGGATCCTGGATCACCTTAATTTCTCCTGCCTGGTCCTGGCCCATCAGCAGGAGGTTTAAACCAAAAAACAAAATCAGAAACAATATCTTATTCATTTTACAAAACCTATTCTAAGTCTACATAATCTTTATGTATTCTTTTGCATGAATATTAAGCACAGGGATTGGAGAATGATTCACCATTTGCTGGGCAAATGCGCCTAAAAATAAATTGGCCGTTGTCATTTCCTGTTCCGTCATGATCACTATGATATCCGCATCAATCGCTTTTGCATAATTAATGGTAGCATTCGTAACATTTTCCGCATCTATTGCTTTTGCAACATAGGTAACGTTTTCTTCATCAAGGTATTTTGTAACCTGTGTGGTATAGTTATCAATTTTTTGCCTGACTGCTTTTATGGTTGTTGAATATACCGAGATCACATGGATTACCGAATCGAAATACTTCGAAATTTTTGCGGCAAAGGGTACCTTCTGCCTTGTTTCGAGGGAATCGTCAATAGGTAAAACTATTTTTTTAATCTCCTGGTGAAACACAAAATCTGTTCGAATGGTAATAACCGGACAAGGTGAATAAGTTACTATGCGGTAAGCATTGCTGCCGATCCAGAACTCTTCAAATCCGGTAACACCATGGGTACCGGCAATCACCATCATGGCATCACTGTGCTTGGCCTGGTTGGCAATTTCAATATGCGCTTTCCCTTTCCTTATCTTATAAGTAATTTCGCCCTTGGTAAGCATAGGTGCATACTTTGCAATGATCTCATCAAAACTGTTGGTGATTTCCTTTCTGCCTCCGGCTGCAACTTCCGGATAGACTGATTCATCACTTTTCGTATTATCTACCCATACCATCATGATGTCCGACTTTATACGGTTTGCCAGGTTTATGGCATATTCCAGCGCGTGCAGCGAACAGCGGGAAAAATCGATAGCAACTATTATCTGCTTCATGGTTTTGATATTTTAAATCCTCTGCTAAATTAATAAAATTTTTATTTGATTACTTTTGCTCACTAATTTTTTATTGAAAGGAAGATGAACGAAAATCTGGATGCAAGCGGGAAATTCCTGACCAAAACGGAGTTGGAGATTGAAAAGGTACTCCGTCCTATTACCTTTGAGGATTTTGCAGGCCAGAAAAACATAGTGGATAATCTTAAGGTCTTTGTCGAAGCCGCCAAACTGCGCGGCGAATCGCTTGATCATGTCCTGCTTCATGGTCCTCCAGGTCTCGGAAAAACCACATTGTCGCACATCATCGCAAACGAGCTGGGTGTGAACCTTAAAATCTCTTCAGGACCGGTGCTCGATAAGCCCGGTGACCTTGCCGGTCTGCTCACAAACCTTGAAGAGAACGATGTGCTTTTCATTGATGAAATTCACCGGTTAAGCCCGGTAGTTGAGGAATACCTCTACAGTGCGATGGAAGATTACCGCATCGACATCATGATCGAAACAGGTCCCAATGCACGCAGTGTGCAGATCACACTCAGTCCCTTCACCCTGATTGGAGCCACCACCCGTTCCGGGCTGCTTACAGCTCCCTTGCGGTCTCGTTTTGGTATCAATTCCCGTTTATCATATTATGATTCAGCCACATTAAAGCATATTGTTAAACGGTCAGCAAGCATTTTGAAAGTTCAGATCACCGAAGATGCAGCCGGCGAAATTGCCCGTCGCAGTCGTGGAACACCCCGGATCGCTAACCTGCTGCTTCGGCGAATAAGAGACTTTGCCCAGATAAAGGGAAATGGGAAGATCGATATGGACATTTCGCTGTATAGCCTTTCCGCTCTTAATGTTGATAAGAATGGACTGGATGAAATGGACAATAAAATCCTTACCACCATCATTGATAAATTCAAAGGAGGACCGGTGGGTATTACAACCATTTCAACAGCCGTTGGCGAAGACCCTGGCACCATTGAGGAAGTTTACGAACCTTTCCTCATTCAGGAAGGGTACCTGATGCGCACACCACGAGGCAGGGAAGTCACCGAATTAGCTTACCGTCATTTAGGGAGAGTTAAAACCAAGGATCAGGGCAAGCTCTTTTGACGGAGAAACATCCGAATGAGGGGTAAATAATTAAACTGCAAATAATAAATTGTAATGCAGGGTTCTGACAAAAAATTTCTTTCCGATTCTATAAAAAACAAAGCCGTTGAACTTGGATTCTTTTCATGCGGGATTTCAAAAGCTGGTTATCTTGAAGAGGATGCAGATCGATTAAGAAAATGGTTAGGGAAAGGTTTTCACTCCGGAATGTCATACATGGCAAATCATTTTAACAAACGCACCGATCCACGAAAACTTGCTTGAAAACGCGAAATCGGTTATCTCGGTTTTATATAACTATGCCCCAAAACAAATGATCCCCGAAGATGACAATTACAAAATTTCGATATATGCCTATGGGAAAGATTATCATTATGTATTAAAAAGAAAACTAAAAGAGTTGATTACATTCATTCGAAAAGAAGCCGGAGAAGTTAACGCACGGGCATTTGTTGATTCGGCTCCAGTTCTCGATCGTGCCTGGGCAGCAAGAGGTGGTTTGGGATGGATTGGTAAAAACACAATGCTTATTACGAAAGAGCAAGGATCGTACTTTTTCATTGGCGAAATCATTACTGACCTGGAACTTGAATATGATGATCGGTCTGTTGCAAATTATTGTGGCGGCTGCACCCGCTGCATCGATGCCTGTCCGACGGATGCTTTGAAACCTTATGAACTTGATGCAAATAAATGCATCTCTAACCTGACGATTGAAAACAAGTCAGATCAAATACCTGATGTATTTAAAGCCAAATTTGATGACTGGATTTTTGGCTGTGATATTTGCCAGCAGGTCTGTCCCTGGAACCGGTTATCTGAACCTCACAATGAGCCAGAATTCGAACCTTCAGAAGAACTGTTGAAAATGAAAAAACCGTCTTGGGAGAATCTTACAGAAATCAAATTCAGGGATATTTTCATCTCCTCACCTTTAAAAAGAGCTAAGTTCGAAGGAATAAAAAGAAATATTCGATATGTAAATAATGAATCCTAAACAAACCAGCAGTTCAACAATTTAACAATATATCCTTTTCCCCAAAGTAAACAATTCCACAATTCATCAACCCGCCGACCAGTCTAGCAGGTTCAACAATTTTTCTACTCCTCCATAAGTTCAAACCGCTCCTCGAAAGTTGGATCAAGGGTATTGTTAGGCCGGTTGTAATGCATGTAATAATGCCTCTTTTTCCCTGCCGGGAAATGTGATCTGATGTATTCATTCATGAGGTAATCATAAGTATACCCGGCATAGCGGGCTCCAAGCACTTCGCAATAATAATATATAATATCAAGATCAATTTCCATGACCTGGTATTTGTACTTTATTTCACCAGTCAGCAGGTTTTCGGTAAAATAGCCGTCCACAATATCAGCGATCGTCTCAGAGACAAAGAATAATTTCCTCCCTTCCTTTTTCGGGTTCAGTTGGGTGAGTTCAAGCCAGCTGTTAAAAGTAACCGCATTTGTTTGAAATGCTTTATAATAAGTGTTACCACCAAAATCATCGGAGTCTTTATAATCGTGGTATCCTTCTTCCAGTTGCAGTTGGGCAATATTCAGGATATAGGAAGGAGACTTGAAAAACAAAAAGCTGTCGGAAGAATTATCCATATAAACTTTTAATCCCAGCTTGTCAAACTCGGAGATCATACTGTTGATAAAGGATTCCAGGAAAACAGAATCGGAAAGATCCTTCAGAAACAAGCTTTTTGCAAGTAACAAAGAGTCTTTTTCAAGATTTGTCAATCCGGCAGTATCACCAATTTCATCCCTTTTTAGATTGTTTTTGAAAACGTAATCGGCAGGAAGAATCATAACCGAAATATCTGGCTTTGATTCAATAAATGTTTTACCCAACTTCCACTCGGGGTAGCAGGAAGTCAGGCTGAGGAGGCTTGCGCCGGCAAGCAACCAAATAAAATATTTATGTTGATAAACCAACCGCTAATTTTCATGTATTTCCTGGCTGAGCAAGGCTTTCCCAAATGCCCGTCCGTACTCAAGGCATTTTTCAATTTCCTCTCCGCTGGGAGTAAATTTTACAAAGAGTCCTTCCCCGAAATAATTCAGCTTTAAATTGGTCAGGTTGGATTCAAGCATTTTCCTGTTCTCGCCGCTCCAGCCATAAGAGCCGAATGCTCCTGCAAGTTTTCCTTTATCTCTCAGGGGATTAATGATGCCAAACAACTTATAAACAGGCATCAGAATATTCTGATTGATGGTAGGTGAACCCACAATGATAGCTGAACAGCGGGCAAGATGCTCATCTACCTCTCCAACAGGAGTTTTTTCAATATCCTGCACATCCACTTCAATGTCGCCCGCCTGCCTGATACCTTCGGCAATTTTCTCAGCTATTACACCCGTCTTGTGATAAGCCGAAACGTAAGGAATGTAAACCCTGAACTTCTCCTGAACTTTGAGGGCTTCCTCAGCATACGTTTCACTGATCTCTACATATTTTTTCCAGTTGCTTCTTAATATCGGGCCATGTCCCGGACAGATAACGCTGATATTAAGGGGCTTTATCCTTTCAATAGCCCGTAGCATAAATTTACTGAAGGGTTTAAGGATTACATCGTAATAATACTTAAAAGCATCACTAAAATCCCCTACTTTATCATCGAACATATTTTCATTACAGAAATGGCAACCGAATGAGTCGCAGGTGAAAAGGATTTTATCTTCTTCAAGATAAGTATAAATGGTATCGGGCCAATGAAGATTGGAAGCTCCGATAAACCGAAGCGATTTATTGCCAAGGTCGAGGGTTTGTCCATCTTTGATAATTAAATGCGGAAAATCGATGTCCATGATGTCTTTCAAATACCGAATGGCATTACCACTGCCAACCACAGTAGCTTTTGGTGCAACCTTTAAAAGATTTAACAGGCAACCTGAATGATCGGGCTCTGTATGATTGACAATGATATACTCGATTTCTGCCGGGTCGATCTGACTTTTTATTTTATCCAGATATTCTTCCCAGAATCGCTCTTTTACAGTATCGATGATCGTCTTTTTGCTGGCATTAATGAAAAAGGAATTATAAGTAGTACCGTATTCGGTTTCCATCACTACGTCAAAGGTGACAATATCATAATCAAGCGCTCCGATCCATTTTACATCCTTTCCGATATCCAAAACCATTTTATCTTTCATAAAACTTTTTCTTAAAATAATTCCATTTGTTTTACTTCCTCGTCCGGCTTATCTTTTCGATTCTCTTTCTTTTTCTTTGCTGATTTTTTGGGTGGAACTATAATTTCCTCATCTGCAATTTGCAATATTTCCGCAAGTACAGGAGTTTTTTTGGCTTTAACTTCCTGTTTATCTTTTTGATACTCCTTCTTTTTATTTGTCGGCTTTTTAGCCTGCCTGACCATATCTTTTTCCTGGGGTGGTAAAATTTCTATTATTTCTGGCTTTTCTTCAGGTTTCTCTATCAGTTCCATCCCCTCCGGCTCAGTTTCTATCTGAACCATTTGCTGCCCCTCAATTACCGTTGGTTCATAGGGTAATGGTTCAATAAATTCAATCTTGCCCGGGACTTTTACAGTAATTCTCTTACCTTTTGCTTTTGCACTTTTTACTCCGATGAATTCAGCCGCATTAACGATCATATCGGGTAATTCTTTTTTGTTAGCTTTGGAATCGAAAACTACCTTTACCTGAGGTAGCCAGTCCTGGCTTATTCCAACCAGATAATTGTCAGGACTTTCACCAATAAAGTCAATTTTTTTATTGATAGGAGTTTCCTCTTCAATCTGGAACCGCTTCAGGTAAAAAGTAGACGTAGAAGCTTCGAAATAAACGGCCGAAAAAATCTTCTCCGGGTCAAATTTCTCAATCAGGATCATATCCTCATCAAAATGGTTGGAGAGGTCGTAATTCATCAATTTATAAAATCCTGATTGCTGGATTGTCAGTATCTTTTCATCCGATATAAAAGCTCCAAGCCGAACTCCGCGGCCATCAGTATTAAGCCGCTTCACCGTATCGTCATACCAAATGTCTCTTGCACCAAGTGTTGAAACACCCTCTTCACGCTTTACTACATTTTTAACCGCATGTTTTGATAGGATGTTACCCTGCGAGCCCTTCCCTTTGATTTCGAGCTGGCTGAAATCGTATTCGAAGGCCAGTTTACGCAATTTCGGTTTTGGCTTTAAAAACACCTTGACCACTTCTGCTTCGCCGTTAGGGTTAGCAGAAAAATAAAGGATCCTGGAGTCTTCCTCACCTCTGGTAACTGTATATTCTTTGTCACGCATCAGGTTGGTGACAGCAAAACGCTTCACCCTTGCTGTTCCCTTTTTCCCGTCCCGATAGATGACGTTGTAAATGGTCCTGTCATCATTCTTCTGAAACACATTTACATAAACTATATTATGCCCGATAAATGTTTTGGCCGTGACTTTGGTGATCATATATGTACCATCCTCCCGAAAGACAATAATATCATCAATGTCGGAGCAATCGCATATATATTCATCCTTTCTTAGAGAAGTTCCTGCAAAACCCTCTTCACGGTTTACGTAAAGCTTTTGTGTAGCTGCAGCTACACGGGTCGCCTCGATTATATCAAAGTTCCTTAATTCAGTTTTTCGTTCACGACCGGTTCCATATTTCTTTTTGATTTGCCTGAAATAATTAATAGCAAAATCGATCAGGTGCTCCAGGTGATTATTCACTTCATCTATTTCCAGTTCAATCCCCTTGATTATTTCATTCGCTTTAAAAGAATTGAATTTTGAAATCCGCTTAATTTTAATCTCCGTCAGCCGGAGTATATCGTCTTCATTAATATCCCGGTGCAATAGTTTCCTGTAAGGTTTTAATCCTTTGTCGATGGCTTCAATAACAGCCTCCCAGGTTTCGCATTCTTCAATCTTACGATAAATTCTTTTTTCAATAAAAATTTTCTCGAGAGAAGAAAAATGCCATTGTTCGAGCAACTCTTCCTTCCTGATTTCCAATTCACTTTTCAGCAAACGGACTGTATTATCAGCAGAAATTCTTAAAATTTCTCTGACCCCGAGGAACCTCGGCTTGCCATCGTCGATGACACATGAATTGGGTGATACCGATACTTCACAATCTGTAAAGGCATATAATGCATCAATGGTCTGATCGGGCGATACATTGGGAGCAAGCTGGACGATTATTTCTACATTTTCGGCAGTATTATCATCGATTTTCTTAATCTTGATTTTACCTTTATCATTGGCCGAAACCACCGATTCGATCAGGCTGGTGGTGGTAGTTCCAAAAGGAATTTCGGAGATAACCAGTGTCTTTTTATCCAGCTGACTAATCTTGGCCCTGATCCTGATCCTGCCTCCTCTGAGTCCGTCATTGTATTTGGAGACATCAGCAAGCCCGCCAGTCGGAAAATCAGGATAAAGCTCAAATTCCTCATTCCGGAGAATACTGATGGAAGCTTCGATAAGTTCATTGAAGTTATGAGGCAGAATTTTTGAGGCTAATCCAACCGCGATACCTTCCACACCCTGAGCGAGTAACAAAGGGAACTTTACCGGAAGTACTATAGGTTCCTTATTTCTTCCGTCGTATGAAGATTTCCAGGGGGTGGTTTTAGGATTAAAAACTACTTCACTGGCAAACTTCGAAAGCCTGGCTTCAATATACCTGGGTGCAGCTGCGCTATCTCCGGTTAATACATTTCCCCAGTTTCCCTGTGCATCAATCAGAATATCCTTCTGCCCCAGCTGAACCAATGCATCACCAATAGAAGCATCACCGTGGGGATGGTACTGCATGGTATGGCCGATGATGTTGGCAACCTTGTTGTACCTGCCATCATCCAGGTTTTTCATGGCGTGCAATATCCTTCGCTGTACCGGTTTCAAACCATCCTTCAAATCAGGAACAGCACGTTCCAGAATTACGTAGGAGGCATAATCCAAAAACCAGTTTTCGTACATTCCGCTCAGGTGGATCGTTTTATGAATATCACCCGAATCTGCTGCCGGAAGCTTTTGTTCTTCTAAATTCTCCAGTCCCGATTCTTCAATTTCACTCATGAATTCCTGCTTCTTTAGATTTTCAATGGGCTCCAAAAATATTAATAATATACATTCCGGTTTGGTCGATTATTGAAATTTTATCCACTGTTGTATATTTGCAAACTAATTTGACTTTCATGAAACGACTTTTGGGTTCTTTAATTTTGCTGTTCTCCTTTAACTCTTCAATCTCAGGATACCCTCACTTTGATGCATTACAATTTGTTAATGTTTGGGAACAATACCTCCTGGTGCACGCAATCAAACAACAGCTACATCGATAAAACAGGTTACCTCAAAACGATCCTGAATTATGTTAAACCAGATATTTTAACAGTAAATGAGATTAACGAATCGTTTTTATATCATGATTACATACTGAACAATGCATTGAACGTTAATGGAATTGAATATTATCAGCGTGGAAATCCACCCAACTATTCCAACTCCTATATCATCAACCAGATTTTTTATAATTCCGAAAAGCTCACCATGATTTCGAACCTGGCCATTGAAAACAATTATCGTGACATAGATATATTCAGGCTGAAAGTTGAACAAACAGGTTTACAAAACGATGTTTACCTGAATTGTGTCATTGCCCATCTGAAAGCCGGTGATTCGCCTGAAGATGAAAGTGAACGGGCCAGTGAAACATCCAAACTGATGAATTACCTGGACAATGCCAATGCATCAGGAAATTACACCATGTCGGGTGATTTCAATCTTTATACAGCATCTGAACCGGCTTTTCAAAATCTACTTTTTCATTCCAATGAAGACATCCGTTTTTATGATCCGATCAATAAAATCGGGGAATGGAATAATAATTCTTATTTTTCAGGCGTACATACACAATCCACGCATACATCAGGAGATTGTTTTTCCGGCGGCGGGTTTGACGACCGGTTCGATTTTATTCTGGCATCGGATGAACTTATGAATGGAACAGAAAACATGAAATATATCCCCGGAACATACAAAGCACTCGGACAGGATGGCGAACATTTCAACAATTCGCTCATTTCAAGCCCGCAAAACAATTCTGTTCCGGAAGAAGTTTTGTATTCCCTTTATAACATGTCGGATCATTTGCCGGTTGTCATAAAAATTATTGTTGGAGATAACCTGGGACTACAGAAAATCGCTGAACAAAATTTCACATTATCGATGCAAAATCCTGTGCATAATACTCTTGACCTTTCAGTTACTTCTCTGAAACTGCTGGATCTGGTAATCCAAATCAGCAATACTCAGGGTCAATTAATATTTTCTAATTCGTATCCAATAGAAAAATCAACCACCTCGATTCAAATTCCCTTTTCCAAATTTCCTAAAGGAGTTTATTTGATGCATGTTGGCGAAGATCAAAAGCAATTTGCGGTCTGGAAAATTATTAAGAATTAGCGTGAGCTGACTTTTCAAATTAACCTGCTCTTTATTTGAAAGATATAATTTCACTATCAAGATGAACAATTCTCAGGCTTTTGACTTTATTACCGGGAATGCAATATTCCATAAAATACTATTTTTGCATACTTTATAATTTACAAACATTGTATGGATAAATTTTCCTGGTTAAGCGGCGCTGATCCTGCACAGGTTGAAGAACTTTATCAGAGTTTTAAAAAAGACCCTGATTCGGTAGATGAGAGTCTGAGAAAATTCTTTGAAGGATTCGATTTTGCCCGGACTGATTTTTCAAAAAGCACAGAAAAAGCTGAACTCTATCCTTCCGAATTTAAGGTCATCAATCTTATTAACGGTTATCGCCAGCGGGGACATTTATTCACCAAAACGAATCCTGTACGCACCCGCAGAACATACACACCTAATCTTGCCATCGAAAATTTCGGTTTGGCTCAAAGCGATCTAGAAAAAGAATTTCAGGCCGGTAACGAAATTGGAATCGGCAAAGCCAAATTAAAGAATATTATCGCCCATCTTGAGGAAACTTACTGTCATTCGGTGGGTGTTGAGTTTTTGTATATCCGCCAACCCGATATTTTATCATGGTTTAAAACCAAAATGGAGGGTTCGAAAAACACCTATCAATTCAATAATGAAGAAAGGAATTACATATTTAAACATCTGAGCAGGGCTGTTCTTTTTGAAAAATTCATACACAAGAAATTCCCTGGCCAAAAACGTTTTTCGCTTGAAGGTGCTGAAGCCACCATTCCTGCTCTCGATGCCATTATTGAAAAAGGCGCTTTGCTTGGAACCAAAGAATTTATAATCGGAATGCCTCACCGTGGCCGCTTGAATGTTCTTGCCAATATTCTCAAGAAACCTTTCCAGAACATTTTCAGCGAATTTGAAGGCAAGGAATATGAAGATGAAAGCCTGATGGGCGATGTTAAGTACCATTTGGGATATGTCTCCGAACGGTTGACCACAACAGGACAAAACATAAAACTTACCCTTGCACCGAATCCCTCGCACCTCGAAGCGGTTGATCCTGTTGTTCAGGGAATAGCACGGGCTAAAATCGACAGTGATTACAATGGAGATTTCAGCAAAGTATGTCCCATTTTACTGCATGGCGACGCATCCGTTGCGGGGCAGGGCGTGGTGTATGAAGTCATCCAGATGTCGGGATTAAAAGGTTATAAAACCGGTGGTACGGTTCACCTTGTTGTAAACAACCAGGTCGGATTTACCACCAATTACCTTGATGCCCGCACCAGTACATATTGCACCGATGTTGCTAAAACGATCCTCTGCACCAGTTTTCCATGTAAACGGAGATGATGTGGAAGCGCTTATCTATACCATTCAGCTTGCAATGGAATACAGGGAAAAATTTCATAACGATGTTTTCATCGATTTGCTTTGTTATCGTAAATACGGCCATAACGAAGGGGATGAGCCCCGTTTTACCCAGCCTATACTTTATAAAATCATTGAAAAGCATCCCGACCCGATGCAGATTTATAAAGAGAAACTTATCAATTTAGGATTGATCACCTGCGAAAGAAGCTTCTGATATTGAAAATCATATCAACGAAGTTTTTGAGATCAATCTTGCAGAAGCAAAGCAAACTGAAAAAGTCAATATTACTTTTCTTCAGGAAGGCTGGAACGAATATTCGCAAAGCCAAACCTGACGATTTCGATGCTTCACCCGATACAGGCGTTTCAAAAAAAATGATTCAGTCTGTTGGGAATAAACTGACAGAAGTACCAAAAAACATCAACCTTTTTAAAAAAATTGTCAAGCTGCAGGAATCCAGGAAGGAAATGCTTGAAAAAACCGGATTACTCGATTGGGCATTGGCCGAGCTATTAGCCTACGGAACGCTTTTGGAAGAAGGATTTCCGGTAAGGCTTAGCGGACAGGATTCAGCAAGAGGAACTTTTTCCCACCGTCATGCAGTTTTGAAAGTTGAAGATTCGGAAGAAGAATATGTTCCGCTGAATAACCTTAGCAAAACCCAGGCGCGATTCGAAGTTTACAATTCTCATCTGTCTGAATACGGTGTGCTTGGATTTGAGTACGGTTATACCAGTGCATCACCCCAAAACCTTGTAATTTGGGAAGCTCAGTTCGGCGATTTCGCCAATGTCGCACAGGTCATCTTCGACCAGTTCATCAGCAGCGCTGAGGACAAATGGAATGTGATGAACCACCTGACTGTTTTTCTGCCTCATGGTTACGAAGGCCAGGGACCGGAGCATTCAAGCGCCAGGATTGAAAGATTCCTGACTTTAAGCGCCGAAATGAATATGCAGGTTGTAAACTGTACCACTCCGGCCAACTTTTTCCATGTTTTACGTCGGCAATTACACAGGCCATTCCGCAAACCACTGATCATTTTTACTCCAAAAAGTCTACTGCGTCATCCCCGATGTGTTTCACCTGTTGATGAGCTGATTACAGGCAAATTCAGGGAAGTGATCGATGATGCTTCAGCGAAGCCTGACAAGATTAAAAAAGTGGTATTCTGTACAGGCAAAATATACTACGAACTGCTTGAAGAAAAGGAAAAGATAAAAAATGAAACCATTGCCGTGGTCAGGATTGAACAGCTTGCGCCATTGCCACGCAAACAACTAAAAAAAATCATTGAAAAATATAAAAGTGCTACCACCTGGCTTTGGGTTCAGGAAGAGCCTTACAACATGGGCGCATGGCCGTTTATCCACCTTGAATTTAATGAAGTTCCGTTAAAGCTCATCGCCCGCCCCGCCAGCGGAAGTACAGCAACCGGTTCCAGTAAATTCCATTTTGTCCGCCAGCGGAAGATCATCGAAAAGACATTTGAGGAATGCATCTGCCCGAACCTCGAAAAAGATTGCAAAATGGTTTGTATCGGCAACCGCTGGAAATCATTTGAAGAAGAACTGAAAGCCATGAAAGTGGAAAAAATTGAAAGCAAATCCATATCAGCATTGAAGCAGATAAAGTAAAGTTCGATCTAAATAATATATTTTCGTTTTAAAAATAATACCATGTTTAAAGTAAATGAATATTTCGACGGCAAGGTTAAATCCATTGCCTTTAATACACCCGAATGCCCTGCAACACTTGGTGTTATGGCTCCGGGAGAATACGAATTCGGGACTTCAACAATTGAATATGTAACTGTTGTTTCCGGTGTAATGACCGTGCAATTACCAGGCGAAACAGAATGGAAAGAATACAAACCTTACGATACTTTTATAGTAGCCAAAGACAAAAAATTCAAACTAAAGATAAAAACCGACAGCGCTTACGTTTGTCTTTACAAGTAATAATTCTTAAATACCGATCTTATTCCCCCTTTGAAGAGCCTGTCCTGCTTCTTCAGGAGGGTTAGGGGGATGTTTTATTTCCCGGTTTTCTATTTGCAATTAGTAAGGATTATAAGGAGTAATGCATTTCTTTTTGATTTTAGGTATCTTTGCCGGGTTCAATCACAAACAAGTGACTATGATTGAAATTAAAGTTCCCAGTCCGGGCGAATCAATTACACAGGTTCAGCTTTCCAAATGGTTGGTAAGTGATGGTGATCCGGTTGAAAAAGACCAGGAAATAGCCGAGATAGATTCCGATAAAGCCACCCTCAGTGTCAGTGCCGAAGAAGACGGTCAAATTAAGTTTCTCGTGAGCGAGGGTGATACGGTTGATGTTGGATGCTGTAATTGCAACCATCGATACCGGAGTAAAAGGAGAGAAAAAGATCCAGGATACAGGTTCGAAGACACAGGAAACAAGTAAAAAGATACAAGAAGAAGTTCCCGTTAAAAAGGTATCTGAAACTGAAATTAAATCAAAAAAGACTCAGGAAAATGTTATTACTCCGCTTATCGAAACCCAACTGAACATTTCACCCCTTGCCAAAAAATTGATGCAGCAAAACAATGTTTCTGAAGCTGAGTTTCTCAACTTCCTGAAAGGTTACAGGGTGGGTAAAAAGGATGTTGAATACTTCCTTTCACAAAAAGACAAATTTTCGCCTGCAACTGCGGCTGCCACTGCTGCTGCCACTTTTGCCCGGGGCGGAGCAAGGGAAACTGAGCGCAAAAAGATGTCGACCCTGCGATTAAAGCTCGCAGAAAGGCTGGTTGCTGTGAAAAATGAAACCGCCATGCTTACCACATTCAACGAGGTGAACATGACGCCCATCATGGAAATCCGAAAGAAGTACAAGGATAAGTTTAAAGAAAAATATGGAATTGGATTGGGATTTATGTCCTTTTTCACGAAGGCAGTTACTGAAGCCTTGCAAATCGTTCCAGGGGTAAATGCCCAAATTGACAAAGATGAAATTGTCTATTTCAATTATGCTGATATTGGAATTGCAGTTAGCTCGCCAAAAGGTTTGATGGTGCCGGTATTAAGGAATGCGGAAAAAATGTCGCTGGCTGAAATTGAATTAAAAATCAAAGAACTCGCCGACAAAGCCAGAACAAACAAAATTACCATCGAAGAGATGACGGGCGGAACTTTTACCATTACCAATGGTGGTGTTTTTGGCTCGATGCTTTCTACGCCAATCCTGAATCCTCCCCAAAGCGCTATCCTCGGAATGCACAATATCGTTGAACGGCCAATTGCTGTGAATGGGAAAGTAGAAATCCATCCGATCATGTTTGTGGCTTTATCTTATGATCATCGTATCATTGATGGCCGGGAATCCGTTACTTTTCTTGTGAAGGTGAAAGAAATGCTGGAAGAACCCTCAAAGATGTTGTTCGGAGGTAAAGAACCGGTTGAAGGATTGCTGGGGTTGTAATAATTAATAATATGCGAAAAAAAGTTGATTTTCTTATTATTGGTTCTGGGATTGCTGGGTTAAGCTTTGCATTAAAAGTGGCTGACAAAGGGAAGGTATGTGTGGTAACCAAGGATAAAGTGGATGAAACAGCTACCAAATATGCACAGGGGGGTATTGCGGCAGTAATGTATCCTCCCGATACTCATGAAAAGCATATTAAAGATACGTTGATTGCAGGAGATGACTTATGCAATGAAGAAATCGTCAGGATTACCATTACTGAATCAACCGACAGGGTAAAAGAATTGATCGACTGGGGAACGGAATTCGATAAGGAAGCATCCGGGAAATATGAATTAGCCAAGGAAGGCGGACATTCTGAATTCAGGGTATTGCATCACAAAGACAGCACTGGCGCTGAAATTGTCAGGGCACTGGTCAAGCTAGCAAAAAGTCATCCGAATATCGAAATCCTTGAAAATCATTTTGCCATTGATGTGCTTACCCAGCACCACCTTGGGGTAGGTGTATCAAGGGGAACGCCCGGGATCAAATGTTACGGAGCCTATGTGCTCCATCCCGAAACCGGTGAAGTTTTGACGATTCTCGCAAAAATAACTTTACTGGCTACAGGAGGTGCATGCAATGTTTACAACACAACCACGAACCCTGATATTGCAACGGGCGATGGAATTGCAATGGCCTTTCGTGCTAAAGCCATTACTGAAAATATGGAATTTGTACAGTTTCACCCTACCTCCTTGTACAATCCAAATGAACGTCCGTCTTTCCTCATCACAGAGGCACTCAGAGGTTTTGGGGCCATCCTTAAAACCCGAAAAGAACAGGAATTTATGCAGAAATATGATCAGCGTGGATCACTTGCCCCGCGAGACATTGTAGCAAGGGCTATCGACACAGAGATGAAGCTTAGTGGTGATGAGCATCTTTATCTCGATGCCAGGCATCTGAACAAGCACGACCTGATTGAGCACTTTCCTACTGTTTATGCAAAATGCCTTTCTATCGGCATTGATATTACTAAAGATAAAATTCCGGTAGTACCGGCAGCCCATTATATTTGTGGTGGAGTGAAGGTGGATAAATTTGCCCGGACATCTATAGAAAATCTTTACGCTTCCGGCGAATGCGCATCCACAGGATTGCACGGAGCCAACCGTCTTGCCTCCAATTCTCTCCTTGAATCGGCAGTGTTTTCGCACCGTGCTGCAATGGATGCTGTTGAAAAAATCAATGCCATAGGCTATATGGAAGAAATTCCTGACTGGAATGCTGAAGGTATGGTACTGAATGAAGAAATGATCCTTATCACCCAGTCGAAAAGGGAACTTCAAACCATTATGTCGAGTTATGTTGGTATCGTCCGTTCTGACCTCCGACTTAAACGCGCACTCGACAGGCTTGAAATCATTTATGAAGAAACTGAAGATTTGTTTGATAAGTCTATCATCAATATTGAGATTTGCGAATTACGCAACCTGATCAATGTGGGATACCTAATCATAAAGATGGCACAACTAAGGAAAGAAAGCCGTGGATTGCATTATTCGATTGATTATCCTGAGAAGACTTCAATCAAGATAAATTCAAGACGCTAGCAATCTTAAATTATATTGAATTGGAATTTGGAATTTATATTTTGGCATTTTTAAATTATGGCTCTCATTAAAACAGTAAAAGGTATTGCACCCAAATTTGGCAGCAACTGTTTTCTGGCAGATAATGCAACGATCACTGGCGATGTGGTAATAGGCGATAATTGCAGCATCTGGTTCAATGCAGTGGTGAGGGGAGATGTGCATTCCATCAGGATTGGAAATAATGTAAACATACAGGATGGTGTTATTGTACATTGCACTTACCAAAAGGCTCCGGTGACAATAGGTAACAATGTTTCCATTGCTCATAATGCCATTGTTCATGGATGCACTATTCATGATAATGTACTGGTGGGAATGGGAGCTGTTTTAATGGATCATGTGGTGGTTGAAAGTAATTCCATCATTGCTGCTGGTGCTGTAGTTTCGAAAAGCACCATCATCGAATCAGGAAGTGTTTATGCCGGTGTTCCGGCTAAAAAGATTAAATCAGTAGATGTTGCTTTGCTTGAAGGAGAAATAAACAGGATAGCTGATAGTTATAACATGTATGCGAGCTGGTATGGGGAATAGTTCAAAGTTACACGTTTCAGATTCCAAACTTACTCCAGGCTCCATAAACCTAGCCTATTGCAGGTTTTCTAAAAATACAAGTCAATTGTTACTAAATGCTATTAGTCTTTACTGAAAAAATAACAAACCGAATCAAATTCACCTTCAACCTTTTTCTGAAGGAACTGCTGAAAGTTGACTATAGTCTGACAACTAATACTGATCAATTCAAAGCTTTTGATGGAGTAAAATTCAGTTATGCTAAAAAGCCCCTGGGCGATGAATTTTTTTTTGGTTGTTCAAATCTGTTATTTGAGCGGGGTATTTCAAATATCGAACTTTCATTCATTGAGTTTGAAGAGCAGCAGGCATTTTTTCCGGTATATCAGAAGGAATCAGTCCTGCCTTTCGATCCCTTTGCCGCTGGGTTTTATTTGGTTTCGAGGTACGAAGAATACCTTCCTTACCGCAAAGATGAATACGGCCGTTTCAGCGCAAGCGAAAGTCTGGCTTACCAGAAAAATTTCCTTCACAAACCCATGGTAAATATCTGGGCATTGACGATCGGAAAGAAAATAAAAGAAAGATTTCCGGGCTTTATTTTTCCGGGAACTACATACCAGTTCATACCAACCATTGATATTGATTCAGCATGGGCCTTCAAGCAAAAGGGGGTTTTACGCACAATGGGAGGTTACCTTAATGCTTTCAGTAACTTTCACTTTTCTTCGATTATGCATCGGACAAGAGTTCTCGCAGGCCTTCAAAAAGATCCTTTCGATACTTATAATCTTCAGTTAGAATTGCAGAAAAAATACAAGCTGAATCCCATCTTTTTCATCCTTTTTGCTGAATATGGTTTTAATGATAAGAATATTCCTGTAGAAAACCTTGCCTTTCAAACACTGATAAAATCTCTGGCAGATTATGCAGAAGTTGGAATTCACCCTTCATATAATTCAAATTTTTCTACAAAAAAGCTTAAGGATGAAATAGGAAGGCTGTCCAAAGTTTTGAAACGGGAAGTGACAAAAAGCCGGCAACATTTTCTCAAGCTGCAATTACCTTATACCTACAGAAACCTGATAAATCTGGATATAACCGACGATTATACCATGGGATTTGCGGCGCAGCCCGGATTCAGAGCCAGCATTTGCAGCTCATTTAATTTTTATGATCTGGATATGGATGCAGAGACCAAATTAAGGGTTCATCCATTTACGCTTATGGATGGAACCTTAAGGGACTATCTGAACGTTGGCGCGGATCAGGCTATGCCATACATTGCACCCCTTATACAGGAAGTAAAAGCTGTGAACGGGACCTTTATATCATTATGGCACAATGAATCTCTCGGTAATGAAGGGCGATGGACAGGCTGGCATACCGTATATGAGGAAATGATTAAAGAAGCGCTCCGGTAATGATCAAATACCTGACAAATAGTGAAATCGACAAAAAAAAGTGGGACGATTGCGTCCGTGATTCATTCAATGGCATTATATATTCCTATTCGTGGTATCTTGATATCGTTGC
The DNA here is from genome assembly GCA_963705185.1 of uncultured Bacteroidales bacterium. Taxonomy (GTDB): domain Bacteria; phylum Bacteroidota; class Bacteroidia; order Bacteroidales; family JAADJA01; genus JAADJA01. Next base: position 48,180 of record CAVPJF010000020.1, read on the forward strand.
TGAAAACTGGCAAGCTTTGGTCGAGAACGATTACGAAAGGATTTTGCCTCTGGTCAGCGGAAATAAATGGAACATTGATTACCTCTACCAACCAGTATTTACCCAGCAGCTGGGGGTAATTTCTAAAAGTATTTTGACGGAAGAAGTAGTAAGTTCATTTTTAACGGCCATTCCCGGGAAATTCAAATTTGCAGAAATTAACCTCAACACACTTAACAAAATTAAACCCGGAAATTATAAAATAATTCAATGGCAAAATTTTGAACTTGACCTGATCAATTCCTATGAAAACCTCTATAAAGGTTATTCAACCAACCTGAAACGAAACCTTAAAAAAGCTGAGAATGCAGGTCTCACTATTTCAAAGAATGTAAAGCCTGATGAAATTATTGATCTTTTCAAATCAAACCGTGGCCGGAAAATAAAATCCCTGAAAGAAGAACATTACCAGAAGCTAAAGAGGATTTCTTATGTAGGCATTTATAAGGGGTTGATATTAACTTATGGTGTATATTCAAACCATAACCAACTCCTCGCCGGGGCTATATTTGCTAGGAGCAAGAATAAAATGATCTTTCTTTTTTCAGGCTTGTCAGAAGAAGGAAAAGAATCACATGCTGTTGCTTTTCTCCTTGATTCATTTATAAAGGAACATTCACAGCATCATTTAACCCTTGACTTTGAGGGATCAAATGATCCCAACCTTGCCCGTTTTTATCAAAGTTATGGTTCATCCTTGTGCACTTACCCGCATATTAAGTTCAACAGGCTTCCAATTATTACCCGGCTTATTCTATCCCTGATTAAGTGGGTCAAAAAAACTATTTGAAAGTTCATCTCACATAAAAAATCTAAATCTGCTTTTAGAGTATTGCATTCTTAAAAAATAATTGTAGATTTGTAACGAAAATATTTTCAGGTCGATTAACAACTCAACCACCGCCATGATTAAAAATTTAGGACTGAGCAACTCTATAATAAATCAATACATCGCCGAGATCAGGGACAATGTAATCCAAAGCGATAGTTTGCGTTTCAGGTATAATCTCGAACGTATCAGTGAGATTTTTGCCTATGAAATAAGTAAAACGCTGGAGTATGAAAAAACCGAAGTCATCACTCCATTAGGCAGTGCAGAAGTTCCAACTTTGAAAAATTATCCGGTTATTATTCCTGTTTTGCGGGCAGGATTGCCCATGCACCAAGGACTACAGAACATATTCGACAAATCAGAAAGTGCTTTTATCTCAGCTTATCGCAAAGTAGAAAAGAACGAGAAATTCATCATCAAAGTAGAATATGTTTCTTCTCCTGACCTGACCGGTAAAACTTTAATTTTAGCCGACCCTATGATGGCAACTGGTGCGTCCATTGTTGCGGTTTATAAAGAGCTGATCACATTTGGAAAACCCGCACATTTTCACATAGTGATTATCATCACGAGTGCCGAGGGAGTGGAGTTTGTTAAAAAAAATCTTCCCGATAAAGAGGTAACACTTTGGGTGGGTGCCATTGATGACGAATTAACTGCCCAGGCTTACATCGTCCCGGGATTAGGCGATGCAGGCGACCTGGCATTTGGAAGAAAGAACTCCTGACGCTAATCAGAAAATTTAATTTATTTATTCCAGCAACCCATTTTTCATTTCACCTTGTCATTGACTTGTTACTTTAATAATATTTCGTAATTATTTCAATTTTGAATTCACTCAGACCAGGATGAGGATTTCTTTTTTTTCGCCTGTCTAAAACTTTTGTATAGAGATTTCGTTTATTAACAGAGTAAATTTTACTTAAAAGGGAAACAAAAACTACAATGACACTTATTATTGGTTTAAAAATCTTCAAATTACTACAGGTACTCATTGTAAGTGGAATAAAATTTTTATTCGCTCCCCTCATATCCATTGGTTATGGGTTCAATTATATCCAAACCTCGCTCATTACTGCATTTGGTGGTATTCTGGGAATTTTATTTTTTTACTTTCTGAGCAAATGGATCATCGCTCAATATTACAAATATAGTCCTGTTATTTACAGTTATTTTACAGGAGTTAAAATTAACCGTTCGCGGATAATTCTGATCCGTGAAAGTATTATTAAAAAGAAATTCACCCGGAAGAATAAGCTTATTATTAATGTGCGGAACAAATATGGATTCTTCGGTGTAATTATCCTAACTCCGGTTTTACTATCCATACCATTGGGTGCATTTCTTGCACGAAAATATTATTCGGGAAGAAGCCACACCCTTATTTACATGAGCATTTCTGCGGTTTTTTGGTCCTTCTTTATTTCCTCTATTTTCTTTCTGTTTTAAAAAACCCAAATAATAGTCAGCTTTTTTATTTTTAACGATGTGGTCACGTCCTGATCATCTCGAATATTTTGCTGGAATTAATAAAATTTGCCTGCTCAACTCTGAATAAAACCTATCTTTGCTTTCATTAATTCTATATTAATGACAGGATTATTAATTGAAAATTTGAAGATATCTCTTGAGTCAATCAAGTCGCACCTTGTACGAACCATCCTTACCGTGCTGATCATCGCATTTGGCATTATGGCTTTAGTCGGAATCCTTACCTCCATTGATTCAATAAAATATTTTCTTACCGAGAACTTTACCATGATGGGTGCAAATACATTTACCATAAGAAACAGATCGATGCAAATCCAGATGGGAAATAAAACTGAAAGGGCAAGATATTATGAACCGATTTCCTACGACGAAGCCCTCTCTTTTAAGGAAAATTTTGATTTTCCTGCCAGTACCTCAGTTCATGCTTTCGCTACACATATTGCCACATTAAAATACGGTTCTGAAAAGACAAATCCAAATGTTGCCGTTCTGGGAACCGATGAAAACTATTTAACGACATCCGGTTCAGAACTTGCCGAAGGCCGAAACTTTAATCAAAACGAAATATACCATGGCTCTCATGTTGCTATCATCGGCAGCGAATTGAAAAGCAAGCTTTTTAAGAATAAAAAAAATCCGGTTGGGGAGATCATTTCTATTGGACCAGGTAAATATCGCATTATAGGAGTTTTGGCAGAAAAAGGGTCGAGTTTCGGATTTTCAGGTGACAAAAACGTTCTTGTACCACTCAACAATGTCAGGCAATATTTTTCTTCCTCCAACCGGTCATATACCATTAATGTTATGGCTGCCAAACCGGAATTGATGGAGTCAGCCATTGGTGAAGCCACAGGCGTTTTGCGACTTATACGTCATACACCTTTAGGCGAGGATAATGATTTTGAGGTCACCAAAAGCGACAAGCTGGTAACCACATTTCTTGAGAATCTGAAATACATCCGCTATGCGGCCATTTTTATTGGTGCGATAACCTTAATGGGTGCTGCAATCGGTTTGATGAACATCATGCTGGTTTCAGTTACTGAAAGGACCAAAGAGATCGGTATAAGAAAGGCAGCCGGAGCGACCAAAAGAACAATAAAAAATCAATTTCTGGCCGAAGCCATAGTCATTGCACAAATGGGTGGGATACTCGGCATCATTTTCGGAATTGGCATTGGTAACATCCTTTCAATGATTATCGGAAGTAGCTTTATTGTTCCATGGATATGGATTATTGTTGGAGTTGGGTTGTGTTTCTTTGTTTCCATTATCTCAGGTTATCTGCCAGCAACCAAAGCCGCCAGACTTGACCCTATTGAATCCCTCAGGTACGAATAGTGTTTTACTGAACCGGGACTTTTTTTCTCCTGACAAAATAAACAGGGCTTAATATTATCATTAATCCGGAAACACCTGTAATTGCGTATCCAAGCCCGTATCGGTCAGCAATAAAACCAATCAGTGGGGCACAAATAGCTGCAATCAGCGCATGAACCTGAGACTCAGCTGAAAGAACGGTGGCCAGAATATGGTGATCGATTTTCTCAGTAACATAAGCGATACCAATTGGTTTTCTCAGGTTTTCCAAAACATATATTCCTACATAGAAGATCACCGATAGGATTAGTAAATTCTGAAGGTACATCAGTCCACTCAAAACACCCATAGAAAGGCCAATTATTAAAGTCAGATTTAATGGAATAACCAGATTTTTAAACCGGCTTGAAAAACTGCCCGCATGCCTTGCCGAAAAGGATGTGAGCAGGAATACTATAAAATAAACTCCCCCAACAATCAGAGAGGTCCTTTGAGTCTCTTTATAGGAAAGCAATATGGGCAATGAAAGTGCGAGTGTCTGTAATACAGGCTGAAGATAATCTTTCATGGCGCTATAATAACCGGTATGTGAAGAAAGGTTTATCAAAGCCTTCAAAACCTTCCAGTTGAGTATGGCAAATAAAAAATCGTGAAAAACTTTTTTAAAGTTTTCAAAAATCCTGTTTTTATCAAAGATAGCAACCTCGCCATCCAATTCTTTTGGATAGGAAGCTATCAATAAAAGATCAAGGAAATAGGGAATAACCGAATAAAGGTAAATGATCCTGAAACCTCCGGAATAAAAAATAAGAAGAGAAGCAATTACAGCCGATATGGCTGATCCCAATTGTGACCACGACCGGGTGTGCCCATAATAATAAACTTTCTGTTTAATCCAGCCTTTAATTTTCAGGTAATCGAAGATCATTGCCTTATGGGTTCCGGTTCTGAAAGCATCACCCAGTGAATAAAAAATCATGGCAATAATAAAGGCCTGATAAATATGCGAAAAATAAAAAACCAGAAAACTGATGATATAAAACACAAATGAAAACATGAGGGTTTTTCTCCTTCCAAGAGAATCGGAAATTATCCCGGCAGGGATTTCAAGGATGTTCCTTGCAATTTCCCTGATGCTGTATAAGATACCAATCTGCAGAAAAGTAAGACCGTTTTCAAGGAGGAAAAGGATTTGAAAAGCTTCAAAAAATTCAAGGTTTTTAAGAAATCCGTAAAAACAAAACTTGTAGTATTGTATGTCTTTGTTAAAGCTTTGTTTATTGTTTGCCATAAATTAAAAGTCAGCCACCCAAAAGTATAAAATAAAAAGACCCACAGGTTACAACTTTCCCTATGGGTCATTATATTTCAGGTTAAAACAACCAGAAGAACACTAACTATCTAATCTTCACAAAGCTTTTCAAGGGTTTCGAGTCCCCGGCAATTTTTCATTTCACTGAATTTTGATAAATCTTTCAGGTCAAAACTTCCTGAGGCGGCAAGGATTGTGGTTTCCTTGCTTTCCTGAATTACAATGATAACCTCTGAAAGTTTATCCCCATCCTTTTTTACCATCATATCCACTTTATCTCCACTGCTTTTTACTTCGACAAGCCCTTTATAGGTTTTAAAATCAATGCTTGAATTAAACTTTTCGTAAATATCAGCCGCCTTGTATTGTGCAGACGATCCCTCCTCAAAAGAAAGGATTTTAAGTGAGATTAACTTTCTTGCTTCAGGAGAAGCATTGCCTTCATTGTTTGAAGTGAACAGGTTGGTTTTCATATCCAGGAAGTAAAATCCCGGCTGATCGGCATACTTTTTAATCAGTCCATCCAGCGGATTGGACTGTGCAAATAACACGACTGGGAAAAGGCCACCGATGATAATCAGAATAATTTTATTGATTATTTTCATAACATTGCGTTTTTAAGGTTATTGTTACTTTTTCATTTTTTCGAGGTAGTTCATTCCATCCAGGTTCATCGATTTACCAAGTTTTGCAACATAATTCAGATCAATATTTCCGGTCATGCTTAAAATCACGGCCTCATCCTTTCCATCTACCACCATGATCATTTCAGTTATTACCTGCTGATTATTTTTGGCATAAAAATTTACATTGGCATCGCTGTCCCTGATCACCATCAATTCCTTATACTCGCTGAAAGGAATAGAACTCATGATGTCTTTATAGAATTTTTCTTTGGTATCCTTGCTTCCTTTTTCAGAGGAATATAGAAGCAATTTAAGCGATTCAAGCCCTTCCACTGCTTTCTGGAAATCCGCAAATTCCGGATCATCGGCATCGATCTCGGCGAAAAGCTCGAACAAACCTTTAGAAACTTCAACGGAAGTATAATCTTCCTGGTCAGAATATCGGCTGAAGAAGCTGTCAACCGGACTTTTTTGTGCAAACGAAATTATTGGCACCATCAATACGATCATTAATAATGATTTAAAAATTGTACTTTTCATGTTTAAATGTTTTTAGAGTTATTTTTTTAATGCACCACAGGAATAAAAACCAGTCCTCTGCTTTGACTACTTTTCTATTTCTTCAAGGTTTTCCATTCCCTCAATTTTCATTGCCTTCGATAATTTCGAAATGGTTTTCAGGTCAATATTTCCCTGGATACTGATAAGGACATTTTCCTCAGTACCACCCACCACCATTAACAGTTCATTGATGATTTTACCATCTTTGCGGATAAGGAATTTAATATCCTGGTTATCTTTTTTCACCACCATCAGTTCTTCATACTTCTGCTTTGGAAAATCCTTGATAATCTCATTGTAGAAGTTTACCGATTTGTTCAGAGCACCCGTTGTGTCATCCACTGAAATGATTTTAATGCAGGTCAGGTTTTTAACCAGGTCCAAAAATCCTTCCTCATCATCTTCAGTATCCATGTCAGCAAAAAGGCTGAACATCGCCTGCGTGATATAAACCGAGGTAAAACCTTCCTTCTGTGAATATTTGTCGAACAAAGCATCTGCCGGACTTTGGGCAAAAGCCATAACTGGCAGCACAATTGCCAGTAATACTGTAATTTTCAAATTTTGATTTTTCATATTATTCATTTTTAGTTGTTATTATTTCTTTTGCTTTATCGAATATCGTAACTTTTTCCAATTGATTCAGCCCTGTTTGAAAGGCAGAAACCTTATCCAGTTCACTCAAGCCTGCATTGAATTCTTTAATACTTTTCATTTCATTTACGCCTGAGTTCAGGTTTACCGAAACTTTCATCAGGATTTTTTTAGTCTCTGCATAAGCCAGCAAAGGATCATTATAAGTATCTTTCATTGATGAACCCGTAAGCTCCATATCGAAAATACAACCCTAGTAATATTATAATGCCGGCAGCTATGGACGAAATAAAATACAATCTTTTTCTGTTAACGTTAGGTATAGGGATGATTTTTTTATCATCAATGGCAGCAAGGACTTTTTCATCAAAATCCGATGAAGGCAATTCCTCTTGTTTTGAAAAATTATAAAAAAGAAATAGCGCTTTATAGTCTCTTAGATGAATTGGAATGTCTTCTTCAAGAAAAAAAGCTTTCAACTGCTGTTCCTCATCAGCAGAAGTTTCTCCTTTTTCATACTTTTCAATCAGTTGTTCAATTCTTTGCAAATTCATAATTGTAAGTTTTTGTAAGCTTTTCCCTTACTTTTTTGCGGGCTCTCGATAAGTTAACCCTGATAGTATTCATGTTCAATTCCATAATTTCTGCTATTTCATCCAGATCATACTCCTCAATGTCTCTCAAATGAATGATCATCCGCTGCTGCTCAGGTAAGGATTGAATGATCAATTGGATTTTCTCAAACGACTCAGTTAATTCCAGCTTTGTATGTGGTGTTGATTCACCCATTCTTTCATAATTTTCAGTCAATTCATCTGTTTTATAACCTTTTGATTTCATTCTGTCTAAGCAAAGATTTTTTGTTATCGTTAGTGCAAATGCCTCTATGCTTCTGTATTCCTTAAGAACATCCTTTTTTGTCCATAAGCCTCAGAAACGTTTCCTGTACTGCATCTTCCGCGTCAGGAAGATTATTAAGCAATCTTTTTGCAAGTCTGTACAATTTATGCTTAAGCGGAAGTACTTCTATTTTAAACGTTTCAACTGTCATGTGTTCAGAAGACGATTACTTTTCCATTATATTACAATTGCTTGTCAAAAAATTAATAACTTTATTCATCCTAATTAGTTTTCCGGCTCTCAAACAAAAGTTGTGTAACTTCAATTTTTAATTATTTTTGTCCTCCTTAAAATTTCCTGAGGTAAATTTATTCAAATAATAATTTAACAATTAAAACTATGTTAAAAGATCACCCAAAAGGATTGTTGGTTGCGTTTTTTACCAATATGGGAGAACGCTTTGGTTTTTATACCATGATGGCAATTCTGGTTATGTTTTTGCAGGCCCGGTATGGTTTGGATGCAGAATCAGCCGGCAGTTATTATTCATGGTTCTATTTTGCCATTTATGCATTGGCATTGGTTGGCGGATTGATTGCCGACTGGACAAAAAAATACAAAACCGTTATTTTAGCCGGGCAAATCATAATGTTTGCCGGATATTGCATTATTGCTGTTCCGGGATCAGACTTGTGGGTTTCAATTAGTGCCTTATTTGTCATTGCCTTAGGCAACGGATTATTTAAAGGTAATCTTCAGGCCGTGGTCGGACAAATGTATGATAATGATAAGTACAGAAAATTCCGTGACGGCGCTTTTATGATATTTTATATGGGTATCAATATCGGCGCTTTTTTTGCACCCTTTGTTGCAAAATCTATTAAAGTATATTGGTTAAAAGCAAATGGCTATTTGGAAGACGGCAATTTGCCTTCATTGTGTCATCAACTTATAAATGGCACCCTAAAAGATACAACACAATTACAAACCCTGGCAGATAAAGCCATTATTGCCGACGGAGGAAAATCAGCCAGCTGACCTTACTGCTTTCGCTACTGATTATATCAAGGTATTTTCAACAGGATACAATTATGCCTTTGGAATTGCAGCAGGTGCGATGATTTTATCCTTGGTCATTTATCTTGTATTTAATAAACTTGATCCCCACCAAGCAAAAAGAAGTTGTTATTGAGTCGAAAGACAGAAGTTAAACCTGCAGTAAGTTTAGGTAGTAATTTAAAAGCTGTTATCATTTCTGCTGGTATTAATGGTCATCATTGCAGTCGGATTCTATATAGCAGACGGCTATACTGAAATAAAAGAGATAGATTATAAATTAGGACTTGCCGTAGGTTTATTTGTTGGATTTGTTACATTGATATTCCAGATTATCCACTAAAGAAGAAAGACCCCGGGTTACAGCATTAAGTTTGGTTTTTATTGTGGTCATATTCTTCTGGATGTCGTTCCATCAAAACGGACTTACATTAACAATGTTTGCACGCGATTATACCAACCAATTTGTTGGTCCTTTTACGAATTTATTTTTCAACCTCTGGTCTATGTTATGTGTTATAGGAGCAATAGCCGGTTGTGCCTTATTGTTCTTTAACAAAAAAGCCATTACCAGGGTTATCGGTGCAGTCATGTTTCTAGTGTTTGGGTTTTTGTGTTACTATTTCTGCAAGCAACTATCCTCCGTTAAATTCTATTTCTCCGGAAGTATTTCAATCGTTTAATCCTTTATTCATTGTTGCTTTAACGCCGCTGGTCATGGGAATTTTCTCATGGTTAAACAAAAAAGGCAAGGAACCTTCATCACCTAAAAAAATTGGTATTGGGATGTTTATTGCGTCAGCAGGGTTTATTATTGTATTAATTTCTTCACTGAGACCTGGTTTCTCCTAAAGATCTGGCTGGTGCTGCCGTGCTTGAGGACATGAGGGTTTCTCCATACTGGCTGATGAGTTCATACCTGATACTAACGATTGCCGAATTATTCTTAAGCCCGATTGGCTTATCATTTGTTTCAAAAGTTGCTCCCACCCCGCTTCCAGGGATTAATGCAGGGCGGCTGGTTATTGGCTACTGCCATCGGCAATAAATTCTTTATTTGTAGGAAGTTTAATGTGGGGAAAAATTGAGCTTATACATGCTGTGGGGAATATTTATCATTTGCTGTATTCTGGCAGCTATATTTATTTTCTCAATCATGAAACGACTCGAAAGCGCAACGAAATAGTAAAATATTAAATAGATTATATTAAGCAGGGAGGTTTTCCCTGCTTTCTTTTTTTAGAAGCGGTTAAATTTGCTTATGAATTACACCTGGGGTCACAATAAAAGATACAACTCCTACCCTGAATATTTTAAAAAACTGTTCGGCGAAAGGGTTCAGAAAATTTCCGTGGACGCCGGTTTTACCTGCCCCAACCGTGATGGAACACTGGCTTACGGCGGTTGCACTTACTGCGATAATGATGCTTTCAATCCTTCCTATTGCCTCCCTGATAAATCGGTAACTCAGCAGATAAGTGAAGGAATCGAATTTCATGCAAAACGTTACAGAAGGGCAAACAAATTCCTGGTTTATTTCCAGGCTTATTCAAATACCTATGCATCGCTTGATCACCTTAAAAAATTATATTCCGAAGCTTTAAGCTATCCTGGAATTATTGGCCTAGTGATCGGCACCCGGCCTGATTGCATCGATGATGAAAAATTAAATTATTTCCGCGAGTTATCGGAAAGATATTACATCATTATAGAGTATGGAATTGAATCATGCTACAATAAAACCCTTGAATCCATTAACCGACAGCATACATTTGAGCAATCAGTCGATGCCCTAAGAAAAACTGCTTCTGCAGGAATAAAAACCGGGGCACATATTATCTTCGGTCTGCCAGATGAAACGAGAGAACAAATGCTCAAAGAAGCGGATATTTTATCAACTTTGCCGATCAATAACATTAAATTTCACCAGCTTCAAATCGTAAAAAATACACCCATAGAAAAAGCCTTTAAAATAAAGCCTGAAAGATTTGAGTTATTTGAATTGGATGAATACATCGAATTTATAATAAAATTCATTGAACGGTTGAATCCGGAATTCATCATCGAGCGGTTCACCGGTGAAATGCCACCCCGTTTCATTTCAGGCCCTAACTGGGGGCTAATCAGAAACGATCAGGTAAACAGGTTGATTGAAAAAAAACTTGAAGAAAAAAATACCTGGCAGGGAAGGAAATTTAATCAGGATATAAAATAAAAAAGTACAATTAAACAAAATAGTAAGCAACCATTATCAGATAGGTGCTGTCAATGAAATAAATTAAGAATAATAAAATGTGTCAGGTTTTTATAAAACGCCTGGATATTTAATAAAAGCTATGTTTGTTGGGCAAAAAATTAAGATTCTTATTAATTATAAAAAATTAACAACATTTAAATTAGAATACATATTACAATAAATTTTTAAAAATTTTCGTACATATAATAATTAATATTCGAGTTATTCATTTAAAAACATTTAATCATGAAAAGATTTTTATTTCTGTTAGCAATTTATTTTACTGTTAGTCTTAGTGCTATTGGTCAAAGTGGCTGGACATTAGTGGATTCTGGCTTACCTGCTGGTAAAGGTGTTGGACAAATTTCTGTAGGGATGAATGACAACACTGCAATGTGGGGGCTGGCTATTAACGACGATGGATCAATTTATGACGCCTTCACCCGATCAATAGATGGTGGTAACACATGGGTAGCCGGAACCTTTAATGCTGGAACCGGTTTGTCGCAGCTTTTTGCGATTGATGCAAACACCTGCTGGGCTGTTTTTAATACCGGTGCGACTCAGGGTTTGTATAAGACCACTAGATGGCGGTACTACCTGGGTAAAAAAGGGCGGTGTATACGGAGCCAGTTCTTTTGCTAATGTCATACATTTTTTTGATGACATGTATGGCGTTGCACAAGGTGATCCTGTTAGTGGTGAATATGAAATCTATGTGACAACGAATGGCGGTGAAGCATGGACACCAATACCTGGTGCAAATATCCCAAATCCGACATCAGGGGAATTTGGCATTACAGGTAATTATTGTGCATTTGGTGATAATATCTGGTTTGGCACAAACCAGGGACGAATTTTCAGGTCGACTGACAAAGGTAATACATGGGCAGCATCAATGACAGCTTTTGGTGCGGCTGAGGTTGTAGGTTCCTGTAATGTTTGACGCAATGAATGGATTTGCTTACAGGTCATATCTCAATATGGGTATTGAACCTGTTCTGAACGAAACCTCTGACGGCGGGGTTACATGGACACCTTATAACACAGTAGGATCTTGTTTTGCAAGGTATTTTTATCGTGTTCCAGGAACAGTCAATACAGTGATCGGTTCAGCTATGGATCCAACTGCCGGTATGGGAATATCAATAAGTGAAGATGGAGGTGTTAACTGGACAGAAATATCGGTAGGTTATCCTTTCCAGGCTTCTGCATGGCTTGATTTGGAAACTGGCTGGTGCGGAACATTCACAACAGCAGATAAAAGTACAGGTGGTATGTATATTTTTGGTGAATTAAATTTTGACCCTCCAACAAACCTTACCGGTCCTGATGCTGTAACGACTGGTGAAACAATAAATCTTGAATGGGATGCACCCGGAGGTGGCGGAACAATTGAAGAATTGATCTATGACAATGACGTTACTACCGGTGCTTATAGCTACAATGGATATACAATGTCAACCCATATGTCCCCCGCTGGTGCTTGTAAAGTTCTGAAAATGAAATTTTATACAACCATACAAGCTGGAGCGAATGATTTTAATGCCACACTATTTGAATGGGCTGGTTCTCAACCTGGACTGGATATTATCTACCAGGAAAATGTGACAGCTGTGGACGATGATTGGATGGAGGTTGATATTTCATCTCAGAACATTACCTTTAGCGGTGATTTTGTTGTAGGATTTGGATCTGTTAACGCTATTACATTCCTCGGTTATGACGCCGGATTAAATAATGGACGATCATGGGATTTCAACAATAGCTCCCCTTCATGGGCAGAGTGGAATGAAGCTTACCTGATCCGCGCTATTGTTGAATACACTGATGGAACCATTGCTGAAATTGGGGCAATAAATATTCAAAATCCGGTTTCTGTTAAATCTACAGAATTATCCGTTCATCCAACCGATTATTCAGCGGTTACTGCAGTAAAACCGATCGGTAATCTTGCAGCGTCTGTAAAGGGGCTTGTTGGTTATAATGTATATCGGGATGGTTCAATGATTGACTATACAACTGAAACCTTTTATAATGATGTAATCCTTGTTTCAGGTATATATCAATATTTTGTCACAGCCGTTTATGAAAATCCGGCCGGTGAATCTTTACCATCAAATACAATTACAGTGGACGTGCTTACCGGTATCGAAGATGTGATATCCAACAGCACATCCATTTACCCGAATCCTGCTTCTGATGTTGTAAATATTAAATCGGATTATACAATTAACACGATTAAAGTTTACAATTATTCAGGACAGGTAATTTCCAATGAACTCGTTGATACTAAATTCTACCAGTTCAATACTTCAAAGTTCAATCCGGGATTGTATATGTTCCAGATTGAAACCAATGAAGGTACAATAACAAAACGAATTATTATTGAATAATAATTCCTGAAATACATTCATAAAAGGCTGTCCACATTTAGAGGACAGCCTTTTTTTATTGTGTAATGTCAAATCCGGAAGAGCAGCTGGTATTGATAAGGAATGTTCAGGTAACTAAATTAATTGACCATAAGATGGAACCATTGAATACATGGCAAGGAAAGAAATTTAAAACAACTGAAATTAAAGTTATTTAAAATATTACTTTAGTTACTTATATTGAAAGCAACTTTTGTACTTTTAGTGCTGTCATAAAAAAAGCAATGAATAAAATTTATATTTTTTTAATAAATTTCTTGGATGTTTCAAAAATACGCTATATTTGCTGTTCAGAAAAAAGATAAATATGATTCAATCAATTATTTACATTAACTAAATTTTATTATTATGAAAGTGTTTACAAAAATGATGTGTGTAATGATGGTGTTGCTACTTTCGTTCACATTTGTTCTGGGACAATCGACAAATCTTGAGAAGATCAAGGCGAACAAGACGACGACAGATTTAACTGTCGACACCTATGATGGGGTGAAACCCATTGCTAATCCAAATGACGCAGGTTCAAATGTAAGCTTTGCTTCAAGTGACCCTGATAAGTTAGTTCTTTTTGACAACGGACCATTGATCACACACCCCGGTGGCGGTTTTGGTGGTGCCGATGCAAGTGTATTACAGTCTGTGAGTGGTCCGGCATTAACAACTTATGGTTTCGGCGCTCAACAAACAGCGGGTAATTCTATGGCAGATGATTTTACTGTTACCGGTACCTGGACACTAAATACGATTACTTTCTTCTCGTATCAGACAGGTTCATCCACTACCTCTACCATCACAGGAATTTATGCCCAAATCTGGAATGGTGCGCCCAATGCCGGTGGAACAGTTGTATGGGGTAACCTTACAACAAATCTGTTGGCTTCAACTACCTTCACAAATATTTACAGGAGTATTGAATCTGACCTTCTGGCCAGCAATCGTCCGATTATGGAAGTGGTGGCCAATGTTGCCGGATGTGTGCTTTCTTCTGGTACTTATTGGGTGCAATATCAATTTACCGGATCATTAGCTTCCGGTCCCTGGGCTCCACCAATCTCTATATGGGATCAGGGAGAAACAGGAAATGCACTCCAGAATACTTCAACAGGATGGGCTGCTGCAGTTAGCGGTACAACTCCTTATGGACAAGGAATGCCCTTTATCATTGATGGAACTACCGGTGGACTTCCGGGTAACGACCTTTCAGTGACCAGCATTTTAGCCCCATCAACCGGCGCTAATTTAGGATCTGCTGAACCCGTTACCATCAGGATACAAAATATGGGTACCAATCCACAATCAAATTTCCCTGTTTTCTATACTATAAATGGCGGCGCTCAGGTTAATGGAACTGTTACTGCGACTATTAACAGTCTTGCTACCTACGATTATACCTTTGCTACCACCGCTAATCTTTCAGCCTATGGAGTTTATAATTTCCATGCCTGTGTTAACTTAACAGGTGATGAAAATCCGGCAAACAACTGCTTTGATAAAGTAGTTGAAAATCTCATGCCATCTTATTGTGATGCATCAACCACAACCGAAGATGAATACATCAGCTAATGTATTCTGCGGTTCCATTAATAACCCCAGTGGATGGCAGGGTGGTGTTGCAGATTATACTGCAATTTCAACCACCATTGATCCGGGCATGTCGGAAGATATTACCGTTACAAATCCGGTATCCTTATGCATCTGATATGGTTACCTGCTGGGTTGACTGGAATATGGATTATACATTCGGCACTGGTGATGAGGAATTTATTTTAACTAATGTAGGTGGAACCGGTGCATACTTTACAGGTGCAATCACTGTACCTGCTGGTACACCAGGTGGAGATTACAGGATGAGGGTCAGAATGACTTATAGCCTTGCTCCGGTACCTTGTGGCAGTGCAAGCTACGGCGAAATTGAAGACTATACCATCAATGTTGGCGGTGTTATCAATCCCAATATTGTTTTCGAAGATAATTTCGATACCTATACTGCCGGCGGACAAGTGGCTTGTCAAAATCCTACCGAATGGACAACCTGGAGCAATGCTCCCTGTGGTGCAGAAGATGCCTATGTATCGAATCTTTACTCATACAGCAGTCCAAATTCTGCTGTGATAGCTCAAAATAATGATTTGGTTAAACTAATGGGCCCATACACAAGTGGTAAATACAGCATCAGCTTCTATGCTTATATTCCTGCAACTAAAACGGGTTATTTTAATACCCTTCAGGCCTTCGGGACAACCAATGTTTGGGGTCTTGAAGTATACTTTAATGCGGGTGGTGCAGGAAGCATCAATGCCGGTGGTACCGGAACTGCTACTTTTACATGGACAGCTGGTACATGGTTCCTGGTTGAGCATATTATCGACATGGATATGGATATGTCAGAAATCTGGATTGATGGAAACATGATTTATTCCTATCAATGGAGCCTTGGAGCCACTGGTACAGGACAAAACACTCTTGCTGCCAATGATTTCTTCGGTGCAACAGCGAATGATCAATTGTATTTTGACGATTATGTAATTGAATTCATTCCCGGTGTTACACTTAATCCTCCAACAAACCTTGTGGCAACCGTTGCTGATGATGATGTTCACCTGGAATGGGTTGCACCGACAGCCGAACCCCTTCTGGGCTATAATGTCTATCGTGATGGAACAATGATCGACTATACTGCAGCCACATCTTATGATGATATGGATCTTGCTGAAGGCACATACGGATATTATGTAACTGCTGTTTATGACGAAGGTGAATCAGTAGCTTCCAACACGGTAAGTGCAACTATTACAGGCGGCACATCAGGAGTGATCTTTACCTATGACTTTGAAAACTATACTTCCGGTGGCCAGTTAGCTTGCCAAACACCTGATGAATGGACAACCTGGAGTAATTCTGCCCTGCGACCCTGTAGAAGATGCTTATATTTCCAGTCTTTATGCACATAGCGGTGTAAACTCTGTTGTTGTTGTACAAAACAATGACCTGGTTAAGGACTTTGGAGAAGCCTATACATCGGGTAAATACAAAATCAGTTTCTGGGTTTATATCCCAACCGGAAAAGCAGGTTATTTCAATACCCTTGCAAGTTTTGCCGGAACAACCAGCAGCTGGGGTCTCGAGGTTTATTTCAACCTGGGAGGTGCCGGAAGTATCAACGCTGGCGGAACGGGAGCATCTACTTTCTTCTGGAATGAGAATACCTGGTTCTTCGTTGAAAATGTTGTTGATTTGGATATGGACTGGGCAGAATTCTGGATTGACGGCAGTATGCTTTATGAATGGCAATGGACTTTGGGATCGAATGGTGTGGCAATACCAAATACTTTGGATGCTAACGATTTCTTTGGTGCTACTGCTAACGATCAAATGTTTTTTGACGATTATGTGGTGGAATCTTTTGGAGCTCTTGCGGGCTCCAACTAACTTAACATTAAGCTTGTCAGGCAGTGATGTTGTTCTTGACTGGGATGCACCTTCAGGAAAATCATTCAGCAACAATGTTCCAATCCAGGAATTACCCCTGACTGTAACAACTGAATTAACAAATTCGGTGTATAATAATTTACTCAATGAATACAGACAGAGTGGACAGGAAATCAAAGCTGAACAGCTGATTAATAACGCACAAACTCCTGCAGGTTATCAGCCATTTAAACTTGATATCAAGGGTGCAACTGCATATGCTTTTGTCGCTTATGATCCGAGCAGTGTAAATCCAATTGGCCCTGCTTATTTTGATACAGATTTCCCGGGTACTATTACTTCATTAGGTCCAAATGGAGCTGGTGATTTTATCGCCGGTGGTTCATGGGCCGAAGGTGTATGGTATGGTGAGGAGTATGGTACCGGAGCTTTATATACCCTTGATCCTTCTTCAGGCGCTATGAATTTGGTTGGTTACGGATCAGCAGCCGGTGGATTCAATGCCATAGCTTACGATGTTACCACCAGTACAATGTTCGGTTGTGATTATAATGGTGCTTCCTGCGGATTGTATTCAATCGATCTGTCTTCAGGTGCAAATACCTATATTGGTGATGTGGGTTTAGGTGCATTGGTTATTGGCCTGGCCTGTGATGCATCAGGTAATTTATATGCAGCCGATCTTTTTACCGATGTTCTGATTTCAGTTGACAAAGCTACAGGCGCTGGTACAGTAATCGGGCCACTTGGTATAGACATTAATTATGCCCAGGACTTAGAATATGACAACGAAAATGATGTTCTTTACCTGGCTGGGTACACTTCGACTGGCCAGCTTTATACAGTTGATCCGTCTACAGGAGCAGCAACTTATGTTGGTGATTTCCAGGGTGGGGCTGAAATGTGTGGATTGGCCTTCGAATATTCAAGCGTTCAATACACCAATGATATTGGAATTCAAAGCATACTTTCTCCAACCAGTGGTGTTAACTTAGGTAATGAAGTTGTAACTGTCAGGATAAAGAATTTTGGCACAGCAGCGCAATCCAATTTCAACATTTCCTATACCCTGGATGGTGGTACTCCGGTTAATGCAACCATTACAAATTCCATTGCAGGTGGTGCAACCTATGATTATACCTTCCCGGGAACGGTGAATCTTTCAGCTTACGATACCTACGAATTTGTAGCTTGTACTTACCTTACCGGTGACGAAAATGCTGTGAATGACTGTAAAACTAAGAGCGTTACCAATAGTGAACCTTCACTCTGTGTTCCGCAATATGGCAGCGGATGTACTTTTGGAGATGGTTTCACCGATTTCGTTCTGGCTGAAATTCAAAACAATGGCTCAGGATGTGCCGATCTGAATGGAGTAGGCTGGAGCCAGTATTTCAATTTAGGCCCTGCTATGCTGAGCGCTGGTGGAACTTATGATGTGATTATGACCGGTGGTTATGATGGCACCTTTGCTTCCATGTGGATCGACTTTAATGATGACCTGGTGCTAAGTTCAGACGAAGAGATATTTATCGGTTATGAACTGGTATCAGTAGGTGTTCCTTATACTGTTTCTATCACTATTCCGGCTAATGCTCCCGGCGGACAGCATGTCATGAGGGCACGCACCAATTGGCTGGCACCAGCTACCGATCCTTGTGCATTATATACTTACGGCGAAGCTGAAGATTACATTGTACAGGTTGGTGGTGGCGGCACTGGGTTGCTTGGTTATAATGTTTATCATTCATTCCAGAATGGAGCTTTCAGTGTGCTTGATTTTGTAACGCCTACTAACTATACACATTTTGATCCTCCTTACGGATTGCATAAATATTATGTAACTGCCGTATACGATGAAGGTGAATCAGGACCAACAAATACAGTACAAGTAACGCTTACCGGTGTTCAGGAAACTGCAGTTGAATCAACCCAGATTTACCCGAATCCAGCAAACATGTTGTTAATATCAAATCTGAATTTGACATTACATCTGTAAGAGTTTACAATCATGCAGGTCAAATCATAGCCAGCGAGATTGTAGATACTAAATTTTACCAGTTCAATACTTCAAAGTTCACTCCGGGATTATACATGTTCCAGATTGAAACCAATGAAGGTACGATCACAAAGCGAATTATTGTCGAATAATAATTCCTGAAATACATTCTTAAAAGGCTGTCCGGTCTTTGGACGGCCTTTTTTTATTGAGTGCAGGTCAAATCCAAAAGTGCACCGTCATTGCGAACGGAATAAAATAAGTGAAGAATCTCCTTCGCTCTTTCGGATTTGCTGCAAGGTGGATGAGGCGCTGGATAATCCGAAAGCAATAACAAGGTATTTTCCCAAAGGTCCAAAGGACTCCTATGGAGGATGACTTTGCCATAAATCCCACTCATATTCCCGTACTGATTAACTCCCAACTTGCCCTGGCTCAAATCCGGGCGAGCAGCGTTTATAGCTAATTTATTTATTTGGATTTGAATAAACTATTCATATATTTTTTTTGTTTATTGAAAACCTATTACATTTGCTTTTTTTAAGGTTTATTATTCAATCGATTATTTACATTAACTAAATTAAATTATTATGAAAGTTTTTACAAAAATGATGAGTGTGGTGATGGTGTTCTTTCTATCGTCCAGTCTGATCTTTGGACAGGCTAATTCTGATCAGTTCAATGTTGAGCTTATGAAAAAAAATGCGGTACCTGTTTTGGTTTCCGGACCCATAAAATCGGGTTCCATTCCGGCACAGACCGATGATGTTTTGTGGTCGCAGATGTCACCTTCAGATGCTGATGGTGCATGTGCATCCCAGGATTTTGAAGCAGCAAACGACCAATACGACTGCCGTGGAGCCGATGATTTTACGGTTACTGCCGGACCCTGGGAGGTAAGTGTTGTGTCGTTTATTGGCGCCTATTGGAACGCTACTCCGGGAGGTCCTGCAGACGGATTCAACATTGAATTCTTCAACGATGCCGCCGGAGTTCCCGGTACCTCTGTTCAATATTATTCCAGCCTGGCTTATACTGCTGTTCCATTAGGTACTTCTTTTATTTTTACTGTAAATCTTCCTGCACCTTTAATCCTTGCTAACGGAAATTACTGGATCGCCATGCAGGCACGTATGGACTTTACGCCAGGTGGACAGTTCGGTCTCTTGCCACAGTTACCCCCGCAGATCCAATACGAAAGAATGTGGATTTGCCCGGGTGGAGGATTTCCGGGAGCAACTACATGGACACCAGGAACGGCAATATGGCCGGCACAAGCCGGCAAAGATTGGTGCTTTCAACTCGAAGGTTCAGTGGGTGGTGTTCTCGACCCTCCAACAAATCTTACCCTGGATTTATCAGGCAATAATGTTGTTCTTAACTGGGATGCACCTTCAGGAAAATCATTCAGCAACAATGTTCCAATCCAGGAATTACCCCTGACTGTAGCAACTGAATTAACAAATTCGGTGCATAATAATTTACTCAATGAATACAAACAAAGTGGACAGGAAATCAAAGCTGAACAGCTGATTAACAACGCACAAACTCCTGCAGGTTATCAGCCATTTAAACTTGATATCAAGGGTGCAACTGCGTATGCTTTTGTCGCTTATGATCCGAGCAGTGTAAATCCGATTGGCCCTGCTTATTTTGACACAGATTTCCCGGGTACTATTACTTCATTAGGTCCAAATGGAGCTGGTGATTTTATCGCCGGTGGTTCATGGGCCGAAGGTGTATGGTATGGTGAGGAATATGGTACCGGAGCTTTATATACCCTTGATCCTTCTTCAGGCGCTATGAATTTGGTTGGTTACGGCTCAGCAGCCGGTGGATTCAATGCCATAGCTTACGATGTTACCACCAGTACAATGTTCGGTTGTGATTATAATGGTGCTTCCTGCGGATTGTATTCAATCGATCTGTCTTCAGGTGCAAATACCTATATTGGTGATGTGGGTTTAGGTGCATTGGTTATTGGCCTGGCCTGTGATGCATCAGGTAATTTATATGCAGCCGATCTTTTTACCGATGTTCTGATTTCAGTTGACAAAGCTACAGGCGCTGGTACAGTAATCGGGCCACTTGGTATAGACATCAATTATGCCCAGGACTTAGAGTATGACAACGAAAATGATGTTCTTTACCTGGCTGGGTACACTTCGACTGGCCAGCTTTATACAGTTGATCCGTCTACAGGTGCAGCAACTTATGTTGGTGATTTCCAGGGTGGGGCTGAAATGTGTGGATTGGCCTTCGAATATTCAAGCGTACAATACACCAATGATATTGGAATTCAAAGCATACTTTCTCCAACCAGTGGTGTTAACTTAGGCAATGAAGTTGTAACTGTCAGGATAAAGAATTTTGGCACAGCAGCGCAATCCAATTTCAACATTTCCTATACGCTGGATGGCGGTACTCCGGTTAATGCAACCATTACAAATTCCATTGCAGGTGGTGCAACCTATGATTATACCTTCCCGGGAACGGTGAATCTTTCAGCTTACGATACCTACGAATTTGTAGCTTGTACCTACCTTACCGGTGACGAAAATGCTGTGAATGACTGTAAAACGAAGAGCGTTACCAATAGTGAGCCTTCACTCTGTGTTCCGCAATATGGCACCGGATGTACTTTTGGAGATGGTTTCACCGATTTCGTTCTGGCTGAAATTCAAAACAATGGTTCAGGATGTGCCGATCTGAATGGAGTAGGCTGGAGCCAGTATTTCAATTTAGGCCCTGCTATGCTGAGCGCTGGTGGAACTTATGATGTGATTATGACCGGTGGTTATGATGGCACCTTTGCTTCCATGTGGATCGACTTTAATGATGACCTGGTACTAAGTTCAGACGAAGAGATATTTATCGGTTATGAACTGGTAACAATGGGCGTTCCTTATACGGTTTCTATTACTATTCCGGCCAATGCTCCCGGTGGACAGCATATCATGAGGGCACGCACCAATTGGCTAGCACCAGCTACCGATCCTTGTGCATTATATACCTACGGCGAAGCTGAAGATTACATTGTACAGGTTGGTGGTGGCGGCACTGGGTTGCTTGGTTATAATGTTTACCATGCATCCGGGGGTGGTAGTTTCAGTGTGCTCGAT
Organism: uncultured Bacteroidales bacterium; assembly: GCA_963705185.1. Lineage (GTDB taxonomy): Bacteria > Bacteroidota > Bacteroidia > Bacteroidales > JAADJA01 > JAADJA01. The sequence goes on from CAVPJF010000020.1 coordinate 70,072, forward strand.
TTTGTAACACCTACTACCTACACACATGTTGATCCTCCATTAGGTTTACATGAATATTATGTAACAGCCGTATACGATAGTGGCGAATCAGAACCTACAAATACTGTATCAGTAGTGCTTACCGATGTTCAGGAAAGTGTTGTTGAATCAACTCAGATTTACCCGAATCCGGCTTCTGCAGTTGTAAATATTAAATCGGAATATTCAATTGTTAAGGTTAAGGTTTACAATTATGCAGGACAGGTAATTGCAAGCGAACTTGCTGATTCCAAATTCTATCAATTCAATACTTCAAAGTTCACTCCTGGATTGTATATGTTCCAGATTGAAACCAATGAAGGTACGATCACAAAACGAATTATTATCGAATAATAATTCCGAAAATACACTCCAAAAAAGGCTGTCCGGTTTTGGGCGGCCTTTTTTGTTTTAATGGGATTCCTTAAATGACTAATGAATCATATTAGTTTGATATTATAAATTTTATACTTTTGCACACTTTTTAAATCATACAGATTTTCAGCTTGAATGAAACGGAAATATTCAGAATATAAGCAACTTGATTTAACACACATCGGAAAAGAGATCAACAACTATTGGAAAGGGCACCGAACTTTCGAAAAAAGTGTTGATCTGAGAAAGGGGCATAAGCCGTTTGTGTTTTATGAAGGTCCGCCTTCTGCCAATGGTACACCGGGCATCCATCATGTGATGGCCCGTGCCATTAAGGATATATTCTGCCGTTATAAAACCATGAAAGGCTATCTGGTTGAACGCAAGGCCGGGTGGGATACGCATGGCCTTCCTGTAGAGATAAGCGTTGAAAAATCATTGGGTATCACCAAAGAAGACATTGGTACAAAAATTTCGGTAGAAGACTACAATAAGGCCTGCCGGAAAGAGGTGATGAAATATAAAGATCTTTGGGATGACTTGACTGTTAAGATGGGATATTGGGTTGATCTGGATAATCCCTATATTACTTTCGATAATAAATACATCGAAACCGTTTGGTGGTTATTAAGAAAATTGTATGATAAAGGATTATTGTATAAAGGACATACCATTCAACCCTATTCACCAGCTGCCGGGACAGGACTTAGTTCGCATGAATTAAACATGCCGGGTTGTTACCGGGATGTAAAAGATAATACGGTAGTTGCCCAGTTTAAAGTTTTACGGGATGAAAAATCTGAATTTTTATTTGATGCTGTATTTGGTGATTTGTTTTTCCTTGCATGGACAACGACTCCATGGACATTGCCCTCAAATACAGCATTGGCCGTCGGAGCGAATGTCAATTATATAAAAGTTAAAACTTACAATCCCTATACCCATCAACCCATCACAGTAATATTGGGTAAAGATCTTCTGAATAAGTATTTCCCTGAATCGAACACTGAATTGAAATTAGAGGAATATGAACCGGGGCAGAAAAAGATTCCGTTTATTGTAGCAGGTGAATTTAAAGGAAAAGACCTGAAGGATATTCGCTTTGAGCAATTACTGCCTTATGTACAGCCAGAAGATGGTGATGCCTTCAGGGTATTATTGGGTGATTTTGTTACCACCGACGAAGGAACCGGGATTGTTCACATAGCTCCAAGCTTTGGTGCAGATGACTTTAAAGTTGCCCGTGAAAATGGAATTGGTTCATTGACTCTGGTCAACAAGCAGGGAAAGTTTGTGGAAGAAATGGGTGAATTTGCCGGTCGGTTTGTTAAGCAGGAATACGATCCCAATTACGACCCCGCCAAAGAAGATTCGGTTGATATTGACATCATCGTAAAACTGAAAAAAGAGAACAAGGCATTTAAAACCGAAAAGTATGTTCACTCCTACCCGCATTGCTGGCGGACGGATAAACCGATACTTTACTATCCGCTGGATTCGTGGTTCATCAAAACTACAGCATTCAAGGACAGGATGATTGAACTGAACAACACCATCAACTGGAAACCAAAGGCGACCGGAACCGGAAGGTTTGGAAACTGGTTAGAAAATCTGGTTGATTGGAATCTATCCCGATCAAGGTACTGGGGAGTGCCTTTACCGGTTTGGATGACTGAGGATGAAACTGAAAAAATTTGCCTTGGGTCTGCTGAAGAATTAAAGGCAGAAATCGAAAAATCAATAGATGCTGGTTTTATGATTAAAAATCCATTGGCGGATTTTATTCCCGGTAATAATTCAAAAGAGAATTATGAGACATTTGATTTTCATAAACCTTATGTTGATGAAATAATACTTGTTTCTCCAGGTGGAAAAAAAATGTTTCGGGAACCGGCACTAATTGATGGATGGTTTGATTCAGGGGCGATGCCCTATGCCCAGTTCCATTATCCGTTTGAAAACAAAGAAAACCTGGACGATTATTTTCCGGCAGACTTTATCGCCGAAGGAGTAGATCAAACCCGGGGCTGGTTTTTCACGCTCCATGCTATCGCCACAATGGTTTTTGATTCTGTTGCTTACAAAACCTGTGTTTCGAACGGACTTGGTGCTGGATGCCCATGGAAATAAAATGTCAAAACGATTAGGAAATGCTGTCGACGCATTTGCAACCATTGAGAAATTTGGACCGGATGCTACCCGCTGGTATATGATAACCAATTCCCAACCCTGGGATAACCTGAAATTTGATGATGCGGGGATTGATGAAGTAAAAAGGAAATTCTTTGGTACCCTTTATAATACATATGCGTTTTTTGCTCTCTATGCCAACATCGATGGCTTTAGCTATTCCGAGCCTGAAATTCCTGTTGAAAAAAGACCTGAACTTGACCGCTGGATCATTTCTGAACTGAACAGCCTGATCAAAAATGTAGATGAATATTACCTCGACTATGAGCCGACAAAAGCTGGCAGGGCAATCAGCGAGTTTCTTGATCTCCATCTAAGCAATTGGTATGTGAGGTTAAGCAGGAGAAGATTCTGGAAGGGGGAGTATACTGATGATAAAATTGCCGCTTATCAAACTTTATATCGTTGCCTTGAAGTCATTGCACAATTAGCCTCTCCGATAGCTCCGTTCTTTATGGAGAAATTGTTTGTCGACCTGAATTCGGTAACCGCCCACTTATCATCTGATTCGGTTCATCTGACTGACTTTCCATTATCAGATGAAAAGCTGATTGATAAAAGTCTCGAAGAGCGGATGGAATTGGCGCAGAAAATATCCTCGATGGTTTTGTCATTGCGTAAAAGAACCAGTATCAGGGTGCGCCAGCCGCTGAATAAGATCATGATCCCTTTGATGAACAACCACTTCAGGGAAAATGTGGAGGCAGTCAAACACCTCATTTTATCCGAAGTCAATGTGAAAGATTTGGAATTCATGGAGGATGATAAAATCCTTATGAAAAAAATTAAGCCGAACTTTAAAACTTTGGGACCCAGGTATGGCAAATTGATGAAATCAATCAATGCTGCACTGATATCTTTTGACAATGAGCAGATCGGCCAATTTGAAACAGCAGGAAAATACAATCTTCAGATTGAAGGACAAGAAGTTGAAATATTAATTTCGGATGTCGAGATCCTTACCGAAGATATTCCCGGATGGCTCATAAGTTCGATGGGAAACCTTACGGTTGCGCTGGACATTACCATTACCGACGACCTTAAGCACGAAGGTATTGCCAGAGAACTGGTGAACAGGATTCAAAATCTGCGTAAAGAAAATCAATTTGAAGTGACCGATAAAATTTCTCTGCTTATTGAAAAAACAAATGAATTAGAAATCGCTGTGCAAAAGAATTTTGATTATATTTGCTCAGAAACTCTTGCTGATTCACTTCAGTTGACAGATCAGATTTTAACAAATAATAAAATTACAATTGAATTGACTGATGAAATGAAAACGAATATAATAATTGAAAAACATTTAAATTAAATATCAGTATAAAGTAATCTAAATCAACAAAATAATACAACAATGGCAAACGAAGAAATGAATGTGGACTTGAAGAAAAACCGGTATTCGGATGAGGAACTGGAAGAGTTTCGCCTGATCATTCTTGACAAACTCGAAAAAGCTAAGGAAGATCTTAAAATGCTTACGGATGCATATACTCATGCCAATGAACATGATATCGTAGATACCTCCCCGACTTTTAAAGTTTTGGAAGAAGGTTACCAGGTGTTATCAAAAGAAGAAAACAGCCGGCTTGCCGCCCGACAGCAAAAATTTATTAATTCGTTAGAGAATGCCTTAATACGGATTGAGAATAAATCATATGGTATTTGCCGTGCCACCGGACAATTGATTTCAAAAGAAAGGTTGAGAAGTGTGCCCCATGCCACATTAAGCATTGATGCTAAATTAAATCAGTCGAAAAAATAACTGCTTAATGTACCTCCTATTTTCAATTTCAATTTGAAAAAGCCAATCATTCTTATAGTTCTGATTTTAATCTCAGATCAGGTATTAAAGGTTTGGATTAAAACCCATATGACCCTTGGCGAGGAGATAAATGTGCTGGGAAACTGGTTTATCATTCATTTTACCGAAAATGAAGGAATGGCATTTGGGATGCGGTTTGGTGGTGATTCCGGCAAGCTTATCCTGAGCATATTTCGCATCATTGCCATCATAGCAATAGGTTGGTATCTTTTAAAGATCACAAAAAGAAAAGAAAATCCCGGTTTGATTTTCAGCATGTCGCTGATATTTGCAGGGGCGCTTGGTAACATAATTGACAGTGCTTTTTATGGAATGATTTTCAGTGAAAGCAAGTTTCATGATGTTGCTATGTTGTTTCCACCTGAAGGAGGATATAGTAGTTTTTTGCATGGAAAAGTTGTCGACATGCTCTATTTTCCTGTTCTCAAAGGATTTTATCCGCAATGGTTTCCATTTTGGGGCGGACAGGATTTTATTTTTTTCAGACCTGTTTTTAATATAGCTGATTCTTCTATCACAACAGGAGTGCTTATTTTAATTTTCTTCCAGAAAAAATTCTTCAAAAAATAACTTTTCATCAATTATATTTTAAGGGCTCTGGTCATTAATTTTTTATTGTTTGAAGGCATAAAGAAATAAATACAATTAAGAATAATTTTATATTTGCGCAAATTTTAAAATATCGGCATGAAAAACACAGGAGAAGGATATATTTCCCAGATTATCGGAGCAGTAGTTGACGTATCATTCGACCATGAAAAAGATTTGCCAAACATTTATGATGCCCTTGAAATAACAAGGGATGATGGCTCAAAGCTGGTACTTGAATGCCAGCAGGATATTGGAGAGAATACCGTTCGAACCATCGCAATGGATTCAACTGACGGTCTCAGAAGAGGGCTTAAAGTAAAGTCAACCGGCACACCGATTTCTATGCCCGTAAGTGATGAGATCAAAGGAAGGCTGTTCAATGTAATTGGTGATCCGATTGATGGTCTTGGTCCGGTTTCAAGGGAGAAAGTGTATGCTATTCATCGTGATCCTCCAAAGTTTGAAAATCTTACTACTCAAAAAGAAGTTTTATATACTGGCATAAAGGTAATCGACCTGATTGAACCTTATGCAAAAGGCGGAAAAATTGGCTTATTTGGAGGCGCCGGTGTTGGCAAGACAGTTATTATCATGGAATTGATCAACAATATTGCGAAACAGTATTCAGGGCTTTCTGTTTTTGCCGGAGTGGGTGAAAGAACAAGGGAAGGGAATGATCTGTTGCGCGAAATGATTGAATCCGGTGTAATTAAATATGGCGATGCCTTTATAAAAAGCATGAAAGAAGGAAGTTGGGATCTATCCATGGTCGATAAGGAAGAGCTTTTAAAATCACAGGCCACTTTAACTTTTGGTCAAATGAACGAACCTCCTGGAGCACGCGCAAGAGTTGCTCTTTCAGGGTTGACTGTGGCAGAGTATTTCCGTGACGGTGATGAAAAATCTGGTGGTCGCGATATCTTGTTTTTTATGGACAACATTTTCCGCTTTACTCAGGCTGGTTCTGAAGTTTCAGCATTACTGGGTCGTATGCCCTCAGCAGTAGGCTATCAGCCAACCCTTGCAACCGAAATGGGTATCATGCAGGAAAGGATCACTTCCACAAAAAGAGGTTCGATTACTTCTGTTCAAGCAGTTTATGTTCCAGCTGATGACTTAACCGATCCGGCCCCTGCCACTACATTTGCACACCTTGATGCAACAACCGTTCTTAGCAGAAAAATTTCAGAATTAGGTATTTACCCGGCTGTGGACCCACTTGATTCAACTTCCAGGATCCTTATTTCGGAAGTAGTTGGTGAAGAGCATTATAAAACCGCACAAAGAGTTAAAGAGACATTGCAGCGGTATAAAGAATTGCAGGATATTATTGCTATTCTTGGTATGGACGAATTATCAGAAGACGATAAACTTGTTGTACTGCGGGCAAGAAGGGTTCAGCGATTCCTTTCCCAGCCTTTCCATGTTGCAGAGCAGTTTACCGGATTAAAAGGTACTGTGGTATCGATAGAGGATACCATTAAGGGATTTAATATGATCATGGATGGAGAAGTGGATGAATATCCGGAAGCAGCGTTTAACCTTGTAGGTACAATTGATGAGGCCATTGAAAAGGGGAAGAAACTGATCGCAGAAAGCAAATAGAACCTTTTTAATAGATTATTGAACAAAATATGAATATTGAAATTATTGATCCTGATAAAACTATCTTTCAGGGAGAAGCTGAGATTGTTCAGTTACCCGGCAAGGATGGATCTTTTGAAATACTAAATAATCATGCGCCCCTGATTTCAGTTCTTAAAAAAGGCAAAATTAAAATTGTGGATCAAAACAAGCAAACTCAGTTTTTTGAAATCAAAGGAGGTGTGATTGAGGTGCTCAGGAATAAAATCCTGATACTTGCTGAATAAAAAACAGCCGCTTTGTTTCCATGGAGCGGCTTTTTAATTTCATAAATAATATCAGATTTGATCTCTTTCGGACTCATAGGTTGCCAGGGCATGTATTACTGTTTCCGTAACACTGTTTCGTATTACATTAACCAAATGGTCCTGTTGGTCAAGATTCAAGAAGTGTTTTCTAATAAAAAGTTCTGCAGTTTCCTTAGCAATAGCTTCCATTTTTTCCATGATAGTAGTGTTTAGTGGATTAATTTTTCACTTGGTAATTCCAGTATTCAAATAAAAACTATTACCCGGCAGTACCAAGAAACAATAATAAACTGATCATAACAACGTTTGAATCGTTATTTAGTTTTTATCATGAAAAAAATACTTCCGGTTTTCATTCTATTATTCTTAAGCCTAACCAGTTGTATTGAAATTATTGAAGAGATTACCGTGCACAGCGATCAATCCGGTAAAATAAAATACCGCATAAAAACCAATCAAATTGTTTCTTTTCTTGACAACTTTTCCGACCTTATTGACATATCATTGGAGAAACAATTAAAGTCGGAAGCTGAAGAATTTGCATCTAAGTTAAAAAACCAGCAAGGGATTGATAGTATAACGATCAACCTGGAAGGAAAGCTCAGCGATTATTCTATGGGATTCAGCTTCGCCAGCGCGGATGATTTAAACAATGCTGTTTATAGGGTATTGGGATATAAGGAAAATATTCTCTCGCCGAAATATCTCAAAATAACAAAGCATAATTTTAATAGAAAAAACTTTTCATCCTGGGTGAAAAAATACTTCGATCAGGAGGGAATTGATTTTCCCTCAGGGGATCTCTTAACAATGGTCTATTTTAAAACTATCATTTATTATCCACAGGAAGTAAAAAAGTATAGAGGGGATAACATAGAATTATCTGGTAACCGAAAGCAGCTAAGTCAGAAGAATCCTTTAATCGATGTGCTTGAAAATAAAACCAATGTAGGCATCAAATCAAGGTACTGATTTCAAAGGCCTTTGGTAAGAAATCATTAATCAGGAGAACCTGGAATAGACATGTGGCTTTGTACGATTAACCAATCATCATTAATTTTTTCGAGTACTCCGGTAAACCTTAAACCTTCATATTTTACAGGCTTTCCCTGGTAAATATAATTATAATTCACAAATTCACTAAACCATGCCGTGTTACCTGTTTCATTAATCTCAATTCGTTGATCCCTGACAGAAATATAAGTGTCTTCAATGGATTCAAATTGCCGTTGTAATGCATTCTCAATTGCCTCCCAACCAATTATTGTTTCATCGCTATTGGTGCCAATAACAACAATGTCCGGATTTGTTGCCCATACCTCTTTTATCAGGTTAAGGTTCTGGTTTTCATTTGCAATTACATATTTTTCCAATACCAGGGCTACCTTTTCCTTTTCTTTGACTGGATCAAAAGTCACTTTATCCTGGTTGACTTTACCACAGCCCGCTGTAAAAATTCCAATAAGAATTATAAACGTAAGCTTTTTCATATTTTGTTCTCCTTATAATTATGGATGATAAATTCTCATTTTTACTTTTCAAAGTTAATAGATTCCTACAACCAGACAAGATAAAATTAATATTTTTTAAAATAAAAAAAGCCCGGATGAATAAAATCCAGGCTTTTTAAAAAATTAAGTGGTACCACCTGGAATTGAACCAGGGACACACGGATTTTCAGTCCGTTGCTCTACCAGCTGAGCTATGGTACCTTCATTATGCTAAACGATCCCTGCTAATTAGGGGATGCAAAAGTAAATAACATTTCATTAAATATAAAAACTTTTTGCTGAAAATAAAATAATTACGCATACAGTCTATAAAGTTGTCCTTACTTACTATTGAATTACCTTTGCATTCCCAGTTGAATTAATAATACCATAGTTCAATCAGTATGAAACTGGTTATTGATATCGGAAATACACGTGTTAAAATCGGACTTTTTGAGGCTGAATCAATGCTTGATATCCGAATCTCCGATGATATAACACCTGATCAGCTTGAATTTATTATAAAAACATTTAATGACTCCAGGCCTGAATATTCTCCAATTAAACATACGATCATTTCAGCTGTCAGGAATTATCCTGATGAAATAAAGAATCTGCTTTGCAGCAAGTATCATTTCATTGAACTTGGTCATGAATTACCATTACCCATCAAACTCAAATATAAAACTCCTGCCACTTTGGGAAACGACAGAATTGCCCTGGCTGTGGCGGCCACAGGTCTGTTTCCAGCTCAGAATGTGCTGATCATAGATGCCGGAACTTGCATAACATACGATTTTGTAAATGGAAATAAGGAATATTATGGGGGCGGAATTTCGCCGGGTATTCTGATGCGATTTAAGGCACTTAATACTTTTACTGATAAGCTACCGTTAGTTAGCAGAAGCGACAAAATCGACCTTATCGGCGACAGTACTGAAAATTCAATACAGTCCGGAGTGATGAATGGAGTTGTTGCTGAGGTTAATGGAATAATTGAAAAGTATGAGAACAAATTTTCGGACTTAAAGATTATTTTAACCGGCGGGGATGCTAATTATTTTGATAAATACTTAAAAAATAACATCTTTGCAAACTCAAATATAGTTTTGGCAGGATTGAATATGATACTCGATTATAATGTGGAGGCTTAATCAATTAAGGATTTACCTATTCTTTTTTATTATAATTTCATTTTTTGGGCACGGGTATGCTCAAAATGAAGTCAGTTCACCCTATTCTGCTTTTGGGCTTGGTTTTTTGAGTAATATCAACAGTATTAAAAATATCGGCATGGGTGGAATTGCAATCGGCACCCGTGATAATTCATCAATAAACATCGTTAATCCTGCATCTTATACATCATTCGATACCACATCCTTTCTGTTTGAAGGTGGTGTTACAGGAAATTACCTGCGGTTGAAATCAGAAGAGTTTGATGAGGTTGCTACTTCAGCTTCAATTAGTCATCTGGTTATGGGATTTCCCATTACACGCTGGTGGAAGAGCAGCATCGGATTACTCCCATTCAGCAAAGTTGGTTATGAAGTAAATTCTTTAACATTCCAGGAAAATATTGGAAATGTATTATATACATTCGAAGGCAATGGTGGATTGAGCCGCATATACTGGGGCAATGCAATCCAACCATTTAAATTTTTGTCGCTTGGAGTAAATGCTTCATATTTATTTGGCAACATTGACCGGATACAAAATATATCGTTTCCTGATTCAAGTTACTATGTGAACACAAAAATTAATAATTCTGTGTCCATCGATGATCTTTATTTCGAACTTGGCGCACAATATTTTACACAACTTAAAAAAAATATTACGCTTGTAGCCGGAGCGACCTATCGTCCGAAAATAAATTTAAGTGCAACGAAAGATTATCTTGCCCGCACTTCATTGGGAGAAATAAGTGGTGTTGAATTTTTCAGAGATACAGTTGATTACAGAGACGAGAAAGGTAGTGTAATTCTTCCTGAAGGATTTGGGCTTGGGTTTTCATTGACCAAAGCCAACTATTGGCTTTTTGGTGTGGATTACAAAAATGATAAATGGAAAGACTTCAGAAGTTTTGGTGAAAGTGATTCACTTGTGAATAGTCAATCCGTAGCCCTTGGTGGTCAGATTATACCGGATTTTGCCAGCACTTCATATATTAAAAGAATTGAATACCGGCTTGGTGGCAGGTATTATCAATCTTACTTAAAACTTCGGGGAATACACTTGGATGGTTTTGGTATAACATTTGGTTTAGGATTGCCATTAAGAAGCATTGCAGTTAAAGGTTCTAAATCGATGATTAATATTAGTGTGGAAACGGGAAAAAGAGGAACTATAGATAATGGATTGATCCAGGAAACCTATGTTAATTTTTACTTTGGGGTATCGTTATACGAATCATGGTTCTTTAAGAGAAGATACAAGTAAGTTATTTTAACAAAAAGATATTAATTTTACAGTTTGTTTTGCTATTGTTAATGTTTAATACAAGATATTTGTAATCATGAAAATAAAAAGAAAATTATTTATCAGTTTGATTCTGGTGATGATGTTTGGTGGAGTAATTAAAGCACAGCCGTCAGGAGCATCAAAATATGGTTCCGATAGTGTAACGTGTGTTATGAATAACTCGCTCTATTATGAGTTTTACAAACAATGGAAGGCAAGCGATTTTGCGAATGCTTCCTGGAAAGACGCAATTGCCCCCTGGAGATGGGTTTATCTTAATTGCCCTCAAAGCACCATAAATATTTTCCTGCATGGTGAAAGCCTAATGGAAGCATTGGTCACCAATGAAACAAATAAACCCCTTAAGGAAAAGTACATCGATACATTGATGATGGTTTATGACAACCGTATCAAATATTATGGTAAAGAAGGTTATGTCCTTGGGAAAAAAGGTGTCGATCTCTATAAGTATCGTCCGGAAAGTTATGAAGAAGTCTACCAGATACTTGGTAAATCAATTACTCTGGAAGGTAATTCTTCAGGTGGGCCAGCCCTTATTTACTATTTCAGGGCTGCTGAAAAACTAGTGAAAGCTGAAAAGGCTGAAAAAGCTATCCTGGTAGATATTTATGATCAGACAAGTGATATTATCGACTTTAACCTGAAAGATTGTCAGGCAAAAAATGATACAAAAAACATTGCCAATTGGGAAAATGTCAAGACCAATATTGAATTGTCTTTTGAACCTTATGCGACCTGCGAGGATTTGATAAGCATTTATACCATTAAGTTTAACAATACTCCAAATGATATTGATTTGCTCAAGAAAATAACTAAAATTCTTGATAAAAAGAACTGTACTGATTCAGAATTGTTTTTTAAAGCAACTGAGAATTTACATAATCTTGAGCCCACTGCAAATTCTGCAAAATTGATGGGTAAAATGTATATAAAAAGAGAGGACTACAATAAAGCTACTACTTACCTTCTGCAGGCTATTGATTTGTATGAAGACGATAATGACAGGGCAGATGCACAATACCTGCTTGCTAATGTTTATTTCCAGGTTAAGCAATATTCCAATGCCCGTTCGCAGTGTTATGAAGTTTTAAAAGTAAGATCCAATGATGGTAAGGCCTACATACTTATCGGCGATCTGTACGCCTCCAGTGCTAAAGATTGCGGTGATAATGATCTGACCAATAAAGTTGCCTATTGGGCTGCTGTAGATAAATACTATAAGGCAAAAACGGTAGATCCTTCGGTAGAGGAACTCGCTACAACTAAGATCAATACCTTTTCACGATATTTTCCGGCAACAGAAACTATTTTCTTTTATGATCTTAAAAAGGGTGATTCCTATACAGTTGGTTGCTGGATCAACGAAACAACTACCGTCAGAACATCTGACTAATGACAAATGTGTTCAATACTAAAGTATGAGGTGAGACCTATAATATTCAGGATAATATCAAAAAGCATTATTATATTTTCTCTTATAATAATGCTTTTTGCTTGTGAGAATGACATCAAAGTTATCGCCTCCCTTTCTCAGGTTGATTCACTTCCCAATGAACAAGCCCGTGACATAGAAGTATATTACAGCGATTCTGGCATGTTGAGAGCTTATCTTGAAAGTCCCCTGATGAAAAATTACGAGCAGGCAAACGCCTATGTGGAATTTCCTGAAGGATTCAAAGTGATATTTTACGGTTCTGATTTAAAACCCAAATCAGAAATCACAGCCAAATACGGGATTCGATATGAAAAAACTAAAATTATGGAAGCTAAGAATAACGTTATCGTCAAAAACATTGATAAAAACGAGCAGCTGAACACAGAATATTTAATCTGGGACGAAAACAAACGCATCATTTATTCTGAGGTTTTTGTGAAAATAACCAGGGCGGATGAAGTACTTTATGGTGATGGGCTAACTTCAGACCAGGATTTCGAGAATTATACCATTAAAAATCCAACCGGTGAGTTTAAGATAAATCCGGATGAACAATAAATTTAAATGCATCAATGAATAATTGGTCGATAGTCACTATTTCTCTTATATTTTCTGCTTTTTTTTCGGGTATGGAAATAGCTTTTGTCAGTTCGAATAAATTAAAAATCGAACTTGACAAGAACAAAGGCTTATTCTCAGCAAAAATTCTTTCTGTCTTTTTTAAAGAACCTTCAAAAATTCTGGGGGCATTGCTATTGGGCAATAATATTTCACTGGTAATTTATAGTATTGCAATGGCCGACATTCTCGAACCGGCAATCATCAGTAGTTTTGCTCCTGCTCAACCCACCGAATTTATTATTCTGATTCTCCAAACAGTCATTTCAACTTTATTGATTTTAATAACCGGCGAATTTATACCAAAAGCACTCTTCAGGATAAATCCTAACCGGCTGTTAAACTTACTGGCTTTGCCCTTGAAGCTTTATTATTGGGTGTTTTATCCAATTATTCATTTTATAGTCTGGATTTCCGAATTCATTTTAAATCACATTTTCAGGTTGAAACTTGTGCATCATAATTATTCTTTCAGCCCGACTGACCTGGATCATTATTTAAAGGAATTCGCCATTGAAAAAAAGGAAGAAAGTGACGTTCAACAGGAAATTCAGATGCTACAGAATGCAATTGACTTCCGGAATGTAAAACTGAGGGAATGCATGGTACCGAGGACTGAAATAACCGCCATTGCAAGCTCAGACTCCGTTGAAGATTTAAGAAATTGCTTTATTGATTCCGGACATTCCAAAGTGCTTGTATATGATGAAACCCTCGACAACATCATCGGCTTTGTGCATTCATCTGATCTGTTCAAAAATCCGCAATCTATTAGTTCGGTAACCCATACCATACCTATTATTCCTGAAACCATGCTTGCGAATAATGTATTGAGCATGTTCATCAGGGAACACAAAAGCATTGCCCTTGTGGTGGATGAATTTGGGGGTACTTCAGGGATTGTCACCATGGAGGATATTATTGAAGAGATATTTGGAGAAATCGAAGATGAATTTGATGTAGAAGAGCTGACCGAGAAAAAGATAAAAGACAATGAATACCTTTTCTCTGCAAGGCTCGAAATCGATTACCTGAATGAGAAATACAATTTGCATCTCCCTGAGTCAGATGAATATGAAACACTGGGTGGGTTCATCATCAATATTCATGAAAGTATCCCGTCTGTCAATGAAATCATTATCAAGGGAAAATTTCGGTTTTTAATTACTGAGGCAAGCGATACCAGGATAGAAACAGTGCATATAACGATTGATTCGAAAAAGGATTAAATGATTATAAGACAACATTGTATTCTTAAGTAATCAGCGCTAAACCCTACCAACCCTGTTATTGCAACATAATTTTCAATAAAACTTGTACCAATTAATATTGTTGTTGTACATTTGCACCCACTTTTAAAAAAAATAGAACTATGGCGCTTATTGGTACAATTAGAAAAAGGTCCGGGTTGTTGATCATCATTGTGGGTATTGCATTGGCCGCATTTGTTTTGGGTGACTTTCTTAGTCCAAGATACGGCAGGGGCAGGGAAAATATAAATGTTGCTGAAGTATTGGGAGAAGATATTACCTATTCTCAGTTTGATGCTAAATTTGAGCAAAACCACGAAAATCAGAAAAGGAATCAAAAGAAAGAAAGCCTTACAGCTGAAGAAGTTTTTAATTTGAAGCAGCAAACCTGGGATCAGTTGATTCAAACCATTATATTAGACAAAGAATACAAAGAATTGGGTTTGGTAGTTTCTGCTGAAGAATTATTTGATCAGATACAGGGAGATCAGCCTCATGCTTATATTTTACAATATTTTAAGGATCCTGAAACCCAGCAATACGATCCTGAACTGGTAAGAAATTATATAAAACAGCTTGACGAGATGGACCCCACCAACCGCAGCCAGTGGGATGCTTTTGTGGAGGCCATTAAGGAAGACCGTTACAAGACCAAGTATAAAGACCTTATCTCAAAAGCTTATTACATGCCTGAACAGTTTGTAAGTATGGATTTTGATGAAAAGAAAACCAATGCTAAAATCAGGCTTGTGGGTTACCGCTATAATCTGATTGACGATAGTCTTGTGAAGGTGAAAGACAGCGACTATGAAAAATATTATAACGATTACAAGCAGAATTACAAACAGGAAGCCTCAAGGGATATTGACTATGTGGTGTTCGATGTGAAACCATCCCCTAAGGACAGAAAAGAAGCACGTGACTTAGCCTATAGAGTATTCGAAAGTTTTAAAACTACTGATAATATTCCATTGTTCGTTAATGGCGAGTCCGACACTAAATACGATAGTACCTGGAAAAAACAGGGAACCTTATCTCCCCGGATTGATACCGTAGTTTTTAAATCTCCGGCAGGCACTTTTGTTGAACCTTACTTAGAGAATGAAGCATGGCATATGGCTAAGTTAATGGATGTGCAAATGAGGCCCGATTCCATGAAAGCATCTCACATTTTGGTTTCGTATGCAGGAGCTACTATGGCAGATGAAAAGATAAAACGCACAAAAGAAAGAGCAAAAATTATTGCGGATAGTCTTCTGAATGTTGTAAAAGCCTCTCCAACCCTCATCGAAACATTAGCCCGTTTGAAGTCGGATGATCCATCTGCTGAACAGAACTCCGGCGACCTGGGTTGGTTTGCCGATGGCTCCATGGTGTATCCTTTTAATAATGCAGTATTAACTCACAATGTCGGAGACTTTGTGGTTGCAGAATCTAACTTTGGTTATCATGTTATTAAAGTAACTGGAAAATTAGAACCTGTTAAAAAAGTAAGGGTTGCGTTAATCGATATCACGATAGATGCCAGCCAGGAAACCAACCAGGAAGTATTTGCCAAAGCAAGCGAATTTACCGGAAGGGCAACCAATATTACTGCTTTTGATACCCTGGCAACCAAAATGGGATTAAACAAGCTTACAGCTACCTTCCTGCAAGCCATGGGAAACCGGATTGCCGGATTGGATTACCCGCGCCCTATCATTCAATGGACATTTATTGAAGGTATTGGTGTTGGTTCCGTTTCACAGGTGTTTACAATGGAAGACAAGTATATTGTTGCCATCGTAACCAAAGTGAGGGAAAAAGGAATACCAAAGCTTGAAGATATTAAAGAAGTAATGGAGCCGCTTATTATCAAGGAAATGAAAGGTGATCTGGCTGTGCAAAAGATGAAGGATGTAGCTGGTTCAACATCAAACCTGATTGAAATAGCTCAAAAATTAAATTCAAAGGTAGATACCATTCCCAATGTAAATTTTAACCTCCGGAATATTGCCAGCTACGGCAACGAAGCGAATGTGATCGCAAAAGTCTTTACGCTCCAGCCCAATGTGATGTCGGAGCCAATAAAAGGCAGCAATGCTGCTTTCTTTGTGATTGTGGACGAAGTTACCAAACCGGCTGAAGGTGAGGACAGGAAAGTATTCGAAAAACAACTGGTGACGAACTTTAAATCGAAGGTCACCAATAATTCATTTACAAAAACCCTTGAAGAAAAGGCCAACATTACCGATAACAGGGTGAAGTTCTATTAAGATTGATATTACAATTTATGGAAAAGGGCGTCGGATGATGCCCTTTTTTGTTTTAGTTGTACAGGCGACAGAAAGAGAATTCACCTTACAACAAATTTCCCCGTCCCAGCCACTTTCCCATTGCTCTTTACCACGGCAAAGTACAAACCCTTGCTCCAGTTGCTTACACTTAGCTTTGTTTGCTGCTGCCCTTTGTATATCTTTTCGCTGTGTACCTTCTGCCCGAAGATGTTATAGCACTCCAGTAGCATGTTGCTGTGATGCTCTGTGTTTTCAAAAGCAAGGGTGATCTCCGTCTCTGCCGGATTGGGATAAGCGGTGATGGGAATGGAAGCAATAAAGGAATAGTACTCCTCCGGCGAAGGGATTTCCTCCGTGCCTGTCCACACCATGCAACCTGACAGATTTATCGTGCCGGATTGTATCGGCTCCGGGCAAAGGCTATCGTAGGTGTATGGTTTGGTATCAAAAGGAACGATTTCAAGGTTTTCATTAATTTTATAAAGGTAAATGTTCTTGTCATTGTTAGCCTCGGTTATGATTGAGGCAATTGCATAATTATTATCTGATGTTTTTATAAGACTTGGGAGACCATAAACATTTGGCCGAGAAAAATAATTGTAAAGATTTCCTGAAGTATCAATCACAAACTCACCAATTGGATAATAATTATAATCGCTTCCAAAAGATGCAACTGCAATATAACTATCGTTTATGCATATTCTTATATGATTACTATAATATCTCCTATTTGTTCGTTTAAACACTTCCACCCCTTAATATTATACATTAGTAAGGAGTTATCTATATTTCGTCATATCGCCTTATACCAACTAAAATAATTGAATCATTAATAGTAGAATAAATCTTAAAATCCATTGGTAAAAAGGCAATATCCATTTTTCATTAAACAAATATCTATGCCAATAAAAAGTCCATAAAAATGTTTATCGCTAGGAAAAGGAATAGCAATAACCTGAAATATAATATCGTATATTCCATCAATCAAAGCTACAGCACATCTATCCAGGGATAATCTTTCTCCTGGCATAATGTTTTTCCATAGATACTCCTTTTATCAAACATATCGTTTTGGTTCCAAATCATACTGAGCAATTGAAAAAATAATATTTGATAGATATCATTTATAATACCGTTCCTAAAGAATTGTCACCAAGAATATTTTAATTTATGCATTTGCAAAAATAAAAATAAATTGGCAATAAAAAAATCCCACGAACCACTCTGGGGTATTATAAATAACTCAGCCCGCAAGTACTATCCCTGCGGGCTGAAATTCATATTATCTCTTTATCAATGTGCCTGAGCACTTGTGTTAAACGAATTTTAACATGAGTAAGTTACGGCGCCGGTCTACTGGCGTTAAATTCTGATCGATTTCCGAAAATGAAGGAATTAACTTATTCGGAAAAGAAGGCAATCCACGTTTTACTATAACCTAATCGGAAGTTTTAATCCCCAGTTCAGCCACCTGGAGGACTTCACCTGTATCTTCCGAAAATACATAAGCAATGATGTTGCAATTGGCAGTAACCCAGGCCGAATTGAGATCGAAAATAAACTGGTTAGGGTATTCCTGGTTCTGCGCAACATCGCCATCTGCTGAAATATAACCGCCATAGGTAGAATTGACAGCGTCACGAAGGATGTTCCGGTGCTCATAATCGAGCCAGTCGGGCGAAGGGCCAATATCCGGATTGTTGTTTTTTTGCGGGGAAATAATGCCGTCTTCCACTATGTAAACAACCAGTTTGTATTTACCCCCAGCTGCAAAAAGAAACTTAGCGGCGACATCAATCTGTATTTTATTCAGGTTGGGATAATAAATATTGCGGAGGTTCAAATCGACGGTATTTTCCTTTTCAAGCTCCAGCATCACAGCCGTTTCCCAGTTACCGGCTCCAATCAGCACAGAACCATTATATTCCACCCGGTCAATCAAGCCAATGGGATTGGCAAATGCCTGAAAGTCGTTGTACAATGCTTCCCCGGTCTCACAGCGGAAATCGGCAGTATAATCGCCTGTTTCGTCGGGCTCAGCATAGTAGCCGGCATGAACACTGTAAATAATAAGCTTATGGTTAAGATCTTCGGCAAGGTGCATGAGCGGCTAATGCGGCTTCAGGGCAGTTTACACATTTGTGTCCCGTAAAATCCTCAAATAAAACATGTTTCTCGTTATAATTACTGAATCGGCAAAATACAATGTGTCCAGATATCCATCAGTGGTATATTGTTCATCTATAATGTCCAATGGCTGATCGATTTTATCGCAGGAAGCCAAAAAAATAAAAGACGCAACTGCCAGCAATATTTTGGGTGTGAATTTATTTTTCATAATCATGTATCCTTTCTTCATTTAAAATGAACTTGTGATGGTAAGGGTTAATCCGGTAGAAGCCGGAACATACCTGCAAACGCCTCCCACACAAAGCAATCCTTCACGCTGTCTTCCATACCGCAGGGAAATACGGTTGGTTTTGTTGGTATAGCCAAAGGAGGCATTATAGTAATGAATCTGCATATTATCGTCTGGATTTCCATAATTCCATTCGTCCATCACCGCGAAAAACCAAGCCGGTGAAATATTGTATTCAAGTGTTACGGCAGCCCAGTTACCCTCATCTTCTTTTGTCCATAAGCCCTGGGCCTCGACGCGCAATGAATGTGTATTTGTAAATTTATAGGTTAGATCTACCACACCAATGTTGGCATGTACCATTTCTTCGTCGTTATAAATATCATCTTCAATCACATTCAGGTTGTAGGTCTGGTTGAAATAAGCCAGTTTGACTTTCAGTTTTTTATTGAATTTCCGGTCGATCATTACATCTAAATCCCTGTAATAGGGCAGATCGCCAATAGATAAAAATTTCGCCTGATACCCATCGGTACCTGTTGAATCGATGGGAATGGCAGGGCTGATCGGTTCTTTTTTTATTGAATTGGCATAAGCATAATCAACCTCAATGGTAGTACCATACTCTCCGCCTAATTTTGTTTTTTTCGGGATGGTGTAAATCACTTCCGCCTTAAACCCGGCTTCTCCATTTTGCTTTGTTGCATAAGGATACATGGTGGCAAGGCTGTATGGATGCTCTTTCGAAATAGCCGGCAGATAATTGATGTCGAGCATTGCCGGGTTTCCGGATTCTATCATTTGCGATTTGAACTGCATATAATCAATCCATTTAATTGACAAAAAAGCTCCAAATCCTTTTGTGGAATAAGATAAAGTCGAATAAAGGGCGTGTCCATTTTTATAAATATAGCTAATACCTTTATTATAAGCGTAGTTTGGATCATTTCCTTTCTCGGCATATTCTGCATATAGAGTTAAATCCTCCCGAAGCCAAGTTTATCCTTGCCGCCCAGCTACCAACATTATGTGGTAATATTATATTCATAAGTCGTCTTTTTTGTCCAATTCGTTGTACCCCCAGATTCATTGATAATGGTAAAGGCTGAATCACTCGAAAAGGTCATTGTCGGTGGATTTTCATATTTACTCACAAAACTCCCACCAAGGGTAATCTTGGTTTTAGCATCCGACATTCTATCGAAAATATCATTCAGGTAAAAATCGCCATCCACCCCCCTAACTATACCCCGGTTGTTGACTTCATAAGGCTCCCAGAAATATCGATGAACACCTACAAACCTTTAAGGGTTACGCCCTGTACAGGTGTAAATTTTGCATTGAAGCCATAAATATTGTTATCGTAACCCAATGTCCACTCCTCCCAGCTTCGCAAAACCAGACCGCTGCCAAACTGTTCATAGAAATGACCGGCAGTCATTTCAAGGGCTCCAAGCTTATACCCGACAAACCAGTATGGAATGCCAACACCTTCGTAACGCGGATCATATCCACTCAAAGGATTCAGATAGCCTTCAAAACGGATACCCGCTTTAAAATCGCCATTTGTATAAAGGATGTTTGCAAAACCATTCATCCCGAACTTCTCATAGTTAAGAAGGGAATCGGTAATTCCGAGTTTTGAATCCTCAGAATAAACCTGTGCATCCACCTGCATATTCCCTGTCACCTTGCCCCCGCCGAGGATATCCTGTGTAAAGGACATCAGAGGCAGAAAAGCCAGCAACAATAATACCCTGACACTGTAATTCTTCTTTTTCAAATCTTTAGATTTATTGAAATTTTACAATTGCAGAATTAGTCGATTTTTTCTCCCTTTATGATCTTTTTAACAATCTCGATATATTCAGCTTCATCTCCATCAAGATACCCAACATGTTGCCAGACTATCTGACCCTGACCATCAGTTATAAAGGTATGGGGTGGAACATTCACATTCATGGCCCGTTTGAAGTCACTATTTTCATCCAGCAAAACCTCAAATTCCCAACTTTTACCGTCCACCAGTGGCTTCACACTTTTGCTCGAACGTGCATTGTCAATTGAAATAGCATAAAGTTTTACCCCGGTTTCTTCCACCCAATCAGAATACACATCATTGATAGCATCATGCTCTTTCAGGCAGGGCTTGCACCAGGTTGCCCAAAATGTGATGATTACCGGTTTCCCATCATTTGATAAGGCGGATGTATTGAACGATTTTCCATCCATAGTCTTAACATCAATGGCTGGAACCTTAACCAAATTCTTTGTGCTTTCCTGAGCATTTATGTTACTGATAAAAGCAATCAGGATGATTGTAATCCAAAGATTTTTCATAATTTATATCTGTTAAAATGAAAGCAAACCAAGACAAACTACAGGCCAAAAGTAAAAAAAAACCGATTCAAAAAATTCTTTTGAATTTTTTCAGAAAAATTACTTCAGGATTGCTTTCGTCCAGACAATTTTTAGCTTAAAACCGTTGTATGAATCAGTTCATGAATCTAAATTACCATGTAAACTTCAAGGATTTTAGTTTCGGGTGAGGGGTATATTTCAACAGTTTCAATTGTTGCGGGCAATAAGATGGTTTCGCCCAGTTTTACGGTAAACTTATTTTGATCACATATTACGTCAAACGCCCCTTCGGTACAGATGTAAATTACAAAGGAGTCGAGCTGACTGTAATCTTTTTTCAAAGCTTTGTTCAGATGCATCAGGTTGGTAGTAAAATAAGGACTTTCGACCAACTTTACCGTTTCGTTCAGTCTGTCAGCGTAAGGGGTTTTGTAATTATCATAAAGATTGAAATCAATGGCGTCAAGTGCCAGATCGGTATGCAATTCCCGCATCATACCGGCATTGTCAATTCTGTCCCAGTCATAAATCCGGTAAGTAACATCGGATGTTTGCTGAATTTCAGCAAGTAAAATTCCGGGTCCAAGTGCATGAACCCGTCCTGCAGGAGTAAAGAAAACATCACCTTTGTTTACTTTTTCAAAATTCATGATGCTTTTAAGGGTTTTGTTTTCAAGGTGCTTTTGATAGCCACTTTTATCAACCCTTGTGCTGAAACCGGCGATCAGTTCCGAATCATGATCTGCATCGAGAATATACCACATTTCAGATTTACCCAGGCTTTGATGACGCTTCCATGCCAGCTTATCATCCGGATGTACCTGGATTGAAAGCCAGTCGTTAGCATCAATAAATTTTATCAGGATAGGAAATTCATTGCCAAATTTCTGATAGATTTTTTCGCCGACCAGGTCACCCATGTATACTTCAACAAGCTCATTCAAATCGTTGCCGGCAAGAAATCCATTTTCAATGACAGTTTCATTGTCTGCCACTCCAGATAAAACCCATACTTCACCACAGTTTGGAAGGGGTGAAAAGTTTTGATTTAAAACTGTTGATATTTTTTGTCCACCCCAGATTTTATCTTTAAAAATGGGTTTGAATTTAAAGGGATATAATTCATTCATATGAGAAAAATCGACATTTTAGTATAAAAACGATTATGCGCAAAAGTATCGATTTTCAGGGTATCGTTAGTCAGGTAGTAAATATAGAAATATAATAACCGGGCTGTTTATTATTTTAAAGTGTCCTGATATATTACCCATAATTCGGTCGACGAGACCTTAAAGGCCACAACCCCCAATCGTTGGGTATAATAGATTTCAAAAGGACGCCTTTCCTGCTTTTTATAATAAACACTGTCAAATTTAATTCCGCTGAGCTCCACTTGTGGTTTAAAGGTAAAATTTTCACCTTTATCACTGCTTTCCGTTTCGTAAGTCACTATTTTCATTTCATTCTGGTAGTAATCTCCATCTCCAACTGAAACCTTTAAAATATCCCAATCACCTAATTCGCCTTTATTACGTTCGAGATAGTATCTGATAAAATAGGGTGTTGAAGCCGAGTTAAATATAAGATTCTGTCTTTCCAGGTCAGCATAGTAGTCTTCCTGTACTGCTATAAAACCACCCTGATCGGTCATGTAACGAACATTCTCGTAATAGCTTGATCTACCCGCACCATAAAACGCCATTCGGGAAGTATCAAATTCAAATACAACATCTTCACTTCCGGCAAACGGAATCCACGCTAGCGAAATAGAATCGAGATTTTCAGTATCGGTAGTAACGGATTTTGGTCCACATCCAATCAATGAAATCATGAATGCAAGGGCAACAGCTAAATATATCCTTTTCATTAAATGCATTTGTTTTAATCTTGTACAATATGACTTGATTTTTGTACGCAAAAGATAATTTTTTGTTCCAAATCCCATTCAAATAACTCATTTATCCAAAATTATACCGCTTGCACATTCAATTTAGTCGAATTTCATTTCCGCCTCAATGTATTATTTTCATGTAGCAGCAGCATTTGCTATTTACTCCGCAAACCTGCACGCTAAAATACAATTTGGTCATGATCTGAACTATATTTTAAATTGGTATTACTTTATCTGAATTAAAATAAAATTTGAATTCTTCCGGGTTTTATCAGGTTTAAAAATAAGTGAGCGATCAGAGAAAAAAACGGGTGATCATAATTCGATCAGACTGATTGTTACATGCTGTTTATATATTATATGGAATAGGTAAAGCTTCCTTAGAGATAATGTTTCTTATTAAAAAGTTTGTCTATCCGCGTGATATATTAAGTGTTATGCATAAAACCTATTGATAGCGCAATTCACAATTGCCTGTTGAAAATTTCGGGATAAGGAATATTTGTCTTAAGGTTTTCAATCTATTTTTGACTCATAAATAGTTTGCTTTCAGGGCTCGTAATCAATGATCCCAAAAGCAGGAAAGTTTTAAAGCAGCGACAGGCAGTTCCCCCTTTCGAAAACTGGAGGTGGTTAAAGTCCACCCGCTGCTTTTTTCTTTTAAAAATCCCCGATCATTCCTAAATCTTTAAAAGTGCTTACTTTTTTACTATCCTTTTGTAAAGGTTCTCGTTACCGAATTCAAGGCTGATGAAATATATTCCTGATGGGTAAATTTGAAAGGTCAACCTGAATGGCAGAATCTAAATTGGGATTGATTTGAAAATTACGGATACATTGACCCATGTTGTTATAGATTTTGATCACAGAACCTGATCGCTGAAAGATTGTGGATTCAAGGGTGATTATATTTTCAAACGGTACAGGAAAAACTTTTAAATGATCATAACCAGAAAGGTATGGAATTCCCTGCGGATCTTTCAATTCAAAGTTTTTATTATAAGTAATTCCATTAAAACTAAGCTGATAATTCCAGGTTCCGTAATTTTCTTCCTCAATAAACATAAGGAAATATACCCAGGAAGCGGCATAGAAGTCGTAAGGATTGTTCCAAAACCAATTTGCGAATACAGAATTATTTGGACGCCGGATGGTAACCTCAACCTGATCGTTCCATGAAATATTTCTGAAATAGCTTAACAGGAAAATAGAATCACCCGGATAAAAGACATCCGATTCATTCGGAATTTCTTGCTCAGGACAGTCGGGGAAAACCGGCAAATGGGCATTTGTGCTGATCTTATTCACTCCGGGCTCTTTGTATGGAAGCTGTTCCTCCCACCACGAATCACCAATTGTCTCATTACAGGGTCCAAAAAAGGGATCGATTTTATTTTCATCGGCATCAAGCACTTCAAAATGGAGATGTGGGGCAAATGAGCTACCTGAGCTCCCAACGATTCCCAAATATTCTCCCTGAACTATTTCCTCACCGACATTTTTCTCTGTCAGCGAGTTTTTCTTCATGTGAATATACCAGCTGGTAGAGCCATCATCATGTAAAACGCATACCCCATTCCATTCTTCAGAATTTAAATCACAATGCTGGTCAAAATTTCCGTCCTGTTTGTGAAGCAATATCCCTGGGGCAGCTGCAACAACTTCGACTTCATCATTAACCATTTTATACCAGGGAAATGGCCATAGAAAATAATCGGTGCCCTCATGGTTATATTCTGATTCCAGGTCATAAGTATGAGTTCCACAGGAATAATCCTGCAAATGATTTGGAAACAGGGTATCGTGATCAAAATAGGCAGTGATAGTATAATATCCCGGATCGGTAATCACATCCTTTACATGCAAAGGCAAAATAAATTTCGGATGAGATTTTGCAGGATTAATCCAACCGCTATTTAAATATTCTTGTTTCCTTATGGCTACAATTTCCCTCACATTCAGCCATTGATCTGTATTTGAAATCTCGGTATTTCCCCGGGAGTATTCAAATATATTTCCGCTGGTGTAAATTTTACTTTTCTGAACCTTAATAAATTCCTCTTCAATTTGAGCAAAGAGGTAAACAGGCTTAATCAAGCAACAAATCAACAATGATGATAAAAGGAACAGTTTTTTCATTTTTATTATGACTAAATCAACAAATTGATAACATTCACCAGACAACCATCTATGAAATTGGTTGTTCTGCAAGACTGAAAATCCTTTCCATTAATTTCCATTTTTCGCCAGGACCAGAACCTGGTAGCTGTGTCTGAAACTTCCACATTAATTCTTCCCACTCGGCAACTTTAGGATTTTCAGCATCTATTTTTGCCTTTTTTTCGAAGGAAAAGCTTTCATCCGTTTCAACGATCATAAACATGCGATTACCATGCAGGTATATCTCCATATCAACTATTCCGGAGGCTTTTATGCTTTCATAAACCTCCGGCCAGATCTGTTCATGATGTTTTTTGTATTCAGCAATTAATTCCGGATCATTTTTAAGATCCAGGGTCAAACAATATCTTTTGCTATTCATTGGTTCTGAACTTTAATTTCTTTGACTTTATATCCCCATATTGCAAAAACAAAAACTATGATAAAACAGATGAATGGGACAAAAAAAGCCGTCTGAATATTATCAACAGCAATATATCCCATTACCAAAGGGAAAAGCGCCCCACCGATTATGGACATGATTACAAGAGAAGATCCCATCTTTGTGTCTTCTCCTAGGTTCTTAATGCTCAATGCAAATATGGTCGGGAACATGATTGACATAAAAAAACTAACCAGCATGATGGAATAAACAGCTGTCATTCCGCTTCCCAGCGATCCGATAAGAATTAAGACCAAATTGATAAGGCTATAAATTGCCAATAGGCGGTTCGGTTTAATCCATGTCATTAAAAAGCTTCCCGAAAACCTGCCGATCATAAATAAAACCAGGTTCATAGATAAAAAGTAGGCAGCGGTTTTCTCAGCTGTTTCCGGAACCAGATCTTTCATATAATCAATGAAGTAACTCCATATACCTACCTGGGCTCCGACATAAAACAATTGGGCAATAATTCCATAAACCAGGTGAGAATGCCTGAACAGATGTCTGGAAATCCTAATCTTACCGTTTTCACCCTCATCTTCCACGGCAGGCATTTTGGTTTTATAAATTAAAAAGGCAACGAAAAGCACAATCAGCGCTATGACCAGGTAGGGCATTTGCACAGTTCTGGCTTCCATAGCCCGGTAGATATCAAGTTGTCCGGGATCCATGGCTGTGAGTTCTGTTTTAGAGTATTCCATGCCTGAAAAAATAAAAGCACCACCGATAGCAGGAGCAATGACTGATCCCAGGCCGTTAAATGCCTGAGAAAAGTTCAGGCGTCTTTCTGCAAAATCAGGATTACCTAATTTCGTAACATAAGGATTGGCTGCTGTTTCGAGGAAAGTAAGTCCGCTGGCAATAACAAACAATGCGAAAAGAAAAAAGCCATAAACCCTGATTTCAGCGGCTGGCAGAAACAACAGTGCTCCACATGCATACAAGATCAAACCAGCGATGATTCCCTTTTTATACCCAAATTTTTTCATGATCAAACCGGCCGGTATAGCCATGATGAAATAACCCAAATAAAAAGCGAACTGGATAAATCCGGCCTGTCCACGGTTCAAATCAAGAGCCTTCTGAAATTGCCTGATCAGAATATCATTCAGGTTGTGAGCCAGGGCCCATAAAAAAAATAAACTCGTGATGAGGATAAGCGGGGTAAGATATTTCCGGGATTTTTCAGTCATTTTTTTCGCATTTAAAGAATCAGCGAAAATAATTGAAATAACGGTTAGCTTAAATTGTACGGCTCAAATTTTAGTCAATCTCCCAAAGGGATGCCTTTGGCAAAAATTCCAGTCAATTTAGTCAATACTTCAAATCATACTATTTCCTAAATTTGCTCCTCATTCAATTACACTTAATGAACAGGAAAAAAGTATTTGTCAGCGGTTGCTTTGATCTGCTTCACAGCGGACATATTGCCTTTTTTGAGGAAGCTGCCACCCATGGTGAGGTATATGTCGGGCTGGGTTCAGATAAAACCATTCAGGCATTAAAAAACCGTGCTACCATTTATACTGAAAAAGAGCGGCTTTACATGATTAAATCTATCCGTCATGTTCATGATGCATGGATCAACAAAGGAAGTGGTAACCTCGATTTCCTGGAAGAGATTGAGCAATTGAAACCGGATATCCTGTTTGTGAATGAAGACGGTGATCACGAAGCAAAAAAAACTCTTTGCAATCAATTGGGAATTGAATACAGAACGAGCAAGCGGATACCAAAAGAAAACCTGCCGGAGCGGTCGACAACCAGTTTGCGTTCAAAAAGCTCTATACCATACAGGCTTGATTTAGCCGGTGGCTGGCTCGATCAACCTTTTGTTTCGAAATACTTTCCCGGACCGGTAATTACTATTTCAATCGAACCGACGATTGATTTTAACAACCGGAGCGGGATGTCGTCAAGCACGCGTAAAAAAGCAATCGAAATTTGGGGATACCGGCTTCCAGACGAAGATCCTGAAAAGCTTGCTAAAATTCTTTTCAGCTTTGAGAATCCTCCGGGCAAAAAAGAGATCAGCGGGTCGCAGGATTCAATCGGTATCGTTTTCCCCGGGATGAATAAAGCAAATTACAGCGGAGAGTATTGGCCCGAGTCAATCGAATCATACAATGACACAGATATTTTGGATTGGCTTGAACATCGTCTTCATTTTCTTCCACTTACCCCGCGCAAGGATGGATTTGATGTTCTCAGCAAAACAGCTATTAACGAAACAAATGCCAAAGCCCTGGCAGACGCCGCAATCAAAACCTGGAATACGATATTGCTAAAAGAATTTGTATCTTTCGGCAGTAATTTTAAAGCATCCTTTAAAGCCCAGATAGCTATGTTTCCCCATATGGTCAATGATGAAGTACTTGCAAACAATTGAAAAATATAAAGATGAAGCATTCGGCTGGAAACTTTCGGGCGCCGGTGGCGGAGGATACCTGGTATTGGTTTCGGAAAAGGAAATCGCAGGAACATCAAAAAATTAAAATAAGGAGAAAGATGAATACTTCATTGTGACTTCATTGAACTACAGGTTATGTGATATGAATTAAATTGCAGATGAATCAATGACAATTATAGGAGGCTGGGAAAATATTTCAATTAAATCATCGTCAGGTTTAGTTTACCGGAACCAAAGTTTGGGTAAATAATTGTCAGGTTTGGGTAAGCGGGACTACATTTCAGGTGAATCATTGACAAGTTCATGTCGCAGGAACCACATTTCGAGTGAATCATTGTCAGGTTTGATTCGCCGGAACCACATTTTGGGTGAATCATTGTCAGGTTTGGGTCGTTGGAACCACATTTCAACTGATTCATTGTCAAGTTTGGTGGCCGGAACCAGAATCAGAGGGGTTCGAAGTTCGAAGGGGGTTGGAAAAGATTTAACCACAAGGGGCACTAAGCGTATACACAAGGTTCACAGAGAGGCGGCAGCTCCGGAGGAGCGCATATATGGTAGAAAATAAAAATCAACCAACCTTTAAAGCATCGTAGGAGCGAAATTTTTTGATTTAAGCATAACCAGGAAGGAGTTCACGCAAAGGTCGGAAAGTGGGGGAATCGCGAAGGGCGCAAAATGGGGGAAAGAAAATATTGACCATTGAATTAAGCTGTTCTCCTGTAAAAATGTTCAGAATTCTTTTCTCAAATAAAAACCTGACGTCAACCGGGTTTATTTAGTAGCCCCAAACTATTTATTATCAAACCAAATTATTGAGGATTGTAGAAGGTTAAGTTAAATAGCTTAATTTATAATCAGTTTTGGCATAGAACAGAAAACCATAAAATAATGTGATAGCGACAGGCATAATGTTTTGTGGAGATTATGCCGGATATAACACTAAAATCGTTTCCAATGAATATTTATGGCAACTTTAACAATTTTATTGTTTCATTAATTCTATCTCCCTTCAACTGTAAAAGAAACACCCCATTAGGAAATCCTTGTAAACTGATTGTATGATAATATGAATTTGAATTATTTTCAAAAAATCCATCTGATAACTTACGTAATAAATGATCGTAAATGGAATAATGAACATTTCCCGATATTTTTATTGGCAAGGAGAATGTTAACAAATTCCCTTACAGGGTTGGGGTAAACCAATATCCGATCTGTACTAAATTGTTTGATACCGCTACCAATATCAACTGTTACATCTACGGTGGCTGTGTCGTATCCGTTATTACTGTCAGTGATAATATAAACTAAAAAATCGTTCCCTGTAAAGTCGGGATTTGGATTGTATAAAATGCTGTCAGAATTGAGAATGTAGGCAAATCCGAATGAAGGATCAACGTAAATTTCAGTAACCTCAAGAGGGTCATTCTCGGGATCGGTATCATTATCAAGAACCTGGATGGTAACCATTTGGTTCTTGACTGTATACGCATAATCATCATTGGCCACAGGAGGGTTATTTATTTCCATAACGATTGAAACATTAGCGGTGTCATAGCCCAAATGATTATCAGTAATAAGGTATTGGAAATAATCTATCCCGATGTAGGTAGAGTTTGGTGTGTAAAAAATACTGTCATTCATGGAAACTTAGGCTGCCGTTTAGTGGCAGAGTAAGTATGCTGTGCAGAGCAATGGAATCTCCATCCGGATCGAAGTCATTGGAAAGGATATTCAAGACAATGGTTGTACCAATTGTCGTGGAATAGTAATCATTTTCTGCAACAGGAGGCTGGTTCCCGGCCGGAAAATAGAAACTCATTTCTTCAGGTTCCTCAGAACAGTTGAACGTGTTATCGACGGTTTGAACCTTCCAATAGTAGGTCTGGTCCTGTGAAAGCCCATTGACCTTCATTATCTTGTTCAGACCTGCATTTCCATATTCGATCCTTCGCTGAATACCCGCATTATCATCTGACATAGGTGAAATAATATTGTAAACACCAGGTTCGTTTCCCAGGCCGATGTTGTATGTCAGTCCAGTTCCAGGAGTTTCCTCATCCCATCCAGCTGACCATGTCAGCAAAATCATTGCATCAATGGCCATAGGAATCATAGATGCAGGTGAAAGTGGGGGTGCATTCGACCGGGCATTGTTTTTATAAAGGACGGTCTCACAAACCTGATACTGCTTGTTTCCGGTAATGACAAAATCCAAATCACGGTCGCTATCTATATCACCCCAGGCACAATTGGTGAAGTCAAGGGCTTCCAATTCAGCTTCAATACTGCTAAAAACACCATCATTATTCAAGTATATTTGAGATCCTATGCTATAGTTGTTTTCTTGTTTAGCAATCAGGATGTCTAAATCACCATCGCCATCATAATCGCCCCAGCCGGCCTCGGAGATACTTCCGGTAGGTAGTTCGATTCCGATATCAACGAATGCTTGTGGAATCATTTCGATAGAAGTAGTTAATGAGGGTACCCGAAGTAGTCTGACATAGTAAGCAAGATCAAGGTCACCATCTCCATCAAAATCTCCCCAATGCGGGCATCCATGAACCATTTAAGGCAAGTCCTGCTTCTATGTCTACAAATTGTCCATCGCCCTCGTTTTTATAAATATAATTTAGAACTTAGTGTTGGAAAAATACTAATCAGCACCCTTAATTGCCAGATCAGGAAGACCATCGTTGTTGAAATCGCCCCACTCAAGACCTCCATAGCTCATTCCAATAATATCTGTTTCGACTTCAGTGAATACACCATTTTCGTTGTTGTATAAGATTGTATGTTATAAAAGTACTAGTTGAGCCCATGATAATCAAATCTTCATCCCCATCCCTGTCATAGTCACCCCAGTCTGCATCACCATCGTGTAAGTAATGTAAACTCTGCTTCATGATCAATAAAATTTCCGTCGTCGTTCCGGTACAATATTGTACTGAGGGGTCCCATTACCAAAATATCCAGGTCGTTATCTAGGTCGAAGTCCGACCATTTAAGAATACAGTCATAGGTGGATTGCTGCGTAATTGAAACCAGCTTCTATGTCCGTAAAATTGCCGGTTCCGTCATTCTCAAAAATTGAAATATTATAAAACGGGTAGGATTCAAGGAGTCCCCCAATGGCCAGATCCAGATCACCATCATTATCATAGTCGGCCCAACTTACATCCCCACTTACTACATCCGGAAAAGGATTATCTATCTAGAGTTGGATTGTGTCTTGTGAAAAACATCCTTGATGTGGACCAGTCGGTTGATGTCAATGTCGCTGACAGCTCTTACCCGCCAGTAATGTGTTTTATTGAGCACTAAATCTGAAACAGTGAATAAAATGTTTCCTCTATGCTTTCTTCATCTAGGAAAACATCACGAAAATAGGCTGTCAAATGCGATCTCCATGTGATAATAAGAGTAATTATCGAATGGCAGCCAGGTGAATGTTTCCTGGCTGTGGATGCTGTCCTGATCAGGATATGGATAGACCAAAGTCGGTGCTGTAGTTTCATAAACATAGAAGGATGTCAACCGGAGAAAATGCTGATCCGATATAAGCTCCATCTATGGTTTGAATCTGATAATAGATAAATACCGGGTTGGAGGTTTTTCAAGAGGTAGGAGGTATCATAACCAGCATTACCGGGCTTGGCTATTTTGCGATATCCGGTTTCCGGATCGGATTCAGGTGCTGTTATGTTGATGGAGCCGGGTGAAATTCCAACCAACAGGTTGTAAGACAGGCACTGGTCAGGCGTATGGTCATCACTACCTGGTAACCATGACAACCTTAGTCCTGCTTCTGTGTTGTAGAAAAAGGTCTCGATGAGGTGGCAGGGGTGGGGTATTTAGACTGTATGACATTGGTACCCCGTGTATTCTGGTATATTTCAGTTACCTGGTCATAACCATCAAGGTTGACAAACCGGCCTTCCAAAGCTAAGTCAGGATCCCCATCGTTATCATAATCACCGGTAGAAATACCGCTATACTTCATCCCCCTTAATCCTGAAATGGAATCGGTAAAATTTCCGTTACTATTGATGTACAAATAGGTCTCGTTATTCCCGGTTAGGAGTATATCCTGATCCCCATCAAGGTCTAAATCGGTCCATTCTGCATCCCCGTAATAAAAATCAGGAAGAGCGATTCCCGGAATCATTGAAAGTCAGGGAATCATTAATAAATAGTTTTGTTAAATAATTTCCATTGTTCAAACCACAAATGAGTATGTCCAGATCGTCATCACCGTCATAATCAGAGAGTGCTATCGCGCTATAACTGAAAGTTGGGAGTTCAGATAAATTAAGTGAAAAACTGTCCTGGTTATTAATGTAAACCGAAGTAATGACTTCATTACTGGAGACTTTGCCTGCCACAATGAAATCCAGATCACCATCGTTATCCAGATCACCCCATTTTGCATCGCTATAATAAACTCCGGGAAACTCCTGAGTATAATTGGACATGGTTGGGTATTCGTTAAGAATAATCCTTGTAACCGGAATGTTATTATTCATTAATAATACCCGTCATCAAGAGATCGACATCCCCATCCCTGTCGAAATCACCCAGGTCCGTGGAACCATAAGCTACATCAGGTATCTGAAAGTCGAATACTTTGAAAAAAGAAACCAAGGTCGTTACGAAAGTAAGTACCATAATGATTCATTGTACGATATTTGATCATCACCGGTAAATAACAAAATCCAAGTCATTGTCGTTGTCGTAATCACCCCAACTGAAGGCTGAGTATTTTAATCCTGTAGTACTTGTGTTGGTTTCATTGAAGCTGCTCATATCGATTAATGTACAGCTTGGAATAACATTGACTAGTGGATTCGAATGTCTTTCTCTCACCACTCACGTACAAATCCAAGTCGTAATCGTTATCACTGTCTCCCCAAATGGCGTGGCCCATTCCTATTTTCATGATACTGGTTTCAATGGCCATGTAAGGGGATTTAGTAAGGAAACTGAATGATTCCGACCAATCTCCCCACATTTCATTATTTCTGGCTTTTACACGCCAATAATAGCGAGTGTTTAAAGCCATTCCTTCTAAAAGGAGATTTGTATCTATTATGTTATTGTAGAGAAAAAGCCACATCGCTAAACAAAGAGTCATATAGCTACCTGCAAGTGATACTGTATGGCATTTTCAACCGTGTACCAGGTAAAGTTATAAATTGAATCGATATTAATTGCAAAAAGCTCAGGGTCTTTCAGTACCGGTGGGCTGGCAACTGTTATTTCAAAAGTTCCTAATGAGGCGAAGGATGATGCTGCATAACCCGGATCAACTGCCTGGACAGACCATTTATAGCTTCCCTCCTTAAGTCGATAAAGGGTCCACTGGGTATTAAGATCCACATTTCCTCTTCGGACCAGGTGCCTGAGTCCAGAAGCCGTATCACTCATTGGTGACAGAAAAAATGTTGTGTCCCCTTCCCTGTAAAGCGAAAAGATTGTATGTGAGTCCCAGATCGGGTGTCTCAGCATCCGTAGCTAAATCCCAATTTAGTGTGACAGAGTTCGCTATAACGGAGGAGGATAAGTTTTCAGGAACCGATGGGGGGTTGTTAATATTAGGAATATTATTTTGCCATGTAGTAGAGGATATCCGTATTGGTCGCTACCAAATCAAGGTCGCCATCCTTATCATAGTCCCCAGGGCAGGCATTCCAGTAATATGGCACTGAAATTATATAACAGAAGATAATAGAATGCACCATTTGTATTATTAATAATTTTGCCAGAGCCGACGGCCAACAAATCAGGGTAGCCATTATTATCGAAATCTCCCCAGGCTAATGGTCCTGCAAAACTGTTATAAAATCCGGGGATGTTTGTGAATACAGTATTATCATTACGATAAATTTTTAAGGAATAATTGAAATTGGGTAGGATTTCCCCCGAAATGGCCACGTCCAGATCCCCATCGTTATCGAAATCTAGCAAATTCACCTGATCCGTATCCTAACACCCGTAAATCCAAAGTTCATTTGAACGAATGAACCATTAGTGTTTTCATAAATGTGCGCAATAGGTTCATCGTTGTTAATGCCTTTATCCCCTGCAATCAATACGTCCAAGTCACCGTCGTTGTCGTAATCACCCCAACGAACGGAACCATCTTCGATACCTGGAATATCTGTCATAATTTGAGCAAATACGCCATAAATAATTTTTGAGGATTACCGTATGTTTGAAAGTACCTCCAAGCTCCTGGTTGTGGTATTCCAGCAGAAACGATCATATCCATGTCCCCATCGTTATCGTAGTCTCCCCAATCAAAACCACCATTAAACAAATCATAAAATCCGGCATCGATGTCAGTAAATATCTCGTTGATATTCTTGTAAAGGAGGCAAGGCAGTCCATTTTGGTACATGTCTCCCGATGTACCTGAAAGTAACAAGTCCAGATCACCATCCGCATCGAAGTCTCCCCACTCCACATTGCTGTATCCACAAATCCCATAATCCAGGATCAGTTTCAATAAAAGTACCGTTATCATTTATAAAAAGTGCTGGTAATTTGATCGATTGGCCAACTCTCTTTTTCCCCACTAATTAAGAAATCCAGGTCACCATCACCATCGAAATCTCCAAATTGGGTATCACCCTTCTATACTCCAAATATGTTGTTAGGTACATTAGTAAACGAAATCTGGGAATGGGTTGGTTGGGTCATCAAAAACAGAACTGCAAAAAGATGCAAACAAATGTAACTTTTCATAATCCAATCACAATTAAGTTAACTCGGTATAAGAAAATTTCCAAGCAAATATAGATAAAAAATCAAATTACACAGGTTTCGGTTGCAAATTCATACTTCTTATTTCTTTTCACCAACAATGAATAAGCCTCTACTGATTAAATTGGGATAAAAAAGTTTAACATTTTTCATATGGAAACTTTCACACTTACCATTTATAAAGACGACATGGTTAACTTCGTTGATAGTGGAAAAGGGGGCTTAACAACATAAAAACCTTACCCTTCGGGCAGTTTTATTATTTTCACTTCAGCCTGCAAATAAGTTTATCCCTTCGTGAAAATAAAAAAACCTCACACTATGTATCAGGCTTTTCCGCTGTAGCGGGGGCAGGATTCGAACCTACGACCTTTGGGTTATGAGCCCAACGAGCTACCACTGCTCCACCCCGCAATATATTTTAACGTATCTTTGTACGCTGAATTTGCGAGTGCAAAGATAGAGTTAGTTTCTTTGTTTCCCAAAAATTTTTCAACTAATTCATGCATAAAGCCGGTTTCGTTAATATCATCGGGAATCCGAATGTCGGGAAATCCACGCTAATGAATGCCCTGGTTGGTGAAAAGCTTTCGATCATCACATCCAAAGCGCAGACCACCCGTCACAGGATAATGGGTATTGTCAATGGCGAAGATTTCCAGATCATCTATTCCGATCTGCCGGGCATTCTTACTCCAGCCTACAAGCTCCAGGAGAAAATGATGAAATTCATCGAAAACGCCCTGAACGATGCCGACATATTTTTATACATGGTGGAAGCAGGAGAAACAAGATACAATGAAGGGATTGTTAATCAGATTAAAGAATCAGAAATCCCGGTTATTGTTTTAATTAATAAAATTGATCTTTCGAGCCAGGAAAAGGTGGTTCAAAATATTGCTTTCTGGTCTGAGGTATTTCACACTGATCGTGTAATCCCGCTATCCGCACTGAAAAACTTCAACATCGAAAAAATCCTGAACCTGATCATCGAATTGCTTCCGGAAAGTGCGGCTTATTTTCCAAAGGATGAACTTACGGATAAAACCATGCGCTTTTTTGTTTCGGAGATTATCAGGGAGAAGATTCTGCTGAATTACAAACAGGAAATCCCTTATTCGGTTGAAGCAGTGGTTGAATCGTATAAAGAAGAGGAAAACATCATCCGGATTGAAGCCACTTTATTTGTCAGCCGTGAATCGCAGAAAATGATCATCCTGGGTGAAAAGGGGAAATCGATAAAGAAAATGGGAACGCAGGCACGAAAGGATATAGAGGAATTCGTTGGTAAAAGAGTTTACATTGATTTAACTGTTAAAGTAAACAAAGACTGGCGGGACAGTGAATTGCAGTTGAAACGGTTTGGTTACGAAATTTAAAAAACATGTCAAATATATTAGCTATTGTCGGTCGGCCCAATGTCGGAAAATCAACCCTGTTTAACAGGCTTACAGAGTCAAGGCAAGCCATTGTAGAAGAAACGAGTGGTGTTACCCGCGACAGGCATTACGGTAAGGCCGATTGGAACGGAATAGAATTTTCAGTCATTGATACCGGGGGATATGTAGTAGGCTCTGATGATATTTTTGAAGAGGAAATACGTAAGCAGGTCAAGCTTGCTATAGAGGAATCGGATGCCATTATTTTTATGGTTGATGTCAGAACGGGACTTACAGGAATGGATGAAGATGTGGTTGGCTTTTTAAGGAAATCGAAAAAGAAGGTCTTTCTGGTGGCTAATAAAGTTGATAATCCGAACATGATTGCTGATGCATCAGAATTTTATCAGCTTGGGCTTGGTAATGTTTACCCAGTATCTGCAATTAATGGAGGTGGTACGGGCGATTTACTCGATGATGTGGTAAAGGTTTTTGATATTAATACTGTAGAAGATATACCTGACCTTCCAAAATTTGCTATTGTTGGCAGGCCAAATGTCGGTAAATCTTCGCTGGTAAATGCATTTCTAGGCGATGAGCGTAACATTGTTACACCCATAGCCGGGACAACAAGGGATTCGATTTACAGCCGCTATAACAGTTTTGGATTTGATTTCCTTTTAATTGATACTGCCGGATTGAGACGGAAGGATAAGGTGAAGGAAAACATTGAGTTTTATTCAGTCATGCGTTCCATAAGGGCAATCGAAAGCAGCGATGTTTGTTTTTTAATGGTTGATGCGGTGGAGGGTTTTGAAGCTCAGGACCTGAATATTTTTCATCTTATTGATAAAAACAGAAAGGGTGCTGTGATCGTTGTAAATAAATGGGATTTGGTTGAAAAAGAAACCAAAACACATTTGGAATTTGAAAAGTTGATTCGTGAAAAAATTGCACCGTTTTCCGATGTCCCGATCGTTTTTACCTCGATTCCATCAAAACAAAGGATATTTAAAGCCCTTGAGCTGGGGAATAAGGTTTACAAAAACCGTATTAAAAACATCCCTACGGCGAAACTTAATGAGGTTCTGTTACCTATCATTGCTCACACACCTCCGCCAGCTGTAAAAGGTAAATATATTAAAGTAAAATATATTACTCAGTTGAAAACATCCTTTCCGGCATTTGTATTTTTCTGTAATCTCCCTCAATATATCAGAGAACCGTATAAGCGCTTTGTGGAAAACCAGTTACGCAAGGAATTTGATTTCCAGGGCGTGCCTATTCAGATATATTTCAGAAGCAAATAACATGACCGAAGGATTGCGCATTGACAAATGGTTATGGGCGGTCAGGATTTTTAAAACCCGGAATCAGGCAAGCGATGCATGCAGGTCGGGAAAAGTTAAAATTGAAGAAATCACAGTAAAACCATCACGTGAAATAAAAATTAATGATGTTATTGGGATTCGGCTTGGAATCGTCACGAAAACGGTAAAAGTGATCGGATTGATTCATAACCGTGTTGCAGCTAAATTTGTCAATGATCATCTTATTGATCTGACTCCTCCCGAAGAATATGAAAAACTTAAAATTCAGCACGAAATAAATCATGAATTCCGACCCCGGGGGCAAGGCAGGCCAACCAAAAAGGAAAGAAGATTGATTGAAAGACTTAAAAAATCGAAATTCTAAATGATATGACAGAATAATTTATTCTTCTGAATTTCGTTTACGTTATAAATTTCTACTTTTGCCGAAAATAAAATGAGTATTAACTTTTAAAACAAAAATAAAATGAAAAAGTATCTTGTAGTATTGTTAATTATCCCCTTCATGATCAGTTGTAATAAACAAAAGATCAAACAGCTTGAAATGAAAAGTGACAGTCTGACACAACAAGCTAATTTAAAGGACGAGTCCATTAATGAGTTTATTAAGTCTTTCAATGACATTCAGGATAATCTTGATTCCATTAAGAGAAAAGAAATGATTATCACTGAACAAACTGAATTAAAAACAGAATTACAGAAAAAGGCAAAGGATCAAATCAACGAAGACGTAAACACGATTTATCAATTGCTTCTCGATACCAGGAGCAAACTGGACGATGTAAGAAAGAAACTTGGAAAATCAAATTTCAAGGTTGAAGAATTGGAAAAAATGGTCAACCATCTTACACAACAACTTGAAGAAAAAGACAAGGAAATTGCGGCTCTTAAAGAAGAACTCGAAAACATGAACATTGAAATCACTGCTCTTACAATGGATGTTGGAAATCTGAAACAACAGAATGCACAAAAGGAAACCTTAATTAAAGATCAGGAAGGTGTGATCAATGATAAGACCGCAGAACTTAACACTGCGTATTATGTTGTAGGAACGAAAAAGGACTTGAAAGACAATAATATCCTTACTGCCGAAGGAGGATTTATTGGAATTGGTAAGAATAAAAAACTGAAACAGGATTTTGATGATAAATTATTTACAAAAATTGACATCACCAAAACAACTCAAATTCCGATTCCAGGGAAGAAACCTAAAATTATAACGAATCATCCCACTGAATCTTACAAGATCAGTGGTGAAGGTGACAGCGCGATTTTGGAAATTATTAACGCTAATTCATTCTGGAAATCATCGAAATATTTGGTTGTCGTGATTGACTAATCAGGTATATAGACTAACATGAGAATAAGGCGGCTGACCAATGGTCAGCCGCCTTATTTTTTTATAAATTAAAATTAATAATTCTTCTTAATATTCATCCTCATGGAAGAAAAAGTCTTCCTTGGTTGGATATTCAGGCCAGATATCTTCAATGCTATCATAAATCTCACCTTCATCCTCTATTTCCTTGAGATTTTCTATTACCTCCATAGGGGCACCAGATCTGATAGCATAATCAATCAGCTCATCTTTTGTAGCTGGCCAGGGGGCATCCTCTAACTTCGAAGCTAATTCAAGTGTCCAGTACATTTCCTGATGATTTAAGGTTTAAATTTTTGCAAAAATAATTTTTTTTAGAACAAATCAAACAAAATGAAAAAAAATACAATTCTTAATTGTTATCTCCTATTTACTGGTCTTCCAAAGTATCTCTTCAACATCCAGATCATGTGTGAAACGTCGTCCCAGTACAAAAAAATAATCCGAAAGCCGGTTCAGGTAAATAAGAATCGTTTCGTCTATGCTGAATTTCTCACTTAAACGGATTGATAATCTCTCTGCCCGCCTGCAAACTGTTCGTGCAATATGACAATAAGATACCGCAGGGTGACCTCCGGGTAAAATAAATGACCGAAGTTCGGGTAAGCCGACATTCATTTCATCAATTTCCTTCTCCAAAGCCAAAACATCATCTGATGATATTAATGGTAACAGATCAAGGTGTTCCTGCCGGTCTGCAGCAAGGCGAGATTCAGCAATAAAAATTTTTTTCTGAATATTGAGAAGCACATTTTTATAATGCTGATCCATGGGCTGATCTCTAAGTAAACCGATAAAGGAATTCAATTCATCGAGTGTTCCGTATACCTCTATACGGTCATGGTATTTAGGAACTCTCGTTCCGCCTAACAGAGAAGTTTCGCCCTTATCACCTCCTTTTGTATATATTTTCAATTGATTCATTGCATTAATAACCTCAAATTTTAAAAATTGTTAGAAGGAAGTCGTTTTTATTTTGGTTCAAGCTGATAATGAGCCATTGTTCTTATGTTTTTATTCAATTCATCCGTTTCGACTTTCCCATCTATCAGTCTGATAATCCTGTGAGCATGACGGGCAATATCTTCTTCGTGAGTCACAACAATGATTGTATTACCTGCTTTGTGAATTTCTTCAAGTAGCCCCATAATTTCGATTGAGGTTTTCGAATCAAGGTTCCCTGTAGGCTCATCAGCAAGAATTATAGATGGGTGGTTGACAAGTGCTCTTGCAATTGCTACCCTTTGCCTTTGCCCACCTGATAATTCATTCGGTTTATGCAGGCTCCTGTCAGATAACTGAACCTGCTCAATTACCTCTTTTCCACGTTCCAACCTTCTGGCTTTATTAAATCCGGCATAAATCAAAGGGAGCATCACATTTTCCAGCGCTGTTGACCGGGGTAACAGATTGAATGTCTGGAAAACAAATCCGATCTCTTTATTCCTGATCTCTGCTAAACTATTGTCATCCATTTTACTCACATCCTTGCCATTTAACCAGTATTGTCCACTGGTTGGGGTATCAAGACATCCAAGCAAATTCATCAGTGTTGATTTTCCTGAGCCTGATGGGCCCATCAACGCAACAAATTCATTTTTTTCCATGGTGAGCGATATCCCCTGCAGTGCTCTGACAATTTCAGTACCTACTTTAAAATTTCTTTTTATATCAACTAACCTGATTACTTCTTGTTTCATAGCGGAATGATTGAGTCAAACAAAGATATAATAAATTCAAAACCGGATAATAAAATGTTGCTTTGTCAATTCTTTCTTAAAAAAAACAATTCCCATAAAGAAAATGTCGACCGATAATGTCACCGATGGATGATTACGGATATAATTCCAGGCCTCCTCCATCCCATCGGACCAATGGATATCATCGAAAACAAATACTGTTTCATTAACCGCCTTAGTTAAACATTGTTCAAAGTATTTTATTGTGGGTTCCCTTTGATGATTACCATCCACGAATAAAAAATCAATTTGAGTCAAATCTTTTAGCACTTCGGGTAATTCAGTATCGAAGTTCCCATTAATCAATTTAATATTTTGAAGATTAAGGGCATGAAAGTTCTTTTTAGCCAAAGTTGTAATATTTGGACATCCCTCAATAGTAATAATTTTGGAAGAGGGCGCTCCCAAACTCATATAGGATGAGCTTAATCCTAATGAAGTTCCTAATTCCAGGATGTTTTCAGGCTGCAGATAATTGACCAACCTGTAAAGTAACCTCCCATACTTTTTGGGCTTGGAAGAATTTCGGGCAACAATTCCTATGCTCCGTTCTTTTCCATTGCCGGAAATTGATCCTGCACCCAGATCGGTAACAGTTATAGTTCTTTTATCTTTTACCAGCTTGATCCTTTAATGCTTCAACTTTCAAACAATTTGCATCGATGGAATGGTTTTCAAAAACTCTGGTTATCAGATCGAATAGAAATGGAGGGTGAACACCATAACTTGTAGTCGAACGGTTCAGATATTTAATGTATCTTACTAAAAGAGCCAGCTTTTGCATAAAGCAAATGTAATCATTAAAACAAAAAGTGATACTTCAAAAAACATCTGAGATTTTCAAACATTTAAAGGCCGGTTAAAAATTGTACTTTTGAACACTGTTGTCATCATTGGAACAATGCTTGAAAAATTTCAAAAATCCGAATTTACAAGGAATGTATTTACACTGACCAGTGGAACTGCTATTGCTCAAGCAATTCCAGTGGTTCTTTCACCAGTTCTTAGCCGTATATATTCGCCGGAAGAATTTGGAATTCTCGCCTTGTTTATGTCGGTTGCTGCTGTTTTATCGGTGATTGCAACAGGCCGATATGAACTGGCCATCATGATTCCTGAAAATAAAAAAGATGCCTACAATGTGCTTGCTATTTCTCTTTTGATCTCTTTTATTACTGCTATATTTTCACTTATCCTGGTTCTGCTTTTGCGGAAGCCGGCAGTTGTATTCTTTGATGAACCAAATATTGGCCCATGGCTTTTCCTGATTCCGGTTGTAGTATTATTTGCAGGGATTTATCAGTCGTTCAATTATTGGTCGACTCGGCAAAAGACCTTTAGATTAAATGCTGTAAGCAGGGTTTCACAATCAACGACAAACGTTATCACCAGCCTTGGATTAGGCATTGCTAAAGCAGGTCCCGCCGGATTGATTGCCGGATACATCATAGGCCAGGTTTTTGCCGGGCTTATACTCATGGTTAATTTTTTTAAAGACATGAAAGAGTTTTTCGGCCAGGTTTCATGGCAAGACATGAAAGTAAATGCCCATAAATACAAAAGTTTTCTCCGGATAAACACACCTCATGCTTTTATTGATTCGTTGCAGGACAATGGAATTGTTTATGTGATCATGTATTTCTTTTCGAAAATGATATTGGGTTCTTATTCATTTGCTTACCGTTTGCTTAAACTTCCCGTGGGTTTAATCGGAGGTTCCATATACCAGGTCTTCTATCAGAAAGCTTCAGAATTAGCTGCAAAAGGTGAAGATATTAGACCGATGATATTAAAAATATACAAGCGTTTATTCACATGGGGATTACCTTTTTTTATTATTCTCTTTTTATTCACTCCTGAGATTTTCGGTTTTATCTTTGGAGAAAATTACAGAACATCGGGAGAGATTGCCAGGATTCTGATACCTTGGATCTTCATCAATTTCATTGTTTCGCCTGTTTCATGTGTGGCCCTGATTAAAAATAAGCAAAAGCAGGCTATGTATTTTACTTTTGCGGATATTACATTTAAGGTGACATCAATCATTATTGGTGGTATTTTTGAGAATTATTTTCTTGCATTTGTAATAATGAGCATACTGTGTAGTTTACTTCTGTCATATGCCTGTTATTGGTAT
Organism: uncultured Bacteroidales bacterium; assembly: GCA_963705185.1. Taxonomy (GTDB): domain Bacteria; phylum Bacteroidota; class Bacteroidia; order Bacteroidales; family JAADJA01; genus JAADJA01. The sequence goes on from CAVPJF010000020.1 coordinate 112,868, forward strand.
TATCAGATAGCAGGAACCAAACATTCATATTCTTAAATCAAATAAGAGTGTCATTAAAATATTATATCAATAAGGCGATCATGCGAATTAATAAACCCAGAATGATTTGGGGATATAAAACACCCGATGGAAAATTTCTGAAAAATGTCAGAATCAGCAGTTCAACCTTTATTGACCATCACAAACATCTATTTATCGAGGATCATGTTTTCATCGGGCACTTTAATTTTATTGAAGCAAGCCATAATGTGACCATCGGAGAGGGTTGTCAGATTACAAACTTTATTACGATCACTACCCATTCAAGTCATATATCCTTACGGTTATATGGAAAAGAATATATAAACCACGTTAATCCAATAGGATATGAAAAAGGATCGGTTGAAATCGGAAAATACAGTTTTATCGGCCCCCATTCTGTTATCATGCCCAATTCTAACATAGGCAAAGGATCGCTGGTTGCAGCCTATAGCCTGGTTAAAGGATCCTTTCCGGATTTTTCTGTAATCCGGGGAAACCCTGCAAAAGTAGTTGGTGATACACGGGAAATGGACAGACAATTCCTGAGTGAGCATCCTGAATTACGATCATTTTACGAAACCTGGAGCCAGGATAAATCATGAATTCAAATGAGATTATTAATCGTAGGACCAAATAGCATACACCTTTCCAACTTTATACAGCTCATTGAAGGATTTATTGATGATTTCCTGTTTCTAACGGATTCGACTCCAAAGGATCAATACCAAAACTTCAGACTTGTAAACTTCTCAATAAAAAATCCATTTATAATAAGGAAGTCCATTAAGGAAATAGACAGGATAATCCGGGAATACAATCCTGATCTTATTCATGTTCACCAGGCAGGCACACATGCATTTCTTGTTCTGCAGGCTGTTGGAGAAAGAATCCCTGTGATTGTGACCACTTGGGGTAGCGACATTCTCCTTGTACCTAAACGCGGCTGGTTAAGTAAAAAAATGGTGCGATTCATTCTTCGAAGAGCAAAAAGTATTACCTCGGACTCAATTCATATGGCTGAGGTAATGAAAAGCCTTGTACCTGATTTAAAAACTAACATTACAATCGTAAATTATGGTATTGATGAAATCGTGCCGAAAGAAAATAAGGAGAAGCTCTTTTATTCGAACCGGCTTCATGATCAGCTTTACAGGATAGATAAAATACTCGAATCGTTTAAAAAGTTCTTAGCGAATTCCAGGGATAACGGCTATAAACTTGTAGTTGCCGGTGAGGGAAAGGAAACAGAAAATCTTAAAAAACTCGCAGCCGGATTAGGTATCAGCGAATCGGTGGAATTTACAGGGTGGCTTGATAAAAAGGCAAACCAGGAATATTACAGCAGAGCTTTGTGTTTTATTTCTATTCCGGGATCTGATGCAACATCCATCAGCCTTCTCGAAGCCATGTCAGCCGGTTGTATTCCCATAGTCTCTGATCTTCCGGCTAACCGGGAGTGGATTATAGATGGAGAAAATGGAATCATCGTCAATGATCTTAATGAGAACTTCCTGGAAAAGGCAATTAAACTAAATACTGAAAAAGTTAAAAGAATTAACAAGGATTTGTTTTTGGAGAAAGCTTCAAAAAAAATCAACCGGGATAAATTTCTTCAGCTATACAAACAAATCCTGATGGAAAAATAATGAAAATCTGCCATCTGACATCAGTGCATCACCGCAACGATACCCGGATTTTTATTAAAGAAATTCCGGCACTGGTTCATTCAGGATATGAGGTAATTGCTATTGTTGCTGATGGGAAAGGTTATGAAAAAAGACAGGGCTTTGAGATATTTGATACAGGAGCAGAAAGATCCAGGCTTAGAAGAATATTTTTTTCCGCCCGAAATGTTTACAGGAAAGCACTTGAAATCAATGCTGATGTTTACCATTTCCATGATCCGGAATTGATTCCTGCAGGTAAGAAACTACTCCGCAAAGGAAAAAAAGTGATCTATGATGTTCATGAAGATGTACCGCGCGACATTGTTTCAAAGGATTGGATTCCGAAATTTTTACGTTCGGCTGTGGCAGGGCTGTTTGAGCGATATGAAAACAGGGCGGCATCCCGGTTTAACTACATCATTACAGCAACTCCACAGATTTATTTCCGGTTTCAAAAACTGAATGGAAATACGGTCAACATAAATAATTTTCCGATCAAAGATGAATTAAATACGCTTACCCATGAAGTCAGGATGGAAAGGATAGTAACGTATATAGGTGAAATAACGAGAATCAGGGGAGCAATGGAAATGATAAAGGCAATGGACTTTGTAAATGGGAAATTGTACCTGGCCGGGTCTTATGAATCGGAAACTTTTAGGTTTGAACTACAAAAGCTTAAAGGGTGGGAAAAGGTAAAAGAATTTGGCTTTATCAATAGGTTGCAGGCAAAAGAAATACTAGGGCAAAGCAGCGCAGGCCTTGTCATTTTCCACCCAGAACCCAATCACATCAATGCACAACCGAATAAAATATTCGAATACATGTCGGCAGGTATTCCGGTAATTGGCTCCGATTTTCCTTTGTGGAGAGAGATCATTGAAGGCAATCAAACCGGTATGTGTGTTAACCCTTTGAATCCTGAAGCTATCGCGCAGGTAATTAACTTCCTGTTTGAAAACCCTGAAGAAGCAAAAAGAATGGGATTAAACGGCATAAAGGCAATCCGTGAAAAATTCAATTGGGAAGCTGAAGTAAAAAAACTTACCGAAGTATATCAAAATATCTGATTTAATGAATCCACTCATATCGATTATCACTCCTGTTTACAATGCAAGTCCTTTTCTGAAGGAGACCATTAAGTCAGTAATGGATCAAACCTTCAAAGATTGGGAATGGATTATAGTTGACGATTGTTCTTCCGATTCCAGCGTTGACATTATAACTTCATATGCATCGGGCGATAGCCGAATTCATTTGATCCGACTTGATGTTAATTCGGGAACAGGTGTTGCCAAGAATACAGCCCTCAGGCAAGCCAGAGGAAGATTTATTACATTCATTGACAGTGATGACCTCTGGAAGCCCGAAAAGCTTGAATTGCAGGTTGATTTTATGATGAATAACAACTATCCGATCAGCTTTACCTCTTATGCGTTAATGGATGAGTCAGGTCGCGATAAAGATAAAATAATATCTGTGAAATCCTCTGTGAATCAGCGCCAATATCTGAAAAATACTATTATCGGATTTTCTACCTCAATGATCGATAAGAACATTACCGGATCGTTTGAATTCATCGGATTGAGGTCAAGAGAAGACACACATTTATGGATCACACTTCTTGGTAAAGGCTTTATAGCCTATGGCTTGAATAAGGTTCTGACCCGCTATCGGGTACATGATCATTCTATTACATCAAACAAGCTGAAAGCTGCCAGGCAGACATGGGAACTTTACCATAAGATAGAGAAGCTGGGATTTTTTCGTTCGGTCTATTACTTTATGCATTATGCTTTCAGAGCATTCATAAAACATTATTTTTAAATCTCCTGATCCAAATTATGAGATGACCATGATAAGACAAGATTTAACCAATAAATTTTATTTGTACCTTTTTCAGGTTCTCGCATTTGTAATCCCTTTACATGACAAATTAGTTCCGCCTGTCATTGCTTTAATAGGACTTAACTGGCTGCTTGAATTCAATTTCACTGAAAAACTTCATCGATTCAAAAACCTGAAGGAAAATAAATACATCCTTCTTCCTGTCTTACTTTATCTTTTTTATATATTCGGGACTTTCTATTCCTCTCAGATCAAAGGTTCATCAGGCGCTCTTTTTGACCTGGAGGTAAAACTATCATTGTTGCTGTTTCCGGTCTTTTTTACGACGATTGACCTGTCACAATTCAGCAAAGATTTTTACAAAAAAGTATTAAAGGCATTTGTTTATGGCTGTTTAATAAGCTCCATAATACTTATTAATAAATCAATGATGGACTATTTTAAGGATCAGGATGCTTCAGTTTTTTATTATACAAACCTGAGCTGGATGCACCATCCCAGCTATCTTGCACTATATTTTACTTTTGCCATAGCTATCCTCATGACATGGATACTGGAGAGTGGCAACAAAATTATTTTCAAGCGTAACCTGGTAATTTTACTGATCATTCATTTTCAAATTTTTATTGTTTTATTGAGCTCGAAGGCAGGGATGATTGGATTTTTTGTCACCTGCTTGTTAATTATTACATATTCTTTAATGAATAGAAATAAGAGATTGCAATATTCATTGACAATTTCAGTAATTGTTCTTACAACTTTCATTGTGATCCTCTTCATTTTTCCAGCTTCTTTCAATCGTTTCTATACTGCAAAAAAATCAATAGAGGACCATCATATTCCTGACAACCAAAAAACCGAAGGATCTGTTGCCCGATTGATGGTTTGGAAATGTTCGGTTGAAATCATTAAGGAGAATGTTTTTTTTGGCGTTGGAACCGGTGATGTGAAAACAGAACTCAATAAAAAATATGAAGAAAAGAATTTTCAACAAGCAATAAAAGATAACCTAAATTCACACAATCAATTTCTTCAAACTTATGTGGCCATAGGACTTCCGGGGTTTATTCTATTGCTGGCCAGCCTGTTGTTACCCCTTTTGTATGGAATAAAAAAAAGAAACATTTTGTTTGTTTTGTTTATCAGCCTGTTTGCTTTCCACCTCCTGGTAGAGTCGATGCTTGAACGCCAGGGTGGTGTAGTTTTTTACGCCTTCTTCAATGCACTGCTTTTCTTTTCAATTTTTCCTGAGAGGGAAGAATCAGGGTCTCAATTGCCGGAGATAAAGCTGAATTGAGTTTTCAAGCCCAAGGTAAATAGCATCCGAAATCAATGCATGACCTATTGAAACCTCAAGCAAGTCAGGGATGTTCTGTGCAAAGAATTTCAGGTTGTTCAAATCAAGGTCGTGACCGGCATTTAAGCCAAGACCCACTTCCTTCGCTACAAGAGCAGCTTCTACAAATGGCTTGATTGCATCTTCCTTGTTGATCAAATAATTTTTTGCATAACTTTCCGTGTATAACTCAATTCGGTCAGCACCAGTTTTTACAGCATTTCTGATCATCCTGTGATCAGTCTCAATAAAAACAGAGGTTCTGATGTTATTTTTCCTGAATTCAGCAATCACCTCCTTTAAAAAAGATTCATTCTTCATTGTATCCCAACCTGCATTTGAAGTAAGTGCACCAGGAGGATCAGGAACTAATGTGACCTGATCTGGTTTCACTTCAAGTACAAGCTTTATAAAACTTTCGGACGGATATCCCTCGATGTTAAATTCAGTAGTAATAACAGGCCTGATATCCCGTACGTCCTGGTAACGGATATGTCTCTCATCAGGCCTGGGATGAACCGTTACACCCTGAGCTCCGAATCGCTCACAATCCATGGCGGCATTTAATACATTTGGCCTATCGCCTCCCCTGGCATTTCGAAGGGTGGCTATTTTATTGATGTTAACACTTAACCTGGTCATATCAGTAATCATTAAACAAACAAAGTTATTCAATTTTTTATCACCTTCAAATATACTTTCAAATAATTGATTATCTGCTCTTTAATCTTCCAATTATAAACATTTTATTGTTGATACAATCTTTAGAAACCAAAATCCCAGGAAGTTACTGTATCTATATTTGTGAAGGATATCTTGTAAATAAACAACTATGTTTTGCCGTCAACGTTTTTTTTTCTTTTCGTCTATTTATATTCTCTTTATTTTACTTTCATCTGGCGGTTTAAAAGCACAATCTTCTCTCAATTATCGTTGGTATATAAATGCAAACGGGGGGTTATCACAATTATATAGCGATATTCAGACCGAAAATAATCCCATCAGTAAATTAAGTGACGAAACTACATTTGGATTCGGAGCCCGGCTTGGTAAATACATTGGCCCTTTCTTTACCGCCCATTTTCAATTTTTGATGAGCGACTTTAAAGGATTCAATGATAACGATGATCTAAAGTTTTCATCCAATTTAATGGAATACCAGCTGGGAACAACCATTAATTTTACCAACCTCTTTTTCGGGAAGAAAGAGCGGAGAATAAACTTTTACGGTACTACCGGTATTGGATTGATGCTTTTCAGAAGCGAGGCTTACGAGATTTCGACCGGTGAACTTATCAATGATTATGGCTATTCAGATGATGCTGAAAGAAAAAAGAACAGTCCCGAAACCGCTATAGCCATTCCCGTTGGTGCAGGATTTGATTTTAAACTGGCTGACCGCTGGTACCTGAATCTGGAGTCAGTTCTCAGGTTTACCAATTCAGACAAACCTGATGCAAAGGAAAGCGGATCACAAAATGATGCTTACTACTATACCTCGTTAGGAATATCATTTAATTTCAGTGGTAAGAAAGCTGAAGAAGTTAAAATACTTGAGGCTCCTCCTGAAATTGCAGCTGATCCCTTTGCCAATGAAAATGTGAACATGAAGTATGATATTCCCAAAAACATCAAGTCAACCGATGAATTTATTTTAAAGAGCATCGTTTACAAAGGCAAAATAAATGGACCCGGAAGACTAATCCAAATACTTCCTATTGGACTGGATGTCCTGGATACACTGATTGCCGGAGCAAAAACCGAATGCATCAACTATACATTGTACCTCGAATGGGATGAATTACCAGCCGATTCTGTTTTTGAAGTTAGTTACAGGGTAAAACCCAACAAAATTTATGGTTCATTTCAAATGGTCAGTAATTTATACCTTCATCGCACCGGCAAGGAATTTAAATTCAAGACAAGCCTGAATATTGAGTTCGTTGAAGAGGAAATAGAAGTTGAAAAGCCTGTTGTTGAGGCTGTGAAAAAAGATACTATTGCTACTAAAAAGGATTTAGAATACAGGGTTCAGGTTACAGCCGGATATCAGACGAAAATATCGATAGAAACCTTAGCCAAAAAATTCAATTTGTCCGATGAATTTAAAGAGGATTGTACTGGCAATTGGTGTCATTATTCCGTCGGATCTTTCGACACCTATTTGCAGGCCAAAGAATACCGAAATTCACTGATAAGTGACCATGGGGTAAGGGATGCTTTTATTGTAGCATTTTATAAAAGTATAAGATTAAATTCACTGAGTGAGCTGAAGGAAATTGCTGGTGTACAGCAACCCATCAGGACAGTTTATAAGGAAGATGGCTTATGCTACCGGGTTCAGATTATGGCCATGTTTAATAAGCGTATTGATCCTGAATTGTTAAGAGAAATGCACAAAATTGAGGAAGAGGTTAATGAGGAAATTTATAATAATTGGCACAAATATACTGTTGGTAAGTGCACTTCCATTGGAGAATCAAAACTGTTATTAAACAAACTGAAAGAAAAAGGGCTTTCTGATTCTTTCATCGTTACCTATAAAAATGGTGAACGCAAAAGTGGTCCCCAATAATATAATATCGGTAAAGAGTGTATCGTTTTAAACCATTGCCCCTACTCGTTTACAATCCATTACGACTTTTATTGCATATTGCTTATCACTTCCTCCGCAAATGAAGGTTTGCAATTATATCGATATTAACATTTGAACTGTTCATATCGGTGTCATTAACAAAACACAGCTATTAAACTTAAAATCACTCTCAATATTTTATTCACAAAATTGATTATTTGTTCTTTAATATTTCAATTATAAACATTTAATTGTTAATATAATTCTTTGGAGTTCAAAGGCTCAGGCAGGTATTGAATCTAAATTTGTGGAGGATACCTAAAAAATAAAGAGATATGAGTTACCATCAACGTTATTTTTTCTTTTCGTTTACGCTAATTGTCCTTATCTTAATATCCGTGACTGGTTTAAACGCTCAATCTTCTAATAAAGGTGGTAAAAAATCTAAAAAATCAGATGAATCCAAGGCTCCTACTGAAATCGCAACCGATCCTTATGCTAATGAAACTGTCAACCTGCTGACATATATACCCCAGAACATAAAGTCAAATGCTGTATTTATTTTAAAGAACATTGTTTATAAAGGTAAAATTAAGGGTCCCGGAAGGCTTGTCCAAATACTACCAAACGGACTTGATGTACTGGACACGCTGATTGCCGGAGCCAAAACAAAATTTGCCAATAATGCCTTGTATCTCAATTGGGATGAATTACCTGCCGATTCTGTATTTGAAGTAAGCTACAGGGTGAAGCCTAAGGGGATTTACGGTTCATTTCAAATGGTCAGCAATTTATATCTTGAACGAACCGGAAAGGAATATAAATTCAGGACCAGCCTTGAAATTGAACCTGCTGAAGAGGAAATTGCAGTTAATAAACCGTCAGTTGATGAAGTAAAGGTTGAAAAGGAACAGGAAACTATAATTGTAAAACCGCCTGTACAGATTGTAAAAGTTGAAGAGGAAAATGCAGCTGATAAGCCTGCTGCTGAAATGACGGTTGTTGAAAAACCGGCTTCTAAAGAACCGGCTGTCGAAGAACAATTGTCGAAAAACCAATTGTTGAAGAACCAAATGTCAAAGAACCCGTTTCTGAAAAACCAGTTGTTGAAAAACCAGTTGTTGAAAAAACGGAAGTTACTGCTGTAAAAACAGATAATGAAATTGCACCGAATGACGTTGAATACAGAGTTCAGATAAGGGCAGCGTATAAAGCGAAAATCCCGATAGAAACCTTAGCCAAAAAATTCAATCTGACCGTTGAATTTAAAGAGGATTGTATAAGTAACTGGTGTTATTATTCCGTCGGATCATTCGATACTTATGCACAGGCCAAAGAATACCGCAATACCCTGATGAATAAACATGCGATAAGGGATGCTTTTATTGTAGCGTTCTACAAGGGTAGGAGATTAAACGAGTTAAGCGAACTAAAGGAAATTGCAGCGGTACAGCAACCCATTAAAACTGTTTACAAGGAAGGTGGCTATTGCTACAGGGTTCAGATCCTTGCCCTGATGAATAAAACTGTTAATCCTGAATCGTTAAAGGAAATGCACAAAATTGATGAAGAGGTAAATGAGGAAGTATACCATAACTGGCGGAAATATACTGTCGGAAAATGCACATCCCTTAGCAAGCCAAATTACTCTTAGTTAAAATGAAAGAGAAAGGGATTACCGATGCCTTTATATCCATCTATAAAGATGGTGAGCGGGTGCTGTCTAAGTAATCTTTTTAACAGCAACAAATCTCTCCCATATATTGTTTGTATTTCGGCTAATAGATGCCAAAAGAAACAGTTGATTTGATATTTTACAGAGAAATCCTAACCTTTAGAAAAATACCTGTTAGGTTATAGAAACTTCATCAAACCGATCAGGATTCCCTGTGTATTTTATTCAATGATCAATTTTTTCCTGATTCTGGTTTGTTCGGTTATAAGCTCAATGATGTACATACCCGGTTCGAGCTTTGAAAGATCCAGTGTATTATAAAGCGGCTTACTTTGTATTTTTTTTTGCCCTGTTTGGTTATAAATGACTACTTCATTTATTTCTACCCCGATAGGGGATGAAATGATGAGCATGTCTTTGACTGGATTTGGAAATAGTGAAATTTCGTTTTTAAAATCCAAATCTTTTATTGATAATGTATCACAAGCTTCCTCTACTTCTGCCTGACTGTTACAACCCGCAGCATTATTAGAAATATCAACAGTTCCATTAGGTGCTGCCAGATAATCACAAATGCTTTTAACTTCACACATCGAAAGGAAACCATTATTACGGATAAATAAATCTTTGACTGATGAGGCATTAATATTTTCAAGGCCGGTCAGACTTATGAGGGAGTCATTGTTATCAATAACCAGGTAGACGCCAATGGAAGAGCCAACCGAAGTAACATTCTGAAGCCCCGTCAGGTTTGCCAGGGCGCTATTTCCCTCAAGCCATAGATCTCCCCCGATAGCAGTCAGATTGTCCAATCCCGTTAAGCTGGTCAGGGCGTTGTTCCCCTCAAGCCAAAGGTCATCCCCGATGGTAGTCAAATCTTCCAATGCTGTCAGACTGGTCAGGGCGCTGTTATTATAAAGTGCAAGACCACCTCCGATGGAAAAAAGATTATCTAATCCCGTAAGGCTGGTAAGATTACTATTCAAGGAAATATTAAGGTCATACCCGATGGAAATTAAACCCTCCAGCCCTGTTATACTGGTAAGGGAAGAGTTGCCACTTATTAAAATGCCTCCCTCTATGGAGGCCACATTGCTTAATACGGATATGCTGGTCAGCAAGGGATTATTGGCAATACGAAGGGAACCCCCGATGGAATTCAAACCCTCCAATCCCGTCAGGCTGGTCAGGGAGTCGTTCCAGCTAATGTCAAGTAATCCCCCGATAGCAGTCACTCCTTCTATCCCAGTTAAACTGTTCAGTTTCGGGTTGTCCCAAATCCAAAAGTCTCCCACGATGGAAGTCAATCCCTCTAATCCTGTGAGGTTGGTCAGGAGAGGATTGCCCGAATCGTTGCCTCCTATCAATATACTTCCTGATATGGAAGTCACATTGTTCAATCCCGAAAGGCTTATCAGGGAATTGTTTTCCTCAATCCAAAGGTCCCCGCCAATAGAAGTCAGGTTGTCCAACTCCGTTAAACTGATCAGTGAATCGTTCTCTTTAATAATAAGGTCCCCTATGATGGAAGTTAAGATACTTAAACCGCTTAAATTGGTAATATCATTCCCACTGATAGTAACATCCCCCTCAATCTCTGAACATCCGGGATAGTATATTTGAAAGCTATCGATTTGAGTCTGGGTGGTAAATGAAATACCTTCGGGCAGGCAGGGTTGAGACAAAATGATAGTGTGGCTGATGGTTATTGCTGTGATTAAGAGGATAAGTTTTTTCATTATAACCTGGTTTTTATTTGCAATATTAAGCGGCTAAAAATACGACAAAAAATCATTTTGGTCAAGCCGTTGTTTGTTTTTCCTGAATTATAAAAGTGCCACGTAATTCAATGTATTTTGGCTGATAACAATGAAATCTTACTGGTTTAGGCTTTCAAATCTTTTTTTATTACCGGTAATGGCTTAAAACTTAGACTGATATTTGTATCAATAGGCTGGTAGAAAAATGAGTATGGTAAAAAACATTGGTAAACAATCAGTGATTTTCAACCATAAAAAAACCTAACAGGTTTTTTCCAACCTGTTAGGTCTAAAATTTTGAAAGCTTAAGCCTTATATTTCTATTCCCCTTCAATCAATACATTGTCAACCTCCCACGTAGCTGACGCGGAAGCCGTGGAAGTATATTTGAATCCAACATACACTGTTTGCCCGGCATAGGATGAAAGATCAACATCTCCCGAAGGTATCCATTCCCAATTGTTGTTACCTGGTGAAAGGGTAGCCTGAAGATCGGTCCATACTGCAGAACTGGGATCACCGGAATAATCGATAGAAATTTTGACCTCAAGATTATTACCGGTATAGTTTTTGGCTGTTTCAAAAGTGAGTATTACAGATGTGTATCCCGTAAGGTTAACAGCGGGCGAAATCAACCAATCTTCATTAGCATAAGACCCGTTTTCATAACCACTCATTTGCGCGCAAGGGGTAAAGTCAGGTCCATAGGTATTGTCTCTGTCCCAAACCTGGGCGCCTGTTACACTTATGGTTTCAAAATTATTCCAGCTGCTGTTAAAGTTTGCTGAAAGGATGCCAGGATTTACTCCACCCCCTGTATTAACCATTACATCATCAAGCTCTATAGAGGTAGACTCGGTGTCGCTGCCTACATATTTAAAACCTATTGCAACATTACCAATAAAGTTTGCAAGAGAAACTTCACCTGACTCAACCCATTCATAATTGGCATTTGAAGATGTCGGTAAATTAGCCTGCAAAGCTGTCCACGTAGCAGTGCTGAAATTGGTTCCGTCAAAATCAAGCGAGGCCATTACAGTGATCGGTTCGTTGATGGTATGCTCCCAGTAAGCCTGTGCACATTTAAAAGTCAGTTTTTTATCGCCGGTAGTATTGATAACGGGTGGAGTTATGAGCCAGGTTTCCATATTGGTGAGTCCTGAATTGTATCCTGTGGCTTGTACATATTTTTCTGTTTGAAAGGTTTTACCCTGCCATTTCCGATCACCCTGGACAAATATATTCGTCCAGCCCTCTATACTGATATCGGTATAAGCTACGGCACTATTGAAAAATTCCTCAACCGACGCAACAGGATCAATCGGTTCTCCTCCGCCGCCGCCACCGCATCTGTTTGCGGTAAGGTTAATATCGTCAATGTTGCGGATTACCAATTGTGCAAGGTCATTATAGCGCGTTGAAATGGCAATGAACGAGCCTTTACCCTGAGCTACAATGCGATTGGCAAAATCAGCATAACCGCTGGTTCTAACAATAATAGAAACCTGATCACAATTTTCAAGCATTCGGTTTTCGTCAATTTTATTAACCGAATCAGCATAAGTATTCCCCAGTTCTGCTTCCTGAAACTGAACGCTGTCAAGCCTAATAAGTGTGCTCTGATATTTATCAAGATTGGCTGTCAATTCCTCAATAGTAACCAGCTCAGGCTCGATAATTTTGCCGGTCGCTATTTTATAAATATTCTTTCCCTGGTCGAGGTTATTTATCTGGTAAAGTGCGCCATAGTCATCTACAGTTGAGCCATTGAGGTTAATCCTTATGGAATCACCAAGATAGACACCCCCGGGATTGAAGAAATTGAGCTGAATACCGCCGGTAGCATCCTGCACAAATACTGTTTTGTAAAGATTGCCTGATTTTTCGTCGGCTGTGACTGTGGCAAAAACCGAATAATCATCCGTAAATGTATAGCCTCCGGTTGTATCCTTTAGGGTTTTTAAATCCTGAATAGTATAAACTTTATTTGGATCAAAGGGAATTGTGTTACTGGGAGGCGCATCGGGAGTATCCTGGACACAACTACCTAAAAACAATATAATTCCTGTGATTAATACTGCAAATCCTGCTAAAAGTGATCGTTTCATTTTATGTTGTATTTTTTGTTTTTTTAATTCTAGAACCTGAAATTGATATTTAAGAAATACTGCCTGCCATACAGGTAGAAGTATTTTGAAGCAAATTTATCGATGTCGAGCGGGTCGTAGCGGAATTGCTCAAATCCTCCGATAGCAAAATCATCTGTACCGAGAATATTGTTTACACTGAAATTTATGGATGCAGAATGGGATTTGATATAAAAGAGAAAACCGACATTGGCATCCAGGGTGTAGCTGGCTTCCAATTTTTCCTGATTCAGAACATTTTCAAGTTCAGGATATTGAGGATCGTAGTTGGCCACAGCTTCCGCCGAACGCCTGTCGGGATTGATTTCCATATAAATATCATCGTAATAATTGATGTTAATTCCGGCAAAAATATTACTCAGATACGATAAAATCCACCAATCGGTATGGATCGATGAAAAATATTTGACACCTGCCGATCCGGCTGTCTGCGGGAATCCGCCATCGTAATAATCTTTCAGATAATCGGTGCGGTTGCTCAGCACTTTTGCGTTATTATCAACCGAAATTGTTGCGGTAGGATTTGAGTCGTAGTAGAATTGGCCGGTAGCAAATACTCCATAAAGGGTAAAATTAGCGTTAACCTTTCCCTCAATACCCAACTCGGTTCCGACATGTACCCTGTCGACACCAACCATTTGATAATTCACAAAACTTTCAAGGTCTTCATGGTAAAAACTGCGTGAATAAAGGCCGTCGGTGAATTTTGTGTAGTAGCCGGTTATCCTTGCATGAATATAAGGGGAGCGGTAAATATAACTCAGGTCGCCCGACATTATTTTTTCATTGGTAAGGCCGTTGATTACTTCATTCCGTGTACGGGGCGATACATAGGCTGTCCGGAAATATGGAGCACGTGTTGTGTACATTGCATTGGCATCAATCAGGTGCCGGCCTGTGACCTTGTAAGTAGCACCTCCTTTTGCGCCGTAATTGAAGAAGGAATGCTTTTCTGAATCGCCATAGGAGTCATTGGGGAATTTGCCGTTTCGCATGTGCCCCGTTCGCCAGAACTCATCATAGGAGAGCTGCCCGGCTATAAAATAATCGATTTTGCTGTATTTAAAATCAGCCTGGACAAAGAAATCATATTTGTTGATAGTGGCTGTATAGTCATATCCGAATTTATCTCCCTCCCTAATAACCTGGTTGGGATGATTCAGGTCATTCTGGGCTGCAGTGGGGTCAACCAGGTCGCGCTCTGCGAATTTGTCGAGGTTGAGATAGAAATCGCCTCCCATTAAATCATCAACCACTTTGAACTGAAAGCTTTTATACCAATTCAGATTAAGTCCTCCTGACAGGGTAAGGTGTTCGCTCATTTCTTTGATCAGGTTGAAATTGGCGCCAAGCTGGCTTTTATCATTCCGTCTGTCTTCAATAACATAATTCGACAGGTTGCCGGTATAATTGCTATCAGCAACTCCGTCAACATCATAAATAGTATAGAGGTTTTTCCGGTTAACAAAATAGAACTGATCGAAATCGAGTTGCCTGAAATTCTCATCGTTCAGCCAGAGTTGTTCCCGCTGGGCGGGTGTTAATCCATTGACATCTCCGTCATAGCTAGGAAGATTGCGGTAATAATCCGGTCGCGGATCGGCGGCATCATACCAGTCGAGCGCTGTTGAGCCGCCCTTTCCGAATGAATAAAAGACAGAAGATGTCAATTTGGTTTTTTCATCAAAATCCCAGTAATGCGAAAGGACTATCATCGGCTGATGATAATTTGAAATACTTGCATTTCTTTTTTCACCATTTTGATATCCCCAGTAGGGATTGTAATAATTGGTTCCTGCCAGGTCATAGGCTTCCTGAACGCTTACGCCGTTCCGTCCGTGTTTATTGGGCGATCCGTAAAATACCAGGCCGATGCTGTGCTGCTTGTTCAGTTTCTTCTCTGCAGCTAAAAAATAGCTGTAGGCGTCATAAAAAGTGCCTTCCACATAACCCTCCTGAGCCCATCTCCTTGAAGCGGATGCAGCAAAGGACCATCCATTCTCCATCAATCCCGTTGAATACATAAACATCAGCCTGTTACGGTAATTCCTGTTGGTAGATGAATAAGTGAATTTGATCTGTTTGCGGAATGAAGATGCCCGGGTGATCATGTTGGTAACACCCCCAACCTCACCAAAGGAGTATTTTGAGGAGGATATGCCCGGATCTATTTCCTGGTTACGGGTAACATCGTTGAGCCCGCCCCAGCTTGACCAGTAGGCTCCCCCGGTTTCAAGGTCATTCAGCTGAACGCCGTTCATCAGCACAGCTGTATTTTCCGAATCATAACCGCGGATTTTAAACCTTGTTTGTCCAAAAGTAAATCCGGCTGTCGAAACAAAAATATCCTGCGATGATTGCAGTAATCCTGAGATGTCGTTGACCTGGTTATCACTTTCCAAATCCTGTGGTAAAACAGTGATTTGCGGAAAATCCGATTTATCCTGTTTCACTGTCACCGTATCATTCTCCTGTGCAATGGCATGTATGATGAAGAGAGCAAGTATTAATGCAAACGATAAATTTTTAGTCATAATTTATTTCCTCACATTTTGAAGGGGGAGCAAAAATAATTAAAAAGGTATAACTTTAATTCTTTAATGGTTCTAAATTGCGTAGTGTTAATAACTATGCCTTGTTGAACCTGATTTCCATCGGGTCACATTTAACAAAAATATTACTTTCGTAGCGGTAATTCTTATTTCTGTCATTTTTCAGATTTCTAGCACAATGAAAAGATCGTGTTCCTTTTGTTCAATTCTTTTTTTTCTTTTTGGCTTTGCCATTTCATCCGGCGCTCAGCAGGATGTAAAATATACCGTTGCAAGTATCGGATTTTATAACCTTGAAAATTTATTTGATACCATCAATAACATTGAGCTGCAGAACAGCACAGAGTATACGCCTGAAGGTATTAACAAATGGACATCAAAAAGGTACCATGAAAAACTGAAAAACATGGCCTTTGTAATTTCAGAAATCGCTACCGATGTCACTCCAGACGGTTTGGCCATTCTCGGAGTTTCAGAAATTGAAAACAGGGGTGTGCTGGAAGATCTGGTGAAAGAAAGTACCATAAAAAAAAGAAATTATCAGATAGTTCATTACGATTCACCTGATGAAAGAGGGGTGGATGTAGGATTGCTTTACCAGCCTAAATATTTTAAGGTCACCAATAGCAGAAGTCATACACTTATTATGGCCGATACAGGTTTTAAAACCAGGGATCAGTTAGTTGTATCTGGATTACTTGGCGATGAAATGATTCATATAATTGTTAATCACTGGCCATCCCGGCGAGGAGGCGAAAAAGCAAGCCGGCCCGGCAGGAATGCTGCCGCCGACCTTACCCGTTACATTGTGGATTCGTTGTTGTCCATCGACCAAAATGCAAAGATTCTTGTAATGGGTGACCTGAATGACGACCCGATTAATCAGAGTGTGAAGGATCACCTCAGGGCGAAAGGCCGGGAGGATGAACTTCAGGCCGGAGATATGTTCAATCCTATGTTCAAGCTTTACAAGGACGGCATCGGATCTCTCGCTTACGATGATGCATGGAACCTGTTTGACCAGGTCATTATTTCACAAGGCCTCCTCGGACAGGATAAATCTACCTTTAAGTTTTACAATGCAAAAGTCTTCAGTAAAAATTACATGAAGCAAAAAGACGGAGCTTATGCAGGCTATCCTTTAAGAACTTTTGCCGGTGGTGTTTACATGAACGGTTATTCCGACCACTTTCCGGTGTATGTGAATTTGGTAAAACAGATTGATTAATCCTTTTTAATCACTTTGGAATAAAAAATCTGCTGATCAGTGTTAAGGCGGATAAAATAAATCCCGGTTTTAATTTGATTAAGGAAGTCAGTCGTTTCTAATGTATGCAGTCCCTGATTTTGATATTCATCTTTAATCGTTTCAATCAATTTTCCACTGAAGTCCAAGATATCCAATTTGATGACTGATGGTTTATCAAGGGTATAAGTAATGGTCGTTTCTTCCGTCATTGGATTTGGGAATACCTCTATCCTGCGGCTATTCAAATCATTTTCCTCAATACCTCCAATACAAAGAATTCTTCGCGAGTAATATAGCTGCCACTGATTATTTTGCATCGACTCCCAAACATCGTAAACAAACCAGCAATTGCCGTTTACGGTTTCTCCGATGTAAAAGTTGGGATTCCTGTTTTGAGTAAGAGAGTTGGAAAGATTTGTATATACAGGATTGTAGGGGTCGTCATTAATAAAAATCTCTTCAAAATCATTATCCTCAAAGGGGAAGGTTAAAAAATAATGATCGTAGGTAATAAAATCTCCTTCAAAAAAAACAGTAATTGACGGGTCGAAAAGGAGAAGACCTTACTAAATTGATTTCGATTATTTCGTTCAAATAAAGACCATAAAAGTAAAGTTTCCAATCAAGTCCATCAAAAGCTGACCAGGTGGCAAAAGATCCCTCACCATCACTTGGATCTATACTCAGGTTGGTTACCGAGTTGCCAGGGAAGATAATTTGAGGAATTTGCCATGAAGATGGATAAGTCCTTATGGATGTATAAATACCGGGTGATGACCCCGAATGTTTTTCCCAGAAGATATAATCGGAACATCCTATTTTAGGATTAGTGCATTCTCCTGTATCAATTGGAAGAGGTTCAGTAAAATTCCAGGTCTGGTTGTCAAATTTTGAATAAAAGAGGGTTCCGCCGCTTGTCCAGACTGCCTCGTTGATTCCGCTGAAATCAAAACCGGTTTCATCATTACTTGTCTGATAAAAGGGAAAGGGACCAATGAAAGTACCACCAAGTAAGTATTTGAAATAATAAATATCCTGGTTTCCATTTAAATCGGTTTCGTAAAAAAGGTAAAAAGCGGTATCGTTCCCAGAAGAGTAAGGCACATTGAACAACATGGGATTTCGGTAATGAATGTTTTCGTCCGAAATGACCGGTATTTCTTCTCCGGGCAAAGAAAGGTCCTTCAAATAAATTGCCGTGGAAAAATCATCAAAAGAATTTTCCCATGTAATAAATAATTTATCCGGAATCCAAAAATACCTCAGATCAGGATTAGTATTATTTCCTTCTGATTGGAAAAATAGCTGAGGCTCAGACCAGTTCATCTGGGAGAATGACCCATTAATTATTGTAAAAAGGAAAGCCAGAATAATGGTTATTTTAATAACACGGGAAGTGATAAATGCTTTCATAAAATGATTTTTGTCCTGGCAAATATAATGCAATCAGGATTGAAATGCAAATATCGATCGTTATTTCAATTCCGCCGGCACCACCGAAATTTCCTGCGCTATCCCTTTGCGAAGGACACTTAAATTAATCCTCTTTCCAATTACACTTTCATCCATCATCCGGTGCAGGTCATCAATCGAACTGATGTTTATACCATTGAAACCCACAATAATGTCACCAGGAAATAGTTCTGAATTTTGGATGCCTTTGTTGTGATCCACTTCCACAACATAAACACCGGTTGCTTTATCCAGCTTATTATATTGAACGATCCGGTTGGTCAACTTGATGACCTGGCCAACCATGCCGAGGTAACCTCTTCTCACTTTTCCCTCAATAATCAGCTTTCCGGTAATCAGTTGAGTGAGGTTAGAAGAAACAGCAAAACATAATCCCTGAGCAGGCAAAATAATAGCCGTATTTACACCAATCACTTCGCCTGCGGAATTTACTAATGGACCACCTGAATTGCCTGGATTCAGCGCAGCATCAGTCTGGATCACATCATCAATCAGTCGCCCTGATTCTGTTCTCAATGTCCTTCCCAATGCACTGACAACACCAGCAGTGACAGAATATTGAAATCCAAAGGGATTTCCAAGAGCAATAGCAATCTGGCCGACCTGTAACTTATCAGAATTTCCAAAAACAACTGCAGTATGACTATTGGCGTATATCTTAATAACTGCAAGGTCAGTAGCGGGATCCTGTCCGATAACTTTGGCAACATGTTCGCTTCCGTCAGGCGTACCTACAATAATTTCTTCGGCATTGCTGATTACATGGTTGTTAGTTACAATATAACCATCCGATGAAATGATAAATCCTGACCCGGTAGCCAAAGGATTCTGGGAATTATTTTGTTTAGTTCCAGTGCCGGGTTTTTTCTTAACCTTGATATGCACAACACTTCTACTGACCAGTCTGGCAGCATTCACAATGATACCGGAATAGGCATCCAGTGCTATTGAATCATTATTCGGATTTTTTTGATCCGGATGTATATCTTCTTCTGTTGAAATGAAACTTAGCATAGCTTTAAATTTCGATTGACTGATCGAAATTCAAGCCATATAGAAAAGAGTGACAGGCTGGCATGAATGGCACAGCTTCTTCATATGAAGTCTAATTTACCTGCCTTTGATCTCCCCGCCGCCAAACATCACAAAACCCTGGATGATCAAATTTTTCGTGAACCTGAAGTAGGCGTTGGATTAATGTTTCTTTTATCAGAAAATCCTCCGAGGATACTTGTTACTTTGTTAACTACAACCCAGTCAGCCGGGACTGAAATTGATGAACCCCCGAACATATAAAAAACTTCCAGAACATTAGTGCCTTCAGCCAATTGAGAAGAACTGAGGTCAATTTCAGAACCGCCAAAGATGGAGGTAATTTTTCCTCCTCTGAAATTTTGTGTGATAATCTTCTTTTCCGAACCACTGAAAATGTTGGTTTCGTCAATGTATTCCATCGGGTCACCGTCTAAAGGTTTTAAATTGGTTCTGCTTTTTTTCCGGGAATGCTTTGAAAAGAATGAACAAGCCAACAACAATTAAAAGCAAAGGCCAGAAATTCCTTCTGAAATCATACGGAAGAATAAACAAATCGGGAATAAGAAAAAATCCGCCAACAGCAATGAGGATGAATCCTGCAACCTTGCTTTGATTAAAGAAGAGGTTCCAGACACCGATGACAATGAGCAGCATCTGCCAGGAAATGATGCACATCTTCAAGCCAGGGCGTAAAAACATTAAGCCTGTGGAGAAGGATTGACAAGTCCGATTAGCAATTATCAGCAATCCGATGCCCAGCGTGCGGTTTTGATTGTTTGAATTCATATTTTTAAGGATTAAAACTGAGGTAAAAATAGGAATATTTGCATAAATGAAAATGTTAATCAATAACAAAAATGGGAATAATAAATGGTCAGTGATTTAATATTTCCTTGATATCTTGTTTTAGTACCCTTATTCCCTTGTAAATGCAAAAACTTTTCATTTCATTTTTATCTGAACCGGTCAGCATAATCCTTAATAAAATTTTCAAGGCTGATAGGTTTCCTGCCAAGAATTTGCTCCACAGCCAGGACTTACCTCTGCTGCTTTATTTGCTCCATAAATTTTATTCAAGTTGGTCATATCATCCACTAACCAAACAGGCATTCCTCAGGACATCATGGCTTTGTAACTTTCTTCAGGAGTTTGAGCAATGTAATTTATTTTACGTCCCAAAGCCTTACTCAGTTCATCAGCAATATCATTGATAAGAAATTGCTCTCGGTCCGGTTAAGATGTATGATTTTCCTTTATGACCATCATCCAACAAAGCTTTTACTGCCACTGCTGCAATATCGCGTGTATCGATCATCGGGATTTTGCCATCTCCCATCGAAGAATAAATTGCATCCTTTTCTAAAATTGTTTGCCGGTCGAAAAATAGATTTTGCAGAAAAGAATGTGGTTGCAAGAAAGGTGAAAGGTATTCCAAGTTCCCGGATTTCCTTTTCAGTATTGCCCATGAAAACGGCCGATGTTGAAATCAGCATCAACACCAGCGCCGCGGACAGAGATTTTAACGATATGCTTTATCCCCCGCTCTTTGGCAATTCTTGCAGCATTTCCCTGCAACTTTGGTAAATCGGGAGAAGTGACGGATAAAAGGAAAAGTTTATCGATTCCATGCATGGCCTTCCTCAGTGAATCCATATCTGCTAAATCACCTGTTACTGTTTTAATTCCTCTGGAAACAAAGCTTTTAGCTTTGTCATCATTCCTGACCATAGCAGTGAAATCTGCATTTTCTGCTTTTAATAATTCACAAACTGTCGATCCGATAGTGCCTGTTGCACCAATGACTAATATTTTATCTGCCATACTAATTTTGATTTAATCAACAACTTTTAAATGGATTGGTTCATAGGCCATTAACCAATTATTTCCCTCAGTATTTTTATTGCGTCTTCCACTCTTTTCACCCGGTCAAATGTCAGCGACAATCTATCTCTTCCTTCTTTCATGCGGCATCTGACTGGATTTTGTTGAATGAAATTCAATACCCGGGTAAATTTTTCAGACCGGTAATAGGGCGATTCCTGGTTCGAAACAAAATAGCCGGTCATCTTTTCATTTTTTAGCAGGATTTTTTCAAACCCGATTTCCCTGCCCATCCAACGAAGGCGGATAGCATTGATAAGTTCTTCTGTTTGAGGCGGAACCTGTCCGAACCGGTCGATCAGCCTTAGCCTGAAACGCTGGAGTTCAACTTCTTCCTCAATATTGTCAAGTTCTTTATAAAGGCTTAAACGTTCGGTAATGCTGGTGACAAAATCATCGGTGATAAGCAGTGACATGTCGGTCTCGATCTGGCAATCCCTGACAAAATCTTTTTGAAGCTCTTCCTGATACAAATCTTTAAATTCATTTTCCTTGAGTTCGAGGATGGCTTCATCCAGTATCTTATGATACATCTCAAACCCAATCTCCGAAATAAAACCGCTTTGCTCTGCTCCCAGTATATCACCAGCTCCGCGGATATCGAGGTCGCGCATGGCGATGTTAAATCCGCTGCCTAATTCCGAAAATTCCTCAATGGCTTTGAGTCGCTTGCGGGCTTCATCAGTCAGGACGGATAATGGAGGAGTAATCAAATAGCAGAATGCTTTTTTATTAGAACGCCCAACCCTGCCCCTCAACTGGTGCAATTCGCTTAATCCAAAATTCTGCGCATCGTTTATTATAATGGTATTAACATTCGTAATATCCAGTCCTGACTCAATGATGGTTGTAGCCACCAGCACATCATGCTTCCCTTCGATGAACTCAACCATCACTTTTTCAAGTTGATGCCCTTCCATTTGTCCATGGCCAATGGCAACCGTAACACCCGGGCAAAATCGCTGGATCATGCCGGAAACCTCAAGGATATTCTGAACCCGGTTATTGACAAAAAATATCTGTCCACCCCGGTCAACCTCATAATTGATGGCATCCCTTATTATTTCTTCGCTGAAGGTATGCAACTCGGTAAGTATAGGATAACGGTTTGCCGGCGGAGTATTGATCACCGATAAATCCCGTGCTCCCATCATCGAGAACTGAAGGGTTCGTCGGGATGGGCGTGGCGGTAAGCGTCAGCGTATCTACGTTTACTTTTAACTTTTTTAAGCTTTTCCTTTGCTCCTACGCCGAATTTTTGCTCTTCATCAATGATCAGCAAGCCCAGGTCTTTGAATTCAATATCTTTTCCAAGCAGCTTATGCGTTCCGATCAGGATGTCGATTTTCCCTTCCTTAAGTTCAGCTTTAATTTTAGTTTGTTCTTTCTGCGATTTGAAACGGTTGATGTACTCAACTTTGCATGGAAAATTAGCCAGCCGTTCACCAAAGGTCTTGTAATGCTGCAATGCAAGAATGGTAGTGGGAACCAACACTGCCACCTGTTTGCTGTCAGCCACAGACTTGAAAGCCGCCCTGATGGCTACTTCCGTTTTCCCGAAACCCACATCCCCGCAAACCAATCGGTCCATGGGATGAGGCTGCTTCCATATCTTTCTTTATATCGTTGGTCGATTTTAACTGGTCGGGAGTATCTTCATAAATAAAAGAAGCTTCCAGCTCATGTTGCAGGTAATTGTCAGGGGGAAAAGCATGACCTGCAGAAGACTTCCGTTCAGCATAAAGTTTGATTAAATCCTTGGCAATATCCTTGACCTTCTGTCTTGGTTTTTTCCTTGAGCTTGTTCCATGCATCCGAACCAAGCCTGTTCATGGTAGGGGCTGTTCCTTCTTTTCCGACATACTTTGAAATCCGGTGAAGAGAGTGAATGCTGATGTACAACAGGTCGCCGTCTTTATAAATCAGGCGGATAGCCTCCTGCTCTTTGCCTTCGTTGAAAATCTTTTCAAGCCCGTCGAACCTTCCAATCCCATGATCGATGTGGGTTACATAATCACCCGGCTGAAGGTCGTAAAGTTCTTTCAGTGTAAGCGCATGCTTGCTGCTGAATTTTTCTTTTAGCTGGAATTTATGATAACGCTCAAATATCTGGTGATCGGTAAAGCAGGCGATTTTTCTGTCGTGGTCTATGAAACCTTCATGCAGGGAAAGGTTAACAGTTTCAAACTCGAATTTTCTTTCAGTTTTCCGGGTGGCATAAATATCATCAAAAATGGCATAGAGTCTCTTGATCTGGCTTGGGTTTTCCGAGAAAATGAAATTCCGGTAACCCTTCCCGGTATATTGTGTGAGGCTTGAAATCAGAAGATCGAAATTTTTATTAAATGATGGCTGCGGGCTAACATCAAAATTAAAAACCGATGCGCCTTTGGTGACGAACCTGTTTCCGAATTCGATAATAGAAAAGTTCATCACATCTTCAGCAAACTCTTTTCCATCAATAAAAAACTCCTGTGGAGTGAGATGCCCGAATTCTTCTTCCATGGAATGGATTACTTCGGCAGCTTTGTCCGATTCAAAACCTATCCGGTCAGTGGTAAACTTCAGGTCATCAATCCAGATGACTGTATTTTCAGGGATATAAGATAAAAAGGATTCCCGTTTCTCGACGATTTTCCTGTCCTGAATATTTGGAACGATGGTGATGTGATCAAGCGTATCAACAGAAAGCTGATCAACCGGATTAAATGACCGTATGGATTCTACTTCGTCACCAAAAAACTCAATCCGGTAAGGGTAATCATTGGTAAAAGAAAATACATCGATGATACCGCCACGGATGGAAAACTGGCCGGGTTCATAAACAAAATCAACCCTGTCAAAATCATTATCGTTCAGCAGGTCAGCAATGGTATCAATGGAAGCCGCTTCCTTTCGTTTGAGTTTAATCGTATTCCTCGTCAGGTAAGCTTTCCTCACCACTTTTTCAGCAAGGGCTTCGGGATAGGTGACGATGATGCTTTTTCGTGCGCCGGAACCAAGTCGTTTCAGAGACTTCCGTCCGCAATAAAACATGGGTGCTATCCTGGTGAATGATGTCGTAATTCCGTTTATAGGAGGTCGGGAAAAAAAGGATTTTCTTTTTATGGAAATTAGCGCCTTTTTCATTGAAAATACTTTCGAGGTCGTTCAGAAAATAGGCTGCGGATTCTTTGTCGTTAGGCATCACTATGATATGATCTCCGGTAAACTTTTGTGCTATGGCAGCCAACAGTCAGCGATCGGGAAGAGCCGGTCAAACCATGTCAATTGCGCCCGATATCTCTGAAATGGTTTCGAGATGGTTGATGAGTTGTTCTGTTTTCTCATCGTTAAAATGAGCACTGATGATTTAACCGATTTCCAAAGCTGAATGTTTTTTTGTTCACGTAAATTACGCAATGAATTTTTTTACACGTCATTGCGAGGAGGCACGACGAAGCAATCTTTCTTTTTCTTTATCAACAGATTGCTTCTCCCGCCGAAAAGGCGGGATCGCAATGACGGTGTTATTTATACAGGCGTTCATTATTTCTTTTTGAAATCTTTAGAATAGTAATTCATAAAGTATTCTGCTTTTTCCACCATGTGCTTGGAGCCGACAAATAATGGTGAACGTTCATGCAGTTCTCCGGGTTGAATTTCAAGTATCCTTCTGAATCCATCCGAAGCCTTTCCTCCTGCCTGCTCAGCCAAATAAGCAATCGGATTACATTCGTACAATAAACGCAGCTTGCCTTTTGGATTCTTCTTGGTTCCGGGATACATGTAAATACCACCACGGATCATGTTGCGGTGAAAATCGGAAACGAGTGAACCGATATAACGTGTGCTGTATGGCCTGAGGCTGGAAGGGTCATCTTCCTGGCAGAAGCGGATGAATTCTTTGACACCTTCGGGGAAATAAATATAGTTGGCTTCGTTGATGGAGTAGATGTTGCCGCCTTCGGGTATCTTCATTTCGGGATGAGAAAGAGGAATAAACCTACTGAAGGATCGAGTGTGAAGCCGTTGACGCCGTTGCCGGTGGAATAGACGAGCATGGTGGAGGAACCATAGATGACATAGCCAGCTGCGACTATTTCGGTGCCGGGCTGAAGGAGGTCGTCCATGGTTCCGGGTTTACCGGATTCGGATTTGCGGCGAGAGAATAGAAAACACGGTTCCGATGGAAACATTTACTTCAATGTTGGAACTGCCATCGAGCGGATCCATTGCCACAACATATTTACCACGGTTGGAAAGTTCATTGTCGAAGGTGATAAGCTCATCATTTTCTTCAGAGGCGATGGCGCAGACCATTCCGCCATGCTTAAGGGCTTTGATGAACTGGTTGTTGGCAAAAACATCGAGCTTTTTCTGCTCTTCGCCCTGCACGTTGATGGTTCCTTCGTTGCCGAAAATGTCAGCGATGCCTGCTTTGTTGATCTCGCGGTTGACGATTTTGGCTGCAATGCCGATGTCGTGGACCAAACGTGAAAATTCGCCTGTAGCAAACGGGAAGTCGCCTTGTTTTTCGTTGATGAATTCGATGAGTGTTTTCATATTCTAAAGTAAAGTAAGTTTTTTTTGAGAGGGGCAAAAATAAGCATCTATTCTTTACGAGAGTGAAGAAGTAATTTAAAATAAGTTAAAGATTGAAGCTGGATTTATAGTTGGATTTTTTACCACAATAGGCACAGTAGGGCACAATAGGGGGCACATAGAAAAACCATGGAGACACGGAGAGACATGGAGAGACACGGAGAAATGGCATGCAAAATAGCAGATAGGCAAAGGCACTGGTAAATTTTAAAGGTTGATGCTTAATCCGGCATTAAATGAATAAGAGATTAGCCCATTGGGGATTAATGACTAATTTGCTGATATAATCGATTTCGGAAAGGAGCAACAGGTTCAGATGGGGATTAAGCTTAAGATTGACTCCGGCATTGAGTGCAATGGCCACAAAAAAATCGGGAATAATGATATTCATACCTCCGCCAAATGAGGGACTAACTAGTTTTTTTTGGAAACAAATACTGGAACTGAAGAGGGATTTTAAAATTGTTAATCGCGCTGTACTGGGGTTCGCTGCTGTAAACGTCGTATTGTTCGACCTGTAACCTGGAATAAAGTAAACCGGTTCGAAAATATAACCTTTCGCTAGTGAGCGGTAATCCAATAAAACACATTATACCTGCCTGCCCTTTAATTGCAGGAGTTGATTGTTTTACTTACATAGCTAACATATTTTGTGATGCCTGCCAGTGGCTGAATGATAATATTTAAGCCAGGTAGTTTTTTTTCGTAAATGACGCACTTTTCATCTTTGCAAACCTGATTGTGGTATGTTTCGGCAAGATTAATAAGGTCGCTGTGAGAAGGAGTTTTTGTGGCTTTTATCCTGTCGGACAATTCGGGACAATCCTGCATATAGTAAAGAAGAACACCGCGGTTAATGTTATAATCGCGGGCATAGGCCTTATCATCGATGATAACTTCAGTCTGACTGTATGATATTTCTTTGAGGGGAAGGCTGTCTTTTTCGATAAAAAAATGATCGCCAACGGCATCTTTGTAATAATAAATACTGACTTTGCCTTTGATAAGGTATTCCATGAAAACATCAGTTGAAGACTGACTCGGGTTGTATTTTTTTGGAAATAAAATACTTGCTGTCGTTGAACCGGTAGCCATAAATCTGACCAGGGTAAAAGTCGGTTATGGAATCCTGTGTGTTGTTGCGAAAACTGCATTTGCGGAAGTTAGAAAGATCATTTCCATAGTCGATATTTCCAACAATTGTATCTTTTTCTGAGGTGATGATATAACCGGGAATGAATTCGGTTTGGGCGATGCAAGTTGCCAATTGAATGAAAAGCGAGGAGGCTTAAAAAGAATGATTTATACATTTCAATAGGAATAATAATAATCCTGAAGTGCAATCAAAGAGTATGATCATTGGGCGAAAATATAAAAATATTTCATTGAAATTGTATTGGTTAGAAAAAATCTAAACAGGTTTAAGGGATTTCTAATTAATCCTATATTTGCACCATCATTCATCCATAAAACAGAGCAACGTGAGCGATAGTTTAGTGATCATCCCTACTTTTAACGAGAAAGAGAACATCGAAAAAATTATCCGGAAAGTGTTTTCGATGCCAAAGGAATTTGAAATCCTGATCATCGAGGATAATTCGCCTGACGGTACTGCGGATATTGTGAAAAGGCTGATGAAGGAATTCCCGGGGCGGCTGCACATCGAGGAACGGAAAGGCAAGCTTGGGCTGGGAACGGCTTATATCCACGGGTTTAAATGGGCGCTGGCAAGGGAGTATGGGTACATTTTTGAGATGGATGCCGACTTTTCGCATAACCCTGACGACCTGCTGAGGCTTTATGATGCCTGTGCCAAAGGATGGCGCTGACATGGCGATCGGTTCGAGGTACATCAAAGGGGTGAATGTGGTGAACTGGCCGATGGGCCGGGTGCTGATGTCGTATTATGCTTCGGCTTACGTGAGGATTGTTACAGGGATGAAAGTTCGCGACACGACAGCAGGATTTAAATGTTATACCCGAAAAGTGCTGCAGGCAATTGAGTTTGAAAAGATCAAGTTTACCGGCTATGCTTTCCAGATAGAGATGAAATTTACGGCATGGAAACTCGGATTCAACATAAAAGAGGTTGACATTATCTTTACCGACCGCACGGAAGGGACTTCGAAGATGAACAAGAGTATTTTCAGGGAGGCGATTTTCGGTGTGATGCAACTGAGGTTGCGGAGCATGTTTAAAAAATATAAACGGGCTGCCTGAAGTAATATTTGTATTTTTACGATAGAAAATTTACCACATAGACACAATAGAAACATAGGCTACCACATAGTTCTATAAATCAAATTAAAAGATTTTTATCTTTAAAATGTATTGAGTTGAAGATAATCTATGTGAATCTATGTTCCTATGATCCTATGTGGTAAAAAATCACTGATAATAAATATTTATTGCATCATATTTAATATTAAGATTCTTTCACTTTGCCATCATGAAAAACGCCTGGTTTATCTTCAATGCAAATATCATCAACGAAGGAGAAATCTTCAGGGGATGCTTGTTTATTAAAGACGGGACGATTGAAAAGATTTACCGGTTGAAAGGAGATGAGCCGAATCCGCCTCCCCGGATAATTGCCAAACCATAGATGCCAAAGGTAAATACTTGATTCCGGGAGTAATTGACGACCAGGTTCATTTCAGGGAGCCGGGACTGACGCATAAAGGGGATATTTATACCGAAAGCAAAGCAGCCATTGCCGGCGGTGTTACATCATGGATGGAAATGCCGAATACCGTTCCGAATACTCTAACCCAGGAATTGCTGGAAGAAAAGTATCAAATTGCAGCGCGGACTTCACTAGCCAATTATTCCTTTTACATGGGCGCTTCGAATGATAATGTGGCGGAGATACTAAAGACCAATGCGAGGAATGTTTGTGGTGTAAAAATATTCATGGGCGCTTCGACCGGGAATATGCTGGTGGATAATATTGATACGCTGAATGCTATTTTTTCGAAATCGAAAATGCTGATAGCTACCCATTGTGAGGATGAAACAACGATACAAACAAATGTAAATTTGTTCAGGGAAAGGTATGGGGAAAATGTACCCATCGAAGCTCATCCGCTGATCAGGAGCGATGAAGCCTGCTTTAAAAGCTCGAAACTGGCAGTGGGTCTTGCGAAAATATACGGGACCAGGCTTCATGTGCTGCATCTTTCGACGGCAAAGGAAATGGCGCTTTTTGATAATAAACTTCCGCTCTCAAGGAAAAAAATAACCGCTGAAGTTTGTGTTCATCATTTCTGGTTCAATAGTTCAGATTATCCTGAAAAAGGAACCATGATCAAATGGAATCCGGCTATCAAGACCCGAGATGACCAGCAGGCATTATGGAATGCATTGCTCGATAATACGCTGGATGTAGTTGCGACCGATCATGCACCGCATACGAAAGAGGAAAAGAAAAACAAATATTTTAAAGCGCCATCAGGCGGACCGCTGGTGCAGCATTCTTTACTGGCGATGATTGATTTTTGGAGGATGGGGAAGATTTCGCTTGAAAAAGTAGTTGAAAAAATGTGCCATGCACCGGCAGTTTGCTTCCAGGTTGAAAAGCGTGGATTTATTCGGGAAGGATACCATGCTGACCTTGTAATTATTGATCCTGAACTTAATACCATTGTAGATCAATCAACCATTCTATACAAATGCGGATGGTCGCCTTTTGAAGGTCATATTTTTGGCTCTCGTGTGACCCATACCTTTGTCAATGGCAACTTAGTTTATCAAAATGGTGTTTTTGATGAAACAGCAAAAGGACAGAGGTTAGCATTTGAGCGTCAATAATCAAAACTGAACATTAACTTTAACCATTTGTTTGAATGGACGGGATTTTTATAATTGTTTTATTGATTAGTGAATTTAATGATAACCGGGCTTAAACATATTGCTTCCTTATTGCTGGTAGTGGTTTTCTTATCTCCATCTATCGTTAAGCTTGGGCATCATCACGATCATTTCCGTTGTAAAACACCTGATGTAAGGCATTTTCATGAACAACATGAGAAATGCGAAGTCTGCAAGTTTGAGTTTTCGGTTTTCTCGTCAGATAAGGATCAAATTGCAATTCATAAGATAAGACAATCCGACCGCTACAGAAATAATTATCAATCCTTAGATTTCACCAATCATTCCCAGTTTTCATTTTTATTACGCGCTCCTCCGGTTATAACAATTTAAAGCAACCCAAAAGGGAGATAAGTAATTAGTTGTAACCATTTAATTTGTAATAGAATGAAAAGAATAATAGTATTTTTTGCCATAGGATTGCTATGCCTGAATCTAAAGGCACAAAATAAAATAAGTGGAAAAATTACCGACCAGGATAATCAGGTATTGCCCGGGACATCCATCTTTATACCTGAAATGAACAAAGGAACCGTTTCGGATAAAAACGGACATTATGAATTGCTAAACCTGCCCAATGGAAAATTAAAAATTCAATTTTCCTTTATCGGATATTCGAATGTGATTGAAACTGTGGTGCTCAATGAGACGGAATTGGAATTGAATGTGATCATGAAACTCTCACCCATTGAAGCAGAACAAATTGTAATTTCAGGCGGATACAGTGCAACTCAACACGAAAATGCAGTGAAGATTGACATCCTGAAGGTGAATACACTTCAGTTAAAAAATACTCCAAATTTCATGGAAGTGCTGACGAAAGTGCCCGGTGTGGATATGATTTCAAAAGGACCGGGAGTTTCGAAACCTGTGATCAGGGGACTTTCGATGAATGATATCCTAGTGCTGAATAATGGAGTACGTTTCGAAAATTACCAGTATTCGAGCCACCATCCGCTGGGAATTGATGAATTCGGTATTGAGGATGTTGAGGTGATCAAAGGGCCGGCTTCATTGCTATATGGATCGGATGCCATAGGTGGGGTGATCAATTTTATAAAAGAAAAACCAGCTCCCGTCGGAACTATAACTGGAGATTACAACCTGCAATTATTTTCGAACACACTTGGGATGACAAATAACCTTGGAATTAAAGGCGCTTCGAAGAAGTTCTTTGGAGGCATCAGGGCAGGACAAAAGACCAATGCAGATTTTCTTCAGGGTGGCGGCGATTACGTTCCCAACTCCAGGTTTAACGAATGGTCAGTAAAAGCAAACGCCGGATATACTGCCAAAGCCGGAACTTTCAAACTTTACTATGATTATAACCAGCAAAAGCTTGGTTTGGTTGAAGATCATGCACTGGAAGATATAACTGAAAGAGGCAGAGCGAATGAAATTATTTTATCAGCAGTTGAATACCCATCTTGTTTCTTCTCAAAATAAAATTTACCTCGATAAAATGCGGCTTGAAGTGAACTCAGCTTACCAAAGCACCGAACTGGTTCACTTTGGCGAACCAGATGTATATGAAATCCAGATGAGGCTTGGGACATTAACTTATGAAACCCGGCTGCACCTGCCTTCCAATGAAAATTCGGAATACATCATTGGGTTCCAGGGATTCAATCAGACAAATACCAATCTGAATGAACGGGAAACCATTCTTCTGCCTGACGCCACCACGAATAATTATTCCGGGTTTGGGATGATTCAGCATACTTTTTTTACCAGGCTGAAACTTCAAGCCGGAATCCGCTACGACCACAAGAATATAACCACTCAGGAAGTCGGGATACCTGAAGACACCGAATATCGTTCCGCGCTTGAAAAAAATTATGGAAGTTTCAGTGGTTCATTTGGCGCAACTTACAATTTGTCGGAAGTTCTTCTGTTCAGGGCAAATTTTGCGGCAGCTTACCGCACACCGAACCTCGCCGAACTGACTTCAAACGGGCCGCATGAAACCCGCTATGAGGTTGGCGATCCTGATCTGGTTCCGGAAAACTCGATGGAAGCCGATGTAAACATTCATTTTCATAAACCGAATTATTCTTTCGATATTGCAGGGTTTTATAACAGCATCCAGCATTATATTTTCATTTCGCCAACCGGAGATACAACTGCTGAAGGAATGAGTATTTACAAGTATATGCAAAATGATGCTGCTTTGTTTGGGGGTGAAGCCGGGTTGCATATTCATCCTGAACCTTTGGAATGGCTGCATTTTGAAACGACTTTCGCTTCGGTTATCGGAAAACAAAAGAATGGAGATTATCTGCCTTTCATCCCGGCTCATAAATTGAATTTTGAATTAAGAGGAGAGATAGAAAAGATGGCTTTCCTGCATAAACCATTTTTAGCTATCCATACCGGTACCGCGTTTAATCAGAATAATGCGGCTCCTGATGAAACGGCTACCAATGGTTACACTTTGGTTGATTTGAGTCTGGGAGGTCAAATTAAAGCAGGGCAGCAATATATTTCAATCGGAATCAGCGCGAATAACCTGCTGGATAAAAAGTATATTGATCATTTATCAACACTGAAGGAGGTGAACATGTATGATCCGGGAAGAAATATTACACTTTATCTCAGGGTGCCATTTGGGATAAAGTGAAATTCGTTTTATTTCAACGATTTTATAATAGACCTAAGGACTGCATAACGGATTTACAAATCTTTGCTGCTAATGAAGCTTTATCATTACTTTTGATGTCCAAATTGTACTGATTTAGTTATGAGAAGATTTTTAGTCCCAGTTATTTCTTTTTTGTTGATTGTTTCCTGCACCGTGAAACCCTTTGAGGTTGTGGAAGAAACCTATCCTTCCGGTTCACCAAAAACGGTGAAATATTATAATAATGAAAGCAAGGAAATCCTGCTCAGCGAAATCAATTATTATGAAGACGGCACCAAAAAAATGGAAGGAGCTTACGAAAATGGCGAACGAACAGGTAAGTGGTCATATTGGTATCCTGACGGAAAACTTTGGAGCCAGGGAGTTTATAAAAACGGAAAGGAAAACGGATTGAAAACAGTTTGGCACAGCAACGGTCAAAAGTATTACGAGGGGAACACAAAAGAAGATAAGAGGACAGGTGTCTGGAAGTTCTGGGACGAGAAAGGCGAATTGCTGAAGCAGGTAGATTATGATAAGGAATAACCATTCAATTCAATAGGCTTAAACCTTATTTACTATTTCATTGTTTATCATGAAAATTTCAGAGATGAATAAAATTATCCTGCTTCTTGCTTTGTTGCATTTCTGGGTTAATCTATATGCTCAGGATAGCAATTCTGCAATTTACCGCACTGAAACGGGTCAGGTGACTTTTATTTCGGATGCTCCACTGGAACTGATCTCCGCCGAATCGAAGGAATTAAAAGGTGCGGTTGATCCGGGAAAAATGACCTTTGCTTTTCAGCTTGATGTAAGGTCATTAAAAGGCTTTAATTCACCTTTGCAGCAGGAACATTTTTATGAAAACTATATTGAATCGGAAAAATTTCCGGTTGCCTCTTACTCTGGAAAGATCATCGAAAAGGTCGATTTTAAAACTTCCGGAAATATGGTGGTCCGTGCCAAGGGAATCCTGAAGATTCATGGTGTGGAGCAGGAAAGAATCATTAACTGTATCCTCAATATAAAAGAAAAAAGCTTTGAAGTCAGCTGTGAGTTTATTGTTCCTTTAGCTGATCATAACATAAGCATTCCCAGGCTCGTTTTCCAGAAAATCGCCGAGGAGATTAAAGTAACCATTAAGGCAGAGCTTTTACCAAAAGAACCAAAATAGCGAATGAAAAGCGGTAATTATCATTTCATTTTTTCTTTTCTCCTGATCTTTATAATTGCTGATCTTTTCATACCATCACTTCTTTTTGCCCAGCAACCCTTTTTCAGGCGAATTGCTACCATAGATGATTTTGGTTCCGGTCAGATCAAATGTATTTACCAGGACAGGCAGGGATTTATTTGGATTGGTGCGACATCAGGTGCTTACAGGTTTGATGGGCAGGATTTCACAGTTCTATCTGTTCACGATAGTGTTCTGAATTTAAGCGTAACGGCTATTTTTGAGGATTCAAAAAACACATTGTGGTTCGGGTTTGAAGACGGCAGAATATTGAAAAGCGATCGTTTTCAGGTGACAGCTTTTAATCAAAAGGACAAACTTCCCAAAAATAAAATTACGGCAATAACCGAGGATAAAGACAATAATCTTTGGTTTGGAACTTATGGTGAAGGATTGTTCGTCAGCACAGGAAACGACCTTATTCACATAAATGCTGAAAAGGGATTGTCTGATGATTACATTTACACTCTTGAACCTGATAAAACCGGTAATGTGTGGGCTGGAACCGATAATGGAATCAATATTTGTTCGATAAAGAATAGTAACCCCTCTATCCGGGTAATATCTGTTAATGAAGGACTTCCCGATTTTATTGTTCGGTCTTTAAAAACAGATGAAGTAGGTAAGGTCTGGGCGGGAATGCACGACAAGGGCATAAGCTGCTATGACATCAAAGAAGATAAATTTGAGGTTAACGCAACTCTTGAAAATTGGAACCATGGATCAGTAAATGATATTGCCATTAATAGTGAGTCAATATGGATAGCTACTTCAAGTCATGGGTTGATAGAGTACAGTTTTACATTCGGAAACTTAAGCACCATTTCTTCTTCAAAAGACATAAACCTGAACCGGATCAATGCTATGCTTCAGGACATGGAGGGAAATACATGGCTCATTTCAAATAAAGAAATCCTGCTCACTATCGGCAATAAGCTGGAATTTATAAATTCATTTGATGATACTCAATTTGCAAACATTCATGCCATCTACAGTGATGACAAGGATAATCTGTGGTTTGCAAACGACTGGGGAATACATTATTACCGAAAAGAGGACGCTGAATCTGGGAAAAAACCAAGGAGTTTTCCGCTTAACTTCCTTAAGGGAGAAAACAAGGTTATGAGTCTGTATCGGGATTTTTACGGATTCGTCTGGATCGGAACATTCGGTCAGGGTTTGATCCGCCTCGATCCGGAAACAGGCAGGTATGTTTCTATTTCTGAAAAGGAGGGGCTATCGAACGGGAATGTTCTTTCCATCAAAGGAACGGAAAAAGAAATATGGTTTGGCACCCTGGGCGGAGCATCCAGATGCAGAATTGACCAACGATTCGCCCGGTTTGATTACATTCCTGAGTTTATTAATTACGGACAGTCGGAGGGTCTGAGCAACAATTATATTTATAATATCTTCATTGATCAGAATAACCGGGTTTGGTTTGCCACGGATGGCAGCGGTGTATGCTATTTTGAAAACGAGAAGTTTGTAAATGTACCCAACGACTCAACCTTCAGAGACAAAATTGTGTATTCAGTTACTGTTGATAAAAATGGAATTGTATGGATGAATGTTGCAAAGGCAGGGATTTTCAAATATGATGGTAAAGAGCTGATCAGGGTTTATCAGGATGACCAGCATAAAAATCTTTCATTCAGCGGAATTGTTGCAGGTAATAATGAATTGATCATATCTTATTCCGGAGGAGTTGATGTTTTGGACCTTTTAACCAATGAAGTTATTCACTATGAAGGGAATGCCGGTTTATCAGAAACCAATCCTGACCCGAACACGATTGCAATTGATTCGAAGGGTGCTGTCTGGATTGGAACCGAAAAAGGAATTATCAAATACCATTCGGCAGCTAAACGCTTATGGAAACAACCTCAGCCAAGGATCACAGACGTGAATGTCTATCTTGAAAAAGCAAATCACATTTTAAACAATGTTTTCCGGCACAATCAAAATCACCTGTCTTTCGGTTACTCGGGACTGTGGTATCAATATCCTGAGCAGGTTACTTACCTCATCAGGCTCTCAGGTCACGACTTGGATTGGATCAAAACTAAAAATAAAAATGTGATTTATTCCGACCTCTCTCCGGGCGATTATACTTTCGAAGTCAAGTCGGCACTTTACGAAAATTTTGATCGGTCAGAAGTTGCTTCATATTCATTTACAGTTAAAAGACCATTTTGGCTGACCTTATGGTTTTTAATCATTATCATCGCTTTGGTCGGAATAAGTGTTTATCTCTACATTAAAATGAGGGAAAGGCGACTGGCTAAAAGGGAAGAAATATTAAGGGAACGGATCCGGTTTCAGTTTGAGAACCTGAAAAGCCAGATCAATCCTCATTTTCTATTCAACAGTTTCAGCACACTCATCGCTTTGATTGACCAAAATCAGGAAGCTGCAATAGAATATGTTGAGGAGTTGTCAAACCTTTTCCGGACAGTTTTAGAATATAAAGATCAGGATTTGATCACATTACAGGAAGAGTTATCCGTCATTCATAATTATTATAACCTCCAGAAAAAGAGGTATGGTGATAATCTTCAACTGGAAATTGAAAATCTGGAAAATGAGGAAAAAATTATGGTACCCCCATTGACCTTACAGTTGCTAATCGAAAATGCGATTAAACACAACATTGTTTCAAAGGATTATCCGCTAAAGATTAGAATATTTGCAGACTTAAAAGCGCAATATCTTTTTGTTGAAAATAACCTTCAGCTGAAAAAGGATGAAGTTAAATCAACAGGTATTGGAATAAAGAATATCGTTGATCGGTATCATGTTCTTTCGGAAAAGAAAATTCAAATTAACAAAGGAGAATTAAATTTCACAGTTGGATTACCATTTATTTTTAGGAAAAATCATGAAAGTACTCATCATTGAAGACGAACAAGCAACCGCACAAAGGTTGGGCAAGCTTTTACAAGAGGTCGAACCTGCCATCGAAATAATCGATGTTTTGGACAGTATTGATTCCTGCGTGAAATGGTTTAATGCGAATCATCATCCGGATCTCATCTTCCAGGACATCCATCTTGCCGATGGTTTAAGTTTTGAGATTTTCAGACAGGTGAAAGTCAAGTCGCCTGTTATATTTGTTACAGCTTATGATCAATACGCCCTTCAGGCTTTTAAGGTGAATAGTATTGATTATCTTTTAAAACCGGTTAAAAAAAATGATCTGACAGAAGCCCTGAAAAAGTTCCATGAATATCATGAATTGAAGAAAGAACCAACATTTGACTATTCTGCACTGGTACAATTAATTAAAAAGGAAAATGCACAGAAACGGTTTTTAGTGAGGTACGGAGAAAAGATTAAGGCGGTTGAAATAGAAAACATCGCCTACTTTTTCACGCAGGAAGGAAATTTGTTCTTTATGACCTTCGATAATCATCAGTACCCGCTAGAGATAAGCCTCGATAAACTTGAACCCACCCTCGATCCAATCCAGTTTTACCGGATCAACCGGCAATTCATTATCAATTACAAAGCGATTAAGGAAATGTATTCCTATTCCAAATCGAGGGTGAAGATCATCCTCAATCCGCCATGCCAGATAGAAACCATTGCCAGCACCGATCGTTCGGGCGACTTCAAACAATGGCTTACTGGTAAATCCTGATCTGGTCGTAAGGCAGAATTTCCGGTTCACAACCTTTTTTTTCCGGTTCACCACTTTCAATTTGATTCCTCTTATTGGGTAGGCTTTCTTTGCCTAAATTTTAAAAATTAATTCTATGAAAACATTGATGAAAGTTGTTCTTGTTTTGGTTGTTCTTGGAATTGTCGGTGTGGGACTTGGATATAAGTTTGTTTACAACAAGCCACATACGAATTATGAGAAGGCAACTGCTGATTTTTCCCTGGCGGGAATGGAGTTGTTCTCTCAATTTAAAAGTTCTACTCAACAAGCCAGTGAGCGCTATACCGGGAAGGTTCTTGAAATCACCGGCAAGTTGAATTCGGTTGAAACACCAGATTCGCTTACCATCGCAGTTTTCACCCTTGATGAGGGTATGTTCGGTGATGAAGGTATCCGGTGTGCGATGCTTCCTAATCATGCACGGCAGATAACTCAATATATAGGTGCAGATGTTAAGCTTAAAGGTTATTGTACCGGTTATAATGAAACGGATGTAATTATGGAGAAATGTTCAATTATCAATTAATAAACTAAATGTAAATCAATGAAAAAAATCAAATTATTAAGTATCGTATTTATTTTAGTGGCATCTGCCGGATACAGTCAAAAGTATATTACAAAAAATGGGTACATTAAATTTTACTCAGAAACCCCTATGGAAACCATTGAAGCTCATAACCGTCAGGTGAACAGTGCCCTTGACATCAGCACAGGTGATTTCGTTTTCAAGGTGCTTATTAAATCCTTTGAGTTTGAAAAGGCCCTTATGCAGGAACATTTCAATGAAAACTACATGGAATCGGATAAATTTCCGGATGCCACATTTTCAGGTAAAATATCCAATCTTTCTTCCATTGACTTTACGAAAGATGGCAAATATGAAGCTGATGTGGAAGGCGACCTGAAAATTCATGGCGAATCCAAAAAAGTTAAAGAAAAAGGAACCTTTGAAGTTATGGGTGGGAAAATTACCGGAAAATCGGTTTTCATGGTTCATCTTGCCGATTATAAGATCAAGATTCCCAATACTGTTGTTAACAATATTGCTGAAGATATCCAGGTAACGGTTGAAGTGAACCTTGAGCAATTGAAAAAGTAGCAGATTTGAACCAAAGTGTTAAAAAATTGTTAAATATTAAATTAAATAGTAATACATTATGAAAGCAAACATGGGGTCAACTGACAAAATGATACGAATAATCGTAGCTATCGTCATTGCAATTTTATTCTTTACCAACGTCATTTCAGGTACATTGGGCATAATTCTGCTTATCCTGGCAGCAATTTTAGTGCTCACAAGTCTTATTAGCTTTTGCCCGTTGTACTTTCCTTTCGGATTAAGTACAAAAAAGAAAAAGGTCTAAAATTGTTTTAGGTTGGTTAGGAGTGTATGAGGCTAATTATAAACCTCATACACTTTTTTTATTTGAACCCCACCTGGTTTCTATGCAGTGAATAATTTTATTTCCTGATTACTTTTGTAATACTCGTGATTCCTTTCTCATCAGAAAAATATACCAAATAAATCCCTGGCGGAAGATTTGAGAAATCAAGATTGGTTGTTCTGATAAAATTCGTTTTTCTGATCATTTTGCCAGTATAATTGTACACTGAAACCTGCGATGGTTTGTCATTTTGACAAGTAATAATCAGGTTCTCATCCACGGGATTTGGAAAAACGGAGTAATCATAAATAGCTAATTCGTATTCTGTCGTTCCTGAAAACAAATTGCAATTAATTGGATCTGGAAGAGGCAGTATTTCAAAAACTCCCCAATCTTCTGTACCCAGAAATTCAACTGAACAATCTTCGAATACTTTAAATTTCCAACCATGTGCGTTATCACATCCATCAAAGCAATCATTCCATTGGAACCAAAAAGTAAAATATCTTTCACTTCCAATCTTATCATAAAGGATTCTACCTGCTGCACCAATCAACTGGTTTGGATCACAAAACTCCACCCCGGGAATTATTTCAAGGCTGTCGATCAGTGCATAAACATTCCAAAGTGAATCAGTTGCCAGCAAAGCCATGTTTCCGAAGGAGAAATTATAAAAATCAACGACTTCAAGATCGTATCTGGTAACGATGGTATCGATTTGAGGATTTCCGGTCAGGGCGATAAGGTTTTGCCAGGCATCGGTCCAGGCATAGCTGGTATCAACAAAAACCATTATTTCTTTCGTAATAAAAATACCGGAAGAAGCTAAATCATGTACACAATAGAAGTTAAACACGCTGTCTCTTTCAGGAATTGAAGTTGCATTACAAATTGCTGCCAATCCATCCATGATGGTATCCTGCCATTGATACGGAATAGTAACCAGCGCAGTATCCGGAGAATTCAGTTCCCACATTCTGCGCAGGGTAAGGTTTTTGACATCCCAGGTATACTGATCCAGCAATTCATTGGAGGGAATGCAATTTGAAGGGATGATTTGTCCGTAGGATACATTGAAACCAATGAAAAGACAAAATAAGAAGACTAAGTTTTTCATAACCTCAGAATTTTAATAATCCAGTAAAATTATGAAAAACAGATGAAACTATCTCACCTGAATAATCAGGTTCTTTCAAATCAATAAGGGAGGAAATTTAATTCTGTTCCGGAACTGTCTTGGGCTTTACAATCGTAAACACCCTCGAAATACCAAAACCGAAATAGATGTCGCCATCCCACCAAATTCCATTGGTTTCGGTAATGTAGCCCCTTTCAAAAAATGCTTGCGCATTGGAAAAATGCAGTTGGAAAACATGACCACCGGTTTCAATATCAAGTCCAAGAGACAAAGGTTGGTTAAACTCATAGGAGATTTGATTTACCGGGGTATAGAAGTATTCTGCATTTACAGAAAGGCGCTGGGTGAGTTTCAACCTTCCTCCGACTCCAACCGAAAAAATATCATTATGATCCTCAGTTGTTGGTACAAGATTTTTATGGATAAGTGTTGGTAAAAGTTGTAATGATAAAGCATTGCTGAATTTCCTGGCAATGAGCAACTGGTGTGTATAGGAAACCCTGGAGCTGAAATAATTGGTTCGGTCTTCTACTCCCTGATCTTCCCATTTAAGAGAGGTTATGGCAGTGCTGACATAATAGGACATTGATACGGGCATTTTCCTCAATCCGGTGCTTTGCCGCAGAATCTTGTACTTAAGAAATCCGTCATAAGTTTTTTCATAAGAACTCCTGCCAATACCGACAGCAAGCCTTTTTGTAATTCCATATTCAAGTCCCAGGCGTATTGTTGCCTGGTCTAATCCGAAAAACTCATATCCACCTGTATTTATGCGGCCAAAGCGATGCTGGATAAGGAACATTAAAACACCGGAAGCCGGATTTTCGATGGATTGAGCGTTGATTATCCTTGTCGTCTTGAAAGTAGCATAAGCGTAATCAGTAGTTTGCGGGGAATCGCCAAGGAGATCCATCAAATCATCCTGTGCAATCAATCCTGAACTGAATCCCAGCAGAATAATAAACAGCGTATAG
The DNA here is from genome assembly GCA_963705185.1 of uncultured Bacteroidales bacterium. GTDB lineage: Bacteria > Bacteroidota > Bacteroidia > Bacteroidales > JAADJA01 > JAADJA01. The sequence goes on from CAVPJF010000020.1 coordinate 153,559, forward strand.
AAAGTCCTTTTCATATTGATTTTCATTTTTGTTAATTATTTAATGCACCCCCATCAATCCAAATCCTGATCTTATCTAAATCGCAGTCTGAAAGCTTTGGTCTGTCCTTTGGCATGGGAGAATATCCTGACTCATGGTTTACTGCTCCCCATAATTTACCATTATCAGCAATTGTTTTTAAGTCAGTATAATTATCTGTTTTTATACCAGCCTGTGGTGCAGATCCGCTGTGACAGCTGTTGCAATTTGTGCTCATGATGGCTGAAATTGTTGCCGAATAGGTCACATTGGTCGTATCGCAACCAGCAACCTGGGGGTAAAGGGTTTCCACATCATCGTAATAACAACCGGCAAAATTCAGCATTATACCGACAGGTAAAATGATAACAACCCATTTCAGTATGATCCTCTTCAGGTAATTCAACTTATTATTCATAATCCTTCACAATTTATTCTACCATTTTCCATTTATTTCAACTTATTTCCATTTATTTCAACCGCTTTATTATTCTATCATTCATTCAACTTAATTATTTGGCATCCCGTCATCGATCCATTTCCTGATCTGGGCAATTTTGCAATCAGAAAGTTGATTTCCATTCTTTGGCATTTGAGCATTTCCATTTGCCCAGGTAATTGTACCTAAAAGACTTCCTGTGCTTCCCGGAGGAATTGCACCCTGTGCTTTGATCTGGTTATAATTTGTGAGCATAATTCCACCTCCCGGATTCGAACCGCTGTGACAACCATAGCAATTATTCTGAATGATCGGAAAGACTGTTCCTGAAAAAGTAACATTGATCGAATCACAAGGCTCCTGATCGCAATAATTGTTTAATGCGCCCTGTAAAATCCATTTGTAAATGATCTGCTTCTGATCTGCATTCAACGGTGGTGCCGGTGGTGGAGGCATACGGTCATCCGGATCATTTTCAATAATAACTTCCCAGATTTTGCTTTCCCCGGGTTGAAATGGCGTAACTTCACCTGTTTGCATTATGGTCTGGTATGTTGTAAGGTTCACCCCTTCCTGGTGTGATATAGCATCATGGCAGCCTGTTGTAGCGCAAGTTGATTGAAGGAGCGGAAGTACCGCATTTTGGAAGTATGCCGTATCAGGGTCACACGGTAATCCTCCACCTCCGGGATTAAAAGTAGTATCATTGATCCATTTCTGAATGAGACCTATTTCACAATCAGTCAAAGGCGGACCGTTTTGCGGCATAGGAATATAACCCTGTAAATGTTTTATCGCACCCATCAAAGATCCACTTTGTGCTATAAAAGCTACATTTTCGAAATTATTCAGGTCAATACCAGCGGCAGGTATCGGTTGACTATGACAAGTGATGCAGTTCGCCTGGAAAATCGGGAAAATTGTTCCGGGATAGGTTACGTTCGATGAATCGCATTCTGTTGTATCAGGTGGATTGATGAAGACCGTATCGTTGATCCACTTCTCAATCAGCGTAATTTCACAGGTCGTCAATGGTGGAGCGTCTTTGGGCATTGCAATATAAGGTGCCTGATGCTTGATGGCTCCCAACAATGCACCACTTTGTGCCAGGAAAGACACATCCGAATAATCGGTCAGATCAATCCCTGCTTGAGGGGTTGGCGGAGCATGACAGCTGATACAATTGGACTGGAAAATCGGGTAAACCGTCCCGGCATAAGTTACAAAAGATGTGTCGCAATCAGTGGTATCCGGAGGATTAATAAAAGTCGTGTCGTTAATCCATTTTTCGATCAGTGCGATTTCGCAGGAAGATAGTTTGGCAGCATTCTGGGGCATAGGTGAAAATCCATCGAGGTGCTTAAGCGAACCCATCAGTTGTCCGCTTTGAGCGACAAAAGATACATCACCATAATCCGTAAAATCCAATGCACCGGAAGGAGTAGCTCCGCTATGACATGAAATACAATAGGCATCAAGAATCGGAACAACAATACCCGTGTAGGTTACATTTGTCGAATCGCAGGCCAATGTATCAATGGGTGGCTCAGGATTGGGATTGGTATTCACAATTTCATCCGGTGTATGTGTACAAGATATAATTAACAAAAGTAAAGCGGGAACTAAAATCGCTTTGAAAATTTTAAACCTCTTCATATTGACAATTTACTTGTTAAATAAAAATATCAGCGAAATAAAATGAAATCTATTTCGGTAAACAAAGGATTGTGCTGAACTGGAAAAAAAGTTAGTCTGATCAGGAATAAAGACCTGCTCGAATTATTTGATTTTTGATTCAAATCCGCTTCAGTTTAAAAGCCCAGGCGTATTTGCAGGGTGGTGTTTTTTGAACACTTTCGGGAATTTCAATCACCAATTCTTCTCCCTCTTTTTTCCATTTCAATGGTTTATCTACTCCAACAAGCAAAACCTTTGCTGATTTTTCAGCTTGCAGTGAAGAAATTTTAATTGTCGAAGGCAGGTTTGTTTCATCTTTGCCTGCAAGATAGACCATGTATATTGAACCGTCCTTTTTCTGTGTAAAACAAATATTCCCTTCTTTATAAGGTGCAAGTGCTCTTGTTTCATAAATGGCTTCGCTGTTTACTTCCATCCATTCACCCATTTCATCTAAAAGCTGATAAGCTCCATCATGCCACTGACCTTCTGGTCCGGGAGCAATATTCAAAAGCAAATTACCTCCTTTTGCAACGATATCAACTAACAAGATGAATGGCATCCCGTCCGGTCATATAGGTTGCATCCGGAGTCCATGACCAGCCTCCTCCGGCAATGATGCATGATTCCCATGGGAATGGCAATGCTTCTTTGGGAACCGTATTTTCGGGAGTAAGATAGTTCTGGTTTTTTCCAGGAACGGCACGATCAACGACAATCAATCCGGGTTGTTTTTGCCTTGCTTTCTCCACCAGTTCGTCCATCCGGATATCCTGGTTCACCAAATTGGTCTTTAGGAAACCTGATGCAGTATTGTCCGTATGACTTTTCATAATATTTTTCTATGCTTTCTTTGGATTCCTTTGCGACCCAGCCGCCATCCAGCCACAGAATATCGACTTTCCCATAATCCGTCATCAGCTCCATGATCTGGTTTTGGGTAAACTGAACATATTTTTCCCATTTATCAGGATAAGCAACCGGATCATAATTTACATTCCGGTCCATTGGCGGGAAATAAGGATCCCAGTAATCATCGCAATGCCAGTCGGGTTTTGAAAAATACGGTCCAACCCACATTCCTTCCGCTCTGAAGGCATCAAAGATTTCTTTTGTAATATTTGCTTTTGGATTGGTGTGAAATGGACAACCCGGATCTGTAATCTTATAGTCGGTAAGTTTTGTATCGAACATGCAAAATCCATCATGATGTTTTGTTGTAAAAACAACGTAGCGCATTCCGGCATTCTTCGCTGCCTTTGCCCACCGTTCAGGATCAAATTTTACAGGATTGAAAGTTGTTTTCAGGTTTTCATATTCTTTCACATACTCAAAATAATTATTCGGATTCTTTCCTTTCTTCCGCTCGCACCAGCCATAATCTTCCGGACAAATCGACCAGGATTCGACAATTCCCCACTGACTGTATGCTCCCCAATGCATCAGCAGGCCGAATTTCAAATCCTGCCATTGTTCCAGCTTTTGCTGAACGAGGGGATCGGGTTCCGGGAAATACGTTTTTTCACCTTCCTGCGCCAGGATAGGGAGTAAGCGAAAGAGAAAACAAAAGACAAGTATTTTTTTCATCATAAGTAGTTAATTTTAAGATTATATATTATTCTTGAATTTTAAATCCGCGCTGCCTTAATGCTTCAAAAACCAAAATTGCTGCTGAAACAGAAACATTGAGTGAATCGTGTGAGCCAAGCATCGGAATGATGATCTTTTCATCGGCTGCGCTGATCCATTCTTCAGTAAGTCCTGTTGCCTCCGTCCCGAGCACAATAGCTGCAGGTTTTGTAAAATCTATAAGATCATATCGTTTACTTGCCTTAAGTTCGGCAGCATATGATTTAATGTTTTTTTCTTTTAAATATTGAATTGCATCCTGATTGCTGCAAACTACAATGGGAACAGTAAACACACAGCCAAGACTCGAGCGGATCACATTCGGATTATAAATATCGGTGAGGGGATCACAAACAATCACAGCATCCACAGCAGCAGCCTCAGCAGTCCGCAAAACGGCTCCCAGATTTCCCGGTTTTTCAACTGATTCGAGAACAATCAGCAAGGGATTTTTGGAAAGCTTTAATGAATCTAATGAATGAAACTTTGGTTTGGCAACCGCTATGATTCCTTCTGTATTTTCGCGGTAAGCTACTTTTTCAAATACATTTGGAGCCAGCAAATATACTTTTCCCGAAAGCCTGTCTAAATCTTCAATTTTATCCTCATTCAGGTAAAAAGCTTCTATCACAAATCCATTGTCAATTGCCTGATCAATTTCTCTCCAACCCTCAATGAGGATAAGGTTTTGGCTTTTCCGTTCGGAACTTTTCTGAAGCCTGACAAGGTTCTTTACTTTGTCGTTTTGAAGGCTTGTTATTTTTTCAGGATTCATTTAATAAATTCTTATTTCAAGTTTCAGCTTTGATTCCTTTGCTCCTAAAAATTCACCTTCCAAAGATACTGAATGCTCTCCTGATTTTAGTTCGATTGGAGTGATTTGAAATTCTTTCATTTTCTGCCAGTTTTTGTCAAAAAGAATGGCTTCATTTCCGTTTAATAATTTAATGGTTTCCCCCTTTTTTAAAGTTACGGGAATACTGATTTCTACTGTATTGTCAACTTTCATTTTGATATCCTTAAAATCTCCATCAATAGCTGATAAAATGAAACCCATATTGAGTCCTTCGGAGGGTGCATTAAACGCCATCTTTGAAGAAACCGGTTCACCGGGTTGCCTCTCTTTATTGACAAGCTCAGTTTTAAATGAATAAATCTCCCGGAGGTTAATTTCTTTATCTCCGGTCATTTCAAGATGGAACTCTTTATTCACATCTCTTAAACGCTCTTTAGATTTTTCGTCAAAAAACCCTGTCAAACGTGCTTCTTCCCATATCTTAATTTGTCCCAGGATTTCTTCAGTTATTCCGTTTTCTTCAAAGTCCTTGTAACTGCTTACCAGGCCAAATCCTGCATTGTATCCGGCAGCCTTTGCAAGCAGCCATTCAATGTCTTCAAGGCTTGTCTCACCGGTCATTAGAAACCATCCCAGCATTCCGGGCATCAGATTTCGCTCGAAGTATTTTTGGTTTTTAAAACGGTATTCCGTCTGACTTTCACGGAAACCGGCGTACCATGGCTCACCCCAGTTCATCCTCGTGTAAATATGCCAGAAATAATGAGATGTTCGGCTGGCATCAGCAATGTAATGGCTTTTGATGGTATCATCCAGGCGATTGTACCAGGAAAAAGTCATAAGAATTTCCCCATAATTGCCCATGCCGGTTGAACGATTGCCTTCAAGTCCATCGAAGGAGATTTGCCTTAGACCTGTTTTGTTAAATAAGTCGGCAATATTTTCACCAATTTCCTGAGTTAATTCTGCATCTGATAAAAAGACTTTATAGCCATGGTCGGCCAGTAATCCGATTTTCGTCCCCTGCTTGTGAGAAGATTCCTTTGTACCGAACGCCCCCCTCTGGCAATCAAGCAACCTCCAGGGTTTTGCATCGGAGACACTTGTGTATTGGATCAGTTCATCATCAACCACCACTGTTTTCAAGTTATTGTTTGTCATTTGCCTGAATATCTCCGGTGATTCAATTCCAATTTCCTTTTGCACGTCATCTAATTCAATTGTAATGATTGAAAATCCAACTTTGGCTAATCGTTTATCAGGAACCGGACCAACATAAGGATCATTGGGAGTTATAAAGTTAGATAGGGTATGAACACCAATGTGAATCCCCTGCCTTTTCGCCATATCAACACAGGCCTTTAATCCCTCAACCCCATTGGGAAATTGTTCGTTAAGTTCAAAATGACCCCAATTCTTAAAGGGTCCGGGGTGATATAAATATTTTAATCCGGCCTTTTTTGCGTAGGTAATAGCTCGCTGTATATCATACTCACCAAAGCCAAGTATAAGGTAGGATGAATTTGCAGTCCGGGCTTTCTTGCCCCATTCTCCGTCAATAATAGGATGCGGCAGTCCTTCGGCCAGTTCGATTTTTTCGAGAAAGTCTAAAGTCTGATCAACAGGGCAACCGAAAAGTGCAATTTTAGAACCGATCACTCCACCATCATCAAATGCCGGAGCCAGGTATTTTTCATGATCCCAGTTTTCAATTATACGGTCGCTGTTCCGGTTTCGGCAATAGGCTTGAAGGGTGCTCCCGAATTCTTCGGGTTTTGCAGCTTCAACCCGGTAAAGGACATATCGTTTACCTTGTTCACTTAAATCCGAATAATTCTCATTTTCAAAAATGTCAATCTGTGGCATACAATCATTTTCGTTCCAGGGATAACCACCAAGGGTTTTTGGGTTAAGCGCTTGCAGACCCATTGCGAATTCATCTCCCCTCACAACACCTACAGTTTCACCAATCCTTTTAGAAATTTTGGTTGGGTAGGGTCCCCAGATAATCAGTTCGACCAGATCAGCAGGCTGAAGATCGGTAAGTTCAAATGTGATGTGCGAATGATTTTTGCAGGACCTTAATATGCGCGGTTACATTAACAGAGTCGTAATATAAAATAAGTTCTTCATTGCTATTTTCAAAAATCATCGATGAAGGATTGAAAACTTTTCCGCCAACCTTTATGGATAAAAACGGAGCAAGTTGTTCATCAGCAAGATAATTAATGCCTGACTGTTTATCGGTCAATTGAACAATATTTCCATTCTTATTAATGCCAATTGTAAAAGTATCTGTTTCAAAATTGTATTGATTGACAAAATTGCATCTGACAAGGGTTATGGCGATAAACAGAAACAATGCCAGCCGGAAATGGAAATATCGTTTATGCATTTATTTTTATTTCGATTGGTATTCCTAATACAATGCTTTATTTATAAATGAAGGTCCAAATTTATTGTTTGTCTGATATCCATGGATGAAGACCCCACCTGGAACTCATAAGTTCCGGGTTCAACCGCATATTTCTGATCATCGGTATCCCAGTATTGAAATTGTTTCTTATCAATTCCCAGCAGGATGGATTTTTGTTCTCCTTTTTTTATTGAAATCCTGCCGAAACCAACTAATTGCTTAATCGGTCGCCAGAATTTCGGATCTATTTTCCGGACATAAACCTGAACCACTTCATCACCATCAAAATCACCGGAATTTTTTATTGAAAGAGATACATTAATCTTTTCACCATCCATATTAACTTCCAAATTCGAATATTGAAATTGGGTATAACTCAAACCATATCCAAAAGAATAAAGCGGTTCATTATGAAAATATTTATAAGTTCTTCCATCCATGCTATAATCATCAAAATCAGGAAGATCAGTTGTTGATTTGTAAAAGGTTACCGGTAACCTCCCAGAAGGATTTATGTTTCCAAAAATAATATCAGCAACTGCATTTCCTCCCTGTTCACCAGGATACCAGGCAAACAGAACAGCATCTGCGAGTTGGTCAATTTCCGTAATGGCTAAAGCACTGCCGCCTGTTAAGACAACGACCAGCGGTTTGTCACCGATCCTTTCTCTCATTTTTTTAACGTATTCCACCTGATTTGCTTGGAGGGAAATGGAAGTCCGGTCACCCCCGTTCGGATTCATCATCGCATCGCCTTCCTCGCCTTCAAAAAGTGGGTTAATTCCGATGCAAACAATCACTGCATCAGCCCGTGACGCCTGCCAGAATCCATGCATCAGGCTGTCGTTGTGAAACATAAAACCCTGGTTGTGTTCGACAATGGTTCCAATATTTACCCGATTGATTATTCCTTCAAGAATCGTATTCATCTCGCCTGAAATTCCATTGTAATTTCCAAGAAGGCAAGTAACATCCGCAGCTGTCGGTCCGGCAATGAAGAGATTTTTAAGATTATTATTATTTAATGGAAGGACATTTCCTTTATTTTTCAATAATACTATTGATTTTGAAGCAGCCTCCAGTGCCAGCTGTTTATGCTTTTCGCAATTAACAACTTCCTTTGGAATTTTTGAATAGGGATTTGATTCATCGGGATCGAAGAGTCCAAGTTTAAAACGTGTTCGGAGCAATGGTTTGAGCGCAGCATTTACAATTTCTTCGGTGATTAATCCAGTATCAACCGCTTTGGGAAGGTATTGATAAATATATCCGCAATTCAGGTTGACCCCTGCTTTGGCAGCCATTGCAGCCGCTTCAACTCTCGTTTCAACAACTTTATGCCGGAGCCAGATATCATCCAGCGCCCAACAGTCGGAAACCACATGACCTTCGAAATTCCATTCTCTTCTAAGAATACTATCGATAAGAAAATTGCTTCCACAGCAAGGCTGATCGTAAGTCCGGTTATAAGCGCACATCACTGATTCAACATTCCCTTCTTCAACAAGAGCCTGAAAAGCCGGCAGGTAGGTTTCCCTGAAATCGCGTTCATCAGGCAATGCATTGAAGACATGCCTTGTTTTTTCAGGTCCGCTGTGAACCACGAAATGCTTGGCACAAGCCGATACTTTTAAATATTTCGGATCATTCCCCTGCAATCCTTTTACAAAGGCAATTCCAATCCTTGATGTCAGAAAAGGATCTTCCCCATAGGTTTCCTGACCCCTTCCCCAGCGCGGATCACGAAAAATATTGATGTTGGGTGTCCAGAATGACAAGTCCGTTATACTGCGCCCGGTTACCCATTTTTACTGCCTCATGGTGTTTGGCTCTTGCTTCCTCTGAAATAGCCGTTGCGACTTGATAAATCAGTTCTTCATCGAATGTTGCTGCCAATCCGATTGCCTGTGGAAAGACCGTCGCTTTTCCTGCCCTGGCAACTCCGTGCAAGCATTCATTCCACCAATTGTATTCCGAGATTCCAAGCCGTTCGATGGCTGGGCTGTTATAAAGCATCAACGAGGCTTTTTCCTTTAAGGTCAGCCGGGAGATTAAATCATCTATTCGCTCATCCTGGTTTAAGGAAGGGTTTTGAAAAGGAAAATCATAATGAGCGGCTTCTTTAACTGATTTTTGGCTACAGCCAAATAATATTAAAGTCAGGACCATTAAAGATGAAATTTTCATGACCACTAATTTTTATCCTGTAAAAATAGAGAAATCAAAGGTATTCAAGTTTTAAATTCTATGATTTAGCATTTTTCTACTTTTGATTGAAATTCATCGATATGTGGAACTGTCCAAACTGTGGCAGAAGCTTTCGCAATACCAACCAGGATCATAGCTGCATGGTCACTGACCTTGAATCCCATTTTGTAAATAAACAGCAGAATGTGATTGATGCCTTTGCGGTGATCAAGTCTGAAGTGATGAAGTTAGATGGTGTTAAAATCAACTCGGTTAAGAATGCTATCCTTTTCCAGGCAAAGAGTAATTTCCTGGCTGTTAAACCTAAAAAAACTCACCTTGATATTGAGTTTCTCCTTCCTGAAAAAACCGAAGAATTTCCCGTCTATAAAGTAGCTCAGGCTACCAAAACGAAATTTGCTCACTTCGTAAGGCTGGAATCGCCTGAGGAGGTAGATGAACAATTAATTCAATGGTTAAGAAAAGCTTATAAGATTTCTTCAGAATAACCAGTTTCAAAACTCAATCTTATAACTTATCTGCGGCATCACGATCACCTGCTGGTCCTTATCAATTGTGTCGTATTTATAGTTGTACTTATATCCGAAAAACTCAGGTGTTCCTAAGGCATTCATCACCTGCAGGCTCCAGATGCTCGCATGGCGGGGTTTGTTTTTGCGATAGTTCAGTGTGAAGTGAAGGTAAAATACGTTGGGTTTGCGATCTTCGAATGCCTGGGTTTCGTCATAAATCACTTCTTCCGACAAGTAAGTGGCTTCTTCATCCACCGGTGAGATACGATCTCCGCCCATCATGCTGAATTTGCCGTTCAAGCCTAAAAGGTTGTTTTTATGTTCGCGTCCAACTTTCCACTCTTTTCCTCCCACAAAATTTACAACGTAATTCTTATCATAGCGTGCATCCCTGTGGATATCATCGCCACCGACATAAGTCGACCTGAAAACAGAAGCCGTGACGATGAAATAATAACCACGGTTCATATACCTTTCAAGGGTAAGGTCGAGTCCATAATTTTCACCGGTTCCGTCATTGGTCAGCGAATCATTGATAAACCAGTTTTGGTCGAGGTTCAGGAGAGAATAGGATGTTCCCGGTTTAACCGGAACGCTGGTCAGGTATTGATAAAATGCCTCCGCCCTGAAATTCAGATTTTTATTCAGGCTCAGGTCATACCCCAAAACCAAATGATGCGATTTGGTAAAATCCAGGTTTCGGTTTGGCTCGGTATATCCATTTGCAGCAGGCTTTTGAGTCAGATAAATGAACAGCATTTCCAGCCGGCTGTGCGAACCGTAGCCAAAGCTGATCGATTGTGCCGGTTTAAATCTCCATTTTATGCCAAAGCGGGGCTCGATGGTATAATGCTGGTTTAAGGTGAAAAACTGGCCATGCAGGCCAAGGTTCAGAGTGACTTTCTCCGACAGATCGAACCTGGACTGGGTAAAACCAGAAATCAGCTCGCTGTTACCGGTGTCATCAACAAGTGAAATCAGGTCTTCGGTCAGTTCCGGCGCCTCCTGGATCAACATATCATAATTTAAAAGGTGAAGGGTAAATCCTGTCCGGTTGGTATGCCTTGCACTGAATTTATGATTCAGGTAAGAAGAAAAACTATATTTCCACGACGAATTTTGAATGTTACTTGAGGGGTGAAATACTTTCATCGTGTCCATCATGTCATACTTCATTTCTATGCCTTCGCCCGACAAAGCCAAGGATGAATTCAGAAATGATTTTTTCCCTATGATTATCTTATGGGTTAATCCCAGGGCTCCCATGTAGGGCCTGCCTGATCCCTCCTCCTGATCTGTTTCATATTGCCATTCCTCAGGCTCTTCTTCTACCAGTGTTCCTGAAACATCTGTCGAACCTATGCCCCACAAGGAAAAAACACCTGATTTCTTAGTTGGAAAATCCATTTTAAACGACAGGTCCTGGTATTTGATCGTTGCCAGCATCTTCGGGTAGGATGGGAGATAATAAGGCAAAGATGGAATAGCGGTAATTGAAGAGATAGGTTGAACCACTCCCCTTTTTAAATGGTCCTTCGGATGAGAGATCGATTCCTGTGAGTCCAACCTGGACAGCATGTTCATAATTATCACGGTTTCCGGAACGGAGCTTTAGGTCAAATACACCTGAAAGGGCATTTCCGAATTCAGCCGGAAAAGCGCCGGTATAAAAATCGGAAGTCGCCAAGCATTTGCTGGCTAAGCGCGGTAATCCGCCACCGCCGAAATGTAGGTCATGTTGGCAAAGTGACTGGGATTCGAAATCTCCAGATCCTTCCATCGCCATAACAATCCTTTGGGTGCATTTCCCCGGATGACAATCCCGTTGCTGTTCATGTTATCAGCTACTCCGGCATAAGACGAGACCAGATGTGAAGGGTCATCAAATCCTCCGGCAAACCTTCGGGCTTCCTCCATGTTGATCTGCCTGGCACTGATGATGGCCATGGAATTTACAGGCTTCTTTTTTGTCGGCTTCAGCATTTACTACAACCTGGTCCAGGGTAACCACCGATTCTTTTAATCCTGCATGATGACCACTTCTTTACCTGAACCAACGACCAGTTCGGTTACCGATATACGTTTCATAGCCGGTATAGCTGATCCGTGAAATCATACCTGCCAAGTGGTACCTTTTCGAGCCGGAAATTCCCATCCACATCCGCAGATGTTCCGATCAGAGGATCAGAATCTACGATGATTACTGTTGCTCCCGGAAGCGGTATGTGGATTTCGGCATCGGTAACTTTTCCCTTGATGGTTTGAGTAATCGTTTGAGAAAGCAAAAGACCGGGCAACAATCCTAAGGCAAAAGATAAGAATATTGTAGTTTGGAATTTTCGTTCAAATATCATTTGGTAAATTTCTAAAATAAAAAGGACAACCTTATTTTCTAAAGGTTTAAAAGCTTCACAACGACGTTTCAACATAAGCACTTCAATAACGTTAAAAAAAAATCTATATTTTCGTGGCAAAATTCCATCAAAAACAGCATTGGTTGCAATACTGAAAAATCAGTAATTTAAATGAAAGGACTACAGGAATTATATCAGGAATATTGGGAGTTGTTAAGCCAACAGCAATTTAACGAAGCCGACCTTGACTTTTCAATATTGGAAAACCACATCAACTTTTTAGAACAACTTGATAGGGTTGGCAACAGTGCTATTTCCATATTCGACTTGAGTAAAAAGGATCATGTGTTTATGTCAAAAAACTATGGTTCAATCTTCGGTTATGACCTGCAGGAAGTTGAAAAAGAGGGGTGGGAGATTTTTCGATAAAGATTACCATCCTGAAGACCTATACCACCTGACGGAAGCAGGTATTTATTTTATAAAAATGGGACTTACTTTACCGGTTGAAACGATCAAAGACTACAAACTGGTTTATGACTATCGCCGCAGGAATAAACAGGGTCAGTACATCCGGGTAATCGAACAGCAAACTGTCCTTGAATTGGATAAAAACAACAATATTTGGCTGGCTTTAAGCATTCTCGACATTTCTCCTGATAAGGATATTTCCATTCCTTTCAGGTGCCGGCTGGTGAATTCGAAAACGGGTGAATTGTTTCATTTTCCTCCTGAAGAAGAATTGCCAAAATTAAGTTCACGGGAAATAGAAATCCTGGGCTTGGTTTCAAAGGGACTGATCAGCAAGCAAATTGCGGATAAACTTTTTATAAGTGTAAATACCGTAAACACGCATCGTCAGCGGATCATTGAAAAACTAAACGTCAGCAATACCGCCGAAGCCATTCAGTATGCGTCAAGACTGGGATTGGCGAATTGAATAAACGACAAACGGAACAATAGCGGTCCACAGCAAGACCAAAATCCATAACCTTCCCTCATCAATCCGGTAATCATGAAGCAAACGGCTCCAGGGATGCTTCATAACAAAATGACCAAAAACAAATTCAAACAAGATGGTCATGATGAGCCAGATAAAACCAATCAGAATGGCCTGGCTTTTCGAACCGATCGCCCATTTCTTATCAATCAGCCAAACAGCCAATCCTATAAACAAGATACCGGTAAAGCATGAAAGCTGGTGAGCGCGCAATTCAGGCATCAACTTTGCAAATCCAAAGGTTCGTAATGTTCCGTTTAAAATTGCAACGACCATTAATCCAAACCAGGCCAGGGTGTAAATAATAAGGGTTGACATACTTAAACATCTGTTAATTCGAGAACTATCCTTGTAGCCTCTGCTGTGAATTCAGTGCATTTTTCATGGACATTAAGAATATTAAATTGTTCCTTCCCTTTGTCTGTACTTAGGTCACAGCCTGTCAATTCGTAACAATTCCGTGTTCCATACTTCAACTTAAATGCCTGAACAAATTCCTGAACCTTCTGATAATTGAGTTCCTGGGATTGTGCGGCAGTATTTCTTCCATAAGTTATGTTTAAAGCCATGATGCCACCGGTGACGGCACCGCACATACCACCCGTATGGGCAATTCCACCGCAAAAACCCGAAGCAATCCGTGGGATCAGATCGGATTGAATTCCCTTAGCCTCAGCTATGGCTTTCAAAACACTTTCGGCACAACCAAAACCGGAGTTGAAATAATTCTTTGCTTGCATCACTGGATCAACTGACATATCTAATCATTTTCGGCAAAAGTAATTTTAATTTTAAAACCATGGATTTATTATAAAGGAATTGCGTGGTTTATAACATTTTTGCATAGAATTGATCAGCTTCCAATTCAAATATTTTTAAGCTACCAATTCTTATGACTTATCTTGATTAAATTCAGATTATTCATCATAGTTGAACAGTTTATCCAAATACTTGTTATAAGTGATTATTAATGAATAAGATCGATAATCTGCATTGTTTCAATTATTTAACCTAAAGGCTTAAAACCCTAAGTATGAAAGCAAAATCAATCAAAGGAAAATCTCCGGAGGAAATTAAAATAGCCCTGGAGCAAAGCATGGCTGATGCCCGCCTGCCGGACGGGCAGGGGTTCAAAACCCTTCAGGGATCAGTAAAATAAGAACTTACAGTTACAGTGAGCACACGGAAAATGCATGATAAAGTCTATATAGCCGTAAAAGACAACGGCAATGGCATTCCTCAGAAAATCCTGGATAAGATCTTCCAGCCTTTCTTCACCACCAAGCCGACTGGACAGGGAACAGGCTTGGGATTAAGTTTGAGTTATGATATTGTTAAAGCTCACAATGGGGATCTGAAAGTGGAGACGAAAGAAGGAGAAGGAAGTACATTTATAATCACATTACCAGTTTAAATATTAAAATGAATAAGAAACAATCTGTTTTTAAATTACTGCTGACATTTATATTGTGTACCTGTCTTGGGCAAGTGTATGCACAGCAAAGTCGCATTGACTCTGTTGTTCAAATGCTAAAGAATAGCCAAAACGGAAAAGAAATTGATACTACACGGTTTACAGATGCTGTAAACCTGATTGAAAAAACACTCTTAAATGATGAATCAATTGCTCTTCTGGAAAAGACAGGGAAGCTCTTTAATAATGGAAACGATGAATATTGGAGTTACAGAGTAAAATTTAGTATACTGAACAGTTTAATAGCAACAGATAAAAACAAATCCTTAGCCTATGGCAAGTACCAGTTAGCAGAACTGGAAAAAAGTAAAACTCCCAATTCTACAGTAATCAGAAGTGGTTTTATCAAGCAATTGAGGTTGCCTTACCGTAATTCGAGTATGCTTAGTGATGGATTTCAGTATTTCAATGAAAACCTGAAGATATTTAAACAAAAAAAAGATTCAGCAGGTCTTGCTGATTGTTATTATGTGCTTGCTGGTTTTTACAGAACAATTGGTTTACTTGACCAGGCAATCTACCATATGAAAAAATCGGTAAGTTATATGAGAGCCGACACTGCAACAGATAGCAGTATTTTCCCATTTTCAGACCCGGTAGGAAGGAATGTGTGGTTTAATAACACTGGTGTTATTGGGTATTACTATTTGCAAAAAGGGGATTATAACGAAGCGCTGAAATACGTCAGTATTGCTTTCAATAATTACATAAGTGCTAAATCTGCTGTAAATCAAAATATACCAAACACAATGGCCCAGGCTAAACTCCTGTCGGGAGAATTGGACAGTGTAATGTATTATCTGGACATGATTCTAAAGAATGAGAAAAATAAAACAAATCCCGACTTTATTGCTGCTTCCCTGCAGATTAAAGGCTTTTATTTAATAAAAACCGGCGAACTGGAAGAAGCAGAGGCGAATTTAATGCAATGCTGGCAGTTGATTGAAGAAAACAATATACCTGCAGATGCACGGCCCGGAACTATGGCCCCTGATTATTATTTAGCATTAATCAGGATAGAACAAAACAGGATTAATGAAGCCATAGCATTGCTGGAAAAGGATATTGACCGATTGAAAAGTCAGCGCTTGTCCGTGCTGAGAGATTATAAATTGCTGGCCAAACTGCATGAGCAAACAGGCAATCATAAAAAAGCGAATGAAGCCCTTCAGGCATTTATCTCGTTGGAAGAAAACTTGCAGGCCGACCAGGCCAAATATGGCTCCTTAAGTTTTGAAACCGAGAAACAGATGAACGAAAAGGAACTCTCGATTGCGAAACTTGAAAATCAAAACAAAATTTCTTCCCTCTCCAGAAATTTTTCGATTGGTATAGCTGTTTTGCTGTTATTGATTGCAGCCGGAATCTATAATAAGTTCCATAGTAAAAAGAAAGCCAACCTGATTCTTGAAAAAACACTGACTGATTTAAAATCGGCACAATCCCAACTTATCCAATCCGAGAAGATGGCCTCTCTCGGTGAGCTCACAGCAGGTATTGCCCACGAAATTCAAAACCCGCTGAACTTTGTCAACAACTTTTCAGAAGTCAATACTGAACTGATTGAGGAATTGAAATCTGAAATTGAGAAAGGAAATCTTGATGAAGTTAAAGCTATTGCAAATGATATTGCGGAAAATGAACATAAAATTACCCATCATGGCAAACGTGCCGATGCCATTGTGAAAGGAATGCTCCAACATTCACGAACCAGCTCAGGCCAGAAAGAACCAACCGATATAAATATGCTGGCCGATGAATATTTGCGACTGGCTTATCATGGTTTGAGGGCAAAAGACAAATCGTTCAACGCAACAATGAAAACTGATTTCGATGAAACCATTGGGAAGGTCAATATCACTCCGCAGGATATCGGCAGGGTAATTTTGAATTTGATTACGAATGCTTTTTATGCAGTCAATGAAAAGGAAAAGCAAAGCATTAGCGGGTATGAACCAACTGTTTCTCTGATGACAAGAAAAGTGAATGATAAGGCTGAAGTGAAGGTTGCTGACAATGGTAATGGCATTACACAGAAAATTCTGGACAAGATATTTCAGCCATTTTTTACAACAAAGCCGGCAGGACAGGGAACAGGATTGGGATTATCACTTGCTTATGATATTGTAAAAGCGCATGGCGGGGAATTGAAGGTGGAAACAACGGAAGGGACAGGGACGGTTTTTGTCATTCAATTACCTATTTAGCGAAGTATCATGAAAGAAAAACTATTACTTTTCATTTTATTGTTGTCCATTAGCCTTGCCTTTGGACAAAAAAGGGTAATCGACAGTCTTAATCAATTGATGCGGAATACCAATAATGATACCATGCGGCTGGTCATCTCTGAACGGCTGAGTTTTGAATGGTTGAACAGCAATAGTGATAGCTCATTGCTTTATGCTGATCTATATTTAAAACTATCTGAAAAACTGGAATATCGGCTGAATGAAGCAGATGCCTTACGACTGGCTGCATTCAACTATACCTATACCGGAAATTATCCTCGAGCATTGGAAAAACTGTATAGGGCTCTAAAAACCTGTCCTGATAAAAGGGAAGACAATAAATTTCTGTCTTCCGAATATTTGAGCATGCAATATGTTCCGAACCACTTGCATGTGTACGAAAAGTACAAATTATATATCCTGGCAAACATTCATTATAATTTTTGGTTACTGTATTGGATTAACGGCAGTAATGAAGGCATAAAACATGAACAGATATGTTCCAGGATAGCAAAACAAATAGGAGCAGATGAGTTAATAGCTGGATCTTATGCAAATAAGGGTTCGAATTCCGAGGACAATCCCGATTCGTTATTGTATAATTCTCATCTTGCCTATGATCTTTTATTAAATGTGCCGAATACCAAATTGCTTGGTCCATTTGCCGAAATTATAGCACATGCCTATCATCTTAAAGGTGATCGTGAAAATATGTTTAAATATTTACAATTAGGACTTCATCATAATTTGATATGTGGAAACATACGCAACAGTGGTTGGACTTATATTAAATTTTCCTTGTATTACCAACAAGAGGGCAATACGGATTCGAGTATTTACTATGCTCAAAAGGCATTGTCTGTTGCAAAGAAGGGACATTATCCCGATATTGAAATGAAGGCAATTGAGCTAATTGCTGATACTTATAAAAATTTACATCAAAGAGATAGTTCTTACAAGTATCTTGAGCTTTTGGTTGAAGTAAAGAATAAAACTGTCAGCGCAGAAAGTATTCGCCAGTTTGAAAATGTTCAAACGAACCAGCAATTACAGGAAATGGAGTTATTATCAGCCAAAGAGAAATACCAAAACCGGATAAAATTATATGGACTCCTTACAGGATTATTAGCCGTACTAATATTTGCGATTGTTCTTGTGAGAAATAACAGGCAAAAGAAGAAGGCCAATACTCTTTTGGAAAAGCAAAAAGAAGAAATAAAAACTCAAAAAAATAAAGCTGAAAAAGCTTTTTCTGAGCTACAATTAACCCAGGCCCAGCTCATCCAGAATGAAAAGATGGCTTCTTTAGGTGAACTCACTGCAGGCATTGCACATGAAATTCAAAACCCGTTAAATTTCGTCAATAATTTTTCAGAAGTGAGCAATGAGTTGATTGTGGAAATGAATGAGGAACTGGACAAAGGCGAAATTGAAGAGGCAAAAGCCATCGCTTCCGATATCAAACAAAACCTCGAAAAGATCAATCACCATGGTAAACGAGCCGGTGACATCGTAAAAGGTATGCTGCAACATAGCCGGACCAGTTCAGGCAAAAAAGAACCCACCGACATCAATGCGCTGGCCGATGAATATCTGCGTTTGGCATATCACGGTTTAAGGGCAAAAGACAAATCGTTTAATGCTGATTTCCAAACGGACTTCGACACGAATCTTCCTAAAATCAACGTTATTCCCCAGGATATCGGACGGGTCTTACTCAATCTCATCAACAATGCCTTTTATGCAGTGGATGAACGCAGTAAAAAAGGAGAGCCCGGCTATGTACCTACTGTATCCATCACCACTAAGCTAACAGCTAACAGCCAACTGCTTATAGCTGTAAAAGACAACGGCAACGGCATCCCCGAACATATTAAAGATAAAATCTTCCAGCCTTTCTTCACCACCAAGCCCACCGGGCAGGGAACGGGATTGGGATTGTCATTGAGCTATGATATTGTAAAGGCGCATGGCGGGGAAATTAATTTAACAAGCAATCATGAGGGTACTATTTTTAACATTTTACTTAACATTCAAAATGAGCAATAGATTAATATTAGTGCTGGTATTGGCGCTGAGCTTTTGTTTTCCAGGATCATTGTCAGCACAGCAATCCGAAAACCTCAGGTTTGAGCGTTTTACCATTGAAGACGGACTGGCTTCAAGCTGGGTAATTGGTATTACTCAGGATATGCATGGTTATATCTGGATCGGAACCGCCGCCGGTTTAAGCCGCTTCGATGGATATGACTTCGTTACTTTCAGGAACATTCCCGGCAATCCCCGGTCGTTGGCAAACAACAGAGTGAACACTGTTTTTGCTGACAAATCAGGAAATATCTGGGTGGGTACACAAAATGGATTGAGCCGGTATAACCAGCTAAATGAAGAATTTGAGAATTTTTATCATATTCCCGGCAATCCCAAATCTCTTCCCGGAAATGTTGTCAGTGCAATTCACGAGTCTGCTTCCGGTCAGCTTTGGATTGGAACAGATAATGGATTGGCGGAATTTGACCGTGAGGCCGGGTACTTTGTAAGCCAGTGGCTGTCGGGAAATGAATCCAAAAATTTAATTGGAGCTACCATCAGCTCAATTTCTGAGGATCGGAATGGTACTATTATGGATTGGTTCGAATAACAAAGGACTGATCACATTCGATACGGGTAACAAATCCTTCCGGTTTCTGAATGAACAAAACAATTCGGGTGTCGTGTTTCCCTCCTCAAATATTTCACAAGTTAAGGTTACCTCTACAGGAGAAATCTGGATCGGATTTTTGCCCGAACATGGACTTATGCGTTTCAATCCTGAAACAAATACTTCTGTCCTTTACCGTTATCACGAAAAGGATCAGCCGGGTTTCTGGAATATTATTTCGGATATTATTGAAACTTCCGACCATTCGATCTGGGTGACGACTTATAATGGCAGTGAAAATAGTGGTCTTCACAGGTTTGATGAAAAAACCGGTCTTTTTTCACGGCATACTTATCAGCCAAATAATTTAACAAGTTTAACCTGGGCTTACTGCGAAACCGTATTTGAAGACAAAGACAACAACTTATGGGTAGGAACATCACGCGGGTTGAATAAAGCTGACCTCAATCGCTGGCAAATGGGAATGATGAATATTAACCCGGAAAATCCTTTTGACTTTGCAAATAATTTTTACGCCATTGAAGAAGTTGAAAAAGATGTTTTCTGGTTGGGTCTTGATGGAGATGGATTTATTGAATGGGACAGGAGATCAAACAAAAAGAGGCAATTTGGTATTGATGATCCGCGATCAGGTGATGGCAGAATTTTTACCATTCGTAAAGATCATGATGGGAAAATCTGGTTTGGATACAAAGGACAGGGATGTGCCCGGTACAATCCCGAAACAGGTCAACTTGAAAAATTCATACATGATGACGGAAACCCAGAAAGCCTAATTGGCAATGTGGTGTCCGACATTCTGATCGACCGGCAGAATAATGTCTGGATTGCTACCTCAAATGGTTTGAGCAGGTTCAACCGTGATCAGGGCGATTTTACCAACTGGCAAAAAGATGTGAATGCAAGCGGAATGAGCGGTAACTCATTATTTTCACTATTTGAAGATAGCCGCGGGTTTATCTGGATTGGAACTAAAGACAATCAATATGATCCAAATGCCACCTTCCCGTCAGGATTGATGAAATTTGACCCAAAAACCAACCAATTCAAATCATACCGGTACAACCCGAATGATCCCGGCAGTTTAAGCAGTGACGCCGTTTTCTGCGTTAATGAAGATCTTAATGGCAACATCTGGGTTGGGACCAACAACGGATTGAACAAACTTGATGTAAATGAAGAAAAATTTGAAATCTTGCATGATGCTGACGGTTTGCCTGATCCTAATATCGTAGGAATATTGGTTGACAATGATGGGTATCCTTTGGCTGAGCACTTTAAAGGGCATTTCACGATTTGATCCGGCAACGAAAAGCTTTCGGAATTTTACGATGGAAGATGGCATGCAGGCATACCGTTTTAATGATAATTCACGACTAAAGACCAGCAGCGGGGAATTGATTTTCGGAGGAGTTGCCGGGGCTAATTTCTTTAATCCATCTGAAATTTCCAGTGAGAAAATCATCCCCAGAGTTTTTATAACCCGGTTTTTAATGCAAAATGTTCAGCAAAGGTTTGACAAACCATTGGACGAGATGGGAAAGATTAGTCTGGCATGGAATGACAATTCGATAGGCTTCGAGTTTGTCGCCATCAACTTCCGTTCTTCTCAGCAAACCCGTTATGAATATAAGCTGGAAGGTCTTGAAAAGGATTGGGTTCAGGCGGGTACCAGGCGCTATGTGAATTACACCCATTTGCCATCAGGCAACTATACATTCAGGGTCACGGGCTATGAATGCAGAGGGCGTCTATTCTGAAAAGGACGCAGTGATTGCGCTCAGAATAATTCCACCCTTTTGGCGAACCTGGTGGGCCTACATCATCTATGGTTTGCTATTTTTGGGTATTGCCTTTTCCGTGGATCGTTACCAAAGGCAGCGTTTATTCCGAAAGGAAAAAGAAAAGGTGAGGGATCGGGAAATTACACAGGCAAAAGCAATAGCAAAAGCTTATACCGAGTTGAAAGCAACCCAGGCCCAACTCATCCAATCCGAGAAGATGGCTTCTTTGGGTGAACTCACTGCCGGCATTGCCCATGAAATTCAAAACCCGCTGAATTTCGTCAATAATTTTTCGGAAGTAAATAAGGAATTGCTTGTTGAAATGAAAGATGAAATGGAAAAAGGGAACCTGGCGGAAGCGATTGCCATAGCTAACGACGTTTTTGGCAATGAAGAAAAAATCAACCACCACGGCAAACGCGCCGATGCCATTGTAAAAGGGATGCTGCAGCACAGCCGGACCAGCAGTGGGTCAAAAAGAACCAACCGATATCAATGCGCTCGCTGATGAATATCTGCGTTTGGCTTATCATGGACTAAGAGCCAAGGATAAATCCTTCAATGCCACCATGAAAACGGATTTTGATGAATGTATCGGGAAAATCAATATTATTCCTCAGGATATGGGCAGGGTAATGCTCAATCTGATAACAAACGCATTTTATGCCTGTACGGAACGAAGCCGGATGATCAATGCTGAAAAAAATAACCAGGCAAATCCTTCAATTCAAAAAGAGGATTTTACACCAACTGTTACGATAAGCACGAAGAAATTGAACAACAAAGTTCAAATCGTTGTTAAAGATAACGGGAATGGTATTCCGCAAAAGGTTTTGGAAAAAATCTTCCAGCCTTTCTTTACCACAAAACCAACCGGCCAGGGAACAGGATTGGGGTTGAGCATGAGTTATGATATTATTACCAAAGGGCATGGCGGTGAATTGAAAGTAAATACAGTTGAGGGTGAATTCGCTGAATTCATTATTATTTTAAATGCTTAAATGAAATGTATCTATTATGAAAATATTGGTTGTCGACGACGAAAAAGATGTTCAGGTTCTTTTTGAGCAGCGGTTCAGAAAAGAGATCCGGGAAAAGCGTTACGAATTTGTGTTCGCCTTTTCAGGGGAGGAAGCGCTGGACTACCTCAATAAAAATTTTCAGGAAGCCGTTTTGATATTGTCCGATATCAACATGCCCGGGATGAGCGGCCTGGATTTGCTGGGTAAGATAAAGCAAAAATACCTGAAACCACCTCCGGTAGTGATGATGATTACAGCTTACCGGGATGATGAGAATTATAATACGGCGAAACAATTGGGAGCCGATGATTTTCTCACCAAACCATTGGATTTTAACTTATTGAAAGAAAAATTAAACCACCGAACCTAATGGCAAAGATTTTAGTAGTGGATGATGAGGCTGATCTGGAGGTCCTCATCAAACAAAAATTTCGCAAGCAGATCAGGGAAAACCAATACCAGTTTGTATTTGCCGTGAACGGCCATGATGCCCTTGATAAACTGCAGGACCATGCGGATATTGATCTGGTATTAAGTGATATCAATATGCCGGGAATGGATGGCCTGACGCTGCTTGTTAAACTCAAAGAAATGAGCCCGCTCATTAAAACCGTGATCATATCAGCTTATGGCGATATGGATAACATCCGGACTGCCATGAACAGGGGCGCATTTGATTTCCTTACAAAACCTGTGAATTTTGAGGATCTTGAGCTTACGGTTGAAAAAACATTGCAGCATGTTTACCAGCTGGCAGAAACTTTAAAAGCGATCAAGGAAAACAACATCCTGCGGATGTATGTGGATGAAACCGTTCTGAATTTTATGGGTTCACGCGAATTTGAATCGTCGCTGATGGTGAATGAAACGGTTGATGCCTCTGTTGCTTTTATTGATATTTGTGGATTTACAGCCATCAGCGAAAATGAAAGTCCCGATACGGTTGTGAAGTTATTGAATAACTACTTTGATGTCATGGTAAAAGAGATCATCGCCCAGGATGGCTATATCGACAAGTTTATCGGTGATGCGATCATGGCTGTTTTCAGGGGGGAATACCATTTGGATCGCGCCATAGATGCATGCCTTGCAGCGAAGAATGAAATTGCAAAACTGCCTGCAATTTCTGATCATGTTTCATACAAGCCCAATATTTCAATTGGCATCAACAGCGGAGAACTGGTTTCCGGAAATATTGGTTCGGTAAGTCTTCGCCGGTTGGATTATACGGTTATCGGGGACGTAGTGAATACCGCACAGCGATTGCAATCAGTTGCCAAACCCGGACAAGTTATATTGGGTGAAAATTCTTTTCAAAAGATCAAAGAAAATTTCAATTGTCAAAAGCTGGGAGAAGTCTCTTTTAAAAACAAAACCAATCCGGTAGTTATTTACGAAGTACTGGAATAGTCAGAAAATGAGATAACAAAGTGGCTATCTCAAATCAGGATTAAGCCATAAAACTAAATCAATCCCTTCCTTTTCAGCATGGGTTCAATCTTGGGTTCGGCACCTCTGAACTGAATATAAAGCTTCATTGGATCTTCTGTACCTCCCCTTTCAAGTATATTCTTTCTGAACGCATTGGCCGTTCCCTGATCAAACAAACCCTTCTCCTTAAACGCTTCAAACGCATCCGCATCCAGCACTTCAGCCCACTGATAACTATAATAGCCTGAGGAATAACCGCCTGCGAAAATATGGGAGAAATAAGTTGACCTGTATCTTACCACGATTTCAGGTATCAAACCTATCCTGTTCATAGCGTCTGCTTCAAAACTGAGTACATCTTTTTGAATCGTATCCGTCAGGGTATGCCAGTTCATATCAAGGTAAGCCGCAGCAGTAAACTCAACCGTTGCAAATCCCTGGTTAAAATGCTGCGAAGCTTTCATCTTATCAATGAGTTCAACAGGAATGGGTTCACCGGTTTGATAATGCTTGGCAAATGACTGAAGCACTTCCGGTTCGCCAACCCAGTTTTCCATGATCTGCGAAGGCAATTCAACAAAATCCCTGGGAACACTGGTTCCTGAAATCATTTCGTAAGTACAATCGGATAACATTCCATGCAATGCATGACCAAACTCATGGAACAAGGTGCTTACTTCTTCAAAAGTAAGAAGTGAAGGGGTGTCGCCTGTGGGTTTGGAAAAATTCATCACGATGGTGACGATTGGGGTGATTTTCTTCCCATCCACTTTTGATTGCTCCCTGAAGCTGTTCATCCATGCACCGGATTCCTTGCTTGCGCGGGGAAAGAAATCCATAAACAATATGGAAAGGTGGGTTCCGTCAGCATCAAGTACCTCAAAAACAGTGGCATCTTCGTGTGGTTTTGGAATATCAAACCTTTCCTTAAAAGTCAGGCCATACAGCTTATTGGCAACATCAAACAGTCCTTTCCTGACACTATAAAGCTCAAAGTAGGGTTTTAATAACTCATCATCCAGGTCATATTTTTGCTTTCTCAGTTTCTCCGTGTAATACCACCAATCCCAGGGTTCAAGTTTTTCAGTGTATCCATCTGCTGCCATCATCTTTTGAAGCTCTTCTCTTTCCATCTTCGCCTTTGGCAAAGCGGCATTCCAGATTTTATCCATCAATTCATAAACCTTATCGGGTGTTTTGGCCATATTGTTTTCCAGCACAAAATGAGCATGACTTTCATAACCCAGAAGCTGTGCCCTTTTCACCCTTAATGAAGCTATTCTGGAAACAATAGCTTTATTATCGTTTTCATTGTTG
Source organism: uncultured Bacteroidales bacterium (assembly GCA_963705185.1). GTDB lineage: Bacteria > Bacteroidota > Bacteroidia > Bacteroidales > JAADJA01 > JAADJA01. The sequence continues at coordinate 178,526 of CAVPJF010000020.1, forward strand.
TTATTGCCGAGGTTTGTATAGCCTTTAAACATCTTCTCACGAAGGTCTCTTTTATCACTGTATTGTAAAAAGGGAATCAGGCTGGGTTTGTTAAGGGTAAATAACCATTTGCCTTCAAGGCCAGCAGCTTTGGCATCTTCTTTACCCATGTCTTTTACAAACTGTGGCAATCCTGCCAGGTCTTCATCCTTTTCTATGATCAGCTTGAAATCATTGGTTTCAGCCAATTGATGATCTCCAAACTTCAGGGTCAATACAGAAAGTTCTTTATTGATCTCTCGAAGAATTGACTGGTCCGCTTCACTCAAATTTGCACCTCCCCTGACAAAATCTTTATACGTCTTTTCCAGAAGCATACTTTCTTCTGCATTCAGGCTGAGTGTCTCTTTAGTCTCATAAACCGCTTTAACCCTTTCAAACAAACCTTTGTTTAACTTGATATTGTCAGAATGAGCCGATAAAAGCGGTGCCATTTCCTGCGCAATTTTTTGAAGCTCAGGACTTGTATTGGCAGAGGTAAGATTGAAAAATACACTGCTCACACGGATCAGTAATTTTCCGGTCCGGTCTTTAGCAGCTACAGTATTTTCAAAAGTCGGTTGATCCGGATTATTTACAATGGCATTAATTTCTTCTGCCTGCTGTTTTATTCCTTCATTAAAAGCAGGAATAAAGTGCTCAACTTTTATCCTGTCGAATGCCGGAACTTCAAATGGGGTTCCGTAGTCGGCAAAAAATGGATTATTATCTGTTGTCATCTGTTTCTGATTTGAAATACAGGAAATTATAAACAATGGGATAAGCAAAATGACAATGTGTTTTTTCATATTTTTAATATGTTATTAATTTTCAACAGGCCAAAATTATAATTCTTTTCACCTGAAAGTAGTTTTTTTATTTGTTTTAGAAAATTAATCCTTTTGAATTTTTAAATACCGTGTACTCAGGTTTCAGTTTTATGAAGCAACTCATTAAGATTTGCAACTGTCTGGCTAATTTGAAGTATAAGAAATTTTGCTGCTGATATGAAGTTTACACTAATAATTGCCGTCCTGTTTTTATCTGTTGTAATGAAATCACAGAATTTTATCACTCCTGATATTATTACTACCCTTAATCCAGACCTTAATGAAACTTCAGGTTTGGTAAACCTGAACGGAGAAATTTGGACTCACACCGACAATGGTGGTGAAACTGAATTATACCAGATCGACCTGACAAATGGAAACATCATCAGAACAGTGCAAGTTCATGATGCCAATAATGTTGATTGGGAAGATATTGCCGCGGATGAGTCCTGGGTTTATATCGGTGATTTTGGTAATAACGATGGCAGCAGAACCAACCTCAGGGTATATCGTGTCAGTATAGCTGAAATGAACTCAAGTAATGACGTTGATGCGGATAAAATAAACTTTTCTTACAGCGACCAAACTTCGTTTGAGCCCAGCTACCACAACACAAATTTTGATTGTGAAGCACTTGGGTGCCTGGGAAATAAATTGTACCTGTTCACCAAGAACTGGATCGATCATCAAACGAATGTTTATGAGCTTCAGAAACAACCCGGGACTTACATTGCCCAAAAACTGGATTCATTTGATGTGGATTGCCTGGTAACAGGAGCAGAAATCATTTCACCGATCAATACACTTTTACTGACCGGTTACAATGAAAGCGGCGGGACTTATACCTGGATTTTCAATAATTATCCCGGTGCAGACTTTTTTGACGGGAATCAAACAAAACTGATCTGGACTTCGCTCACTCAAACAGAAGGTATCTGCTATGCAGGAAACCTGACAGCTTATGCATCAAGTGAAAAATTTTCCGGTGTTTTGGACCCAACCCTTTATTTACTCCATCTTGCAGATTATTTGACAGATATAGAAACGTTGGAACGTGCAGAGATAACTATATTTGTTAAAAACAAAAACCTTGTTATCGAATCAGTAGCAGGAAATAATTTAACCGGAAATCTCAAGGTTATGACAATTGGTGGTGTTATAGTGACCGATATGTCTGTTACCAGTCAGATCAGGATTGAGGTTCCTTTGAATTATTCTCCGGGAGTTTATCTTGTTAATATTCAGTCGGACAACACAGTTTTCTCTAAGAAGTTTATTTTGAAGTAAATTCTATTTGCCCAACGAATCAGATTGCCCTTCTTTTCTACCATCAAATTTTCGGTAATTTTATTTTTCGATTAACCGGCATTTTAATTGACAAAATGCACCCTAATTTGTTTATCTTTGATAAATGATTAAAATCATCTTCATGAAAAACAAATTGACTTTTAGCATCCTGTTGCTGCCAGTACTATTATTATACACTCTAAATGGCTATTCCCAGCTTGGAACCGAGAATATTAAAATTTGTGTCATTTCCGATGTCCATTACTTTGATACATCCTTGCTGATCAGCGATGGACCGGCCTTTGAAGAGTACCTCAATTTCGACCGCAAACTGCTGCGCGAAAGCTATGCCATTACCCAATCGCTGATGGATTCGCTTATCGCTGAACAGCCTGACATTGTGCTGGTAAGCGGAGATTTGACCAAGGACGGAGAATTGGTATGTCATCAAAAAATGGCAGATTATTTTAGTCAGCTTGAGGCAAATGGCGCAAAGGTGTTTGTGTGTTCGGGAAATCATGATATCAATAACCCGATGGCCGTAGCGTTTGATGGTTCTCTTACCTATCCTGTCCCCACAGTTAATGATGATGAATTTAAATCAGTTTATAATAATTTCGGATTTAATGAGGCCATTGCCACTGATACAGCCTCTTTGAGCTATGTTGCAGAACCAATTTCCGGCCTGCAAATTTTATCGATGGATGTTTGCAGATACGATTCGAATTACATTAATAATTACCCTCAAACCAGTGGCGGCTTTAAGCCGGATGTCCTGCAATGGGCAAAAGACAGGATAATAGATGCGACAGGCCAGGGAAAAATAATTATCGGCATGATGCATCACAATGTTGTCCAGCATTTTACCAACCAGAAAATTATTTTTGGAGAATATGTCATCGATGACTGGGATAATGTTTCAACGCAACTCGCTGAACTTGGACTTAAAGCTATTTTTACTGGTCATTTCCATGCACAGGATATTGTCAGGAAAACGACGGCTACTGGAAAACAACTGTTTGATATTGAAACCGGATCGGTCGTAACCTGGCCTTGTCCTTACAGAATCTGCACATTACAAACAGATTCCACATTGGTGATAACGGGCAAAAAAGTTGAAGAGATTGATTACAACACCGGTACGATGACTTTTCAGGAATACGGCTTGCATGAACTGGAAATAGGTCTGCCGCCAACAATTATATACCTGTTGACAAATCCACCCTATAACATCAGCCAGAGTTTGGCTGAAACCGTTGAACCTGCCTTTACTGAAACACTGATAGCACACTATAATGGAAATGAAGGAAGCCCGTCTGCAAATACGCAATGGGTCATGTTTCTGCTGAACATCTCTGGTTACGGATATATTACGCAGGCATTGCAAAGTATTTGGAATGATATGGCTCCAGATGACTGGAATACGGCCATAGACCTTTCACCGACCGAAACCAAACTATTTCTTGATTTAACGGTGTTTCTTGAAGGCCCGTTTAACGGTGCCGCAATGACACCCCAACTTAACCCGGATCATCTTCCATTGAATCAGCCTTATGCTGCGAATCCATGGATGTACACAGGAAGTGATGTTGTTCCCAACATTCCAAATCCTGATATTGTTGATTGGGTTTTAGTCGAGATCAGGGATGCGGCAACTGCCGGACAAGCTAATGCCTCAACAAAAGTGGGACGGCAAGCGGCATGGTTACTTAGCGATGGTTCTGTTGTAGACCTGGATGGATTTTCCAATCTTCAATTCAACCATTCATTAATTCATCAATTACTTGTCGTGATCTGGCACAGAAATCATATTGGTATTTTATCAAACAATCCTTTAACAGCATCGGGTGGAATTTATCAATACAATTTTTCTACCGGTTCGTCCCAAATATTTGGAGGTTCTTCAGGAGCCAAAGAAATTACTCCGGGAATCTGGGGTATGATTTCCGGGGATGGAAACGCTGACGGCCTGGTTGACATCAATGACAGAAATAGTGTGTGGTCGATACAAGCTGGAAATTCAGGTTATCTCCAGGGCGATTTTAATATGAATGGTAATGTTAAAAACCAGGATAAAAATGACAAATGGCGGATTAACCTGAATAAGTCATCCCAGGTTCCTCAATGACAAATATTTTTAAAATATAATTACATCTTTTAATCCTTAAAGGATTATTCTAAATCCTTGATCGAGCGGCTAATGTAATCCTTGTAATCCTTAACAATGGGTTTATAATCTCCTTCAAATAAAGGGGAAGAGATTAAAAAATCAGCTGAGGTTCTGTTTGAAGCTGTAGGGATGTTATATAAAACAGCAATCCTTAAAAGCGCTTTCACATCCACATCATGAGGTTGCTGCTCCATGGGATCCCAGAAGAAGATCAGCACATCAATCTTTCCTTCCGCTATCATCGCTCCCAGTTGCTGATCTCCGCCCAGCGGACCTGATTTTAACCTGATGATTTCAAAATCCTTAGCTGGTAAATTATGTTTTTCGGTGATAAGGGTATCTTGTATTAATCTTCCGGTGGTTCCGGTACAGATCAGGATATGTGGAGCCAATACATCTTTATTCCATCGCACCCATTCTACCATATCCTGTTTCTTCTTGTCGTGGGCAACCAGGGCAATATTTTTTCGCTTTATCATATTTTCTTATTTTCAGCAAAATTAAACTAAATAAAAAATTGAAATTTTGGTTTCCAAGTTTACCCTTAGCCACTCAAATCAATCAAGAGAAAAATGGTCATTGTTAAAAGTTGGGAAGGAAAAAGAATTATTAAAGGATTTCAATTGACTTTATGAGGTTTTATTGTTTCGTTTTTGCAAGTAAGTATTGGTTAATGAAGCTCCGAAGGAGCGAAAATATGGTAGAACGAAAGATTAGCACTATATATGAGCCTCGTAGAGGCGATATTATTGATGAGGCACTCATTCATAAAATTCAAAAATATATGGTTCATCAAAACTAATTTCAAATGATTTCAGGATGCTCATATACTCCTCACGAAATGTCTTTTGATGATGATGTTCTTCTTGTTTCATGATGTATTTTATTACATCATCACGTTGTGATCGGGAATATGCAAAACCCCCATATCCTTCCTGCCATGAAAATTTTCCTGCAATAAGTCTGTTTTCATTAATCCCTGCCCGTCCGGTCAGGCGGGCATTTTGAAGAATTAGCTTTTACAATTCTTACAATTTCAGAAAGAGATTTATTAGGATTCATTTCAAAAAACATATGGACATGGTCCTTGTATCCATTTACTGCTAAGGAAAATTGTTTAGTATTGGTTAAAATTCCTGAGATATATTTGAATAATTCAGGTCGCATTTTGGAAGGCAATATATTTCCTCGTCCTCTAACTGCAAAAATAACGTGTGTGTTAAGTTGTGTGTATGTGTTTGACATAGGAATTGTGTTTTATAATGTCGCCTCTACGAGGCTAAACTTTATTTGCCCTTTTTTCTACCATACTTTCGTCTCTACGAGACTCTGTCTTGACAAAATTAATATTTCCCAAAAACCTACTCCCCGGTTTTTGAAACTGATCCATTTTATATTGAGATTTTTTAAATTTTTTGCTTAATCCCCAGGTAATGAATGTGAGTCTATAAAAATAACTGATTTGACCCATATCTCCATGAAAACCACTGAAAAAAAATCTGGTTGAATTCAGCCATGCTTTGTGCATTGTGGCATATTACATTTGCTTCATAAACTTTAATTCATACGTTTAGAAGTTCTTAAAAACCATATTTAAATAACCATTAACCTAAAAAAAGGAGGACACCATGAAAGCAATTAAATTAGCATTAGTTATCGCAATCCTCGGATGCGCGAGTTTGAGTTACGCAGATGTAGATCCCGGCCCGCTGGGTGTAAAAATTTCATTGAAAAAAGCTATGGAAAGCCGTGCGCTTGTAAGAGCTATGTATCAGCAGATAGACAAAAGTTTTCTGCAAGTCGACCAGAACGGATATTATGTTGCAAGGGTTGTCTTCAACCGCAGCATATACGTGATCTATGGCAAATATGAAGAATGGATCAGATTCTTCTTAATGGATTTGGATGGCGAACCTGTAAGGAGTAGCTCAAACAACAACCAAATGGCCAAACCAGTCAGATGACCAAAGCCAGAGGTATAAAAGCTCACCATGAAAGGTGGGCTTTTTTATTATTCCCCGGTAGGATTTCCCTCTTCCACTTCTTTCGGCGGGATAAACTTCTCATCCTGTCTGCTATCCTATCTAAATAAATTCCCGGAATAAAAAAAGCGATCCTTTGACTTAGATCACTTTTTCGTCCCCCTAATGCTTCAAGTCTTCCTGCTTTGCTTGAGTGCGCAAGCGCGACTTGGAGCATTTAAGTCTTTAATTTCCCTATGTGCCTCCTGCACCTTTGTGTGCCATGTCATCCCGCCCCAATCTATTCAAGATTATTGAATACTGTTAAACATAAATCAAACCTAAAAGTACAGAGGCATCAATTTTTTTCAAGTTTTAAAATCATGGGAAAAGAGTATTTTTGAATATTCAAATAAAACCATAAATGAGCAACATAAAATTATTTGAAAGCAGGCAAATAAGAACTGTTTGGAACGAAGCTGATCAAAAATGGTATTTCTCAGTTCAGGATGTAGTTCAGTTATTAACGGATACATCAGATGTTAAGGACTACATCAAAAAAATGATTAAACGGGATGCTGAGTTAAAGTCTAACTGGGGGACAATTTGTCCCCTGGTTGAAATGATTGCTGCTGATGGGAAAAAACGGAAAGTACAAGCCGCAAATGCTCAGGGATTATTAAGAATAATTCAATCAATTCCATCACCTAAAGCTGAGCCTTTTAAACTATGGTTAGCTCAAGTCGGTTCCGACAGATTAGACGAAATTGAAAATCCTGAACTGGCTGCACAACGAACACGGGAACTATACAAACTCAAAGGCTACCCTGATGACTGGATCGAAAAGCGGATGCGAAGCATTGCCATACGGGAAGAACTGACCGAAGAATGGCAAAAGAGAGATGTTAGAGAAAAACTTGAATATGCAATTTTAACCGCAGAAATCTCTAAGGCAACATTCGGCTTGACACCCTCCGAATACAAGAAAGTAAAGGGGCTGAAAAGTCAAAACCTGCGCGACCACATGACTGACCTTGAATTGATTTTTTCAATGTTGGGTGAAGCTTCTACAACTGCGATTGTAAAAACAAAAAATCCCAAAGGTTTTTTACAAAATAGAGTTGTTGCTAAACAAGGTGGAACAATAGCCGGTAATGCTAGAAAAGCATTGGAATTAAAAACAGGTAAAAAAGTAGTTTCAAAAGAAAATTATTTATCAGAATCAAAGAAACGCAAGGAATTAAAGGCTGGAAAAAGAAAAAAGAAATAGCCATCCCCCATTCGGTCTACTCTGCCAGGTGTTCCGCGGGATCACTTGGGGGAATAAGTATGCAAAGTTTGTAATTTTACCATTCTATCGTACTTTCTTCGTTCCCTACTTTCAATTGGTGTTGTCTCCAATAGATAATTTCACCTGCCAACAGAAAAATGGCACAATATCCCTGTCATGTCATTTTACCTTTTAATAACCTGTTTTTATGAATTTTTCGTTTCGGCGGGGTAAACTTCTCATCCGGTCTGAACTTTTGAAATAAAAAAAGTGATCCTACTGACAGAGATCACTATTTTGTCTCCCCGGCAGGATTTCCCGCCTCAACTTCTTTCCGGCGGGATAAACTTCTCATCCTGCCTGTTATTCCCAAAAAATAGATTTTTGAAATAAAAAAAGTGATCCTACTGACAGAGATCACTATTTTGTCTCCCCGGCAGGATTTCCCGCCTCCACTTCGTTTCGGCGGGATAAACTTCTCATCCTGCCTGCTATCCTATCTGAATAAATTCCCGGAATAAAAAAAGTGACCTTTTGTCAAAGATCACCTTTTTGTCTCCCCGGCAGGATTCGAACCTGCGACCCATTGATTAAGAGTCAATTGCTCTACCAGCTGAGCTACGGAGAGTAAGGGCGGCAAAATTAGAAAAATATTAATTATCAATCTTAATTATCTTTGTCAAAAAATTGTCCTTGTCACAAAAATCGTATCATAGCAAGTCTGCACTCAAAGTCAACAAAGGGATTGAACAACCGGCTTCATTCAACCCTGAAGCTCTAAAGCAATTGAAAAAGACAGGAACGAAATTACACAAGGCGACTGATTATGTTAAAGGTATCCGTTCAGGAAACATAATGATCCTGAGCAAGGCCATCACGATGATAGAAAGCTCACTGCCCCGTCACCAGGCAATTGCACAGGAGATCGTTGATCAATGCCTGCCCTATTCAGGGAATTCAATCAGGATTGGAATTACCGGAGTTCCGGGAGTAGGCAAAAGCACTTTTATTGAAGCATTAGGAACAACCTTAACCGCTCAGGGTCGCAAGTTGGCTGTACTTGCCATCGATCCCAGCAGCGAAAAAACAAAAGGAAGCATCCTTGGTGATAAAACAAGGATGGAAAAACTCTCCGCCGATCCGAATGCCTATATCCGTCCTTCGCCTTCTGCAGGTTCACTGGGAGGCGTGGCGCGGAAAACAAAAGAGATCATAATCCTTTGCGAAGCCGGGGGCTTTGATACCATATTTGTCGAGACCGTTGGGGTGGGGCAATCCGAAACCGCAGTTCATTCCATGGTTGATTTTTTTCTTTTGCTTATGTTAGCCGGGGCCGGAGATGAACTGCAGGGAATCAAAAGGGGAATCATGGAAATGGCCGACATGATTGTGATCAATAAAGCGGATGGTGATAACCTGGATAAAGCAAAGCTTGCAAAAATCGAATATACGAATGCCCTTCACCTTTTCCCACCTTCTGAATCAGGATGGGTTCCCGAAGTCGATTTGTGTTCTTCAACCATCATGACGGGAATCGATAAAGTTTGGGAAGTCATTCTGAAATACCAGAATTTCACGAAAGGAAACGGCTACTTTAATAAAAAGCGGACGCAACAAAACCGGAATCATTTCTATAGTACCCTTCAGGAAAATCTTTTAAACAGATTTTATTCAAAAAAGGAAATAAGTCAATCGATACTAAAACTGGAAAAAGAAGTTCTTATTGGACAATTAACGCCATTCTCAGCAGCTCAGCAGTTGCTTGATAAATACTTTGGAGGCTAAAATATTACTCTGAATTTGTCTTTTTTATTTCCATCTTCTTTGGAAATAACACTGAAAGAAGGATAAAAAAGACGAGTATCGAGACAATTACAATGAGGGACTCATTCGTTGTAAGAGGTAAGTGGGCAAGCATCTTCAATCCGACAAATCCAAGCAAAAAGGCGAGCCCCAGCTTGAGGAACCGAAACCGGTTGACCATATCGCTGACAAGAAAAAACAAAGACCGCAAGCCCAATATGGCAAAAATATTCGAAAAGAAAACGATATAAGGGTCACGTGTCACCGAAAAAACAGCGGGAACTGAATCGACAGCAAACACTACGTCGGAAAACTCCACTACCATTAACACAATAAATAGCGGAGTGATGTAAAGTTTTCCATTTTCCTTTAACCAGAACCTGTCGGTATCATCTTTTTTCTTGATTAAAAATATCTTGCTTAAAAACCTGACCATAGGATGGTGCTCGGTATCGACTTTTTGCGATTCGCGACCCGACAGGAATTCCCAACCCATTTTAATTGCAATGATCAACAGAAAACCACCAAAGATATAAAGCACCCATTCGAATCTCTGGATAAGAGCGCTGGCAACGAAAATGAAAATAAAACGAAAGACAAGGGCACCCAATATTCCCCAAAAAAGAACTTTTTTATAGAGCCTTGTTGGGATATTAAATGAAAGGAAAATCATGAGGATGACAAAGATGTTGTCAACCGAGAGTGAATATTCAATGATATAACCCGTAAGGTATTCGAGTGAAAGATTGTGATTGTAAAGTTTGATCGCTTCAGTAAAAGACAATCCTTCAATACTGATATCGTGCCGGTACTTTTCAATATTAGCCTGGATGGACTGGATATCCTGAAAGTCATGCAATTTATGACCTGAAAACCTTAAAAGTATGTAAAACGACAATGAAAGAGCCACCCATACAAGGGTCCAGCCAAGCGCCTCACGGAAGGATAACGTGTGACTGTTTCTGCCTATAACTACAAGATCAACCAGCAGGATGGTCAGGATGACAATCATAAAAACCGAGAAGAAAACAATCTCATTCATAACTTGAATTCGTATTTTTTGCCCGGTAAAAATAAATAAAGAAATTGAAACAGGTCAAATGGATATAGAAATGGCTTGGATCATCGATCTGATCAAAACCTAAAATTTGGATTAAATGATTATGTGATCTGCTGGATAAATTATTTCACGCCCGCCTGACCGTCGGGCAGGCTAAGACCGGAAAGAATAAATGCAAAGAAATCCGCAAAGTTATTTCTATAAACGATTAACTATCCGATGAATATTTGACTTTAAAATTTTTGAATTAAAATTGATCAATAATGCCAATTTCAATCCCGATAACCTTAAAGAGGTGAGGGTTTGTGCAAATGAATTGCGGCTTTGATAATTTTACACGAAAGCTCATTTTCGGTCATGGATTCCTCTTTGCGTGTTTTGTTTTCCTCTGCGTGTTTTGCGTGAAATAATGAATACAAACTTAGTAAATTATAGTCAGCACATCAAAGCAAAATGTTGCCAAAATTTGCTGAAACATTTATGGTACAATTGAAAATTATTTAAGTTTGCGCACTATTAAACAGGATTGGTATTATGAATCATTACACCGAAATGAATCCCAACCCGCTGGTTCAGTACCTGAACAAGCCCTCTGAAGATTTTACAAAAGCTGACCTTGTGAGGTACATCGAAGATCATGATATTGTCATGATCAATTTGAGGTATTGCGGCTGGGACGGACGTCTGAAATCATTGAATTTTGTCATTAACAGTAAAAAACATTTGGACAGCATTCTGTCAGCCGGGGAGCGGGTGGATGGATCAAGCTTGTTTTCTTTTATTGAAGCCGGTTCGAGTGATTTATATGTGATCCCAAGGTATAAAACAGCTTTTCTCAACCCTTTTTCAGAAGTGCCGATGCTGGATATTCTCTGTTCTTATTATAATAAAGATGGTGAACCCCTGGCAAGCTCTCCTCAACATATTTTAAAGAAGGCACATGACAAACTGAAAGAAAAAACCGGATTTACCCTTGAAGCAATGGGCGAACTGGAGTATTATGTCATCAGTCAGAAAGGCTTTCTTTTCCAGGCGACCGATCAAAAGGGATATCATGAAGCAGATCCTTTTTCAAAATGGGCCAACTTCAGGCGGGAAGCGATGTATGCCATTGCTCAGTCAGGAGGATTGATCAAATATGGGCATTCGGAGGTTGGTAATTTTACATTAGACGACCTGGAATATGAACAGAATGAAATTGAATTTCTTCCAACAAATATTGAAGATGCAGCCGATCAGTTGCTGGTTGCCAAATGGATTTTGAGGACCCTGGCTTATAAAAAAGGGGTAACAGTGACATTTGCGCCAAAAATCACTACAGGTAAAGCAGGAAGCGGTATGCACATCCACTCTAGATTGATGAAGGATGGTAAAAACATGATGATCAATGGAGGACATTTGACCGATGTTGCGAAAAAAGCAATTGCCGGTTACCTTGATCTTGCACCCTCACTGACTGCTTTTGGTAATATTAATCCGATGTCATATTTCAGGCTGGTTCCCCACCAGGAAGCGCCCACCAATGTTTGCTGGGGCGACAGGAACCGATCAGTTTTAGTAAGAGTTCCGCTGGGATGGTCAGGGAAAAACTTCATGGCGATCGATGCCAATCCTAAGGAAAAAGGAAATCCTCCCGATTCATCATCTAAACAAACGGTTGAATTGCGCAGCCCGGATGGCTCAGCCGACGTTTATCTTTTAATGGCAGGACTCGCAATTGCTGTGGTCCACGGATTTGAAATGAAGAATGCACTCGATTATGCTAAAAAGACGTATGTGGATGTGGATATTTTTAATAAAAAGAACAAAAAACGTCTTGATCAGCTGAATAAGCTCCCGTCTTCCTGTTGGGAATCGGCTGACGCTCTTGAACGCCACAAGAAAATTTATCTGAAGCACGATATTTTTACTGAAGGTACCCTGGATGGGATTATCCACTACCTGCGGCAATTTAATGACCAGCACCTGCGCGACGAAATAAAAGATAATCCTGAAAAGCTGATGCAACAGGTGATGAAGTATTTTCATTGCGGGTAAGAGACTGTTTAAATTTCACAATAATGAATATTACAGAAGGTTGAATTTGTAATAAATTTTTAGTGAAACCCTGCCTGCGGCAGGCAGGTTTGTGTTTTAGAGCTTTTGTGGCAAAATTTTTCCGCCACTAAATCTCAAAGACACAAAAAATCACAAAAGATAAAACACTTAAAATTAAATTTTAATTTAAATTTTAAACAGTCTCTATATCACCAAATAAAATGATATTATATGATTAAGTTTGATCCCTATCACTTTACAGAATCTGAAATACAGGTCCGGATCAGACAGATTCAACAAGCTGCAAAGGAAGGAACAAATGAAGATTATAGACTTATTTTAAGCTGCCTTGACCTTACTACCCTTGAAGGAAGTGATAACAATGAAAAGATCCTTTCTGTTTGCAGAAAAGCTACTAACTTTTCACCCAATGTAGCAGCGGTTTGTTTTTACCCTCCTTTTGTCAGGCTTGCCAAATCGGAACTTAAAAATACAGGCGTGAAAGTCGCATCAGTTGCCGGTGGGTTTCCTAGCGGGCAAACCTCACTAAAGATCAAACTGGAGGAGGTGAAATGGGCTGTGGATGAAGGTGCGGATGAAATTGACATGGTGATCTCGAGAGGGAAATTCCTCGAGGGCGAATACAATGTTGTGTTTGATGAAATTGCGGCAATAAAAGAGGCCTGCGGAAGTGCACATCTTAAAGTTATCCTTGAAACAGGCGAGCTTAAAACCATCGCAAACATCCGTAAGGCGAGTGAAATTGCACTGAATGCCGGCGGCGATTTTATCAAAACCTCCACCGGCAAGATTTCACCGGCTGCCACGCCCGAAGCTTTTGTAGTGATGCTGGATACAATTCTTGAATTTTACCAAAAGACCGGGCAAAAGAGAGGAATAAAACCTGCCGGCGGAATATCGGAGCCGGAACAGGCGCTGCTGTATTTAAATCTTTTAAGGGCTGTGCCGGGCAATGACTGGGCGCACAAAGACCTTTTCAGGATTGGAGCGAGCCGGCTGGCGGATAAGCTGACCGGAAGAGATTTGAAATTAGATATTTGATTTTAGATTTTAGACGTTAGATTTTAGATTGAAAACAATAAGCAACCGGAAGCCTGCCTGATGAAAGGGTGGGCTTTTTGGTTTGCTTTCATTATTATTTTAACTTTGGGTGCTTATATGTGATGAATCCAAAAAGAGAAAATACAAGCGGAAATAAAAGCACATAAAACTGTACGATTACCTCTTATTTTGGACGGATGGATACGGTTTTTCCGTATCTATAAATACGTTGGCATTAATTGTAAAAGACCGTTGAGAAACATTAGACTGAAATGAAAGAAAGAGAATATCATATTAAAATATACTCGATAAGCAGATTTATAATCGCATTGATTGTGGTATTATGTTCATTGTCAGTTTTAATGGCTGAATACTTACCAAGAACCGAAAATCAGTTAATTTCAATATTTCAGTTTGTAGCAATAGTCCTGATTTCATTTTATATCGCCAATCAAATTGGAATCGCGAAAGTAAAAGTGATTTTTTCAACTGAAGGAATTATTCACGTTTGGACTCGTAGATTTTTCCTTAGTTGGGAAAGAAATATTAAAATATCTTGGGATTTAGTTGACAATTACGTTTTTCACGAAGACAGAACGTTTGATAGTTTTATCATCAACCTAACAAATAAGACAAGGTATAAATTAAATAGATTGAATATTCTGCCAATAAAAGATGACTTTGAAAAATTGGTGAAAGATTTTCCCAAATTGTCAAATGAATTCAAAAACGGATTGACTGCTGATTATCAAACTAAATCGATTAAAAAAGGAGAAAGTATTTATGCCAGCAAATCTTTTAGATGGGCATTCTATTTCTTGTCGGCTGTATTTTTAGTTTTATTATTGACTAAAGTTTTTAGTCCTGAATCACAGACAAGATGGAGTGCTTTAGGAGTTATTGGGAGTGGATTATTATTTTATGGACTAATGATTAAAGGACAAAAAAAGAGCAACTAATGCCAATATCCCGGTTGGGCGAAGTCTGTGACTTCGTCCTAAGTAAAAGTTATTCTCAGCATAACTAAAATAAAGAGAATTCATGCAGGTAAGTAGCACTGGTGCCGGAGAAAAAGAGGTTAGATATTATGTCAAAGTCATCCCTTCGGGAGAGGTTAGATGGGAAAAACAATTTCAAATTTCCAATTTCCAATTTCGTTATCTTTGAACCTCCGGCTTGGGGGGACGGAGGATAAAACACTAAGAAGTTAAGGGCAACTTATTATGAGAATACTAATTTTACTTTTACTATTAATCCAATTCAAATCCTCTTTTGCTCAAGAGAAATCGTCTTTTGAAAAGGAGATGGCTCAGACGGATAGTCTTTGTTCAATCAGTCTAAAGCTAAAATATGATTCTATTAAAGAAAGGTTTGGGTTTATTGATGAGAATGGCATTTATATAATTAAACCTCAATATAGATGTGCCACAGAATTTATAGATTGTATGGCGCTCGTTTCAAAGAAAGATAAAAAATGTGACCCAAATTGTGAGAAAGCTAATGATTGGTTATACATTAATAAGATAAACGAAATAGTTATTCCACCGAGATTGGAGAATAGACTCAAATGGGAAAACAATATAAAAAGCTGCCATTAACAGCACCTTGTTGCAAGAGGGGTTTTAACAATAATTGATATTACAGCAAGTAATTAGTCAACCCTGAAAAAGCAAGAGGTATAAATAAATAGTAGGTCATTTGAAAATTACATCATGTACAAAAAGTCAGTTTTAGTTCTACTAGTTTTAACTGTTGGCAGCATACTCGCCTATGGTCAGGAAAATGAAAGTATTCTTAGCGCTCCAGATAATTGGCAGAGTGAAATAATACCTTTTCCTTTAGGTTTTGCTCCGGTTATTGATTTTGTTGGATTTGAAGACCTTAGGTTTTCTCCGGGATGGTCAGACTCAACCAGTCAGGAATTTTGGGCCTACTCTTTTGCATGGTACATTGAAATGGATTCAGCCATGACAGAAAGTAAACTTACAGAATCCTTTAACATTTACTATGATGGGCTTATGGGAGCGGTTTTTAATAATCAGGCGGATACCACAAATTCAATCCAATTGGATAAAACGCTCTGTTTATTTGTCAAAACCAATGCCGGCTTTACCGGAAAAATGAGAGTATATGATGCCTTTTTCACTAAGGATTATATGACACTAAACATAAAGGTTAAGGAGTTTTTCTGCCCTAAAACGAATAAACAAATTATCTTATGCGATATCTCACCAAAGACCTTTGACCATCCGATTTGGAAAATATTTAATGATGTTAAGTTAGAGGTAAATTGTGAATAAATAAACGATCTGCAATAATGTTTATAGTTCATTAAAACGCCCTCCCGCCGCACTGGCAGGGAGCATTGAGATCATTACGCTGGTGGAGTAGGAATGAAAAAGATATTAGATATTAGAGAATAGACGTTAGATTTTAGAGATTAAATTTTACTACCGTGAAGCCAGCTAAAAGCTAATGGCTAACGGCGTAACAGCCTCTTTAACCAGCAACTCGGGAAGCCTGCCTGATAAAAGGTAGGCTTTTGACGTTAAAAAGGAATTAAAATGCCTATTTTTGGTGGATGCACGAAATAATAAAAATATCTGAATTATAATCAATGTTGTGGAGATTTATTAAGTTTACTTCCTCCTATTGAAAATTATAATATATTTATTTTTTATGCTATGCCCTCTCGAAGAAGAAATCATGTTTGAGAACGTACTATTAAAATTCAAAAATCATGGAGATTTAATAGGAATATTGAAGGAGAAATACATCGACAGGGAACAGAACTATTCTTAAAAGATACTTGAAAGTTTTTTCCGGATACCGAGAAATGATAGAATACTTTTAACCTTTGCATAAAAGCGGACTTTTTGATTATTTACAAATTAATGATAGCATCATTAAGGAAAATGGGAGTTTAGAATTAGACAATATTTAGAAATAACCTCGCAGATACTTGCGTTTAAAATTGATTTTGGATGTGATGATTTATAAAATATTTTTCCAACACAGCTACAAATCACTCTTACGGCAGATAAATACTCCTTCCCGTTGAGACGAAGTCTGTGACTTCGTCCTGAATAAAAGTTATTCTCAGCATAAACCTGAAACTTGAAACGAGGAACCAGCAACCAGTGACAAGAAACAAAAAACCAGCAACATTATAAGTTGCAAGAGAGAAAAACCTGCCTGGTTACATGTATTTCAGGTAATCGAGCATGAAATTAATTTCTTTGGCATCAATGCCCGATTGCATCAGGTACTTTTTATCTTCTTCAAAACCCGCCATAAACGACTTCATATTATTGTCATCACGGCTCAGTGATAATTTGTAATTTTTCAATGCAGCTTTGCGGTTACCCATGCACCATTCCACATGTCCAAGATTCATGAAGTCGTATTTATTGGCTTCGTTTTCCATGAGGCGCTCATAATACTCTTTTGCCTTTTTATAATTCCCTAAAACGAAAAAACACCAGGCCATCGGACGAAGTACTTTTTTATTTTCATCGGCCAGAAATTCTACTTTATAATAATAATCAAGGGCTTTTTCATATTCCTTCAAATCGAGCCAGGAATGGCCGATATATGTTTTAATGTAAAGGTCGTCCGGTTCAAGTTTCTCAGCCTCCAGATAGTATTTCAGCGATTCCTGATAATTCTTCAATTGCCGGTTGCAAAGGGCCAGTTTTTTCAGGTTCCAGGCACGGTTCGCTTCAAAAAGTTCGGCCTTTTTATAATAGCTAAGTGCCTCCGGGTAGTTTTTCAGCTTCTGATAGCAATAACCAATCTTTTCAAAGATTTCCAGCGAGTTATCTCCCTTTTGGTTCATGATAAGGTACACTTCGAGTGCCTGTTCAAAATAATCACGCTCGAAAAGGAATTCACCGATGTTCTGTAAAATATTTTCACCTTTGACCAATAATTTGAAGAAATCACAATTATAAAAATCCAATTTCAGCTTAAAAATATCCAGCAGCTCGCTCCTAAGCGGATGCAGTTTGAAGAACCTGTATAAATCCTGAATGTATTGAGCATTGATGCTTTGTAGTTGGGCTGATTTGTTGAGAATTTCATCCTCGTTCTGAAGTTCTTTAATACTTTCGAGCTCTGCATTGAACATTTCGAGCATCATGGTTTTCTGCAGGTCAGGCATATACTGGATGTTCAGGCAAAAGGAATATTTGTCGGAATTGCAAATAAAAAATGCCTTCGACAGCCCATCAAGAAAAGCAATGGTATCCATGCGCTGCTCTTCTTTTTTTAGTATTTCGTTGATGACAAAATTATCAGTGTGAAAAGGCCTGAACCAGTTAATGATTTCGTTAAAGAATTCAAAACTTTTGAGTCGTGAAAAAGCGCTCATAAAAACATCGGCCCCTTCCATCTGCATCTTTGAAATTTCCTGCAATTTGTCAAGCAAATCGGGAGCATCTTCAAATACCCGCTCCCAATCGGGATTTTTATCATCGGTAAAATCGTCAGATAAAATGCTATCCAGGTCAAGCTTATCCTTTAATACCGGTTGAAACTTAACCATTTCAGGAATAATTTCATCTTCAAATTTTTTCGTGATCCGCTCCGTCTCTTTTGATTTTAATAGTTGAATTGCAATCAGCTCTATATTTTTTCTGATTTCATCCATTTCGCCCAGATTATCAATTCTCTCAACCAAAGCAGGATAAAAATTAATTCGCTTATCATGAATGTAAAGTGTAAGAAAAAGGCCAACCAGCGCTCTTTGTTTAACCTGGTTGTTGCTGTTCAGTGAGTATTCGATAAGCAACTCTATCTTAGGCACATCGAAGCATCTGATAGCGCTGAGGGTGACCGCACTAATGATGATGGATTGCTCGTACCATGGAAAATTTTTTGCTTCCCAGATCGATTTGACCAGTTTAAGGTCGGTATCTTTGAACTTATCTGTAAGCCAGATCAGATTAAATATTCTAATCAGAATATTTTGATGATTTTGATAATCAGCTTTCTCATTTGACTGGGTTTCGAGGCTGCTTTTCAGAACTTCCGATAACTCTTCATCAAAAGCAAGGTCCTCTACACTGTTAATGGCATCCTCTTTAATTAGTTTTATTTCGCTTTCAATTTTTCTTTTTAACCGGTAAAAGTATTTATCGTTGTCGGTCATAAAAGCATACTGCATTGCAAGGTCAGCCAATTCAAGAACGGAAACACGGAGATGGTTGTAAATTTTATCCTTTTCAGGGTCCTCAATGCCTTCAATAGTATATTTCAAAAGGTTTTGATAAGTTTCATCCAGCGACTCGAACTGGGATATATAATCTCCTCTTCTGGATTGTATAACCAATTCCTTTAGCACGTCGAGAGCATCTTTCAATTTATTCTCGACGATTAAGCTGACTACTTTCTGATGGTTCCTTTCCAATCCGATTTTATCCATAGTTTTTACTTGCCTTCGAATTTGTTTTCTATTACATCCTTTTTAATTCGAATGTCTGATAATACATCGGCTCATCTATCAAAATGTTTCAAGCGCTTGTGAAATTTTTTCGAAGTATCGCATAATTTCAATTTCTGAATACCTGAATCACCTGATAAAAAACCTTTAACTTTGTCAAAGATAATGATAATTATGGCATAATTATTTCAATTAAATTTCAATAAAATTTAATCATCATATGACAAAATCAATCACATTACTATTTACGCTTTTAGTCACTCTGGTGCTTTCATCGTGCACCGTAGAAGATGATCCGCTAAATCCAACTGACGACCGGGATGCCTTTCTGGGAACATGGAATGTGGCTGAATCTTGCGTCAAGGAAGCATATACCGTAACCATCATCAAAGACCCATCAAACAGCAGCCAGGTAATCATTGAAAATTTCTGGTTGATTGGATTTAATGAAAAACCGCCCTATGCTATTGTAGCCGGTACAACCATCACAATTCCGGAGCAAGCTATTTGTTATAATGCCAGTAACATCGTATCAGGGAGTGGTAAGCTGGATAAAGGTAAAATAGACTGGGATTATACCGTAAATGATGGAGCAGATTTATGGAGTTGCACAGCTACTTATGAAAAGCCTTAGTTATTTATTATCCTCTTCACTTTTCATCTTACTTAGCTTTGTAATGGCTTCTTCGTATATTTCATCCAAAACCTTCATGTCCCGCTGGTAATATTCCACGCTTCTTTCAAATCTGTCGCGGGTAATTCCGTACTTTTCCATTATTGAATTATGCAGGTAATACTTGGTTAAATGCTGATCCTGATCTTTTTTTCTTTGTTTTGAAGCTAAAATAGCATCCATAATCTTCAAATCGACAAAAATATCGACCATTTGTTCTTTGGGAATTAAATCAGCAGGTTTCGGCTTGTTTTCATTAATTTTATTGAGTACAGCCTATAAAAAGAACCAGAATCGATACCGCTAAAAAACTGACTGATCTCACTTGCCTGGGTTCATTTTTTCATTGTATTCCTTGTTCAAACCCTCAAGTACCTGATTGGTTATATCAAAGGTATCCTTGGCCAAAAGGATATTTCCGGTATTGTTTGAGCTTAGAATATAATCGTAATTGTAAATTTTATTTAACCTGTTCAGGTAGTTTTTAACGCTATCGAGCAATACCAGGTTCATTTCAAATTCCTTTTTAGAAAGCTCTGCCGTATATTGATCCTGCAAGCTATAAAGGTCCTGCTGCTGCATCATTAACTTTTCATAAATCTGCTTTGCACTTTCCTCCGAAATGGATTGCTTT
This sequence comes from uncultured Bacteroidales bacterium, assembly GCA_963705185.1. GTDB lineage: Bacteria > Bacteroidota > Bacteroidia > Bacteroidales > JAADJA01 > JAADJA01. The sequence continues at coordinate 198,774 of CAVPJF010000020.1, forward strand.
TGAACCTGGGTCTGAAAATATGCGGCATCCTCTTCATAGGCTTTTTGCTTAGCTGTAAAATCATTATCTTTTCTTTTTCTTTCTTCTTCCAGTTGAGCGGTTAAAACATTTACCAATTCATATTGCTGTAGTAATAAATCAGAATTCACAAAAACTATTGAATTGGTTCCTGAAGACACTATCGGCATGCGCTGTCCGGGCAATAACTCATCATTATCCTTGTCTTCAGTAACATTGAGAATGATCACAACGATAAGTCCGATGATGGCAACAACGCTTAAAATCAAGCTTAACCGTTCCGGTCTTTTAGGAGCATTTTCAATTTCGCTATCATAACTTAATTTTTTTTAATAATAAAAGACCTCACCAAAAATTGTGGTCTTTCATTCAGATTAAGGCGCAAAATTAATTGTTTATTGTCAGATCAATTACCAACGTCCGAAAGAAATTTTATCCGCATCATCCGGATCTCTTCTTCGTGAAATTCATCCTCTCCAAGTGATTTCAGGGCATCCTGTATTGAATCAGTTTCAGCTTCACTGAAATAATTGTAAATTTCTTCCTGGTGGTATTCATCAACAAATTCATTTATATAATAATTGATGTCAACTTTAGTGCCTGAAGCCACAATTCTTTCAATCTCAGTTAGCAATTCACCAACCGTTAAATCTTTTGTAAATGCAATATCTTCAAGTGCCAATTTCCTGTCGATGCTTTGTATGATGTAAACTTTTAGTCCCGATTTGTTGATCACAGACTTAACCACCATGTCGTTCGGCCGGGTAATTTCATTTTCCTCAACATATTGCATGATCAGATCAAGGAATGGTTTGCCATATTTTTTTGCTTTTCCGGCTCCCACACCTGTAATTTGAAGTAATTCTTCTTCTTTTACAGGATATTGGATGGACATATCTTCCAATGAAGGATCCTGAAATATCACAAAAGGAGGTAGGTTTTCTTTCCTGGAAATTTCTTTTCGGAGATCTTTCAACATTGCAAAGAGGGTTTGATCAGCAGTGCTTGTTTTGGCAGCTCCGCCTTCAAAGTAATCTTCATCTCCTTCGGCAGCTTCATAATCGTGATCCTTGGCCAGCATAATGGAAAAAGGCTTTTCAAGGAAATTCCGTCCTTCCTGGGTAATTTTCAGTAAACCATAATTTTCAATATCCTTAACAAGCAAATTGGTGATCAGTGTTTGACGAATAACTGCATTCCAGAATTTATCATCGTAATCCATGCCCTTACCAAAAGATTTAAGCTTATTGTGCTTAAATGATTTGATGGTAGCTGAGTTTTTTCCGATTAAAATATTGATGATATGGTTTGATTTAAATAACTGTTTTACCTCCAAAACAGCTTCCAGAACGATTTTAATATAATCCTGCCCCTCAAACTTTTCCTTTGGATGCAAACAATTGTCGCAGGCGCCACATTCATCCTGAGCAGATTCTTCTCCGAAATAATGCAACAGCTGACGGTGGCGGCAAACAGAAGATTCGGCATAAGCAACAGTTTCGGTTAGCAATTGCTTTGCAATTTCCTGTTCGGCAACCGGTTTGCCTTTCATAAATTTTTCAAGCTTCAATATATCATCGTAACTGTAAAATACAATACAATTCCCTTCTCCGTCATCTCTGCCTGAACGCCCAGTTTCCTGGTAATAACCTTCAATGCTTTTCGGTATATCATGATGAATCACAAACCGGATATCCGGTTTATCGATGCCCATTCCAAAAGCGATGGTAGCAACGATCACTTCTACTTCCTCCATCAGGAAACGATCCTGGTTGGTTCGTCGGGTAACCGCATCCAGTCCGGCATGGTAAGGCAGGGCGCGTATACCATTAACTACAAAAGTCTCGGCCAGTTCTTCTACTTTTTTTCTGCTCAGGGCATATACAATCCCTGATTTATTCGGGTGATTCTTAATATATTTGATGATATCTTTTACGACATCTTTTGTTTTGGGTCTTACTTCGTAATACAAATTAGGTCTGTCGAACGAGGATTTATAGACAATTGCATCAAGAATTCCAAGGTTTTTCTGAATATCCTGCTGAACTTTTAAAGTAGCCGTTGCAGTGAGAGCCATAACAGGCACATTCTGCCCAATGGCTTCAATGATGGGTCTAATTCTTCTATATTCAGGACGAAAGTCATGTCCCCATTCAGAGATGCAGTGAGCTTCGTCCACAGCATAAAAGGAAATTTTAATGTTTTTAAGGAACTCGACATTTTCCTCTTTCGTTAGCGATTCAGGAGCAACATACAATAATTTTGTCTTGCCCGCTAAAAGGTCTTCTTTTACCTGCATGATCTCAATCTTAGATAATGAAGAATTCAGCACATGGGCTATGCCTTGTTCAGCTCCGAAATTACGAATAGCGTCAACCTGATTTTTCATCAAAGCAATCAAGGGGGAAATAATGATGGAAGTTCCTTCATTTCTTATAGCTGGTAACTGGTAGCACATAGATTTTCCGCCACCGGTAGGCATAATTACAAAAGTATTTTCCCCTTTCAGAACACTTTTGATGATTGCTTCCTGGTTTCCTTTAAAACTATCAAAACCAAATACTTTCTTTAATAAATCATGCAACGAGTAATCGTCTATCTTAGCCATCCTGTCCAATTAAATAAAATTTTAGTGAAGATAATAGATTTTCGAATATTATCACTAAAAAGAAGTTTCAACTTACCTTTATTAAAGTTGTCTTTTAATACAAATTTAATGAAAAATAATATCTACAATCAAAATTAATAATTTATTTATCAATTGCATGATGAAAAAAATTGAAATTTTTTAATGGATAAATTTTTAGTCACATAAATGACATTGACAGGGAAATTCAGTGGCTTGTACCCAAACAAAGTGGTTAGTTTGAGATGGCATTATATATGTGAATGTATAAAAGATAGAGTTTTTAACAAGGCGGTTATGATTAAATTTGATTGGTTTTGAGGAGTTTAGTACTTTTGATGCCGAATTTGAGATCTGAATTGATCTCCGATTTCGATAGATCGAAAAACTTTACGTATGCTTTATTTTTTTAAATTTCAAAGAGTAATAAACCAATAGTGATTAAGGTTGTTTTAATAGTTCTGGTCTTTTAATTCTTATAAGTTTAATAATATAAGGCTAGTGCCGCTGATGACAAAGAAAACACAAATAAGTTACCTGATACATGCTCCTTGTGTTGATCTCCCCATATCTATCAGGTCAGGTTACCAAGGTCATGGGCACACTTACTGATGCGGATACGAAAGAGCCAATCCCATTTGCTAATGTTTATTTTTATGGAACTACCATCGGAGTGACTTCCGATTTCGAAGGCCATTATTCAATTGAAACCAAAACACCTTCCGATTCCCTCATGGCTTCCTATATAGGTTACGAAACCCAATCTAAGAGAATTTATAAGGGCCGTTTTCAGGAGGTTAACTTTGCCCTTAAGAGTGTGAATATAGATTTGCCAGAAGTGGTTATACTGGCCGGTGAAAATCCAGCTGAAATATTGTTGCGAAAAATTATCGAAAACAAGGAAAACAATAGCAGAAATGAGTTTAAGGCATACCAGTATGAGGTATATAATAAAATTGAGATCGATGCCAATAATTTAAGTGAACGGTTCCAAAATCGTAAAATATTAAAGCCCTTCGAATTCATTTTCGAATATATGGATACTTCTACTGTCAACGGTAAAACCTACCTGCCAATTTTTATTTCGGAAAGTTTATCTGATTTTTATTTCAGAAAAAATCCCAAATCAGAAAAAGAGGTCATTAAAGCGGCAAAGGTTTCGGGCATTGAAAATGAAAGCATGCTTCAGTTTTTGGGCGATATGTTTCAACGGTATAATTTTTACGATAACTATATCACGATCTTCCAAAAGAATTTCATTAGCCCTGTAGCCAATTTTGGATTAAATTCTTATAAATATTACCTTGTCGACAGCACTTTTATCGGGAATCAATGGTGTTATAAAATCATGTATAAACCCCGTCGGAAACAGGAATTGACCTTTACCGGGCATTTCTGGGTTCACGATACAACTTTTGCCATAAAATCGTTCGAAATGAAAGTTGCTGAAGATGCTAATATCAACTATGTCGACGATCTTGTCCTTAGCCAGGATTTTGAACTGATCAATGATAAATACTGGATGGTGGTAAAAGACCTGGGTATCGGTGATTTTAATATTGTGGATGATACAAAAAAGACCCTTGGTTTTTTTGGCACAAAAACAACCACTTACCGGAATTTTATATTCGATGCATTAAAAGATAATAAGTTCTATTCCCAACCGACAAACATAATAGTTGACAAAAATGCTTACAACAAAGAAGAGGAGTTTTGGGATCAGAGCCGACATGAACCTTTGTCCAAAGACGAATTGACGATTTACCACATGGTGGATACACTGAAAAACGTGCCTGCATTTAAAACCTGGGTTGATATTTTCGAAACAGTGATCACCGGATATTATCGGATGGAAAAATTTGAAATCGGTCCCTATGCCTCACTTTTGAGTTTTAATGCTATTGAAGGAGCAAGGTTTAGGATTGGTGGCAGGACTACGGCAAAATTTAATGATCAGTTCAGGCTTGACGGATACATTGCCTATGGAACCCTTGATAATGAAATAAAATATGGATTAGGATTTTTATATTTGCCCAATAAAAATCCACGGCGGGCCATCGGAGGGAAATACAAACATGATATCGAACAACTTGGCAGCAGCCCAAATGCCTTCCGCGAAGACTTTTTCTTTGCCGCGCTTTTCCGCAGGAATCCTGCCGACAAACTATCCATGACCAATGAATACACTTTTTATTATGAACATGAATGGTTCAATGGATTAACAAACCAGATCAATTTAATTCACAAGGAAGTGATCCCGGTCGGCGATGCAAAAATTGAGCTTTATAACGAAAACGGCGATGTTGTGGAGGAAGATAATGTTACTACTGCCGAAATCAGGCTTGATACACGACTGGCTTTCGATGAAAAATTCATTATTGGCGATTTTGAGCGAACCAGTATTGGCACCCGGTACCCCATTATTAATCTTCAGTATGGTTATGGAATACCCGGTTTCCTCGGAGGTGAATACGAGTATTCCAGGTTGAAGATCAGTGTCAAGCAGTGGTTTAATGTTTTCAACCTTGGATGGTCAAAATATATTATAGATGTTGGAAAAACGTGGGGAAAACTGCCGTACCCATTTCTTGAGCTTCATCCCGGAAATGAAACTTTTTTCTTTGATGAATACGCTTTTAACCTGATAAATTATGGCGAATTTGTTAGTGATGAATACCTGAGTGTTTTTTATACCCATCATTTCGATGGGCTTTTTCTCAACCACATTCCATTATTTCGCAAACTGAAATGGCGCGAAGTTGGATATGTAAGGGGTGTAATCGGTACACTCAGTGAGAAAAATAAGAGTTTCAATAAACTTCCTGAAAATATGTATACTTTGGAAAAACCCTATTATGAGGCAGGAATTGGAATTGAAAATATTTTTAAAGTTATACGGATTGATGGAATCTGGAGATTTTCCTATCTTGATCATTATAATATTAACAATTTCGCCCTATTTGTTTCACTCTACTTTACTTTCTGATAATTCTTATCTTTGGCAGGATTAATTTAGCTTATGATCCTTCGTACCGATAATCTGGTTAAGAAATACAAGCATCGCACCGTTGTAAATAAGGTAACGGTAGATGTAAAAAATGGAGAAATTGTTGGTTTACTTGGCCCCAATGGTGCCGGAAAAACCACAACTTTTTATATGATCGTAGGGCTGATCAAACCACTTAGCGGTAAAATTTTCCTTGAAGATAATGAAATTACAGCCGAGCCCATGTACAAGCGCGCTCAGAAAGGCATCGGCTATTTGCCGCAGGAAGCATCGGTATTCAGGAAATTAAGTGTGGAAGACAACATCCTGTCGGTGCTTCAATTCACTCATCTTTCGAAATCTGAACAGAAAATGCGCCTCGAAAGTCTGATTGAGGAATTTGGATTGTCTCATGTGAGAAGAAGCATGGGAATCCAGTTATCGGGAGGTGAGCGACGTCGGACCGAAATTGCCCGTGCACTTGCAGTTGATCCAAAATTCATTTTATTGGATGAGCCTTTTGCCGGAGTTGATCCCATTGCAGTTGAAGACATTCAAAATATTGTTGCCAAGCTTAAAAATAAAAACATTGGGGTATTAATTACCGACCATAATGTGCATGAAACCCTATCCATCACCGACAGAGCTTATCTTTTGTTCGAAGGTGCTGTTTTAAAATCAGGCACTTCGCAGGAACTGGCTGAGGATGAAGATGTGAGAAGGGTTTACCTGGGTAAAAATTTTGAACTCAGACGATAAAATCCATATTTCGTTTATTTCAATTTAATCGCTGTTTCCTGAATCAATTTCCATGCATTATTAACATGATTTTCATTCACATTCGTCTGTGCGATGACCATCCTCAATGTATATATCCCGTTCAATTTTGTATGGGTAATAAAAATCTTTCCGGTATTATTCACTTTCTGTAAAAGTAGCTCATTGATATTGTTAAGCTTTTCCGGATCACTTAAATCTTTCGGCTTATAGCGAAAACACAACAAATTTAAAGTTCTGGGGGTGACCATTTCAAAGTTAATGCTTTTATTGATTTTTTGTTCCAGCTGTTTCAGCCAGTGAAATATGATACCGGATTTTTTCTTTTAATCCTTCGAGTCCGAAACTTCTGATCACGAACCACAACTTAAGTGCCCGGAATCGTCGTCCTAATTGGATTCCCCAATCGCGATAGTCGTTTACTTTACCGGTAGTTTTTGTTTTTAAGTATTCCGGGATTATGCTGAATGTATTGATAAGCGCTTCCTTGTCTTTTACAAAATAAGCAGAGCAATCAAAATTAGTGAACATCCACTTATGGGGATTAAAGACAAAACTGTCCACCTTTTCTATTCCGTTAATCATCCACCTGTATTCATCAAGAATTAAAGCAGTTCCGGCAAATGCGGCATCCACATGCAACCAGATATTAAAGGCTGAAGCAATTTCAGCAATTTTATCCAACGGATCAATAGCTGTTGAGCCAGTGGTTCCAAGGGTAGCTATAATAGCAAGGGGTTTTAAATTTTTCTTAATATCCTCATCAATTGCTTTAACTAATGATTCAGTGTTTAATCTGAAATTTTCATCAACGGGTATCTTAACCAGATTTTTCCGGCCAAAACCAGCAATTTTAATTGCTTTTTCAATGGAAGAATGGGTTTCAGTAGAACAATATATCCGGAAATCGTTGTGCATAAAACCCTGTTCATTGATTTGGTATCCTGTATGTCTCTCTCTTGCCGTTAACAAAGCTGTAAGTGTGGCTGTAGAGGCTGTATCCTGGATTACACCGTGAAAATTATCGGGTAATCCAATCATATTTTTCAGCCAGTTCATTATTTTTTCTTCCAGCTCGGCTGCTGCAGGTGATGTTTCCCAAATCATGCATTGTGCTCCCAAAGTAGCTGTCAACATTTCAGCAAGCAGGGATGGATAACTTGAATTTGCAGGGAAATAAGCAAAGAAATTGGGGCTTTGCCAATGGGTAATCCCCGGCAAAATGATTTCCTGAAAATCATGAAATACATGATCTATTGATTCCGGTTTATCTGGTGGGAACGCAGGAATACTTTTATAAATATCGCCGGGATTAAGAGCTGATTTAACAGGAAATTTTTCAATATTTTCAAGGTAATCCGCCATCCAGTCCACAAAATGGTGAGCCTGATTTCTGAATTCATTTTGATCAATCATAGTAAATAATTTAAATGACCACTAATGTAAATAAAAATCCATTCCAAACGATCCTGTTTGAAATTAAAAGTGTATCGGGTAAAAAAAAGTCCCGCCGAAGCGGGACTCTAACCAAAAACCAATTTAAACCATGAAAACTACTAACGAATAATGATTCGTTGAACAGTATTCCCCTGGTAGCTTTCAATAACAAGGAAATACAGGCCTTTATTCAGATTGCTCAAATCCAGATCCATTGTGAATCCGGAATTTATATCTGTGTTTTTCCTTTCAAAAACTACTGAACTCATAGCATTGAGTAGTTTAATAGTGACGTTCTCACCAAAATCTTCATTCAATTTCACGGTAAAAATACCACTATTTGGATTAGGATATATAGATATTTTTTCGATGTTTATTTCTTTTACCGAAGTACAAATATTTACCGTGATATAATCTTCAAAAGTAACACTATGTGAATCTACTCCGTCAGAAACAGTCAGACTAACATCATAAACACCTTCTGTTTCATAAATAATAGAAGGATTTTGCAAAGTGGAAGTTGAAGGAGTTCCTCCCTCAAATGTCCATTCCCAGGATGTTACACCACCCAGTGACATATCGTAGAATTCTACTTCATCACCTTCACAGACTTCGGTAATACTGGCGGTAAAAAATGCCTGCAGGGTACTTGAAAATCCAAAGAAATCAAGATAGGCGGCCATCAGTTCCTCTTTGGTTGAAGCACCATCATCCAGGCCTCCAAATTCATGGGAAGAAGCGATAGTTTTATAATCTCCATCGTTATAAGCTACACCTGTTCCGTAAGAAGGGGATTGGTTAGCCAAAATATTAAATGCTGAACCGGAAGCTTCAATATGATCAATCCAGTCATTATCTCCGGAATAACTGAATGACATGCCTTCAGTAAATGTTCCAACCTGTCCGTTTATTGTATTGAGATCGGATGAACCATCATTCGTCGCAGAAATGCTAAACATGGGATGAACAGCTGTTTGTGTATCGTAAAACCATGTATCACCACCTTCCATATAAAGATTTCCGCCATTATTTAGATAATTTGCTAAAGCTTGTCCTTCTGCTGAAGTTAATACATGGTTATCTGCATAAATTCCCAGGCAGAGGAAAATTGAATTATACAGGCTCAAATCTGTTGGGAAGCTTGTTGAATATTCTGCAGTAATTTCAATTTCAGAAAGTGCGTCCAACATAGCAGAGGCCGAATTTAGATTCCCGTCCATATCAATAATTAAAACAGGGATCTGGCCAACAATGATATCAAATGAACCTGTGGCTGATACGCTTAAATCTCCAGTCAAAGCTAAATCAAATGTTACCGGATGACCGGCAGGTGTGCTAATATTCGCTGATACTGAAAATACTTTTTCTACCATTTGTCCGGCATCAATGTTACCATATGATCTGATTGCTGACATTGATGGTTATATATGGATCAGAGCATGAAAGCTGACCTATTACATTGTAAGCATCCGATGAACCATCATTCACGACCTGGATGGCAAGATTTACGGTTTCACCCGGATCAATTTTACCATTGTTGTTTCCGGTAACATCCAGGATGGTATATTCACCCAAATCCATAACAGGTGCATGTAATACGATTGACATACTACTTACCCATGAAGCTTTTGAAGCATCTGTAAATTCTATTTCAAGCATCCCTGAATAACCATCCGGTGTATTTTCTGCAATGGTAATTTCAAAAGCTCCATCCCCATTAATGACAGAACCAGCAGGAATATCGCCATACGTATAGCTATTATCTGTAACAGTAATATAAGGATCAGTTGTTGTAAGTGTAGCGGTCACTCCGGTAGCTGGATCTGTTCCAACATTTTCAGCTGAAACATTCAGCATGACAGTTTCACCATAATCAGCCTGGCCGTTTTCATTTCCATTGATATCATTCACTTCATAGGAATTTAGTATTATCCATGCTCCTCCGGGTGGCACAACAGTAATTTCATCATAAATCGTTTCCATGTTATAATGCAGTAACAACTAATTTGGCAATTCCCGGGGTGAGGTCATTCGGAATATTAACAGCACCAGTGGCATCAGTAATTGCACTAAAATATCCACCATCTTTTGAAAGGCAAACCATTGCACCTTCAACCGGGCCATTGGGACCCGAGACCGTCGTGATATAAGGAACCCCAACCATTATAATGTTGTTTGATATCACCAGATCACCAGGAATGTCAGTTCTTGGCTGCATTGATGGATCTCCAAATAAATGCCATGTTTTGGCAGTTTCCCAGTCATCACCTCCTCCGGATTCGGTGCACATCAATACCAAACCATTAAATGCTATAGCACCTATGGTAGTTCTTCCTTCCGTGGTGGAAATACCGTTTTGACCAGGGTGTGCGGTATAATCGTAACCACCAATCAGCATATCGTTAAAATAGTCTTCTCCCCTCATGGGTGGGTTCCATGGTTGATTAATAGTTGACATCATAGTCATGACAGCACCACCATTGGCTTTCTTTAACCATGCTTCTGCAAAACAATCGCTGCCACTGTTAAAGGCATCCATTAACACAAGCTACTGAAAATATAATCGGAAGTTTATTTCCATTGGTCAGGCCATTGATATGGCTATTGCTAAATCCGGTTGAACCCCATGAAGTTTCTGATCCATGTCCGCAATAATTGATGATGCTCACGCCTGCATTGATGGCATTGGAAACCATTTGAGCAGTTCCATTTGGATCGTAAGCAGTGGTGAAGGATTCATATGTAAACGGATCCAGCTTATCGTTATAAATTACATTGATGTGCGTATAATCCAATTCACCATCATCTCCGGGTCCCTGGTTTGAAGCAACACCCAGTGCTGCAGTATACCAACTGGCTCCTAAATCAGGATTCTTTTCATAGTTGATCACTTTATCTACCTGTATAGTGACATGCGCAGCAGAATTCGCAGAGAAACGACCAATGCAGATATCCGGATGCTGATCGCTACCAACCACACAACCCAATTGAGGATCCATGGGTGCGCTGCCCAGCATATCCGATTTAATATCAGCCCAGTCGCCTACAAGCTGAACATATAATAGATTATTGTTGGCGCTATATGCACTTTGAATGGTAGTTTTAACATTGGTTCCTGTGGCAACAACAATTTTTTCTACGTTAAAACCTTTTTCCATTTTCCAGTCGATATAAGGCTGAATGGCCGACTTCATCCCGGCTGGTGCAGAGGACAAGAATATCTCCATACTCCCCGATGGTTAAGTCAGTCATTGCTTGTTCATAATTGATAAATACCGATCGGTAAATACCATTCATTTCTCTAAGTATAGTCTGAGGTTGCTTTAATAATGGATTATATGGCATAGTGACGTTTTCCTTCAGTTGAATGACCACATTCTTGTAAATCCTAAGGGTATTCTGAACAGCATTGTACCTGAATGGATAAACGTAAACTGTTGTTCCTCTAAAATCCTTTATTATAAATGGATCGGTATTGTTTGCAAGGTTCTGGGGGTACCATTCATCACGCAACGAACCTGGACTGATCTCATAAGGAATGGTTGATGGGTCCTGATCGCGATAGATCACACCTCTTGAGGGCAGCAATGGATGGTTAAGTATAATATCTTCATATTCGCCCTCAATTGCCTTCAGGTCAACATTTTTATCAGCAGGCAAGCTGACTGAGGCATGGATGAATGGCAGTTGTGCAAATCCCTTTAATTGTGTGTAAACACTCCCATCAAAAATTATTTTTGAATAGGTTACTCCGTCTATTGTTACCTCTGTTAAGTTAAAATCTCCCAGAGTGAAATTCAACTCATATAAACCGGTTTCCGGTTGCTGAAATGTTACATCGTAACCTTGTGCAGCAAATATGCCCCTGAATGAAAGAGTAAAAAAAATCAAAAATGTAAATTTTTTCATGATCAATTAAATTTTAAATAAAACAAAATCCCCGAGTTTTTCGGGGAATTTGTTACAACAATAAGTTACTATCTTGAATGAATTATCCTCTGAACCACACTATAATCAGAAGTTTCTATTTTACAAAAATAAACACCGGTTAATAGATTACTGGCATCGAATGTAAACCTATGGTTACCTGAGTTCATCTTAACCTGATTCTGGAGGGTGGATATCAGTTGACCATAGGTATCATAAATTGCTATGGTGACATCAGTTACCGATTTTACAGAATAGTCTATTGTAAAAGAATCTTTAAACGGATTCGGATAAATACTAAAATCTTTACCGTCAACAATATCAATTAACCCCGTGTAAACAAAATGATAAACATTGGATTGTTCTGATTCGCAGCCATAACCATTGGTTACAATCACATAATAATCATTAGTAGCTATTGGCTCATAACTTTGACCTGTAGCTCCCGGAATAAGTCCGGAATTATTGTACCATTGATTACCGGTTGTTGCACTTGATAACAGAAGATTGCCCTGTTGTGTTACAGTGGGTGTATCAGGAGTCGGATTTACGGTCACAGTAACATCGTCCGTTACCGTGGCATCGCCATCATCAACCGTTACTGTGTATGTGGTTGTTTCTTCAGGGGTGGCAACTGGATTAGCTATATTGGGATTATTCAAACCAGTTGTTGGTATCCACTCATAGGTATATGCACCAGAACCACCCATTGCAAAGGCATTCAATTGAGAACTTTCACCTTCACAAATAGTCTGTGGGTTTGCCGAAACAAAAACACCCAATGGAGAAACTCCGGCAAACGGCGGGAAAATAATATAATCAACTCCGGCAAGGTCACTACCGGTCGAAACTGAAATGTCTTTTGAGTATTCCCATTTAAAGGTGTGTGTTCCGGCAGTTACCGGATAAGAAGCTGCTGTCCATGAAACACTACCTGACCATTCATCCTGCATATCACTATCAATATAAAACCTCAGGTAGTCATAATTGGGTTCAGATGAAACCATATAGTAGAATGATATCTGATCAGCAGCGGAAACGTCAACTGTAATGTAAAGTACTGAAGTTTGGTTATCATTGATATCGCCTGATTTTGCGGAATAAGTTCACCTTCATAAGGATTTTGTTGGTTGATAAGCCAGTTTGCATTTCCGCTAAATTCCCATTCATAAGAAGTAAATCCGCCTGATTCAAAATCTTCGATGATCAGTCCAATATTCAATGAAAGCGCTGAATATGCTACATAAACTCCGGAAGCTATCGCGTAATTTACATTAACCACATCACCAACCTGAGCATCAGGGCTAACAGTTACATTGAAAATTGCCTCCAAGGTTTGTCCCGGAGCAATATTTCCAACATTATAGGTTGCATTATTGATCGTAATTAAAGAGCCAACTGCAGCAGCTGTGGCAATCGAATTTAATGCATCACTGCCGCCTTCATTCAGGTTTGGAATAATAATATCCGCTGTTTCGCCCGGATCGAGTCGACCGTTATTATTACCGTAAGTATCATCTACAACGTAGCTCAGAACGGTTAAAACAGGTGAATTCAGAGTGACATTAAAAGAAGAATTCCATGTATCCGTTCCATCTGTAATTTCTAAGTCGAAGTTAGCAACATGCTGATCAGGGATTAATTCATCAACTGTAAAAGCAAATGCTCCCGGTTGCATTGAAGTGGCTCCTGCAGGAATATTTGGCCAGCTATGGCTATATGAATTTAACGTAATATATTCATCTGTTGTGGAAAGAGTTGCTGTTACATTTGTTGCGGTTGCACTTCCAAGGTTTTCCAATGTAATATCAAGCATAATATATTCATCAAAATCAGCAATGCCATTATTGTTTCCGTTGCTGTCATCAATTTCCATCTCATTCAATAATACATAAGCTCCTTCAGGAGAAGCAACAGTAACTGTGCCCATAAAAGGTTTTAAATTCTGACCTGTAATCACTACATCAGCGGTTCCCGGAACAGTTATGGGATTGAACATGGTAACTTCTGCAAGGCCAGTATTATCAGCGATTGCGCATCCATGAAGCACACCATCTTTTGAAATTGCAACATAGGCATAAGGATCTGTATTTACTGTAAAAGTGGTTGAAGCTAAAGGCATTAATGCCTGGTAATTAGCTATAGCATCCGGAGCCTGTGAATAATAAATCATCAATGAAGGATCGCCCATCAGGTGGTAAATTTCCCAGTAATAAGTTATCATGCTTCCTGATTGTGAAACAGCAAGATTACCTGCCTGCACCATTTGTCCCTGACTGGCATACCACTCATTCAGTGGTTCGCCATGGTCATGGAAAGTTCGATCGTAAGCTCCCAATTTGCTTGCATCATAAACCGGATTTAAGACAACAGATTTAAATCCGCAACCCCACCAGTAATCTTCATCCCAATAACTATTATTGGATGCACCGATATAACCTATGGCACCTTTATTTGCAGCCCTTAGCAACTGCTTCACCGAAACAGGTTGATTGGAAACTACTAGTTAAACAAGCGTTGCCTATCATGAGAGGATATTTATGGGCATTGGTCAAGGCTGCAATATCACCTATATTGAAACTTGGATCTGCCCATCCAGATGGACTTCCATGTGCAGTGTAATTTACATATGAAACTCCATCGTTAACATTTTGCTTATATCAGCTGTGAATAATTTCCTCCTCCTGGTTCCGGTTGTAAATAAGTGTGTGATAATAAACCATGAGCAGCATTAAAATAATAGGTTGTTCCATAATTGATCTGCCCATTCGACCAGGTTTGATGCGAACCATCAGCTCCGGCAATCATTACCACCTCATCAAGGAAGGTAGGATCAGGGAAGAGGTATTGCTCATATTCCAGTGTTTTGTCAATCTGAGGCTGCAATTGAGTAAGATTATTGGCTGAAAATCTTCCATAATAAAGTTCAGGAAGAATATCGCCGGTATATTCAAAATAATATAAATCGGTTACATGTCCGCCAGCATGTCCCGTTAAATGCTGGTATTTGAGCCACATCACCAACTAAAAGTGCAAAACAAGGTGGATTGATTCCGGAAGGTGGGTTATTATAAAGTCCCATCAGATAGTTTTTGATTGAAGTAGTCGTATTTCCAACTCCCGGGATCATTGGTATAAGCTTCAATCACATTGAAACCTTTCTTTACTTTCCACTCAATGAAAGGTTGCAGGGCAGCCTGGAACATGGCATCAGAAACGATAACAAATGTGGGAGGTTCATCCATGATCAGTTCTTTACTTTCCATTGACTTATAGTTAATCAGCTGGCTGTAAATTCCTTCGAAATAAGGAGAAAACAGCTTCTTCTTACTATCCATCGTCATCTGAATATCAGCACCAGTAAAGTTTACTTTTATCTCAATATTAGTGAAGACTTTGATTTTATTCTGAACCGGATTATAAAGCACTGGTGCAATTTCCAAACAAGCAATTCTTACACCACGCATCATGCCCATATCAATCACCCTGACCAATTCCTGACCTAAATAATTATCGACCTGGTAAGAAGCTTGGTTAAAAATAAACTCAACATCATCAGGGTTGTCAATGCTTTTTGACAAAGGTGGCTGGGCTGGCATTACCCATTCAGTAATACCCAAATCACTTAAACTTATTTCTTCAAATTCCTGGGTCGATAATACTGATCTCGAAAGATGCATTCATCGGCACTTCAATAAGCTTCTTCATCACCGGAAGCTTGGGTTCACCATCAACTACGGTATACCCATACTCAGGAATATTAAAAAGTGTAAAATTGCCAGCTTTGGTTTTTACACTCATAAAATCCATTTCAGCAACACTGTTGCTAAGCCTGATCACCGAATAGGTATTTTCCTTTAGTGAGAAGCTGTTGGAACCATTTTCGTTCACAATAATATTTCCTGCAAAAACTGCCGAAGAAATAAAAAGAACCAACGTCAACAGCTGAAATTTTCTAGTAAAAGTAGCCTTCTTCATTGTAATTTTTTTATATTAATATTATGATTTACAAATTTAAAGAAACGCAAAACTATGAATATTTTTCTAAACTACCAAATTGCCCTGATTAGACAATATCCTAAAAAAAAAGGTTGCAGTATTTATAACTATTATTGACTTTTAAGAAAATCAGAAATCCTGAGATGCAGGTACTTTGATGATATCTGTTTGACCGGATACCATGCGGCACCAATACCAATAATAAATACGATACCAAATACGGCCACAAAATCCAGTATTTTCATTTTAACCGGATAATATGGAACCACAAATGCACCGGCGTCTCCACCCAATTTGATCAGGCCAAATTTGATCTGTGCATAACAAAGTATAAAACCTATGAGCAAACCGATAAAAATACCGATGAACGTGATTAATAAACCTTCATGAATGAATATTCTTTTGATCTTTTTTTCATCGGTTCCAAGGCTGAAGAGAACAGCAATGTCCTTTCTTTTATCAAGTATCAGCATGGAAAGCGACCCCACCACATTAAAAGCAGCTATGATGATGATAAAGGTCAGGATAAAGAAAATCGCCCACTTCTCTGATTTCATAATCTTGTAAAGAAGCTCTTGCTGCTGGTATCTGTTTTTAATCACAAATTTATCTCCGATCAAAGTCTGTATGCTTTTCTGTATTTTATCAGTGTCTGATCCGGGTTTCAATCGAATCTCCGCACTGGTAATTTCATTTGAATACTCAAGCAATTCCCGGGCAAATTTTATGGGTACGATGATATAGCGTGAATCGATTTCCTGCTGAATCGAAAATACCGAAGAAGGGATTAAAAATCCCGAATTAAAGGATTGATCGAGGGCTGTGATTGTTTTTTTCGTTCTCTTTGGAACGAATACTGTAAGCGGATTCGAAAAATCATTGATCTTGATACCCAAATGATAAGCTACCAGATAACCCATAATTGCAAAATTAATTTTGCCGTCTTCAAGGATAAACTCCCCATCAACCAGCATCGAATCCATTGGGTTTTGAACAAGAAAATCATTGCTTACTCCTTTCAGTGCAACAATATATTGCTCCGATTTGAACTTTAGCAATGCGTTCTCTTCCACAACTTCAGTATAACTGATCACACCCGGTATTTGTTCAATTTTATCACGGGGAAAAATAGCAGCATCAAATGTTTTTCCTTCTTTAACTGTAATCTGAAAATCAGGATTAAATGAATTGAAAAGTGATTTTACCAAATCTTCAAAGCCATTAAAAACACTAAGCACAACTATCAGGGCAAGGGTTCCAACCGTAACTCCCAACACGGAAATACCCGAAATAATATTGATGATATTATGCGATTTTTTTGAGAAAAGATAACGCTTCGCTATGTAAAAAGGGAAGTTCATTCTTTCCAGGCTTTTACGATTAGTCCGGTTCCTGATTTATGGGTCCACCGGAGATCGAGGTAATTAAGGATCAAAGAAACCGGAAAAGTAACCAGGTAATAGATGGGTAAAATAATAAAAAACAACCTGGATGCATTTAGCATGACGATCGGATATTTCATCGAAAGTTTCCACGAAATTTTTCCGGGAGAACCGTAATTATAACTGGCTTCCGTTTTAGAAAATCCGGCCAGCTTTAATTTTTCCTGTATTTCATTGATGTTGTATCCATCCCTCACATGTTCCTCAATGAAAGATTCGTGGTCGTGCTCATGAACATCTGATCCGCCCTGATCTGAAGGAGTGGAAATCAAAACCATGCCTCCTGGTTTTAATGAGGTATGAAAATTTTTAAACACCTCAACATCTTCCAGGATATGCTCCATCACATCCACTGAAAGGATCAGGTCATATTTAAAGTCTTCCTTGAATTTGTCAGGTCTTCTATCCTGAATGAAGCATTGGATTGCCCAATCTTCTTAAAAAAAGCATTGCAATCTTCAATCTGTTCTTCCTTTACATCAACCCCGGTAATTCTCCAGCTTTTATTTTTCTTCGAAAGATAAAAAGAATATTGCCCGAAACCTGAACCGGCATCAAGAATTTCAATGTTGTCACCTTTACCCTTTGCCCATTTCCTGATAGCTTTTTTTACATGCCAGGTCCGAAGCAGAAGCAAATCGAGAAGACGATAAAATAAAATCCTCAGCCAGGGACTTTTGTTAAACACCTTGCCAAGTGATCTCTTTATCGGGTCGTATTGCATCGGTTTTTCAGTTCAGGAAAAGTTCAATTATTTAATTGCCTTATATAATTTTTATACATCGAGCAGCTTCTCAATATTCTCAATATAATCGAGGGAATCATCGAGGTAAAATTGCAAGTCCGGGATAGCTCTAACCTGCTTGCCAATCCTTTGTCCTAGTTTGAACCTGATCTCTTTTGAATGGAGTTTTATTTGTTTTAATAATCCATCTTTGTCTTTTGTAGTAAACAAACTCAGGTATACTTTGGCGATAGAAAGGTCAGAAGTAACATGCACTTTAGTCACGGTGATCATCACACCGCTGAAAAGGTTTCTCCCTTCCCTTTGGAAGATATCGCTCAGGTCTTTCTGAAGCAGCCTCGAAATTTTTGATTGTCTTGTGGATTCCATGATGCAAAATTAAGATTATCCGGCAAATGAAAACGGGAATTCTTTATAGATTCAATCATCAAAATAAAGGTTTGTGCATGATATCCAAATACTATCAGCAAACTTCGCGACATTTTGTGGGTTGATTTTATTGCTATTTTTGCCGGTCATAATGTGAATTAATGAAGAGTATTTGTGTGTTTTGCGGGTCGAGCATAGGGAAAAATAAGATCTATAAAGAAACTGCAGCAGCATTTGGGAAAATGCTGGCAGAAAATAATATTACACTTGTTTATGGTGGAGGAAAGGTGGGACTGATGGGTGTGATGGCCGACAGCGCCCTGGCTGCAGGCGGAAAATGCATTGGCATAATACCGAAAAGCATTGCTGACCTTGAAATTGCACATGACCACCTTACAGAATTGCATATCGTCAACAACATGCAGGAGCGCAAAGCAATGATGATGGAAATGTGCAGATGCCTTTGTTGCACTTCCCGGTGGGCTGGGCACGCTGGATGAACTTGCAGAAGTGCTTACCTATAACCAGCTCAGGATTTTTGATAAACCGATTGGATTGCTCAATGTGAATGGTTATTTTGACCACTTGATAAAGTTTTTTGATCATGGAGTAAACGAAGCGGTTTGTGAGGGAAGAACACCGGGACAATATTATTGTGAGCGATAATGCCATCGAATTGCTTGAAAAACTGAATGCATACCAGCCGGTTCACATTGGCAAATGGATTGAGGAAATCAAAGAAGAAAGTTCCTTGAATTAAAAATCGGCAAATGCTGGTCATTGGAATTACCGGAACACTCGGAGCTGGAAAAGGAACAGTGGTTGGATTACCTTATAAAGGAAAAAGGATTTAACCATTTTTCGGTCCGGCAGTTTTTGCTTGAAGAAATCCGAAAGCGAAACCTGCCTGAGAACCGCGACAGCATGGTGGTTGTGGCCAACGAATTCCGCAGATTGAATTCACCTTCCTACATCACCGACCAGCTTTACCTTCAGGCGGTTCAAACCGGTAAAAATGCGGTTATTGAAAGTATCCGTACTCCGGGTGAAATCGATTCGCTTCGAAAAAAAGGAAATTTTTATCTTTTCGCTGTTGATGCTGATGCAAAAACAAGGTTCGAACGGATTAAAAAAAGAAATTCGGAAACGGACCAGATTGATTTCGATACTTTTATGCAGAATGAGCAAAGGGAAATGACCTCCGCCGACCCGAACAGCCAGAACCTTCAGAAATGCAGGGAAATGGCTGACTTTGTTTTTTGGAACGATGGTACAGTGAACGAGCTTTATGAGAAGGTGGAGGAGGTTTTAAGGGAAATAGGGGTATAGGGGAAATAGGGTATAGGGAATAAATGGAAATAAGTCGAAATATTGGAATGGCGTAATCTCCATGCCCCCTGCCCCATGCAAATAACATTTACACAGAACATTAAACATTAAATGAATAACAGATAACCATCATGGATACAGATAACAAACCACAACACGTAAGGCCGAGCTGGGATCAGTATTTTATCGATCTTGCACATTCCGTTTCGAAGCGGGCTACCTGCGACCGGGGAAGGGCCGGCTGCGTGATCGTGAAGGATAAGCAAATCCTGGTGACAGGGTATGTGGGTTCGCCCCGCGGATTGAAACATTGCGATGAGGTGGGCCACCTGATGAAAAAAGTGGTTCATGAAGATGAATCTGTTAGCCAGCATTGTGTGCGAACGGTTCATGCCGAGCAAAATGCCATTACCCAGGCAGCCCGGCGCGGCATTGCCCTCGAAGGAGGCACCATTTACGTGCGCATGACTCCCTGCCGAACCTGTGCCATGCTCATCATCAACTGCGGGATCGAAAGGGTGGTTTGCGAAAAGAAATACCATGCCGGCAAAGAATCGGAAGAAATGCTGAAGGAAGCCGGCGTGAAGCTTGAATATTTTTCGGAAGAGCTGCTGGAATACCCGGGGCAATAACTCCAATTTAAAGAAAGAATGTGGTTACTTGCCTTTTGCTAAAACTTTTATCGAATTATAATTTTCCCTGTTTCCTTAAATCCATTTTTACCTGTAAGCAAGGTAAACATAGATCCCAGATGGCAGGTTTGAAACATCAATTGTTTGTGATGAGGGTAAGGATTGAACCAATTTCCTTTCACCGGTGGAATTGTAAATGGCAATCTGAATTTCGGAATAATGATCCTAGGTCAATGTAAATTTCGTCAACTGGCAGGATTAGGAAAAACACGTACGCTCATCCTATTCGGATTATTTTCAGAAATATCATTTATAAATGAAGAATAACTTGCTTCATATAAATATATTTGCTCGATCCAAAAAATTGCACTTCCTCCCGAATAAAGACTTAAATTAATCTGATCATCAGGCTCCCAGGTGTTGTTTAGTGACCAATGTTCGTATTTCCCGGTTAAAGAACTTCCACTATCATCCCATGTATAGGTATACCTAGCGCTATTAATCCCAATCACCATATACCAGTTCCAGTGTTCTTGTAATTCCGTTAACATATTTCCATTATCATCATAAGAATAAATGGACCTCCAATTATTAATCCATAAATTATCTCCCCAATTTTCTTGTAATAAAGTTATAAGGTTATCATAATAATCATACGTTTTTGTAAATCTCCATTCATTTTCCCAATCATTATTTTCCCAGAAATTGACCTGTTTGGTTAATTGGTTTCCATGGTTATCATAAGTGCGAATAATAATATAATCATTCTGCCAGTGATTATTCAGCCATGTTTCTCTCAATTCTGTCAGCATTTTGCCAATTCCATTATAGGTATAAGTATCTTTCGATTCATTCACCCAACCGTTGTTAATTCGACGTTCAAATAAATAAGATACTTTGTTTTCATTTTGATCATAAACGGAAGATACTCGATAAGAAATTACCCAAGCATTGTTTTGCCAGTGCTCATACAAATGCGTTAATTCATTTCCATTTGCATCATAAGTGTATGTAAGTTTATTTTCATTAACCAAGATACTATCTTTTTTTATTTCCGATAATTCAGTAAGAAGATTGTTACACTCATCGTATGAATAGGTATACCTATTAGGAATTAATCCAAGTATTGTTCGACCAATATTTATATTCTTTGGATAAAATATTCTGATTATCATCATAAGTATATGAATATTTCGATTGTTTTAACCACATGCTGTCTTGCCAATTCTCGGAGATGTTTGTAATAAGATTGTTTTTATTATCATAGGTATAAATATTCCGCGACAAATTCTCCCAAATATTTGATACCCATTTTTCTTTAGACCGATTTATAACATTACCTTGATTATCGAAAATCTGGGTGTACCTGTGTAATAATCCATTTGCATTGAAACTTACAATAGTGTCCCATTTCTTTTGAGCAGATTTGCAATTTAATAATTCGGTATAATTGTCATTTACTGACAAATAACTGCTATCAATGCAATGATGGTTTTTAGCACGAATAATATCGTCTCGTCTCCATTGGTCAGGATAATAATTATCCGTTAATTGTTGCCCATTAGAAATTGAAATGGTGCAATAGCTCATGATCAGCAGGGAAAAATAAACTAAAGTTTTCATATTCGATTTTTTTTTCCAGGTTTAACTAATTTTGTCTACTTACAAAAATAAGAAAATCTATTATTGGTTTCAAATTTTTTTGACATTATAAGAAATAAATCAATTGCCATAAGCTATCTATGCATTTTAATGATATGGTTATTATTCGTTTGAATTAAAAGGTAGTCACCGCTAACTTTATATGAAGAAGAGCATTTAAATTTATTTTTCTCAAAAGGATTCAGGAGTTTCAGTTCCCCGCCCTTTTCAGACAGGATGTTAACTTCAGTAACTTCTCCGTTTTCCATCTTTGCTGAAACAAGAAATGCCCCTTCTGTCCGCAAGGTTGAGAAGCTGACGTCTTTCCAGTCTTCCGGTATGGCCGGAAACAACAGGATGGTGCCTGTATGGCTCTGGATCAGCATCTCCTGCACGCCGGCGGCAAAGGCAAAGTTTCCTTCGAGGGTAAAAGGCCGGTAAGTAAACTTTGATTTCCCGGTTCCCGACTGATCTCCGTTGACATGAAAGCTATTGGGAAGGCAAAAACATTCGGCAAATGTTCGCAGGGCTTCGGCAGCGCCCTCACCATCGAAAGCACGGGCTTTTAAATTCCCCAGCCAGCTGTAAGAATAGCCGCACCACCAGTCGGGACCGTATTTATCCAGTGTTGCTATTGTTGATTTGATAATAGCCTGGTCTCTTTCACCCTTTGACCAATCGACCAGCCCGAGCGGATGGAAAGCCATCAGATGGGAGAAATGGCGGTGCGAATCCTGGTAAGGAAAGCCGCTGGCAAAAGTAAAACCGGATTGAGGATCAATATCAAAACCGGGACATTGAGCAAGCAAGGCATTCCATCGGGCTGCATCGTTATCTTTGCCAAGTTCTGTGGCCAATTCGGCTGCCTTTTCGAATGTCCACCTCATCAGCGCCAGATCGAAATTGGTGATATCCGGGAACCAGGCATCACGCGAATTATCAAATATTTCCGGGCTCGAGCTCAGCGGCAGTGTCCTGAATCCATGCTCGTCAATCACCGTGAATGCTTCAAGGTAGGCAGCCACACCTGCGATCCAGGGATAAGCCTCTTTTTCGAGGAATTCCCTGTCCATGGAATACCGCCAGTGCAGATAATAATGATGCCCCAGCCATGCCGAAACCGTCGGGCCAAAGGAATACTGAATCCAACCGCCCATGGGCTGACCGGTCAGGGTAGACACTCCGGGCGCATTCAGTCCGGGCGTTTCGAAATACTGTTTCGTATAATTTTCGAATTGGGGTTTATTCTTTTCCAGCCAGTCGATAAAGCCCCTCTCCTGCTCAAGGTGATTGGAACTGTATGCAGGCCAGTAACTCAGCTGGGTGTTCAGATCGTTATGAAAATCTCCTTTCCAGGGAGGTAATTTTCCATTGTCGGCTGTCCAGACCGCCTGCAGGGAGATGGGAGGAGCGCCATTTCCGGAAGCGGCACCCAGCTTGTACATTTCGAGGTACCATTGTTTGGTCAGAACCGAATCAGGAAGGGAAATACCCGATTGCGACCAGAAATTCTGCCACCACAGTTTATGCTTTTCAAATTGGGTGGAAAAGCCATTGACTGCTGACGGCTTTTGTCAGATCGCCTGCGCTGGCTTTCTTTTCCCACCCGGGAAATTCAGAACTGATGCTCCAGCAACCTTCAAGTTCATCCTTGTTTTGCTGCCATTGGACACTCACCTGGTATTTGAATCCACCCCAACCTTCCTGGTCATAGGTTATTGAATTTTCGTGCTTAACCAATTTTCCCTTTGGGATAACCCAGACGCCTTAAATCCTGACCGGTTACAGGACTTTCCGCACCGGATTCACCTTCGAGGTTGTATGCCGGGGGAATGATCTCAGGGGATAAACCGGGTTTCAAACCTTTAAACCGGAACCAGCCAATGGTATTTTCAGCTTCGATGAAAGTGAGCAGCGTAACTCCATTCGCCCATTTTACCTCACACAAGGCTTCAGCCAGGTGCAATTCAACCGATTCCACTTCACCGAAAGAAGCCAGTTCGAATTCCAAAGCAGCTCCGGGAATTTTTGAGGGCGCAGGATTCCGGTCATAGGGAGCATCAAACATTTGCTGGACCTTTTCATAGGTATTTTTCTCCCACTGTTCTTTTACCCAGCTGAACTTCCATTCAGGCTTATCGAGGTTTTCCATCGGGCGGAGATCCCAGAGATCGGCTCTATCCAAAGAAAACCGAAGCTTGTTATCCTTCTCCCAAACCAATGCCCCAAGCATACCATTACCCAGCGGAATGGCTTCATCCCAGCTATTGGCCAGTTTTGAAAATTTCAGATCATATTTTGAAATTTGAGGTCTTTCTTCTTTTTGGCAAGATGAATAAGAAATGAGAATTACAATGATGGAAAGAAATTTGAGAAAACCTATAACAACTCTTTGAGACATGATCCGGTCTGCTTTATTTATTCAATATCACAAACCAATCCCACTCATTTGGATCACCAATTCCGACACTTGGAGTATATAGAAATAATCCAATTTTCTTACTGCCATTTAGGTAATAAGAGACTATTTTTAGTTTGCTAATAGCGTTCCAAATATTTGCATAGTTAATGGGTTGATTATAGAGTTCATAAAAAATAATCTGAAATCTGGACGTGTCAGGCTGTTGTAATTCTGATTCTAATGTCGCAAAACTATTTGCTGAGTCAAAACTTTCAGGAAAAATAATCTGACCACAACCCATCCAAATAATTGTACCATTAAATACCATTTCATTCGTTGGTCGATAATATAAAGTTATACTACCAAAATCACCTGGAGGCATATAATATACAGAAATTGGCAAAGTATCAGAATTGGATATACAAGTCGATAGGGTCAATTTTTTACCACCTTCAAAGACATTTGTCATATAATCAACTTGTAGAAGGATTATGTTATTTGAAGGTTTTGATTCGTCATTTTTTGAACATCCAAAGAGAATTAAAATGCTGATGATTATAGAAAATTTTTTCATGACAACTTTCAATCAAACAAAATTACAAAACAAATTCTAAAAAGCGGGGAGTTAGAATTGTCTAAAAATAAGTACTTTGTCAATGAAAATTCAAAGGAATTCGCTGAAACCAAATTCCTTAATTCCTGAACAACTTGATGATATCGTTTCCGTTAGCGAAAATGAGCAGTCCAAAAAGGAGCACCATACCTGCTATCTGGGCATATTCCATAAACTTATCGCTGGGTTTGCGGCGGGTGATTATCTCGTACATCAGGAACATCACGTGGCCGCCATTCAGAGCGGGGAACAGAACCAAAATATAGTTCAAGAATAATGGAACCCCTTTAAGTATAACAGGCTTATACCGATGAACTAATTGAGGTTTTTGAGAGCCGGGAAACCCTTGACGACATTGACCTGACACCCAAAGAACCTGCGCCATAACTATATATTTATGGCAAATTAAAAAATCCCCCGGAGTGGTTCGGGGGATTTTTGTGTTTTCAGTCATGCTGTAACACCTGAGTCTTGAAAAATATTTCGATCCCGCCAAAGGCGGAAATGATTTAAATATCAAATATCGGATTTTTAATCCTGAACGCAACGACTGCTAAAACCGCAGTACTTGTAATCGTCGTAACGGATCACATTGGCGTAAAGGAAAAACAAGCTCCGCAACCACGCGTAATCTGAATCGTACTCAGTAGAAGACCAAAAGTAGGCGCTGTAACGCAGATAGTCGAATACCGCATAACCATAGAAGTAGCGGCGGCCGCCCGGAAGGGCAGTAAATCCGCTTTTATTTGTAGCACCTTCGTTCGGATCATACCACAAGCCTGTGCCCGCTTCAATTGTGCCCGTTGCTTTCATTCTACCTCCTGCTTCAGGCTCTCCTCCCAGAAAATCTGTAAGGATGGTCCATTCAGCATCGGTTGGTAAATGCCATCCTGCCGGGCAAATGCCTTGGGTTCCCTGCTGGGTGGTATATTGCATCATTTCATTCCATTGATAAAGGCCACCATAAGTTGCACAATTTGCAGGATCATTACCGTAGCAATATTTTTCAATAATGCTATTATCAGTCATATCCTGGCTTCCGAGTATCATAGTTCCCACATTGAGGTTTTCTTTAAACCAGCACTGGTTGCCTATTTGCACGGTGTTGTAGGTTTGTCCTTCGTAGGTTACGGTTGGTGTTCCAGGGCAGGGTATTCCTTCTATGATCTCAAACACATAATTTTCATTTCCTGCAGGGGTGGCTTCTATCACATCGCTTCCAGTAATTTCCGATAGATTTTTGGCAAAGCCGGTAAACCGCAACTGGTCGCCAAGGGAATATCCAAAATTGTCGGTTTCCTGAATTGATTTATATTCAGTCTGGAGTTTCAACTGTTCCCAGATAATTAAGGGAACAGTATTTAGCCTGAATAGTTATTCAGGTTTACCATTTTAATGGTTTTTGTCAATCCATTGGCTGTTGCTGTAAGGATATAATACTTGTCATCACCCGGATAAAAAACAAATGAATGGTTTCCGGCATCCAATGATTTCTCAAAAAAAGCAACCTTTTGTCCTAACAGATTTATCACACTCACCTGCAAATGATCTGCTTCGGGTAAAAAGATGCTGATGATGGTTTGTACCGTAAACGGATTGGGTCGGTTCTGTGATACCCGGAAACCTGTATTTAAAGAAGGATTCGCGGCAACACCTACGGTGTAGTCTAAAACCAGCACCGTATCCGGCGCATAAAGCATGGTATCTCCACCCTGCGTGAGGTTTTCGACATAAATGCTGTCCAGAATTATATACTCTGCTTGGTATTGTGCCGTAAAGGTTAATTCAATCGTCGGCTTTTGGCCAAAGGCATTTGTAATAAGTGCAAATGCTAAAACGGAAATCAGGTAAAATACCTTTTTCATAAGAATAGGTTTTAATTTATTTTGAATTGCGAACATCATTATTGTTGCTTGTTGTTTTCTTCGTATTAGTGCAATAAAGGTAATAAAAATTTAACAAGCAAGGATTTTTGGAAAAAAAATTAAAGGCATTGACAGATCTTTTAGGCCTTCAAATTTTAAATTAAAATCTTACAGTTTTCTGAAAATAATTATCGGGGTTCTATAAATAATAAGGAAACTTTGCTGGGAATAGTAACTCTAATTCCTGAACAACTTGATGATATCGTTTCCGTTAGCGAAGATGAGCAATCCAAAAAGGAGCACCATACCTGCGATCTGGGCGTACTCCATGAATTTATCGCTGGGTTTGCGGCGGGTGATGATCTCGTACATCAGGAACATGACATGTCCACCATCCAAAGCCGGGATCGGTAAAACATTTAAAATGGCGAGCATGATTGAAAGAAAAGCTGTAAGCGTCCAGAAGCTTTGCCAATGCCATTCAGCAGGGAAAATGCTCCCGATGGTAATAAACCCGCCAACCGATTCATAAGCCTTTACTTCTGGATTGAATAACAGTTTTAATTGTTTGAGATAATTCCCTACACCTTTATATGCTTTCACCACACCGGCAGGAACAGCTTCAAAAACATTATAGTCCACCTTGCTGAAGGTGAAATAGTTTTCGATGGGCTTATTGAAAATACCCAATTTGCCTTCTGCCGGAACAACAACGTTTATTGGAATGGTATCCGTTTTTCTAATCACGGTTACGGTAACCTGTTCGTTCTTATGCTTTTGAATTTCAGTGAAGAAATCACCGAAATATTCTGTGGGTTTATCATTCAATGAAATGATCCTGTCATCGAGCTGCATTCCTGCTTCTTTTCCGGCTGAATTTTTTGTAAAATCACCCACAGTAAATGGTATCCTGAAACCAATAAAGTCGGGTGATTTATGTTTGATCAGTTTACCAAGGAATCCTTCAGGTATTTCGAGATTGATTTTTTCTCCGTTACGTTCAACCTGTATGGTTTTTACATCATCAAGGATGAGTTTTTCCGGAATTTTGTTAAAGTTTTCGATGTATTCGTTGTCGATAGAAATGATCTTGTCGCCGTCCCTTAATCCTGTTTCCATAGCCAGTGAGTCGACACTAATGCCGTACTTCACTTCAG
The DNA here is from genome assembly GCA_963705185.1 of uncultured Bacteroidales bacterium. Classification (GTDB taxonomy): domain Bacteria; phylum Bacteroidota; class Bacteroidia; order Bacteroidales; family JAADJA01; genus JAADJA01. The sequence goes on from CAVPJF010000020.1 coordinate 226,738, forward strand.
AAGTAGGAAGGTATTCTTCCCCCCAGGTTATTAACATAAAAATGTAGATGAAGATAGCGAGCAGAATGTTCATTGTGACTCCTCCAAGCATGATGATCAGCCGCTGCCAGGTAGGTTTGCTCCGGAATTCCCAGGGTTCCGGTGGTTTGCTCAGTTGCTCTTTATCCATCGACTCATCAATCATACCGGCAATTTTCACATAACCTCCCAATGGCAACCAGCCTATGCCGTATTCTGTTTCACCATATTTGAATTTAAAAATTGAGAACCAGGGGTTGAAGAACAAATAAAATTTCTCGACACGGGTCTTAAAAGCTTTGGCGGCCAAAAAATGCCCCATTTCATGTATGATGACAAGTATTGATAAGCTTAGTAATAACTGAAGGATCTTTATGACAACTTCCATCTATTTGAATTAATTAACTCTAATTAACGATTATTGGTAACCTATTGTTTTCAATACTCAGCAAAAATCAACAATTATTCGTCCTGCCATTAGCCTTGTTTCCTTATCTGTTTCGATGTAATCACTGACCGACGGATGACTAATGAATGTCATGGTATTTAAACACTTTTCAATCACATCGGGCATCTTCAGGAAACTGATTTTGTTTTTTAAAAATGCGTCTACGACAATTTCATTCGCCGCGTTTAAAATGCAGGGCATATTTCCCCCTTTATCCATTGCAAAAAATGCGAGCGCAAGATTACGAAATTTTTTAATATCGGGTGGTTGAAATGTGAGCTCACCAAAATCTTTAAAATCGAAACGAGGGAATTCGTTCTTCAACCGCTGAGGATAACTAAGGGCATATTGGATGGGCAGACGCATGTCGGGCAGACTCATCTGCGCCTTCATCGACCCATCATTGAACTGAACTAAAGAGTGAATAATGGATTGAGGATGGATGACAATATCAATTTGTTCCTTCTTTAATCCGAAAAGCCATTTCGCTTCAATCACTTCAAGGCCTTTATTAATAAGAGAAGCTGAATCGATGGTTATTTTGTCGCCCATAGCCCAATTCGGATGGTTCAAGGCATCCTTCGGAGTCACCTTTTCAAGCTGTTCCAGGGTGAAGTTCCTGAATGGACCGCCGGAAGCTGTCAGGATGACCTTTTCAATATCGTCAGGATTTTCACCTGCAAGGCATTGAAAAATAGCCGAATGTTCTGAATCAACAGGAATCAGTGAAACATGATTTTCAAGGACGAGCCGGGTCACAATTTCGCCGGCTACCACAAGTGATTCTTTGTTGGCAAGGGCGATTTGTTTCTTTGCCTCAATGGCTTTAATGGTCGGCATCAAACCTGCAAAACCCACCAAAGCAACCAGTACCATGTCGATCGAATCCATCTCCACCACCTGGGAAATGGATTCCTCACCTGCAAACACCTTGATGTTGTGAGGTTGCAATGCTTCTGCCACATCAGGATAAAGTTCCTTCTGACCAATGACAACTGTATTCGGTTTGTATCGAAGTGCCTGCCTGATCAGCAGTTCTGAGTTCTTAAGTGCTGAAAGGACTACCAGTTCAAATTGATCAGGATGCTGGCTCATGACTTCGAGTGCCTGCCTTCCAATCGATCCTGTTGAACCTATAATGGCTATCTTTTTCTTCAACTGAAAAACTTTTAAAATGAAATATAATCACGCGGATTAACCGGTGTACCATTATACCAAAGTTCGAAATGAAGGTGAGGTCCGGTGGTGAGTTCGCCTGATTCGCCCACTATAGCAATGGGTTCGCCGGCTTTGACTGTGCTTCCCTGCTTCTTTAGCAAAGCCGAATTGTGCTTGTAAGTGGAAACAAACATCCCCTGGTGTTGAATGCTGATCACATATCCGGTTTCAACTGTCCATTCAGAGAAAATAACGATACCGTCAAGGGTGGCTTTGACAACTTCATTTTCTTTGGAAACAATATCGATCCCATAATGTTGCTTGCTTACATCAAACTCATTGGTAGCAATTCCCTTCAGGGGATTCAGGAAAATGAAACTACTGCGTGAAGATTTGGCGGCCACTTCATGATTATCATTATAAAATAAGTTCATATTTATTGCTGCCTTCATACTCCTGCCTTAAAATCGAATCTTCGGGAGAACGGGTATAATTCACATTACCATAATCTTCGTCCCTGGCTGATTCGGGTGATACGATAGTAGTATCTTCTTCGGTTGCGACATAACGACCTTCTATGATATTTTTAATATTATTAAGGTATTCGCTTTTCCTGTTGAGATCGGTCTCGAGCGAATCGGCAAGCCTTTCAAGCTGCATTACCCGTTTGCGAAGAGTAACATCGGTATATCCTGGAATATATTCCCGCAAAGGAGTAAAGGCAATCAGAAAAGTAGTGGCTATAATTAAAAGTATCGCAATAGTCCCGGTAACAACAAACACATTTAGCCGTGATAACCGGAAAGAAAATTTTTCCTCAAAAGTATCCTCATTGCTTATTACAAGCCGATACTTATTCCTGAGCTTACTGATCCAATGATCTTTATTATCCTTCCTTTTCTTTTCGGGCATGTTCGCGTTTTTACCGGCCTGGCAAAGATAATAGTTATTCCATTAAGATTTCTTGTCAGGATTGATAAACCAATGCTTCACTGATAAATCCATACTATGTTTATGCGAACCGGATGCTCAGTTTTTAAAAGAATTTAATAATTAAAATACTTTCTTTATGAATTAGGGCAAAAGATATAATCCTATTTTGTGCTTTTCACAAACATGCAATTTTATAGGCTTATTAATCAAAATAAAATATTTTTGTAAAAAAATAGTTAAATAAGCGGCATCAGCTCAATAAGAAACAATTAACATCAGGTTTACTTGACCTCACGGAAATTATATCATAGTTTACTCATTTTTTTAGTTATCATTTTTTCAGTGATGGCTAATTCCTGTTCCACAAAGAAGAACTCTTTTACCCGAAGGGTATACCATAATCTGACAGGCCATTACAATATGTTTTGGAATGGCAGGGAAAGCTATCGCGAAGGAGTGGCTCAGCTCAATAAAACCGTAAAGGATAATTATACAGATATTATCCGTGTTTACAATTATGGTACGGAAGCAGAGGCTCAATCTCTGAATCCTTTCATGGACAAAGCTATTGAAAAAGCATCGGTCAACATACAAAGGCACTCAATGTTCTTTAACAGGAAAGAATATGTCAGGTGGATTGACGACAGCTATTTCCTCATTGGGATGAGTTATTTTTACAAGCAGGATTACAATAAATCCCGCCGGACTTTCGAATTTATAAGCAATGAATATAAAAATAATGATATTCGTTATGATGCTTTATTATGGATGGGTAACAGCTATGTGCAACAAAAAAAATTCAAGCGGGCAGAAACAGCTTTGGACAATCTGAAAAATGAAATCAATAAAAATCCTGAAGTATCCCAGAATGTTCAGAAAGCACTTCCACTGGTGAGGGCTGATTTATATATCATGCAAAAAAAGTTCGGTACGGCTAAGGAACAACTTCAGGAGGCACTTTATTTCAACCAGAAAAAAAACACCGAAGCAAGAGTCAGGTTTATTCTTGGACAAATTTATCAGAGTGAAGGTGAATTATACAAAGCCTCAGAATATTATACCCGGGTTATCAAGATGAATCCGCCTTATGAGATGGCTTTCAATGCTACCATTAACCTTGCCCAAAGCTATGATGCCCGCTATGGAATGGACAGCAAGTCTATAGTTCGTAATCTCGAAAAAATGCTTAAAGAGGATAAAAACAAGGATTACCTCGATCAGATTTATTATGCACTTGCTGATATTGCTGCAAAAGACAGCCTCGATACCCTTGCGGTACATTATTTAAAACTATCAGTTGCTACATCCAAGAAAAACAATTATCAGAAAGCATCATCTTCTCTTAAACTTGGAGATATCTATTTTGAGGTCCCGAATTATAAACTATCCCAGGCTTATTATGATACCGCTATGCAGGTTTTGCCAAAAGACTACCCCGACTATAACAAAATAAAAGACCGTACAACCTACCTTACTGATCTGGTTACAAATCTGATCGTGGTAGAAACCGAGGATAGTTTGCAAAGGTTAGTGGCTATGAGCGAGGAAGATCGAAATCAGATCATTGATAAAATCATAGCAGATTTAATAGAGCAGGAGGAAAAGCAAAAAGAACTTGAAGAACTGCAATTGGCCATGAGTCAAAATAATTCCGGAGGATCAAGCCAGATAGGAGGTCCGATGGGTAGTGGCGGATGGTATTTTTATAATTCCACATGCGATTTCCTATGGTATGGCTGAGTTTAAAAAGAAATGGGGCAACAGGAAACTGGAAGATAACTGGCGGCTATCAAATAAGCAACCTGTCTTTGAACCTAAGGAAATTGAATTGACAGAAGAAACTGACAGCCTTTCGACCGATAGCACAATTGTTGTTTCAAATGATCCTCATGACAGGAATTACTACCTTCAAAATTTACCTTTTACAGAAGAAAAAATAGCATTATCAGACAGCCTGATCGAAAACGCCCTTTATAATCTTGGTTTTATTTACAAGGATAAATTGGAGGATGAAGACAAATCAATAGAAACATTTGACACCTTACTCTCCCGCTTTCCGGAGGGGAAATATCTTCTGGAGGTCTATTACCAGCTTAACCGTCTTTACACAAAAAAAGAAAACGCTGCAAAAGCCAAAGAGTATGAAGACCTGATTGTTCAAAATTTTCCGGATAGCGATTATGCAAAATTGCTTCTGATCCAAACTATTTTAAAGAACTTGAAGCACAGAAAAATATTGCTTCAACCCTTTATGCTGAAACATACGATCATTTCCAGTCCGGCAGATATTTTACTGTTTACAGCAACAGCAACCGCGCATTGAAGGAATTTAAAGGGCCACCTGAAATCTTATCCAAATTTGAATACCTGCGGGCATTGTCGCTTGGAAAAATCGAAGTTGTGGATTCTTTGCAGGTCGCTCTCGAACAACTGGTGGCCAAATACCCCGATAGCGAGGTCACACCGCTTGCACAAAATATTCTGAACTATCTTAAGAATCCGGGCGATACGGCAACAACTAAAGAAGCTGAAGAGATTATAGATGTATCTATTTATGCATTCAATCCTGAAAGCAAACAAATTTTTGCACTGGTTATCAATGACGAAAATGTTAATATCAATGCACTGAAGGTGAGGATTTCCGATTTCAACATGAAATACTATAGCCTCGAAAACCTTTCGATTACTAATATTCTGCTCAATTCAACTACCCATTTTGTAATGGTAGGTAACTTTGCAACTATCAAAGATGCAATGAATTACTACAATGCGGTCATGACAAATGAATATGTGTTTGCCAACCTGAATAAAGAAAATTTTAGTGGTTTTGCGATTGCCCAGGAGAATTACCCGGTTTTTTATAAAGACAAGGACGTAAAAAAATATCTGGCATTTTTTAAGCAAAATTATTTCGCGGATCAGTAAAATTCTTACTTTTATAATCGAAAAAAAATAAATAAAATGACGAAAAACAATATCATCGAAACTAAACCCAATAATATTGTAACGGGTACAACAATAAAAGGAGAGATCACTGCCGATGGGGATTTCAGGATTGATGGAACCCTGGTAGGATCCATCAATTGTAAAGGCAAAATCGTTATTGGTGAGTCCGGCAGTATCGAAGGAGAAATCATTTGTCAGAATGCCGATATTTCAGGCAGGATTAAAGCTCATGTAAAGGTTGAACAATTATTGATGCTGAAATCGACCGCCCAATTTAATGGAGATGTGATCACTGGTAAAATTTCCATTGAACCCGGAGCAAAGTTTACTGGTTCGTGTGACATGGATGGTGGCGCCCTGAAAAAACCAATAACTGCCCCACTCAAAGAAAATGAACAACCAAAAGAAAAATTATTTAAATAATTACGCAAGGTATTCCAGTATTGCTTTTCAAATGCTCGCCATTATTTTGCTTGGAGTTTTTGGCGGATATAAACTTGATGGCTGGTTAAATACAATTCCCGTTTTTACAGTTATTCTTTCTTTACTTTCAGTTGTAATTGCTATTTACTCTGTCGTAAAAGATCTGCTCAACACCAAACATGATCCTAAAAACAAACCTGAATGAAACATAAGTACATTGATTTTCTTAAAAAGCTCCTCATTTATACAATTGTATTAGCTGCTGCTGGTTTTCTGATTGTTTATTTCCTTCCAGAGCAATTCATCTCCCCTGCCCTGCCATATTTATTCTTCTTTTTCTTTTCCGTTACCTTAATCGTACATCTTATCCTGCTGAAAGTATCCGAAAAAAAAACCGGCGGCTTTATTAATTTTTTTATGTTGCTGACTTTTGGAAAGCTATTATTTTTCCTGACAATTATAATAATTTATGCATTATTCAACCGGTCAGATGCAGTAAGGTTCATTATTTCCTTTTTTATACTGTATGTTTTTTATACTGCCTTTGAGGTGGTGTTAAGCCTGTCCCATACCAAACCAAAAAAAGATGAAGATGCAAGGTAATTCAATTGAATTTACTTTTCTTTCTTCCTGCAATTTCAATCAGGTGAAGTTCAAGATCTGAAATAAATTCAGGGAGGTTTTTGATTTTCTTCAAATTTAAGTTATGAGCGGTAAGAACATGAGGTATTTTTTTTATTGCCGTAATCATTTTTGACTTTTCATCTGCATTTATCACTCCATTGATCAATAGGAAATAATCAAAAGATTTTTGATCGGAGAAAAGTTTACCTTCAGGATTGTGGTTTGAAACCAATGCAAATGAGGTTTGAATATCCGGTTTTATAAAATTAAAAAGCGGGTAGTTGACTGAAGAACCTTTTTCCTGATTAAAAACTGACAGGTCAGGTTGACGGATTAAGTTTAGTTTTAATGTTTTATTAATTTGTAATGCAATCCAATAATCGAATTTATGGCATGAAATCCCAATGATATTAACATCTTCATCAAAATCAAAATTCCATTTTACTTTCTTTGCCATAATCAAACAGGATGTCCTCCAAAAATACCAAAAGAAGGACAATAAAATTAATTTGTCCGAAAAAAGATATCAGACAATTTTACCAGATAATTGAAATGAATTTACTTTAAGTCCTCAGGCTGCAGTTTATCAAGCGCTTTACCGGCAGCAATTTGCTCAGCACCTTTAATCGAATAGTCTCTTCCGGAGGCGTAAACTTCATTGTTGACCAAAAGGTCAACAATGTATTGCTTGCCATAGCCATTACCAATTTCATCGATAACTTTAAATTCAATGGGAATCTTTTCCTTTTGCGACCATTCGATCAACTGGCTTTTGAAATTTGTATCTTCATTTTGAATTTTCTCAATGTCCAGGTGAACTTCAACGACCCTTTTCAGCACTATCTTTTTTGTAAAGCCATATCCCTTATCAAGGTAAAGCGCTCCGACAAAAGCTTCAAAAGCATTGCCATGCATTGATTTACTTTGATGCGAGAACATTTCAGATTTAATCAGGCTGTCGAGACCCAGTTTGATGGAAAGTTTATTCAATTGTGCCCGGCTGACTAATCGGGCTCGCATTTCGGTCAGAAAGCCTTCCTCTTTATAGGGAAATTTTTTAAAGAGATAATCGGCAATAATGGAACTTAAAACTGCATCACCCAGGTATTCCAGGCGTTCATTGCTCATTTTAAGTCCATTGATGATTTCCTTGGCTGCTGATTTATGGCGAAAAGCAAGCTGATATAAAAATACATTTCCCGGATAAAATCCGAAAATGTTTTTAATTGCACATGAGAGTTTTTTATCGCACGAAAAAAAAACAGTAAACGGTAATACTAAATTCAAGTTGTTAAATTATTCACTGAATTTTTTAAAAATTATTGAGGCATTGTGCCCGCCAAAACCAAAGGTGTTACTTAAAGCATAGTTGATTTCGCGCTTTTTACCTACATTGAAAGTAAAATCCAGTCTATTATCGATTTCCGGATCATCAGTAAAATGATTGATGGTTGGAGGAACAAAGCTATTGTTCATAGCAAGAATTGCTGCCATAGCTTCAACAGCGCCTGCAGCTCCAAGCAAATGGCCTGTCATTGATTTGGTTGAATTGATGGAAATGCGATAGGCATGTTCACCAAACAATCCCTGAATTGCTTTTGGTTCAGCAACATCTCCAACCGGTGTTGAAGTGCCATGGGTATTGATATGATCAATTTTTTCAAGATCTATACCTGCATCTTCCAAAGCAAACTGCATGGCTTTCATGGCTCCATAACCATCCGGATGAGGGGCGGTCATATGATAGGCATCGGCAGTCAGTCCGCAACCGACGATTTCAGCATAAATTTTTGCTCCTCTTCTTTTGGCATGTTCATATTCCTCACAAATCAGCGCAGCTCCGCCTTCTCCCAGCACAAATCCATCACGGTCCTTGTCAAATGGCCTTGATGCTGTTAAAGGATCATCATTGCGTGTAGAGATGGCATGCATGGCATTAAAGCCACCGATACCACTGGGTGTTATTGCCGCTTCTGAACCACCCGCTAATGAAAACATCCGCTTTTCCTAACCGGATGATAGTTGAAGGCATCAACCATTGCATTTGCTGATGAAGCACATGCTGAAACGGTTGCAAAATTAGGCCCCCGGAAACCGAATTTGATTGAAATATTTCCGGATGCAATATCGGCAATCATTTTCGGGATAAAAAAAGGATTGAACCTGGGCGTTCCATCTCCTTTAAAATAATCCCCGACTTCCCTTTCGAATGTATCAAGCCCGCCAATTCCGGAAGACCAGATGACACCAGCCCGGTCCAAATCGATTTTTTCGAGATTCAAACCGGAGTCAATTAAACCCTGCTCCGCCGCAACCATGCCATACTGGGCATAATTATCATACTTTCTGACATCCTTACGGTCGAAAAAATTAAGCGGATCAAAGTTTTTCAGCTCACAGGCAAACCGGGTTTTAAATTTGGAAGCATCGAAATGGGTGATCATCCCGGCACCACTGGTGCCTTTGATCAGGCTATCCCAATATTCCGATACATTATTCCCAATGGGAGTTAATGCACCCAAACCGGTAATAACTACCCGTTTTAGCTCCATGCAGTCTTAGGAATTGTTTTACTTAGTATTGTCTTCAATGTATTTGATAGCATCACCAACAGTGGCGATTTTTTCAGCCTGATCATCAGGAATGGCAATGTTGAATTCTTTTTCGAATTCCATAATTAATTCCACAGTGTCCAAAGAATCGGCACCCAAATCATTTGTAAAACTTGCTTCAGGTGTAACTTCGTTTTCATCTACACCAAGTTTATCAACGATGATAGATTTTACTTTTGTTGCAATATCAGACATTTTTATAATTTTTTAAAGGTTTGACGCCACAAAGAAATGAAATTTATCAAAATTACACAAATTTTTTAATGCCCGACGATTTTTATTCCATAAATTCATTTCCACAAATGTAGTAATTTCAAACAACTCAGAAATTCATGAGCCAGATAAAAAAATATTCAAACAAATTATTTTTCTGTAAGTGACCTGATATATTCGTACTATTCGAATCATTCGTTATCTTTGATCAATGAATTTTTTGCGGAACACAATTACTTTAAGATTAATCTCCAAATTATTAAGCGCAATTTTATTAAGAAAAGAAAGGTTTTTTTGACAATATTTAAAATGAAAAGAATAGCCATTTTTGCCTCCGGGTCAGGAACCAATGCTCAGCGGATAGCCGAATATTTTTCAACAAATCCAAATGTCTCGATTGTCAGGATTTACTGTAACAATCCTGAGGCTTTTGTCCTGACACGGGCACAACGATTAAATATCCCATCTTTGATTTTTACCAGAAATGATCTTTATCAAACAGATTTAATTCTTAATCAACTTCACGAAGACAAAACAGATTTAATTGTTTTGGCAGGATTTCTTTGGCTTGTTCCCATGAACATTCTTTCAGCATTTGAAAACCGCATTATCAATATCCATCCTGCTTTGCTTCCAAAATATGGCGGCAAAGGAATGTATGGCCATTATGTTCATGAAGCAGTAATTGCTTCGGGCGATAAGGAATCAGGCATTTCTATTCATTTTGTGAATGACAGGTACGATGAGGGAGACATTATTTTTCAGGCGCGATGCCATATTGAAAAAGGTGAAACAGTTGAATCATTGTCAGCAAAAATTCATGAATTGGAATATAAACATTTCCCTGTTATCATAGAAAAGGTTATTCAATCATTAAAGTAAACATTCAAATATACCTGAAATTAGGAAGCCGCATAAAACAGATTTGATTATTCTTTTGATTTGAGTTCAATCACAATTTCTTCTTTCTACTTTAATGCCTGTAAGAATTGTACATAACAACCTCCTTAAAGCTTTTCCTGATTTTTTCCCTTAAGGGATAATCTGCAGGAGCATAACCGACTGAAATGATAAGTCCTATTTTTTTACTTTCAGGAATACTCAATAACGCTTTGATTGGCTTTTCCCTGAACCATCCCAGCATGCAGGTCCCCAATCCTTCTTCGGTGGCTTTCAGACAAAAATGAGCAGCAGCAATTCCAATATCGATTTTTGGATAATCAATCTTTTTTATAAACCGGCCAATTTGTGTTATTTTCTTTGGTTTTTCAATTATAAATATTACAAGCACCGGAGCCTGAGGCACAAACTTATTAAAGGTCACAATGTTGTCGTAAGTCAGCCGGGCTACTTTATCTTTAAGTAAGGGTTCATCCATTACGATAAATGACCAGGGTTGTGAATTGCTTGCTGATGGTGCCAGCCGGGCTGCTTCAAGACAACGTTCAAGTTTTTCCTTTTCAACCGGCTGAGAGGTATATCTTCTTACACTTTGCCTGATTTTAATCAAATCTAATAGTTCCACTGCGAAGAATTATTTATCAATTGCAAAAGTAAATCTTTAAAAAGAAGTTGAAGAAATGTTAGTAAAGGACGTTTATTCCTTATTGATTTTCTTTTCATAGAGCAACTTGGCGCTATAACCTAAAATCATTACCAGAAGCAGTGCAATAATACATTGAAGAAGAAAATTATTGTCTTTAAGCAAATAGCCATAAAGATTGGAGCTTCATACCAGATAATCAGGGGATAAATACTCGAATTCAAAAGGAATAATGTTTGGCAAGGAGGGTGTTACAATTTTCTTATAATCATAATGCCATCACGAAGTGAAAGCAGCACATTTTCAACACGATTATCTTTCCGGATAAAATCATTAAAGGCAATAATTCCATTGGTCTCTTTATCCTGAGCCTGATTAGGATCAACCACCTTTCCATCCCACAGAGCATTATCGGCAAGTATAAACCCACCTTTTCTTACTTTATCAAAAATCAAATGATAATAATCGAGGTAGCTTTCTTTGGCAGCATCAATAAATACAAGGTCGAAAGTTTCATCTATTTGCGGGATCAATTCCAGCGCATCACCGCTATGCTGGATTATTTGCTGATTCCAATCCCGCTTCACGAAAATATCTTTTTGCAAATTCTTCCAGTTCAGGGTTAACTTCTATGGTATGCAGGATACCATTCCCAGCCAATCCTTTTGCCAGGCAAATTGCAGAATAGCCGGTGTAAGTCCCTATTTCAAGGATCCTGTGGGGTTGAATCATTTTGCTGATCATTTCGAGGAACCTGCCCTGCACATGGCCCGAAAGCATTCTTGGGTTAAGCACCTTCAGATGAGTTTCGCGGTTAAGCCTCTTCAGCAGATCATCTTCGGGCGATGTATGGTCTGTGATGTATGTTTCTATAGTTGAATTCATTGAATCAATGTCTTCCTAATAAAAGCTGATACCGCTTTTCAACAGCGATATGGTAGCAAAGATAATCACAATAGTGAGTAAAATATAAAACCAGCCAATCCTGAATTTATTTGGCACTCTGGGCAATTTAAACATTTGCATGGTAGTCGTATTGTAATTCGAAAAGATGGGAAATACAATTAATGCGGAGGTAGAATACAATAGGATCAGTTCCAATGGATTCTTTGGGATATTTACAATATACAGAATCAGGTTTCCAGCCAGCCAGGGGATGAATATTTTACTGATAGATATAAATTATCCTGATCCTGGGCTCAATTATAGCAGCAGAATCGGAAGCATAGAGGAATTGTTTGGTGGAATAATAGCCGACAATGAGCAAGACAACAATTGCTACTATCATTAATACAATTTCTTCCACGTCCAGAACATTGCTCAGGAAGAGCCACTCCGATGTATAAATAAAGCCTGTCCTTGTGATCACACCCACAATATAAGCCCCGAAAAAAAAGTTAAACGCATGAAAAGCTATCCATAGTGCAAATGTTTTCAGGAAAACCGTCCGGAAGCGTAACCACAAAAACAACCGGTAAGCACCTATTCCCAAAAGAAGGCAAAAAAACGGCCCCATTCCAAATATCACAATCAGTGCCTTGCGGGTATACAAGTAAGAATAGGTATAGAGTGGCCAGTCGATGCGGTATGAATACAATTTTGTCGGGATATTGAATGCCCGCGCCGCAAGTATGGTTGCAAACTGATGAACAAAATAAACAAGTAAAAAAGATAACAGGAAAAGTGCAAGTGAATTGATCATCGTTTTGATATAATCATTACGCAATTCACGTGCGGTAAAAGCGACTTTAACCACATGCGCAAACGACATTATTTTGCGACTCATTTTTTTTACATAGTCAAACCGGTGTTGCCAGAACCTTGAAATGCTGCTGGAAAATTTTGCAGGAAGTTCATTGAAACGCTGTCTGTTTCTTTGCCTGATATCCCTTTTTATTTTTTGCTTAAGGTTCTTTTCGTAGTTTGATATTTGCCTTTTGGCTATTGGTTTACTGAATAAATCCTTAATTGCTTTAATGAATGCTTCGATTCTTGCCTTTCTCATTCGCTTGCGCATAGAAGTTGTTTTAATGCGCTTTTCAAGTCTTTCTCTTTTAAGGCTCTTTCGTTCCTCTGCCATATAGCGCTTTTGCTGCTTTTTCAGCCGCCGTTTCCGTTCTCTGTTTTGGCTCCTTTCTATTGGATTCATGCGCTTTAAGTTGAGCTTATTTCGATAAATACAACTACAAAAGTATTAGACTATTTGGTAACTATCAAAATATTATGTATCCTATCTTTGATTTGAAATTGCCCAACGATTACAATAGAGTACAATGCATTAACTATATGTATTTCTTCCATTTGTTTTACCATATTCGGTTGACCAAGATTAGTTATATCCCAGATCTTTTAGTATATTCCACACAGGAATTCAGTGCATACCTTTGCTTCCATGGTAATTTCTCTTGCACTTACTAAATATAATTACCCCCCTATCGACTGAATGGAAGATGTAAGATTAAATTGAATAAACCTTCACCTCACAATGTTTTTCGAATACAAGTAAAACAAAAAATATTAACTTTGTCTACATCCATTCCATATGTTTGCTTTATGCATTAACGTATAAATTGTTTTGCAAAGTTATAGTTGTTATTGAGCATGTTAAGCGTATGAGTAAAAACCTGGATTTTTTAGTCGTAAGGGTGAAAATTTTAAGTATTAATGTAAATTTGTTGATATATCATTTACATATAAATGAGAATTGATCGTCCAACCCTTTTGCTTGATGAAATAAAATGCAGAAAGAATATTCACCGAATGGTGGAGAAAGCCCGGATTCACAACCTTATCTTCCGTCCGCATTTTAAAACTCATCAATCGGCTGTTATTGGCGAATGGTTCCGGGAGGCAGGTGTCAGCAGGATTACTGTTTCGTCGGTTACCATGGCTGAATATTTTGCTAAGGCTGGCTGGACAAATATTCTAATCGCTTTTCCGGCTAACATCCTTGAAATAGATCGGATAAACAAGCTGGCAGCGAAAATCAACCTTTCCCTGACTTTGGAATCAAAAGAAACTGCGGATTACCTTCATCAAAACCTTAAACACAAAGCAGGCGTTTATTTAAAAATCGATACCGGATACCACAGGACAGGTATTCCATACGACAATGTTGAAGAAATTCAGACAGTTTTAAAACGGGTTCAGTCAATTCCCAACTTAAAATTTACCGGCTTACTGACCCATGCAGGAAATACCTATCATGCCAAATCCCGGGATGAAATAATATTGATCCACCATGACTCCATCAGTAAGCTCAGCGATCTGAAAAGAAGGTTCAAAAATGAGACTACAAATCCAATCATATCTATCGGTGATACACCATCATGCAGTATAGCCAACGATTTCACAGGGGTGGATGAAATACGACCGGGCAATTTCATTTTTTATGATGTGATGCAAAATCAGCTCGGTTCCTGTAACTTGAAGGATATTGCTGTGATAATGGCTTGCCCCGTGGTTGCCAAACATGCTGATCGCAAAGAAATTGTAATTTATGGAGGGGCTGTTCATCTGTCGAAAGAATATATCATAGATAAAGAAAACAAAAGAACTTTTGGGATGGTCGTTAACATTGATCAGGTTGGATGGTCCGATCCGATCGACAATACCTATGTCAGCGCCATCTCACAGGAACATGGAATTATCAAAACCACAAAGGCATTTATTGATAAAACTAAAGTAGGAGATATACTTGGAATTTTACCAGTTCATTCTTGCCTAACCGCCCATCAGATGAATAAATATCTGACTATCGATGGCAAAAGAATACTAAAAATGCATTGAAAATGGGCGGTTGTTGGATAATCTAACTAATAGCAAAAGATCATCTGTGTATTTCTTTTAAAATTTAGTTGGTAAAAAAATCTTTAGCTGGTTGAATGATTCCTTTAAATTATAATTTTGCTACTTCTAAATTTTTAAAAGATGATCGTCAATACTCTGAAAATAACAATTAGGATTACTGTGTTGCTCAGTATTTCAATATTGTTCCTTGCTTCCTGCAGTAAAAACAGTCCGGATTTTTTCTTTAAAAACGGTAATGCGAAGTACCAGCTTAAAGACTATAAAGGAGCTGTTAAAGATTTAGACAAGGCCATTGAACTGAAACCGGATTTTATGCTGGCCTATCATACACGAGCCATATGTTTCGGGGAACTTCAAAAATATGACAAGGCAATAAAGGATTTTAACAAAGCAATAGAACTGGATCCCAATTTCAAGAATGCTTACCTTAACAGGGCCTATTATGTAAAGGTCAATGCTGGTGATTTTGCCGGAGCCATTGAAGACTATAATAAATTCATTCAGCTGAATAAAGAAGGTAATAATGCCTTTGCTCTCAACAACAGGGGATTTGCAAAATTCAAACTGAATGATACCATTGGAGCCCTCAATGATATTCAATCCTCGATTTCGATGGATTCAACCAACTCATTTGCTTACAGGAACCGGGCGCTGATCAACATTGCCATCGACAGCATCGGCTTAGCCTGTAAGGACCTTAACAAAGCACTAGAATTAGGCTTTACCAAGGCCTACGGCAAAGAGGTCGAGGAATTAATATTTAAGCATTGCAATAAAAACTAATCGGGCACCTGACATTGCTTACCTGAGTTCGGATACCATAAGTCATTTTTATCCTTATTATCCACCTGACCGTCCCGGCTGAAGTCTCCATTCAGGTATCCCTTCTTTCCGGAATTTACTGACCAGATCAGGGTTTTGTCATTGTTGTTGATCACATCATCGGCATTGCCGTCACCCGAAAACATTCCCCATTTACCTCCGGAAAGTGATTTTTGTGCATCGCTGCCTCCATAAGCCTGAGATGATGAAGTGGTAAAATCCCAGGAATAGATTCCTCCCGCATTCGTCAAGCCTGATTGACGAAATAATCCCAAGATGGTTCTTATACCAAACCACCACAAATAATTGATGAATTATTGAATTGGTGAATTGAAGATTTGAAACGCCGTCAATACCGACAATTGTTCCGTCATTTTTCAGGAATCCGGCCTGCCGTGCTATCCGGGTTGCCGAAGTAGCGGAAGCAGCATTTTCTGCATCACGAAGCTCAACAAGGATCCAGTCGACTACATTGGCAGGAATCGGACCGACAGCTTTCTGTTCCTGAATAATTCCAGGGCGACGTATTATATGGCTGTGCAAGATGGAAATCCGTCAATCCAGTAAGGTTTGTATTCATATTCGTTCCGTTATAAGGTCCTTCCAGGTAAACTTTTAGGTTTAAGATCAAATCCTAAAACTTCCCAGTTGATTCGGTTGTTGGGATCATAATCGAAACTCTCACCTGAGAAGTCTCCTGAATAATCGGTGAAATTTACAGTGCCCATGTTCAGATATTTTGTTACATTATAGCCACCTCCCCAGGTATTCTCGGGAAATATTGCGCCATTCACTTCGAGTGTCTGGTCGTTGTCGATGATAAGCAATGAGCCACTAGCCATGCCTTGTCTGAATTCACAATGGTTAAAAGCCATCGAGGAATTGACAATTCCTCCTGAATTAATATCAATCCCGTCATCGTTCATAAACTCGAATATTCCGTATTGAGCGCTGATGGTTCCACCTGAATTCACTGAAAAGTCGTAATACCCGGAAGTGTTATGCGTCACTGTTGCCATTGAACCTGAACTCCCTAGTAATTCAAATATACCGCCGGAATTTACATTCAGGGAATATTCATTTTCCATTTTTAATGTTGAACCCGGACTAAGGGTAATCTTACCTCCGGAATTAATTTCAATGTCTCCAAGGAATTTTCCGGTATAACCTCCAAAATATAACTGACCCTCATCGACAACCAGGCTTCCTCCCGTGTTGGTTTCGAAGTCCGAATTTAAAATCAACGCTTTACCAACGATCGCTTTGTCAATTGTCACATTGTTGAAATAGGCATTATTGAAGCCCTGATTCGTGAAATACTGGTCAGGGTCGCCTGTAAATGAAATGGTTCCATTTACATCATGCCACATGCCTGTAGCACTGATCGTAATGTTTTTCAGAAATTCATGGGTAAGGCCTGGCCCGAAGTTATGCCAGTTCCCATTCTGAACGGTAACATTGCCCAATACTTTGAGATTGTCAGCAGGTTCCATCGAGTAGGTTCCAACACCTCCCGTTTTATTAATGACAAGGTTATAAAATTCCTCCTGGGCACAGGCAGTAGAGACCGTCTGGTTCTGGGTCAAACCATCGAAAGTAACGGTCGATGTACCGGGATTGAATCCTCTTTCGGTTGTATAATCCACATTAAGATTTGCCCAGTCGCCACCAAGATAAATATTCAATCCTGCATCAGAAATACAATTCAAGCCGGCATTCAGATCGATGGTCAAATCATTGGTGATATCGAGTGTAGGAATTGTTATTCATTTCGAAGCAGCCATCCTGAATATAAAAATTATTAAGCACGGTTATCACTGCTGAAGGAACTATTTCCAAAGCAAGGTCGCCGGTCTGTGTTTTATTTTCGGTTAGGTCGTAAAATGTTTCAGAATTATTGATGTCGGTATTCTGATTTCCATCGAAAATAACGATACCTGTACCTTCCGTAAACCCTGCATCACCCGACTGTATTTGTCCAGTTACCGGCTACGTTGATGGTTGCCGGTGCAACGATGGTACCGGATGAAATCAGCATATTCCCGTTCAAATCCAGATTGGTAACAGCCGTGGCAGTATTAGCTTTACCTCCTTCATCTTTCACTTCTTCTCTCGAATCAGCTAAAGGCATATCTCCAACAATCGGATTATCACCCTTAGCACCTTTATCAATTTCGACATGATATAAATTGCTGCCGGCAAAATGCCCGAGACTGGCATTTGAGGTTCCATAAAGCTCAATAGTTCCGCCGGAAGGATTAAAATCAGTGCGGTTTGCCTCGAAACTAAAAGCTGTTCGAATGGTGCCGCCGGTTATGTTTTCTGTAAAAGTATAGGTTGGATTTTCCATGATCCGGATGCCGCGGTTTACAAAATCGAGAGTGCCATTACTCATTGTAAAGGTTGCATTTGCAAAATACGGCCAGAAGCTGGTTGAGCTTCCTCCGTATACCGTCATTGTTCCGCCGGTGATCGTCAGGTTACCGTTCAGGTCGATGTATTCGGTCGTAGTAGTGCCCTGGTGAAACTCGATCGAGCCGGAAGAGAGTGTGATCGTTCCGTAGATTCCATTGTCATCGAGATCGGCGGCATAGAAATTCCCGCCATTCACCAGAAAAGCGCCGGCAGTCCAGTTATAATATGAACAGGAGGTGGTTCCTGACAGGAATAATAATGTACCGGCTGATTTATTCAGTTCGAGCCGGTAAAAAGTTTCCGGGTTGCAGGTCTGGCCTGTGGTTCCGTTAAAAGTAACAAGTCCGGTTCCCTCCTGGAAGACAGCCGTTCCGCCGTCATCGGTCCAGTTTCCTCCCACTGTGATGACTGAAGGTGCGACTACAGTTCCGTTATCGAGATAGAAATTATTCAGTATTCTCAGGGAACTGTTAACAGGATTGATTTTTCCGGTGCTCTTATTCACCGTAAGGTTATAGAAATCACCGGTAGCGCAATTTACAGTCAGGTTTTGATCGACCGAACCATTAAAAACCACCAGTGAAGTTCCCGGAGTAAATCCTGAAGTGGTAGTGTAGGTATTGTTGGAATTAGTCCAGTCGCCGGCGCAATAAATTTCGAGCCCTGTATCCACAGCCGCATTCAATCCTGCATTCAGATCAACAATTATATCGCCACCGGTTGTTATTATTGAATTATTGTCCATCTCAATATATCCGTCTATTATGTGAAGGTCATTGCTCGCCGACAAGTGCAAACCGGTTCCAACAATAAACAGGCAAGTAGTGGCACTCGTTTTATTGACCGTAATGTTGTAAAAAGTCTCATCCGAGCTTAGGTAATTACTGGCTAAACCATCAAAGATTACCAAACCTGTCCCTTCAGTGAAAGCAGTAATACCGGCGCTATTGTTCCAACTGCCCGCAACATTCATCTGGGAAGGAGCTGTAAACGTTCCTGAAGTCAGGACAAAATTACCATCCAGATCAAGGTTGGTTGTTGCCGTAACTGAATTGGATTTTCCTCCCTGAACCGATTCTTTATCCCGTTTGAATAAACCGGGTGTCCCTGAAGGAATGAAATCAGGCTTTGAGTGTACGAATGTCTTCTGCACTCCATTTCGATCGATGGTTATCGTCTTTTCCTTGTTCTCCGGTACTAGAAGCTTTTGCCGATTTGTCGATAGTCAGGTTGAACAGATTGCTTCCTGCAATAGTATACAAGGTTGCATCTGTAGTTCCATACAATTCGAGCGTCCCTCCGGTGGGTGTCCATGTTGTGCGGTAGTTGCGGAAATCGTAAGCCGTTCTGATTGTACCTCCAGTCACGTTTTCAGTGAATGTATTGGTTCCGGAATTATAAACCCTGATCCCGTTATCAACAAAGTCCAGTGTTCCTGACGTCATTGCCAGTCCTGCATTAGCCAGATAGAGACCAGTAGCTTTCATCCGCGCCACCATAAACTTTAACATCACCTCCATTTATTGTAATGAATCCGTTCAGGTCGATATAACTTCCGCTTCCTGCATCCTGATGAAGAAATAAGTGTGCATCTTCTCCGGTTACTGTGTAGGACCCGTAGATACCGTTATCCATCAGGTCGAATGCTTCGAAAGTGGCGTTCTCGATGGTCATATAACCCTGGGTCCAGTTGTAGCTTGCACAAGTAACGTCAGAATAGAGGACATGCAGAGTATTGGCGGATTTATTCAGATTGAGAATATTAAAATCAGCAGTGCTAATTTCCAAATTCTGGTCGCTTGTTCCGTCGATATGTACCTGGCCGGTTCCGGCAACAAAGGGCGCATAAATTTCAATATCCCCTGCAATGTACATAGAAGTCGGCGCAATGAAATTTCCATCGGCTATGATTGAAATAACCGTTAATATCGAGAGAACCACTGGCAGTAATGTTATCCAGGTCATCTTCCTTATTGATATATAAATTATAAAGATTGCTACCGCTTGCGACTGACAAAGTACATGGATCATTTGTTACTGCATTTTCGTCTCCTTTCAGATAAACGTAACCACCGGTGGCATTAAAATCGGTTCGCTGAACGATAAAATCACCGGAAGTGGCAATAATACCAGCTGCAATAATAGATGTAAATGTGTAGCTGGAAGGCGGTCTGATATCGATACCAACATCGACAAACTCAAGTAGTTCCATCCATACATGGCGATGGATGCATTGTGTGTATAAGGCCAGTAGCTGTTTCCGGAACCTCCATGCACTTTAAATACCCCGCCATTAATATAATATATCACCCCGAAGGTCGATATACTGGCTTACATTCTGGTGATAGAGTGAGACCGTACCTGAAGTAACGAATAATACTACCATAGATTCCGGGATCAGCAAGGTCAGCTACCCAGAACTTTCCGCCATTCACGTTCAGAGTTCCCTGCAGCCAGTCATAAACATCGCAATAGGTCGAATCAGACGGGAAAGCCAGATATCCGCCGGTTTTGTTCAACCGAATAGTATCGCAAGTAAGCCTTGATACAATTCTGGTTGGAAGAGCCCTGAAATTCAAGGTAATTAAAATGAACCAGCGGATTGGTATTGGTGAGGTCTCCTTTCAGCAGGCAATGATCTTCGAAATTCACATAAAAGGTACTGGTAATGTTCAGGTTTCCATTGATTGTTAAAGTTCCATTAAAAGTGGCTACAGTCGTAGAACTTCCGGCAAGGGTTAAGTTGTTTACGTAATCCCCGGGGTTGAATTCAAGAAAAGATCCTACCTGGGCAAATTCGAGTGTTCCATTATCCAGATGAATATGACCATAATTCAAAAAGTTCGTACCGACAACGATTTTCAAAGAGGATTCTGACTGCAATTCAGCATCGCGTATCGATGAACAGGTTATGGTCGATCTTCATATCATAGAGTCGATAGATTGCTGAAAATCGCATAGGATCCTTCTTTGCAGATCTCCAGCCTGTAAAAACTCGAATTGGACGAATAGCACTTGATCACCGATGGATTTGTCCCGTTTAGCTCTACTCGCAGAGGTTCCAGGCTCACTTGTGAACCAGCCATAAAAGTCCAGTCGCCCTTCACTTTTATTTGTGTTTGGCCGGGAGTGCTTGGTCCCCAGGTATCAACTGAAGATCCTGAGTTCCAACTGATGTTTCCATCTACAATCAAAAAACTTAAAGCATCATCGAAATAAAAGCTACCCGAAATAGAAGCATTGCCATAAACATGCATCTCTTTACCATAGATGCCCAAATTGGCGCCAAAAGCAATCGTCAGATTATTGCAGCCACGCATCGTAAACCACGAGATCCGGATCGTGAGGTGTTCCTGAAGGGATTGATACATCCTCGGTCGCAAGCGGGGAATGTCCCAGCGACCAGTTCGAAGCATTGTTCCATAAATTGGATACGTCGCCCTGCCAGGTGTTTGTGAGCGCAAGACTTACAGATGCTATTAAGCAGAATGCCAAAAGTAAGTATAGTGTTTTCATAACTTTATTTTTCTCAAAATTAGTAAGCTATGAACCGCAATACAATAAGGAATTAGAAGTCGGCAGGATTATTCAGGAATTCGGCGGGTTTGAAATAGAATTTGAATTAATACTGTCCAATTCACACTTTACCAGGATATGCCAGTGCCATTCATCAAACTGGCCAATGCAGAAACGGTATATAAAGGGCAAAGGAGGATAAGTGACGATAAGTGATGGCTTAGAAGTGAAAGTTACGCACTACGGTGAAGAGGCTTTTATTGATAAAATGATAAAGGATTCGCCTTTCTAATTCTATAAGAAATCCTTTTACTCAGGGAATATCTCTTCGAATGAACTGCCACCGGGAAAGCAAGAAACAACTGAGAATTAAAGCAATCAGTACCATGCAATTCAATAGGAAATTTGCCTGGCCGAACATCAGTTTTTGGGGTTCGTAGTAAGTAAAGATGTTGAATGGTTTTGTAAAGGCAATCGCATCCCACAAGCTGGCTGAGGAAATAAACCAGATAAAATACAAGGGTTAAAATGGCGGCATAGCTTCCGGTTCTGGCGCCGGTGCGTGCAAAAACAGCAATCAGCAAGGCATAGCCCATCACCAGAATAAACAGGAGCCACAGATTAAATACCAATCTGCAGCATTTTAATTAAAAGCTCCGGCGTCAGATGATGATATATAAAAACGGCTGAAAGGGAACCAACAAGACCTGCCAAAATGATAACCAGCAACAGAAAACATCCTGCCATCCATAACTTGATAAAAAGGGACTGACGCCTGAAAGGATGGGCAAGCAGCAACTCTAAGGTTCCGGATTCCATTTCCCGCGAAATATGCATGGTTGGGATATTAACGGCGCTCAAGGCAAGCAGGGTAAGCACGAGAGGATGGTTAAAACCAAAGGCTGCGGCTCCGTCGAGTGTTAACGTATTGAAGAAACTTTCACTCAAGTACACTTTTATCTTCTCCGGCATCTGAACCAGCAAGGTCTGAATGATGGCAGGCAGGTTAAATGTGCTGATCAGATAAAGAATAAGAAATTGTAAAAGCATAATGAAAACCATGCTGAATATCGTAAAGCTTCTGTGATTCTTCCAAAGCAGCCGGTAATATGAAATACTATTCATGCTTTCCCGTTGTAATAGTTCATAAAGATTTCCTGCAAGGTCAGGCTCGGGCATGGTCATTTCAGCAACGGGCCAGTTCGCAATTGCCTGAGCATCATTTCAGGATCGCCTGACAATTCAAATTCGAGTTTAAGCCCCTGCCTGCTGATGAGCCTTGCAGCATCAAGTTCGACCTGATCAATAGGATGCTTAAGGGTGATAAACAGTTTCCGGTTCAGCTTCTTTTTCAGATTACTGATCGATTCTGTTTTAATGATCTCACCTTTGCGGAGGATCGCTACCCTGTGACAGATTCTTTCAACCTCTGACAAATTGTGCGAAGACAGAAATATGGTGATGCCTCTTTCCTGGTATTCGTTCAGGAGTTCATAAAAGACATTTTGCATTAAAGGATCAAGACCAATTGTCGGTTCGTCAAGGATCATCAGTTCGGGATAGCACCAAAAAGCCTGCATGATCCCCAGCTTTTGCAAGGTTCCATGCGACAGGTGCTTGATTTTCCGCTTCAGGTCAAAATCAGAAATTCCAAGCCGTTCCTGAAGGCCGGGCGGATTGAACTGGTTTACTTTCCTGAAATGCCCGAGGAATTGCAAAAATTGCCTGCCTGTCAGGTTGCCATAAGCGTTGAAATTTCCCGGCAGATAACCGCATTTTTGCCGGATCTCAAAAGAATATTTCCTTAAGATTTTTCCAAAAACTTCAATTGATCCCTTTATCAGGTCTTAGCAGATCAAGCAACAAGCGGATGGTAGTAGTTTTTCCGCTTCCGTTTGGTCCCAGGAATCCAAATATATCTCCTTTTTCAACGATAAAGGAAATCTCTTTCACACCGGTGACCTTACCGAAAATTTTGGTAACATCATTGTAACCGAGATCACGGTTGAATTTTCCATGAATCAGTAAATGTATTTACTTCGCTAAAAACTAATTCGGTCAGGAACTATATTACGGCACCTGTGAAACTTTTCCCAGATTAGGTACCAATAAATCGTCCTTGTCTTTATTATTAACCTGAGTATCGAGATTGAAATCACTTTTATAATAATCCTGCATTTCGGCGGCATCATTCATCCAGAATGTTTTATCGGAAATATCAATCATATTGCTTCCATCTGCATTTCCCGCAAACATTCCCCAGATTCCAGAAGCCAGTTGTTTGTGCCCAAGAGTGCCGCCATGAACCTGATCTATTGAGGTTGTATAATCATAGGAATAAATGCCACCTACTTTTACCAGAGCATTTTCGGAAATAACCGGAATATGATTCCTGTGATAAACAACAACAAACAATTGGTTGCTGACCGGATTGGTAAAATGTAATAATGAACTACCATTCATGTCAACAACAGATCCGTTATTTGAGCAGAAATGCAGCTTTGCGGGCAATCCGTGTTGCGACTGTTGCAGTGGCTGCATGAAGTAGCATCCCTGAGTTCAATCAAAACCCAATCCACCACATTGGCAGGAATACTTGCCACACTTTCAGTTCCGGTATAATTCCAGGGAGCAATATTATATGGTTGATTTAGTGGGAAATCAATAAACTAGTTAAATTCGCAAACATTTCTGTCCCGTTAAAAGGCCCTTCAAGATAAACTTTCAGGTTAAGATCAAATGCAGGAGAAATAAGGTTTTGGCCTGTTCCATTGGTTCCCGGTGATCCTTTATCACCAGTTGTACCGATATAAGTATTCTCCCTGACTGTTGCTGTAATCCAGTTAGTGATAGTGTTATTATTGGTAGGAAGGCGTTCCGGTAAACACCATCGAAGCCCCATTCGGGTCGGGCCAACTGGGGCCGCCATCGTATTCAACCCGGTCAATTTCAGTGTTCGACGGATCAAGCAGAATAACTCATCATCTGCGTCATTCCAAGTAAAAAAGTTGACATACTGGTAATTGCAGGTATATCCTCCATTAGTACCTGTGTTCGAACTGTATCCTAAGAACAGCAAATCCTTTGCCAGGAACAATCAACGAACCTGCTGATGGTATGTAAGTCGGTTCCATTATCTTTGATTTTCCAGCCATTCATATTGATCGGACTGGCTGTTGGATTAAACACCTCGAACCATTCACCCGAGGCATCAATAACTAGCAATAGGATTCTGCATGATCTCTGTGATCATTAAAGTTCCTGCAAAAGGATCGGTGACTGTGATATAAGCGGTTTTTAGCATGGTATTGCTTCCGCCGCCGTTTGGTGGCAATAAGTTGAACATTATAAACACCCGGTGTATTATAAGTTACGACAGGATTCTGCACAGTAGACGAAGCAGGAGTTCCACCGCTGAAGGTCCATGCCCATGAAGTCGGGTTATTGGTTGAAAGATCGGTGAAACTGACAGATGCTCCTGCTGCTATGACTGTAAGATTTGCAGTAAAATCAGCAACCGGAGGGCTTTCATTCTGAACGGTAATATAAGCCGACTTGAGCATTGTACTGTTCCCGGCTGAATTGGTAACATGAAGCTGGACATCATACACTCCGGGGGTATTATAGGTTACAACAGGATTTTGAAGGCTGGAGACTGAAGGGGTACCTCCTACAAATGTCCATGACCAGGAGGTTGGATTATTATCTGAAAGGTCGGTAAAGGTAACCGACTGTCCGGTTATTATCGAAACAGGGGTTGCTGTGAATTCTGCTACCGGCGGGTAAACACATTCTGAATAACCTGGTGTTGCATAAATAGGGGATCCTGCACCATTGTTCATCACAAAATGCTGCGAAGCCTGCCAGTTTGAACCGATTGCATTGTCGGCATTCGGATTGCACAGCATCAGTGAAGGCCCTGTTCCGTCGGGAGTCGTTGGCCAGGGATGCTGCATCATCGAAAAAACTGAATCAATGGTTAAGCCTGATGAATTTTTCAGCAGGATCAATTCTCCATCGTTATTCAAACCACCGGTCCATTGGAGTGCGCTTATACCAAATGTATGCAATATAGCCGATGGATTATAAGCCACAACCTTATATTCGCCCGGATTAATATTTACCGAAGGAAAGGTAAAAGTAACGGCTGAACTCAATGTATACCCTGAAAGGTTTACAGGAATTCGATCCATTGTTATAAATTTCGATGAACTCGAGACGAATCGGTTCCGGCTTCTGGGGGATTATAATAAATTTCAGTAATGACTAAATCAGAATGGGTAGTATCAATTGTTGCAGCGACAGTAAGGTCGCAAATGACCGGCAGGTGATCTGACATGTAATACAAAGCCTGGATGACCGAATCAGGAACATTGGGATTTACCGGCGGATCAATCAAGCGCATCATTTAAATGATTGCCGTCATTGCCGAAAGCTTTGCAGGAATTATTTACATACTGAACTTTATTTGCCCCGGAATTAACATCTCCGGTGAAAAGGATAAAATCGAAACGGTCGTCAAGGCCGCCTGTTGAACCTCCGCCAAATTCTGACTGTTCGGGTACTTTGTGTATGTAAAAGGCTGTAAGATGATGAAGCATGCCAATTGCCTGCTGATAAAGGATCATCCAGCAAATAGGGTGTATTATTGATAAGTGCCTGATAGGCAGGTTCATGTGCTGGTATACAAATTTAAATCTCCTCCAAAGAAAACATTCTCAGCATTCGGGATACTGTTCAGATGCGTAAGAAACTGATTGACCTCTGCAAGCCGCGCGGATTCTTCTCCCTGGTTGGCCTTGAGGTGAGCAACATAAAAGTAAAAGAATATGGTATCATTGGTTGTTCCCAGATCGGCAGATTTATAATAAAGGACATATTCATTGATGTCGCGAAGAGCGGTATAAATCACATCCTGCGAATATAGCGCCAGTTTTTCACTGTTATAATACAAAAGGTTTTCCGAATTTGTCCATGCATTATAAATTGCTTTCTGATAATGGGTTGTTCCAAAAACATTCAGTGCCTGGTTGAGCAGGGTGGTGGCGCCTGTTGAAGATTTCAGCTCACACACAAGGATCACATCCGCATCAAGGTACTGGTTAACTTTTCTGAAATTAATTTCCCTTCCCGGATCACCGCTAAAAGGATAATCAAGGAGGTTGTAATACATGACCCGGAGGTTATCAACCTGAGCGATGATTATATTACTAGTATAAAATAATAACGTAAAGAAGGAATATCTTCTTCATCAACAATTAAATATTGGGAATTACAAAAGTAATACTTCGGTTATTTGAACCGACAAATTGATATAAAATGGTCGATGTTTGGAATCATATTTCCATAATAAAAATAAGTTTGGATATTTAACTACCTCGCAGCAGAGCTGACGAGGTATCAAAACAAAGATAATTGTTGATGATGTATTTCTTGGTATTTTTTTTTTTTATTTTGTGTTTGAACATATGTTTGTATCGTATTTTCATTCGCATGTCGACATACTGTATTAACATAAAAACGTTTTGTAGAAAACTATTTTCTTTAAAGTTTTTCTTTTACTTCTGGATGCAGTATGAAAATTTGCTTCGTTGTAATACTTTTTACGGTTTGAAAAATTCTCTGAGGACTCAACATTGGAACACTTTGAATTAAAAAATGAACATGGTCTTGATCGCTCGAAATATCTATAAATGTAATTTCATATCGCTTGGATATTTCAATGCAAATATGTTTCGAACTCTTTTCAATGGGCTCAGTAAAAACTATTAGTCAGGATTAGGCTGGGTATACGAGATATTAGGGAATTAGGGTATAGGATGGTTAAACTCAGCTTTAGTCTTATTTTTAATCTTTACTGTTTTAACAAAAACTTAATGCTGTCTTAACAGTACTTTAGAAACCAGATAGTAAATTTGTGCATTATCTCCCTTATATATATCCACTGTGTCGCTACCGCTGCAAGTCCTTTGCGGCGGTTGCCATTTATGGTCAAATTTCTTGCCTCAGTTAGTTTTATCGTATACTTCCAGAGCGGTTGGAAGACATGTCGCCACACCTTTTAATCCACATACGGTCAGGGTGATTAGTATAGCATCTTTTATCTCTTCGCGGGTTGCTCCCAGTTTCTTAGCCATCGGAACATGATAATAAATCGCTGTGGTGTCGCCCATAGCCGATTTGATACCGATGTAAACCAGTTGCTTTGTTTTGGCATCCAGGCCGGTTGTTTCCTTTAAGGCCGTTATCAGTCCATCAAATGCCTTTGCCACTTCCGGAGCTTCTTTTTGAAATGTTTCGAGGGGGTTCATATTGTGCAATTTAGAAGTTGAATGAAAACGTTTTCAAAATTAGGTTATCATTTCAAAGAAATTAAAAAATGGTCATAATAAAACGATAAATAATTTTAATCCTATACTTGTCCAAAACCGTACGTCCGTTGTTCATCAAAGGGCAAAAATCATTTTCAACATCATTACAATTTGTTAAGGTTAATTTACAATCAATCAATACTTTAATCCTTGTGGCATAATTTTTCCTTTTTGGGATAAAAATTAAACCTATGATACGAACGATTTACTCAGGCATATTTTTTTGCTTCATTTTATTACCGGTACACAGGGCAAATTTTAACCTGTATGATCCCCTGAAAAATAATCCTGGTTCCGGTATTGCCGGCCTTCAGCTTGCTTTCGATGAATGGGCAAAAGACAAAGACCTGTCGAAAACAAAGATCAATAAACCTCTGCAGCGATGGTTATGGTTCAACCAGGCGCGCATGCAGGCGGATGACAATGTCCCGGTGTTAAGCAATTATCTGAAGGCGTACAAAGAAATAAACGCTCAGAAAGATAACAACTCCTTTAAAAACAGTTGGGTACCCAAGGGACCTTTCGACCTGGTGAACGCACCGAACTCTATCCTGATCAACAATATCGGCCGGCTGAACTGCATTGCCTTCCACCCTTCCGATCCGGATATTTTCTGGGTGGGAGCACCTCAGGGAGGGATCTGGAAAACGGTGGACGGTGGACAGAGCTGGATACCGCTTGGCGACGACCTGCCCATCATGCGGATCAGCGATATTGCCGTCGATCCTGTTGATCCTGATATCCTGTACATCTGTATCGGCGATTACGGCTACCTGGGCTTCTATATTTATAATCTGGGTTACTATCCGGGCAGGGTCACTTATTTCGGGCTTGGTGTTTATAAATCAACCGATGGAGGAATGAGCTGGACTCCGACCGGGCTTACTTTCAACCAGGAAGACGGCGTGGAATCGCTGATGCGGAGGGTGTTTATCAATCCCGAAAATACTTCGGAACTACTTGCCGCCGGCGTGACCGGTATTTACAAATCTTCAGACCAAGGGGTAAACTGGGCACAGGTGAGCGATAAGTTCATTTGGGACATCGAGAAACAGCAGGGTAATTACCGTGTGATGTACGCCTCAACTTTTGAAGGAAACAATGATGTCAGCGGAATTATGCGAAGCACTGATTTTGGGGAAAACTGGCAATGGCTGAATACAGGCATTCCTTCCAACAATGCGGTGGTAAGAATTGAAGTGGCTGTCGCTCCTTCTGATACCAATTATGTTTACGCTGCTTGCGCGGGGCATGACGATTCGTTTTATGCATTCTATCAATCGACCGATGCCGGGAATACCTGGTCAATGAAAGCCGACAGCAGCCAGATTAACATTTTCGGTCAATTTGACGGCGATCCCAGCAACAAGCTGGCCCAATCCAGCTACGATCTTTGGGTGATGGTTGATCCCGTTAACCCGGAAAGGGTTTTTTCCGGTGCTATGAGCATCTGGGGTTCGGAAAATGGCGGATCGGACTGGAGTATATGCTCTCTTGGAATAAATGTATTTGGCGAAAGCATCCATTACGACCATCATTATGTTGCTCAAAATCCCCTTGATGGTAAATATTATATGTGTTGCGATGGCGGACTTTACCGTACCGATTCGCTCATCATCGAAAATCAAGTGGTTTTTGACAGTTGCTGGGACAATAATTACCTGAACACCAACTGCTTTGAATTCCAAACCGAATGGGAAAACCTTTCGGGTGGTTTAGTAATAACAGAGTTTTACCGCCTTGGCTTGAGTGAAAACAATCCAGGCTATGTTATTGCTGGCAGCCAGGATAACTGTACCTTTTATAAAAACAACGCCGAAGAATGGATCAATGTGACCAATGGCGATGGAATGGAATGTATGATCCATCCTGACAATACAAATATCATTTATGCTTCCAACCAGTTTGGATACCTTTATAAATCATTGAATGGCGGTCAAAACATGTCCAACATTCTGACTTATGGAATTGTGCAACAGGAAGGCACCGGTGTTTGGATCACCCCCTTCCAGATGGATCAGCAGGCGCCGTCAACCATTTACGGAGGATTTAAAAACCTCTGGAGATCGGACCAGGGAGGTTCAGGCTGGTATAAAATATCGAACTTTGCCAATATGCCGGGCTATGGCTACCCCAAACCCATCTGGGATTTTGAACTTGCACCCGGCAATCCCAATATCATTTATGTTTCAAAACAACCCTTTCCCGTAGCCGGATACCAGTTTTCGGGTGAAATGTGGAAAACAACTGACGGGGGACAGAACTGGATCAACATCAGCAGCGGCCTGCCCTTATATTATAATTATCCAAACGATATTGCCATTACGGAAGACCCGGATATTGCCTACATCTCATTGATCGGCTTTCAGGACGGCTATAAGGTTTTCAGAACGATAAACGGAGGGCAGTCATGGGAGAACATTTCCGGAAACCTGCCGAATATACCGGTGACATCCATCGTTTACCAGCTGGGAAGCACGAAACATGATGTTTACATCGGAACCGACCTGGGGGTATATCACCTCAATGACGATTATACCGACTGGCATTTGTTCAGCGATAATCTGCCCAATGTGGTTATCAATGAGTTGCAGATCGATTACAATGAAAGCAGGCTATACGCGGCTACCTATGGCAGAGGTATTTGGATGGTCGATTTAATGAATCCGGTTACCGGTTTCAGTGAACAGGGTTCAGCTTTTGAAAATTCTGAAATTCATTTAAGTCCAAATCCAGCGATTGACCAATTAAACATTGATATCCACACTTCTTTCAGGGGAGTTGCACAACTGCAAATTGTGGATGTTACCGGATCAATTGTTTTCAGAGAAGAAATCAATATCGGAAGCGAATCACATCACCAAGTTCTTAATATTTCAAAACTGCATTCAGGGGTTTATTTTGTCAGGATCAGTTTCGAAAACAGATCGAAAGTGGCAAGGCTGGTAAAAAACTGATGTTTTTCAGGGCATCTGAATATTTTATTCCTCAATCTTAAAGTATTTCAGCACCCTCATCGCCCTCAGCGTATTCCATCTTCCCGGCTGACCTGCTTTTTCCATTTCAAAATGTTCCTGTCCCGGATGCTTTGCCTGCTGGTTCCAGCGGTTATCTTTTCTTCTTTTTTTCAATAGCACTTGCAAGGCAGGTTCCAGTCTCTCATCATAGTCAGCGCCTGATGACCGGAAGTAATCGAGAGCCCTTAAAATATCATAGTACCATCTTGAAGGATAAGGAAAGCTGAGGAAATTCTTATTAATGATCTCTCCGGTCCTGTCGGATAGAAAGAGCCTGTGCATCAGCATAAATTCCCTGGCATTTAATTCTGCTTGCTGAAGTTCATGTGATCTGTAGGTATAACCCTGAAGAAGGTACTCCGAAATGCCTTCAGCCACTGATAAAGTGGAATGCAATGAGCCATGCACTGCACCGGAGCGGTTAAGCCGGCAATTAAACCCGCCATCGTTCATTTGCTGGGAAAGGATAAAATCAACCACCGATTTTAATCCTTCCTGATCTGCACCAAAGTAGCAGGCATAGTTTAAGAACATCCCGCAAATACAAATGTCGCTTTGCAGCGATTGTTCCGGAAGGATTGATCCCGCCATCCGCTCCTTTTTCGTCTTTAATAATTAAATCAAGCGTTTCATGCACCTGTTTTACATTGGCGGGTAAATTCAAATTCCTGAGATCAAGCAATGTGTAATGGGTAGAAATCCACTTGGGCTGGTAAAAACCTCTGCCCCAATGGCCATTTTGATTTCTGCACGAAAGAAATTTCGCTCCCCAGCCTTCAGTTGCAATTCGGTTCCTTAAATCATTGCGGTCTTCTGATAGCAAGATCGCGATAAACCTGGTATTGAATGGAAACATCCCCTTCAAGTAACCAGTTAATTATTTCAGGATTTGTCATAACTGTTCCACATTTAAATAGAGTGCTTTAATCCTTCAAAAATATAGAATTACCCGATAAAAAAAAGAGGTTGTCAAAACCGACAACCTCACTGCTTTTCATAATTACCTGAAAATTCAGTTTATTTCGTCACAATTAATTTTGAAGCTTTTCCTTCATATCCGTTTCCGCGAACCCTTATGTAATAAACTCCCTGACCAATTACAGATGGAAGGGTAAAGGTCGAAGTTTGGCTGCCGGCTTCCTGGAATCCCAGTTCAATTACAGAGGTAGTTGCTCCCAATGAGTTGATTATTTCGATTTGAATATTGTCAGAAGCTGATAATTCGTAACTGACCATTAAATTACTGTTTTGCGCAACAGGATTAGGTGCTATTGAAGAAGTAATTGATTCATTTTCCTGAATGCCAGTATTAAAATCATTCAATAAACGAGCCATGCCGTAATCAAAGAATTCATTGAAGGCTTTTCCTGCAATGATGATCTTTCCATCCGACTGATGAGCCATTGCCAATGCTTCGTCAGGATTGCCAAAGAACTGAATTTTCGACATCCCATCTGTCCCGAAGGTATCATCAAGGGTGCCATCAGGATTGTAGCGCCAGACAGCCATATCAAAATCATCGGGAGCCATCGCCCCTGAAGCGCCGGCGACAAGTATCTTACCGTTTCCCTGGATATAAATACTATTCCCAACATCATATTGCCCGTAATCAGCCACAACAATTCCTCCATTGCCGAATGCAGGATCCAAAACTCCATAGCTATCCAGTTGCATCAGTAACATGCTAAAGTTATAACCGACCGTTGCGGTAAAACCTGCCACAAGAATTTTGTTGTCAGAATTGATTGCAATGTCAAATCCTTCATCGTCCACGTTGCTGAAAGAAGTATTAAAAATACCATTGTCTCCAAAAGTGGCGTCCAGTGTTCCGTCGGTATTAAACCTGACAACCAGCATTGTGAAGTATGAAAGGCCTGATTCGTAGTGACCGGAGGCAATAATTTTACCATCATCCTGCAATAGAATGCCGTCAAAATCATTATCAACTCCAATAACAGGGATACTTGCTACCCCATTTATTCCAAATGTTGTATCCAGCTCACCATTTTCAGTAAAACGAACCACAACCGGCATATCCTGTAAATCTGATCATCGTAGGACTTGCCGGCAACAAGGATCATTCCATCATCTTGTAATGTCAATGCATATCCAAAATCTTCAAAATATCCTGTAGCAAGACTTATTTTCTGCACAACAACACCATTCACACCAAAAGATTCATCTAAGGTGCCATTCTCATTCAACTGGATAAGCAGGATTTTATAGTCATTATAATCGGTCGTACTTCCGGTCATCACTATTTTTCCGTTATCCCTGATGACACAGCCATAAACATTGGCTTCAAAATTTAACGAGTAGGTAAAAATACCATTGGTTGCGAACGACTGATCAATGGTCCCGTCGGGCATGAACCTGATGGCTTGCGCGGAAGCAACCCATGCAGCGTTATAGGTAATACCGATAGCAACGATTTTACCGTCATTCTGTATTTCCACATCGGTAAACAGATCAAGGTTTTGATTGTTTAAAACAAATTTTCCGTTATCGGCAAAAGTAGGATCAAGCGAACCCGCAGGCTGAGCCGTCAGGTTCAATGATAGTGCAAATAATGCACAGATTGTGATTGTAAAAAAATAGTTTTTCATAAATTGTGTTTTTAATAAAGTTTTCATTTTTAATTTTTATTTGTTTTTATGTCTGTACTTTCATTTTTTGATTTTTTCTCAAGGGCTTTCAGGAGTTTGCGCAAAGCATCCTGCTCATTCTTCTTTTTGCTATAGAATACTTCTAATTCTTCCATTCCCTCGTTCAATTTATCATCCAACTTGTCATTCATTTTTAATTTCAAATTTTAATTTCGCAGCAAAGGTGAAGTGAAAAAAATTCCTGAAAAAAGAATCTCCCTTACTTATGCGGTACAGGAACTGAAAATCACATTACATTTAAACTACTTTAAAGAATCAGGGATTACATTTACTATACATAAAAGTATAGTAAACTGAAATAGTGGCAATTGGAAAAACAGAAGAATATTAAATCTGCATCAAGAAATTGACCAGGTTAATATCCTCTCCTTCTATATTTAGCTTTTTTCTTAACCTGGAACGTGCTACCGTAATACTATTTACTGATTGGTAGGTTATGGCAGAAATATCTTTGGTCGACATGTTCAGTCTTAGGAATGCACATAATTTTTTCTCGTTTGACGAAAGGTTTGGGAATTTTTCATTTAATCGTCTGTAGAAATCGGTATGCACATGGGTAAAGTGTGCTTCAAATTCCGCCCATGTATCCGTATCCTGGTTTGATTTAAGCTCACTGATGATTTCCTGGATAATTTTTTGGTTCTCAGGCTTAAAATCCAGCTTCGATTTAATGAGCCGTTCAGAAATGTTTGTTATGAGTTCGTTCTTTTTCAGCAGGTACATTACATTTGTTGTGAGTTCCCTGTTTTTAAATTCGAGGTCCTCCTTCAGTTTTTGCTTTTCAAGATTTAAGTGTTTGTGTTCAAGTTCGAGCTTTTCTTTTTCAAGGTTTGAGTTTTTAATTTTACTTCTTTGAAGAAAAATGAGCAGGATGGCAGTCACCAGGAAAAAGAATAATGACCCGCCAATAATCAAGGTAAATCAATTCTCGTTTTCTGTTTTTCAGCTTCTCTCCTTTTTAATTCCAGATCAAACAACTTTTGCTGTTTATCGACTTTATATTGCATTTCCAGTTGGGCAATCCGGTTTGTACTTTCAGCATTAAAAAGACTGTCATTGATTGATTTAAATTCTTTGAAAGTATTGAATGCGTTTCTATAATCTTTAAGGGTATCATAAATCGATGAAAGCGATTGCAAAGAGATAAGCTGGGATTCTTTATTTCCAATTTCTCTGCCTAAATTCAGTGCTTTTAAAAAATAGTCTTTTGCCTGGTTGAAATTTCCGCTGTAAACATAATTCTTCCCAATATTATTATAGCATTGCGCCTCGCCTCTCTTATCCCCCAGCTCCTTTCTGATTGTTAAAGCATTGAGGAAATTATGATTGGCAAGGTTAAAATCACGTTTCTCCAGGTAACAAATTCCGATGTTGTTCAATAAACTGGCTTCAAGAATTCGATTTCCTTCCTTTGCATTTGCATCAATTGCATTTTTGTAGTATTCAAGCGCCTTATTATAATCCAGTCGCTGGATATAAATACCGGCAATATTGTTGAATATCCTGATTCTTTGACCATTAACATTATAATCAGGATTTATTGAGCTGACTGATTCAATGGTTTTAAGCGCATCTTCATAGTAATGAAGTGCCTGATCAAAGTTTTTCTGATAGTAAAAAACCACACCTATTTTAACCAGTAAGTCGTATTGCCGGTTATAAATCTGAATATTATCCGGTTCAATGCTGAGAGCGTCATCAGTAAGCCCTTTGGCCTTAAAATAATAATTGAGTGATAGTGCGAAATTGCCCCTGGCAACATATACATCCCCAAGGTTTTTAAAAACATTACTTTTTGCTGAATCCGATTCAATATTTTCGATCAGGTCATTTGCTTTTTCAGCAAACAGCATGGCTGAATCAAGGTTTTTATTGATCAGGTCCGAAGAAAGCTGAAGAAAATATTCTATTCGATTATTGATATCAAGGGTATCAGTAATCTTTAAAGGTTGATTTATCTTATCTTTTTGGGAAAAGGCGAAAAATGGCAAAAGCAATATGAGGATAGTAAATTTTACTTTCAAAGTAAAGGTTGTTATATAATAGTTCAACAAATGAAATTCAAAAGTATAAAAATTACAGCATAGGTAAGGGTTAAAAAATCAAACGGCTTTTCTGTTCAGAAAAGCCGTTTGGCAAATTTGGATATTATTTGCGAAGATGTATGTTAATTATCCGGATATTAATGAACTTGTTATTAACAGTCTGTATAAATCCTTGAAAGATTGCAACTTAAATTTATTGAGGTATCTGACTGCTTTTGTCCTGAAATTGGGCAGCCAGAAATCATTCTTATCCTGATTATGAGATTGCTCCATTCAGGTTGAAATCGGACGCCTGAATACCCCTTTTCCCCGCTTCAACTTTCCATGCATTGGTTAGATCACTATTAAGGATGCTACCATCACCATTTCCGTCAGCCACCTACCATCCCCCATACTACCGGAGCAGTAATCAATTTGTTTAGTAACCATTCTGATCCGTCCTCAAAACCTTGTCCAACCGGATGATATAATCGTATGAATAGATACCTGCCTGACAGAGTCACGCATTGGCTGAAATGATTCCAAGATGATTGCGGTGATAAACCACCACAAATAAATTCTGGGTTACCGGAACACCAGCAAAAATGAGATATGGATTTGCTTCAATCCTACAATAGTTCCATCATTCTTAAGCAATGCCGCTCTTGTTCCGCCGGGGATAATAGTTCCAGCACCTGCGGTTGATGCAGATGCAGCATCCCTCAACTCAACAATCACCCAGTCAACTGCATTTTCGGGCAATGTCGGTTACATTTTCGGTTCCTGCATATAACCAGGTTGGATTATTATTTCCAAAATAAGGCAGAGCAGGGTTGTAAGGCTGGTTGTTGGGTAGAAATCCTGAGGTTAAAAGGGTTGTATTCATTAAATTTGTTGAAGCATTATAAGCACCTTCAATCATCACTTTCAGGTTCAGCACCTGGTCGGTAGCAAATTCATAAGCGCCGATATCGCATGGATTGCTCCTGTATTTACCGGTATAATCTGTTGGAACAGATGGAATGTAAACTCCTTCATTGTTCATCAGGGTTGTTGTTGGTATTAAATTAGTCGGGCATGTAAATAACGGATTTACCGTTATTGAATTTGCTTCCATACCTGTATAAGCCTGCCATGATGCGAGAGTTGGGTAATTCAATCATAACATAGACCCCCAGCACAGAATTGTTGTGCAATCTGTCCCTGGTAACCATCAATATAATAGTCGTTATTGTCAAGATACTGAAAAAGTAACTTTTTCAGTAAACATAATTCCATAAGCCTTTCCCATGAGCTAAAGGATCTGGATTAGGAAAGGAATTGGTCATGGAATTCTGAAGAATATTATTCCGGATATCAATGTTATTGGCGTTTACAGCAGACTGGTTCCAGAAAAGCAATGCAAGATGAAGAAGGAGCATAAGAATCTCCGCCATAAAGATAATCACCGGTAAGTATAAATGGTATTATTCCAAATTCTCAAATTTCCTCCATGACGGTACAAAAATCCCGTTTGCCTGGTTTGCAGCTTACACCCGGATTCAATCCATACGCACCGATGTTATAAATCAGGTTATTTGAAATTTCAGTAAATGTGGTCGGATCATCATTCTGACACTTTATACCATAGGAACCGAGGACCGCTTGAAATCCAGTCATGAATTTTATTTTTGGTTATTTTAGTATTGGTACTGTTGTTAAAATAAAGAATTGCAAACAGATTATAAGTACCCACTGTTGTGGCAGGTCCCATGATGTCATTTCCGGTGATAAGGGTATTATCCGATTGTTCGATTGCAATACCCCACCGCGTAATGTAATCAATATCCTGTTGGAGAGCCAATTGTATTATTGGATATGATGATATCATGGTTCCTGTTACTGTAAGGTAGCACTAACGTAAATCCCATATTTTCGCTCTTTTTACCAGGTTATTATCAATTAAGATATTATCATAACCGCCACCATTTGACACCAGCATACGTGTTGAAAACAATAAGATATGTTTCCATCAATAATGTCTGTATTGTTCCCAAGAACAATACAATTCTTTAAAGTAATATTTGTTGATGGGTCACTGATTCCGTCATTGGTAATTCCAATGGTATATGAATTATTGGCACGAGAGGAATTCTCAATATGTTAATCTTCTTTCTGTGGTCACTCCATCCGAACCATCAATGGTTACATAATCCATCCCTTTGAACATTAAAATCCGGCAATCCCGGGACTGAACCACTGAATACCGGAAATGCTCCTGTATTTGCCCGGATAGTAACAGTATTGAACTGGATTGCTTCCGACATTGGGCTCAAATAATAATTGGATAAGTTTCATTCGGGATAAGTATTATCATCAAGAATGAAGTTTACAGGTCCTGAAATTCACTTTGAATTCAGATCATTGATTGCAGAAGTCAAAGTGGTATAAGGTTTACCAACGCCAACATGGAATGTACCTGATATGCTTGCAATGATTGTGTAAGTTGATGGATTGGCAGGCGGTGTTGAACATGCCGGGGGATTGATGGTAAATCCTGAGCCCCGATGCATGGAAATGCCCCGACATTGGGTAAGGTGACTATCATCCTGCGCCACAATATAATAGGACACAATATCGCCAAGATTAGTTCCTGCACCAAAGGTAAAACTGAAAATGTTGATCCACTTAGATATTGTCCCTGGACGCCTGATAAGCGCCATTGTTTATTTTCCAGAAAAGAACGGGGTTATCCAATACCCTGAGGTTGGAAACTCCTGTTCCATCTTATAATTTCGGCCAACAAATATCCTTTCTGTTAGTGAGATATGTATTTAACAAAGGAGTATAGATAATGGCTGGCGGAGTAAAATCATTAGAATTCCGCCTATTTCATCAGCTCCAATATCCGGGGCATTGGGAAGTAGGCAGGATTGACAGGATATCCCGGATTCGGATAACGCGGATTTCCATCAAAATCAGTGATAATTGGAAAAGGACTGTTCATAACGATTCCACCTGCTTCACATTGGGTGGCTGATCGTGTTATTCAAATGAACATCCCAGGGTTGGGTTGTAATATTTACAAAAGGAGACATCTCTGTTTTTGACTGCATTTCCTGCGGAAAAACAAATGTTTTATAATCAACTAATGTTTGGGCAGCAGTTGATCCATCATAATAAATCAGGTTTTTGGCTGAAGGTGTACCGGCATAGAGATTATTATAATTGGAGGTATATACCGGGTCGCCAGGATAAGGAGTTCTTATTCGGATTGCAACAGTTTTTCCTTCAGGTCCTATACTGGCGCTGGTATTGATCAGAATATTGTTTCTTAAATCCACTCCATACATAGTTACCCCACAAATAGCTGATGAACCATAATTAGTCTGGTTGCCTGTGATGGTTGCATTCAGGAAAATAGTATTATTATAAAATCCTCTTTTATTTATTGTATTTTCAATGTAAATACCATTAAGCATATTCCAGTCGTAGCCAAGAGTAGCATCAGCACCGGGATTTTCGAGATCGGTGATTATATTATTGAAAAAATACATTTCCGTTCCATAATCAGTTTGATAGATACCGTTAATAGTGGCAGATGGTGAGGATGATTTGCCTTTTAAATTCTGAATTTTATTATTGTAAAAATACCCTAAAGTACCGTGGTAATTATACAGCCCTGTAGCTGCTCCCCTTATTTCAGTTATATTAGTGATGGTATTATTGTAAACCTTTTTGTACTCCGAATCATTGAAAGTTATATAAAGTCCATAGATTGCATGATCTGAATTTGTAATGTTATTGTCAATGAGATTATCATGGCATTCAAGGGTGGTTCCGTTACCACCGGCTGCAAGGTAGTGCATTGGCTGGCCAACGACAAAATTGCTGAAACGGGTATTGCCTGTTACGGAGTTATTATATATTTCCATCGGGCCCTGAGTATCATTGACTTTTTGAAACCACATATAATCAATGCGGCCGGTTGCTGCAAGCGATGTTGACCCAACCGTATTATTGCTGACCACATTACCATAAGCATTTGTGGTTACCCCAAGGTTTACGAATTTCATATAATATATCCATCCCGATCCAGCTGTAGGATATGTGCAACCGGTTACTGTATTGTTGTAAATATTAACTGTATTGGTAGTACCCGATCCTCCCATTTCGCTGAAAATTGCATTAAAATCAGTATATTGATCGCCTGAAAATTGCATGCTTACATAGTTATTGTACACATCGAAACTGGCATTCAATGCTGTACTCAGAAAAATTCCATAAGGTTTGGCAGTTTGTGATAATCCGCCCATAGTACTTGTTATGTTATTGTTGGCAACCGTCAGGTTATTCTGATATATGGTATAGATTCCGTAACCCGGATCTGTTTGACCGGCAACATTGGTAATGATATTTCCCCCGTCTATACCTATCTCATTATTCTGATCATAATAGTTATAAGGTGCAGTTTCATGATTATAACCTTTCACGTAAATACCAGTATAGCAATTTGTCAAAGTATTGTTGAAGATTTTAAGGTTGGAATTGGTTCCGGAAAATGCTGTAACAGTCAATTGAGTTGGTGATAGCTAATAGTATGGTTGTTCGAATGAATACCTATTGTATAATCATACAATCTTATCAAGGGTAACTGGTGCAATTTTTAATGGTGATATTCTGAGAACCATCAGTTGTGGAATTTTTCAAAATGGCATATCCCCATTCCATTATTTGAGTCGCAGCTGATGTTAGTGAGCTTATCCCTCAAATCTAATCCCATCAAAAGTGACATAATCGCAACCCCCAATAGCAATTATGGCATCCATTAAAGCTAACTCCTGTACCAGCGGTAATGAGAGGATTGTTTCCGGTACCGCTTTTCTGAAAAACAATCGGATTGGAAGCTGAACCTGTTAGGGTTGTAATATGTCCGGCTGTTGGACTGGCAAAGGTTTCTGTATGACCGGCGGCTACATTAAATGTAACACCACCTGTTCCAACACCTGAAGTATTAAGGGCTGCAATAGCGGCAGCCAGTGTAGGGTAATCACCTCCAGTTCCTACTGTTTTA
Source organism: uncultured Bacteroidales bacterium (assembly GCA_963705185.1). Taxonomy (GTDB): domain Bacteria; phylum Bacteroidota; class Bacteroidia; order Bacteroidales; family JAADJA01; genus JAADJA01. Next base: position 267,350 of record CAVPJF010000020.1, read on the forward strand.
ACACCAGTAAGTTGGGCGAAAGAAGTTGCGCTGACAATCAACGCAATAGCTAGTGTAAATAATGTTTTTTTCATTTTAATTATATTTAATGTTAATTATCTCTTAATTTGATTAAATTTACTTCCGACTATTACTAAATTACAGATTCCTTGGGATTATTTATAAAATAATATACAAAGGTCGGTCAACCTACAACCTTAATGCAATTTTTTCGCTTCTACAAAAGCATTACATGGGCTAAAATGCGCCTGTACATTAACTATACATCCTAAACCATGCAACACTAACTTATTGATTAACTTCTACTTGATTTCATTTACCCATTGTTTGGGATTATTTGGAAACCGATATCCGTTGTTCACAGAATAGTCTTTCGGATAAAAAAAACCCTGTCTTTACAGACAAGGTTTTCCCAACAAAAAAATTAACTTGTTACTTAAACCTGCAATTATTTTTTCATTTGATAAATTTTCCTCGAGCCATAAGCTGCTCCAAGAAGCAGCATGATACTTAAACCTCCGTCAATTGGTGCGCCACCGCCAACAGGTGTATTACCCCACTCGGAGCATCCGCCTCCATTTGGATGAGGAGGTGTCTGGGCCAATGACAACAACGGAAGCGACAGGAAAATGCCTGCGATTACTAATAATTTTATTGCTTTTTTCATATCTGTTATTTTTATTGTATTCATGATGATTTAATTTTTATAACCTTCCCCCTCTAAAAAGAGAGGGAAGGATTGTATGAGAAAGATTTAGTTTACAAATACTTTTTTCGTTACCACACTTTCATTGCTCAGCACTTTTACCAAATAATAAGCGCTCTTATTCAATGTGATCTTATTGAGCACATTATTAATCGTTGTGCGAGCAACTTCCTGTCCCATCAGGTTATAAACCACGATGTCGCCTTTGGTATTTGCCGGAACTGAAACATAAACATCTTTTTGACTTGAATAGATGTTGATCAGGTCAGCAGGATTTTCGCCTACAGCCAATGGTGTGAAATGAAGGATAAACCTGTTATCCATGTTCATGTCATAACTGAAGGTATAGGTATTGCTCTTCAAATCAGTAATAGTTCCTGTCAATAAATCTTCGAGTATAACATCAGCAAATTCGCTGGTTTCAGTAGCAGTAATCGTGAATTCACCTGGAACTCCGGCTTTTACTCCTACCGGAACTGTATTGGTTGCAGGTAATGAGTTGATAGCCATCATGCCATTTTCAGCTGAATAAATTGCCGGTGCTTCATCTACACTCCAAATAATTTATGAGCATCCCATTGCCCATCAAATCCGGTAGTAGCAACATCGAGGAAACGGATAACTGTTTCATCGGTATAGCCATTGCCAGTTGACTTCAAGCCTTACGATAGTCAGAAACTTCATCTTTAAAGAAAGTGTAGAAGTATTGTGGGTACGAACAGCATTGTTCATATTGAGTGTTCCAGATGTAAATCCATTGGTAACACCAACAAAGAAACCCTGACATGAAGCAATATATCTGACTGCCGCCATTGGTTCCGACACCTCCTACATAAGAAGCCCAGGTTGCATTGTTCACGTGACGATAAGTAGCATTGTCAACATTCGTTTTTGTCCATCCTGATGCAGCATCCCAGTCAATGGGTGATGGATAAGGATTACCGACTAGATTCCAGCCCTGTACCGTTCCGTGTAACATTATTGGCTGAGCCAATATTACCTGTATTTAAGTGTTCCAACAAATGATGCTGTTCCAGCAAGGTCATTCCATAAAGCATAACCCTGCATTACATTCAATGGGGTAGTTGGATTAGAAATATCAGTATACAGCATTTGTTGATTCAGTATGCTTTTGCAGATAACAGATCAATGAACATATTTGCAGTAGCATTTGAAACAGGTGAAGAAATCAGATGCCATTCACCTCCTGTATAATCGCGGTTTACAGTAGCTGTTCCTGCATAACAGGTAAGATTCCCATTATCCAGCAATGAAGCGCCCGAAGCAATGATGCAGGTTGTTGCAGCTTGCCGGGGTTGAAATGGTTGGATAATTTGTTAGTCCACCTGGGATAGTTACATCTGTAATTGCTCCCGGTACTCCGATTGGATTCCAGTTACCTGAATTAAACCAATCTGAATTTACTGCACCAGTCCAGGTGATAGCAGCAGGAACATTGACCGTTGTCACAGAAATATCATCCATATATAAATATGGTGATGATACCGCTGATAGTCGGTGAAAAGTCATGGAATCCAATGTAATATATTCCAGATGTAGCAGGTGTAAATGAAGAAGAAGTTGGCTGGTTATAAACGTTGGAAATAATGTTCGTATTATAATAAATTGGCGAGCTGGTCATACCTGCTACTGTTGCAGCATTTCCCCATTTTACCTCTAATGCATGAGCGGGAACTGCACCGGTGGTATGTCTGTTCCAGAATTTAACTTCATAAGTCACTCCAGCTGTTAGATTCAAACCGTTGGTGAAATACCAGTCATCATACTGCAACAGTACTTGATACACCAATACGAATAGTATATGAACCGGAATGAGCCTGAGCAATGCCATAATAAACTGCCCAATTTGGCGCTAAAGTGCCGACGTCAATTATAGAACCGCAACCAATGGCGCCTCCCCACTCAAAGCCTTCGGCAAAAGGCAATGATGAAGGAGAACAAAATGTTTGCGTGCTGGCAGTAACACCGGTTGGTGAATAAATGTTGTTGTTAGCTGGTTCATATGACCATATCTTATAATAATATGTAGTGTAACCGGTAAGACCAGGATCACTATAAGCACTTGCTGACCCTACATAAACAACTGTACCTCCTAAAGTGGTATTCCCTACTGTATAAGCCGTTCCATTGACAGGCTGAATAAAATTAGCTATACCGGTAGTATTCCTCACGATAATTACATCGCTGTTAAATGGATTTTTTGTCCATGCAAGGTTGATCTGTGTGTCACTAAAGGTTGTGGCTGTGAAGCCGGAAGGTGCAACAATATTCGTTATCATGCTTACAGCAACCCCAAGAGAATAGGAAGACCCATTGTATGAGAAAGCCTTATAGTAATGGGTGGTAGCTCCTGCAAGACCAGTGTGATTAACCGGTGAAGTTAATACCATTATATAACATGGTACCGCCTGCAAAACTACCACCAACTTGCCGGAGGAGTTCCTGAGGGTGCAGTAAATACTCCTGTTGTATTCCAAACAATCACAACATTGTCATTTGAGCCATTGGGTATAAAGGCGACATTTATCTGTGAAGAACTGATAAGGGTTGTATTTACGCCTCCTGGATTAATTACAGTTGCTAATGGAAGTCCGGTAAATTCATCGGCTCCGATATCAGGCACCAATGCCCTTGTATTACCATCATAATCAGTGGTTATTGAAATTGGTGAAGAAATTTGAACTCCGCCGCTTTCACAATTGGTGGCAACAGTAGTTTGCAAATGAAGATCAGCTGGATTTGCCGCTATATTTACAAATGGAGGCAATTCATGGAAAGAACCTGCGTCTCTCATCGGGCCTACCAGCGTCTGATAATCTGTAAATGTAATGGGCCAAAGATTGTGTTCCATCGCAATAGGTACAGTTCAATGTAATCCGTATGCTTCATTCAATTACATAAAATACATTGGCATTAGAGTTAAGTTCGAATAGGTTCCCGTTGTTGTCTGATGTTCTGCGGTAAGCAAGCAAATTAACCGCTCATAATTTGCAAAGTGTCGTTGAATCATTGACAAATATATTATTCCTCAAATCCACAGTTGGAGTTGTATGAGCATATATCGCTGAAATAGTAAAAGTAAGTACCTGTGCTGGTAGCATTCAGGTAAACGGTATTATAGTATATATTTGCCAATGTAGTGGCAGAAGTCGAACTAATGTTGATACCGGCAATAGAATTTATTCGAATAGTAAGTAGTTCCGCTAGCTGCAGGGACTCTGAGGTCTGAAATGAAATTGTTATAAACATTTATATTTGTTCCACCGCCGACATTTATCCCGTTAGCTATTGTTTGATTTGAAGTTCCGGTGGTCAAAAGGTCATAAATACGGTTTTCATAAATATTGGCTAGTTGTAATGCTGGAACTTGTGCAAGTGATACCATTTATTGTCCCTGCTGAAAAACCGGCTGCGGTCTGGTTATAGTTAGAATAAATGAGGTTGTCGTAAACGTTGTTAATTCGTTGCCAGCTACTGCGATACCAGTTAAATATACTTGTGGAGTTTGCTGTTCCGGTCTTCTGGTTGTTTGACACAACATTATTATACATATTAAGGTTCACAACACTTCCCGGATTCATACCGGTAAAGCCCCCTGTTCCGTTAATCACATTGTTACTAACGGTGTTGTTATAAAAATTCAATGTGGCTGCATTGACCGGAACATGATATGCCGGTAAATGCAGCACTTGTTGCAGCAGCATTCGTGCAGTTCGTGACGGTGTTATTATATACATTTCCCACATCAGTAACATCAAAAGATACTGCCTAAGTTCATAGCGGTAATGGTATTGGTTTCCGCCTAAGTGTTGTATTGTAACTGTATTATTATAAACATCAGAACCCGCAACTGTTGCTGTATAAATACCATAGCTTGTGGATTGCGGATAGGTAGTTACTTGTCATATTGTTGTTGGCAACGATTAATGCCTTACAATATCTGCTCCATATACCGTATTGACTAAAATTAGTAATGGTATTGCCGTTTTCCACTCCAATCTCTGTATTATTATCCAACAATTCCAGGGGGCCATTATATCCGTTCAGGTAAATGCCTCCTGTTACGTTAGAGATAGTGTTGCCAAAGAACTTGGCGTTATTCATAATATCGGAGGTGGTTCCTCCGAGGCCGTTAAGATTAATATTTACATTTTCATTGTAAAGATGGTTACCTGAGTAAATACCATAACATGTTGTCCAGGTGGTTGCAGTCAGATACTTGTTTAATGTAATGGTACAATTTTTAATGGTCACATTCTGACAACCATCAACTGGAAGGGCAAGTTTGTTCAATTTAACAATTGCATAACCCCACTCCATGCGGAGTGCCTGGGTAGTATTCAATGCATTTTCGGCAAGGTCTATTCCGTCAATCGTTACATTGTCGGTACCTAGAATTTTCCAAATACCATCAGTTTGAGTAGAGGTACCGCCTGTAAATGCAGTAATCAGTGGCGGGTTGGTTCCATCGCCTGAACGTTGAAAAGTAATGGAATAATTTACACTGGCAGCATTTAGAGTTGCGTTGCCCATAACTAAGCCATTTAGCGGTGCTGTTTCTGTGTAATCATCATCCGCTGTGAATATCACATCTCCGGTTATACCGGTATTCAGCGCTGTAATAGCGGCTGCAAAAGTGTAATCCCCGGGAATGTTATATGTCCCTCCGGGAAGTTGTGCAAAGGACGATGTCGCTATGCACAGCGCAATGATCAAAGTAAAAAATGTTCTCTTCATGTTGTTTTAATTTTACTTGTTATTAATTATCTGATTTTTCTGATTGATTTATATTGTTAAGCATTTTTTCCAATAAGCGGTTTTGAAGCTTTTTTATTTCAATGAACTCCTCTATTGAATGCACATCGGCCGCTTCATTAATAGGGGATTCCTCAGGTAGAATCCCGGGCGAATTATCTATTATCGGGCTTTCTTTTTCTATATTTTTTGCTTTTATTCTGCGCATATATTTACACTAATATCGAAACTAAAACAGCAATAATCATCTCTGTGAAATTTGCTTCAACAAAATTCCCCTATACTAAATATCCATGCAACTTTTCTGCCTCTACAATAACATTACGACTCTTAAATTGCACCTGTACAATACCTGTACAATCAGACAGCTGTTTTAATAATCACTTGTTAATCTGTAATTTATACAAACCGATTATTATAACAGAAAACCTGGTAGAAAACTTTAAATTGAAGAAAGGAAGGTTATAAGGTTCAGGTCAGAATTTGCGATACCAAGTTTTTGCCTTAACCGGTACCTCGCTGTTTCGATAGAGCTTACCCGCTGACCGGTAAGTTCGGAAATGTCTTTTGTCGACATGTTAAGGCGGAGAAATGCACAGAGTTTTAGTTCGTTTGGGCTTAAAGAAGGAAATTTTTGTAAAAGCCGGTTATAGAATTCACCATGCACTTCCTTGAACCGGACAGAAAATTCTTTCCAGATCTCATCAGACTGGCTTTTCTGTATTACATTAGCTATCTTCTTAATAGTTTCTTTGCTTTCGGGTGAGGTGGTTTCTTTTTCAATGGCAACAATTTGCTCCGATAGCTCTGCCAATATTTCATTCTTTTTCATGAGCGACATCACATTAAGAACCATCTCCTTATTTTTAAATTCCAGTTCCTGTTTATATTTATCTTCTTCCAGCAAATGTTTTTTTGCTCTTAATCGAAGCTGATTCCAAATTAACAGGATGATAACTATACTAAAAAACAGGCAGCCGGAAATAATTATGATTGCAAGATTCCTTCGCTGCTTGGCAATTTTAATGTTTTGTTCATTTTTTTCGAACTGGTATTGTAATTCAAGCTTAGTGAGTGTTTTTTGCTTTTCATCGAGGAAAAGACTGTCTTTGTATTGGTTTTCAAGAATATAATAACGAAAGGCTGTAACTGAGTCTTTTTGTAAAAGATAAATCTTGTTCAGGATTTCTGCCGTATTAACAACAATTTCGTTATATCCTTCTGATTTACCAATATTCAGAGTATTCTTCGCCAGTGTTTTCGATTGTTCGGTTTGCCCGGCTTCAAAATATATTTTACTCAGCATAACCTGACTTTTGGCAAGCCTAAGCTTATTCCCAATCTTTTCAAATATTTCGCTGGCTTGTTTAATTTTCGAAATAGCTTCGGGATATCGTTTTAAATCAAGATAAACATCGGCAATATTTAAATAATTACTGGCAATCAGATAAGAATTACCAGTTTCAATATTTATTTTCAGCGCTTGCATATATATTTCAAGAGCATTATTATAATCTTTCTTTACGTAATAAACTTTAGCCAGATTATTCAGATTACTGGCAATGCCAACATTACTCTTAATTTCTTTTGCTAAATCTATAGATTTTGAATAATAATCTTTTGCTTTATCATAATCTTTCTGATCCAAATACAAGGTACCGATCTGGCAATAGGTTGCCCCCATACCTTCTTTGTCCTGCAACTTCTCGTAAATTTTTAAGCTGGCAAATATATTCTCCGAACTCTTTGTTTGATTTCCAATGTCATAATATATAACCCCAATTGCGTCCAATGTTTTAGCCAATTCCCTGTCAAGGTCCAAATCTTCTGAGAGAATTCTGGCTTGAATAGCCAATTCCATTGCCTTAGAAAGATCAGATTTAAAATAATAAATACTGGCAAGGTTGAGGCTTGCGTCTAATTTTTTCTTTTTATCGCCAATTGTTTCGGCAAGGTTATACGCCTGTTGGGCGTAGGAAAGGGATGCTAAAATATCATTGTTTGTAAATTCATCAGATAAGCTAAGCAAAACTTCAATTTTACTTTTAGAATCATCTGTCTGAGCTAAAACTTTTTCAAGACTGTCAATAGTCGGTTTATTTTGCCCCATCAGGAAGAGTAAAGGCAAACAAATTACGGAAATTAATATAGCATTCCTAAGAAGCATAAAAAAAACAAACTATTTTATAAGTTACAAAAATAAAACATTTCAATTTAACTCTGATGGTATTGGGAATATTCACTATTCTATTTGCAATCTGCAGTATCAGATATTTCTAAAGGATTAATACAATATTTAATAAACGCTGATATACAGAGTAGGCCCTTAGTACAATAAAAAAACCGGAAACTAGGTCATTTCCGGTTTTTCAGTCTATTTAATTTGCTTACCGATAATTAAATATTCCAATTAATCTGCAGCTTTGAAGCTGAATAAAAACTGAAATTTATCTCACAACAATTATTTTCTTAGTAATTGTATCATTTATTCCTTGTACTTTAATTGAATAAATTCCACCAGAAAGATCCGCAATATTGATTTCAATTTTGTTTTCATAGCATATTACTTCTTTCATAAGGATGCCTGTGAAATCATAAACCTGAATAATTTTATCCTTAACACCCTCAATATAAAGCACATCTTTAGCCGGATTAGGATAAAGAATTACCTGATCGGTTGATTGAATATTTGCAATCCTCGTATCAATATCTCCATAACCACTTAATGTAACTTCAAAAGGATTATTGACCGGGTCATTGCTTTCGATGGATAATACAGCATTATATTGCATCTGCTCGGTGGGAGTGAAGGAAATAATTACCTCATACGATTGATTTGGCTCTACATTAAATGTGGTAAGATTCGTCGTAAAAACAGGATCGGACGATATAATATCGGTAACATTTAAAACCGCCATGCCGATATTGCTAATAGTTAGAACCGCTGTGGAAGTTTCATAGATTAATGTTGTATCAAACTCAATACTTATTGGCTGAACGGAAATTGACGGAGCATATAAATATCCTTCACCCTGCAATTGAATTTCAACTGTTGGATAGTTTGGATCATTGCTAATTATACTCAGTGTCCCTTCAAACAAGCCAACTTCATCAGGGGTAAAGATGACTTCGATTTCCTGAGCACCGCCTGGTTCAATCGTGGAAGAAGTTATATTAACCGTAAACGAACTATTAGTCGATGCAATATTCGTGATCTCTAAATTTCCATAACCCATATTTGAAATGGTAAAAGTTTCAACAGATGATTGTCCGACCTGCGTGGGATTATATACAATACTATTGTTTGAAACAACTATTTCAGGAATCTCCGGTAGTCCTTCTTTACGCAAAACAATTCCACCAGAGCCTCCGCAAATAAATCCAGTATAGTTATCAGTAAAAGTGACCTTGTAAAATGCTTTTTGCCAGTTGCCATTAAAAGCAGGATTCCAGTCAATTCCACCATCAGTTGTTTTATATACAAGTTCAGGAGTTCCGACAACCCAGGAAGTATCTTCATCCCAGATATAAACTGAATGGAGAAGTTGATCTCCAACTTGCGAATCAGGCAGTCCAGGATTCACCTCCATCATGAGTAGTAAGAATGTATCCATAATCACCAACAGCCATACCATAATTTGCATCAAGAAAATCAACACCTAAAAGCAATTCACCAATGATACCGGTATTTTTAACCTGCCATGTATAACCTCCATCAACTGATTTGAAGATATAATTTTCGTTTGCCGCAACAACTAAAGTATTCAGGTCGAGGTACTCAACATTAAATCCGCCTTTATCCAATAGTGCGGCTGCTTCCCAGGTTTCTCCACCATCATCAGTAATATAAATGTTAGGACCCTCTATAATAATTCCATGATTTTCATCATAAAATTCAATATCGTTGATTTCCCACATTCCGCTGGCAACCGTCAATGTATCCCAGGTTACTCCGCCATCAGTGGTTTTAATTACATATCCATCCCAGCCTGCAGCATATCCTGTTTGCATATCGACAAATGACATTGCTTCAAGACCAGGAATTCCATTAGGAGTCAATTGGGTCCATGTGGAGCCGCCATCAGTTGTTTTTATTACAATTCCAACACCATTATAAGTTAGAGATTGCCCAATAGAATATCCCACCTGATTTTGTCCTTCCGGAAATTCAATATCCATTAAAATATAGTTGAACCCTGTTTCTATCCATTCCCAGCCCATATTTGTTTCAACAATGCCTTCTCCTGACAGCTGAACTTCATATGGATTGTTCATTGGATCATTACTGAAAATCTGCATGGTTCCCTGCTTTAATCCACTTGATGATGGGGTGAAATTTATTGGAAGTTCACCACTCTCGCCGGGCTGAATGGTAAACGTTGTGTAATCAATGCTGAATTGTGGATTGGAAAACGTAATGTTCGAAATATCCAATGGTTCATTACCATTATTGGCGAACAATACATTCACCGATGATGTTTGTCCGACCCATGTGTCAGGGAATGAGACCGGATTCGGTGTTATCTCTAAAACCGGTCCGTCAATACCTTGTTTACGCCAAACAATCCCGCCTGAACCACCGCACATAAAGCCGGTATAGTTATCAGTAAAGGTTATCCTGTAAACTGCTTTTTGATAATTGGTATTGTATCCAAAATTCCATGTCAATCCTCCGTCAATGGTCTTGTAGACGATTTCAGGTGTTCCTGCCATCCAGGCTGTGTCTTCATCCCAAATATATGCAGAGCGGAGAAGTTGATCCCCCACAGGTTGAGTAACATTCCAGGTCGTTCCACCATTGTTTGTCTGCAATACCACACCCATATCACCAACTGCTAAACCATTTTGCTCATCAGGAAAATCAACACCCAGCAATAATGCTCCACTAAATGATTCCGTCCAGGTATAACCACCATCAACCGATTTGCAAACTCCATTTCCGCCAACTGCAAAAATTACATCAGCTGAAGCATAATCAAGTTTATAGGGCATGATGGTCATGCCTGTTGCTGTTGTCCAGGTTTGTCCTCCATCAGCGGTAACATAGGTACCATAATACTCAGCAATCACTCCATGATTTGCATCCCAAAATTCTATGTCACTGATTTCCCACATGCCGGTTGCAACATTAAGTGTGTCCCAGGTATTGCCACCATCAGTTGTTTTAATGACATACCCATCCCAGCCTGCAGCATATCCGGTTTGCAAATCAACAAACGACATTCCTTCCAAACCCGGTATACCGTCAGGAGTGAGTTGTGTCCAGGTAGTACCGCCATCGATAGTCTTAATAACAATTCCAACACCACTATATGTGAGGGATTGGCCAACAGAATATCCGACCTGATTTTGTCCTTCCGGAAATTCAATATCCATTAATATATAGTTGAAACCCGTTTCAATCCATTCCCAGCCCATGTTTAATTGCGTAATGCCAGCTCCGTTTAATTGAATATTATATGGATTATTTACCGGGTCATTGCTGTATATCTGCATGATACACTGAAAATAACCTACTGATAGGGGTGTAAAATGCACCGGAAGGTCTCCGGTTTCACCCGGCAGGATTGTAAACACAGTATAATCAATACTAAAAGCCGGGTCGGTAAATGTAATGTTAGAAACATTAACCGGATCTGTCCCATTGTTTTGAAAGGTAAAATATAAATCCGTTGTTTCACCCACAAAAGTGGGACTGAACATACCTGGATTGGGTGTGACCTCCAAGACAGGATTTAGTAAGGCTCCCGAGGAACTTAATGATGGATTTGCATTTGAAATGACCAATCCAGCAATTAGAAGTATTACTGTCACGATGGTTGCAATAATTATTTTTTTCATTTTTACTTGTTTTTATTTACAATTATTTATTAAGGCAAATGATGCGTTTTAAATTTGACACAAAAGACTCAATAACATTTTACCCCACCAAGCAAAACCATCATACAAAAGTCATACAGGAGGGTTTTAATGGATTGACAAAAACACTACATAATAAATATATTTCATTGATAATAAGGCCATTTCCGTAAAATCCATTCAAAATAAGATGATGAATTATATTTTGATTAAAGGCGCAGGTTTATTCTTGAGCCCTCCTCGTGTTGTTATTTTGTGTCAATGCCAGCACTGTTAATGTGGACGGATTCAACCTTAAATACACAGATTGCCTCAATGGCTTCGGCTGATTGAAATGACCTTACTAAACTTTATTTAACAGAATCTTCTTTCGTTCAAATACATCTATTTCCACTTACCAAATGTTCCCTCAGCAGATTATAAGATTTAATGTTGGAATTACCTAAATATCTGAACCACTAATATTTAATAATTTTTGTAGAGGTTTTGTTTTTGTCTTTCTCCGCTTTGTACAACTTTTGTAGGGCTGCTTTTTTAACCCTAATCAATTCTTTATAATTTCTTTGTTAATGAATTATATTGAAAAAAAATTTTTAATAAATACTTCAATTTCACACTAATTTTTAAAACTTAACGACAATGAAAAAAACAACCTTACTAACGCTTATGTTATCATTTCTGATCACGTTTGCCTTTTCTCAGATCAATTTTGATACGCTCAGCGCAACTTACACAGTCGGAGACATCGCCTCCGATCATGATTTTATAAGTACAGGAGACGTTTCCTCCTGCCCGGGAACCTTAAATGTACCTGTTCCTAATAATTCATTGGTTTACAGTGTGAATGTTCATTACACCATGACCGCCATTGCACCGCAAACCATGGCCCAGCAGCGTTCACAGATATGGTGTACCTCACCCTCCGGAACAAAAGAACCCGAGGTGATATTTGGATCAGGATATTCTGCCGGAACTATTGTTTATGACCGACCCGGTTTAAATATAGCTTATGGTATTAAACCCATTTTCGGACTAGGCGTTAACTTTCAATTGCATGCAGGAACATACTATTATAACCAGGTTGATTGCAGCACAGCAGGAAATAAAATTGACAATAACTCATGGACAGTAACTGTGATTTATCTTCCTGCCGGTTCACCAGGCTTTCCATCCCTGCCCACTCCGGTTAATAATCAATTGCTTGTAGGAGTCAATAATAATCTGAGCTGGACATTTGGTACCAGTTCAAATACCTATGATGTGTATTTTGGAACCACAAATCCTCCGACAACCAAAGTTGTGAATAATGCTTCAGTTAGCGGTAGCACGGGAACTTTCGATCCGGGAACGATGGCCAGTTCTGAAACGTATTACTGGCAGGTAGTTGCAAAGAATGCTGTAAATAACACTCCGGGACCTGTGTGGTCCTTTTCTACCGCATGTAATACCATTTATCCCTATTTTGAAAATTTTGATGGCGTATTAGCCCCTGCACTTCCAGCTTGCTGGGTTCCGCTTTCATCATCTTCCAGTCCTTATACAAAGGTAGAAACCAATAGCAGTTACAATCAAGCAAGGAGTGAACCCAATTGTATCATTTTTAATGCATCAGCAGAACCCAGTCCAAATATTGTGCTGGTTCTACCCGAAGCGGGAACCATTAACAACAAAATGATTACACTTTATGGAAAAAATGCATCGGATGGAGCAGGAGGTTTTTATTCCTGGCCAATCCAAATCGGAACCATGTCCGATCCATTTAATATTAGCACTTTCACGCCATTTGATTCATTTATTCCAGCCGGAACATGGACGTTCCATGAAACCTATTTTAATACCTATTCAGGAACAAACACGTATATTGCAATTAAGGGCGCCATTCCGCAGTATAATGTAATTTATGTGGATGATGTAACGCTGGATATTATTCCTGATTGCATTAAGCCTTTAAATGTTACTGCTTCTAACATACAGGCTCAACAGGCAACCCTAAGTTGGACAGATATGAACGGTGCTTCATCCTGGAATGTAGAATACGGTGTAAGCCCCTACACCCCTACAGGTACGCCAACTATTACAGGAGTATCAAATCCATGTATTATAACCAATCTGGCTTCAGGCACATACTATGATATATATGTTCAGACAAATTGTGGTGGAGAGGGGCTTAGTATATGGAGTTTGCCCATCACTATCCTTACCAAGTGTTTACCCATGAATGTTCCCATATCAGAAGATTTTGGTATAGCAACCGTCAATCCAACCTGGCCACTTTGCTGGTCACATATATCTATTAACTCTGAACCAACTGGTGGAGTTGCGGTTAGCAGCTACAATGCTCTTTCAGGTAATGGAGTCAGGATGGAACCAGCGGGGGATGCAGCTGCTGAAATGATACTCATTTCTCCTCCACTATCTCCAGCCGTTAGTACATTAAAAGCAACCTTTTGGGCAAGATCCTATTCCGGAACGGATCAAAATGCTTTACTCGTTGGGACAATAACTGATACAACCAATGCTGCATCCTTTACAGCTCTGCAAACAATTGCGGTTTCTAATGTCCATCAATTATATACTGTTTATTTCGACGACTATTCAGGTTCAGACATATATATCGCGTGGCGACATAACAGTAATGATTTTCCAACGAATGACGTTTTTATTGACGATGTTCTGATAGAGGCTATTCCTTCCTGTGTTGAACCTTATGAACCCTGGTTACCGATATAAGCAGTAACAGTGCCACCCTTAACTGGACAGATCCACTGGAAAATAATACGGATTATGTCATTGAGGCCGGGGCTGTTGGTTTTACACCGGGTACCGGCACGGCCACAAATGTTTATTCCTACCACAATGGAAATCCAACCGGAACTGATAGTTACCAAATGACAGGTTTAAATCCAGCAACAAATTACCATGTTTATATCAGGGCTGCTTGTGGTGCCGGTAATTACAGCGTATGGACGGGTCCGGTTGCGCTTTACACGGGCTTCAGTGTATTCACAACACTACCGGTCACTGAGGGTTTTGAGAGTGGATTTGGGATTACCGGAAATAGTCCAGCAAATATTCAAAATTGGGTATTAAATAATACTTTGCAGCATACAGGATTAAATTCGGTGCAAAATCCCTATGGAGCAAACGGAAATAATGTTCTTTTCATTCAGGGGACTTTCAATCTGGCAGGAAAAACCAATGCCATGCTTTCTTTCTGGCATATAGCAAAAACCGAGGGTCAATATGACCATTGTTATGTGGAAATCTCTACCGACGGAGGCGCAACTTTCGACCAACTGCCGGTTTCAGCCTATTATGGAGCCGGCAATTACAGGGAAACGAATTTGTTCAATAACCCTGAAGGACCCTGCTTTGATGAAGATTCCTATTCAGACTGGGGAACCGGAACTCAAACGCCTACCAATGCCTGGTGGAAAAAGGAATATTTCAGCCTGTCCAATTACAGTACAAATAATAATGTTGTCATACGGTTCAGGTTATATTCAAATGCTTCCAATCATAAGGCTGGATGGTTCATCGATGACATTGCCGTAGAATACCTGGGAACACCTGATTTTACTGTTAATCCATTGACCATCGAAAAAGTTGCAACTGCAGCGACACCAGTTGTCAGTGAACAAGTTAATTTGACCAATCCTGGTAGTTTCCCAGCCTATTACAATGCCTCAGTAGTTTATGACGAAACAGTTGCGATGAATGAAACATTCAATGCAGGAACATTGCCTGCCGGGTGGGCTATTGAAAACTATCTAGGTGATGCTTTAACCTGGACCATAACAAACAATACAGGAGGATATAGTTTTAATGGAACTTACCACGCATCCGTTACTAGTAATGTTGCAGCAGCAGCTACTACTCTAATGAAAGAAGGCCTGGTTTCTCCGCCGGTGAATTTATCCTCTTATTCTTATGGAAGTTTGGAGTTCATGCTGTCTTATGATGATGAGGATTTGGTGACTTCAGATGATTACGATACGGCCCGTGTTTATATTTATAACGGAACGAACTGGCTGATGCTTGCCCAATATACTGCTGATGTAGCTCCCTTAACGGCAACTGTAAAAGGTGCACTGATGAAATACGATATTACATCCTATCTCAATCCGAATTTCAGAGTAAAATTCTGGTATACCAACGGAAGTAAAAGATGCTTTTTCATGGCTGTTGATGATGTAAAGATCAGAGTCTCAAACACTAATCCAATTGGATGGTTAACTATAAATGGTACGGAACTGCAATCCGGAATAGCTATGCCTGATGCATTGAGTTTGCCTGTCAATTCATTGAATGTTCAGATGAATTCAACCGGGCTTAATCCGGGATCTTATCATGCGAATTTATTGATTACATCGACAGATCCCACTCAACCAAGCACAACAATTCCGGTAACATTAAATGTTGGCATTGCGCTTGACTTAAAAGTTTACCTCGAAGGACCCTATAATATTGGAAATAATGCTATGAATATTATATTACAACCAGCAGGTTTAATTCCCACGTCACAGCCATACAATCCTACCCTACCATACTATGGTAACAATCACCGGTTTGGCTATATAACGGAACTGAGAGTGTCACTTCGGTACCCTCAGGTGTTGTGGATTGGGTGGTTGTTCAATTGAGAGATGCATCCAGCGCTGCTACAGCGACTGAAGCTACCATTATCCCAAACGGAACACAGGCGGGATTCTTATTAAGCAATGGTTCGATTGTTTCACGTGATGGTGTTAGTAAACTGATATTTACAGTCAATTTTACTCAAAATCTTTATGCGGTAGTTTATCACAGGAATCACCTGGGCATAATTTCAGCAAATCCGGTTTTGCAGGTGGGAGGTATTTATACTTACGATTTTTCAACCGGGTTGAGCCAGGTGCTTGGAGGTTCAAATGGATATAAACAAATAGATTCATCACCTGTGGTATGGGGAATGATCAGTGGAGATGGTAATGCGAACGGATCAATTAACACAACTGATAAAACTTTAGTTTGGGGCACGGAAGCAGCAAAAAAAGGTTTTAGAGCAGGTGATACTGATCTGGATGGCCAGGTAAATAATCAGGATAAGAATGAGTTTATCTTGAAAAACTCAGGCAAAACCTCCCAGATACCCGAATAGTAAATCAATATTTCTATCTCACAAAGGTGGTGATTGCTTTATCATCACCTTTGCTTTTACATACACTATTGTCTATTGTGTGGAAAGACTGAAACAATTCAAACTGGTTTTAGAATTACACCCATATTCTTCCTTCCGTTAATTTTTACAACCATCGGTTTTTCAAACCTGATGTGCCTGATAAATTCATCCTCAAAGACAGGTTTAAATGTTTTGAGGTATTCAAGGTCATAGAATCCATCTTTGATAAATGGATTAATGGTAAAATAGCCAACCCTGAACGAAGTGAGGTTCTGGAAGAAATGCGTACCCTGGCTCGGATCGATGCGGTAATGCTCCAAACCGGATTCGACAATTACCCTTGCAGCCGAAATCTGCGGCCACTTAACCGGTATCCCAAGCCATGGATCGGTTGAGCCCCAGCGGCCCGGACCCACAAGAATATAATAGCGCTTTTCCTTTAAAAAGATATCATTCAGTTTCCCAACATCTTCGGCTATTTGTTTGCTTTTCGACGGATCAAAGGATTCGGGCTTGATGTAAACAAAGTCATACAGGTTTTCAATGATGCCATTGCCCAGTGCAGAATTTGAATGAATGATGGCATTTTCGTTTGTTATATCCCCGATGTCAATATCCATCGCTTCTTTATTATCAACAATCGGTCTGATTTGAAGCAAATTGAATATCCTTATCTCATCTTTCTGCTTATGAAGATTAACGGCAAACTCAATCTCAACCGGTTTATTCATTTCTTTTTGCCCAATTTTAAGGGCGGTATCAAGAATTTCGGCCAGCGGAAATGTGTCATGCTGGAGGATGTTCGAAAATGTAATTACTCTTTTTCCTTCATAATTCAATCCATCCCTCAGCACATGATTATTGAAATCGTAAGTAGAGGCGATATGTTTAAGCGCACCGTCGTTTTCAGCTTCTTTTATTCTTAGCTTTAAAAGATTCGCTCCGTCATCAACGGTAGCTTTAAAGCTCGATGATTCAAGGTCGAGCGCATAGAAGGATTGCTGGGTTTCGCGCAAAGCCATTTCCGGCGATCCCAATTGTAAAATTTTCTTAGGGTATTTTGGTGAAAATCGTAGAGTAAGGCCTCCATCGACAATATATTTTCCAAGCCCGAGAGCGATATTGGCAATTCCATCTTCCGGTTTTTCCGGATCAATGGGATAAAAATTGATCGACCTGGCTACTCCTGAAATAGATGGATAAAACCGGTTTCCATGCCGCTCTCCGCAAACTTCCTGAAGCACGATGGCCATTTTTTCCTCGTCGATCACGTTCATGGTGGCGGTCATATAGGCTTTACTGTCCTTAAAAAATGCAGAAGCATAAACGCTTTTAATGGCATCCGAAAGCATTTCGATCATCAGGCGCTCATCATTGGCAACATGCGGGATCATATAGGTAGAATAAATACCTGCAAATGGCTGGTAATGCGAATCTTCAAGCAAACTTGAGGAGCGAACAGCAACAGGATTATGGATAACCGAAATGAAGGTATAAAGATCTTCATGAATCCGAAAAGGCAACCTGGCTTCGACAAACCGGTCGAGGATTTCCTCATCCGTCAGGTCTCCTGAAAGGGCAACTTTATAAAGGTTGTTCTCCTCCATAAATTCATCGAACACATCGGTACACAAAACTACTGTCCTGGGAATGGTAACGATTACATCTTTGTACTTGTCAAGAATCTTATTCCGCATGATCAGCGAATCCAGGAATGCCAGTCCCCTTGCCTTCCCTCCTATCGAACCATCGCCGATGCGGGTAAAGGTGAAATACTCATCGAAGCTTTCCCGGTAAAATTCGGCAATGACACCGCGGGCTTTGTTAAGCCTGAAGCTGGCAATGGCATCAAACATAAATTTCCTGACTTCATCGAGGTTCTTGAAATCTTCAATCCTCATGTCCCTGATCAGGTCAGCAAGCGGAAAGAGCGCTCGGGCCCTGAACCATTTGCTAAAATGATTCCTGGTTATATGGTATTCAAGTGAACTGTCAGGTATTCTGAACAATATTTCCTGGAAGGATTTTAGGTCCATAGCGCGCATTACCTCTTTTCCTGTTTCCGGATCTTCAAACACAAAATCGCCAAACGCGAAATATTCAAAAATAAAATTCCTTAACTCCAGCGAAAGCGTTTTGGAGTGCTTATTGATGAATCCGACTTTGGCCTCCCTTGCCAGTTCCTCACTTTTTGCATCCGACGATTGCAGCAATAAAGGCATGAACTTATCATCGTTCTTTATTTTCTGGCACAATTTGATTCCTGCCTCCGGATCGATCTTCCCTTCCCGCATATAACTAAGGTCGGTGATAACACCGAGCAAACTTTTCTTATATTTTTCATAAAATCCTATGGCCTCTTCATAGGTTGTGGCCAAAAGAATTTTAGGCCTTCCGCGCATCCTGAGCATTTTCTGGTGTTCATTCAATCCTTCGGTCATGAACTTGAGTGACTGCTTAAAAATGATCTTATAAATATTCGGCAGGTAACTCGAATAAAACCGGATGGAATCCTCAACCAGAAGAATGGTTTGCACCCCGACTTCTCTCACATCATGATCAACATTCATTTTATCCTCGATCAGCTTGATAATGGCCATCAGGATATCGGCATTACCCAGCCAGCTGAAAATATAGTCGATTGCACTCAGATCGTCCTGGCTGACTTTCAGCGAAATTTTTCTTGAAAAAGGAGTCAGAACGACGATGGGTATTTTCGGAAACTTTTGTTTAATTCTTTTTGCCAGCCCGAAAGTATCAGTCTCTTCCGCACTGAGCATGGTAATGATCAAATCGATCTTTTCCTCCTCAAATTTCTCAAACGCCTCCTCTTCCGAACTGGCAAGGATAAATTGCGGAGGATAGCGAAGGTTGAGGGAAACATATTCATTAAAAATCTGCTCATCGATCCGGCCATCATCTTCCAGCATAAATGCATCGTAAGCGCTTGAAATTAAAAGTACATGATAGATTCTTTTCTTCATCAGTTTGTTGAAGGAAGTATCGCTGAAATAATATTTGGGTGCCCTGAGCGGATTTTGTCTGTACATACCTGTTTTTCTAATTTCTATTTGATAATCATACAAAAATATAAATTCCCGGCGGCTTTGATGTATAGAAAAAATTATCAACCAAACTTTACATTCCTGAAAAATTTTCTTAAATTTGGGGTGTAAAAAACCATGATGTAGTTATGAAAAACACAGAACAAAATCACCACCTGCCTTACCGCAATGTTTTTGAAAAATATTTCAGTGAAATGCTGCGCGATCATAAGACCAGCATTGTCGAAACCGGCCCTTATATTTCTATTTCAAGGGATTTCGGCTGTATGGCAAATGTAATAGCGCAAAAACTTTCATCAGAATTAACCTTAAGGAATAAGCAGAAAGGCGTCAAAAGAGAATGGAAATGGATCAATAAGGTGATATTGGAAGAAGCCGCCAGGGCGCTTGAATTAAGTCCATCAAAGATCGAATATGTATTCCAGTCGCAGAAAAAAACAGTGATGGATGAAATCGTCAGTGCCATGTCGGCACGCTATTATAAAAGCGATAAAAAGATCAGGAAAACGATCATTGAAGTGATTCGGTCTATAGTCATATCAGGTAATGTCATCATTGTCGGACGGGGAGGTGTTGCATTCAAAAAAGACAACCCGCAATCGCTTCATATCAAGCTGATTGCCCCGATTGAATGGCGGATTGACCGCATCAGTAAAAACTACCAGAAAACCAGGCAGGAAGCCTTAAAATATATCCTGGAAATCGATCAGGAACGAAAATATTTGATTGATAGTTTTATGGGATTCGATACCGATGAATCAATCTTTGATATGATTTTTAACCGCCATACCATGAATGATGATGAAATCACTTCCATCATTCTTCAAACCATGGAGAAAAAAAAGCTGATCTGACAGGTTAATTCACTTTAAATTTATACTCCACCTTTGCCAATTCCTCATTGGCAGCAACAATTTTTTTCTTAAGGTTTTCCTTAAACTGACGAAATCGTTTTGCCAGGTTTTCATCTGAAAGGGCAAGCATTTGAACTGCAAGGATAGCAGCATTTTGCGCACCATTGATTCCAACTGTTGCTACAGGTATTCCGGGAGGCATTTGCACAATAGCCAACAGTGAATCCATCCCATCCAGTGAAGCATTGATCGGTACACCAATCACCGGCAAAGTGGTCATCGCTGCAATGACGCCCGGGAGATGGGCAGCCATTCCGGCACCGGCTATGATTACTTTTATCCCGCGTTTCTGCGCTGACCTTGCAAATTCCTCAACTTTTTCAGGGGTTCGATGGGCTGAAAGGGCATTGATTTCAAATGGAATTTCCATTTCATCGCAAAACTTTGCTGCTGCTTCCATCACTTTCAGGTCGGAAGTGCTGCCCATGATGATACTAATTTTTGGCTCCATAACACAAGTATTCTGATATTATTACCGGTTACAAAGTTAGATATTTTAAAATCGCTTGGCGTATCTTATTATCTTTGTTCGATCAATTAATTTCAACCGTATGAAATCAATCATCGTTCACGATAAGGAGTTCGCAAAATTTATTGAAGCTTCCAAATTGAAGAAGCTGTAGATAAAATTGCCAGCCGGATCAATTCAGACCTTGCCGGTAAAAATCCGCTTTTCCTGATTGTATTGAACGGAGCTTTTATGTTTGCTGCAGATTTGCTGAAGAAAATCACCTTCCCTGTCAGATATCATTTGTTAAGTTGTCTTCCTATATCGGGACCAGCACAACATCGGCGGTGCGTGAATTAATTGGACTGGATGAAGTGCTGACGGGCAGGACAGTAGTTATCGTTGAAGATATTATTGACACAGGAATTACAATGGGCGTCACCATTGAAAAATTGAAAAAGCTGGAAGCTGCAGAAGTTTATATTGCTACCTTGTTATTCAAACCCAATGCTTTCAGGATGAACTATGAAATTGATTATATAGGAATGGAGATACCCAATGATTTCATTGTTGGTTATGGACTTGATTACGATCAGCAGGGACGGAATTATCCTGACATCTATAAAATAATTGAATAAGGGCTTGATCAATGGGAAATCCAAATTTTGTTGATTATGTAAAGATCAATTGCCGCTCAGGAAAAGGCGGAGCAGGCTCATCTCATTTTTTCCGAAGCAAGATGAATCCCCGTGGCGGCCCTGATGGTGGTGATGGCGGAAGAGGAGGGCATATCATCCTGAAAGGGAATCAGCAATTATGGACATTGCTTCACCTGAAATATACCAAACATTTGAAAGCTAGTGATGGTCAGGGTGGATCAGGAAGCATGAGTACCGGCGCCAGTGGAAAAGATGTAATCGTTGAAGTTCCGCTCGGAACTGTTGCCAGAAATGCGTTGACCGGTGATTTTCAATGTGAAATTACTGAACATGATCAAACTCTCATTCTTGTAAAAGGTGGACGCGGCGGCCTGGGTAATGATCATTTCAAATCATCCACCAACCGGGCTCCCCGATATTCTCAGCCCGGCGAACCCGGCCTGGATGAATGGCATATTCTTGAATTGAAACTTCTGGCAGACGTGGGTCTGGTTGGATTTCCCAATGCCGGTAAATCCACTTTATTATCTGTAATTTCTGCTGCCAAACCTGAAATAGCAGACTATCCCTTTACAACTTTGACACCCAATCTTGGAATGGTCAGATACAGGGACGACAGGTCATTTATTGTGGCTGATATTCCCGGGATAATTGAAGGGGCGCATGAAGGCAAAGGGCTTGGCTTGAGATTCCTGAGACACATCGAAAGGAATTCAGTTTTACTTTTTATGGTTCCGGCCGATAGTAAAAACATCCGGGCTGAATATGCCATTCTCCTAAACGAACTGGAGCAATACAATCCTGAATTACTTGACAAATCAAGGATACTGGCAGTTACCAAATCAGACCTGCTGGATGATGAACTGAAATCAGAAATAAAAAAAGATTTGCCAGATTTACCCTTTGTATTTATTTCGTCAATTGCCAATAAAGGTTTGATGAAACTGAAAGATTTGATCTGGAATACATTAAATGCCTCGTAAATATTGATTGAAACATTTAAACACTGGGACACTCAACTTTTCCTCTTCCTGAACGGAAGCCATAACGAATTTTGGGATTTTGTGATGTATTGGGCAAGCGAAAAACTAATCTGGATTCCGTTTTATATATTTTTTCTTTACCTGATTATCAGGCTATTATAAAAAAAATTCTGTTTGGGTTATAGTAGCAGCCATTCTATGATTGCAGTTAGCGATCAGTATCGGTTCATGCCTTTAAAAATGTATTCAGAGGTTGCGTCCTTGCCACGAACCGGAATTGGAAGGATTGGTTCATCTTGTTAAAAACAAATGTGGTGGAGATTTTGGATTTGTTTCTTCGCATGCTGTCAATCACTTTGCAATGGCGGCTTTTTTTTCAGTGATCTTTTATAAAAAGATAAGATACTTTATACCTTTAATAATGCTATGGGCTGCATTTATCTCTTACAGCAGGATTTATCTGGGTGTTCATTATCCCGGAGATGTAATTTGCGGTGGTCTTGCGGGTGCGGCTATTGGGTTCCTTTTCGGAAAATTATCGCTGTTCTGTATTTCAAGATACAGTTTATCTCAAAGGTTCTGAGATTTGTGTTTTGAGTT
>CAVPJF010000021.1:0-114163 GCA_963705185.1 uncultured Bacteroidales bacterium
TTCCGGCCATAGGATATCTGGTATTCTCGACAGAGGCTACCCTTTTCGAAATATCTACCAATGGATAATTGGTTACCATTGACTCATCCTTTCGATAAAAAGCAAGATAACGTCCCATTCGGCGACCAAAATGTCCCTTTATTGATCCCAAACTCATTCCGATGAACGATTTGCCCATTCAATATTCCGGCACTGTCATTTTTTGTAACCTGGATTTGTTCACTATTTAACGCAATAAAAAGATCATTTTCTAATGTATAGGCTATGGCGAGCGTTTCATTGAAAACATCAATGTTCTCACCTCCCTCATAATAGTAATTCACGAAGGTCAGGTTTTTCGATACAATGTCATACATGAAGAGCTTGTTCTTCTCCATGAATTTAAATTTAAAATCCTCAACAAATGAGATGGATGGGAATTTTTTCAGTGAGTCGATTTCCAGATCAGCCATTCCGGCATTAAGATCATCAAGATTGGTCAAAGGAAGTCGGTCACCTGTAGCAACTATGCCTTTGATCAAGGTGTCATTTCTCACAAAGACAAAGTCATTGCCTTCACCCATCCACTGGAGTTGATTCATGGTTTTGGGTAATACCGATGGATTCATGTAAACACAATCCTTCAGGGTTAATAGTTTATCCTGCCCGAAAAGAAATAAGGATAAAAAGACAAAAACAACCATCAATTGAAATTGAAGATTCCTAACCATATTATTATTGTTAATTTTAAATTTCATATTAGTTTTCACCATAAAAAATTGAACTTCAATTTTGTCTTAATCTTAAAGCATAGATTAATGAGCCGGTAAAAATATAAAAACTAAAAGGAGTATACTACTTCGGCGATGCGCTCGAGAAGGGAGTTTTTATTTTCAATGGCATTACCAACAACAATAATATCGGCGCCAGCTTTAAATCTGTCGGCTGCTTCATTGGGATTGCGAATTCCACCACCAACAATCAGGGGAACTTTAATTGTTGCTTTAACTTTTTCAATCATGCTGATTGGAATTGGGTTTAAAGCACCACTCCCGCCATCCATATAGATCAGCTTTAAACCAAGCATCTCGCCGGCCATTGCCGTTGACACAGCAATTTCATCTTTGTCGCTGGGAATGGGTAATGAATTACTCATGTAGGAAGCTGTCGTAGGTTTTCCACTGTCGATTAGCATATAACCAGTAGGCAGGATTTCCAGGCCGCTTTTTTTCAGGTAAGGAGCTGCAATTACATGTTTACCTATCAACAGGTCCGGATTTCGCCCGGAAATCAGGGAAAGAAGCAATATTCCATCAGCCCGTGAATTGATCTGCATGATGTCACCGGGAAAAATGATAATGGGAATATTGCAATGATCTTTAATCACTTTTAAAGTGCTATCAAGGTTATCATCCGATAACAAACTTCCTCCGACAAATAGATATGAAACCATTGACTTCCCTGCCATACCGACAAGATCGATCAATTGACGGGTGTTGTACTTATCAGGATCGACAAGTACCACAAACTGCTTTTTGCTTTCAGATAGGGAAGTATACAAACTCATATGTAAATCATCCGTCAATTGAGTTGCAAAGATAGTAATGTTGAGAAAATATAAAAATTCTCATTTAAACAAAAAGGTTCTCTTTGAAATTTTCTTTAAAGCAGAACCTTAACTCTGATTTTAAATCGAATATTTCTATTCCTGTGCTGCAAGAAATCTTTCAGCTTCAATGGCAGCCATACAACCCGTACCTGCAGCAGTAACTGCCTGTCTGAAAACATGGTCCTGAACATCGCCTGCTGCAAACACGCCCGGAACATTGGTAGCAGTAGAATCAGGTTTGGTAACCAAATAACCGACCTCATTCATTTCAAGCTGATCTTTGAATAATTCCGTATTGGGCTTATGGCCAATGGCAACAAAAAATCCATCGATTGCGATGGTTTTTTCTTCACCCGTTTTTACATTTTTTACAATAACTCCGGTAACTTTTTTTGCAAATCCTTCTGTTTCACCAATGATCTCCTTTGGCACATGATTCCAAACAGGTTCAATATTCGGTGTGTTCATTACCCTGTGCTGCATTGCTTTGGATGCCCGCAATTCATCTCGGCGGTGGATGAGATAGACCTTACTGCAAAGTTTTGCAAGATAAGTTGCTTCTTCAGCAGCGGTATCACCACCACCCAATACGGCTACCACCTTTCCCCGGTAAAAATATCCATCACAGGTTGCGCAAGCGGAAACACCATAACCATTATATTCTGACTCAGAAGGTAATCCAAGCCATTTTGCAGTTGCACCGGTAGAAATTATAACTGTTTCGGCCTGAATGGTTTTACCATCATCAGCTTTAGCAATAAAAGGACGTTTGGAAAGATCGATTTCGGTTATCAATCCCCAGCGGACATCGGTTTCAAAGCGTTCGGCCTGTTTTTTAAAGTCTTCCATCATCTCCGGTCCCTGAGTCCCGTTGGGATAGCCTGGGAAATTTTCAACTTCTGTGGTAGTAGTTAATTGGCCTCCTGGTTGTAATCCCTGGTAAAGGATAGGTTTCAGGTCAGCTCTCGCTGCATAAATTGCCGCAGTATAACCTGCCGGCCCTGATCCGATGATCAGACATTGGGTTTTATCTACACTTTTTTCACTCATGATATCTTTTTTATATTATTTAATAACTCCTGTATTTTCAGGAATAGAAGCCCCGCTGTCGAAAATTATGCCAACATTTAACAGGATTATCAATCAACAGATTATCGGGCAGGCTAAATTAAATATTCCCTGACAATCTGACCAATTATGTATTTTTTTTATTATCTATTCCTAATGTTTTTATCTTTGCAGCCAGATTTCGGGGTGTGGCGCAGCCCGGTTAGCGTGCTTGACTGGGGGTCAAGAGGTCGCGAGTTCAAATCTCGCCACCCCGACAAGGGTTCTGAAAGGTTCTGCATAGAACCTTTTTTAAATTTATTTAAATGCTCATTCCTTTAAAAAGATAGATTAGTGGATGGTTTGTTTTTAGTATTTGGAATAATGGGATTAATATATTTTGGAAAGTTGAAGGTTAGGGTTTGAGATTTTTTTATTAAAAGGGGAAAACAGAACCTGTCTTTCTGTTAATGAGTATAAATATTATCTTAAGACGATATAACATGTAAGCTCTAAAATTTACCGTTGGAAAAAATTTTTAGATTACAGATAGTTCAGACAATATAAAGGAACCAAAACTTTTCAAATTTTATTTGTCTGTAAATTTGCAAGTCTCAAGACTAAACTAAAAAAAACAATAATTCTATCATATAAATGATGTTTTGCAGTTACTCAATTAAAAAAAATAAAATCAAATAGAATTGCGATGAAAAATCTTCTTAAAAATATCGTTGATGTAGTTTTAATACCAATTACTTATTTGTCAGCTACCTTCCTAAGGAAATTGAGAGAGAACAACTTTATTGGTTTTCCTCGAACTAAAAAAATCTTATTCAAAAAAGGTGTTTTTCCAATAATTGATCATTATTATGAGCCTATGTTCAATCCCAAACATCTGCAACATAGTCTTCGTGATGACAGGAATTTGCCGGCAATAAACATGAATACAGAAGAACAACTTTCCATTCTTCGGCAATTCCATTATAATGAAGAGTTGTTGGCGATACCTGCCCATAAGACTGAGAAAATGGAATATTTTTACGACAATGGTTCTTTCCTTTCAGGAGACTCCGAATACTTATACAATATTATAAGACATCTGAAACCAAAAAATATTATTGAGATCGGCAGTGGTTCCTCGACCATGATGGCTTTAAATGCCATTAGCAAAAATAAAACTGAAGATGGTAACTATACCTGCAAAATGATGTGCGTGGAACCTTACGAAAATAGCTGGCTTGAAAAAACAGAATCGATTATCATTCGGAAAAAAGTTGAGGATATTGAAAAGTCTTTTTTTGAACAACTCACTACGAATGATATCTTATTCATCGATTCCTCCCATATGATCAGACCGCAGGGTGATGTGTTGTTCATTTACCTCCAGCTTTTACCCTTAATCAAACCGGGAGTATATATTCATATCCATGATATTTTTACACCAAAAGATTACCTGGATGAGTGGATATTTAAAAACATTCGGCTCTGGAACGAGCAATACCTTGTCGAAGCGTTTATGAGTTATAATCAAAATTTTAAAATTATTGGCGCTTTGAATTTCCTGCGACATCAGCATTATAATGAATTCTCTTCTAAATGCCCGGTTTTAAAACAACATATTGAAAGTGGCATCGAACGTGAACCCGGGTCTTTATGGCTCATGAAGACAAAACAATAAAATAATTTCACTTTTGGAATTGCTATGAACACCTGAGAATTGATAGGAGACAATTCGCATCAAGATTCATTTTATTTTTTTTAGATAATAGCCTGAGTATAATACTGAAGAAAATTAATGTCTTGATATAAAATAATTTCATCCTGCCGGTTTTTGCCTTAAGCAAAATGTAATTCTTCTGAAAAGTTGTTTTGGTTTTTCCTGTTTAATATTTTTAACCATACATTTCGCCTGAACTTTCCCAGGCAATAAGGATTATCTGTATTTCTCTATGAATGATGAAATTCTTTTGGATAAAATTACCACAAGGAATTTTAATCAAGGGAGATCAAGGATGAGCGTTTTTAAAAGTTACAAGCAAAATTAATTGGACACCATTCGAAAAGAAGATAATAATGATTTAGGAGTTATTATAACCCTTTAACTTTTGGTATGCCAGGGATAAAATCTTTCAGGTAAAAAGGTTCGAAATAGGCCACATCCTCAAAATTTCTTTTCTGAAATGCATTTAAATGCTAAAGCTCCCATGTGGGCTGCTGAGGGATACAGATGGTCTGAATAAACTGCATTTGTATGATCGATCAAACCTTTGCATTTTAAAGATCCGTCACCTAAAAAAACAACATTGCCGTCATCAAGATATTCTGCAAATGAATCCTTTTCAATAATTTCAGCTTTAATTTCCCTGACCTGTTCAAGATTGGAATTAAACAAAGCTGAATAAACCTCCATCCTTCTGGCATCAATCATCGGACAGAATAATAAAGGATTATTGTCAGCTGATCTTGTAATCTTTCAATACTCCGGAAGTAAGTGTTTGAAGTGTATGGATAGCGATCAACGGAATATTGAGTGCATAGCACAAACCTTTGGCGGTTGAAACTCCAATTCTCAGACCGGTATAGGAACCCGGGCCTTTGCTTACTGCAACTGCATCAAGATCAGCATAACCAATATCTATGTTTTTTCAGAAGATCATCAATAAATACGGTCACAACCTCTGCATGTGAGTTTTTTATTTGTGTTTCTTTAAATCCAATAACAGCTTCATCTTTTGTTAAGGCTACAGAGCAAACAGGCGTGGCTGTTTCGATACAAAGGATAAGGGACATGTTGATTTTTTCGAACTTTAACTATTGCAGATGAAAGTGTAACTTGAAGAAATAGAATTGAAACCAAAGGGAATTATATTACTCGCTTTAATTTTCAAATCATCGATTTCATTATATTCGGTCCTTTAGAAATTATTTCGTTTCAAATAAATCTTTCTTATCCACCTTCTTCACACTATCACCATCTTTAAGTTTTTTGGATACTGCGCGGTAAGGTCCGACAATGACTTCCTGATCTTTAGTTAATCCTTCAGTTATCTGGATATACATATTATCCTGGATTCCGGTTTTAACTTCAATCATTCTGGCTTTTCCATTATCATATAAGAAAACATATTCCTTCAGGTCATTATCTTTTTTACTTTTTTCACAATGGTTTCATCTTCCTCTCCCTCAGGTTCATTTTCTTCAGTCATCTCAGAAGTCATTGTTTTTTCTGTCGTATCTGCGCGAGTGGTAACAGCTTGTATGGGAACTGTAAGGATATTGGGCGCAGTTTCTGTTTGAATATCAACGGTGGCAGACATCCCAGGACGGAAAGGAGATTTTATAATATCTTTTTCTCCAACCAGGTTCTTATAAGAATCTTCAAGGATAAGAATTTTAACTTCAAAGTTTGTAACCTGATCAGCACTAATACCGGTAACATTTGCAGATGTTGCAATTTCTGTTACAATACCTTTAAATTTGGTATTCAGATAAGCATCAACTTCAATCAGACAAGTATCATAAATTGACACCCTGACAATATCATTTTCATTCACCTCCACAATTACAATCATTCTTTCGAGGTTAGCAATCCGCATGATTTCGGTACCCGAAGAAAACTGAGATGCACCTGTTACACGTTCTCCTTTTTCGATACTCAGTCGTGAAACCGTCCCATCATTCGGTGCATAAATTGAAGTTCGTGTGAGGTTTTCTTTTGCCTCACGAAGTGAAGCTTCAGCACTGTTTACTGAAAACTCAGCTGCATTTACATTTTCCTTTGCAGCAGTAACTTCTTCTTTGGCTACAGTAAAGGCAGAGGACGCGCCATCAAAATCCGATTGTGAAATAACATTCTGATCAAATAGCTTTTTGTTACGCTTATAATCTTCCTCTGATTTGATAAATTGTGCCTGCGATTGTGCCAGTCTTGCTTTAGCATTTGCCAGATTGGCTTTCTGCATTTGCAAAGAAGCTTCAATTCGCTCATAATTTGAAATGTAAATCTCAGGGTCGATCTTGGCAAGCAAATCTCCTTTTTTTACTTTGTCTCCTTCAATAACATTAAGTTCAACCACTTCACCTGAAATGTATGGACTAATCTTTACATCTACTTCGGGTTGGATTTTACCATTTGCCGAAACTGATTCGATGATGGTACGGCTGGATACGAGTTCTGTTGCGACATTGATTTCGCCTGATCCTTTCTTTTTTGTAACTGCAAGAGATAATTAAAATGACCAAAAGAACGATACCACCAATAATGAAAATTTTTTTCTTTCCTGATTTGGAAACCATGTTATAAAATTTTAATATTTTATTTGAATAAACGTGCTAAATTAATGAAATTTAAACCATGAATGATTGCTCAATAAATTTTAATCCCCAAATTGTAAAACTTGCAGTTACTTAAACTGCCAACACTATTTATAAAATATTAATATATTTACCGCTTTAAGGTTAAGGGTTTGCCAAGATAAAAATCGATTACTGTGGTGCTGAAATACAAAATCATATTTGGCCTGTATCAGTTCCGAAAGTGCATTATTATATTCTTTTTTCGCATTGTTATATTCTACCGAATTGATCAGACCAACATTGAATTTTTGTTCGGCATAATTAAAGGATTCTTTAGTTGCATTTACCTTTTTATCAGCAGCTTTATGCTTATTTGATGCTGCTAAGGCATCATTGTATGCCTGTTGTATGATTTTATAAAGGGTGTTCTTCTGCAACTGCAAATCAAGACTGGAATTTTCAATACCTATTTTTGCCTGGGCAACATTTGACCTGCTTGTCCAGCCATTAAAAATGGGAATACGAAGGTTAAGGCCTACTGATTTATTCAGGTTATCCTCTAATTGATCGTCCCCAAGGTTTGGCATTGGATGATTTCATAATCTTAATATTTGGCACGTAGACTTTTATCACCACTTTCCGTAAATCCAATTTCCTGAGGATCGCCATAATATGGGTTGCTACCAATCTACATTTGCACCAGAATATCCAGAACCCAATGAACCATTTAAGGATAAAGAAGGATAATATCCTCCCCTTGCTATACTTAAAGATTTTTCTGAACTTTCAAGCTTAACCTCTGCACTTTTTATTTCAGGGCGGGCCTTGAACAGCAACTCCAAAAATCTGCTCAGGAGTAAATATTTCAGGTTGATCAATCAAACCAAGTTCCGGTTTTTCAATTTCAAATCCTTTTGGTGTAGGTAATTCAAGTAATTGGGTTAAATTAAGGTAGGAAAGCGCAAGATTATTTTCGGCTTCAACCACTGAAAGCTCTTCTGAAGCCAACTGGGCTTCAATGGTCAGTAGATCACCTTTTGCAAGGGTTCCTGCATCTACAAGTTTTTTTGTCCTTTCAACCTGTTGCCGGGTAATATCAATCTGGTTATTTGCCATAGCCACAAATTCAATATAAAAAAGTGTCTGTAGATATTGAGTAGCTACACTGATTGAAATTTCATCCTTATAATAATCAGCATCATATTGTGCTGATTTTAGATTAAGCATGTTACGCTTTATGAGATTCAATTGCTGCAAACCGCTGAAAAGATTTAGATCACCCTGCAAATAAAGATTGTTTGATCGTACCCTGTCTGTTGCAAATTCATTGGTAAAGGGATCAACACGTTGCCCCCAGTTATATCCATGCGAAGCATAACCATTTAAATTGGGTAAAATCCCAAGTTTGCTCTGAAGTAATGATTCCTCCTGATTATTAATCAATAGATCCTGCTTTTTTACACTGATGTTATTATCAAGAGCATAATTAATACAGTCCTCCAGTGTCCAGATTTTATTATCCTGGGCTCTGGAAGCAAACACTATAAAAATGAACTGTAATAAAAGAAAAACACTCAAATAAAACTTTTTCTGTTGCATTAGGGAATATATTCCCAATTGTAAAACAGTAATCCCCTTTTCTGATGATGTCATATGATCTGGTGTTAAATTAAAAACTTCGATTGATCTAAAAATATGCCATGGTTCTAAACCACTGAAAACTAAAATCTCACAATAATATCAAGCATTCGGCATCAATATAAAGTTGTCCAGAAAAATACAGCTGATGTTCGCATCTGAACAATAAAACCAAAACCTACATTATTTATTTTCAAAAGTAACAGGATTTTAGATACAAATCTAATTAGACTATTTTTGTACTAATATCAATTTGCAAATCTATGCATTCACCATTTAGCTTATCAGGAAATATTGTTGATGTTGTAAGTGAAAGGATTTTTAAGGGTACCATTGAAATTGTAAACGGGCAGATCATTTCCATAATGGAGGGAAAGGCCGAAATCGATCAATACATTATCCCCGGGCTGATTGATGCTCATATTCACATTGAAAGTTCAATGCTTGTACCATCTGAATTTGCAAGGCTGGCTGTCGTCCATGGAACTGTAGCAACTGTATCTGATCCACATGAAATTGCCAATGTTCTCGGAATTGAAGGAGTGGATTTTATGATCGGGAATGGAAAAAAGTTACCTTTTAAATTTTATTTCGGCGCTCCCTCCTGTGTACCGGCAACTCCATTCGAATCTGCAGGAGCTATTCTCGGAGTTGAAGATACTGAAAATTTACTGCAAAGAAATGAAATCAAGTATTTGTCGGAAATGATGAACTTTCCGGGTGTCCTTTATGAAAATAAGGAAGTAATTGCAAAACTGGCTATTGCGCGTAAATATAACAAGCCCGTCGATGGGCATGCCCCCGGACTTACTAATGAAGATATAAAAAAATATATTCATGCAGGGATCACTACCGATCATGAATGTTTTACCATCGAAGAAGCCCTTGAAAAAATTAAATATGGGATGAAAATACAGATTCGGGAAGGAAGTGCTGCCAAAAATTTTGATGCACTGATACCCTTGCTTAAATCTTCATCCTGATAAGATTATGCTTTGCTCCGATGACAAACACCCGGATGATTTGGTTGAGGGTCATATAAATTTGCTGGTTAAAAGGGCTATATCTCTTGGATATGATCCGGTTAAGGTTTTAAAAGCATGCACTTATAATCCGGCTAAGCACTATAAATTAGATGTCGGGCTTCTCCAGGTTGGCGACCCGGCAGATTTTTCAATAGTAGATAACCTCAGTGATTTTTCAATCATAGCTACCTATATTAACGGAGAATTGGTTGCCCGGGAGGGAAAAAGTTTTTTGAAACCTGTTATTACTACAACTCCAAATAAATTCTGTGCTGATTTGATCGAAAAAAAGGACCTGGAAGTCAAAGCACGTGGAAATTATATGAAAGTTATTAAGGCTTTGGAGGGTCAACTTATTACTGAAAAAGTAATTGTTAAAGTCAAGCCTGAAAATGGATTGATGCAAAATGATCCTGAAAATGATATCCTCAAAATTGTTGTTCTTAACAGATATACAAAATCAAAACCTTCAGTTGGATTTATTACCGGATTTGGTCTGAAAAAAGGCGCCATTGCATCAACTGTTGCCCATGATAGCCATAACATAATTTCTGTTGGCACAAATGACGAAGAAATTGTTCAGGCTATCAATTTGCTGGTTGCATCTAAAGGTGGAATTTCATTGGTTAATGAAGATAATATTTTGCACCTTCCACTGCCAGTGGCAGGAATCATGTCGAATGAGAATGGTTACAAAGTAGCTGATAATTATAAATTGCTTAACGATGAAGTAAAAAACCTTGGTTCTTTGCTCCAATCACCCTTCATGACACTATCTTTTATGGCTCTTTTGGTCATACCGGAATTAAAAATGAGTGATAAGGGATTATTTGATGGTAATAAATTTGAATTTACTTCTTTATTTGATGATTAAATTATTTTTAAACATCTACATATTTACTTGTATAAAATATTTTTTATATTTGCAAAAAAATACAATTACGAATTATGGCAAAATTAGTTCTTGACGTCACTAAACTTGAAATGGCTGCCAGCAAACTCAGGGCTATTGCGCATCCAATGCGTATTGCAGTTATTGATCTACTGAATGATAAAGGTAAACTGAGTGTAACTGAAATCTATACTCACCTTGATATTGAGCAGGCTGCAGCATCTCATCACCTGAACATCCTTAAAAATAAAGGTGTTTTGACTTCGAAAAGACAAGGTAAAAAAATCTTTTACTCATTGAAGAGCGTTACACTTACTGAAATCATAGATTGTATCAATAAGTGCAACGAAGAAAAAAACTAAAATCTTTTTTCGGAGCTTGCATTGATTGTTTCAGGAAGTTTCTCCTGATATGATTAATACTGTCGGTTGCAAATAAACAAGTAATTCTGTTAAGCATTACCTGGATTCATTTGTTTTGTTAATTACATTTTGAGTAAGATAAACAAAATCACTCACATCCAGTTGTTCTGCCCTTTTCTTCAGCAAGTCAATGATTTTTCCTGATTCAGGAAAGGAATATTTCCTAAGTGAATTTCTTAATGTTTTTCGTCGCTGATTAAATCCGGTTTTAACAATTTCGAAAAACAATTTCTCATTGCAATCCAAAGCTTTAATCTGGTTCCTCTTTAACATAATAACAGCAGATTTAACCTTTGGTGGCGGGTAAAAGACATTTTCATTTACAGTAAATAAATAATCAATTTGAAAATAGGCCTGTACAAGAACACTAAGTATTCCGTACTTTTTGCTGCCTGATGAAGAGCTTATCCTCTCGCCAACTTCCTTCTGGAACATGCCAATAACATCGGTTACTTTGTTTCGGTTTTCGAGAATTTTAAATAAAATCTGACTTGAAATATTGTAAGGGAAATTTCCAATTATTGATACCTTATCCTGGAAAAGTTTTTCCAAATCCACTTTAAGAAAGTCAGCTAAAATAAATTTTTCTGAATGTCAGAGGGAAATGGTTCTTTAAATATTCTATCGACTCTTTGTCAATTTCAATGGCAAGGTAATTATAGGCCACAGAAGGAATGAGGTATTTTGTCAGGATGCCAGTACCAGGACCAATTTCAAGAACATTTGAGGTTTCGGGTGGAAGATATCCCACAATTTTGCGAGCAATATTATCGTCACGCAGAAAATGCTGTCCTAAATGTTTTTTAGGTCGAACCATTGGAAATTTCAGAAGCAGGTTTTATCCATTATTTATTCAATATGCTAATCACAATAAAGATTTATCGGTTTTGAAAATTATTAATTTCAGAAGAAATCCTATGTCCCTTCATTAACAAAATCGCCTCGCAGGGTTCTGAATCGTTTTCTTGCCTCAACAGTGAAAACACTTGCAGGATAATCTTCCAAAAGCCTTTCATACAATTGAAGTGCTTTTTCTTTATTGTAAAATTGATTTTCATTTAAATCAGCCAAGAGGAATAAGGCATTATCTGCTGTTATATCATAAGGGTAATCATCTATAATTTTCGTGAGGTATTCGGAAGCTTTTTCAAAATCTTTCTGTTTAATTTTAATTTCAGCTTTTTTATACCAAACCTCATCAAAAATCGGGTGCCAGTCAGCAAGTTCAAAAATTGAA
The DNA here is from genome assembly GCA_963705185.1 of uncultured Bacteroidales bacterium. Classification (GTDB taxonomy): domain Bacteria; phylum Bacteroidota; class Bacteroidia; order Bacteroidales; family JAADJA01; genus JAADJA01. The sequence goes on from CAVPJF010000021.1 coordinate 12,146, forward strand.
TCCAGCACCAGTAAAGCCTGTTCATCTTTATTACGATAAAGCAGAAGATCGGCTCTGGAATACAAAGCAAGGGCAAGGGTGGATGAATCCATATCAATGTTGTCACTGATCAGAACGGAAAGTTGTAACGCATCATTTGCTATAAGCTTGGATGTAGCGGCTTTTAAAACATCCAACTGAGCCTTTGCCCATTGAAATTCGCCGATGTAGAATGAGAGCTTTGCATTTTTAAACTTTGCCAAATGTCCGACAGGATCGTTTTTAAAAGCTTTTTCAACCTGTGCATATAAAAGTTTGGCCTCCCAAACCTCGTTGGTGAACAACATAATATCAGCAAGTTCAATTTTACATTCCGCAATGGCAGATGGATTGGCGTTCGGAATAATGATTGTCTTATTTAACAATAAAATTGCATCCTCAGTTTTATCAAGGTAAAATGCCTGAAGATGAGCAAGGTATTTCATCACACCAATGGTTGAAGCGTTTTCCCCATATTCTAAAAGTGTAGAAATATAATCATTTTCAAGGTCGACCAAATCAGTTTGGGTAAAGTTATACGAGTCGGTAATTTTAAGATAACGGGCGGTTAGCAAACCGATTTTAGATTCAATATATAAATGATTGTTTTTCCCTTTTTTTAAAATGTAGTTATATGCTTCAATGGCAACATCATAATTTTGATTTGAGAGGCTCAATCCAGCGAGTTCAAAAATCCGGTCACCTTCCTCTCCCAAACGCCGATCAATTGATTTGGCCTGGATAAATGCAAGTTCAAAATCCTTTTGTTGTATCGAAAGCCATAACAGCATTTCAGAATAGAAAATTTTTTCAGGATATTTCTGAATGCGTTTCAATAAGGTTTTCCGCAGCATTTCGCTGATTTTATTTTCAGCATCATTGCTTAAGGCTGTTTGAAGTTTAGCCTGAATCAAGGAAGCATTCTGATAATTATAATCTAAATAATTGAGGTACTCATCAATCATCATTGAATAATTACCCACCTGGTTATAAAGATCTCCCAGTTCAAGGTAGAAAGGATAATCTCTGATGATCTCGCTTCCTCTCCTATATGAAGCCACTGCATAATCTAACTGCCCGCGAATCAGAAAGGAATTGGCAGCTTCAGTCACTTGCAAACGATCAGGTTTAATTTGTTTTATGGTTTCGTCAAACTGTTTATTGGCTTTCCCTTGTTCTCCCTCTTCTGCATAAACATAACCAAGATCCACACTATATTTCAAATTATCAGGAAACTCCTTAATCTGGATTTTGACAAGTTTTTCTGCACTTCTAAAATCCTTCAGCTCAATCAGGCAGTATAAATAGTAGGTGTAATTGAGGTTGTTGTTGCTTTTTTTAAAAAGCTTTTCATACAATACAACTGCTTTTTCATACTCCTTTCTTTGAAAATACTGCGCAGCCAGTTGATCGTCACTTTCCTGCTTTGGTTTTTGTTCAAAGCCAGGTTTGGGCGGATGAATTTCAACCGGCTTCAATATAACATCGTTCTGCGACAGAACAATTTTAGTTGCAATTAAAAAGAAAAAAATATATGTAAACCGAATTAACATTTCAGGATTTTCTTTTTAACGGTGAAATCATCAGGAAATTTTAATATTTAACATTATAAACAATCGATAAGTGATAAAAGTGAGAGCGCTTAATTAAAAAAATCAATTGTTGATTTGTTCTAATTGATCATTTCAAAACCGGTATACTTTACCAATGCCTCAGGAATCCTTATCCCTTCCTCAGTTTGGTTATTTTCGAGAAGTGCAGCAACAATCCTTGGCAAAGCAAGAGCACTTCCATTAAGAGTATGTACCAGTTTTGTTTTTCCATCATTATCTTTGAACCTGAGTTTCATTCGGTTGGATTGAAAATTTTCAAAATTAGATACTGAGCTGACCTCCAGCCATCGTTTTTGAGCAGCCGAATAAACTTCAAAATCATAAGTAAGTGCCGAAGTAAAACTTAAATCACCACCACATAGTTTTAAAATCCTGAACGGCAATTCCAATGCCCTGATCAGTGAAGCAGCATGAGCTCTCATTTGTTCTAAGGATTCATAGGAATGGTCAGGATGCTGAAGCTGAACAATTTCAACCTTATCAAACTGATGTAGCCGGTTCAAACCTCTGACATCCTTTCCATATGACCCTGCCTCTCTTCTGAAACATTGAGAATACGCTACATTTTTAACCGGAAAATCATCTGCTTTAAGTATCACGTCACGATAAATATTAGTTACAGGTACTTCCGCTGTTGGGATCAGATATAAATTATCAATTCCTACATGATACATCTGGCCATCCTTATCAGGAAGCTGACCAGTTCCATAACCCGAATCTTCATTTACCATGAGGGGAGGCTGAATTTCAATGTATCCAGCGTCAAGTGCTTTGTCCAGGAAGAAATTGATCAACGCTCTCTGAAGTTTAGCTCCTTTTCCTTTGTAAAAAGGGAAACCTGCGCCAGTGACTTTGCTTCCAAGTTCAAAATTGATAATATCGTATTTTACAGCCAGTTCCCAATGAGGTAAAGCATTAGGATGAAGAACTGGCATTTCGCCTTCAGTATGAACAATTTCATTTTCATCAGCTGATTTTCCTCTGGGAACAGATGGATGAGGTAAATTTGGAACCTGAACCAACAAGGCATTCATTTCATTGCCTTTAAGTTCAAGTTGCTCATTAAGTTCTTTTGACAGATTCCTCAACTCAGTTGATCTGGCTTTCATGGCTTCAGCATCAGCAGCTTTTCCTTGTTTATATAAGGCCCCAATTTCTTTTGCTGACTTATTGGACTCAGCCAGGATATCGTCTAATTGCTTCTGGATTTTTCTCCTGATTTCGTCAAGTTCAATTATTTTTTCGACTAAATCGACATTTTTATAATTCTTTATTGAAAGCCGATCAATAACTTCCTGTTTGTTCTCCCTAATAAAATTTATCTGTAACATGTGAACTATTGAATTTGAAAGCAAAAGTATCCTTTTCGTGGCAATAAAAAAACAGCAGAGATTATCTTATTATATTACAGCGATAGGTTAACAATTATATAGGTTGGATATAGATTAATCAATTCAATCATAAAAAAAGCGCCGGTCAAATTGCCGGCGCTCTCTGTATTTCATATCTAAAAACTCTCCATCAATATATTAAAGAGTATAATTTATTTCCCAAAGATTCTTAATTGACAGCTTCTTTGGTATCCATTGGAATAATATTTACAAAGGATTTGTCATCCATTTTTTTCCTGAATTCAACGGTTCCATCCACCAGTGCAAATAAAGTATGATCTTTACCAATACTTACATTTTCACCCGGATAGTGTTTTGTTCCCCGTTGCCTGATAATGATATTGCCGGCTTTTGCAAATTGTCCACCATAAATCTTTACACCTAACCGCTTGCTATGCGATTCTCTTCCGTTTCTTGAGCTTCCTGCCCCTTTCTTGTGTGCCATGGTAAAATATTTTATTATTTAATAATTTACTAATTTATAATGTATTATTCTTCGCTTTTATCTTCAGGTTTCACCTTTGATTTAGCTTTCACATCTTTTAAAACTTGAGGTGAGGGTTCATCATGCACTTTAGCTTTTTTCTTAGGTTGTTCAACTGAAACATCTTCTGTTGAATGAACTTTTTTCGCTACAGTTTTAACCTTTTTTACAGTTGTTTTTTCTCCTGTAGCTTCTTTTTTAGCTTTTTCCTTTTTTGGAGTATGCAGGTTGTTTTCCATCAATCAGAATATTCCTCAATCAACACTTTACTCAAATATTGTCTGTGTCCGTTTTGTTTCTGGTATCCTTTTCTTCTCTTTTTATGGAAAACAATCACTTTATCACCTTTCAAGTGTTCAATAATTTTAGCCTGAATCATTGCACCATTTACAGTTGGGGTACCAACAGAAACATTGCCTTCCTGATCTAATAATAAAACATTGTCAAAATTCACTGATGAACCTTTATCTCCTTCTAGGCGATGAACAAAGATTTCCTGATTTTTCTCAACTTTATACTGCTGGCCTGTGATCTCTACTATTGCGTACATTTTAGCTTTATTTACTTATTGCAAAAAAAATGGAGTGCAAAATTAGAAAAAAAATCGATTCTGCAAATGTTTTTTTCATTTTATGATCAACAAGTTACTTCTGAAATATTTTTAATAAGCAAAAGATTCTGAAATTTTATCACTTTCCTATTAAGTTGATGCTTGATAAAATATTCACTAAAATATTAATGTGAGCTTGATTACCATATTCTGCAAGCTTTTTCGAAATTTCGGCTTTCTTTAATTCCATAGTCAGCTCACCATTGATCAATAAGACCAATTCTTTTAATTGTGATATTTGTTAATTCACTTTCTAAAGCTGACAGAATTATTTGCTGAGATAAATTTATTTGGGTTGATGAATTTCTATCAGGAACACCAAAGGAGCTTAGTTCATCGATAGCTGCCTGTAAGATTTCCTTTCCAATTTTTTTAATAGTATCTGTCTGTGAAGACTTACCTGATGCATCACGCAGCGACCAACTTGAATAATCTATTTCAAGTTTTGAAATTTGTTTTACTTTTTGATCCTCATCTCCAAATATCCTGGATAAAAGTATGATCGAATATTGCTTCCATGCTCTGAAATCAAATTCTTTGCTAGTCAGTTTAGCTATTTGCTCCTCCAATAAATTTATTTCTTTCATGAAATTGCTTTTTTTCAAAATTAATAAAATTCAACATGCCTCAGAGAAATTATTCAATGATAAAAAAAAGCCGGGTGGTATCTTCCCGGCTCAAATGAACTACATTAATGATAAGGATGAGATTAAGGCTTCCCAAACCTCATTTGTAAAATTGTCCTACTCTAAATTATTCATTATTATATCAATTTCAATTATAAGCATTAATTCTTAATTATTTTTTTGGTTGACAATTTATCCTGCTTGTGAAATAGTTGAACTATGTAAACTCCCGAATTCAAATCCGAAATATCAATATCAGCGATATTATTGCTAACATCTATACTAATAATTATCTCACCGACAAGATTACAGACAACTATACGATCAATTCCAGAAGCGTTGCTTATGGAAATAAAGTTTTGAGCCGGATTTGGATATATATTAACCTCATTAAATGATTTTGTATCGTTTACAGTTGTTAAAAATCCCTGGTCAAAATAAAAGGCACCCATATCGCTAAATGTACCATCGGGATCCTGACTTGTATAGGGATCACCAGCATCAATGCAAGGTGATTTTGAACCATTTCCTTCAGGATAACTGTCCCATGAAAGATGAAAATTATTATTCGATGGATCAATAAATAAAGGATCATCGTCAATATTCTCAATTCCGGAATATCCCCCATTCACATCAGAATAATTTACCATTGGCCCATTTCCAATTACATCTATTTCGCTTGGATTATTGTTCCATACGATGGAATTGAGAATAGTGCTTTGTGGTGCATAATTACAGTTATAAAGTAATACCCCCCCCTGTTTCAACTGAAGAATTTGCAGAAATAGTACAATTGTAAAGATTCAATATCCCCTGATTGATATTGGCACCCCCTCCGGAATAATCAGCCTGGTTTTTTGCAATGAGGCAGTAGTCCATTGTCAGATATGAATAATTACTTCCATATACTCCACCACCATTTTGGGCACTGTTACCAATAATTGCAACATTATTTAAATCACATTGGGCCATACCGCAATAGATTCCACCGCCATTAAAAGCCACATTATCAGTGATTTTGGTATCCTCAATAATATACATAGGCATCAATATCTATTGCAATTCCACCGCCATTATAAAGTGATGTATTATTTTGGATAGTGCCATTTGAAAAGAAGGGGAATAGATTTCCTGAGCTATTTCCCATAATTGAAATGCCAGTACCGGAATTATTTTTAACAACAAAATTTGATACGTGAGGTGAGGAATGAAAGAAATTAAACCCTCGGACTTATTCTCTCTGATGACGATACTTTCTGCCTTTATATCAGAAAAGTCAAACAAAACCAAACCTGAAGAATGATTAAAACGAATTTCAGTGTTTCTGATAACCAAATAAGAATAGTTTATGCAAGTAATTCCGTTAAACCCGCTATATTCAATATTACAATAAGCCATTATTGAACTATCAGAAAAACCATAGTTCATGCCGGTAAATAACAATCCATTCCAGCCCAAATAATTATCCTGGCTAAAACCGGTGGTGTCATAAATAGTAAAGGTTATACTATCTGAGGGAGTGCCTGTCGCATCCAATTTACCTTCCAACTCAAAACCATATTGTCCCTGAAAAATCACCTGAACTCCAGGCCAAATTCTAAGGCGTTGATCAGATGGAAGATGTATATCACCTTCGATCAAATAGGGACTTCCGCTTAAGTACCAATCCCCATATACATCACCTGATTGAATAGTTGTTTGTGATTTCAGAATCAGAAAACTTAACAGAAAATAGAGTAATAATGTAGTTCTTGCTTTCATTTATACTTTTTTTGTTTAAGGAGGAATAAGATACCACTTTTATTCCTCCGTTTTAATGTGATTACTTACCTTGATGGATTTGGGAGTGTCAAAAACTATGCAAGGCAACTGAAATACAAATCTATTCAAGGCAAAAGTTAATTGAAAACAAAACACAAGTAGTTGTTTTGAAGAATTTTAGCAAATGATAACTATATTAATAAAATTTCTCAATTTATAAGAATAATGAAAAATTCAATTTATAAGCTTGTTTCAATTTGGGAAAAATATAGGGTAGAATTTCCAAAATTCCAACTTTCATTTTATGATAACAAAGGTCAATATGACAATAAGAGGAGTCAGATATTCTTTGGCATTAAGATGATGAAAGAATAAGGATTAAAATCAAGTGAAAAAAAATTTTATCAAGGCCCTGACAGTTTAAGATCTGAAAGTAATTGGGGACAAAAGTTTAATCAAAAAAAGTTAACTATTAAGAAATTAAGGCTTGGATTAAGGAAAATCTTTAAACTCTTTGAATTAGCGCTCAAAGGCCAATTCAGCAAAATTGGAATCATTTTCAATTACTTCTATTGCCTTTTGGAACCCTTCATCAATTTGAGTCATCACCTGAAAGTAAGATTTGAATTCGTAAAGGTTACGGGCAATTAATGCTTTAATCTGATGCTTAATTATATCGCCTGACAGGATCATATCTTCGGGTAATGCATCCAATCCATTTGCTCTTGCAAATTCGACGAATTGATTGAGGAAGTCTGTATCAATTTGAAAAGATTTATCAAACAAGTCAAATACAGGATATTTCTTGTTAAGGTTTTTTCGCTCAACATCCAGATAATCCAATACAAAATCACTGAAAATGCCTTTGCTTAAAAGATCTACATAAAAATCGGTATATTTTGTCGAATCCCAGGGAACGAAAACATCAGGCATTATACCTCCACCGCCATAAACTGTGCGATTTTTTGGAGTATAAAATAACAGGGAATCCGGGAAATTAATTTTATTCTCATGTGTTAGCTCGCCCTTTTCAAGACGCTTGAGCAAGTCTTTATAGTATTGGTCATAACCCTCATTGTAAGGTTTTTGAATACACCTGCCTGTAGGTGTATAATATCGGGCAACTGTTAATCTGATCACTGAACTGTCAGGCAAATAATATGGTCTTTGTACAAGGCCTTTTCCAAACGAACGCCTCCCGACAACAATTCCTCTATCCAGGTCCTGAATTGCTCCGGCTACAATTTCACTGGCCGATGCCGATCCTTCATCCATTAATACAACTAATTTGCCTTTTTCAAATTCACCCCTGAAAGTCGATTTGTATTTTCTTTGAGGACTTGAGGCTCCCTCGGTATATAAAACTACATTTCCCTGCTCAATAAACTCATCCGTAAGATCGACAGCAACATCGAGATAACCTCCTGAATTACCCCTAAGATCAAGGATCAGATCTTGCATTCCTTTATCTTTTAATTCCCCTAAAGCCATTCTGAATTCATCCATCGAGGTTCGGGCAAAACGATTTAATTTAATATACCCTATTTGAGGGCTTGCCATGAATGCAGCATCAATACTATTAATAGGAATTCTATCCCGGACAATGATATAATCGATTGGCTTGATCCTACCTGTCCTGAGGATTGTCAAAGAGACTTTAGTCCCTGTATCACCTCTTAGTTTCTTAAAAACATAATTATCATCAATTAGTTTTCCTGTTGAATTTTCGCCGTTAATAGAAATTATTTTATCCCCCGCGAGAATTCCCAACCTTTCTGCAGGTCCACCGGGAACAGGAGCAATGACCAAAATCGTATCCTTATAAACCTGAAAGGATATTCCAATTCCTTCAAATTCGCCCTCCAGTGGTTCATTTGCTCTCATCAGGTCTTTTTTGGAAATGTATTGAGAATGAGGATCAAGCTCTTTCAATGTTGCAATAATTGCCTTTTCAACTAAATCGGGTTCTGAAACAGAATCAACATAAGCAAAGTTTATTATCTGCAGGACAGAAGCGAATTTTTGTGTTGTTGCTTTGGGATCCTTTTGCTGAGAAAAGGAAGGGGAAAAGCTGAACATAAGAAACGCGAAAAAAACAAACAACCAATGCTTCAATTTTACCTTCATAAAACTTTTAATAATTCCGCCTAATTGCGAAATTATCCTTTATTCATTATTACTGCAAATTTATTCAAAACTTCTTTAAGATCTAAAAATGATGATACTTTATTTATCATCTAATCTGCAAGATCCTGTAATTATTTAGCACTATTAATAACAGCAATCCTAATATAAATTTCAATATTTCAGATAATTATCAAATGACCAACCCAGCTGATCAGCTTAAAATCTAAACTCTAAAAACTGGACTGAACGGGTTAATTACAAATCTTTATACGATATATTTCCATTTTAAGGATTAATTTTTTCAATAAATTTTTTAGCAATCCACAATAATTAGTAACTATGAAAAAACATTACACCACTCGTTAATAGAAATATTTGACGAAACCAGATTAAAAATTCTCAAAAATTCCAAGGCCAAATAATGCAAAATCATATTTAACCGGATCATCCGGATCCAAGGTTCTTAGTCGGATAGTTAATTCATCAACTGATTTCCAATCATTAGCCTTCCTGCTAAGCAAGCCCAAGTTTTCGGCTAACATTACCGGTATGTATATCAAGCGGACAAAAAAGCACTGAAGGTGAAATTGTCTTCCAGATTCCAAAATCCACGCCTCTTTTATCATTTCGAACCATCCATCGAAGAAACATATTGATCCTTTTGGCAGAGGCATTTTTAGAAGGGTCGGCAATATGTTTCTCAGCATGCTTGAGATGTGGAAATTCAAAAAAAATTTTGCGAAAGTGCATGATACTTTCCTTTAAAGTAAATCCCTTAATTATCATTTCATTGAAAACACATTCCAGTCCGCCATAATGTTTGTAGATGTTCTTCAAAGCCGATATAAAATAGGTACAATCATTACCATTAAAAGTGCGGTGAACAAAATCGCTGAAATCGTTTCATATCCTCATCACCGGATTCCATAATGAAATGGTAAGGTGACTGTTCCATGAAGCTGCATCAACAGGGAGGCACTTTGAATGATTGATTTCCTGTTTCCCCAGGAAAGGGTTGCTGTCAGAAAACCGGCAATTTCAATATCTTCCTTTAAGTTTAAACTGATGCGGAATGGAAACAGGATCGCCGGTAATGAATTCAGGACGATTGTATTGATCAACCTTTTATATCAAGAAAATCCTTTAACTCATCATTTGGTATCTGCATAATATTTCTTAAAGCTGGCTTCTGGCATAAGGGACAGCACGCTGGTCAGCAAAATCCTTTTTCAAATACTTAAAATATCCGGCAATAGCAATCATGGCTGCATTGTCGGTTGTAAATTGAACTTCCGGAATAAATACTTTCCAATTCAAAGCTTCACCGGTTTCCAGTAAATCTTTTTCTCATCATTGAATTTGCTGAAACGCCTCCTGCAATGGCAATTTCTTTTATACCTGTTTGTCTGACGGATTCTTCAATTTTATCCATCAATATGCCGACAATAACATGCTGAATTGATGCACAAAGATCATTGAGATTCTTCTGAATGAAATTCGAATCTTTTAATAATTCATCCCTGATAAAATATAAAAAGGATGTTTTCAAACCGCTGAAACTAAAATCGAGGCCGGCAATTTTTGGTTTTGGAAATGAAAATCTGTAAGGGTCGCCATCCGCTGCAAGCCGATCGATAACCGGTCCACCAGGATAGGGCAATCCGAGAATTTTTGCCGCTTTATCAAATGCTTCTCCGGCTGCATCATCAATTGTTTTCCCAATTATTTCAGTTTGCAGGTAATCCTTTATTAATACAATTTGTGTATGTCCGCCTGAAATGGTCAGGCATAAAAAGGGAAAGGAAGGCACTGGCCTGGAACCTTCATTGTTTTGAATAAAATGTGCCAAAATATGGGCTTGTAAGTGGTCTACTTCAATTAACGGAATACCCAGTCCCAGAGAAAATGATTTTGCAAAGGATGTTCCAACCAGCAAAGAGCCAAGTAAACCCGGACCTCTGGTAAAAGCAACTGCATTCAGTTGCTGTTTATTGATGCCAGCGTTTATTAAGGCTGTGTTGACAACCGGGATAATATTTTGCTGGTGCGCCCTTGAAGCCAGTTCCGGAACAACACCGCCATATTTGCGATGCACTTCCTGATTGGCAATGATGTTGGCAAGAATCTTGTTATTTTCGAGCACGGCCGCAGAAGTGTCATCACAGGAAGATTCGATGCCGAGGATATAAGTTTTCATTGATTATATTCGTTGTTTAACAGGATTTTGCACAAGTTATTGTTGGTAAAATATTATTAAATAATTTTGATGCATGTTATTCTTACTGAATTTAGTAATCTGGTAAAATCCAGTTTAATTTATTAAAAACAAAATTATTAAAAATAGGATTCTTAAAACTTTTGTTATTTTTCTGACCTCAGTAATCACTTTATTTTTTGTGGTTTTATTACTGATGAAGAATCCTTTTGTCCAAACAGTTTTTGCCCGTGCAGCTGCAAACTACCTTGAAACCAAACTGAACACTACATTAAAAATCGCCCGACTGGAGATTAATCCTTTGAGGCGGATTTCCCTTAAAAACGTGCTTATCCTGGACCAGCACCAGGATACTTTGCTATACACAAAAGAACTTAAAGTTGGATGGAAAAAACTGAGTTTCAAAAACCCCGGATTTGAACTAAAATCCATCTTTATTAATAGATGCTGATATTCGGCTGAAGAAATACAAAAATACCACCGACTTAAATTATTCATTTATCCTTGACTATTTTAGCAGCGGAAAAGAATTATCGGCTGATTCAACACAACAAGAGCCATCATCGCTAAGTTTCTTCCTGGAAAAAATAAATATCTCTAATTGCAGGTTCATATTTGAAGATCAAAACGACACTGCTACCACTGAAGCAATCAATTTTTCTGATATTGATCTTTTCATTCAAAACTTCGAAACGGGGGATGTATCAATAAATGGTGATTCAATAACGGCGGACATCCTTAAGTTATCGTTCCGGGAAAAAAGCGGTTTCAAAGTAGATAGTTTGTCCGGTAATTTTATTTTTTGTCCAACACTGTTGCAGGCTGACAATCTTTTGGTCAAGACAGCAAACAATGATATAAACCTTGATGTGAAGTTTAGTTATGACTCAATGGCCAGTTTCAACGATTTTATTCACAGTGTAAACATTCAGGCCAACATTAGACCAACGATACTTAATTTATATGATGTCGGTTATTTTGCCCCGATTTTGTTTGAAATGGACAATAAAACAATTGTGGAGGGTAAGATTTCAGGGACAGTCGATAACTTTAAAACCCGTGACTTTAAATTTTCATTTGGCGATGAAACTCATTTTAACGGCAACATCCAAATGAATGGATTACCGGATTTTTTTGAAACATTTATTCATCTCTCCATCATCGACTTTAATACTTCTGCCAGCGATATTGTCATGTTCAATCTACCCATTGAATCTAACCGTATTCAGCTTCCTGAATTTCTGAAAAAGCTGGGTGTTATCGATATCAAGGGAAAGTTTACCGGGTTCTATAATGATTTTGTTTCGTATGGAAAGTTCACATCTGATCTTGGTCAAATAACAACAGACCTTCTTCTTAAAGTAAAAGATAAAAAAGATATTGAATACAGGGGAAGCATCGCAACGCAGGATCTCGATATCGGAACCATATTTGATATGGAAACCTACCTCAATAACCTGACATTAAAAGCCGAAGTCAGAGGACATGGTTTTGACTTTGAAACAATGGACCTTACGGTTAATGGAATGATCAATTCTCTTGATTTTTATGGTAATACCTATAATGAGATTGATATTGCGGGAAGCCTGAGTGATAAAAAATTTAATGGAGTTGTTAACATAAATGATGAGCTTATCAAACTGGATTTTAATGGAATCATTGATTACAGCCACATGATACCGGCTTATAAATTTATTGCGGTAGTTGACAGCGCACAATTAAATAAAATGAACCTGATCAGTAAAGATTCTTCAATGTATTTGTCTACTCAGTTGGACATTGATTTATCAGGCAACCAATTCGATAATCTTCAGGGAATTGTCAAACTCGATAGTACAAGGTATAGTGAAAATGGTAAATTATATACCATGAATGATTTTACCCTTAGTGTTACCCGCGATGGAACTGAATATGCGTTGCTCAGGCTATTTTCAGATATTGCTGATGTTTCAGTAGAGGGAAAATTTTTAATCAGGGAAATGCCCAACCATTTTAATACATTCATGAACCAGTACCTTGATACCCTGTTTATCGATTTACCAGATCCATATAATTTAGCAAATGCCCAGGATTTTACATTTGATGTAGAATTCAAGAATGCAGCCCCTTTAACCGAATTATTTTTACCACAACTCCGGATTGCAAAAGGAACCAGAATAACCGGTGGATTTAATTCAAAAATTAACAATTTGTTCTTTGATGCTAAGTTCAGATGAGATCAGCTATAGTGGGATTAGATTTACCAAAACCAAAGCAGAACTTATTGGACAGGATAATGACCTTTTATTGACAACCTTCACCGAACAGATTTTCATTACTGACTCTTTATCCATAGATAGTATTCACAGTTCTGTTAAGGCTGGGGGAGATTCTCTTTTGTATGCAATTAAGTGGAATAACCAAAATTGGGAAACATCAAACTATGGTGACCTGGAAGGACAGCTTGTCTTTTTTTCACCAAAAGATATGGAATTTCAGGTAAAACGCGGAGAAATTGTGATCAACGACACCATTTGGGAAATCAGTCCTTCCAATTCTTTGAGAATTGATTCTACAAGCTTGAGCTTTAGCAATGTCGGATTGACCAGTTTTAACCAGGGTTTGTTTTTAGACGGAAAAATTTCGTACCACCCCGAAGATACTTTAACCGCAAGGTTTGAGCATTTTAATCTATCCAATACTGACCAGTTTTTGAGCAAGTCGGGCATCGATCTCGACGGTATGATCAATGGTAATTTTAGAATCGTCGATTTTTATCAAACGCCCAATTATCTGGCTGATATATCCATTTCAGGCTTAGGTTTCAATAAGGAAATTCTGGGCGAAGGGATACTAAAGAGCGACTGGGATCCCAAAAATAAAGTGTTTAATATTCTGGCTCAGATTATTTATGAGGGGAATATCGGAAAAAGTAAAACTCTTGAAGTTACCGGCAAATTTTATCCATATAAGGAAGACAATAATTATGATATTAGCATTGGCCTGAATAATTATAAGCTGAAAACCGTAGAACCTTTTATCAGGTCTTTCAGCTCAAAGATAGATGGGATGGCAACCGGAGAATTAAAGCTTACAGGATCGACCAATAAACCCGTATTGACCGGGAGTATAAATCTCATGAGAGCCCAATTAAAAATCGATTACCTGAATGTTACTTATTTTCTTGCAGATAAGATAAACTTCAAAGAAGACCTGATTTATTTTGACAATATTATCATTTATGATTCTTTAAGCAATCAGGCAACTGCAAGCGGTAAAATCCATCATAATCATTTCAAAGATTTTAATTTTGATTTGAATTTTAATGCCAATAAGCTAATCGGTATTAAATACAAACCGAAGCCAAAATAAAACCTTTTACGGATCGGCATTTGCTTCCGGAACTGTTAAAATTACCGGCCCGCCCGACAATCTGAAAATGAATATCAATGTGAAATCAGAAAAAGGAACAAACATTAAAATTCCTGCTTCTTATGGAACTGAAGTTGGTGAAAACGAATTTATTGTTTATACTCAACCAGGATGAGGATACTATATCTTTTGATCAAAGATTATGAATGTAGATTTAAAGGGACTTGCTTTAAACCTGGGATTAAATGTGACGCATGACGCCAACATTCAGCTTTTCTTGCCTTATCAAATGGGAAATATTCAGGCTACCGGAAAAGGCGACCTGAATATGAATATCAATCCTGCAGGAAATTTTACAATGGAAGGCCAATATATCATTAGACAAAGGTTCATTTTTCCTGACTCTCCAAAGTATCATTAACCGTGATTTTAGCATAAGACGGGGAGGCAATATTGTTTGGACAGGAGATCCCTACAACGCTCAAATTGATCTGAAAGCCGTTTACAGAGTTAAGACGACTCTTGGGGAATATGCACCGATTGAAGATTCAGCAACCAGAGTTCAGGTAGATTGTATCATCGCTCTGACCAAAAGTCTGTTTCAATCCGGATATAAGGTTTTCAATAGAATTTCCGGACCTTAAAGGAGGATTCAAAACAATACATTTATTCGCAACTCGACACTACCGACCAGGCACTGATGAGCCAGCAAATGATTTCACTTCTTCTGCTGAACAGTTTTTATTTTCCATCCGGAACTACAGGTTCAGTAGGGTTTAATACCTTTTCACTTGTAACCAACCAATTGAATAACTGGCTTGTCGGGTTTCAGCAACAATGTCGATATCGGGGTCAATTACCGACCGGGCAGGACAATTAAGTTCTGATGAAGTGGAACTTGCCTTATCTACCCGGCTTTTTGACGACCGGGTTACAATTGATGGAAATGTAGGTTATGGCGGATAAACAGACGACCAGTAACCTGATTGGTGAAGTAACTGTGGAAGTCAAAATTACTGATGATGGCAGGTTCAGAACAAAAGTTTTTAATAAATCAAACAACGATGACCTGTATAAAAGCTATGCCCCTATACCCAGGGAGTAGGTGTTTTTTATACCCAGGATTTCAACCGGTTTGGCGATCTATTTAAACGGAAAAATAAAAAGGACAAAAAATCGAAGAAAGAACAAACTACAGAGCAAACTATGCTCAATAAATAACTAACAAAGCTAAAATGATTTTTATCTTTGCGCAAATTTAAAATTCCAGTACATTTATGATTCAGCGAATTCAAACCTTATTTCTCGGCATGGCAGCAATCGCATTAATTGCCATGGTTTTTTATCCTGTTGCTAATATAACCGAATTCACAACCGTGCAGTCCGAAACCCTCGAAACGGATTATTACAGTCTTACTGGTAACCGGGTTTTCCGATCCATCTCCTGAAAGCATTCCTCACATGAATTCATTTACATTTATCCCGATGGCTATTTAGTGCTGATGATTCTGGTGCTGATTGTTTATTCTATCTCCCGGTATAAGCAACGGCTTCACCAGTTGAAGCTGGTTAAAATCTGCATTTTTCTGAATATCATTCTTGTTGCAGGTGATATTCCTGAATTATCCAAAGCTATTTACCGAGCACAAATCAGGATGGAAATCGGTTCCGGGGCTTATTTCCCGCTCATTTCGCTTGTGTTGCTGGTTGTCGCCAACAGGTACATTCTAAAAGATGAAAAGCTGGTGCGTTCGGCAGACAGGCTAAGATAGTTCAAGGTTCAAAGTTTAAGGTTTCAGGTTCCAGGTTCCCCTTTGAAGGTTCAAGGGCCATGTTTCAACTCAATTTCAAATTTCAAAATCCCCTTTCTAATCTCTATCACCTCAAGGTCTTTAATATCTTTCCCATCAATAACAAATCTTACAAGGGTAATCACTTTGTGCAATCCTGATTTGCCGGCGGCGCCGGGATTGATGTGAAGCAAATTGTTTTTCTTATCAAACATTACTTTCAGGATATGCGAATGCCCTGAAATAAACAGGTTGGGCTTCTCCTCGGCAATGAGCTGACGAACCGTTTTTTCATACCGTCCCGGGTAGCCTCCGATGTGCGTCATTAAAACTTTTACCTCCTCACAAATAGAATATTTCTATCTCCGGGAACAATTGACCGCAAAGGATAACCATCGATATTACCAAACACAGCCCTCACCGGCTTAAACTTTCTCAATTCATAAATCGTATCCGCACTGCCGATATCGCCGGCATGCCAAATCTCATCGCAGGCTTTAAAATGCTCAAATATCTTCGGGTGAAGAAATGAATGGGTATCCGAAAGCAGTCCGATGCGGGTCATTGAAATCAAATTTGTTTGGGTTACAAAAGTATTCCATTAAAGGTAAGATCGTGATTATTTTGCCAATTGCTAACAACAAATAGCCTTTCCTTGATTGACTATATTGACTAAAGTTTGGATTGACTAAATTACTAAATGTTGAATGTTAAATGATGAATGATGAATTGAAAATTCCAAAATCAAAATTCCAAAAGCCAACAGCCTATGGCTAAAAGCTAAAAGCTTATTCAAGATTTATAATTTATCATTCAAAATTCCAGAGCCAATAGCCAATGGCTAAAGGCCAAAAGCCTATTCAAAATTAATAATTCATCATTCAAAATTACTCAATCACCAGCTTTGTTCCTGTGCGGCTTTCGCTGGTAATGACTTCGAGGAAGTAAATCCCCGGCTTTAGCCTTGAAACATCCACCGTGTTATTTACCGGCACAGCCACCAGCACCTTTTGCCCAAGGTGGTTGTAGATGATGGCTTCTTCAATGGGGATACCTTCTTTTATATTAATGGTGATGAAGGAGGTGGCGGGGTTGGGGAAAAGGGAAATTTCGTCATTAGTAATATTTTCTTCAACTGCTGTAAGGCAGGCTTCTTCTATCTCTTCCTCGCTGTTGCAGCCGGGGGCGTTGAGGTAAATTTCAACGTTTCCAATTGGGGCTGCAAGGTATTCGCAGATGCTTTTAACATCGCAGGTAGACAATAAACCGTTTCCGTGAATACTCAAATTCGAAATTGATCCAGCATCAATACTATCCAGTCCGGACAAGCTCGTAAGATCATCGTTAAATTCAATCGAAATGTTTCCCCCGATGGATGTAAGGTTTTCCAAACCGGACAAACTGGTCAGGTCAAAGTTCTCATCTATCCACAAGTTTTCGCCGATTGAGGCAAGGCTTTCCAGCCCGGTCAAACTGGTTAGGACAAAGTTGTCCCAAATCTCCAAGCTTGCCCCAATGGATGTTATTTCGGAAATTCCATTTAAATTGATGATATCCATGCCGGAGATTTTTACACTCCCGTTAATTTCTGAGCATCCCGGGTAATTGGTTTGAAAACTATCAATATCAGCTTGATTTATAAAATAATAATTTCCATAGGGCATGCAAGGCATTGTAAAACCACAAATGGATGCAACCTCAGGCGGATTATTACAACCGGGCGCGTTTTCCAAAATATTAATGCTCCCCGATGGATTCAATAAATAATTGCATAATCCCTGTTCATTGCAAGCAGATAAAGAAAAATTGTACCATATCCAAAGCTCTCCCCCAATGAAGTTAAGGTTTTCCAGTCCGGATAAACTGGCAAGGGTAGGGTTGAAGTAAATATCAAGGAATCCACCGATAGAGGTCAGGTTTCCTAATCCAGACAAACTCGTAAGGACATCATTACTTGAAATTTTTAGGCCTCCCCCGATGGAGGTCAGGTTTTCAAGTCCGGATAAACTGATAAGGCTATCATTATGGATAATATCAAGTCCTCCTCCGATAATTCTAAGGTTTTCAAGTCCGGACAAATCGCTAAGGATTTCATTGTTTGTAATGCTAAGCTCACCTTCGATGGAACTCAGTCCTTCCAATCCGGACAAACTATTTAAGGCATCATTGATATTAATCTGCAAGTCACCTCCAACAGAAGTTAAGTTTCCCAGGGCGGTGATATCAGTTAAGGTAAGGTTTTTATTAATCAAAGGTTATCTCCTATTGAGGTCAGGTTTTCTAATCCTGACAGGCTGAGTAGGTCATCGTTGTCAATAATTGTAAGATATTCCCCGACGGAAGTAAGGTTTTCCAGACCAGACAAACTGGTAAGATTATGGTTGAATGAGATATTAAGGTACCCCCCTACGGAATTCAGGCTTTCAAGCCCGGACAAACTTGTGAAGCCATAGCTAAAATAAATAGCAAGGTGTCCTCCAGTGGAGGTTAGGTTCTCCAGACCAGACAAACTTGTGAGGGAAGCGTTGTAGAAAATACGCAGGTTGCCACCAATTGTTGTCACAACATTTAATCCGTTTAAATTATTAATATCTGTTCCTTCGGGAAACTTACCAATATACACATCCCCCTCTATCTCCGTGCAACCCGGGTAATTCGCCTGGAAATTATCAATCTCTTCCTGGGTGGTAAATGTGATGCCTTCTGGCAGACAGCTGCTAAGGCAAGCTACTTCAATCTCTTCCTCACTGTTACAACCTGGAGCATTAGAGTATATGTCAATTGTAAAGTTGGGAAAAGCAAGAAAATCACAAATGCTTTGTACGTCACATTCACTGAGTGAAAGATTATCATAAATGCTAAGGTCTTCAATAGAATTTTCTTGTAAATTATTCAAACCTGCCAGACTTATTAGAGAAGAGTTTCCCATTATTTCAAGATTTCCGTCAATGGATTGTAAATTCCCGAGTCCCGTAATATTTGACAAAGAACCATTACCTTCAATTACCAGGTATCCTCCGATTGATGTCAGGCCACTAAACCCATCAAAGTTCATCAGTGAATTAGTTAAGCCTCTTATAGATATAAATGATTGAGGTATATTACCTTCAGATTTTCGAGAAATACAAGATTATAGATAAAATATCAATAGAATATACGCCAGATAGACAACTAATACTTATCTAGACTGAGGTCTAGGTTATTCCAGATAATGTTTAATTACTAATTGTAAAGGATTCAAATGATTCATTTACATATAATGAATCCGATGTGAAATCATAGAAGATTAATATTGATTGGAGACGTATTTAAAGATTTCACACTAAGGCATCATTGTTTCTGAATGTGGAGAATTGTATTGCGATAACAAGTGATGTATATTCATCAATCCTGAAAAATTAGTCTATCGATATTACTCAGACATTTAAAGTGCAACTTCCTGCAATCATATATTACAATTCGAAAGGCTTGCGATACTTATGTAGCATACTGCCTAATATAGTCAAATACCTAATGCGCTTCAACAGATAGTTAGGATTTACTTCAATACCTGTAAGGTCAATCGATGATTGATTACAATAAAAAACTGCCAAAGATACATTTCCTATCGATGATCAGAGACTTTCCAAATCCTGTGAAATTTGTCAGTACATAAACTGAATTGCTATACTAATACTTCCACCCACATTGATTTCAAATTATTTAATGCACTGATGCTTAATAGTTCATCATTATCATAAATATTTAGGTCTCTCCAATATTTGTAAGATTAATTAAACCATTCAAGTTGGAAAGTGTGTAATTAGATAATAAGTAAAGCCGACCTTCAATATAAGTTAAATTGAGTAAACCAGCGAGATTTGTTAGAATTGGATTAAATTTAAACTCAAGGTTGCCTCCTATGGAAGTGATATTATTTAATCCCATTAGGTTATTCAAGGAATGATTAAATTGAACAATAAGATCTCCTCCAATTGAATTCAATGCAGATAATCCTTCAAGATTTGTGATTGAATAAGAAAAAAGTATCACCTATAATTACATCCCCCTCTATCTCCGTGCACCCCGGATAATTAGTTTGGAAATTATCAATCTGTTCCTGTGTAGTAAATGTAATTCCTTCCGGCAGGCAGCCCTGCGAAATACCAATGCTGTGGCTAATGGTAATCAAGGCAAGTAAGAGAATTAGTTTTTTCATAATAAGTCTGTTTTAATGCACCTGCCCCGGATCGGGGATGGTTCCGCTTACTGATTTTTTGGCAATGTCGAAGGTAATTTCAAGGCACATCCAGGTCCGCACGGCTTTTTCGTGCAGTATTCCCGGGTTCCATTTGATAAGCTTAACCACCCGTATGGCTTCTTCGGTGCATCCTCCGCCAACGGCTTTTTCAGTAAGTATATTCGAAATCCTTCCGCTGGGCTCAATGACAAATTTCAGCTTCACCGTTCCGGAAATGTTCTGCTTAAAAGCCGCTTCCGGGTAAGTGAGGTGGTTGGAAACAAAATTGCTGAAGTTATAGTCCTTGCTCGAGTAAACCGGTTTCGGCGAAACATCGGTATCGATAAAGGGAAAGATGGCATAGCTGGTATCAACGGGCGTATAGGGGTAAATGATTTTATCATAGCCACGGCTCTTAACCTGGTTCTCATATTTTTTAATATCAAACTTAAATTCCAGTTCATGTACATAATCGATCGGCCGGCCAAGGTCAGTGGCCGGATACCACAGGATCATCCGGCAGATGCGGAGGGCTTCCTCATCCGTTTCTTTCGACAGCGGCTGTTTAACTTTGTAATCAGCCGTTGAGCCGTCCTTATGGATCATAAAAGAAATGATCACTGTTCCTTCGGTTTTATCCTGCAGCGCCTTTTCAGGATAGACCATTTCCTCCTTGATAAATTCGCGCAACTGGCGGTTGTCGCCATAGCACTGCGGCAGGTTGATGTTCTGTCCTGTAAGCAATGAGGAATAAAATACACCCATGAGAATGGAATATTGTTTTGAATCGGTGCAGGCAATCAACGGTTGTTTTCATTTTAATCATGCTTAATCGCTATAAAATTAAAGAAATTTTAAGTTCATTCATGATAATCAGGAAATAAATAAATTATTTTATTGGAATGTTTGACTTTGGTATCCTCAGGTATAATATTTGATGATTTTTCAGTCTTCCGCTGAGGAATTCTTAATTTTACAAAAAAAATAAATGGAAATCATATACCTGATCATTGGGATTTTAGCCGGAGGGCTTATCGCATGGCTGATCCAAAGGACCAGAATCAGCAGGCTGGAGAGCGGTTTTCAAACCCGGCTGACAGATGCAGAAAAAGCGATGCAGGAAAAGATCAATGCCCTTGATAAAGAAAAAAGCATCTTCGAAGAAAAATTCAACACCATTCAAAATACAAATCAAAAGATTACTGAGGATTTGATTGTTGAAAGAAAACGATGTGAGGTACCTGAATACCCAAATCGCCCGTGCTGAAACTGAAAATAAAAACCTCGGAGAAAACCTGGAAAAACAGAAGGCTGAACTGGAGACTATTCAGAAGAAGTTTACCACAGAATTTGAAAATATTGCCAACAAGATTTTAAAACAGAACTCGCAGGAGTTTACAATTGTAAACCAGAAAAACATCGGCGACATCCTGAACCCGCTGAAAGAAAAGATTCAAACTTTCGAAAAAAAAGTGGAAGATACCTACCAGAAAGGGATTAAAGACCAGACTGACCTGAAAGCCGAACTCAAAAAACTGTACGATCTGAATTCTAAGATCAGCGAAGAAGCCAATAACCTGACCCGTGCGCTCAAATCCGACACAAAAAAACAGGGGAACTGGGGTGAAGTAATATCTGGAACGGGTATTGGAACGGTCGGGGCTGGTGAAAGGACAGGAATACAAAACGCAGGAAACCGCAAGGAATGAAGCCGGAGACATGATCCGGCCGGATGTGGTAGTTTACCTTCCCGATAACAAGCATATCATCATCGATTCAAAAGTTTCGCTGGTGGCTTATGAGTCGTTCATCAATGACGAAGATCAGGCTAAACGCGATATTTACCTGAAACAGCATGTAGATTCCATCCGCAATCACGTGAAAGGATTGAGTGAGAAAAGTTACAGCAACGTTGCTGCTTACGATTCACCAGACTTTGTCCTGCTTTTTATGCCCATCGAATCGGCATTCAGCGCAGCTATACAAGCTGATGTTGAGTTGTTCAATTTTGCATGGGAAAAGAAAATCGTAATGGTCAGCCCGACAACCCTGCTTGCCACGCTGCGAACCATCGCCTCCATCTGGAAACATGAAAAGCAAACTCAAAATGCTATGGAAATTGCCACCCAGGGTGGTGCGCTTTACGATAAATTTGTTGGATTCCTGAAAGACCTGGAGGATTTGGGCATACAGATAGGAAGGGTAAGCAAAACTTATGATGAAGCCAGAACGAAAACTCGCTGATGGCAGTGGAAATATTGTCAGAAGGGTTGAGAATCTGAAAAAATTAGGTGCAAAAACTACCAAATCTATCCCTGAAAGTTTTTTTGATAACAACGATTGATAATCAGTAACTATGAAAAGACTTATTTTTCTGTCAATGATCCTGGTTGGGCTTGCTTCATTTGAAGCCTCAGCCGGTAATCCAGCCAAAAGGAAGCTCAATAAAACCGACCTGAAAGAGATGTACAGTGAAACAAGGTTCACCGAATTCGGGGCTAGTGATTTACCATACTATCTGATGAAAAATCCAAAGTTTACCTCGATGTCAACCTGAAAGAACTGAAATATCTTGGAGGACAAAATAAAAGACCTTACTTCGCACAGATTCAGTGTTTTCTATGAGCTTTACCCGAATTACGAATCGAAAACAATATCCGATTCAGCACGACTGATTTTTATTGACACGGTAAATTACAACGTGGATGCTAATATGGTTATTGATTTTGATATCAGGGCTGCATTTCCGGGTGAATACATATTAAAAATCACGCTCACTGATTTGAATCGCAGAGAAAACAATACAGTTTTTAACCTCTACAAAGTCTCTAAAGCAAATAAAAACTCAGCCCAGAATTTCCTGGTCGCAGATGAGTACGGCAACCCCTTGTTTGCAAAACATATTGAAAAGGGACAGTATTTTAAAATCATCAGTAACCAAAAAGAAATCCAGCAGTTGATAGCCAGGTATTACCACCGTAAATTACCAATAGCCAAGACTCCTTTTGCTGCAGAAAAAAACATTACTTTTAAGTTTAAAGCAGACAGTCTGTATGATATTTCGATGACCAATGGCGAATCCGTTTTGTTAAAGCTGCCCTTTGACGGCATCTATCATTTTCAGTCAGATACAAGCCAAACAGAAGGACTAACCCTATTTTATTTTGATGAAGGTTTTCCGGAAATTGAAACCCCGCTTCAAGCCATTCTTCCCTTGCGCTATCTGACAACCCAAAAGGAATATGATGCGCTTTTGAAATACTCTGACTATAAGATTGCTGTCGATAGTCTTTGGCTGGAAAGGGCATCCAATAAGCCTGAACGGGCAAAGAATATGATTGCGAAGTACTATCAGAGGGTCGTTTTGGCAAACAAATGGTTCACTTCTTATCAGGAAGGCTGGAAAACCGACAGGGGCATCATTTATATCATTTATGGCCCGCCTTCTGAAATCTACCGGAAAACCGGCCAGGAACAATGGATTTATGGAGAAAGAGGAAATCCCCTTACGATTAATTTCTATTTTGATGAAGTTAAAAATCCTTTTACATTGAACGATTACTCATTGCAGCGGTCTACTTCCTATAAATCGAGCTGGTATATTGCAATTGAGAACTGGAGGAGGTAAAGCAGAGACAAATTATTAAATTCCGATGAATTGCTGAATTGTGGAGTGACTTCAATAGTTAAATTAAGACTTTTAACTTTTCAATTGTATTTTCTATTTTGACTTATTCCTTTCCTTCGCTCAATTTCTTTCATGATCAGTCTTAGCTCACGACCGGTTTGACCGGCAATGGAAGTGTTTTCTTCGGCTCTGCGAATCAGGTAAGGTAAAACAGATTTTACCGGTCCGAATGGGACATACTTGGCCACATTATAACCCTCGCTGGAAAGGTTGAAACTAATATGATCGCTCATACCGTAAAGCTGAGAAAACCAGCACCGCTGATCGTTTTTGGCAATCCCATGTTGAGCCATTAATTCGGTCAAATACCGGGAGCTGTATTCATTGTGGGTTCCGTTAAAAATGGAAATCCTATCAATGTGCTCAATACAAAACTTCAGGGCTGCATTATAGTCCTTGTCAGTGCTTTCCTTGTTAGGCTGTATAGGGTCAGGATATCCTTTCTCTGCTGCTCTTGCCCGCTCTCTTTCCATGTATGCGCCTCTTACAAATTTAGCTCCCAGGTAATAATTTTTTTCTGATGCTGTATTATACGCAAGCCTGAGTTTTTCAAGGCGATCTACCCGATACATCTGATAGGTATTGAAAACAATTGCTTTTTCTTTGTTGTACTTTTCCATGTTTTCATACACAACCTGGTCAATGAAATTCTGAAACCATGAATCTTCAGCATCAATTAAAATGGGAATTGAATTTTCATAAGCCGTTCGGCAAAGGGTACCAACCCTCAATCTGAAATTTTCAGATTCCTTCTTTTCTTCATCGTTCAATTCCATTTCTGCACTTACTTTTTCAAGAACATTATGAGTAGTAAAGGCTGTAGGCTTAAAAACGACAAACGGAATATTCGGATCACCAACCGCATTCCTGATAGTCCGTAAAGTCTCATCCATAGCTTTATTTATATCCACCAGTGATTCTTTGCCTTCAACGGAATAATCGAGAATGGCTTTTACACCAGCCTTTTCAAGCAACCGAACATTTTTTTTGCATTCTTCAATACTTGTACCACCCACAAAATGAGCAAAAATGGTAGGCTTTACAGCCCAATCAACAGGCAAATGAAGACCGATGGAAAGTTTTGTTATTTTTTTTCCAAAAGAGACAAGGGTATTACTGCTTAACATTTTAAATAACAGGTAAGCTTTCCTCAATTCCCTGTCCGAACGGTGTGCAAAGGCAATCTGGGTATTTTCAAAGGATAACATAAGTATCAATCATTTTACATTGGTGATTCACTTCAATGCAAAGATGTAAAAATTATTGGTGTCACTCATTAAATTTTATTGCGTATTAACCGGGGAATTTTAGGTCAGGGTTTTGCAATTTGCAAAGTTTAATTTGAAGATTTCAGAATTTCATTATTTTTGCTAAGTATGATACAAAAGATAATTAATTCCAAAGGTTATTCGATCTTCATCGGAGATGATGTTTACGATACCATTCGCTCTTATTTATACCAGTTTGAGTTTTCGGAGCATAAAATTTTTGTTCTGGCTGATAAAAACAGCCGGAAATATTGTTTGCCAAGGTTGATGAGCAACATTCAGGTATTTCAGAAAGTTCATATCCTCGAAATAGAAGATGGAGAAGAATTCAAGAACCTGAATACCTGCCAGCGTTTATGGCAGGAATTAGCCGATAACAATGCCGATCGCAATACAATACTAATCAACCTGGGTGGTGGAGTAATCTGTGATATGGGAGGTTTTGTTGCATCCACCTTTAAGCGTGGCATTCGTTACCTGAACATACCAACCACCCTTCTGGCAATGGTGGATGCTTCAATGGGTGGAAAAGTTGGCATCGATTTAAAAGGATTGAAAAATGAGGTAGGACTGTTTTCTAATCCGCAGGTGGTTTTTATCATTCCCGAATTCCTTGAAACTTTGCCACAGCGTCAATTGCATTCCGGATTTGCTGAGGTGATCAAACATTCCATTGTTTACGAAAAACATTTCTGGGACGACCTTTCAGCCAAACCATTCAGCCAAATTAAAGACTGGAGAGAAATTATTGACTGGTCGGTGGAAATCAAAAACTATTTTGTGCTTGAAGACCCTTTTGATAAAGGTTTCCGCAAGGTCCTGAATTTTGGTCATACCATTGGACATGCCATCGAAACCTTTTCACTTCAAAACGACAGCCAGCCATTGCTGCATGGAGAAGCCGTTGCAATCGGAATGATCTGCGAATTGTTTATTTCGGCGCAACAGGCAAAATTGCCTAAAAGTGAGATGGATGAAATCATTCAATACACTTTAGAAAACTTCGAACATTATCCTTTCAGGTCCGGTAACTTCGACCTGATCATCGATAATATGAAGCACGATAAGAAAAATAGCGGTAATAAGTTTAATTTTACCCTGCTCACTTCTATTGGCAACAGCCTGATCAACCAGGAGGTTGATATCAATCTGATCACTGAAAGTCTGAGGTTTTATCAGAACTTAAAAAACTAAAACTCCAATCCGGGATTTTTAATATTTGGTATCCTTAAATAAATCATCGATCCTAAGGTGAATCAAATAACCATTCAAAAAGCTAATAGTATACTTGAAGGGGAAATCCTTCTGCCAGCCTCCAAAAGTATCAGCAACAGAGCTTTGATCATAAATTATTTGAGCGGTAAGAAACTGCGCCTGAATAATCTTTCACAGGCGGACGATACTCAGTTGATGATTGTTTTGCTAAAAATCATTGAGGAAAACAAAGGATCTTACCTACCCACAACAATTGATTGCCGCGACGCCGGAACCACTTTGCGATTTATTACAGCCCTTCTCGCCCTAACTCCAGGTAAATGGCTAATTACGGGTTCTGACAGAATGAAAGACCGACCCATTGGAATTCTTGTAGAGAGTTTGAAAAAATTAGGTGCCAATATAGAATATCAGGGAAAAGATGGTTTCCCTCCTTTGCTGATCGAAGGAAAAAAATTGAAGGGAAGAGAACTGGAAATTGATGGAAGCGTGAGCAGTCAGTTTATATCTTCACTTCTACTCATTGCCCCTTCAGTTCCAGGTGGACTCTGTCTGAAGCTAAAGGGTAAAATCAGCTCGCTGCCATATATTGAAATGACATTAAAATTGTTAAATCAATTCGGAATTTCGACAGCTTTCATAGATAATACTATCACGATCGAACAGCAGGATTATAAATCCGGTGAACTAACCATAGAAGCGGACTGGACTTCAGCTTCCTATTGGTACGAGATGGTTGCTCTGGCTTCTGAGGCAAATCTTTTTTTAAAAGGTTTAAATAAGGAAAGTCTTCAGGGCGATGCAATTCTTCCTGAAATTTTCAATCATTTTGGAGTTCAAACAGAATTTTTAGGGGATGGAATAAAATTGACTAAGACTAAAAAAATTGTTTCAGACTTCACTTTTGACTTTACTGATTACCCTGATCTTGCTCAAACAGTCATTGTGACTTGCGCAGGGCTTAATATTCCAGGTAAATTTACCGGCCTTGAAAGTCTCAGGATCAAAGAAACTGACCGGATAACTGCCCTTCAAAACGAATTGAATAAATTGGGATTTAAAATTGATTTAAAAGGTAACTCAGAACTTAGAATCCGGAACCTGGTTCGCTGGCAGACAGGCTCAGAACCCGGAATCCCAAACTCCGAATCCATAAAAACCTATGGGGACCACCGTATGGCTATGTCATTTGCACCATTAGCATTGGTTTTAGGTTTTATCCAGATTGAAAATCCTGAGGTTGTTTCCAAGTCCTACCCTGGATTTTGGGAAGATTTAAAGAAGACTAAAGTTTTTTCGCTGGGCAGGAAATAGAAGATAGACCGTAAGGTATTCCATTTCAATTTATCTTGTTAATTATAATTCAAAACTTACCCAATTTTCAATAATTCATTTTAAATATCTTTGTGTCGATTCATTAGAGCAATATGACCGTTGATATATTTATCCCTTGCTTCATTGACCAGATTTATCCTCAAACCGGGATGAACATGGTTAAAATCCTTGAAAAGTGCGGCGTTCAGGTACATTACAACGACAATCAAACCTGCTGTGGACAAATGGCTTTTAACAGCGGTTACTGGGATGAAGCAAAAGAACTCGGAGCAAAATTCATCAGCGAATTTCCAAACGACAGGCCAATAGTAGCTCCTTCAGCATCGTGCGTTGGTTATGTGAAAAGTCATTTTGATAAACTTTTCTTTAACACGGCTTACCATCTCGAATATAAAAAACTTCAGAAAAACATTTACGAACTCACCGATTTTCTGGTTACTGTATTAAAAGTTACCAATATAGGCGCTTCCTTTAACCACAGAGTCACTTACCATGATTCATGTGCTGCGCTTCGTGATTATGGATTGAAAGACCAACCCAGGATTCTGTTACGAAATGTGCAAGGCCTTGAACTCATCGAAATGAAGGACACTGATGTTTGTTGTGGGTTTCGGAGGAACTTTTTCAGTGAAGCATGAAGCCATTTCCACAGCCATGGCCGAGCAAAAAGTTCATAATGCACTTGAAACCGGTGCAGAATATATTGTCTCGACGGATTCATCGTGCCTGATGCACCAGGAAGGATTTATCAAAAAGCATAAGCTTCCGATTAAAGTCATCCATATTGCAGATATTCTGGCAGAGGGCTGGTGATCAAAATTTTTCTTTTCAAGTTTCAACTATGTCAATCCGATTTATTCTAACTTCAATTATCCTGATGTATACAGGCTCTCTCCTTATCCTGCAGGGACAGCCGCCTTTTTATGAACAGAAGAAACCGATTAAAATAGGACTTGTCTTAAGCGGTGGAGGAGCCAAGGGGATCGCCCACATCGGGATATTGAAGGCAATGGAAAAGGAAGGGCTCAGGCCTGATTTTATAACAGGTACCAGCATGGGAAGTATAGTGGGTGGCTTATATGCAATTGGCTATTCTGCCGATCAACTTGATACTATCATCCGTTCCATTAAATGGGATATGGTGCTTTCGAATAATGTCCCCCTGAATTATATATCATTTGAGGAAAAAGAATTTTATAATCGTTACCTGCTTGAGTTTCCAGTCGAAAACTGGAAGCTTAAGTTACCATCAGGCATGATCGAGGGGCAAACACTCAGTGAAGTATTGAATCATTATACCTGGCCAGCTTATAAATATAAGACCTTTGATGAATTCCCGATTCCATTCCGATGTATCGCAACAGATGTAAGTACCGGACAGGCTATAGTTTTCAAAGATGGTTCACTCTCTATAGCGATTCGATCGAGTATGGCTATACCCACTGCATTTACGGCTGTTGACCTCGATTCAACATTGGCAGTTGACGGAGGGGTTGTGAACAATTTTCCTGTAGAGGAACTGTTTGCCATGGGTGCGGATATCGTGATCGGAGTCAATGTCGGAGATGGATTGATTCCCGCAAAAGAACTGGGAGGGATGACGGATATATTGTTCCAGGTTTCAATGTTCAAAAGCCTTGAGCGGTTAAAGG
The DNA here is from genome assembly GCA_963705185.1 of uncultured Bacteroidales bacterium. Lineage (GTDB taxonomy): Bacteria > Bacteroidota > Bacteroidia > Bacteroidales > JAADJA01 > JAADJA01. The sequence continues at coordinate 41,509 of CAVPJF010000021.1, forward strand.
ACCAGATTGAAATGTGCGAAATTTACATCAGGCCTGACCTGAAGGATAACGGAACCGCTAGTTTCAGCAATTATGAAGAAATATTAGAATTGGGATATGCTGCAGGAGAAAAATACAGAACCCAGTTCAGGGAGCTTCGTGAAAAATACGGGTTAGAAGAAAAGAAATTTAAATCCATTCCATTCACCCAGGATCCCATCGCATTTGATAGTATAACAGTAACAGGGAATAAATGGTCATCAGATAACCTCATATCAAGTAAACTGGGAATCGAAAAAAATAAGTTGTATAAAAGAAGTGATGTTGAAAATGGTGTAAGAAAAGTTTTTGGAACAAACATTTTCAAAAAAGTGACGCATAATGTTGTGACGGGAGAACAACCACAGCAATACCATCTTAAAATTGATTTGAATGAAAAACCCAGGATCACCCTGAAAACCGCGCTTCATCATGATAATACGTTTTCCACCGGAATCACAGTGAACTTAACCCTCAGGGATTACCTGATCAAATCTTCACGGTTCATTATTGCAGGAGATATTGCAAAAAGCCCCAAGCTTCGGTTGGATTATCTTCAGTACATCGGGAAATTGCAAAGCAAGGCATTTAGTTTCAGGTACAATTATATGAACGAGCAAATCCCGACATATGACGAAGGTCAGTTACAGGATGTGGATATTAGGAAAGAACATAGCCTTTCGACCGGAATCATTACCACTCATCGCATTGAGAGTTCCTATTATATAGGATTAAAGTATCTGTTTAACAATCAAAAGGTGAAGTTTTCAAACGAAATCCCGGATGAAATAAAGAATGGGAAATTTAATAATTTCCGACTGGAAACAGCATATTTTTCAAATACCCTGAACGACAGGAATTATCCCATTTCCGGTAAGGAAATATTGCTACAGGGTCAATTGTTCCTGACAAGCTCTTATAAGGTAAATTATGAAAACGGGGTTGATTCGGTTTATGGTTATTCTGAGGATGCTTTCAACCGAGAATTTGTTGATCCCTTAACTCCGGGTGTATTTGGTCTTCTTCAGTTCAATTATTATAAATTCTTTCCCCTAAGTGCTAAAAATCAGTTAATACCCTATCTATCAGCTGGACTAACTCTTGCAGTGGATGATTATGCCTTATTTGCGGATTACAGGATTGGTGGATTCCAACAGGTGAAAATTACAGATACAAAATTTTTTGGATTGAATTTTGCGGAAAAGGAATATGAAAATTTTCTGATAACGGGTTTACACTTTCAACAAATCGTCCTGAAAAGCTTGTTTCTGAACCTGGGAACAGATTTTATGCTTCCTTATGACTATATTTCACTTAAAGATCTGGATTCGTTTGATTTTGGATCAGCCTTTAATGATTATTCTATGCTCGGTTATGGTGCAAAACTCACATATAAAAGTTTCATCGGGCCGATCAGTGCAGGAGCAAGCCGCAATACCCGCGATTCATATTGGAGGTTTTATTTCGCTCTTGGATTCTCTTTCAATTACAGTGATTGACGAAACGAATTATCAGAACCTTTCCTTTTTTTCATTTTTCTTAATTTCGTGATAAATTATTTGTGTAATGACGGACCATTTAAATAAAATAGCACAGGAGCTTAACTTGTCCAAAGAACAGGTTGGAAACACGGTCGCCCTTTTAAAAGAAGGCGCCACGGTTCCCTTTATCGCGCGTTACCGCAAAGAGGTAACCGGCAGTCTCGACGAAGTACAGATCACCCGCATCCGCGACAGGATGGAACAATTGATTGCGCTTGACAAGCGAAAAGAAGCCATCCTGAATTCCATCAGGGAGCAGGACAAGCTTACGGATGAACTCGAAAAGCAAATCAATGAAGCCGAAACCATGTCGGAACTGGAGGACATTTATCTTCCCTACAAACCCAAACGGAAAACCCGCGCCACCATTGCCAAATCAAAAGGGCTTGAATCCCTGGCAAAGATGATCATGGCTCAGAACAGCGATGATGTTGAAAATATGGCTCAACGATTTGTCAATAAAGAAAAAGGAGTTGAAACGGCGGATGATGCATTGGCAGGAGCTAGAGATATCATTGCCGAATGGATTAGCGAAAATAAATTTGCAAGAGGTAAAATCAGGAAGCTTTTTATGCAGAAGGCACTGATTGAGTCAGCAGTAGTTAAGGGTATGGAAGAAGCCGGAAATAAATACCAAACCTACTTTGAATGCAAAGAACTCATCATGAAAGCTCCTTCGCACCGCATCCTAGCTATGTTCAGGGGAGAAAACGAAGGATTCCTCAAAGTAAAAGTTCACCCACCGGAAGATGAAGCTTTAGAGATTCTTGAGAAATTATTTGTAAAATCTGACAATGCTTCCGGCGACCAGGTTTATGAAGCCACGAAGGACAGCTACAAACGACTGATCCAACCTTCTATCGAAACAGAGATAAGGGCTATGGCAAAGGATATTGCTGATGCATATGCCATTCGGGTTTTTGCAGATAATTTAAGGCAATTGCTGATGGCTTCCCCCCTTGGCGAGAAAAATGTCTTAGCTATCGATCCGGGCTTTAACTCAGGTTGCAAGCTTGTTTGTCTGGACCGTCAGGGAAAATTGCTTTACAATGAAACCATTTATCCTCATCCGCCTCAGAACGAAGTAAAGCAATCCATCAATAAAATTCTCCAGTTAGTCAATGCTTATAAAATAGAAGCGATTGCTATTGGCAACGGTACAGCCGGCAGAGAAACCGAAAACATGTTCAGGAGGATACGTTTCGAAAAAGATGTCATGGTTGTGATGGTGAATGAAAGTGGTGCTTCGGTATATTCGGCTTCTCCGGTAGCAAGGGAAGAATTTCCCGAGTATGATGTAACTGTGAGGGGTGCCATTTCCATCGGAAGAAGACTGATGGATCCGCTTGCCGAATTGGTAAAGATAGATCCCAAGTCTATTGGTGTGGGGCAATACCAGCACGATATCAACCAGACGGCATTGGGTAAAAGTCTTGACGATACCGTGATGAGCTGTGTAAATTCAGTTGGAGTGGAAGTCAATACCGCAAGCAAACAATTACTTGCCTATGTGTCCGGTGTCGGTCCAGCACTTGCACAAAACATTATCGACTACAGGAATAAAAACGGTGCATTTAAATCGAGGAATGAATTGAAGAAAGTTTCACGGTTTGGAGAAAAAGCATTTGAACAGGCCGCAGGATTTCTCAGGATCAGGAATTCCGAAAATCCACTTGATAAAAGTGCTGTCCATCCTGAAAGCTATGATGTGGTTGAAAAAATGTCAAAGAAGCTGAATTGTGAAATAAGCGAACTAATGACAAAGGAAGAATTGAGAAAACTGATCAACCTGAAAGATTTCATAACAGAAAAAACCGGGCTTCCAACCCTGACAGATATCATGGAAGAGCTTGACAAACCCGGCCGCGACCCTCGTGAAAAATTTGGGTTTTTCGAATTTGCTAAGGGCATTCACACCATCAACGACCTTGAAATCGGTATGATATTACCGGGCATCATTACCAACATTACGGCATTTGGCGCATTCGTTGATTTAGGGATAAAACAAAACGGACTTATCCATAAAAGCAATATGGCTGATAAATATGTCTCTGATCCAAGTGAACATGTTAAATTAAACCAAAAAGTTAAGGTTAAAGTCGTAGAGGTTGATAAGATACGGGGAAGGATTCAGCTATCGATGAAGGAAATGGATCAAAAGTGAGATTGGGTGAAATTCATGGAAATAAGCTGAAATACCTTGAAATAAGATTGAAGAAATGGCGAAAATATAAATTCGAATTGCTTTTGGCTTTTACATATATAGTATCGAATTTGATAAAGCGTATCCGCAAAATTTTACAATATTTATTACGTTTGTATTCTGAAATTTGAATTCATGTTGAAAAAAATTATTGTCCTCTTTCTTTTTCTTATCCTGGTTTTAATGGATGTGAAAGTAGTTGGTCAGCGAATCAAGGGTCAAATCATTGCCGGGATGAACCTTTCGCAGGTGGACGGTGATGAAATTTATGGTTTCGACAAGGTGGGATTAAATACCGGAATAGGAGCCATTGTGCCTCTAGGAAAACACTTTTCATTTACGATAGAAACCCTGTTTAATCAAAAAGGATCAACCCAGAAAGAACAATATCAGGATACTGTAACCAATCCGAACACAGGCCAGGAAGAATATTGGACCGGAGAATATAAACTTAAACTTGACTATCTTGAAGTACCTGTTTTGTTTCATTTTACTGACAAAGTAATGGCAGTTGGAGCCGGTTTTTCTTACGGAAGGCTCGTAAATGTTAAGGAATATGAACACGGATTACAGGTTGAGACCACCACACTGAATGGAGGCCCATATGACAGGAATGATTACAACCTTCTTGTTGATCTTAATTTCAGGATACATAAAAAAATAAGCAGGTTCAGATTGAATGTTCGTTATGCATATTCAGTAAGCAAAATTCGCACCCGTGATTTCTATGATAAATTTTATGAATACACCGGTACCCGTGATCAGTATAACAACCTTATATCCCTGAGGCTGATTTATGTGTTTAATGAACAACCCCCGCTGGCTGATCAGAAAAAATAAAACCTCTTATAGAAATGTGTTACTGCTTTACCAGTTTCCAAACCAGCATCCTCAATAATAACATTAAAAGATCTTTAAAAGACTAAGCTTGTCCAAAATCTGACTTTTTTCTAACCAAATTGATAGTAGATTTGCAATCAGAAAGAATTGCAATTCATGTCGGAATATTTTAGCTGGCCTTTCTTCTGGAAATTTTTAAAATTCGGTATAGTCGGTTTTTCCGGTGTGTTCGTCGATTTTGGATTTACTTACGTCTGCAAGGAATGGATCAAAATCCCTAAATACATCGCCAATGCGATTGGTTTCAGTATAGCTGCAACATCCAATTACCTCTTCAACCGAATATGGACCTTCCATAGTCAAAACCCGGAGATGCTTATGGAATTCTCTCAATTCTTCGGAATATCTTTGATCGGGTTGGGAATCAATACCCTTATTCTCTGGATACTGGTTAGCAAGTACAAAAAACACTTTTATCTTTCCAAGTTGTTTGCTATTGGAGTGGTCACCATTTGGAATTTTTTAGCAAACTATTTTATAACTTTCCATTAGACCAAACTTAAAATATTTTCCAGACCTTCCCTATCCGTTTCATCAAAAGCGTTGAATTCCTTACTATCCACATCAAGCACGCCGATGATCTTACCGGTTTTATCTCTGAGCGGAACAACAATCTCAGAATTCGAGCGGCTGTCGCAGGCAATATGACCCGGAAATTTGTGAACATCAGGAACAATTATGGTTTGCTTTTGGTTAATCCCTGCCCAGCAAACACCTGTATCTTTATTCAGCTTAATGCAGGCAACTGATCCCTGATAAGGTCCGACAATAAGTTCACCTTCGGTTAACAGGTAAAATCCTGTCCAGAAAAAATAATCGAATTTATGGTGAAGGACAGATGTTATGGTTGACATGGCAGCAATTTGATTCGTATGCGGTTTGAGCAAACCGTTCAGTTGGTCATAAACCCGGTTGTACCTTCCCTTTTTCTTTTTAGCGTCCATCATGTTTTGCTAAACAGTTGAAACTGCTTATTGTTGAAGATTCAGATTTAACAGGAGATTATTTTGAAGATATTGCTTTCCATCAAAACCTGTAACCCAGATTGGCATAAATTCGACTAAAGGTGACTTCTTTTTCAAAAGTTCCTTCATAATAAACGGAAAACGACAAGCTTTTTCACAATTCTCCAGGTTAGGTCAATTTCGCCGATATTCTGTACCAGAGGTGTTTCAGCATTCCTGAAATTGTAATCGACATACCTGTAATTTAAGCCAGCACTTAGTTTACCAGGCACGAGATCACGTGTAAGTCCAAGGCTGTATATATTCCCGGTCATATAACTGGATTCCAGAATGGTAAACGAAAAAGTAGCAGCAGCATTGATCCCCGGAACACGACTGTAGGTAATATAACTGTATAAATCTCTTGCACTGTATTTAATTAAATCAAATAATATCGTTCCTTGGTTTGGATCATCAGCTCTGTAACGAATTCCTCCTTTTACACCTAACGAAAGATTTTTCACCGGACGATAATTAACCATCAGCCTGTAGCCTTTTAATGTCTGTGATTCCAGCAGCCTGTCAATAAAATCTTTATAAGTCTCGTAATAAATTATGTTCTGCCGCGCGCTGTAAGAAAAGGACATCGATAAATTCCGTGTAATGTTATACCGAAGCAATAAATACAAATTAGAAAGTTTAAAAGAAGTCTGGGATTTATAATTTACCTCACTAGTAGCCGTATCTACTGTTTTAACTTCCTCATAAAGATCTGCTTCAATCGATCCAAAAAAGTACACTTTCTTTAACAACGAGTTGGCATGCTGGAAATAGATAAACCTGCGATCGGTGTTGCCATCATTTTTTTGTTCAACATAAGCAATGGAGGTCTGCATGTTTTTCTTGTCCTTTTGATAATTATGGCCAACAAAAGCACCGTATTGCAAAAGTTTAAAACTATAACTGTAATCATTATAATCAGGTCGTGAACCCACAAAAGCCCCAACAGAAATAGATTTAAACCTTTTTTCAAACTGAAGGCCATCTATTGCACCTACACTTGATAACATGGGATTGATCTTTCGTCCAAATGCTAAAGTTGTGGATTCATTAAAGTCGTATCTTAGGGACAGGTTATAAACTTTTAATCCGTTAAAAAGATTCTCCTGAACCTCACTCCAATTGTTATTGGAATGTACAAAAGAGAGATAGCTTTCAAGGGACAATTTTGACTTCGCTATATTGTTCATGTTGAATGATACGGTATATCGCATTCTCTGGGAATTATCAGCATCTGCATTTGAAAAATTGGTGTAGGAAGAAATCGATACCTTGCCGAAAACATCCTGCTTAAGTTCTTTAGGGGTGGATTCACTGGGCAAAGTATCTTTCTTTTCTTCAACGGGCAGTGGTATTATTTCCTGCTTTTGTTGGACCTGTTCATTTGGAACTGGTATTTTGGATTTTGGTTTAGCAAATATGACATCCGATACCTTCAATTCCTTTGAAGAAATACGCGCACAAACACATGAAATAGATGAAAGGCTATAGACAGATAGAACTGGTATTAATTGATTCCCCTGCTTAATAAAAAGAGTATCTCCGATATTAATATTTTCGGTAGATTGAAATTTAACATACACATTTTGAGATGTAGCATAAGAAACCGATCCCTCAACAGGTTCACTGATTGTTTGGCATTGGAGGCTTATCCAAACAAAGACAAAATGAATTATCAGTAAGAAAGATTTCATCATTAATCTTTTTTAAATTGATCGATTATTGTTTTAGAATTTCCACCATCCGGGTGACATGCCAGGCATGCATTGCTGTTATATTGATATCCAGATACGCCTTCATGCTGTGAGTTTGTTTCTCCTTGTTGATGGCAGGTAAGGCAAGTGAATATCGCGTAATTGCCGGGGTTCGTGTGGCAATCGCTGCATTGATCCCATTCGCCATTATGTTGTCCACTATAAATTGGAAAATATTGTCCATCATGATTAAAGGTTGAAGGATCCCAGACACTTTGTGTGTGACACATTTCACAATCAGTTGGAAACTGGGCCGACTGATGGGGTGGATTGGTTGTCTGGTTATAATCTAAAGTATGACAAGCATAGCATGTATTAGGGGTATTATTATAATTTCCGTTGTGGCAGGTAAAACAATCAGTTGCAATTGTTGCATGTGCTCCAATTAATGCATAATAATTGTTATGTGTAGGAAACGTAGCGGGCTGCCAATCAGGGTTTGTGGTATGACAATTTGCACAATCATTTGGAATTCCTATTGCATTGTGATTTGGATTTGTGGTTTGATTATAATTCTGGGAATGGCATCCAAAACACAAATTTGGGGTGTTATTATAATTTCCATTATGACAACCGAAGCAATCGTTGGCAATAGTGGCATGTCCTCCTGTTAAAGGATAGTAATTATTATGAATTCCGAATGAAGCAGGTGCCCATCCGGGGGCTGTTGTATGACACGTAGCACAATCGTTTGGGATACCAATAGCAGTGTGGTTCGGATTGGTCGGTCTGATTAAAATCGTCTCCGTGACAATCTCCACAAATGGTTGACGTTCCGTTATAACCATTTTCATGACATAAAATACATTCAACAGTTGCATGACCTCCCGTGAGCGGGAAATTAGTTGAATTATGATTAAAAGCTCCTGATCCGCTTCCATCCGGATGACATGCCAGGCAAGCATCGCTATTATACTGATAACCTGGGATACCTTCATGTTCATTATTCATCTCACCTTGCGGATGGCAGGGAAGACAAGTAAAAATTGAATAATTTCCGGGATTTGTGTGACAGTCGCTGCATTGATCCCATTCACCATTATGTGATCCGCTATAAATCGGGAAATATTGTCCGTCATGATCGAAGGTGGATGGCACCCATACACTTTGTGTATGGCACATTTCACAATCTGTCGGAAACTGGGCCGATTGATGCGGAGGATTATTCGTTTGATTATAATCCGGGGCATGACACCCATAACAGGTATTGGGTGTATTGTTATAGTTTCCATTATGACAGACAGCGCAATCATTGGCTATAGCCACATGGGCACCGGCTAAAACATAAAAACTGTTATGGATTGGGAAAGTTGCCGGCTGCCAGTCGGGATTGGTTGTATGGCAGGTTTCACAATCGTTGGTTATTCCCAGTGCGCTGTGATTCGGATTGGTGGACTGATTGTAATCATTCTGATGGCAATCGGAACAAATCGTAGAAGTGCCGCTGTAGCCGTTTTCATGGCAAAGCAGGCAATCAACAGTTGTATGAGCGCCAGTTAATGGAAAATTAGTATTGTTATGGTTAAAGCCACCAGATCCGCTTCCATCAGGATGGCAGGCCAGACAGGCATCACTATTATATTGATAACCTGTTATGCCTTCATGTTCCGCGTTTGTCTCACCCTGTTCATGACATGTCAGACAGGTAAATATGGCATAATTTCCTGGATTCGTATGGCAATCGCTGCACTGATCCCACTTACCGTTATGTGCTCCACTGTATATCGGAAAATAGAGTCCGTCATGATCAAACGTCGAAGGCTCCCATGCGCTTTGCGTATGGCATTCTTCGCAATTAGTCGGAAACTGTGCTGTTTGATGGTTTGGATTATTAGTTTGATTGTAATCTTCTGTATGACAAGCGTAACAAGTATTGGGTGTATTATTATAATTTCCGTTATGGCACGTAAAGCAGTCGGTAGCAATAGTGGCATGTGCCCCAATTAATGCATAATAGCTGTTATGAGTTGGAAATGTTGCAGGTTTCCATTCAGGATTGGTGGTATGACAGGTTTCACAATCATTCGCAATTCCAATGGCAAAATGGTTTGGATTTGTTGTTTGATTATAATTTTCAGAATGACATCCATAGCAAATGTTTGGAGTATTGGTGTAATCCCCCCCGGTATGGCAGGAATAACAATCACTGGCAATAGTTGCATGAGCTCCTGATAAAAGATAATAATCATTATGAACGGCAAAAGTTGCAGGTTTCCAATCGGGTTCTGTAGTGTGGCAGCTTGCACAATCGGTTGCGATACCAGCCTCAGTATGGCTTGGATTGGTGCTCTGATTATAATCATCTATATGGCAATCCTCACAAATGGTCGTTGTTCCGGCATACCCATTGGCATGACATTCAAGGCAATCGGTGGCGATGTGTGCTCCTGTCAGTGGAAAATTAGAATTATTGTGATTAAAACTATTATCGTCAGCATCACCTGTCGGGTGACATTCAAAACAAGCAGGGTCGCTATAAACATAACCACCAACTTCATCATGCTCATCGTTCAACTCCGATTGATTGTCATGGCATACTATACAACTGTTAGATGAGAAATTATTCGGATTTGTATGGCAATCGAGGCAATTGTCCCACTCTCCGGCATGTTTTCCTGAATATATAGGAAAATACTGCCCATCATGCTGATCGAATTTTGCAGGACTCCAGCCCGGTTGAGTAGTATGGCATTCTGCACAGTTTGTTGGTATATTCGCTGAAAGGTGATTCGGATTTGTTGTTGAATTGTAATCCGTCTGATGACAGGTAATACAATCGGGGGAAATATTTGAATAATCGGTTCCCGTATGGCATAGCCTGGCAATCATTTAAAGCATGGCCTTCCGTTAAAGGGAAAAATGAATGGTTAATACCGGAGCCGCTCCAGCTAAAGGCATTTATATTATGGCAATCCAGACATTCGGTCGAAAAATTTCCCTGAACATGGATTCGGGCTGGCTGTAGCATCATAATCTTTTTGATGGCAATCAATACATTCCACACCAAGTGGCTCAAACCGGAGCAATGAAGCAGAAGGATGGCAACTGTAGCAATCTGCGGTTAATGAGCACCAACAAGAGGGAAACGGCTTTGCCGGTGTATTTCATTAATATTTTCAACCAGCCATGATTTAGGAGTATGGCATCTTTCACATTCCATCCCTACCGTTTGATAGTGCATATCGGTATGGCAGGAAACACATTCTGTTTCTGCTTCAGAAAAAACCAGCGTAGGATGACACAATTTGCAGTTGACATCCTGGTGCATACCCACCAAAGGAAATTGAGTCTTGTCGTGGGTAAACGAATATGTTCCTGCTTCAAGTTTCCAGCCTTTGGGATTATGGCATTCCGCACAGGCCATGGTGAGTTCCTTGCCGTGAGGTGATTGGGCATAAAGGCCGACACTTAGTGTCAGCAACAATATTATTTGTGACAGGCTTCGCATCGTATATCCTCGAATTTATATTGAATAAAAGTCAGCTGATCTTTTTGAACAGGTTTATGGCACTTGTTGCAGGGTACATTTTGATGTTTTCCATCAAGCTTGAACCGGGTAGTATTGTGATCGAATTTCAATGCTTGCCAATTGTTAACATCATGACAGGAAATACAATCAGTAACTCCATTTTTTTCGAACTGTTTATTATGCTTATCGTTATGACAATTATTGCAGCTTACAGGCAATCCGACGAGAATGTTGCTGAATTGTGTCCATCATCCTGTTTTTGATGAAATGACATGACCGGCAGGTTTGTTTCTGATGAGCCCCAGCGAGTTCAAATTTCGTTTTCGCATGATCAAAATTTACTTCATTCCATTTTTCGACTTTGTGGCAATTTTCACATGCCTTTTCAGGATAAAATTTCTCACTGATCATTGTTTCATGGATGTCTTTATGACAATCCGCACATCGTTTACCAATGTTTCTGAAACTCCATTTCTTTTCTTTCAGATGACACGCGAAACAAGGTGTGGCAAGATGTGCACCCTGCAATTGAAAATTACTTGTATTATGTTGTTCAATCGTATAATTTGATCCTGCAAACGTATTTTGATTATGGCAGGCTGCACAATCGGGTGAAATTCCCTGCTTCGCAAATTGTTTTTCATGGTAATCCTTGTGACAATCCGAGCACTTGTCGTGCTTGATGGGATCGGTGTACTTGGTTTTATGACAGGAAACGCAGGTAACCAGGGTGTGTTTGCCTTCAAGCTTGAAATTGGTCTTTGAATGATCAAAGTTTTTCATTTCCTTCACGCTGTGGAAAGATTCTTCGTTATGGCACTGGATGCAATTCTGACCAAACTGGTTTTCATGAACATCTTTATGGCAGTTGGTACAGGTTTCAAAAGGAATTCCTGTAAACTTCTGAAAATTCTTTCCCTCCAGCTCTTCTATCTTATGACATTTCAGGCATTCAACCTGCTGATGCTTGCCTAGAAGCTTGTATTTTGCCTTGCTATGGTCGAACTTTGAAGCCGGTTTAAATGCCACAAAATCATGACAGGAAACACAGTTTGCCGAAAGAGTTTTTTGATGATAGTCTTCATGACAGGTGAGACAATCAGTACCCAAACCCAAAAAAGTTTTCTTCTTTTTCTTTGCATCCGGATCAGTGATGAATTCAGTTTTATGACAATCCTTGCAGTCTTTCTTAGCATGTGCTCCTTCAAGTTTATAACCGGTTAAATTGTGGTCAAACTTTTCAAACACAATTCTGACCATCTCAAAGTTTCTTCCGTGATGGTCGCTATGGCAGGAAACACATTCTTTGCCTTTAATAATGGAAGAGGAATGATAACCCTGCTGCAGGTCGATCCGCTTTTTTAATTCTGTATGACATTTGAGGCATTTATCATTCGAAACCTTTTCGCCCAAAATATGACATTGGGTGCAATTCGACATCCCTTCCAGCTGAGCATGAGGAGAAGCAAGGTCGCCGGGAGAAATCTGGCTGAATCCCTTGTAGCCAAAGAGGACCATAATTACTATCAACCCGATAAATTTTATTACCCTCATTTTAAAATAATCAAAGCCTATTTATGTTTCAAAATCGCTTCACCAAATTTTTTGGTAATCTGTATCCCTGATTTCTCGAGGAATTGTGTAGGAAGCTCACCACCGGCGAAAATGTAAACCAGGTCGTTTTTCAACTCCCGCCTAGTCCCGTCTTTTTCAATAAGTGTTACCACATCTGGGTCGATCTTTTCCACATTTGAACTAAACAAGACCTCCACTCTTTTTTCCACGATCGCTTCATTGATCCTTTCATTGTTCTTCGGCTTGATACGCTGGAAAACATCGTTACGGTAAGAAAGTGTTACCTGATTATGATCAGCCAGAATGAGTGCTGATTCAATAGCCGAATCACCACCACCAACGACCAGGATATTCTTCTCATGAATTTCTTCAGGTTCCAAAAGCCGGTACGCTACTTTCTCCGTATCTTCACCTGGTACATTCAGCTTGCGTGGAGTTCCCCTGCGTCCAATAGAAATCAATACATTTTTTGCTGTATGCTGTTCTCCTGTTTTAGTTTCAATTTTAAAATGTCCGTTTTCAGATAAAATTGCTTCAACCTTTGTATTTTCCTTGATCATAATACCGTTTTGCTCCAAGACCTTCTTCCAGAGATTCAGCAATTCTGTTTTGCTGGTTTCAAATAGCTTTACTTTACCAAAAAGCGGAAGATCCATTGCAGAAGTCATGACAATTTTTGACCTGGGAAAGGTGAAAACTGTACCACCCAATGTGTCCTGCTCAAGCGTCAGGAATTTTAAATTATTCTTTTTGGCTGTGAGGGAAGCAGAAATACCGGCCGGTCCTGCCCCAACAATGATCAGATCAAATTCTGCGTCATGGGTTTTCTTCGCCATTTTTACAATGTTCTCAACAGCTTGTCTTCCCTGCTCAACTGCATTTTTAATTAAACCCATTCCGCCCAATTCACCCGCAATAAAAATCCCAGACATGTTGGTTTCGAAGTTCTGATTCACATGAGGCAACTCGACACCTCTTTTTTCAGTACCGATGCATAATGTGATAGCATGGGTCGGGCAGGCATGAAAGCAAGCACCATGACCAATACAACGGGAGGCATTTATCGTTGTGGCTTTCCCATTCCTGATTCCTAAAATATCCCTTTCAGGGCAGGCGATGATGCATGCTCCTGTCTTGATACAACTATTCACATCGATGACCGGATGAAGCGACACCGGCTCATAAAGTCCATTCAGCTTTGCCTTTTCAATTTTAGCTTCAACTATTTTGGATTCGCGTTTTTGCTTTCGCAGATATATAAATACAATCAACCCGCAAAAGAGGAGAACTCCACCGTAAACCAATATGTTTTCAATTAATACTTCCATGTTTTAAAATATCCAACGGTATCCGAATACAATAGTTACGATAACATGAATAACCATAATAATAAGCATCACAAGCGCAAAAGGTAAATGAGCAACATGCCAGTATTTAAACAGATTTTGCATAGTTTGCAAACGGTCAATTTTTCTGTTCAATGAAATTTCATTTTTCGCCAGTTTTAAAATATTCCTTGATTCCGCTTGCGAAAGCTTGTTATGTTTAAGAACTAATTTCACATTTCGAATCGTTTTTGAATCGCTCCCCACTTTCCTGAAATATCTGACGAATGGATTTGAATGATACACATCAACTTTCTTTTTAACAGATTCCACGATATCATTATAACTTTTTTCATCCAGGTTATAATTCGTTTTTAAAATGCCGCTGATATCGCTCTTCAGGTCTTTAACTTCATTTAAACTCAGCTCCCGTCCTTCAATGGATCGCGGAATTTGAATATAAATGAACCTTCCGATAACACCACTCAGGAAAACAGCTACCATGCTCCAAAAGCTGATTGCGACTATTCCTCCGAATTTATATGCAGTATGAAAAAGCACCATGATCGGTCCCAGCGTGCAAAGGAATATATGAAATTCGAGCCATTGCCCAAGTTTTCCCATCCGTAACATCCAATGGAATCTTTTCCTGGCCATATAGATGGAGACGCCGATGATCATCAATAAAGACCCTAAAATTCCTAATCCATGGCCCAATGCTCCGCTTGGCTTAAGCAAGTCGTGATCAGGATGGTAAAATCTTTCCTCAAGGCTGGTATTATAATATTGTAAACCAAAATAAGTAAGTGCTATAAGTGTCAGAACGACAATTATAGTCAAAACACCAATGTAAATTTTATGAGCTAATTCCGACATTTTTATTAAATCTAAAATGTATTTACTACTATAAATGGCAACTAATTAAAATACCATTCAAAATTACATAATAACATATTTATAGCTACAATCTAATCCTATTTATATAGTTTCTAAACAGTACGATTTCAACTTAATGCTGAATATTCCATGCTTATTCGGATAATTAGACAATCCTTTTTTGTCCTCTCATGATTTAACCGAATCAAATTATACATTCGGACCCCATAAAAACAATTATGCCAAAGAGCGATAACCTAGGTTTTTCGCTATATATCAATTCGTTGGTGGTAAAATTTATTAACGGGATAATATCCGAAAACGTATGTAAATAGTTGAATACGTCGAGGCCTTTACAGAATAAAGGCAGAAACTTATATTATTTTCGTTACGAAAAGTAAATTTCCTTAGCCTTTTCATCATAAATCTAATATTGAACTAAAGCTATTTTTATTAGATTTGTAATTCAATATTAATTAAATGAGAAACAACATTCCGGATTTCGTGTTATTTAAGCAGCAATTATCAAATTTTAACAGGGTACATATTAATTCCTGTTGAAGAATTTATAAAGTAAATTTTAACTTAAAAATTAATACTTGATGACTTATTGTTCATCATCATAAAACTAAAAAAATGAAAATTGGATTTATCGGCCTTGGGAAAATGGGCGCAAATATGGTTCAGCGCATACTAAAAGATAATCACCAGGTAGTGGTTTGGAACAGAAGTGCAGGACCTGTTTTAGAAATGGAAAGCAAAGGTGCATTGAGATCTTCCTCAATCGAAGACTTAGTCAAGAAACTACCGGAAAGAAAAGTAGTTTGGCTGATGGTTCCTTCGGGAAAAGCGGTCGACGATAACCTGGATATTCTGCTTGGTCTTCTTAAAAAAGAGGATATTATAATTGATGGAGGTAATTCCTATTGGAAAGATACCCGTGAACGTGGAAAGAAAATAGCCGAAAAAGGCATTCATTATCTCGATTGCGGAACAAGCGGTGGCGTTTGGGGATTGCAGAACGGCTACTGCCTGATGTATGGAGGAAAAAAAGCAGCTACGGATTATGTCGAACCTATATTTAAAACCCTTGCTCCTGAAAATGGTTATGTTTATTGCGGTGAAAGCGGCTCTGGACATTTTGTTAAAATGGTTCATAACGGTATTGAATATGGTATGATGCAAGCTTTTGCCGAGGGATTTGAGATAATGGAGAAGTCTCCTTTCAATATCAATCTGACTAAAGTAGCCGATGCCTGGCAATATGGAAGCGTAGTTCGCAGCTGGCTGTTGGAACTTGCAGTGAGAGCCTTTAAAGAAGATCCTAAACTTGAAAAACTGGAGGATTATGTTCAGGATAGTGGTGAGGGAAGATGGACTGTGCAAACTGCCATGGACCTCGATGTTCCGGCGCATGTGATAACCGCTTCTCTTTTTACCCGGTTCCAGTCACGGCAAAATGAATCATTTGCCATGAAAGTACTGGCTGCTCTGAGAAATCAATTTGGCGGTCATGCCGTGAAAACAAAAGAATAATAGCACATGAGCAAACCTGAAAATCAAATCTTAGTCATCTTTGGGGCTTCGGGAGATTTAACCAAACGGAAGCTCATACCTGCCCTTTATGCGTTGGAAATTCAAAACCTGTTACCCGAAAAATTTGCAATCATCGGAGCAAGCCGTTCCGAATTGAGTGACGATCAATTCCGGGATGCAATGAATGAGGGATTGCAGAAGTTTTCGAATGAGAAAGACAAGAGCCGGGATAAGGTTGATGCTTTCCTGAAGAAGATCTATTATCAAAGCGTTGATGCCATTGATTCTTCATCTTTTAAAAATCTAGCCGATAAACTTTCAGATTTACAAAAGACGCATGGTATCAATGGGAATTCCATTTTTTACCTTTCAACACCTCCCAGTTTGTATGGTGTCATTCCAAAAAATCTTGCCATCAATAAGCTGAATGATCAAAGTGACGGTTGGAAAAGGGTAATTATTGAAAAGCCGTTTGGATATGATCTGCAAAGTGCTATTGAATTGAATTCAAATCTGGAAAATGACTGGCTGGAAGAGCAGATTTACAGAATAGACCACTATCTCGGTAAAGAAACGGTGCAAAATGTTCTCGTAACAAGGTTTACCAATGGAATTTTTGAACCTTTATGGAACCGGAATTATGTTCATCATGTCGAGATTACCTCCGCCGAAAACATAGGCGTTGAAAAACGCGGCGGTTATTATGAAGGATCGGGCGCTCTGCGCGATATGATCCAGAACCATTTATTGCAGGTAGTCGGATTAATTGCCATGGAACCTCCTTCGTCGATGCAACCGGATGCGATCAGGAACGAAACAGTAAAAGTATTTCAATCGATTCGTCCTTATAAGGATGGATGAAATCAACAAATCCACCATCCGCGGACAATATCTGGCTGCCACTATTAAAGGGAAAAGAAGTAAAGGGTTACCGCGAGGAAGAGGGCGTGGATCCGAATTCAAGGACTGAAACCTATGCGGCACTTAAATTTTATATCGATAACTGGCGCTGGGGAGGCGTTCCGTTTTATGTAAGAACCGGCAAGTAACTTCCAACACGTGTTTCGGAGGCGGTAATTCATTTTAAACCCACACCGCATTATCTTTTTTCTCGAAAAGGTGCATTTGAATCGTGCAATCAGCTGGTCATCCGGATACAGCCCGATGAAGGAATCCTGCTTAAAGTTCGGGATGAAAACGCCGGGTGCCGGATTTGATGTTCAGAATGTGAATATGGATTTCCATTATTCCGATCTGGCCCACCAGCGAATTCCGGAAGCCTATGAACGATTGCTGCTCGATTGCATGACCGGCGATTCAACGCTTTATGCAAGAAATGATGCCGTTATGGCTACCTGGAAATTCCTGGACCCGGTTTTAAATGCCTGGAAAAATGATCCGTCCATTCCCATTTTCGGTTATCCTGCCGGAACATGGGGACCTGAAAAAGCAGATGATTTAATAGAACAAAAGGGAATGACCTGGCGATATCCCTGCAAAAATCTTTCGGACGATGGTATTTACTGTGAGTTGTAGTCATGAAAAAAACCATTCAAATATTCACTTCATTCGATGAGCTTTCAGTCGCTTTTGCTAAAAGGCTTTCAGATGAAATTGTAAAAACACCAAAGGAAAGGTTCTATTCTATTGCTTTATCCGGTGGTTCAACACCACGTACAGTTTTTAAATTTATAGCTGAAAATTATGCTGAAAAAATTAACTGGTCCAGGTTACTGGTTTTTTGGGGCGACGAAAGATGCGTTCCCCCCGATCATGCTGAAAGCAATTACAGAATGGCCTTTGAAAGTCTTTTAAGTTATGTAACAATTCCCGACCTGAATATTTTCAGGATACAGGGCGAAAATGATCCTTTAGATGAAGCCAAGAACTATTCCGGGATTGTCAATAAGCTGGTGCTCCATAAAAATGGGATTCCGCAGTTCGATCTGTTCATGCTTGGGCTGGGTGAAGACGGCCATACGGCATCTATTTTTCCTGATCAAATCAGCCTGGTACATTCCGAAAAACTATTTGAAACAAGCAGGCATCCGGTATCAGGTCAAAACAGGATAACAGCTACAGCAAAGCTGATCAATAATTCCAAACAAGTCATTTTTATGGTTACCGGCAAAAGCAAAGCTGAAAAAGCAGCTCAGGTTATTGAAAAAAAAGAAGGCTCTGAACGTTTACCGGCTTCATTTATCAATCCTGGTGAAGGGGAGCTGGTATGGATGCTGGATGAGCCGGCCGGACACTGGCTGAAAAAAGGGTAATCCATTGTACTGTTCACACTGATCCCGTGATTAAATTCTTAAATCTCTAATCTCCCATAGGGATGCCTTTGGCAGTAAATTGATATTTTTAAATCTATTCCTTGCGATTCTTAGCGCTTCTCCGCGTTTCTTTGCATGAAAAAATTAAAGACTGTCACGCAAAGGTGCACATAGATTAAAACAAAGTTTCGCTAAGAAAAATGTCAAATTTCTCCCAAATGGATGCCTATGGTACAAAATCGTTAATCGATATTTTTAAATCAAATCTTTGCCCCACGCTTCGGGGCATTGTATCACATGGTTACTAAGATTTATCAGGATTCCCCAGTTTGGGCTTAGACTGTGTCTGCGTCCAAAATAATCCATAGTTTTAAACTATGATTTGGAAAGGACCTGAAAAGATTAAGAAACAGATAATATGTTTTATGAACTGTAAGGGCTGACGGAGGAGGAGGTAGAGATAATGGTGAGGGATGAAATAGAAGATCACAATTTTCGTTATTTTACTTTTTCAGGTCAAGAGGATTAATAGCGGCTTTCAGAACCGAAAAGTTTAATTAACAGGAATCATTAAAGAAAAATAAATGAATAAAAGATCTTTCATATACATTGCATCAAGTATTGTTTTCATAACAGTAATAGCCTCCTGCGAAAAGGGAGAAAATGAAACATTAATAAGCTCCTATAATTCGAATGAGAGTCATAATATGGGTCAGGATTGCATGGAATGCCATAAAAAAGGAGGCGGAGGTGAAGGATGGTTTCTTGTTGCCGGCACAGTGTACGATAGTATACAACAAAACACATTTGCAAATACTACAATTGAACTTCGCAGCGAGCCAAATGGCGCAGGGACATTAAAATACACCATTCAGGGTGATGCGAAGGGTAATTTTTATACCACCGAAAATATTGACTTTGGCAATGGCCTTTATACTTTGGTCAAAAGTTCCCAATCCATAAAGTTTATGAACAGTTCAATAACGACTGGAAAGTGCAATGGTTGTCATGGCGGTTCAACCGACAGAATATGGGTAAAATAACCAATTGATAGCATACCTCGTTTAGGTGAAGACTGTGTCCAATTCCTGAATAAAATATAGTCTCAAGTCATTATCCTTTGTAATAAAATCTCGTGTTGAAATTTGGTAGTAAATAAGGATCTTTAAGAGACATAATGCTATAACGCTTATTCCCTGAATTTAATTAAGGTTTTACTTTCCCTATAATAAGCCGGTGGTAAGTTTTTTCACTGATTTTAATTATTTATATCTACTTTTGTAGATATATTATAATTTCGTTAACAACGAATTACAATATTTAAATACAATTAACTATTAAAATCTTAGGATAATGAAAACTCACATCACACTAATCCTTACACTCTTAATTCCAGTTTTTCTTTCAGCACAGTTAATTGAATCCAATGATCAAAAAGCAAAAGATGGTGAATACCTCATTGTTGGATGGAATGACCTGGGCATGCATTGTGCAAACCAGGACTTTCAAAATATCTGCGTATTGCCTCCATACAATAATGTAACCGCCCAGGTTATAAAAAAAGGTAACGCCACAACATTGCCGGAAATAATAACCGCCGGAATGAGTGTTTCCTATGAAATACCCGGAAATACTTACTCCGTTGGAAAAACAAATTTCTGGAGCTATGAGGATCAGATTTTCGGAGTTAATTTACCTGACAATATCGGGTTAACAGGAGCAGGATTTTCAGGACAAATGCAAGCCGATGCGGATCATTTTAAGGTAGAAGGTATTCCAATAACACCTTATACAGATGCCAACCTGGTTACAGAGGATCCTTATCAGCTGGCGCTATTGATGTTATATGACGATAACAATACCTTGCTGGCATCCACTCAGCCAGTAGTTCCGGTTTCGAATGAAATTAACTGTGTAAGTTCAGGTTGCCATTCAAGTGAGGCAAATATCCTGGATACACATTCGGAATGAAGGGGGTTTTGATCCGAACAATACACCCATTTTATGCGCTTCATGCCATTCATCAAATGCTTTGGGAACACCCGGTGTTCCTGGTTTGGGTTCGTTTTCGGAGGTAATTCATGATAAGCATAAGGACAAAACAAATGATTGTTATAAATGTCATCCGGGTCCAAACACACAGTGTCACCGCGATGTAATGCATACTGCTGGTATGGTTTGCCAGGATTGTCATGGAAGCATTACTGAAGTTGCAGAATCCATAAAGGAAGGCCGGATTCCCTGGTTTGAGGAACCATCCTGCGGGTCTACAAATTGTCATGGTGCGAATTATGCTGAGGAACCCGGTAAACTTTACAGGAACTCCAAAGGTCATGGTGGTTTATATTGCAGCGCTTGTCATGGATCACCTCATGCAATCCTTCCAACAGAAAACGAAAGAGATAATGCTCAGAATATAGCCTTACAGGGTTTTGCCGGAACATTAAGAAGGTGCGAGTTGTGCCATGGAGTGGTTCCCTCCAGTCCCGGACCGCATGGCATCATGCCTCCATCAGCAGTAACACAAGCCAGTCTGAAAGTATTCCTTGAAGGACCCTTCAGCAATTCGCAGATGAGCAATAGTCTCCTGACCAATAATGTTGTACCGCTAAACCAGCCATACAGTAACGAGCCATGGAATTACAACGGTACCGAAAATGTTTCTGCTTTCCCCAATCCTGATATTGTGGACTGGCTGTTAATCGAATTACGCGAAAGCAATGGAGATGCCGCCTCCGCTACACAAGATAAAATTATTGCCAAACGGGCAGGGTTTTTAATGAAAGATGGTTCGGTAAAGGATTTGGATGGGGTTTCGAACCTTCAATTTCCGGTTCCGGCCTATACAAACTTATATGCTGTTATGCAACACCGGAACCACCTTGCAATCATGACTTCCGTTCCACTAAGTAAAGTAACAAATTACTATACTTATGATTTCTCTACAGGATATGATAAAGTCCTCGGTGGAATAGCTGGTTATTCCCAGCTCACCCCCAATATTTATGGTATGGCAAGCGGGGATGGAAATGCTGATGGCAACATCAGTGCAGCTGATAAGCTGTCTGTTTGGAAAGTGCAGGCCGGACAATCAGGATACGTGAATGGAGATTTCAATTTAAATGTTCAGGTTGAGAATAATGATAAAAATTACCGCTGGTCACCGAACTTAGGTAAAGGTTCAATGATCCCATAAATATTAGATTTCATTAGTTTTTATCAGTATTGCTTTTACTAATTCTGAAGTTGTTGTTGTTTTTTGATATTCTTATCGAGAGAATTTTATCACGCAAAGCTGCGCAAAGATGATACTCCCGAAGGGGTTCCTTTGGCAAAAGGCTAGCAAAGAAAATCCAAGTCGCTAATTGGTCGTAGACTGTGTCTGCATCCTTCCTGAAAAATGGTCTCAGGCCATTATCCATTTAAATAAAATCTCGTGTTGAAATTTGGTAATAAAATAGAGATAAAATCTCTCATGTGAAGTGTCCATACTTTTTAAATTTGATGTGTTTAATTGATTTTTTAAATCAGACTTAAAAGCAATTGATTCAGGAATTGATCATCTGGTCTGATCGCAATGGAATGGAACATTAGGCCACTGGTAACATCGCATTAAATGTTAGAAAAAATAGTCAATTTCAGTATTGAGAATAAGCTCATTGTTATCCTTTTTACTTTAACAATAGCCGGATTTGGTATATTTGCCATACTGAGGATTCCTGTCGGCGCGGTGCCGGATATAACCAACAACCAGGTGCAGGTAATTACCACCTCAGGAAATTTATCCACCCAGGAAATTGAGCAGTTTATTACCGCCCCGGTGGAATTGGAAATGGCGAATCTTCCCGGTGTTGTCGAAATAAGATCCGTATCGAAATTCGGATTATCCGTGGTTACCATCGTTTTCAGGGATCAAATGGGTGCCTATTTTCCCCGGCAATTGATAGCTGAAAAAATCAAGGCCGCTTCTGCAAATATTCCTGAAGGTTTCGGCACTCCGGAAATGGGCCCCATAACGACCGGACTGGGGGAAATTTATCAATATATCCTGGATGTGAAACCGGGTTATGAAGGAAGATATTCAGCCATGGAATTACGAACCATCCAGGACTGGATTGTTAAACGGCAATTATCAGGAATCAACGGGGTGGTTGAAGTAAATAGCTGGGGAGGATACCTCAAGCAATATGAAGTCGCCATTGACCCTGTGCGCCTGCGAAGCCTGAACACAACCCTGAAAGAAGTTTTTGATGCACTGGAATCCAACAATAGTATTTCAGGCGGAGCCTATATCGAAAAAACCAACCAAAGTTATTTTATCCGTGGCGATGGTAAGGTGACTTCACTTGAAGACATCGGGAACATAGTGGTAAAAAAGAATGGAGGTATCCCGATCCTGGTAAAAGACCTGGCCGATGTTCATTTCGGCTTTGCCAACCGCTTTGGGGCAATTACTGCCAACGGGAAGGGAGAAGTGGTGCTTGGTCAGGTAATGATGCTCAAAAATGCCAATTCAAAACTGGTTATAAACGAAGTTAAGGAAAGAGTTGCTGAAGTTCAGAAGAACCTGCCTGAAGGAGTTTTTATTAATCCCATACTTGAACGCAGCGAACTCATTGCCAGAACATCTTTCACCGTTATTGAAAATCTCGTTTTAGGATGCCTGATCGTCATTTTAATTGTCATCATCCTCCTGGGGAATGTGCGGTCAGCGCTTGTTATCGCATCTATGATCCCGCTTGCCTTGCTTTTCACCATTTCCATGATGTATATTTTCGGGATTGATGCCAACCTGATGAGTCTGGGCGCCCTCGACTTTGGAATCATCATAGACGGAGCGGTAATTATCGTGGAATTTATTGCTATTCGGATCACCTCTGTAAAGGATGCTTTTAATAATTCACAGGGTGAAGAACGGCAGGCCTTAATTGATAAAATTACCTTAAAAGGTGCTTCCCAAATGATGAGCTCTGCTATATTTGGACAGCTTATTATTTTAATTGTATTTATTCCGATCCTCTCACTAACCGGAGTTGAAGGGAAGATGTTCCGCCCCATGGCATTATCTTTCAGTTTTGCTATTCTCGGAGCGATGATCCTTGGATTAACCTGGCTGCCGGTGGCTGCTGCTCTCTTTCTGAAGCCTGAAAAAGAGCACAAGAGAAGCTTATCGAAATGGATTATGAATTTGGCCTACAATTCTTATACTCCGGTCATTAAATGGTCATGCAATCATAAAAAAATTATTTTGGGGATGGCTATATTGTCATTGGTCTTGACCGGATTTTTGTTTTCAAGGATGGGTGGGGAATTTGTTCCAACACTGGATGAGGGCGATTTTGTGATTCAGCCTGTACTTAAAACGGGAACCTCACTTTCCAAAACGATTGAATTGACCACCCGCATGGAAAATATCCTGATCGATTCTTTCCCCGAAGTTGATCAGATTGTTTGCCGTATTGGTGCCGCAGAAGTTCCAACCGACCCGATGTCGATGGAAGAGATTGACATGATCATTAAACTGAAGCCAAAAAAGGAATGGGTAAATGCTGAAACCAAGGAGGAACTGGCAGATAAATTCAAAGAAGCTTTATCCATCATTCCGGGAATAGAATATGAATTTACCCAGCCCATCGAAATGCGCTTCAATGAATTAATAACCGGAGTAAGGGCTGACATTGCCGTTAAAATATTTGGCGAAGACCTCGATTATCTTAACCAGAAAGCCATCGAAATAAAACGGCTCATTGAGGAGGTTCCCGGTGCTGCTGACGTCATTCTTGAAAAAACAGCAGGTTTACCGCAGATGAATGTGCGATATAATAGAGATCAGGTTGCTTACTATGGGCTGGATATCCGCACACTTAACAGTTACCTTTCCATGGCTTTCGGAGGTGAGGTCACAGGGATTGTCTTTGAAGGTGAGAAGCGTTTTGATTTGGTTGTCAGGTTGCATAAGCAATATCGAAAGGACATTGACAATATCCGGAACCTTCAGGTCCCTTTAGAAAATGGAGAACAAATACCTTTGAGTGAATTGGCTGAAATTACTTTTACCGAAGGGCCCGCAAAAATTTCGCGCGACAATACCCACCGGCGGGTTGTTGTAAGTGTAAACGTTCGGAACCGCGACCTGCAATCCGTTGTTGAAGATATCCAGGACAAAATCAATAAAAATATCAGGCTGGAGGCAGGAAATTATATTGCCTACGGAGGCCAGTTCGAAAACCTGCAGAGTGCAACCAAACGCCTCATTGTTGCAGTTCCCATTGCTTTACTCCTGATATTTATATTCCTGCATTTTGCTTTTAAATCTCTTAAGGATGCCATAATGATATTTACAGCGGTTCCTTTGGCAACGGTAGGAGGTGTATTTACCCTCTGGATGAGGGACATGCCGTTCAGCATATCAGCAGGTATTGGTTTTATTGCGTTGTTTGGAATAGCTGTGCTTAATGGCATTGTATTGATTGAACACCTTAAAGAGTTAAAAAAAGAAGGTTTGATGGAAATGCGTGAACATTATTCTGACTGGAACCCGTGAACGACTGCGGCCCGTACTGCTTACTGCTGCTGCTGCTGCACTCGGTTTCCTTCCCATGGCCATTTCAACAGGTGCCGGAGCTGAAGTTCAGCGTCCTTTAGCTACGGTTGTTATTGGTGGACTGATTACTTCTACCATGCTCACCATGATCGCTCTGCCACTTTTGTTCGAGATATTTAATAATGTTACCCGAATTCAGCTTTGGCCGTTGAAGATCATCAGAAATACAAAATCAACAATGATTGGTCTTATTTTAATTATTACAACAATATCTGCTTACGGTCAGACTAATGAATTGAGCCTTGAAGGAGCCATTGAGATTGCCCTGAAAAACAATAAAGAACTCAATGCCGCCGCCCTGAAAGTGAATGAAAGCAAAGCACTGAAACCGTCAGCTTTTTCGATCGATAAAACACTTTTATACTATGAGACGGATCAAAACAATATTGCAGAAAACGGATATCCGTTAAATGTCTTGGGAATTGAGCAGAACTTTAATTTCCCGACGATTTATTTTGCTCAAAATAGAGCTAACGGTATTGCTGTTACAATGGCTGAAACGGAATTATTGAAAGTGAGGCAAATGCTCACAAAGGAAGTTTCGCAAGCTTATTATGAAATTATTTACCTGTTGAACAAACAAAAAATCTATTCTGATATTGACAGTTTGTATAGAAATATTACCAAAGGGATTGAATTCAGTTATGCAAAAGGTGGGCTGAGCCAGCTCGATATGCTCAATGCTCAAGCCAAACAGCAGCAGCTTTCAGTAACGATAAAGCAAATTGATCTCAGTCTCGAAATAGCTTATCAGCAAATGAAAGCATTGCTGCAATACGATACAACCTTTTCAATACCCTTGAAAGAACTGAGCCTGATCCCAGTCAGGGAGCTGATTCCTGAATCAATGCCGTCCATTCAATTAATGAACTTGCATGGTGATTACAAGAATTCATTGCTTAAGGTTGAAAAAAACCGTCTTTTCCCTGACATTTCTCTTGGGTATTTTAATGGCACAAATTCCTATACCGGTTCAAAAAATTACCAGGGTTTTAATGTGGGACTGGCAGTTCCATTGTTCTTTGCCGAACAAAGAGCTAAAATAAAAGCAGGGAAAGTGTCAGTGGATATAACAGACAATCTGAAAGCAAATTCATTGACGATGCTGAAAGCAAAACAGGAGGGACTTAAAAGTGAATTAATGAAATACAGTGAGTCGATTGACTTTTATAATTCATCAGGCAGGAAATTAAGTGAAGAAATCATGCGGGTATCCTACAAAAGTTTTTCGATGGGCGAAATTGATTTCTTTCAGTTTGCGATGAGTGTTGAAAATGCTATAACCCTGACTTCGGAATATTATGATAATGTTTCAAAGTACAATCAGATTGCCCTTGAACTTAATTACCTAACCCAATAAACAGGAAATGACTATGAAGATATCTGTCCAATTATATCTACGTATTTTCGTGATCATTGCAATTGCACTCGCATCAGGATGCGGTGATGCTTCAAAAAAACTGAGGAAGTGCAGGACGAATCCGTTTCGCTGATTCAGATTACCAAAGAACAATTCGAATCTGACCGCATGAAGATTGGCGAAGCCACCATGCATCAATTTGAGGATGAGGTAAGATGCAATGGATATGTAATGGCTCCGGCAAATGGACTTGCTCAAATCAGTACACCCATTTCAGGGATCGTTCAATCAATAAAATGCGTGACAGGAGATTATGTAAAAAAAGGACAAACTACCTGTACGATATCATCTATTGAACTCATCGAAATTCAAAAGGATTTCATTGAAACTGCATCCACCCTATCCCGATTAAAATCGGATTATGAAAGAAGCAAAGCGCTCTATGCTGAAAAGATTGGTGCTGAAAAGGATTTTCTTGCCATCGAAAGCGAATATAAAGCGATGACGGCTAAATATTCTGCATTACAAATGCAGTTGCAACTCCTGAATTTAAATACCGCGGAAATTGAGGCTGGTAAATTATACGCTGACTTTCCTGTTATTGCACCCATCAATGGATACATCACAAAGCAGAACCTTCAATTGGGTCAAAACATTGATAAACAAATTTCTTTGTTTGAAGTAGTTGACGTTGATCAGTTACAATTACAGCTTTCAGTTTTTGAAAAGGATGTCTACAAGCTAATCCCCGGCCAGTCTGTTTCATTCGGATCAGCGGGTCAATCTTCCATGGTTAATCATGCCACATTAACAACCATAGGAAAAGCCATTGATCCTGAAACCATGACCATTCCCTGTATTGCTTCAATCAATCATGAGCAAAAGTCTGTCTTTATCAACCGTACTTTTATCGAAGCTGCAATTGTTGTAGATCAGATTAATTCAATTGCTTTGCCAGCCGATGCCATTCTAAAATCGGGGAAGGATAATATTGTGCTGGTTTTGGTAAAGACTGATGACCATTCGTATTATGTTCGAAAAGAAACCGTCACTGTTGGCCGCATTTCCAAAGGATTTGCAGAAATAACCAGTAAGGAATTGAAAGAGAAAGTTCTGATAGAAGGGATTTATAATATCCAGATAGATTAATTTATTTGAACAAAATAGAAAAATTCTACCAAAATAATCACTCTGAATCATAGGCAGTTTAGTGATTTTTCCTACTCTTATTTTTAATGGTCGATGTTTGAAGTAGTTTAAATGAAGATTTAGGTCTTTATACTTATTTTTAATTCTCGGACCTATTTTCTTAATAGGATAATCAATATTTTAAGAAGTTAATTTCCTTACTCAAGGGCTTATTATTCCCGTTCGCCTAATTGCATTTTCTTATACTTTCAAAGTGGATTTATTTTGTTGCTGATTTTAAAATGAATAAGTAACAATTAAAAAAACAAATTAAAATGAGAGCAATATTATCAATTTTGATCCTCCTTCCCTTCATGGGTTTTACTCAAGCAACAATAAGCTGGGTAAATTACCCCGGCGGTGTTTCGGTTGCAGCCGATGCTTTGAACAATGTTTACACAGCCAACTGGGATTATAACCCTGCAGGCGATATTACGCTTACAAAAAGGGACGATGCAGGAAATATAATTTGGGAAGTATCGTACGACAATACCAATAATTCGAGGCATGAGGTGGCTACCTGGGTAGAAACCGATAGCCAGGACAACATTATCGTTTCCGGTACGATCCGCTCAGGATATTCCAACCCGGTGGATGCCAATAGCCTGGTGATGAAATATGATCCGGCAGGCAACTTATTATGGAGGGTGGTTTATGAATCGGATTTTGACGGCTCCTCAACCAGAAAATGCCTGGTAGATTCGCAGGATAACATTTATGTGCTTGGTTTCGGGAATAGCGGAACCGGAATGGCTGCACAAGTAAAAAAATTCAACGCAGCCGGTACAGCACTCTGGTCATATTTTGATAATGCCGGGATCGGGAAGCCGGTTAATTTCAAATTTACACCGGATCAAGCGATCATTATTTCGGCAAGGGCGATTTATGGAAGTATCAATGGCTATGCAAAAATTGATTTGGAGGGCAAATGCCATCTGGAGTTATGCCGGAGTGAACAGCCTTACCGTTGGCGATGCAGCCGGTGATGCATATGGGAATTCGTACCTGGTAAATGGGGAATATGTACCGCAGAATCCAGGAAGTGTGGTCACAAAATTATCAACGGAGGGCACTGTAGCATGGCAACAGGTCAACACAATGGCAGGGTTAAGGGTAGAAGTCGGATCGGACAATTATCCTGTCATCAGCGGATTTCCTTCATCGGGAATGTTCGGTGCCGCTTTTATGAAATACGATGAAAATGGAAATGTACTGTGGCAAAACCTTGATGCAGACGGACCCAATTATAACTTATTGGCGCATGCCCAAATGAAACTCGACGCATCGGATGCAGCTTACCTTGCAGCCAGTATAATGAGCCAGATGGCATTCTGCAAGGTGACCAGTGACGGCATTTCTGAATGGACACTTGTTACATCTGGCAGTTATGCATATTCTATGGACTTTGGAACAGATAATAGCGTATTTGTAACCGGCGGTACAACAGCCAGGATCATGCAGGACTCACAGACAACATCACAAGTGGAGTTCAATGTACAGAACAATGAAACAAATGTTTTTCCCAATCCCTTTCAATCAGAGGTAAATGTAACATTTACCCTTAGCCAACCAGAGGTTGTAAGAATTATAATTGTTGATACACAGGGAAAGGTTGTGGATAAAATTGAGGATGCTATGCTCCCTTCCGGTACGCATCATTACCAATGGTTTCCTGATGTAAAATCGAATACCGGTACTGACAATGGGATTTATTTCCTGAACATTATAAAAGGACAAAATTTGGAATCCAGAAAATTAATCCGCATCGACTGATGGAAAGTCAGCGAAAAATAGATCGTTCTTGGATACAGCGATATACAAATAAATCTTGATGGCATCAGCACATTCGATTTTATAGTATTGGTTTATAATTAAGTAATCTTAAAAAAATGATAATATGAAAAAAGCAATTTATGTCGTAGGTCTCTTTATCGTAATTTCAATCTGAATTGACTGCACAATATACGTTTGACTGGATGAACGATGCAGGAAATTATAGTAAAACAGCAGTTATGAGTGCCATTGACAGCCAGGACAACCTGATAGTAACAGGTTACTGGCAGAGTTATAACATTTTCACCCGAAAGATTAGCCTTGACGGAACCTTGGTCTGGGAAGCAGAAGATTCGTCAGGTCTTTCAGGTTTGTACGAAAAATCTTATTGGACAAATTGCGATGCTGATGATAACATTTATGTTGTTGGGAAAAGGTATTCAATTGGTTCGGGATGGGAATATCCGGATGCTATTATTGCATTAAAATATTCGCCTGAGGGTGTTTTATTATGGAAACAGACTGATCCCAATTGCTATGCTGATCGGCAGCCAGCATCCTGCCTTTAACGTAAGAAGCGAAGTTGACATCAACGGCAATTTATATATTGGAAGTTTCGCTGCAACGCCATCGGGTGCTATTTTCGCTAAAATAGATACTAATGGTAATCTCCTTTTTACAAATACCAGTACTGTGAATTCACCGCTGGGTTTTAGATCAATGAGGCTGAAAGGGAATTATGTTGTAATGGCTACAGGAAGTTCAGTTACAGAAGTTGCTCCTGTTTATGTATGGGATACTACAGGAACATTATTATGGACAGCGGCAGCGACAGGTAATGGTTCATTCGATGTCGAAATAGATGATTCAGATAATATCTATGCAATCAGCTATTTAACCAATGCCGTTTCGCCCACAAGCGGAGATGATATTACGATGACTAAATTCAATTCAAGCGGAACCCAGTTATGGAAAAAAGATTATCATCTTGGCGGATCAGAATTTCCAACCAGATTTACTTATTCAAATGGAAGACTAAGCGGCATTGGCTGGGGACCATCAACACCCGCTGCCTATTTTGACTGGAAAATCTTCCAGGTGGATACGGAAGGTACATTACTATGGAATGCAACTTATGATGGAACACCCTCCAATGATGAGCATCCCTATTTTATAACTGCAAAGCCAAATGGTGAAGTAATTGTTACAGGGAAAGGCGGCCCATCACCCGATCCCAATAATTCATCTTACCTGCAAATGGTTATAGTGCAATACAGCAATACCGGAACACAGGACTGGATAGATATGCCAAATATGTATGGTGGCTGGGGGATGGCTTGTATGCTTGCTTCCGATAATAGCTTGTATGCAATTAGCTCATCAAATATGACGGCTTATCATTATAATCAGGCTCAGATTACAAATGTTAAAGACCTGCACAAATCGGTTGATGTGCAAATATTTCCCAATCCATTTATGGATAAAATTACTGTTATGACGCCCAAAACAGATGACCGGGCAACAGCATTAATTTATGATAATAGCGGCAAACTGTTGTTTTCGTTTAAATTGACAGGGGAGCATACCGTAATTGATCTGACGGAATTAAAAAGTGGATTTTATTTCTGCCGGATAACATCCGATAATTTTAGTCAAACAGTAAGGCTTGTAAAAAGATAGAAGTATTTTTCATCATAATCTCCGGTATACTATTGTTCCGCAGGATCACTTATTGGATTAATCAAGCAAAGGATAAGACTATGTTTTCATTTGAAACCACCAAAGTCCCTGAATTAAATGCATTTATTATCCAGGGAATTTTCAAGTACTGTCAGGTATTCTGAACTGATCTAAAAATATCCATATTTGAATTTTACTTGATGATTTAAGCTTTTCTTGGTTGAATAAGCTTAGCGATTAAGCCGGTCCATCCTGTTTGATGAGATGCTCCTAGTCCTTTGCCATTATCGCCATTAAAGTATTCGAAGAAAAGAATGAAATCTTTAAAGAATGGATCGTTGTCAAATTTATTTTCGTTACCATTCACTGGTCTCGCATTGTGTTCGTCAGGCAGATAAACAGAAACCAATCGTTTGGTTAATTCTTCCGATACCTTTTTAAGCGAGATATAATTCCCGCTGCCGGTGGGATATTCAATCCTGAAATCATCGCCGTAATAATGGTGAAATCGCTGGAGCGATTCAATGATAAGGAAATTAACAGGGAACCACACAGGGCCTCTCCAGTTTGAATTACCTCCGAACATTCCGGTTTCGGACTCTGCAGGAGAATAATGAACTGTAAAATGTTCGCCCTCGAGAAAGAAAGAGTAAGGATTATCTTTATAATATTTTGAAAGGGATCGTATACCATAAGGAGAAAGAAATTCGTTTTCATCGAACATTCGTTTGAGCAGCTTTTTCATCCTGCTTCCGCGCAGGAGCGACAACAATCTTCGTTCACCCACACCGGGTTCGTTCCAGCGTGAAACCAGGGAAGCCAGTTCAGGCTGGTTATTCAAAAACCAGTTCATCCTTTTTTCAAACTCAGGCATTTGAGCCATCAGTTCGGGCTCAAGCACTTCAACTGCAAAGAGAGGAATTAATCCCACCATGGATCTGATTTTTATTTTCAGTGGATGGGTACGTGAAGTTTCCAGCACATCATAATAAAATCCGTCATCTTCATCCCACAATCCAATACCGTCCCGGGCAGCATTTGTCATGGCGCCTGCAATATGGAGGAAATGCTCAAAGAACTTGGAAGCCATGTCCTGGTAACTGGGATTTGTCCTGGCAAGCTCAAGGCTTATCCTCAACATGTTTAATGCAAACAAAGCCACCCAGCTTGTGCCATCGGACTGGTTAAGCCGTCCACCGGAAGGGAGAAATGCACTCCTGTCGAACAATCCGATGTTATCCATGCCCAGGAAACCGCCCTGAAAAATGTTCCTTCCTTCTTCATCCTTTTTGTTTACCCACCAGGTGAAATTGAGAAGCAATTTATGGTACACCCGTTCGAGGAACTGAATGTCGGGCCGGCCCTTAATCTTTTCATCGATTTTAAACACTCTCCAGGTAGCCCAGGCATGAACAGGAGGATTCACATCGCTGAAATTCCATTCGTATGCCGGAAGCTGGCCGTTGGGGTGCATGTACCATTCCCGCGTAAGCAGAAGAAGTTGTTTTTTGGCAAAATCCGGATCGATGATGGCAAAAGGAATGGTATGAAAGGCAAGGTCCCATACTGCATACCAGGGATATTCCCATTTATCTGGCATCGAAATAATATCCGAATTATAGAGGTGGAACCATTCGGAATTTCTTCCTTTCTTTCGATCAGTTGGAGGAGGAAATGAGCCAGGGTCGCCTCTGAGCCACTGCTGAACATCATAATAATAAAACTGTTTTCCCCAAAGCATTCCTGCAAATGCCTGGCGTTGTATTTTTTTCTCCTCATCCGAACGGATGTTTACCTGAATATCCGAATAAAAATCTTCTGCTTCCTTAATTCTTTCATTGAATATAGCTTCAGCATCTGCAAAAGGATCATGATTCACTTCATTCGTCAGTCTGAACAGGAAGCTTGCATTTCCCCCACCGGCTATTTTAAGGTTGTAATGAAGTCCGGCTTTAGTCCCGTGATTTTCACGATTGACAGATGAGGGTATATGATCAACTATAAAATCATTTATTCCATCTTTGAATGTTCCGTTACCTCCAGCCATACCATACAATCTCGTGATGTTGGTTTCATTTTCGCAAAACAACTGTTCAGGTTTTCCTTCATAGTAAAGGTAGTAATTTCCCAGTTCCTTGTGGTTGATTGTGAGTAAGGAATTATCCGTTCCCCGAATTAAAGGTTTATCCTTGATTCCTGACCATGACCAGATATTCCTGAACCAAAGCTGAGAAATCAGGTGAACTTCTGCTTCCTCTCCGAACCTGTTATATACAGTTATCCTTATCAAAACATCATGCGTATCGGCTTTAGCATATTCGATAAAAATGTCGAAATAAGCATTTTCATTGAATATCCCGGTATCTATAATTTCAAATTCCGGCTGGGTTCTGTTGCGACTCTTGTTTACTTCAGCAAGCTGATTGTAAGGAAATTCCTGTTGCGGATATTTATAGAGGAACTTCATGTAAGAATGAGTCGGTGTATTATCAAGATAGTAATACAATTCCTTTACATCCTCGCCATGGTTTCCTTCAAAGTTATTCAGCCCGAACAATCGTTCTTTAATAATGGTGTCCCGGCCATTCCAGAAAGCCGGAGCAAAGCATAAAAGCTGGTGGTTATCAGAAATACCTGCAATCCCTTCTTCACCCCAACGATAGGCATAGCTGCGGGCTTTATCATGAGTTATGTGGTTCCAGGCATCGCCATTGCTGCTGTAATCTTCACGAACTGTCCCCCATTGTCTTTCCGAAACATAAGGGCCCCATTTCCGCCAATGGGCTTTCTTCTTTTTATCATCAATTAACCGGAGCCTTTCTTTATTCATTTTATAACATGTTTAAGAGCACCCTCCCTTAATGATCGATATGATCCTCTTTCGTGATTACAAAGCTATGGAATATTGCATAGCGAATGTTCAGAATTAATTGGAAATGATACTGTAAACCGGAAGGCTGATTTCATGCGATGGCAGGTGCGAAAGAGCGACTTAAGCCCTGTTCATACTGCCTTGATACCACTACTTTAATTAATATCCTTTAGAGTAAAGCGTTGTAAAAATGTGTGTGGCAAATCCTAATGAAAAAACCTTATCTTTGGCTAATTAAATTTTAAATTAAATGAAAAAACTATTCTTTCTTTCAGCATTAATAATGTTTATTGCGACTGGTAGTAAAACCTATTCGCAAACGGGTTCGCAGGTTTTTACCTCATCAGGAGTTTTTACTGTTCCGGCGGATGTTACATCAATTACAATTGAGCTTGTTGGTGCAGGTGGTGAAGGAGGAATCAATGGCGGAGGTGGAGGAGGTGGCGGCGGTTATGCATCAGGCGTTTATTATGTTGTTCCTTTAACGGATTATACCGTAACTGTTGGAACTGCGGGCGGAGGCGCTTCCGGTGGTACAACAAGTGTGGGTGATTTAATTTCAGCCACAGGAGGAGAAAATGGAACATGGGTTCCTAATCCCAATTTAGGCGGTGGAGGAACAGGTGGAATGGGTTTAAACGGAACCATTGCTAATAGGACAGGCGGAATAGGCGGTGGTGGATACTGGACCTATTTTGGAGGCGGTGGAGGTGGCGCCGCCGGTTCTGTGAGCGATGGTTTTGCGGGAGGAAACACCATTACGTGGACCGGAAATTGCGTTACGCCTGGTGGCGCTAAAGGTTTGAGCGGCGGTGCACCGGGAGGTGCCGGAGGAAAAGGTGCAGGATTTACAGATGTGAATTGCAATGTCACTGATCCGGCTGGAAACGGAGAAAATTATGGTGGTGGTGGTGGCGGTGGAAATGGAAATGGCGGAGTTCCCGGAACCGGTATCGGAGGTTATGTAGTAATAACCTGGGAACTGACTTCAGAAAATTGTTGTGACTATTCAAATAATGGACAGAATATCGGTATCGAAGGTGAATCGTTTGGAGTGGCATTAGGAGATTTAGATGGGGATAATGACCTGGACGCTGTAAAAGTGGATGCATACAATGACATTGAGGTATATGAAAACAACGGCAATGCTGAATTTACACTGATGCAGAATGTGGGACAGGATGGCTGGCGGTATGGAGTTAAAATAGTTGATGTGGATATGGATGAGGATTTGGATATTGTTACGGCTGGTTTTGGACTGAATTATGGCTGTGAAGTTTATAAAAACAATGGATCCGGAAGTTTTACCCTCACCCAGGGCGATATTGCAACCAACCTTACGATCAATAAATTTGACATAGCCGATCTGAATGGTGATACATTCCCTGATCTGTTTTTGCCTGCTTATTCCGGTGGTGGCAGCCAGGTATTGTTTAACGATGGTTCCGGGCATTTCGATTATTCCCCTCAAACTCTTCTTACCGGTCAATCCTGTACTGACGTGGCTTTGGGCGACTTCGACGGTGATGGTGATGCGGATGCGTTTATATCGTGCACCAATTCTGCTCCGGGCATGGTTTGGATAAACAATGGGTCAGGCATTTTTTCCAATAGCGGACAAGTGCTTGGCACCGGCAACAGCTATGGAGTGGATATGGCTGACCTGGATAACGACGGAGATAACGATGTGGTTTGCGCCAACTGGACGGTTCCATCTCAGGTTTGGCTCAACGACGGCGATGGGAACTTTACTGAAGGATTTGTGATTGAGAATAACAATTATGCGAAATCGGTTAAGCTGGTCGATCACGATTATGATCATCTGGTTGATATTTTTATCGGGAGCTATGGTTCAAACGGATTGCAGATTTGGCACAACATAGGATCAGGCAATTTTGATCTTTGCTATGAAAATGACGGAGAAGTTTATGCTCAGGACCTTGATGTTGGAGATTTAAATAATGACCTGATGCCGGATGTGTACCTCGGAAATTTTAGTTCCGACGATGGCGACCAGGTTTACATAAAAGCTTCTACGATGGTTTTAAATGAAACCGCTTCTATTTGCCAGGGCGACAGTCTTTTTGTCGGCGGCGGATGGCAAAATATTGCAGGCAATTATATCGATGCATTGAATTGCGATACAATTATCCAAACTACACTTACTTTAATTGTCGTTGACACTTCTGTAACAATGAATGGTGAGACATTAACCGCCAACGCTGCGGATGCTTCCTATCAGTGGCTGGATTGTTTAACCTGGCTTCCGGTAGAGGGTGCAACTGCACAATCCTTTACGCCTACTGAAACGGGAAATTATGCCGTTGAAGTAACCCAGGAAAACTGCATTGATACCTCGGGCTGCTATTATGTCGTCATTACTGGTCTGCCCGATGCTGCGGAATTGCAACATTTACGTGTATATCCCAATCCATCCGATAATAAGCTTTTTATTGAAACGGACATTAAGAATGGATGGATGGAAATCAGGATTACTGATATCATGGGGCTGGAGATAATCCGGCTCAATTCTGTTTCAACCGAATCCATGGTATTGGATGTTTCTGATTTGAAAAACGGATGTTACTTCCTGCATGTTCAGTATGGCGGATCAATTGTCACCCGGAAAGTGCTTATTTACCGATAATGAATGAGTAAGGATGAATGAAGAAAATGACTGAACTTATCGGCAAAGCGACAATTAATCCGCTCTTGTTTTATTCCGGAAAGTTTTCAGGATATTTTGCATGGATTGTACTTTTATTGTCTCTGCTAGGAATTGAATTAATACCAAAGGTATCGTTCAAATTTGTTGAGTATGTTGCCTATTTTTTAATGGGATGGGGATTATTGGCAATAGTCATCAGCCTCATTAATTTGGGTAGTTCAACACGGTTTGGGTTACCTATAAAGAATACCAAATTTAAAACAAATGGAATCTATAAGATAAGCAGAAATCCTATGTATGTTGGATTTAACCTGCTGACAATTTCTGCAATCCTTATTACCTTGCATACTTTAATTATTGTAATGGGGATCTACAGCATTTTAATCTACCACCTGATTATTCTTGGCGAAGAGCGATTTTTAGATAAAAGATTTGGTTTAGACTACGCGAAGTACAAACAAAAAGTCAGAAGATATTTATAAACAATTAGTCAATCTTCACAAGATAATGATGCTATAGGGTTAGCTTTTACCGACCATCTGTTGTTTAAGATAATAAATTAATATAGGCCTTCCGGCTGAGAGTTCTTAATTCGAATTGACTTTTTTTCATGTTTATTTTTAATGAATGATGGTATTTCAAAAGCACTTTTTTGATGTTGCGGCTAATTAGATAGCCATGGGCTTTACCTGTTGATGTCCTCACTTGCTATTTTTGACCTATTTGCTGTGACTTCAGTCAATGGTAAAGGTATGGATGCTGGTTTATTCAATGGTAGGGATTAATACTTATAATGATTTGCCCGTTAGCTTGAATCTTTATTATTTAAGTTTCCGAATATCTCAACATAATTATGAGATAAATAAAACAGCAATTCCAAGATTAGCATTTCTGAATAACTATGTTTTTAAATGGAATTCATTTCGTAATGTTATTCAATAATTAATGCAGTTATGCTACAAAAAAAATAATCTCAATCTTTTCAGCAGCATTAAAATTATCTATCTTTACTTGAAAATTTATAGATAGATTAATCTCAATAAAAATTTATTCTTTTCATTAAATAGTATACGAATTCAAGGATACCGGTAAGTGTTAATCATGTGAAATATACTCTTAGATAAAATAAGAAATACAGTAATGCCCTGAGTCAGGACACAGTAAAGAATTCACAAATAAATAGGATGTTTTTTCTCAATTTAATAATCAATCAAAAAAAGGAGGTATTATGCGAAATTTAACATTTTTAATTTTAATGCTTTTCGGATTGATCCCGTTATTGTTAAGCGGACAGGATCAGCAGGCAAAACCTTTAACTTCGGTTAATGTTCATTCGCTGGGTCCGCAGAAATTAGGAAACCTGCCACCTGTTGTTGCTCCGCTGAATAATCCTCAATCCAGCCTGAAAATATTGCTGGGTAAACAGCTTTATTTTGATACAAGGCTATCGAAGGATAACACGATCAGCTGTGCAACCTGTCACAATCCTGCATTGGGTTGGTCAGATGCCGGACCGACAAGCAAAGGAATCAATGGGCAAATGGGCGGAAGAAGATCTCCGCCTGTATCAAATGCTGCATACAGCTTGTTGCAGTTCTGGGATGGCAGAGCCCCCAGCCTCGAGGAACAGGCAAAAGGTCCTATCCAGAACCCGATCGAAATGGGCAATACCCATGATGTTATGATCAAGTCGGTTGATAATATTCCAGGCTATGTGGAAGAATTTGAAAAAGTATATGGCACAAGGAATATTACGGTCGATATGGTGGCTGATGCCATTGCGGCATTTGAACGCACTGTTGTTACTACCGACTCGCCCTTTGACCGATATGTAAATGGCGATCACCAGGCCCTTACCTGTGAGGAAAAACAGGGTCTCGAAATCTTCAATGGAAAGGGTCATTGCACAGCATGTCATTGGGGCGGTTATTTCAGCGACAGCCGCTTTCATAATCTTGGTGTTACAGAAACCGATCCGAATAAGCCCGATCTTGGAAGGTATGTAGTGACCAATGATCCCGATGACAAAGGTGCTTTCAAAACACCAACCATTCGCGATGTGGGATTAAGAGCGCCTTACATGCACAATGGGACTGAAAAAACACTTGAAGATGTGGTTGACCTCTATGATAAAGGCGGTCGGGTAGGTGATCCTAATCTTGATCCATTGATTGTGCCCCTTGGGCTGACCAAAAATGAAAAGAAGGCACTGGTTGCATTTATGAAGCGGGCAATGACAAGCACCAATCCTGAAGTTGCCAATGTGAAACCAATTCTTGCGTCAGAATTCCCTAAATAAAGGAGGTCAAAATGAAAAAAATTTATATTAGCATCATTGTTATTTTAATAACCGGCATTATTCAGCCTGTCAATACCTTTGCAATACCTGCATTTGCACGCAATTATGGCTTTAATTGTATGATGTGTCATACGGCCTATGCAAGATTGAATGATTTTGGCCAGCGTTTTCGTGATAACGGCTACCAGATACCAGGACAGGAAGGAAAAGAAAAGACTGTATTTGATCAAAATATCCCTGTCTCGATGCGATTATCTATGGGCTATACGGGTTACTACAATGAAGATGGAAAAGCCTCCTCATTCAATCTCTATGGATTTGATCTGCTTGCAGCAGGTGTTCTGCATAAGAATATCTCTTTTCTCCTGATCTATACGCCAAGAGTTGATATCCCTGCCAGTGATTACAACGGACCCAATGCCTGGTTTGCTAATCCTGCACAGGAAGGCGCCCTGGAATCGGTCAGCCTGATCTTCAGCAACATCATAAAGGATGCACTTAATATCAGGGTTGGAAGGTTTGAGCCTGCATATCATGTATTCAGCTCCAAAAGATCGTATTATTTGTTCCAGCCTTATGAGGTCTATACATTGACTACTCCTAATAACAGTTACTCTTTTGATGAAAACCAGATCGGCATTGAAGCAACGGGCCATTTCCGGTTCGGGTTTAAATATGCTGCAGGTGTCATCAATGGCAATGGAGGCAACTCGGATAACAACAATAATAAAGACATGTACCTGAATGTCACCCAAACCATCGGGAAGGGCGACGGGCAAACTGCAGGTCAGCGCATAGGCTTATTCGGCTATTATGGATGGCAGCCACTTGAAACACCGGGCACTGTGATTGGAACCCAGGGACAAACAAACGGAACATTGAATAAAACATTCTACCGAATCGGCGCCACAGGAGGATTAAATTATAAAATGCTCAGCCTTCAGGCAATGTATATGATGGGAACTGACGAAAGCGGGTTTGATATGGATACAATTCCACCGAATGGCGACTATAATTATAATGGTGGCTTTGTGGAATTAAACTATGCCGCTTTGGCAAATAACAGGCTGGTTGCGTCTTTGATGTATAACTGGGTTAAACCCGAATCTGATGATCCCGGCAGGAAAGTAAATGCTTATTCTGCACTCTTAGGTTATTACCTGGGAGGATGGAAAGCGGTGAATATTGCCATTCATGCTGAATACACTCATCGTATAGGACAGAGTATAAATGAGTCCGGTGATTATGTTGATTACCCGGAAGACATGTTTGCCCTTGCGCTGGATTTTGCGTTTTAAAATATTTTAATTTATGTTCGAGAGACCGGGGTCAAATTAAGGGAAACCTTAATTTAACCCCCTACGTAAAGTCCGTAAGCCAGGCCTATTGGGTAGGC
Source organism: uncultured Bacteroidales bacterium (assembly GCA_963705185.1). Taxonomy (GTDB): domain Bacteria; phylum Bacteroidota; class Bacteroidia; order Bacteroidales; family JAADJA01; genus JAADJA01. The sequence continues at coordinate 81,823 of CAVPJF010000021.1, forward strand.
ATGATTAGGAGCAGAATGAAGTAGGTTTATACTTCGACTCCTTGTGGTTTGATCCGCAGGTAAGTCATACGATTAGGAAAATTTAAATTAAATAAAAATGAAAAGATTCCTACACTCCATAGCATTATTATTCAGTATGGTTTTTGTTGCATTTTTACTGTTTGTGCAATCCGGCAAAGTATTTTCACAGCCTGTTTTTCCTGTTCCCGACCATATTGTTGTTGCAATATTTGAAAACATGCCTACTCACAGATCATCGGTTCAGAAGCAGCGCCTTATATCAATGCACTGGCAAATGATACAAACTCTGCATTGTTCATCCAATCGTATGCAATTGAACATCCCAGCCAACCGAATTATCTTGATTTTTATTCCGGGTGCAACCAGGGAGTAACAGATAATGAAATTCCGGCAACAAATCCGTTCACCACAGCTAATCTTGGATATCAGCTAATTGACTCCGGCAGGACATTTATTACATACTCTGAAGATTTGCCATATGTTGGATTTAACGAAGCCTCTTTTGATAATTATGTCCGTAAACATAATCCTGCTGCAAATTGGATGGGAACAGATACCAACCAAATTCCGGAAACAACAAACCAACCTTTTACGGCTTTTCCTTTTACCGATTTTACTTTATTGCCAACGGTTTGTTTTGTGAGTGCCAAACCAAATTAATAACATGCATGACGGAACTTACCCTGAACGCGTCGCAACAGGCGATACATGGATTTCGGATAATCTGAATAATTACATAGCGTGGACTAAAACCAACAACAGTTTATTTATCCTCACTTTTGATGAAGATGATTACGCGAATAGCAATCATATCGTAACAATTTTTACCGGCAAGATGGTGAAGGCAGGCGAATACACTGAAACAATTAATCATTACACCATTCTCCGGACAATTGAAGATATGTATGGATTGCCTTATGCCTGCAATGCATCAACAGCCACTCCTATTTCCGATTGCTGGAATGTTGCAAACGTTGTAAATGAATCCGAACCGGATGATAATTTCTTTTCTGTTTATCCTAATCCATCGAGCGGAACTTTCAACATTCAAATTAAATGGTCAAAGTTTGTTAAGTCGGTAAGCTTTGAAATCTACAATATGTTTGGTGAAAAAGTTTATGAAGAAATTTTGACCAGTCCTTATTCAAAAGAAATTCGTTTGAAAAATATTTCTTCGGGGATTTATTTTGTGAAAGTGAATGATGAAACAAAAACCTATACAAAAAAGCTCATTGTTCAATAACCTCAGACGGATTAGCTATAATAGATACCGGCACATTCCCGAACCAGAAAAGGAAATTAACCCATTAATATTGAGATACTTTATTTCATAAAACATAATACGCAAATTGATGAATACACAGGAAACAATTAAGAAATCCTCAAACAAAATTTGGCAAAAATGGTCAATTGCTTTTAAAATAATGCCTTTGGTCATTTTAGTAGCTATATTAAAGTTTCTTTCTCATAAATTTGGATTAGAGGTCATGGAGTTGAATGCTCTATTTACAAGTTTAGTAGCCGGCACTATTTTCCTCATAGGATTTCTTATCAGCGGAGTGCTTTCCGATTATAAGGAAAGTGAAAAAATACCAAGCGAGCTTTCATCCTCCATGAAATCATTATTAGATGATACTTACACCATCTATAAAGGTAAGAACTCTAATACAGCTTATCAATTTATTGAATTTCAAAAGTCATTTATGAATTCTTTGATGGATTGGTTTTACAAAAAGGAAAGGACCAAATCAATCTTAGAAAAAATCAGCATGATGAATGATTTTTTCATTGAGCTTGATAAAGAAGGTGTTCAGGCTAATTATATCATTAAATTGAAGAATGAACAAAATAGCATCAGAAAGATGATATTAAGAATTGATACCATCAGGGACACCGAATTTGTTGGCTCAGCTTATGCAATTGTGGAAGCCATGGGATTTTTAGTTGCAGTCGGTTTGATACTTATAAAAATTGAACCCTTTTACGCATCACTCTTTATTACCTTACTTGTTACTTTCCTGATATCCTATATGTTTTTGTTAATTAAAGACCTTGATAATCCGTTTGAATATTCTATTCACGGTGAAAGCGGAACAGAAATTTCATTAAAACCACTTCACGACCTTGAATCCGTAATAAAAGATAAAGATTTTGTGTAAAATTCAACTTTCACTTCGTTTGTTTTAATCGAATGTTATTGATTTGAGGGCAATCTAAATTATTTGAACCAATATTCAGAAATTTTTTCCTTCAATGGAATCTTTTGGCTATTTTAATGGTCTAATGTTTATTGAATATTTAATATGACAGAAAATGAATTGCTTGAACATGCAAGGCAGGGCGATCATAGGGCATTTAAAAGCCTTGTTGAATGTTTTGAGCAACCCATTGCGACAGTTGTAAAAGGAATTTTAGGTGATTGCGCAGAAGCCGAAGATGTTGGACAGGAAGTTTTTATCAGGTTTTATAAATCTATGCATCAGTTCAATGGAAAGTCGACCTTAAAAACATATCTGACATGCATCGCCATCAATTGTTCTCTGAATGAATTAAAAAAGAAAAAGTCGACCTCTTAGCATCAATAATGTGGAGTTACAAAACGGATTAATGATAAAGCAAGCTGGCAACAGTAATTATGAGAATCAGGAGTTAATAGATAAAGCCCTGAATCTGCTTCCTCACAGACAACGCAGTATTGTTGTACTAAGGTTGATGCAGGGATATTCAGTTAAGGAGACTGCAAAGATTCTTCAAATACCTGCGGGAACAGTGCTTTCGCGTTTATCAAGAGCCACGGAAACATTGAAAAAAATTTTAAAACCTATAATTACGGTAATGTTATGATAAAGAAATTAAGAAAATTGCTTTTAATGTCGTTTGATAACAATCTTACCCAAAAAGAGCAGGAAGAGCTAAAGAAAGGTTGTGAAGATTTTCCTGAACTTGTTAAAGAGAAAGAAGAGTTATCGTCTTTAATGAATGTTCTTCAAAAACGAACCTATTCATTTCAACAGGGATTTTCCAGTAAAATAATGCGTGAAATTGAATCACTGTCATCTTTAACGATACAAAATCCCCGGGAATATTTTGAAGTCTCAGCTAATTTTATTGTTTCGTTGGGTAGCTCCTGTTGGAACAGCAGCCATCATTCTATTTCTTATTACAGTTTACTTAACCCAGGGCTCAATTTCGGTTAATACCATTACCGGAATTGAGAATCTTTCATTCAATGATGCCATTACTTTATCTTTTTATAATTATTAATAAAAAAGTTATATGCAAAAATTTAAGCCCGCATTAATCATTATAGGTACGCTGCTTATTGGATTTGTCCTGGGATATTTTGTTTCAGGAACTGTTACCCATCATAAAATAAAATCCTATATGAGGGTGACTGAAAAAGAAGGATTTGTCAACATGATTTATGATCGGATTGATCCTTCAGACGCGCAGAAAGAACAATTGTATCCCATACTGCAAAAGTATTCTCAGAAAAGCAATACATGCCTTGAGCGGCACAAAGTGGTCATTGATTCATTGCGAACAGAATTAGAGCCTTATCTTACACCCGAACAAATGAAAAAACTTGAGAAATGTATAGGATGCAAAGGAGAAACCTGTTCACCAAAAAAAAATAATTGTCAAATGGAATAAAGGGTTCCTCAATTTTGTCTAATAGGTAATAAAAACTAAAGCAAGGCAAGGCTTGATAAATAATAATCCTTCTCTTTTCCCTTGTAATTAGAGAAACAATAAAAAAAATACTTTATGAAAAAATTAATTTTAGTGATTGCAATTATTGGATTTGCTTATGCAGTTAATGCTCAAACTACAACTAATGATAGCAAAAACGAAAAGGCAAAGACTGAACAGACACCTGCTAAAGAGACCGGTACGCAAATCAGCAGTGAAAAAAGTGCATCATGTGGTTCTATGCAAAAAGAAGGCAAAAACTGCACCGTTGTTTGTAAAGAAAGTAAGGCATGCACAGGAGTAAGCAAAGATGGACAAACCTGCACTTGCGTTTGTAAGGATGGTAAAACCTGCACAGGCGTATGCAAGGATGGTAAATCATGCACATGTGTTTGCAAGGATGGAAAAAAATGCACTGGTGTTTGCGGCGATAAAGGCAAATCCCACAGCGATTGCCAAAAGAAGTAAAGGATAAAAATTATTTTATTTCGAAAAGATAAGGTGAGCGGTAACTAAAGTTACTGCCCATCTTTTTTTAGTTTTCGTTTTTTGCTTGATAAATGAAAAAATTATTGGTCATATTGTATATTGGATTATTGTCTGTCATTTTTTTGAGCCAGACATCAATGATGCTATTAACCTGGCATTCGCACATAAATATCGAATGTGTTATGGATGCATACTACTCATAATGATCATAATTGCCCTGAAGACATGTTAACAAACAAGAGTGCCGGCCTAAAATATCAATCAGTATTATTTAGTCTTATTTGTACAACTCATTTTTACCTAATTTCCGGAATCCAACCATCTCCCTGGCAGCCGCCTGAATAATTCATTTTCATTCCTGTAATACAGATGCTATTTTAAGCATTCTGCAATTTAATCAATTCGATTATTTTAATTTTAAAAATCAATAATATGAAAAAGACACTAGTTTTATTAGTGGTATTGCTATTTGCAATAACCATTATCGGTTGCGACAGAGACGAATGTCCGGTATGTCATGAGTGTGAATGTATATGCAGGTGATATATTGTTAAACAATACATGATTTGCTGCAGGACACAACCTCAATATCAAATTGTTTAACCCAAATTTTTAAAAAACATGAACACATCCAAAATTTCAATTTTTGCAACATTATTATTGCTTTGCGTATCATCGTGCAATAAAGATGAAAATCCCCCTGCTTCCACTGACAATAACATTCAGGATATTTCGAACCATGAAAGATGGAAAATTACTCTTTATAAAGATGAGGGATCAGATGAAACATATCATTTTTCCGATTATTCATTCACATTTCATTATGGTGATACCGTCATTGCAGTTAAAAACAATGATTCAGTAATAGGCACCTGGCACAAAATTATAGATGACCATCAGGAAAAACTTCATCTTGACTTTGGAATAACTCTGCCGCTTCACGAACTGAATGAAGACTGGCATATTTTCGAGTACTCAGAGGCCAAAATGCATTTGGGAGACGACTGCGGAAGTGATGTATTATATGATATACTGATATTTGAAAAGATTTGAATTTAAAGTTGCTTTGTTTTCCATAATTGCAACATGTAACGTTTATATTCCATTAAACGAAGTGTTTTTTTAAGTTGTATTTTGGAATATCACCAAATTCTTTTCATCTAAAAACCCGCGGTTGAAACTGCGGGTTTTGAATGTATTAAAAGTCTATCATTCTTTTATATTTGGAGTAGCATGACAAGTGAACATCATAAAATCTGCTATTGGCAATTTGTATAATTAAAAAAATGTCAACCTGAAAATGTACAACGTCAAACCAATTCATAAATTTACATTAAAAAGTCTTAATTACAACAATTACTATTGCAACACATATTGTTGCTGCTATTACAATAGGTTTTAATTTAGTCTCAAATAATTTTTTGACTTCGGGGCCTAATTTTATTATCAAAAGTGCCGTTAAAAAGTACCTTATTCCCTGGCTAACCAGAGTGGCAAGACAAAGCATGAATATATTGATATCAAATACCCCCGCTGAAATTGAAAATATATTATAAGGAAGGGGCATAAATGAGGCTATAAACAAAATCCCAAAATCCCATTTTTCAAGTTGAATATGGATGTTGTGGTAAACATCTTTGGAAAATCCCGGTACATTATTAAACATAAATTGTGAAAGTTCTGTAAAATCTCCATTCACATTAAGCCATGCAAAATGACCTATTGCATAACCTGCAATGCAGCCAAAGACTGTTCCCATGGTCCCAAATAATGCATACTTATATGCTTTCGTGATATTTAGCAAAGCCAATGTCAGTAATAACATTGGAGTAGGTAATGGTAAAAAGGATGCATCGGCAAATGCACACATAAACAATGCCCATGCGCCCCATTTTGTGTTAGCCCAATTCAAAATCCAAACATGTAACTTTTTAAACCATTTTTTCATTCAACACATTTGGATAAATCATCGACAACATGCTGTCTCTTTAACAGATTTTCTTTGTTTTTTATAAACTTCAAAAAGTTCTTCCTGATCTTTGCCTTGCCTAATACCACTAATTAATAAAACCAACAGATAGGGTATTTCGCTTTCTTTAAAACCGGATATTAAACCGAAATTACTTGCTAAGCGCATTTCATTTTTATCAATTACCCCATCAATCAATGCCATTTTTATAATGTCATAAATCTGTTCAAAGCGTTCAGATAGCTCGTAAGGTGGAAAGTAATCTGACTTGCCCGTAGTTTCAATTAATTTATCAATTTCTAGTTCTGTAAATCCAAGCTTTTGGCCCATCCTATGCAGCAATGCCATTTCGGCATTGGCAATTTTATCATCGGATAGTGCAATGCGGACCAGGTGAACAAAATATTCTATATTCTGCTTTTTTATTGGGTGGTTAGTATAATCCAAGATATTCATTTTTTTGTTTTTTAAATTAAGAAATTTCTATGAGTTAGCTAAAAAAGGAGACTACTAGTTTGAAAGCATTATTAGGATTCATTTGCCTGAACCTTTCCGAATTTTATCAATAAAACCAGTAATACTATCATATATGCCTTGTAATCCATTTTGACTTATATAATTAAAAAGTTTCATAAAAATGGGCAGCAGAATTATTATTAGAACAATGATTACTACCAAAACCAATATACTTGCCATTACGACTAATAGTTTTAGCTTTTTGTTTCGTCTAATCTTCTCCTGAATGTTCAACCATTTTAATTGATAGTCTTTTCCAAGATATGAATGGTTCGAATCATTCGAATATTTTTTGTCATCAGGGTATCTGTTTTCCATGTAATTTCCATGATGGTTATGTTTGTTTTCAAATAAGTTTTCAAATCCCATATAGTTTTGTATTAAATTAATGAATAATATCCATTTCTTTCAAATGGTTTAATTGGTTTAAATTCTAAAAGCATGAGTAATGAACTCATTCAGAATTTGTAAGATAATACTATATTTTTCTAGTAAATTTTTGGCGGTTGCCAAACGGAAAATGAGACTTTATTAATTAAAAAGCAACTCTGAGTGAATGATTTTTGATATTTACATTCCAGTAAGGAATTGAATCCAAAGTTGCGCTAATTTGATCATCATCTAATGAACCAATATCAAATATAAAACTACTTCCGAAACTATTAGTTCCTGAGGATAGTTCTAAATAAAATTGCTGGATACTGCAATTTGAATATGAATGCAATCCGAAGCAGAAAAGAACTGCCAATGAAATAATAATTCTAAATGATATTTTTCTATACATTTTCACCTAAAGCAAAAATACACCAATTATTACCATCGCAATAATATTCTGTGTTAAATAATCATAAATAATTGATTTATTTGTAAATACTTTACGTGTCTCGCAACTTTAAAACAAATAATCTAGGCTAAATGAGTACTGGCTAGTACTTTGATTTAAAGAAGAAATGAATAAATAATCCATTAATTCAACCTTGCATTCAACTGCATAGACCGAAGTGTTTATGAGTAGTCAAAATTTATGCTTGTAGAATTTACCAGCCCATCATCGTATTTAATTCTCACAACCCTAACTCAATCCTTCATTATATTAGATTCCCTCACATCAATGAATAAAACATATTACAAGAATTTCATCTTTATTCATGTATGCAAAATTGTACTTCCTTTTTTGAAGATTTACGCATTACCCTTGCAAATAAAAATCAATGAAATAAAATCAATCATCTTCATCTTCTCCTTCTTCACCATCTGGATTTTCTGTTTCGGTGTTGCTTAATTTCAGATTCTGTGAAGCTATATTGGCTGCGAAAAATGTTAAAGCCCCAACAATCCAGATAATGCTCAATACCTTTTGAGCCATATTCAGTTTAACATTTTCCGCAGCCAATTTTTTATAACCGCTAAACATAGATACCAGCGTACCAGTTTCACCATGGAAAATGGTATCTACTGCAATACCTAAAAGATGTACAACGACCAGAGCGATTAAAATATTTACCATCACCTCATGTGCTTCTTCAAAGAATTCTGACTCTTTAGGCAAATTCAGGAAGGTCAATAATCCCTGACCTTCGGTAGCAAGATTTGCCAATCCTGAAATAACGACCAGCAATATTGCGATCATAATGGCAATCATAATCAATGAAGCTGCCGGATTATGGCCCGGATATTTCAGCTTAGTTGATTTCATGTTGGTAACAAACTCCTTTATATTACCAATTCCAACCGGAAAATCGCTGAATCTTGAATAGCGTGGCCCAAAAATTCCCCAGATGATCCTGAAAAGGATCAAAGTTCGGCCAAATAACCAAAGGCTGCATGAGCATTGATATATTCTTCTTCGCCGCCCAAAATGTAAGCAACAACCAGTGCGATAAAAACGAGCCAGTGTGAAATCCTTGTAGGGAGGCTCCAGATATACGTTTTCATATTGTTTTCTCCTTTCGTTTTATTGTAATTTTTCGTTTAATTTATTTATTAATGTATCGGCTTTTTCAATCTGCTGGTCAATTGTTTTTTGAATGGTTGAGTCAAGACTCTTTATCGTTGAATCTACCTTTGGCATGTGTTCATCAATTTCTTTAGTTGTAGTCTCTTGTATTTCCCTGGCTTTATCCTCAATGTTTTTCTGCAGATTATCGCAGGAAATGCTAAAAGTCATGATAATAATGAGTGATATTATTTTTTTATATGGTTTCATTGTTAAAGTAATTAGGTTAATTCTCAGGTTCAGGATGGATAAAAACCTCACATCTTGGAATACTTTTTCCGATCTTTTCTTCTATCTTGTCGCAAATTTCATGTACTTCCTGTAACGAAAGATCGGGCTGCAAATGGATGTTAACTTTCACAAATGTATCAGCTCCTGCCGCCCGAACCTTAACATTATGGTATTGCTTAATCTCATGGAAAACTTTTCAGTATACGTTCAATCTTTACAACAGAATCACCCGGAGCTTTATCCAGTAAAACATCTACACTCCTTTTGCCCAACCTGTACGAAATAAAAAACACAATCATGGCCACCATCAGGGCGGCGACCGGGTCAGCAAAGTAAAGGCCGAAGTTAGCACATACCAAGCCAAGCACTACTACCGAAGAACTCCATATATCCGTCGAAAAATGCAATGCGTCCGCTTCCAGTGCCTGACTGTTGTATTTCTTTGCAACTTTATACAATGCTCTTGACCGGGTCACATCAATAATGATGGAAGTTATCATGACGATATAACTCCAGACATTGACTTCAATTTCTGTTTCTCCAGTGATCAGCCTGTTCAAGGCTTCGTAAATGATCCAGAGACACGTAACAAAAAGAAGAATCGTTTCAACCAGCGCTGAAAAGTTTTCAATTTTCCCGTGTCCGTAATTATGTTCTTTATCCGGAGGTTTATCGGAAATCCTTACCGAGAAATAGGTTATTACGGCGGCCACCAGGTCAAGGCCTGAGTGCAATGCCTCCGAAAGCAAGCCCAGACTGCCGGTTAGGATAGCTATCACAAACTTAAATCCGGTTAAAAAGATTGCTGCAAATACGGATATTCCGGCAACCCTACTTTTTTCGTTAACCATCTTTTATTGTTGAACCCTGGAGATTTTTTTGCGAATTTCTGAACTTGTATTTATATTGCTAAAAGTTCTCTTTAGATATAGAAAAAACCAGATTAGCTTTGTTTTGGAGGCTGCCAGATGGAATTCGAGATTTTGGAAGGCATCTTATCCAAATACGAATTTATAAAATCTGTTTTTATGCATACAGGATGTGCAACCCTCACTGCCTGATTTGATACAATATCGTCACCATCCCAGGTACAGTCATGTGAATTGTTATGATCCTGTGCATCATTTGCTTCTTGTAATAAGAGAGGAGCTGGTGACAATTGAGAACAAATTATGCTTGTGTTATTCAAACTTAATAACATGAGAATGATTATAAAAGATATGTTTTTAAATGTGACCATTAATGGCAACAAATGTATTTATTTTATTCAATTCAAAGTTGTGGTTGTTAATTTTTGGTAACATTTCCTGTATAAAAATCAGCTTATTTAAATCATAATCCTGATCAATCCATTTTTTTCTCATTCATCAGTGAATTATTCGGTTTGCCGGATAATAACTTTTTCTTTATACTTTTGAAATAGAATTTTGTATCAAATTTATTCTAATATCGCCAGTTCAAAAATTATCAAGAAAGAATTAAATAAAAATAAGGAAATCAACCTTTTAAAAACAAACTAAAAAGTAAAAAAATGAAAAAATTAGCTACTTTAACAATCTTATTGCAAATTGCATTGTTCATCCATGCACAAACATGGACACAACTCAACACAGGCAGCGCATACAATTTTACTGATTGCTGTTTTGTAAATGCCGATACCGGTTATGTAACAGGATTTTTTCCCTGGGGTGAATACCGGGTGCCTTTTGTTTATAAAACGACTGATGGTGGATCAACGTTCAGCTATCAGCAACTGGAATACGGTGTAACCTGGTGGCAGGCGATTTACTTTATCAATGAAAGTAAAGGCTTTCTTGTTGGGGACGCAATTCGTGTAACCTCTGACGGAGGAAATTTCTGGAACACTGTTCTGGATATGTGGATGATATCCGGAACCTTACATGACATCACCTTTTCAACTCCTCAAAAAGGATATGCTGTCGGTGAAGATTGGTATCAGGTACCTCTGTTTTATAAGACGACAGATGGAGGCAATACCTGGACCAATTATCCGATCATCTCTGAAGCTACTGCGATCACTTCCATAGCAAGCCCGGCTGAGGGCATTTTATATACGGGAGCTAATTCTTATAGTACAGGAATCCATACTTTCAGTAAATCGACTGATGACGGAGCTACCTGGACTCAAACCTCATTTACTGAGAATATCTTTACACTCTGTTTCATTTCAACAAATACTGGTTTTGCCGGTACAGATACGGGAATTTTTAAAACAACCAACGGGGGTAGCAACTGGACATCGGTTTTGACAACTTCTTCGGCGGTGAACAGCATTGATATCAAAAATGGATTCGGTTTTGCCGTTTGTAATGATGGAAGCATTTATCAGACTACCAATAATGGTGATAACTGGATATCTGTGATAAGCCCGGTACAGGGCACCAAGATTTTGACTGCAGTTAGTGTCGTTTCACCCCAATGCGCTTTTACTTCAGGTTCGGCAGGAACGCTTTTGAAATTCTCTGCTCCTTTTGTTGGATTCGAGTCACAAGTTGCTAATTCAGAATCTATTTTAATGTATCCAAATCCTGTTAAAGATTTGTGCACCATAAAACTAGAGGGAATTGCTGTTGAAGGAATTTCGGTTCACATCTATAACCTCCTTGGTCAGGACGTAATGAAAGTTGAAAATATCGGAAACAATACGGTTAACCTTGATCTAACCGGCCTGGAAAGTGGAGTGTATTTTTATTCAATTGAAAACAGGAATCATGTTTTAATGACATCAAAATTTGTGAAAGAATAGATCAGGTCACCCTTGTTTGTTGTGATTTGCTAAGATTCCCAGACTGCGAGAGCTGGGAATCTTTTTATTGTTTTCAACCGGATTTTGAAAAATTTATCACTCAACTAATTTTGCCTCTTCCAGTATGACAGCAAAAAAATAACCCATTCCGAAATCTTTATCCAGGTTTATTATTCCAGAGTATGTTATAATATCACCTTCTTTTGGCTGTTGATCGGTTGTAAGGGTCAAATCGAAGCTTTCGCCTGAAGAAGTTCCGTCCTGGATATGGATCCAGTTCTTACCCATAATGGATGTATTGACTTTCGTTACCTGCCCCCTTACCTTAACCAGTTTACCTGAATATGTTTCACGTTTTTCATACAATTCACCGATAGAAACAGCGCCTTCAGGCTGGCTTATCTGAATATCTAATTTTTTTAAAGGTGCTTTCTTCGAATGTGAATCAGGCATGTTCATCGAAGAATTCATTTCAATGGGAGAGTTGCTGATATTCTGAACAAAATAGACCGTTTCAAATGTTCGTTTAAGTTCAGGACTTTCAAAATTTGTCATTTTCAGTCCGCCAGTATAATAAATAACTGCGCCTTCTGTAAAATCTTGCTTAATGACCGCTAACCACAAATCTTCATTGTTTTTCTCAACCCTCAAGTAAGTATACGAAGTTGTTTGAATGACTTCTTTTACAATAGCTTTTTGATCTTCATTTACTGATTGATCGGAAATGGCAAAGCTATTACTTTCCTGACATGAGGTAGTAAGCATAGCTATAAGCATTATAAATAAATTGATTTTTTTTAACATGATATTTTTTAATTATGGTTTGACTTTAAGTAGAATCTATTAATAATCTTAAAATTATTTATTCATTATGATTAATAACGCATTACTGTAATTACCCGACTAATGATTTATCAGTTCAATTCTTTCAAATCCCATAAGAATTATATATTTCTTTTCGAACAGGGCATTCACAATAATCTCTGCCACCCATATTATGTTTGTAGGAACATAATCCATCATTAGCACAATAGATAAAATGAATATCATTATCGTAACAACTGATAATCCTGCATAATTCATTGCGCTCAGATGATAAGCATGAATATTCCTTAACACAACCCGTTGTGGCTTGTATTATTTCTTCTTTAACATTAAATTTCATTTCTTTTCTATTTATAATCCAATTAAAAATATTTCAAAATTGCCGACTATGCATGAGCAACATTTTATAATATCATAACAAAATAACTATTCCAAGAATCTTATAATTCTATTTTTTATGACAGGTTAAACACAATGCGCTTTTATCGTTAGACTTCCACAGAGAAAGAGATATTGTTCTGATAATGCCATTAACTCCCTGAATATGGCAGCCTTTGCACCCTTCTGTATTTCTTGAAATATGCACATCATGGCAAGAGGTGCATTCCATTTTTCCATTTTCAAGTAAATCCTGTTCAATGGTGCTACCTAACCCGGATAAGGTTGTATAAGGATCATACAAACCATGATCGGCTTTAACCAGTACAGAATCATAAACAAAAGAAATCGGATGATCGTCTCTTAGTTCTAAGGTCTGATTTCCAGAAGAAAATTGAGATTCATTATATGGGATACCACCGTGACTTTGCATGGCAACCGTTCCATCATGACAGGAAAGACAAAGTTTGGATTTCCCGTTAGGCTGATCCGGCTTACTATCCATGGTTTTACTGCTATAAACTTCGAAAAATAAATTGGTTGATTGTTGATCCCAAATAGGCATTGTTGCAATTTCTGTAAAATTATTTTGGGCAGTATGGCAGGGTTTGCATCCATCTTCGCCACCCCATGGCGTATTGCTAAAATCATGATGGCTTTGCTTCAAACCCTGTCCAAAAATCATTAATGATTGACTAATAAATATAATTATCAGCACGTTGTTTAATACACCGAAGAATCTTATTATTTGCTTAAGCTGGATCATAAACTTAATACTTTATTAAACTAAAATTTTTAATATCGCACTAGCAATTATTATTTATAAATTCTATCAACAAATCATGATTCATATATTTGAAATCCATTTCCTTAATGGTATTTATTTTATTAATTTTAGTTCAACTCTTCTGTTTTCAGCTCTTGTTTTTTCTGATTTATTTGATACGACCGGCATTGTCGATCCAAAACCCTTAGTGGTTATCCGTTCTTTGCTTATTCCAAAATTTACCATCATTTTCTTCACTTTTTCAGCTCTCATCAAGGATAGAGATATGCTATAATCATTCTCACCGGCACCATCGGTATGCCCGTCTATCTCCAATTTACTGGCGGGGTATCTTCTCATAAAATCAATAACATTAATTAAATCATCTTCAGTTCCAGAAATTATGATAGTTGTTTTAAATTCAAATTTTATTTCCGGAGTTACGATTTTATTATATTCTTCAAGTATTTTCCAATATTCATTATTTGTATTGACTTCAATTGTATCTTCTTTCAATGTTATAGTTTCTGGTTTAATATTCGACTCTTCAAGAGGTTTGGTCTCTATTTTCGTCACAATGATAGATTGTTCTGGATTATTATTAAAAAATTTAATCCGGTCATATTTTTTTTCGCTATGACATCCGGTCAAGCAGCTACCACCGTTTTCCTGTGAACTATAATTCAAAGGCATTTCCCATTTGCCAAATTTCACTTTGTCAGCAATCAGGTGATCACTTTGTGATGCATGTATATCGTGGCAGACATTGCAGTTTCGTCCTTTATCCCCATTAATATGTGTAAAATGGAGGTTTTGATTTTCATTCCTGAAATTAGTTTCTGTTTTCACAACTTCATCAACCAAAAGTGCTTGATCATGACAATTAAAACATAACGCAAAGCTATCGGGCTGCGCTGGGGCATATTCACCTATGGGAAAAGCAGTTTTTAACAAGGCGGGATACCTTGAAGCATGAGCCGCATGACAACCGGAACATCCTTCCAGATCTATAGCGCCATGAATAACTTTACTACTTTTTAATAGTTGCTTCATGTTAGTAAGCTTTTTGTCAGTTGTTGAAATTGACTTGTTATGACAACTCAGGCATAATTCTATTGATTCGGCTTTGATCAACTTTTCCTCGGAAGATGAATGGGGAGAATGACAATTTATGCAGCTCTTTTTTTCGATAACTGCCTTGTGAATTACTGGCATACTTTGAATAAAATTCTTGACATCGTCGTGACAAGCGAAACACAATTCTGGTATTCCTTCAATTAAAGAAAACCCTTTTAAATTCTCCAAAGGGTGCTCATTTCCCGTTGACTGATGACAATTATCACAAGATTCTTCTGCTGGAGGATGTTTAATATTATTATTTAATATTTCGGTATGGCATTCTGCGCATTTTTTTTCTTCAGCTTTAAAATGGTTAATGGAATCTGCATTTATTGCTGATAAAGAAATTAATATTAAAAACAGAATATTTTCCATGTAATTTATCGCACTAAAATTTTCTCACAATGCTTACATAGGCACCATTAAAATTTATCGTTTCATTATCGAGGTAATAACGGCGGTATACCTCTAAACCAGCTGTTAAATAAATCTGTCTGATAATCATTGTAAACTCAGTTCGTGCTGTCAGTAAATTCAGGTTAATTTCATATCCGATCTGTTTTCTATAACCTAATTCAAGATTAAGCTTCATCTCAGGTTTAAAGCTGTAAGCAAACCTACCGGATATATCCTCATATATTTCGTTAGTTCTGTCAGCAATCATTTTGTACTGGTTGATATTTCCGACCAGGGAAAGCAAAAATTTATTTCGATAATCCCAGTGAATATTTGCATAGTACCTTATCAAACGGTATGGAATAATATTACTTTCATAATTATCATATTCAAT
This sequence comes from uncultured Bacteroidales bacterium, assembly GCA_963705185.1. Taxonomy (GTDB): domain Bacteria; phylum Bacteroidota; class Bacteroidia; order Bacteroidales; family JAADJA01; genus JAADJA01. The sequence continues at coordinate 97,383 of CAVPJF010000021.1, forward strand.
TCCCAATGTAGCAAAATCAACATTAAAGGAGCCACCAACCAAATTTTGTAAATAATAGTTCAATGCCAGATACTCTGCTTGTTGGAGGTTGTTATAGTCTTGCCTCGATCTCCTGTAATACAATTCGAGATATTGATTGAAAAGCAAAACACTTACTGAAATAGTTTGATTATTTAAAGTGTATCTGTATGATCCGGGCATCAGGGTAAGATAATCGATTAAAACTTTACCATTATTGGCGATTTGACCACCTGGAATTCTTTGGATCTCTATATATTCATTCCTTTTAATTAAAACATAATCTAAATTTATCTGGTATATAATCGTTCCTGTTTCGTCTTTAACCACAACCGTTTGTTGTTCAACATCGGGCTTGTTTAGCAAAATAATTTGGCCATCAATCATGACATGTTCTTCATTTATAACCTGCAGGGCGACAGGATCACTATTCCTGCTGAAATTTCGATTATAAAATTGATAGGAAAAAGATAGCTGACCTGTCGGAATTTTTTTAGTATAATTTAAATTAATGCCTGTTTTGTAGTCATTTTCATTGTAGAGAGTATGATTCTGATTTGAATATTCAAAAAATAAATTGGTTCTTAAACTTAAAAATAACTTATGTTCAAGATCAAACTTGGCTCTATTCTGATTTAGGGTGTAAAGCCTGTCGTGGTTGTTAAAAAAATTATAATCGGCAAAAAATTTAAAATTCTTTGGTAGTTTACATTGTAAATTACCAAAAACCTGGAATCTATTAAGCTCCTCACTCCCCTTCTGATTCAAGTTCGAAAATATTGTGTTAAAGTTGTAATTCTTTTTTTTATCAAACGAAAGGTCACTTCTTAATTCAGCATAGTTGATTGTGTTGTTCCTTACAAGAGCACCTGCTTCCTTACTGATATATTCATCATGAGTAAAATTCAATTCATTTTTATCTCCCCGAGTGAATGATTTTGTAATCCTGCTATTAATATTTCGCTGCCAGTAATTATAAGTACGCCCGGTTTCTATTTCCTGTTGATCCCACTTTCCCTCCTGATAATTTACTGAAAAAGGCAAGGCTTTATTTTTATAGAACATTCCACCACCCCAAAACATTCTGTTTGTTCTAGAGTTTGTAAGGTTTTCCCTGTTAATATAATTCTGATTAAGATTTATAAATGCATTTAATGTTACCTCTTTTTCCTGGAAAAATGTTGTATTTACATTCAACCTTTTTAATGTCCTGACCTCTGAACGATCGGGAATAGAAAGGAATTGCTCATCCATCTTTTCAGGATTATACTCAGCATCAATATCAAGCGCTAACAAATTAGGATGCACAAGAAAACTTCTCGATTCAAGAAGAATTCCGCCTGAAAACAAAGTGCCTTGAATGTCATCAGAAATACCTGATTTTAATATCCTTTGCTGATCCCTGTAATGTCCCTTAAGAGTCACTGCTCCTGATAAAGACTTTTGATTCCAAAATCCATATTGATTCGAAGTGTTTTGAGTAAAGCACCTGATAGATACAATTAGTATTATTAATATTACACTAAATGATTTCAATAAAGATCTGATTAAATCAGTTTAAAAAATACTTATCATATCCGCCGTGCGGATTATGGCAATCCGTACAATTTGTATCTTCTATCCCTGAATGCGCTTCGTTTTTTAATACCTGCTCTGATTGATGGCAGTGCAGACACAATTCCTGTCCGGTTCGCAAAAGCAATTTCTCGTTTTCTGCCATGTGAGGACTGTGGCACTCTGTGCAAAATCCACCTGAAACAGGTCCATGAATAAACTTATATTTTTGAGCGAAGTCGTCATGGCATTGATAGCACAATCCTGGTTCTGGCTGAAGAAGTTTTCCCATCACATTTTGATCATGGCAGGTGGCACATTCTTTTTCCTTGTATGGAGGATGAAAAACAAATTGAGGCTTGAGATTAGTCTCACTATTTTGCTGAAAACTCGCACTATCAATCTTACTAATTGAATCTGCAATGCGGAGGCTATCTATCAGGAATGGATCAGAAACACCATCAAAGATTGCCGACAAAACTTTATAATTAGATTTTGGTGAACAAGCAATTAAAAATGAGATTATCCCAAAGAGGATCATACATTTAAAAAATAATTTCTTGTCCATCTGATTCTCTTCTATAATTTGGGTTCTACATACCCATAAACACTTATTTTATCAGGACCATACTGGTTTGTAACCAGAATTAAATATTTCAAATTGAATCTTTCATTAACAAAATTTTGAAAATACTCCAGGTTATCATAATCTATGGTTATTTTTGCAGGTAGCCACATATCACCGGGTCTTTTATAAGGCCCACCAAAAAACATTAATAATTTTCCTTCCTTGCTAAAAATTTGGGTGTTTTCAAAACCGGCATCAACTACGTACAGATTCAGATCACGATCGACGGCGATTCCTTTAGGCCTTACAAATTGTCCTATTTTTTCACCATAACTTCCAACTGACATTATAAACTCTCCATCATGAGTAAATAATTTGACCTTAAAATCTCCAAAATCACTTACGTAAACTATGTCCTTTGTTACATAAATATTTGTCGGTGAATAAAGGAAGTCTTCATTACCTGATTCCGAATCAGGCCAGGTGTATAATAATTTGTTTGAATCTTTACTGTAAACGTGTAGCCGGTTATTTAAAACATTTGCAACCCAAATTTTATCTTCATTAACAAATACATCGGTTGGCTTAAAGTTTTCCGTGTCTCCAAAACTATTTACGTACTTTCCGTTCTTATCAAATATTACTATTTGACATCTCCCTCCGTCAGCCACATATAAAAAACCATTGTCATCGACAAAGCAATTGAGTGGTTTTTTTAATTGCCCCAATCCCGCAGGAGTAAAATATTCAAAACTATGTTTATCAAGGTCTATAATTTCAAGAGCATCGATTCCGGTATCACAAATATATATTTTACCTTCATGAACAGCAATTCCATATGGCTTTACAATGGATTGTTGCTTGTAGTCACCAAAAATAAATCTTGCAAAAGCTGACCTCTGACCTGTTATTGCCTGGGAATTACTTATACTTGTCAAAAACTGAATTCTGGTTGTATCCGGTGGTGGAGGAAAAATTACGATATTTTCGGATGCAACAATTTTATTAATGGATCTTGAGCATGATATAAAATGCAAATAACAAATTCCAACTAAAAAATAAAAAACTAATATTTTATTATTCATTATAAACTACTGTCAGTTAAGTATTTAAAATTAATATAGTTTGAAAAATAAAAAAGGCGATCAAATAATCGCCCTTCTTATATCCTTGAGTATGATGCGAAAACATTATTTGTTGTGGCAGGTCAAACACAATCCGCTGGCAGCATTAGACTTTACTAAGAGATAATCTATACCTGAACTGTTATGAACATCATGGCAGGAAGCGCATTGTAATTTTCCGCCAAATAACATATCGGCATTAATTGTTCCTCCCAATCCCGAGTTTGTTGTAGTCGGATCAAATAATCCACCATCAGCATTTGCCAAGGTCAAATCATATGTAAATGAAACCGGATGATCGTTCCTTAGATCAGTTCCTATATTTGCATCACCGGTAAGTGTCTGCGTGCCTGTCGTTGTACCGCCAAAATTATCAACGGCAGTAACTCCATCATGGCAGCTCAAACATAATTTTGAACTTGCATCAGGCTGACCCATTGTAGCATCCAGAGTACTTGAGGTATAGAGCTGGAAAGTCTGGGATGTAATCTGGTGATTCCACAGGGGTGCGTCAGTAATTGAAATATCAGAATGGTGAGGTGTATGGCATACGATGCAAATTTCACCTGTTGTATTCCAGGTTGAACCTGAAAAATCATGTGCCGACCCAGCAATCTGACCAATACTAAACTGAGTCATAAAGACGATAAATAATACTGCACTAATTTTAGCAATTGTTTTCATTTTATTTCCTCCTTGTTTATTAATAAATAAATTTAAATTCTGATTTGGCAAACAATATGCCTAATAACTAATTTTCGATAATTTAGATTTATTCCAAACACATTTAGTAATCTCTATATAACTTTATGAAAATTCCTTAAAGTTAATTAACGCTATAAAGGTATAATTGAATGGGATAATAAGAGACAGTAAAAAAACTATTGGTATAATTAATGTAAGTGAGAAAATTTCATAGTAAAAAGCTTTACTTTTTAAGATTTGGTTATAAATAATAAATTATGGGTTATTTAGCCCAGTGTATTAGGTTATATAACCCACTTTGTTAAAGTTTATGTTTCTTTTTTTTGTACCTGAGTGTATCTCTCGAAATACCTAGTAGTCTTGAGGCTTTTGATTGATTGTTATCGGCTTTAACCAGAGCTTGTTCGATTATTTGTTTTTCTAGTTCATCCAGCGAAATTCCCGAATCAGGAAAAATAAATTGATACGGATTTAATGCCCTATTTTCAACAGCAGCAGTATTATTAATTTCCGCCGGAAGGTTCTCAACCTGGATAGAAGAAGAACTTTCAAGTAATATGGCTCGCTCAATTACATTTCTCAATTCTCTTATGTTTCCTGGCCATTCGTAATGGACCAGCAATTTTTCTGCATCAGGATGGATATTTTTTACATTTTTTTTAAACTGAACATTAAATTGGTTGATATAATGATGAGCTAATTGTGGAACATCTTCTCTGCGTTCGCGCAAAGGCGGAAGATCGATCTGGAAAACTTTAAGCCTGTAATAAAGGTCTTCCCTGAATGTTTTTTGTTCTATTGATTTTTTTAAATCCTTATTAGTGGCTGAAATAATGCGAATATCTACAGGGATATCAACCGTCCCACCAAGCCGTCTGATAATCCTGTTTTCAAGAACACTTAAAAGCTTTACCTGGGTGGTATGATTAATTTCACCAATTTCATCCAAAAACACAGTTCCTCCTTCTGCGATTTCAAAAAGACCTTTTTTAAGTTTATTTGCATCAGTAAATGCTCCTTTTTCGTGACCAAAAATTTCGCTTTCTAAAAGTGTTTCAGGAAAAGTGGAACAATTAATTGTTACAAATGGGCGATTACTTCGGGTACTTTCATTATGCATGGCAAGCGCAAACAAATCTTTACCGGTTCCGCTCTCACCTAAAAGGAGAATTGTGGTTGTTTCTGATCGGGCAATCCTTTTTGAAACCTGGACAATATTGTTTAAGTGCATTTGACTCCCCAATGATGTGGTCAAAAGTGACCTTTTCTTTCTGCTGCCTCTTTAATAATTGTATTTCGTTGATAATATTTTTATTATTCTTAATATTTTCAATAATAATATCAATCTCTTCAAAAGAAAAGGGTTTATTTATATATTCGATTGCCCCAAGTTTCATTGCTTTCACAGCGGTATCAATCGATCCATATGCTGTCATAAATATAATAGCAACATCCTCATCAATTGATTTAATTTTAGAAATGACTTCCAATCCCCCCATTCTGGGCAATTTGTTATCAATAAAAACAATATCTGGGTAATGGGTTTCAAATAATTGAATTCCTTCTTCTCCGGTTTCAGCAGTGAAAACTTTATATCCTTGCGAGCTAAACTGCTTTTCAAATGACCATCGAATTAATTTTTCATCATCAATCACTAAAATTTTTAATAATTTCATTTTAGAACTGAATTGTATTTAGGTGACGCTTAAGTTCAAACAACAGGTAAAGATATATAAAATTTTGTGCCTTTTCCTATTTGACTCTCAGCCCAAATTTTACCATTATGCTTTTCTATAATTTCTTTAGTAATTGCCAGTCCTAATCCGGTTCCTTCAGTGTGAGTTGTATAAAATGGTTCGAATATATTTTCCATTATATTTTCAGGAATTCCAGAACCGGTATCCTCAATAGCAATAGTAATTGTTTTATCATTATTATCAAATTCGGTTTTAATAATAACAGTTCCAGAATCCTTTATAGCCTGAATAGAATTTATTCCAAGGTTAAGCAATGCATTTTCAATTTGTTCACGATCAAAATTAAACCTCGGAAGATTGGGTTGTAAGTCATGAATAAATTCAATTTTCTTATTTTGTGTTTGATTTTTTATAAAAAAAATTAAAGCTTTAATGATTTCATTTATATCATGTTCACCTATTTTTAAATCGCTATTTCGTGAAAATCGAAGTAAATTTGAAACCGCACTATTTAACCGTAATACTTGTCGCTGGATTTCTTCAAGTACAGGTTTATTTTGATCCTCTGGCATTTCGTTAACAATAATTTCAATTGCATTTTTAATTCCCGTAAGCGGATTCCTTATTTCATGCGCAAGCCGTGCTGACATTTCTCCAATTGTAGCAAGTTTTAATGCACTTTCTAATTCTTGCTTATGATATTTATTAAGCTCTGCTTGTGTTTTCTGAAAGTTGTCTACCATCTTATTAAAACTATTGCCAAGTTCTGCCAATTCTCTTGACACAGGAATGGAAATGCGTTCATTCAGGTTCCCTTGATTAATAATATTAATTGATTTATGAAAATTGTGCAAAGATTTTTTGATAAAACGGTAATGCATAGTAAAAACCAAGGCCAATATTATCATTATGATAAGAACCGAATAAAAAACACTGAATTTTTGATTAAACAGGATACTTTTCCTGGCATCAGAAAGAGAAATATCAAAGATCAATAATCCGAGGTGCTTTTCATGTAGATTATGACAAGCATAACATTTTGGAGAATTCTTTAGCGGAACATAAGCACGTATAAAAGGATCGGATTCACTTGCAAACGATTTTATTGTTATATTATCTTTTTTGTATTCAGTTAAATTGTCAAAATCTTGGCTTTCTGAATAATTTGAATCATAATCTGACTGGTAAGTAATACTGTCTTTGGAATTAATTAGAAATGTGTGGAGAACATGGTTATTCTCCTTTACCTTCTCTAATAAGGGTTGTAGAACTTTTCCACCATTCATCGAAAGTGTGTGAATATATTCATCCTGTAAAATACTCAATACGGATACTACCTCATCTTCGGCATTTTTATATAGCTCCTTCGCAAGGTAGTTGTTATAAATATATATAGTAAAAAATGAAATTGCGCCTACAACAATGATAAGGGTAAAACTTATTATAAACCGAAAAGAATAAGATTTCATTTTTGGATAATGAAATTTTGATTTTAATAACTTAACGGATTGTGATTTTCACCATGACAAGTCAGGTAACAACGTCCTGCAAAGTTGCCCTGATCATCAAATCTAAGCAAACCACTGCTGCTTGGAGTTACTATTCCCAACTGAAAATTAATCAGGTTTGAATTATTTGTGCTATTTCCCTGCGTACTGCTTATTCCATGCGGATCATGGCAAACATTGCACGGAGTCCGTTCTCCAGCAATATGCGTATTATGACGCTCAAAAGAAGCATCATTTAAAATAGAGGTACGGCTATGACAGCTATAACAAAGTGCATAAGCTGTGGCAGATTCTATTGTATTGTCAGTCTTGGCATAATTGAATTTCAGAATACTTGGATATATAGATCCGTGTGGGCCTGCCGGAGCTGAGGTACCATCACTAGCATGGCAATCCGTGCAGTACATTTTACTGGTAGTTGTCCAGGGAGAGATCAAACTTGGGACTGAAGTGTTTTTTCCAACCCCTTCAATAGGATGATAAGAAGGACCGGCTAAATCAAACTCAAAGCGCACATTATTTTGTTCAATTTGCCTAGTAGTAGGACTGGGTGGCTTATTGGGGCTGTCAGCGTGGCAACGATAGCAAATTTCATAGGCAAATTGAACAGGTTCGACTGGTGAACCGTTTGTATTTATGCCTTTAGTTCCACTATTGAATCCGTTGACATTTGGAGCAGCCGCAGCCAAATTTCTGGTAGCATGAGGATTATGGCAATCTTCACACTCTACATGACTTGTCAATATCAAAGCACTCTCATTAGCATCATGCACTAGGTTATAACCCGTAATATTATGCCGATATGGTTTATTGAATTGTTGTTGAATGTTTTTTGCTGCAACATTACTATTATGACAAACATAGCAATTATTCTCTTCGGCCTGATAATTCAATAACCTGGGATTAAGTCCTGCGTTGTGAGGATTGTGACAATTTTCGCATGCATTTGAGGTAACAGTAATATAAGGAGTATGAAACCAGGGATTAATTCCCTGTCCATTCCATGCTTTTGTTGAATTACGGTGGCTACCTGTAATCCAATAATTATTTTGATGACAATTAGTACACAGATTTGAATTTTGAGTAGTAGCTACAAGGAAATCTGTATAAATATTTTTATGGGGATCATGACAGGCTATGCATTGCATTTTGCCATTTTCTAGCTGAACTGGCCCTGTTAGGGTTATAGGATCAATCAATTCTCCATCAGCTACTGCTAATGATGAATTATAAATAAAAGACACCGGATGATCATCAGCCAAATCAGTAGAAAGATTGGTGTTGCCAATTGGCAGGGTTGTAATGCCTCCTGTAAAATCTATATCTATAATTCGACTAATCACATTTCCCAAAGCAATTGTTCCATCGTGACATGAAAGACATAAAATCGAAGAGCCATCTGGTTGTCCTATTGTGGCTTGTGTCGTTGAACTATTATATAAAATATAGGTTGATCCCGGATCACTTCTGTTCCATAGAGGTCCCATTGGAATACTGTTATGGGGCGTGTGGCAAAAAATACAAATTTCTGATTCACTGATGGCTTTAATCGTGCCAGGTCCACTAACTGATAAATTATGAACCGTATTTACAATTGATTGGGAAAACAAAACCGATGGAATCAATAGAAAAAAGTATAAATTAATTTTTACCAGACTCTTCATTTACATCACTATTAATAAGTTTAAAAATCTGAATTCTTGAATTGTAGCTGTCAGCGATATAAATATAATCTTTATCATCAATATAAATTCCAACCGGTAGCCAAAACTGACCATTTCCATGTCCCTGCCCTCCGAACTTGTATAAGAATTTTCCAGATTTGTCGAATATTTGAACAGCATGGAACAACGCATCTACTATATAAATGTTACCGTATGAATCAGTAGCAATTCCTTTCGGTCTGGAAAGATATCCTGTTGCATCGCCAATTTCACCAAATAAAGATAAGAATTCTCCATCTTTATTAAATAACTGCACCCTGAAATTCATGGCATCAACGACATATATAATGCCAAATCTGATCGATCCAAATAAAAGTTGGGAAGTTAAACTCTCCAGGATTAATACCTCGTTTACCTATTTTTTTTATGATCTCGCCTTTTTCATTTAACACTAAAATACAATGAGCATCCGTTTCAGCGACCCAGATTTGTTTGGTTATTTTATTATATGCAATACCTGTTGGTTTATCAAACCTGAGGGTATCATTTAATGCTATTAATTCTTTTCTGTCAGTCGATAAATGGAAAATCTTATTTAAATAGGAATCCGTAAAGAGAATTTCTCCATGGCTTATTTCACAGATTCCTACAAGAGATGGAAAATCCATATTTTTTTTATTTAAGAAGTGGGGGATATCACCCACCTTCTTATGAACTGACAAGACAGATCTTTTCCCTTGGTCCAATACCCAAAATGACTCGGGACTATCAGCAATTAATGAAATCGGTTTTGTTAATTCAGGAGATTTTTTACCTAACAGTAATTCATTAATTTTTTTAAAAAATTTTACTTTCCCGGTGTCAGCAATATTACTGGGGAATTGGCCTACCCATTGGACATAATTGGTATCATGTGACACAGATTCAATAAAGGTAGTATTCTGAGCAATTGTAGAATTAAGAAATGTGGCAAAAAGTAATCCACTTATATAATTTTCACCATTAAAAAAACAATTGTAATTTCAATTCTTAACCTTAAATTTTTACCTATCATTAAGCTAAATTATTTTACAAATAAAAAATAATAGGTAGTCCATAGTCGATAAACATGAAGCCAATCTAATGCCAATAATTACAATGATGTGTCATTTCCTAAATATATTAGTGTTTTAGGGTATAAAAATTATAAAAAGAAAGAATAAGATTGCTCATCTAAATTCACTGTTTCAGAAATAATTTTAATAAAGCTTGCCACCATCTTATATAACATAATTAACATTTGTAGGTAATGGGATTGAAATTCAATAAATAATTTTATGATCAGTTTTGATACTTTTGAAAAGTTGTAACTCTTGATTTATATGTGTTCTCTTACTTTTCATAGGAGTCCTGATCAATTATAGCACTATTACATTACTTTCTGTTGATGAATTATCTTTCCCAAATTATAAAAAAAGTTTAATAAGTCTTTGTCATTTCAGAAGGAATACACAATATATAATCAGCTAAATTGAATGATTCGTTTTTCAGATCTAATAGTGTCTTGTTCAACCGTCGAAATAGTAAGAACTTTTAACTCTGGCTTTTCCTGTTTTAGGTACCAGATGATTCCCTCATAGTTATCGGAGTGGTAAGCACCGTTGTAATGCAGAAAAGTTGTTCCGGGTTTCAAGTATTTCAGAATGGAATTAGCCATTGTCGCATCTTTGATGGCCTGAGCCTTTGGAAGGTTCTCCGTGACATGTCCCCCTGCTCCTCCCTCCTGTCCCTCCATCATTTCTAGCATAGATTTATATCCTTTCAGTTCAGGGTCATATTTTACCGGTAAGGGTGCAATATATTTTTTGGCATCGGAAGTCAAGCTGTCGAGTCCTTCAAATCCTTTTTTGTTAACCAGGCTGGCATATCTTCTTGGGATATTAGTTGCTACAAAGGAAAGTTTATTGGTTTTAGCAAATTCGACTAACGGTTTATAATCCGTTTGATAATTATCCCACAATTTGGCCTCCTTTTCAAAATTCTTTTGTGCGATCTGTCCTGACAGGTATTCATCCAGAATCAACTGGTTATCGGTTTCAAACATCTCGGCGCCGAGGATAAGGTTGCCATTTTTTTCAGCATATAAATCTTTGGTCAATTCCAGTTCCAACCAATGACTGATTGGATTATTATGCTGCTCGCCAAAAAACACAATATCTGCTTTGAGGGCATCTTCCACCATGTTTTTATATTTTGCTTGTTTGCCTTCAGCATCATAAATATATAGGCCGGTTTATCGCCTTTCATAGCTGCAAACAGAATAATCAGCACCAAAAAACCAACATTTTTAATCATTTTCATAGTTATTATTTTTTTAAAGCGTTAAATTTTACACAATCATCAATCAGGGCTGCCTTGCCGTTTTCATCAATTTTAACAAACAGCATTTCGGTGGAGCAAACACTTTCTTCTTCATCATTCCTGAAATTGATCCGTTTGGCTTCCACCAATACTTTTATAGAACTGTGGCCAATATTCAAAACTTTGCCATAAATTTTAATATGTTCTTTTACTTTGACCGGTTTCTTGAAAATCACTTCATTTACCTTGAGTGTGATCATATTCGGGGAGCAACATTTAACCGATGCAAAAGATGCACCTGCCTCGTCCATCCATGAAAGCATGGTTCCGCCAAAGAGGTTATCATTTACGCCTATGTCGCTTGTTTTGCAAATTTTGGTTGAAATAAGTTCCATGATTAGGTTGGATTCTGATTATTTTTTAGTTCTTCTGCTGTAAACATCAGCGGGAGAATATTTTTTACGCCTTCCACAACGATGATCTTACCGTTTTCACCATGCATGATCAACCTCATTTCACAGTGAAACCTGTTTTCAGTTTCGGCCATTACCTGGCGGCATGATCCGCAGGGAGTGACGGGAGATTTGATTCTAAAATGTTTGGCTTTTGCTGAAACGGCAACAGCTTTAACCGGCACCTCAGGAAACTGAGATGAGGCATAAAACAAGGCTACCCTTTCGGCACAGATGCCCGAAGGATAAGCAACATTTTCCTGGTTATTCCCGGTAACGATCTGGCCGTTGTCTAACAAAACGGCAGCTCCGACATGGTAGGTTGAATAAGGAGCATAGGCTGATTTTATTGCCTTTCGGGCATGCTCAAGCAAAGAACGATCATCAGGATTTAGCTCTTCTATGCTTGAATATTCCTTATAAGAAATGGTAAAATCAATTTTATTCATACACTAAATTTCGGAAGGCGAATATACAACTTTCTCACAGATTACTATCCGGAGGGTCATCTTTTTGCACAAACAGCAGAAATGAATTAAAGAATGCAAACAGTGTAGCGCCCATCTGGGTTTCAAGTGTATCCTCAAACAACATCGAAAGGCTGATGATTGCAAAAAAGACAAAATACCTGAAATTCCTGAATGCTTTTAATTGAATGGGTGGATAAACCAGGGTAAAGATAAACCAAAGAAACCCAAAAACTCCAAAAGCTGTAAATATCGCCAGGAACTGATTGTGTGAACGGTGTCTGAACTCAGGTGGAAGTTGGGTTTTCATCTTTTCGTACTGAATCCTGAAGGCCTCATCCATATCGCCGGTTCCAACTCCAAACCAGAAATTTTGACTTATGATTCCTGTTGCTGCTTTCCAATATTCAAAGCGTTGAACAAATGAAAGTCCACCGGGGCCGGCACCTCTTTTCATCGCCTGATATTCCCATAAAAATTTATACATTCTTGAATTCAGGTTGAACTTCTTTGCATAATATTGATTGGCAATTCCCTGCTCAACATTCCGGATATCCCGGTCATTCAATTGCTCGGTCCCTTCTGCGTCTTTTCTTAAACCTTTGGAATTAAGATAACGAATTAGCGTCATTTTCAATTCCTGCCCTTTTTCATCCTTGCCATCGTAATCCAATTTACTCCTGTTATTCCAGCTTTCACGCAATTCCTTGTCGCAAACATATAGGCCTATAAAGCTTCCATTTTCGACTGTAAATTTGGATGTGTCATGTGAATATGCATTACCCTGAACGGAATAGTTTTCAAGATTTTTCAGGTCATTTCTATGGGGGTTGAGATATGTCTTTGCAGTAAAATAAAGGTACGCACCTAACACAACCGGAATCAGGAGGGCAAGGATGATCACAAGGCTCTTCAATCTTGTTTTTTGAATACGGGCGAATCCCCAAATGATAAGACAAAACAATGCTCCGAATAATACATAGAAACCAGTAGCCGACTCGCTGAAAATTAAAAAGGCGATGAGCCACAAAATACACAGGCCAGACAAAATCTGATACTTTAGCTGACCCTTAAATTTGCTGAAAAGAAAATATCCCGTAAAGAAAATGGCGAGGCAAATGTTAAGGCTCAACCGGATATGAGAGATAAAAGGTGAAATTTCACGGATATCGCTGACATCTTTAAAAATTAATATTCCAATGCCAATAAAGGTAGCAGCCAAACATGCTCCGATGAAAAGCCACAATAAACGATCGAGCTTTTTGGGGTCAAGGGGTTGGGTGGTGGCAAAAATTATGGGCAAAGCAAGTAAAGGAAGCTTTACCCGCAAATCTTTAAATGCATAATTAAAATCCGTTGTATAAATCAGGCCTGCGACATGCAGGAGATATAAAGAGACAAGAATAATAGCAGCTTTATTTGAAAAGAATGTTTTGATTTTACTTTTGAAATTCATTTCCAAAAGCCAGTTGCCAAGCAGCACAAATTGGCCAACACTAAGAGCAAATTGCGATAAAGGCAAACTGATGATCGTGATAACCAACCCGGTGAAATAAAGTGCGGAGTGGTTTACCTTGATCTTTTTCAGCATCGCATTATCAAATGACGAACGTTGATAATTATCTATTTCCTGACACCTGACTGCTCTTTGGAGCCGTCAAGAATGGCAAGGTATGAATCCTTTTCATCCAGAATCTGGATGGCTTTCGCAATATCAGGATCCTCAGCAATGGAGGCAATGATCTGACCCTTCTGGTAATAATATCTCGAAACAATTTCGAGTTTCAATATTTTTTTAATTTCATCTTTATGCTTTGAAAGATCATGATCTTTATTCTCTTTCAAGGTTTCCACCAGCTGATCATAACTAGCCTGTATGGCATCAAAATACTTTTCATCATGTGCATACTGCTTGAGCTTATCAAGGGTTTCTTCGCACTTTGTAGTATAATCATAGTCCTTGTCAGCAAGGTAAGCAATAAAATCGTTGTAGATTTCATCGGTAACCTGAAATTCTTTTGCGGATGGAATTGCCGGATGCTCTCTCTCGAACTTAGTGGCATATTTAAAAAACAAATATTTCACCAGCAGAGAGGTGCTTAACGGGCTCAGATTTGGCTGCTCCGTCTTAACATCGGGATCTATTCCCAGACCATCATAAACTGTTCGGCCATTCTTAGTTTTATATGCTGTGACCAGTGAATCAGGAATTTTTTCTGAATCACCGTTCACATTCTTCTTTGAATAATCAATAGCCTGAATGCAACGGCCACTGGGAATATAATATTTTGCCACAGTAATTTTTGCCTGGGCATTATAGGTAAGTGGAATTACATTTTGAACCAGTCCTTTTCCATAAGTTCGCTGACCGACGATTACTCCTCTGTCGAGATCCTGTATTGCTCCGGCCACAATCTCGGAAGCGGAAGCACTGGAATTATCGACAAGGACAACCAGCGGAATATCTTTATCAATGGCTAAGTTGGTTGTGTTATAAGTATAATTTTTATTCGGGAGTTTTCCTTTTGTGCTTACAACCATGTTACCTTTATCCACAAAAATATTGGTGATCGAAACTGCTTCCTGAAGCAGGCCGCCACCATTTCCGCGAAGGTCAAGCACTAATCCTTTCAGCTGGTTATTGGTTTTCAGCTCTGTAAAAGCATCCTTTACCTCCTTGCCTGCTTCCTGGGTAAAGCCAAGCAGCCGGATGTAACCAACACCCTCTGAGATCATACCATAATAAGGAATATTTTCTATTTTTACATACTCCCTTACAAGTTCTTTTTCAATAGGTTCAGAAACACCTTCGCGCTGGAACAGAACCATAACAGAAGTACCGGGCTGGCCTTTTAAAATAGCACTGACATCGGAGGTTGATTTTCCCTTCACCGATTGACCGTCCACTTCAAGAATAATATCTCCGGCTTTAATTCCGGCCTTCTGAGCAGGATTTCCTTCATACGGTTCAGCAACGACGACCTGTTCTCCTTGTTGCTGAATCAATGCTCCTACGCCTCCATATTGCCCGGTGGTAATAAACTTATAATCCTCAACTTCAGATTCAGGAATATAGACCGTATATGGATCAAGAGATTCAAGCATCGCCTCAATGCCCGTTTCCATCATGTCACCGGGAGAAATCTCGTCGACATAATTTTTATTTAATTCTCTGAAGAGGGTAGCATAGATATCGAGATTTTTGGCAATTTCAAAATTATTGCTGGTTTGGCTTACAGCTTGAAGTGGAACCAATCCAAAGAAATATAAAAAGATCCCAACAAAAATTATTTTTGAAAATCTGTTCATGATTAAGAAAATTTATGGTTTAAATTCATTTAGTTTTATGGGGTTCAGGTACCGGATCATAACCACTCCCACCCCAGGGGTGACATGATAAAATTCGTTTAAAGGCAAACCAGCTTCCCCTAAAGGGTCCGTGCCTTTGAATGGCTTCAATACCATAGGCAGAACATGTGGGTGTATACCTGCAGGATGGCAAAAAATAAGGGGAAATAGCTCCCTGATACAACCTGATTAAAGAAATAAAAAATTTACCTAATGCTTTTTTCATATTCACTTTGAAAACGCTGTAAAAGTAAATTTATTTTCTCTTCAATTTCTTTGTAGTCAGCTATCAGGTCTGAATTGTATAGCAATGCAAAAGCACATTTTACCTGATTGCGATTTAAGAATTCGTAAAACTCATCTTTGTTTTTCCGGTATGCTTCTCTGATGCGTCGTTTTACCAGGTTTCTGTCGACGGCTTTTTTAATCCGTTTTTTTGAAACCGATATCAGCATCTGTGCCGGGGATTGTCCGGCAAGTTCATATTCAAGCCATACTACCCTGAACGGACTGACCACAAAAATTTTCCCTTCTGAAAATAAAGTATCGATTATTTTTTGACCGGATAACCGTTCATGTTTCTTAAAGGTTTGCATCGACTATCCCCTTATTGGGATCATAGTTTTAGACGAAAATGGATTTCTATTTCTTATTGATCGAAACCAGATACTGGTCGATAGCATCGGTCATCGATAAAGCTGTTTTGGTAGGAGCGGCTATGTCCAATTTCAGACCGCTCTCTTTAACTGCGCTGATTGTGGTAGGGCCAAAAGCTCCAATTAAGGTTGAATTCTGTTCAAATCCCGGAAAATTCTTGAATAATGATTTAACCCCTGCCGGGCTGAAAAATACAAGCAAATCATAACTACTAATGTCAATGTCCGACAAATCACTTGCCTGTGTTTTATAAATTACAGCTTTGGAATAATTAATTTCATTTTCATCGAGAATCCTGGTAAGACTGGCCTGGTGAACGTCGGAGCAAGGCATCAAAAACTTTTCTTCTTTATGCTTATTGATGATCTCCACCAGGTCCTCAAAAGTTTGTTTACCACTGAAAATTTTTCGTTTCCTGTATTGAACATATTTCTGAAGATAAAAGGCTGATGCTTCCGAAATACAAAAATATTTCATAGTATCAGGTATCTCCACCCTCATTTCTTTAGCAATACGGAAAAAATGATCAACTGCGTGCCGGCTGGTAAAAATTACAGCTGTATGGTCCTGGATGTAGACTTTATCCTTTCGGAAATCACTGGCCGTAATTCCTTCTATCGCAATAAACTTCCTGAACTCAATATTGACTTTATGCTTTTGAGTGAGCTCTCCATAAGGT
>CAVPJF010000022.1:0-91133 GCA_963705185.1 uncultured Bacteroidales bacterium
AATCTCCTTCTTCATTTAATAACATTTTATATTCATTTGGACACAAAAGGCATTTTAATCCTTTTGGAGTATTAATGTAGTATTTTGCCTCTACTTCATTTTCATCAGACAAAAAAGGGACTTGGGAGTGATGAAAAAGATGATTTATGAATCGGGATGGAAAACGATTTCAGATTACAAAATCCACATCCTAAAGCAGTAACGCTAGGATTTGTAAGTCCTGTTTCTAAGAAATTCTCGTTTTGAAATAATTTTTTGAGACATAATTTAAAGCCCTGTTATTTTGAACCAGTTAAATTAAATGAATTACATCCAAACTTAGCAGAATATATAACCCCGTTATAAAATTTAATATTGCAACAATAAAAGAAACTTTTATTATTCCAAAATAAGGAATTAAAAATGCAGCTATTAGAATAGCTCCTATGGCAGCTCCTAATAGGTCAGAGGCATAGGTAGATGCAGCAATTCTGGAAATAGAAATCGTCCGAAGTTTTGTTGCTAGTGCAAAATCCACACCTGTTAAAACACCCATAATGGTGTATTAATAAAATGAAAATTATATGAACAAGAAAATTGCTTAACAAACTTGATCTAAGAAAGTATAAAACCAGTGCAAGCAAAATACAGTAAATTCCAATTAAGTATTGAATCATACTATAGGTTTTGATTACGATGGTGATTTTATTGATTAGAAATATGGATCGAATTAGAAGTCCAGCCATAAAAAAAGTAATAATGATTCCGAGCATTTGGTATGTATAACCATATATGATCTGGAAAGCGATGATTAAAATAACCTCAACCGATGATGCGGAAAATCCAGTGATAAATACTCCATAATTGATAAAATTTAACTTCAAAAAAGAGTAAAATATGGGAAAAAGGATAAGTGTAATGAGAATGAAATAGTTAATATCAAAATGGCTTAACCAGTATTGTAACTGGTATAAGTAAACAACAGGCTGGAAATCGTTGTTGATAGCCACCTTATCAGAAATCACATTCTCCATAAGTTTGCTTTCGGTTTAATCCTTTGGTCATCTAAATAACTTCTGTTAACATATTCATTTTTAATTTTTCTTAATTCGAATTGCTCAATAATTGAATAGGTTAATTGTCCGTCTGAAGCAATAAAGTAATTAAGTCCTCCCGGTACGATTATTACATGTTCAAAAAGAAGTTTAAGTGTTGAAAACACTCAAGAATTAATCTTTCTGGATTCCTCTCCCAAATAATTTGAGGTTGAGGTTAGGCTGATAGCTATGATAGCCTTGTCGTTTAAATCTTTTTTTAACTCTTCAAAAAATTCAAGAGTATAGAACCTGTTTATCTGGGCACTTGAAGGATCAGGAAGGTTAATTAATACAACATCATATTTTTTGTTTTTATTTTTTTTAATAAAAAGTCTGGCATCTTTATTAATAATTGACACTCTTGAATCATTCAAAATATTGCTTGTAAATAACTCTCCGACATTGATTAAATCAGGATTTTGTTCGACGTAGTCAAGTGTATTAATTTTATACTTTAAAATTTCGTTAATCATACCGGAAATTCCACCTGATATCAGTAAAACATTTTTTGGATCAGAATGCTGAATCATAGCATAGTGTGTGCTTTCTTCTATCATAATTGTGTTGTCCTCTGAAAACAGAAAATTACCATTTTCATAAAAATTATATTGGTCATCGGTCCGGGTAACTACTATTTTACTATAGGGCGTATCTTTAAAATAAGCGATATCCTGGCCGGGATACAGGTATCGTAAAGCCTTTAAGTCAATATCAGAGAAAGATACAGTGATCGTTAACATTATTGTTAACCCTGATAAAATGTAAGATGTGATTTTTTTTCCTGATATAAATAAATTAACTATTACCGCTATCAGGTTTAGCATCATTAAAATAGTAAGACTGAAAAAAGTTTTTAATACAACCAATAATAAAAAATTAAATAGCACACCCCCTACAAGACTTCCAAGTGCTTCGATTGAATAGGCTTTGTTAATTACGTTGGATTTCGATTGGTAGGATAAAATAGAAGCCAATCCAGGAAACAGCATTCCTGTAATTAAACAAAAGGGTGAAAGCAATATAAAAGAGTTGAAAAAAACCTCTGCGAGGTTTATTGATTTTCCGGGTGGATATATAATGCTTCTAAGATAATAGGTTAAAAAAGCAATAATCAGGGGTAGGATGGCCATTAAAATATGGCTAAAATTAATAAAGTTTAATTTGTTGATATGGTTTTCGAATAGCTTTCCTAAATAGGATCCTAATCCGGTCAATAACATCCAGTTGGCAAGGATCATTCCTGTAATAAGCTCATTACCATTGTATACAGATAAGAATTCTCTGATTAGAATTATTTGTGTAATTATTGAAGTGAATCCAAGGATGAATAAAGAAAATTTTATTCTATTTTCGAATTTGAACAACATTTTATACATTTGTTAGGGTTTTCAAATTTAGACATAAATGTTTAGAAAAATACATTTCAGCTATTTCTTGTTAATTTTCCTTGTGATTTGCATTCGTTGCTCTTCTCAGGAAACCTTAGATAAGGCGTCGGAAAAGAATAAACTTCAAAATCTTAAACCAGCGTTTGCGGGTCAGTTTTATCCAGCTGATAGATTTGAGCTTGAAAGAGCGCTTAAGACATCGTTTGATGATTCTGAACCAAAAAAAGTGAATAATGTCATTGCTATTATTGCTCCTCACGCTGGCTACGTTTTTTCAGGATCAGTTGCAGCATCGGCCTATAATCAGGTTGATTCGGAAATTTCTTATGAAAATGTTTTTATTATTGCTTCCAGTCACCGGGCATATTTTGATGGGGCTTCTATTTATTCTATTGGTAATTGCGAAACTCCTCTTGGAGAAGTAAAAGTTAATATTGAACTTGCGAAAAAACTTATTGCCGAAAACAAAGACTTCTCTTATGTTCCTGAAGCGCACTCTTCTGAGCACAGCATAGAGGTTCAATTACCTTTCTTGCAATATAAATTAAAAAAGGGATTTCAGATTATCCCAATCGTAATAGGAACACAATCAGCAGAGGTCTGCAAAAAATTGGCTGAAGCTTTAGGACCTTATTTTAATAAAAATAATCTGTTTATTATTAGTTCTGATTTTTCGCATTATCCTGAATATACTGAAGCAAACAAATGGGATAAAAAAACAGCAGATGCCATACTTTTGAATAATCCGGCTAAATTCTTGCAGGCAATAAATGATACAGAGGATAACAAAATATCCAATTTAGCAACCAGGGCTTGTGGATGGTCTTCAATCCTTACATTACTTTATTTAACCGAACAAAACCAAAACATTGATTTTACCCTTATTAGCTATAAGAATTCCGGTGAATCCGGTTATGGTGATAAGGCAAGGGTAGTAGGATATAATGCTATAGCTATTAGCCTGCCTCCAAAAGATCAGATTGATGGCCAGTTTTATTTAAGTAAGGAAGATAAAAGTAAGTTACTTGAAATTGCCCGAACAACTATTGAAGACTACTTGTCATCAAACCAAATTGTAACGCTTAATTCAGATAGTTATTCCGGAGCATTAAAAACCAATTGTGGAGCCTTTGTAACCTTAACTAAAAACCATCAGCTCAGGGGCTGCATTGGCAGGTTTGACGCAACCCAGCCTCTGTATGAAGTGGTTCAGCAAATGGCTGTTGCTTCTGCTACTGAGGATTCAAGGTTTATGCCTGTCACAAAAAATGAATTAAAGGAACTGGAAATAGAAATCTCGGTTTTAACGCCAATGAAGTTGATCAAATCAATTGATGACATCGTTCTGGGGAAACATGGCATTTATATCAAAAAAGATAATCAATCCGGAACTTTTCTGCCTCAGGTGGCAACCGAAACGGGCTGGACCCTCGAAGAATTTCTCGGTCATTGCTCCCGCGACAAAGCAGGCCTTGGGTGGGATGGATGGAAGGATGCCGAGATCTTTATTTATGAAGCAAGTGTATTCGGTGAAACTGAATTGAAATAATGCTGGGGCATTAATAGCAATGTTTTTATTACTCTAAACCACAAGATTTTCTTCGGCTATTTCGCTAAATTCATCATTTATAAAATTGGAGCCAAAAATTTATTTGGTTTCCGATAATATTTGAAGTTTTCGTGACTTTTTTCAGGTGTTTGGGTCGATTTTTAGTTAAATCTCTCATATTCAGGCACAGGTATCCTTCACTGTTTTTTTAAACCTATGTAATTATCAAGCAACTTTTTGATTTAACTCTTTGGATTGCATTTTCTTAACAATCCTAACGGTATTGGCCGTGTGTACACCAAAGAATATCCAGAGCATTTCATTGGCCTGGTTTTTGGCTTTGACCTTATGCAAACTGTAATGCTCCTTTTCGGTTCCAAAGCTGCCTTCCATACGTGAGGCCCGCTCCTTGTTTAACGCTTTGCTGATCAACTTACGTTGTTGTTCGTGTTTGCCAGCCCTTCCTTTACGGGCAAAGTTGGTAGTAATCTGGTTTTTGGTGCAATACCTCCGGTTTTTGTTGGTAGCATAAATGGCATCTGCTGAGATATGGGTTGTTTTACCAAACAGGTATTGGGATAACCATATACTGCTAATCAACCGGTTTCCTTCATGGAAAGCGTCAAAGCTCAGGTGTTCAATGAAGTTGATTCCATCTACCTGGATCATGTTTACTTTAGCTCCGAACTCTACTTTTTTGATCTCTTTTCCACGGACAATGGGACGGATATAGGATTTGGATATGCTTACGATCCTGTCCGGAATGCTCTTACCCGTTTCAAACATTTGTTTTTGCTGATGATAGACCTTTCGTATGACCTTGCGTTTTTGATAATATTTATCCGGTAGTTCAAGCCGATTGTGGTACTGTTGTTCAAATTGATCCAGCAACCCATTGAGTTTATCAAGCAGGTAAAGTAAACTGCGTATTCGTTTGGTGGTGTCCATCTGAGGCTTCCTGCGCTTGCGCTGGTATTGATAATACTTTTCCCTTTGTTCCAGGTATTTGTTCCGGGGCATCCGCACCCGAAGACCTTTACACAGTAACTTTAACTGATTGTAATTCCAATTCACACTTTCCCACAATAGTTTTACATTCGTAGGATAACGCAACTGGCTCTCATAGCACGTGGCATCGGTAAGCATTGCATGGGTATCTGTCAGCATAGGCTTCCAGTATTTGGCTAAAATATTTTGGCAGGATTTTATATCCAGCTTCTTGCCCAATTGCGTCCGAATCTTACTTGTGATCTTGTAGTCAACCAACCTTTCTCCCGGGGATAACAAAACACCGCAGAAAAGTTGGTAATCGATGTTGGCATTCAACTGCTCAATAAGCTTTCTGTCAGAGAGATCGGTATAGGACTTTAAAAACATCAAGGCCAACTGTCCCTGACTGTCAAACAAAGCCTTTCGGCCAACCTTTGATAGTTTAAGCCTAAAGCCTCGAATCAATTCATCCCAAGGGATGCATTGGTAGATACCTCCCAGTTCTGACCTTAAAAAAGACTCCCGATATAAATCATATTCTTGCTGGGGAGAATAAAAATTAATTGTGCTTAATTTTTCAGAGAGTTTTATTACTTTTGACATAGCTTTAAAAAAAAGAATTACCCCGAATTTAGCCTTTTTTGGCTCTTTTCGGGGTTCTTTTTTCTACCTGTTATCAACCGTAATTGTTGATAACACTACCTTTTGGGATTGGGCGAATCAGCCTTCTTCAACAGGTTCAGGCTTGGGGAAAATCTTAAAGTCCTCACCGTATTGTTCAAGAAATTCGATGCTAAATGCCCTGAATGTGTAAGTTACAGGGAGCAAGACAACAGATCCAATATAGGGAATAATAAGCAAGAGAAATCCAATACAACAGGTAAATAGTCCAAAAAATATAACACAAATTACCGCCAGTATTATCAGTACGAAAACAAATAACCCATATATAATAAAGTCCCAGAAATTTGAAAATAAAATAGGCAAAAACTTAAGCCAGGCTTGATTTGTATTGATCCTGTTTTTGTACATGATTGGAACAACAAAGTCATTTAATAGCATTGAAATGTAGGAAATAATAATCATCAGTACAATGAATTCAAAAATGATTCCAACGACCGAAATGATTTTTGTCCCTAATGTGGTTTCACCGGTAAATAAACTGACCATAACCACGAAAGCAACAATGATAGAACCCAGGACCAGGAAGAAAGAAATAAAACCAAACACCAGACGCCATAGAAAAAGCGAATTACCCTCTCTGCTGAAGTCATTCCAGGGCTTTGTTACTTCAGCTTTATCATGGACAATATTATCGATGAACATAAATTTACCCCTTGAACTTACCCACGTGAGTATAATCATGACAGCAATAAGAAAAACAACCCCTACAATGATCAAGGCGAACCAGAAGGGATGGTTCAAAAGCCAGAACCATGCAATGTTGGGCCATTCCAGCACTTCTTCCCAGTCGAAATTTTCCATACTGTTCCGCTGCGAATAATTGGCCCCTCCTCCAGGATTGCCTGTCCCTGACATCAATGTTGCAAGAAAGGCGGTAAATCCGACTGTAAACCATTTACCAATATCAAAAGGCTGGAATAATGCTTTTTTCATCCGGTTCCATGCGCGCGACAAGGGGTCACTGTAAGATATATTCATGACCAAAAGTTTTATAGGTTAGCCCGACGAAGATAAGAAAATAAAAACTTCAGTTTATTATTTTCATAAAATAATTAGAATCATCATAAACCTAATGGCCGTTTTATTGTTTTTAACTTGTTAGCCACAAATATACATCTGATGATAATCGTATGAAAATAAATGGTATAGTTATTTTTTTAGATATTGCTGGAATTGCCAAGTTGTTGTTTTGCATCATTAAATGAATTTAACTACACATAATTAAGGAGAAAATGTTAATAATTATGATTTTGCAGAAAACTTAATTGCCATAAATTTGCACCCTTTTGCATTAATAAATTATTAAAGTAAATTTTTACTCAATCCAATAATAAATGACGAACGATTATAAAATGCCTGATTATCTGTTTGAAGTTAGTTGGGAAGTATGTAATAAGGTAGGCGGGATATACACGGTGTTGTCATCAAAGTACCTTTCGGTTTCTGAAGGCTTTGGCGACAGGTACATTTTTATTGGTCCGGATGTGTGGAAGGAAACCATCGATAATCCCGATTTTATTGAAGATAAATCGCTTTATAAAAACTGGCATGATAGTGCTGAAAAAGAAGGGTTAAGAATTCGCATAGGCCGATGGAACATTCCCGGCAAACCGGTAGCTGTGCTAGTTGATTTCACTCCCTTTTTCGTACAGAAGGATAAAATATTTGCTAAATTCTGGGAGACTTATAAACTGGATTCGATTTCAGGAGGATGGGACTATGTTGAACCTGCTTTGTTTGGTTATGCCGCAGGTATTGTCGTAGAGAGCTTTTACAACTTTTATGTGTCTGCTAATGACAAAATCATAGGTCATTTTCATGAATGGATGACCGGAGCCGGTATCCTTTACATTAAAGAGAATGTTCCGCAAATAGGAACTGTCTTTACAACCCATGCTACCGTTCTGGGAAGGTCGATTTCAGGAAATAACCTTCGGCTATACAGCGATCTGGAAAAATACAATCCGGGAGATTTTGCAAAAAATCTGGGAATTACCTCAAAGTATTCAATTGAGTACAATGCTGCCAGAGAAGCCGATTGCTTTACCACTGTAAGCGATATCACTGCCAATGAATGTAAATATTTACTCTCACGATCAGTTGATGTGGTCACTCCCAATGGCTTTTCTCATGTATTTCACCCGAGTAAAGTTGAATTTGAAACCCAGCGAAAGGCTGCCAGGATGCAGATCGTCAATGTTGCTGAAGCACTGTTAAATCAGAAAATCGAAAAAGATGCTTTGCTTGTTCTTACCAGCGGCAGGTATGAGTTCCATAATAAGGGACTGGACGTTTATCTTGATGCACTGGGAAAATTGAACTCGGATAAAAAGATCAAAAGACAGATAATTGCTCTCATCACCGTTCCCGGGAGCAATGCTGGACCAAGGAAAGATTTGCAGGACCAAATCGGAAAAGCAGATTTTAAGCATCCGGTTTCAAATGATTATCTAACCCATGTATTATACGATCGTATTCATGATCCTGTGCTGAATAGGTCAAGGGAAAATGGACTCACCAATGATCCCGACTGCAATGTCAAAGTTATTTTTGTTCCTGTTTATCTTAATGGTTTTGATGGTATTTTTAATCTTGATTATTACCAGCTATTAAATGGTTTTGATGTCACAGTTTTCCCTTCCTATTACGAACCATGGGGATATACTCCGCTTGAAAGCATCGCATTCAGGATACCAACCCTTACCACATCGCTGGCGGGTTTTGGACTTTGGGTCAAATTGAATTGTGAGGTTAAGCACCATGCAGTAACCACTATTGAGAGGAATGACGATAATTATCCTGACGTTGTTGCGGCTGTTAGCTAAGGAGCTAGGCTACTTTAGCCGCGCTACAGCAGAGCAATATGAAGCTGCGCGAAATGAAGCTTATGAAATTTCTCAGCATTTGCATTGGAAAAAACTGGCGCTGAAATATTTTGAAGCTTATTCGCTTACTAATATAAAAGTTGAGAAAAGATCAGACCTTTTCAGGAGCAAACAATCTTTTGAATACACTGTAATGGGCAATGGCAAGCTCGAAAAGCCTGATTGGAAAAAGATTTTCGTTCAGGTTAAAATACCTGCTGAACTTGAGCCCTTGCGCGATTTATCAATGAACCTTTGGTGGTCGTGGAATTACGAAGCCATTAAAATGTTCAAAGGAATAGATGAAAAACTGTGGGATGAGGTGGATCATAATCCGGTCGCTTTATTGTTCAGGCTTTCATATGAGAAATTCCAGGAACTCAGAAAAGATATGGCTTTTCTCGAAAATTTGAAAGCCATTCATGCTCATTTTCTGAATTATATGGCTGAGGCTAAAAACAAACCAGCAGAAAAAGTGGCCTATTTCAGCATGGAATTTGGTTTGCATGAATCCGTTAAAATATACTCCGGAGGCCTTGGTGTATTGGCCGGCGATTACCTGAAGGAAGCGAGCGATTCAAATAAAAACCTGGTCGGCATTGGGCTTTTGTACAGGTACGGTTATTTCAATCAGAACTTTTCCATTTTTGGTGACCAAATTTCTGAAGCGATTCCGCAAAAGTTCACTGAAATGCCTTTGATTCCGGTGAGAAATAAAAAAGGTGACTGGGTAATGATCAATTTAGCTTTACCTGGCAGAACGCTGACAGCTAAAGTCTGGAAAATTGATGTAGGCCGTGTTCCGCTGTATTTATTGGATGCAGATATTGAGGAAAATAGCGTCGAAGATCGCTCGGTAACTCATCAATTGTATGGCGGTGATTGGGAAAACCGGTTCAAGCAGGAGTTGCTAATAGGTGTAGGAGGAATAAGGTTAATTAATGCATTAAGCATTGATCCTGATATTTTCCATTTGAACGAGGGGCATGCAGCTTTTGCCTGCCTCGAAAGGTTGCTTGGATTAATTGAAGAACGGGCAATTGGATACCAGACTGCTCTTGAAATTGTCAGGTCAACGACCCTCTTTACCACTCACACACCTGTCCCTGCCGGCCACGATACTTTCTCGGAAGATATTTTACGAACCTACGTTCCTCATTATGCTGACCGGATTAATATCGCGTGGGAAGACTTCATGAACCTTGGCCGTTTTCATAAAGGCAATATTGCTGAAAAGTTTTCGATGAGTGTGCTGGCTGCAAAACTTTCACAGGAAATGAATGGTGTGAGTAGAATTCATGGACGAGTTACCCGTGAAATGTTTAAAGATTTATATCCGGCTTATTTTCCTGATGAGCTTCATATCGGTTATGTGACCAATGGAGTTCATCTTCCAACCTGGGCTTCCAGAAACTGGCAAAAATTTTTTATAAACAATCTGGGTCAGGATATTTATCAGCAGCAAGCGCATCCCGAATTCTGGCGAAAAATTCAAAACTTACCTGATCAGGCCATATGGCAGCAAAGGCAGAAAGCCAAAGACCTCTTTTATAAAGTTTTTAAAGAAAAAAATCCAAACTGACCTTACAAAAAGGCAGGAAAACCCAAAGATCATTTTCGACACCCTAGAGCTTATTGATGAGAATGCTTTATACATTGGCTTTGCGCGGCGGTTTGCAACTTATAAAAGGGCACATCTATTATTTAATAACCTTGAAAAGCTGGCAAATCTGCTAAGCGATCCTGAGAAACCTCTCAGGTTGGTTTTCTCAGGAAAAGCCCATCCGAATGATAAACCCGGACAGGATCTGATCAAAAGGGTGATTGAGATTTCCAGGATGCCCCAATTCCTTGGCCGGATAATTTTTATCGAAAATTATGACATGCATGTGGCCCGGAAACTCATTTCTGGGGTTGATGTTTGGCTCAACACTCCAACCCGTCCATTAGAAGCTTCAGGGACCAGTGGTGAAAAAGCCGTAATGAACGGGGTTATTAATTTGAGTGTGCTGGATGGCTGGTGGGCAGAAGGGTACCGCGAAAATGCCGGGTGGGCTTTACAGGAAGCCAGGACATATGGCAACCAGGCATTTCAGGATGAACTCGACGCTGAGACCATTTATTATCTCATTGAGGAAGAAATAATGCCCATGTACTTCGATGTTGATAGCAACGGTATTTCTCATAAATGGGTCTCCTATATTAAAAATACCTTATCTGAAATTGCTCCCCGTTTTACTATGAAACGCATGTTGGATGATTATTATAATAATTTCTATACCAAGCTTTTTAAGAGGGGTAAGGCAATGAGGGAGAAAGATTTTGCAATGGCATATAGCATCCGGAGCTGGAAGCAGGATATCCAGGAAAAATGGCCGGGAGTTGAAGTGATCTCGGTAAGAATACCAAATTCAACTTCCAAACCTTTAGACCTCGGTAACGATTTCAAAGTGGAAATCACCCTGAACAATAATGGAATTAACGCTGAGAATATAGGGATAGATATCGTCATCGGCCAAAAAGTAAAGGATAAAGTCGAGGATATTTTTCATAAGGAAGAATTAAAACTGGTAAGCCATTCAGGGATTAAGGCAATTTACTCCTGCTCTATTGTCCTTAAGGTATCCGGTGTTTTTGATTTTGCTTTCCGGATTTTCCCGAAAGCTGATTTCTTGCCCCACAGGCAGGATTTTAATTTGGTTAAGTGGGTATAGAGAATGCGACAGATTGTTAAAGTGCTTGAAGAAAATTATTTTATTAATAGTAGCGATTGCTTTTTTTGGTTTGAATTGGATAAAATATTACTGGTACTTGCAACCCATCTTTGTCCTGAAAATGTCTGATCGTTATCCGGGAAATGTATATCTTTGTAGTAATAAAAAAAGAGATTAAAATGAAAAAAATCCTTATCGTATTCTTAACAGGTTTTATAACCATTTGCGGAAACATTGTTTTCGCTGGCTCTCCGCTGATACAAACCAGGTTTTATTCAGCCTATTATTTAAATGAAAAAGTTCAGCTTGCTGAACAATTGGAATTTTTGGATGGTTCTATGGCTGGTTATATTGCCGACAAAAATGTGGCTGTGGATCAGAAACTGGCTGTGATCAACGCTTTGCAATGGAATGAAAAAGGAAAGAACAACGTGGAAACGTTTAAAATGTTCCTTGGCAGGAAGTATGGAAAGGATTTCAATAATCTGAATTTGGATGAGTTAAGCGGCGACGAGTTGTTGTGCCTTGGCTATATGATTTCATTAGACAAACAAAGAAAACTGACTGAAGCATTACCAATTCTAGAAAAAGCGAAGGTTAAGAATTCAACCAGCTACAGCACTCAATTGATCTGCTCACTGGCATTTGCGCAGAATTATATTAACACCTCGCAAGATTGTGATGCATGGAAAGTTTGCGATAATGTCCGCAAAAATACCGCTCTTGTTCAGGACTTCAATTCAGAAGCCATAACCATAATCTTTGAACAGGTAGATACCTATAAAGATAAATGTAAGTAAGAGCGTTCGGACTCTCTTATTTTATTTTAAAATGTTCATAGACGAACAAGGGATGTTCGATATCTTACAAATTTCCACTCATAGCTTATGATTTTTTCTGTTACTGCATTCATTATAAATCCGGTAACTTTGGTGGCACGGATTTCGTGAATCGTTGCAGTTTATTCCATAAAAATGTATTAATAAAATAGTAAAAAAATGAAAAAATTTATCTTATTCACTTTTCTGGCTGGATTTATTGGTGTTTTAACCGCACAGGAAGAATCACGGTTGCTTAGATTCCCAGCCATTTATAACGATCAGGTGGTATTCACTTATGCAGGGGATTTATATACCGTGTCAACAGATGGGGGTATCGCCCGGAAACTTACAAACGATATTGGTTATGAAATGTTCGCCCGTTTTTCACCGGATGGTAAAAATATTGCTTTTACAGGCCAGTATGACGGCAACACTGAAGTTTACCTGATGCTGGCTGAAGGTGGGGTTCCGAAAACGGCTAACTTACACCGCTACTCTTGGTCGTGATGATATTTCTGATCGTATGGGACCCAATAATATAGTAATGACATGGAAAGATAGCGAACAGATTGTTTACAGATCACGAAAAAAATCGTTCAACTCTTTTATCGGGCAATTATTTATTGCCAATGTCAATGGAGGATTATCGCAAGAACTGCCACTCCCTGCAGGAGGTTTCTGCAGCTACTCGCCTGATGGAAAAAAACTAGCCTATAACAGGGTCTTCCG
The DNA here is from genome assembly GCA_963705185.1 of uncultured Bacteroidales bacterium. Lineage (GTDB taxonomy): Bacteria > Bacteroidota > Bacteroidia > Bacteroidales > JAADJA01 > JAADJA01. The sequence goes on from CAVPJF010000022.1 coordinate 12,816, forward strand.
TGAATTCCGTACCTGGAAGTACTATCGTGGTGGCATGGCTGATGATGTCTGGATTTATGATTTTCAGACAAAAGAAACCATTAATATCACCAACAATGTTGCTCAGGATATCATTCCTATGTGGCACGGAAAAAATATTTATTTTCTCTCGGATCGTGACCGGATCATGAACATTTTTGTTTACAACACCGAAACCAGAGAAACTAAAAAAGTAACTAATTATACTGAATATGATGTGAAATTCCCATCTCTTGGAAACAAATCCATTATTTATGAAAATGGCGGTTTTATTTATAATTTTGATCTGGAATCTCAACAATCAGCTAAAATTTCGGTGACCATCGCCGACGATTTCATTTCGGGCAGGAATGAACTAAAAGATGCATCGAAGATGATCAATAGCTGGGCTATATCTCCCGATGGAAAAAGAATGGTATTTGGCGCACGCGGAGATGTATTCAGCGTTCCGGCCAAATCAGGAATGACAAAGAACCTCACGGAATCATCCGGAGTTCATGATAGAAATGTTGAATGGTCACCCGATGGAAAATATATTTCTTTTATCTCTGACAGAACCGGCGAGGATGAAATCTACATTCAAAACCAGGATGGTTCAGAAAAAGCTATACAGATTACTTCAAACAGCAGTAACTATAAATACAACCCTGTTTGGTCACCTGACAGCAAGAAATTATTATGGTCTGACCGGATGCAGCGTTTGCAATATATTGATATTGACTCCAAACAAATTGTTCAGGTAGAAGAAACCCGTGATGGTGAAATCCGATATTATTCCTGGTCACCCGATAGCAAATGGATTGCTTTTCCGAAACCTACCAACGAATCCATGACAAGAATTTGGATTTATAATGTCGAATCCAAAGAAAAAAATGCTGTTACAGATACATGGTACGATTCAGGTGAACCTGTTTTCAGCAACGATGGAAAATACCTTTTTTTCACTTCTTCGCGCGATTTCAATCCTGTTTACAGTTGGGTTGAATGGAATCACATTTACCAGGACATGACAAAAGTGTACTTTTTAACCCTGACCAAAGATACCGAAAACCCGCTTAAACCTGAAAATGATGTTGTAGAAGTTAAAAAAGAAGTTTCAGATACAGATAAAAAGGATGAAGCTAAAGACAAACCTGCAGATGGATCGAAAGAAACTAAAAATGAAGTCGTGGTTAAAATAGATTTTGATGGAATCATTGACAGAATTGTTAGTCTTCCGGTTGATGCCGGTGCATATTGGAATCTTTCTTCTGCTGATAAAGCCATTTATTATTGCACCAACAATAGTTCAATGGATAAAGCCAAATTGAAAATGTATAACCTGGAAGATAAGAAAGAAACAGAGCTTGGTGACTACAATAGTTACCTTATTTCGGCCAATTATAAAAAAATGGTTGTCCAGGACAATGGCAAATATGCCATCATTGACTTGCCAAAAGGAAAAATTTCAGCTACAGATTTCGTCGATTTGTCGAACATGAAAGTTTGGGCAAATCTGAAAGAAGAGTGGGAACAAATCTTTGATGAGTCGTGGAGGCAAATGCGTGATTTTTTCTTCGATCCAAATATGCACGGTGTCGACTGGAAAGCCATTCACGAAAAGTATAAACCGCTGATCGCTTATGTTAATAACAGGAACGACCTGAACTATATTATCGGTGAGATGATCGGAGAACTGAACATTGGACATGCATACGTAAATGGTGGTGATAAACCATCTCCGGAGCGGATACAAACCGGACTTTTAGGCGCTGAATTAAGCCGGGATAATTCAGGCTATTATAAAATTGATAAAATCCTCAAAGGTGAAAACTGGACAAAGGATAACCGTTCGCCCCTTTCGGGAGTTGGAATTGATGTGAAGGAGGGGGATTACATTGTTGCCGTTAATGGCAAATCAACAAAAGACATGACGGATATTTACATTGCATTAATGGGTACTGCTGAAAAGCAAGTCGAACTTTCAATCAACAGTTCGCCCAAAGAGGAGGGCGCTCACAGTGAAATTATTGTGCCGATCGCCGACGAATCCAATTTGTATTATTATAACTGGGTTCAGAACAACATTAAAAAAGTTAGCGAAGCCACCAATGGCCAGGTTGGCTACATTCACATTCCTGATATGAGCGCTGCAGGCTTGAACGAGTTTGTTAAATATTTTTATCCTCAATTGAAAAAGAGAGCCTTGATCATTGACGACCGCGGAAACGGAGGTGGAAATGTTTCACCTATGATCATTGAACGGCTAAGGCGTGAACTTTCATTGATGAGGATCAGCAGGAATGGTTCGCCCAATACAAACGAAGTAATGCAATACGGACCTAAAGTGATGCTTATCAATAACTATTCAGCGTCCGATGGCGATTTATTCCCTTACCAGTTCAAAACATTGAAGATGGGAAAACTCATTGGTAAGCGTACCTGGGGTGGTGTAACAGGAATCAGAGGTTCCCTTCCGTTTATTGATGGCGGAAGCCTGATGAAACCGGAATTCTCGACCTATGACAGGGAAGGAAAATCATTTGTTATTGAAGGTCATGGCGTTGATCCTGATATTGAAGTGGACAATGATCCCGCTAAAGAATATGCCGGCGAAGATCAGCAATTAAATAAAGCCATCGAAGTAATCCTCGAAGAACTTAAATCCTGGCCGGAAGGCTGGCCTGATGTTCCGGAATATCCGGATAAGAGTAAATAAAAAATAGATGCCGCCCTGATTGGCGGCATTTTTTTACTTTTGCTGAATAAATAACTTTTAAACGATGAAGCTTAACAACATCATTTTAGTACCGACAGATTTTTCTGATCCATGTGCCAATGCTGCCGACCATGCAATAAAAATTGCCCAAATTGTAAAATTCAAAGTGGTATTGTTTCATGTAATAAATAAAGATTCCGAATCACTTTTTGCGGGTGAAAAAGATTTAAACGCAGCAGTCGAAAATAAGCTGAAGCAAATGGCCGGTGAATTAAAAAAGCAAAACCAGGGTGTTGAAATTGATTACATGTTCAGGGAAGGAAGCATTTTTGACCTGATACACGAAGTATCCGACGACATTGGAGCCAACATGATTTTACTTGGAACCCATGGTAAAAAAGGTATGCAGCACCTGCTTGGCAGTTATGCGATGAAAGTGATCACAAAATCAAAAATTCCAACACTGGTAGTTCAGAAAAAGCCTTTTTCAGGTTATAAAAATATCTTATTGCCCGTTAACTCATTTACTGAACCAAGGCAGAAAGTGGGCATTGCCATCTCAGTTGCCAAAATGTTTGGCTCTACCATACATATTTTTAAAGAGGTGTTAAAAGACCCGGGAGAGATGTCCAGGATTGAAATCATGACCAAACAAATTGCCGAAGCCTTCAATAAGGCAGGTATTTCGTTTGAAGTATTCGCTTCAAAAAAACCTGGCGAAACGGCGAAAGAATTGGTGGCAGTGGCTGTAGAGAAGAATTTAGATGCAATTTTAATGGTTACTGATACTCAGATTGGATCGTCCGTTCTCAGCATCGGTTCATGGAATGAAAAACTCCTGTTCAATGAAGCGCAAATTCCGGTAATGTGTATCAATCCAATTGAGTACGGTCAGATTTATTTTGACTTTTAAATAAACCAAACTGTTTTATAAATCTAATTGGATTTATTCCGGCTTAGTACTCAATTCGGCAATTACTTTTTCGGTGATATTGTGTTCTGGTTTAACATAAATCCAGTTAGATTCTGGTGTTTTATCGAATACGTAATCGTAATTGTTTTCTGTAGCAACCTTCTCAGCTGCTTTAAAAATATTGTCCTGAAGAGGTTTTATCATCTGCTCTGTGAGTTTCGTTAGTTCACCCTGTTTTCCAAATTTTTGTTCTCTGAATTCTTTTGCCAGCTTCTCGGCCTCTCTTATCTCATCCTGTTTTTGCAATTTAACATCATCGCTAAACATCCTCTCGTTTTTAACATACTCCTGGTATAGGTTTTCGACGGCTTCAAATTTAGATTCCACTTCACTTTCCCATTGAATTGTCTGGGCTTCGATAATTTCGTTTGCCCTTGTATATTCAGGCATCTGGTTGATGATTTTTTCTATTTCTAAATAGGCTATTCGCTGGGCAATACCTGCATGAAAAGCCAATACTAATGCAGCAATTAAAACTTTTTTCATAGTGAGAATTATTAATGTTGAGATTTATTAATTGGGCAAAACTACACACAATTCAGGCCAATATTAATTTTCAATGAGAATATTTCCTTATTACCTATATGTGAAAATTATTTGGACATTTACTTGAAGGCGTGAATTATTTATAGATTAATTCATAAGCCATAACCCGGTTATCGCTGAATGTCGGAACATACAGGGTTTTAGTTGCGGGTACATATTCAATATCTGCTGCATTAATCATTAAATCTGTGGTATTGATCAATAAGACATTTTCTTTGTTTGAATTGACCAATTGAATCTTACCCATCCAGTCAGAAATCAGGTAACTACCATGGCCATCTGCTTCAAGGCCATCAATTCCGCCGGTGTTTTTTACAATCTGCCAGGTTCTTTTATCCTCAATTAGTGTACTGAAAATTCCCTGTTTTGTGCCGATCAGAATTTCGCCATCTTCATAAAACAATCCGTTTGGGCTGAATATATTTTTGTTCTCGAGCCATGTTTCCACTACTCCTTTAAACAACCTGTGAATTTTCCCCGTCCCCATATCAGAGATATAAACATTACCCTCCTTATCAATAGTGATATCATTTAGAAATTTGGCATCTTTAACAGGGTATTCTTTAACAATGGATGCTTTGTCAATATCTATCTCTACTATTCGGTCAATATCAGTTACATAAAGTTTTCTCATAAAAATTCCCATGCCTTTGGGAGCATTAAGGCCTGTAATCCAGTTCAATGTCGTGATTTCACCTGTAAGAGATAACCGGCTAATAAAGCCGTTTCCATCTTTATCCGTTGGATTTCCATTAATGCACGAAACATATAAAAAATGATCTATAGCGTCGTAACAAACCGATTCGCAAGTGGTAAGCAAATCGGGTGATTCCCAAATCTTTTTTAAACTGACTTGATCTTTCGAATCCTGAGCTGCAATCTCGGTTGCAGTGAATAATAACTGGTTAAAAAAAACGACCAATAAAATGATTAATCCTTTTTTCATAGTACTTCTGCTTTAAGTTAAATTTGTTTCTTTACATTATAAACCGTCATTACAAAAATAAGTTTAAATTCAATTCTATTTTTTCGATCTGATATTAATCGAAATTGTAATTTTGTCGGCTTTGGATTATTATTCAGGTATAATTCTAAGTTAGTTACATCTGAGTTTTATATCCATTGTATCTAATATCGTTTTGGAAGATGAAAAAAAAGTATATTGATTTAATTGAGCAGACCTTCGATTTCCCGCAGGATGAGTTTAAGGTTATTGAGGATGAGTTGTATTTTCATGATATTAATTTAATGGATATCATTAAACAATATGGAACTCCTCTAAAGATAAGCTATATGCCGAAGATTTCGGCACAGGTACAGAAGGCTAAAAAACTTTTCAATGTGGCAATGGCGAAAAGCGATTACCAGGGTGATTACTATTATAGTTATTGCACAAAAAGTTCCCATTTTTCTTTCATTCTTGAGGAGGTTCTGAAAAATGATGTCCATATTGAAACTTCTTCGGCTTTTGATTTGAATATTGTTGAAGCTCTTTATGAAAATGGTAAAATTGATAAAAAGACTTACATCATTTGTAATGGATTTAAGCGCCCTCAGTATATTGAAAATATAATAAAGCTGATCAATGATGGATTCGAAAACATTATTCCGGTTCTTGACAGCATGCAGGAGCTGGATGATTATTTGAAAGGTTTAAACACTAATAAAAAATTTAAAATCGGGATGAGAATTGCTTCTGAAGAAGAACCAAAATTCGAGTTTTACACCTCCCGGCTGGGTATACGGTACAATGATATAGTTCCATTTTATCTGGAAAAAGTTAAAAACCACCCACAGATAGAAATGAAAATGCTTCATTTCTTTATCAATACAGGGATTAAGGATACAGCATATTATTGGAATGAGTTGGCAAAGAGTGTGAATGTTTATTGCGAATTAAAAAAAGTTTGCCCTGAAGTAAATAGTTTAAATATTGGGGGTGGATTTCCAATCAAGAATTCTCTTGCATTCGATTATGACTTCGAGTATATGACCGAAGAAATAATTTCGCAGATTAAAAACATATGTAGTCAAAATAACACTACCGATCCGGATATCTTTACTGAATTTGGTTCTTATACAGTAGGTGAAAGCGGGGCAGTTCTTTATTCAGTCATTAATCAAAAGAGACAAAACGACAGGGAAGTCTGGAATATGATAGATAGTTCTTTTATGACGACTTTACCGGACACCTGGGCTACAAACCAACGGTTTATTTTACTTGCCATTAATAACTGGGATAAAGAATATGAGCGGATATTTTTGGGTGGTTTAACATGCGATAGCGAAGATTATTATAATTCAGAAGCGCATGCTAATGCTGTCTTTTTGCCAAAATTCAAAGAGAATGGAACACTTTATATCGGGTTATTTCATACAGGCGCTTACCAGGAATCGATAGGCGGATATGGAGGAATTCAGCATTGCCTGATTCCCGCACCCAAGCACATCATTATCGACTTTGATGAAAATGGTGAAATATATCCCCGGCTTTTTGCAAAAGAGCAGAGCTATAAGTCGATGTTTAAAATTTTAGGTTACTAACAGAAATGTAAAATGAATTACGGAGGATTACCCAAAGAATATTCAGCTTTTACAAACTCAGAGATCGTTATAATTCCTGTACCTTACGATGGCACCAGCACCTGGATTAAAGGTGCTGATAAGGGTCCTGAAGCCCTGCTGATTGCTTCTGCCAACATGGAGTTGTATGATATTGAAACCGATACTGAAGTTTATAAAAAAGGAATTTATACCAGTAAAGCTATAAATGAAAAAAGCAGCCCGGAAAATATGGCTGAAGCCGTTTATTATAAAGCAATTAATTACATAAATGAAAATAAATTTGTAGTTACCATTGGTGGTGAACACTCGATAAGTATTGGTGTAATAAAAGCACATGCTGAGAAGTTCGAGAATGTTACTGTATTGCAAATTGATGCCCACACCGATCTTCGGCCAGAATATGAAGGAAGTAAATTTAATCATGCCTGCGTAATGTCAAGGGTAAGCGAATGGTGCCCATTTGTGCAGGTTGGAATCCGAAGTATGGATGCAGAAGAAATGCAATATGTCGTTCCTGAAAACATTTTTTATGCAAGAGACATAATTAATCATGACGATTGGATGGACAAGGCAATTAAAAAATTATCAAAGAATGTTTACCTGACTTTTGATCTCGACGGGTTGGATCCTTCCATATTACCAGGTACAGGCACACCGGAACCCGGAGGGTTGCAATGGTATCAGACATTAAAATTTCTGAAGAAGGTAATTGAAAAGAGAAACCTGATCGGTTTTGATGTGGCCGAACTTTGTCCAAATGAAATAAATAGAACCAGCGACTTCTTAGCTGCCAAATTAGTTTACAAGATATTAAGTTACAAATTTCTAAATCACAAAAAATGAACAAAAAGAAATTCCTGAGGGAAACCATCAGGCACATCGACTTTAAATCTTTCGATTCTACCAGCATCATTGATGCAATGAGGGATATGTCGTTTACTTCGCGTGATACGGCTGTTGCAACCGATATCCTTAACAGGATGATTAAAGATAAGGGCTGTACCATTTTTCTCACCCTTGCCGGAAGCACCAGCGCCGGTGGGTGCATGCAGGTTTATGTCGACATGGTGAAAAATAAAATGGTGGATGCCATTATTGCCACCGGCGCTTCCATTGTCGATATGGATTTTTTTGAAGCGCTTGGATTCAAGCATTATAAAGGATCACCCAACGCCAACGATAAAGAATTGAGAGATCATTACATCGACAGGATTTACGATACCTATATCGATGAAGATGAACTCCAGGTATGTGATAACACTATAAAGAAAATAGCTGACGGATTGAAACCAGGAGCTTATTCATCCCGTGAATTCATCAGGGAAATGGGTCGTTATCTCACCAAGCATTCTAAAAAGAAAGATTCATTGGTGCAGGTTTGTTTTGAAAATAATGTCCCGATATTTTGTCCTGCTTTTACCGATAGCAGCGCTGGTTTCGGACTTGTTAAAGCACCAGTGGGATAGTCCGAAGAAACACATAACCATTGATTCGGTCAAGGATTTTATGGAGCTGACAAAAATAAAAATGAAAGCCAAAACTTCCGGGTTGTTTATGATTGGTGGGGGAGTCCCTAAGAATTTTATACAGGACACAGTTATTTGTGCCGAAATGCTTGGGGTGGATGTACCCATGCATCAATATGCTGTTCAGATTACGGTAGCCGATCCCCGTGATGGCGCCTGTTCGAGTTCGACGCTCAAAGAAGCTTCCTCCTGGGGTAAAGTGGAAACCATTTATGAGCAGATGGTTTATGCTGAAGCTACTTCGGTATTGCCTTTGATTACAAGCTATGTTTATCATAAAGGAGATTGGAAAAAAAGAAAATTTCAGGAATGGAGTAAATATCTTGATAAATAATAGAATCCTCCTTTTTTAATTAATTCTGATTTTTTTTGCATTTCAAACAAGCCATACTCTTGATTTTTTTGTTTATAACCATTAATTTTGTATCCTGTTTTTTTGACTTATTATAGTATTGCAGAATGGCCTACTTAAATACAATTATTACGGGGACTGGTAGCTATATACCCACAGAAGTGGTTACAAATCCCGATTTTGCTCCAAATACTTTTTACGATTTGAACAATGTTGCATTTGATATTTCTCATGATGAAATTTCTGAAAAATTTCAGGCAATAACAGGCATTTCCGAAAGGCGCTATGTTACGGATGATCTTCATGCTTCCGATATTGCTTCCATCGCAGCAGCGCGTGCTATTGCGGATGCGAAAATGGATGCTGAAGAATTGGATCATGTCATCGTTGCACACGATTTTGGGGATGTAACAAAGGATACAATTCAAACTGACATGTGCCCAAGCCTGGCAGCCCGTGTAAAGCACAAGCTAGCCATCAGCAATCCGCAATGTGTGGCTTATGATCTTATTTTTGGCTGTCCGGGATGGATACAGGGTATGATTCAGGCCAATGCTTTTATCATGAATGGAATGGCAAAAAAATGCCTGGTTATCGGTACAGAGACCTTGTCAAGGGTGGTCGATGTGCACGACCGGGATTCCATGATTTATGCCGATGGTGCCGGAGCTACAATTATTGAATCGGCAAACGAAGATCACAAAAGGGGTTTTCTTTCCTATGTCACTGAATCATATACCAAGGAGGAGGCTTATTATCTTTACTTTGGGAAATCAAATATCAAAGGATCTGATCCAAAAATCAGGTACCTGAAAATGCACGGACGGAAAATTTATGAATTTTCATTAAAATACGTACCTGGTGCCATCCAAAAATGCCTTGAAAAAGCAAATCTTGATCTTACAGATGTAAAAAAAATATTGATCCATCAGGCAAATGAAAAAATGGATCAGGAAATCGTCAAAAGGCTATTCAGGCTTTATAAAATCAATGATATTCCGGAAGACATAATGCCCATGAGTATTCAGAAGCTGGGTAACAATTCAGTTGCAACCGTACCCACTTTGCTCGATTTGGTCAGGAAGGAAGAGTACAAGGGTCATAAACTCAACGATGGCGATGTCGTTGTCTTTGCTTCGGTGGGAGCGGGGATGAATATCAATGCTATTGCTTATAGATTTTGAGTAGCTTTAGTTGCTACCTGCAATACTGTTCAATAATTCGGGTATACTTTGGATAAGGCTGATCAAAATGTTTTTCCTTCCAATTTCAAAATCCTCAAAATCAAATCCCGGCGAAACCGTGCAGCCAACAAGTGAAAAAGAATCAGCGTCTTTTACATGAGCCGCAAACCAGCATCCCTGCGGGATCACAGCCTGGTAAACCTCGTTTGCTTCGGCATCACGTCCCATCACTATTTTTTTAAATTCCCCGTTAGGAAATATCATCAACACATTGATAGCCGAACCTTCATAAAAATGCCAGATTTCATCTGATTTTAACCTGTGAAAAGCAGAAAATTCAGAACTCTCAAGTAAAAAATAAATGGAAGTTGAAAAAGACCGGAAACTCGAATACCTGTCGGGCAGGTTTTTCTTATGCACAAATTCATTTGTCCGGTAAACTTCCCTGTAGTATCCTCCTTCGGGGTGTTTGATTAATTGAAGTTTGTCGATCCAGTATTGAGCTGTGCGGATCATTTAAATGAGGTTGTTTTCTGAAAGGATTAGCTCCATTTTATGTTGCAATTCTTTAGCTTTTATTCCTGCTTTTTCAGCAAAATCCTTTTCCTTCGAAGCAAAAATGATCTCTCTCGACGAATTCACGATCAGGCCGCAATGATCATTCAATCCGTATTTAGCAACTTCTTCAAGACTTCCGCCCTGCGCTCCAACCCCCGGAACAAGCAGGAAATGATCGGGTGCAATTTTCCTGATGTCAGCCAGCATGTTGGCTTGTGTAGCTCCCACCACATACATCATGTTGTCTGCCGTTCCCCATTGCTGCGATTTGATGATGACTTCCTCAAATAACTTTCTGGAAGTTTCTTTATTCACAGTAAACTGAAAATCAAAAGCACCTTTATTTGATGTCAATGCCAAAAGAATCACCCATTTATTCTGATATTCCAGGAAAGGACTAACCGAATCAATCCCCATATAAGGTGCGACTGTTACCGCATCGAAATCAAGATTTTCAAAGAAAGCTTTGCATACATTTTCGATGTATTTCCGATATCTCCTCGCTTAGCATCAGCAATGGTAAAGACATCAAATTTTTTCAGGAATTCAATAGTTTTTTCAAGGCTTTGCCATCCTTTTGTTCCAAGGCTTTCATAAAACGCAAGGTTGGGTTTATAAGCGATTGTGAATTCATGAGTCTCCTGGATGATTCGTTTGTTGAACTCAAAAACCGGATCATCAAATTCTTTTAAAAAATCAGGTATTTTACTGTAATCGCTATCGAGTCCGACGCATAAAAAAGATTTTTTCTTTTGAATCAGTTGAAATAACTGCTGTCTTGTCATGATATGGTTTAATATTGACTTATTCCTTCTTTCAATCTTTCGGCATTCTCAGCTAACTGAAGCTGATCGATCAATTCCTGAATGTTGCCGTCGATGATGGATTGAAGATTATAAAGTGTCAGATTGATTCGGTGATCCGTAACCCTTGCCTGTGCCCAGTTATACGTCCTGATCTTGGCTGAACGGTCGCCGGTGGATACCATGGTTTTCCGTTTCTTCGAAATTTCATCAAGATATTTTTGATATTCCATTTCATAAATTCTTGTTCTCAGCACCGACATCGCCTTTTCATAATTTTTAATCTGCGATTTCTGATCCTGGCAGGTGGCCACAATACCAGTCGGGATGTGTGTCAATCTTACGGCCGAATAAGTTGTGTTAACGGATTGCCCGCCTGGACCTGATGAACAAAACAAGTCCTTCCGGATATCATTTGGAAGGATTTCAACATCAAACTCATCAGCCTCAGGTAATACCACAATGGAGGCTGCCGATGTATGAACTCTTCCCTGAGTTTCAGTTTTAGGTACCCGCTGAACCCGGTGAACACCCGATTCATATTTCATCTGTCCGTAAACCCCATCACCTTTTACTTCAACAATGATTTCTTTAAAGCCACCAGCTGTGCCTTCAGTCATATCAACCAGTTCAATCTTCCAGTTTTTGTTTTCACAGAATTTCGCATACATCCGGTAAAGATCCCCTGCAAAAATACTGGCTTCATCACCTCCGGTTCCTGCCCTGATCTCAAGAATGGCATTCTTGTCGTCCTGAGGATCAGCCGGGATAAGCATCAAGCGTATCTCTTCCTCAAGTTCATCTTTTCTGTTGTTAAGTTCAGTAAGTTCCAGCTTTGCCATCTCTCTGAAATCGTCATCCTTTTCTACCTTTAATAATTCTTTTGTTGAGGCAATATTGTCAATTACATTTTTGTATTCAAAATAAGCTTTCACGATCCGCTGTAATTCCTTATAATCCTTGTTAAGCTTGATGAATCTCTTCATATCCCCAATAGCAGAAGGACTGTTCATTTCTTCTTCAATCTCTTTGAATCGTTGATATATTGCACTTAATTTCTCCAGCATTTATTAAAATTTAAAATGGTGGCAAAAATACAATAAAATGTTGTTAACAAAACCATTGAAATTTGGTTGGTTATAATAGAGTTGTGTCTTATTTAATTTCTACATTTGACAAAAATTACATTGAAATATCTGTTTTATATTAATGACATCACGAGCAATTATCATTTCATGAAGAAGGCAAGAATACTATTTGTTTTTTCAATCCTGGTATTAGCGTGTGTTGGTAATGCCCAGATATCTTCGGGCGGTATGCCGATAAGTTTTCAGATGAATCTGGCAGATGACCAATTTGAAACAATGGCAATACAACCGCCTGACTTAATCCAAATTAGCAAAGGATGACAGTATAGCCTCCGATCAGTTTCTTCCGCGTCGTTTTTGCGTGTTGCTTCCTGTCGGTGTTGATCTTGCCACTTCCGGAACCTGGACCAAAATGCCCGATGGCAGCAGGATTTGGCGATTGAAGCTTAAATCGGAGGGAGCATTGGCAACAAGCTTATATTTTAAGGATTTTAAATTAACTGATGGTACAAAATTGTTTATTTATGACGAAACAGGAAAGCAGGTTAAGGGGGCATTTACCTCCATAAATAATCACCCAAGCGGCCTGTTTGCCACCGAATTAATTTATGGAGATGCCATCATCCTCGAATTGGATTGCCTCTCTTCTGCTGATATACCCTCTATTCAGATTTCGGATATAGCTTATGCTTACAGGGATATTTCAAACACTGATCAGGTGAAAGGATTTCGGAAGTTCCGATTTTTGTGAAGTAAATATTGGCTGCAGCCCTGAAGGTTTGGATTGGCAGGATGAAAAGAATGGTGTGGTCAGGATACAGGTAAGGGTTTCCGGATCAGGTTATTGGTGTGCAGGATCTCTGGTTAATAATGCCAGGAATGATAATACTCCTTATGTTTTAACAGCCGACCATTGTGCCTTTCAGATGGGACACTATGCTACTGTTTCAGATTTAAACCAATGGTTATTTTATTTTAACTATGAATCGCAAACTTGTGAGGATCCTTTGCAGGAACCACCTGTAAAATCGATGGTTGGAGCTTCCAAAGTAGCCCAGGGCGGAAATTTGGGAAGCACCGGTTCTGATTTCTTTTTAATGAGATTAAATGAGGCAGTGCCGCCGGAATACAATCCTTATTTTTTAGGCTGGTCAGCGGTTGATGAAATAAGTTCGGCAGGTGTAACTATCCATCATCCGGAAGGAGATATAAAAAAAATATCAGCTTATAATACACCACTTGTAACGGTAAGCTTGCCTTGGGGTGGTAGCACACTTCCTTGCGCACTGGAAAGTATTTTGGACTGAAACTGAAAATGGCTGGGGTGTTACTGAACCTGGTTCTTCCGGATCACCGCTTTTAAATGAAGAGGGGAAGATCATCGGTACTCTTACGGGTGGGTTATTCAGCCTGTGAATCATCAGGGAATTTCGGTCCTGATAAACCAGATTATTATGGTAAATTTTCGTACCATTGGCAGTCAAATGGTGATTCAGATACGGCTCAGTTAAAGCCCTGGCTTGATCCTGATAATACCGGAATAACAGAGATTGAAGGAAAGATATTAAGGGTGAAAGAAAATGATAATGCGAATGAAATGATAAATATTTTCCCAAACCCATCCTCTGATATTGTTAACATAAATTTTATTAATTTTGAACCTTCAGACTTTGAAATTGGTTATTTTTGATATTCTTGGGAGACTGAAAAAAAACTATTACTTCAAAACAAGCCCAAATGTGATGATGATCGATATTTCTGATATTCCCGAAGGGGTTTATACCATTAGAATTGATTTTAATCAAGGCTGGATGTTAAAAAAAATCGTTAAACTGAAATGAGAATATTTAAGAACAGAAGGAATATAGATCTGATTTGAATGGAAAATTATTTACTCTTCAAAAACAATTAAAAATGCCAAGGCCGGAAACAATTTTCGTAGTAGAGGATGATATTCTCTACATGAACCTGATAAACAAGGAACTCGAAAAAATGGGATACAGCAATGTAAAATCCTTTTCAACCGGGAAGGAAGCCATTCATAACCTTGACGCTAAACCGGATGTTGCCTTACTTGATTATTTCCTTGAGAAAGATTTCACCGGAATGGATATTCTGAAAAAATTAAAACAAAGATTTCCTGATACACAGGTGATTTTCCTTACAGGTTCGGACGATGTAAATATTGCAGTAGATACAATGCGAAATGGCGCCTATGATTATATTGTAAAAGGGGATACTGCTTTCATCAGGATACGACATTTACTAAAGAAGATTTCGGAAGAGAATGATCGCAAAGCCAAGAGCAGATCGATTATTCGGTTTCAAATCATTGTTATTATTGCTATCATTATGATTTCGCTGCTCGGTATACTTTATTTCCATTATTTTATAAACTAATTATAAATTTTTAAACATTAATTTGTTTTTAAAATAGAAAGATATACTTTTGCACTCCCAAAAAATATACAAAAAACAATGAAAAAAGATATTCATCCAAAGGATTACAGGTTTGTGGTTTTTAAAGACATGTCGAATGAATACTCATTCCTGACAAAGTCTACTGCCAAATCGAGAGAAACCATTGTATGGGAAGATGGTAAAGAATACCCCCTGATTAAACTTGAGATTTCACATACATCTCATCCGTTTTTTACAGGTAAAATGAAACTTGTTGACACCGCAGGGCGTGTTGATAAATTCAAAAACCGTTACCAGAAGCATTTTGATAAGAAAAGTCAGTAGACCTTTCATTCTGAAAATGACATTTTGCAAGCCCTTAAGAAAATTAAGGGCTTTTTTTTATTCATATAGGTTTACTGATAACATTTTAATAATATATTTGTGTCGGAATTTTTTTATTGTGTTTTTATTATTTTTTTAATACCAAAACTTGGATATGAACTATATCATGTTTGATGATCAAAGCAGGAATAATTTACTTCCTTTAACTTTTACACGACCCCTTGCTGATATTAGGATTGGAATTCTTACAATAAGAGAGAAGTGGGAAGCTTTGTTGAAAGCAAAGACCTCAACTTTGACTGAATCTTATTTAAGTGCAAAGTATCCCACAATAAAGGATAGCCAGAATATCCTGATCAACGGTTCGGTGTGTCCGCATCCCGAACTTGTAAATGAAATTAATTCACTAAAACCAAATCAGGCGCTTGTTACAAAGGATTCAATAATTGCTTTGCATTTGAATGCTGAGGATCTTGATGTCTCTGGTGAAATGGATATTTCAGGAATTGAGGAAATTCAAACAGAAATGGAACCCTTAAAGTTGAATGAAGTTTGGGAAATATTCAGCAAAAATGGTGAAGCCCTAAAAAAAGATTTTGAGCTTATCACCAAAAGGCGGAAAAGCGAAAAGCTCAGTCCCACAAATAAAACCATTGGTGATCATGATATTTTTATTGAAAAAGGTGCAAGGGTTGAATTTTCCATTCTTAATACTACTAATGGCCCGATATACATCGGTAAGGATTCGGAAATCATGGAAGGATCAATTATCAGGGGCCCATTTGCTTTGTGTGATCATGCGGTCGTTAAAATGGGTACTAAAATTTATGGTCCGACGACAATAGGCCCCTACTCAAAAGTAGGTGGTGAAATTAACAATTCGGTAATTTTTGGATATAGCAATAAAGCCCACGATGGATTTTTAGGAAATTCTGTAATTGGTGAATGGTGTAATCTTGGAGCGAATACCAATAATTCAAATTTGAAGAATTCTTACGATGATGTCAAGCTTTGGAATTATAACCAAAAAACCTTTGTTGAAACAGGTCTGCAATTTTGTGGGGTGATCATGGGTGACCATTCAAAAACAGGTATCAGTACAATGTTTAATACCGGAACAGTCGTTGGGGTGAATGTGAATGTTTTTGGAGCAGGATTTCAGAGAAACTTTATTCCATCTTTTTCCTGGGGCGGCACTTCAGGTTTTAAGATTTACGATTATAAAAAAGCCATCAAGGTTGCCGAAGCAATGTATGACCGAAGAGGTAAGGTTTTTGATGCCATTGAAAAAGACATTCTCATCAATTTATTTGACCTGACAGCTGTTAACAGAAACCTTTAGCTTTTGGCATACAAATTGACAAACGTGAATCCTATCTGTTCAATCCCTTTTAAGTCATATTAAAGGATTGAATTTGAAACATTTCGATTAATTTAAGGTTTACTGGTTGTCAGGGGTTATTGAAAATATGGTAATTGTGTCATTGTATCTTTCTATTGTTATAGCCTTGAAAAATAGAGATATTTTGCAGAATATTATCTAATTTATCTGGTAATAGAAAGCCATAGAGTTCAAAATTATTGCACATGAAATTTAGTGAAAGAAATTTATTTACATTATCCGAGATGATGGATCGCGATACTGAATTTATTCCTTTATTATCTTCAGAGGATGAAGAACTGATAAATGCAGAAAGAATACCTGAAGTATTACCGGTTTTGCCTCTTAGAAACACAGTTTTATTCCCTGGAGTTGTAATCCCGATTACTGTTGGAAGAGATAAATCTATAAAGCTTGTCAAGGAAGCATACAAAGAAAAAAAGCTGATTGGTGTGGTGGCTCAAAAGGATGCAGATATTGAGGAACCGGATATAAAGGACCTGAATAATGTTGGGACGGTAGCAAATATTATAAAAATCCTGCAGATGCCTGATGGTAATACCACAGTTATCATTCAGGGGAAAAAGCGATTCCTTTTAAAGGAGATCATCCAAACCGAACCCTATTTCAAAGCATTGGTGGATGAGTATGATAAGGTGGAGAACCTTGTCAGGAATAAAGAATTTAAAGCATTAATTTCTTCACTGAAGGATTTATCCATTCAGATTATCCGGCAGTCTCCCAATATACCTACAGATGCTGCTTTTGCAATCAAGAATATTGAAAGCCCGGTTTTCCTTGTCAACTTTGTGTCATCCAATCTCAACATCGATATTGCCGAAAAGCAAAAGCTGCTTGAGATACCTGATTTTCATGAAAGAGCACAAAAAGTTCTTTTTTCACTTACGAAAGAATTGCAAATGCTCGAATTAAAAAATCAGATTCAGAACAAAGTCAAAGTAGATCTTGATAAACAGCAACGTGATTACTTTTTACACCAGCAATTGAAAACCATCCAGGAAGAGTTGGGTGATGCGCCTGGAACGCAGGATATCAATGAAATTCGTGGAAAAGCTTCAAAGAAAAAGTGGTCGAAAGAAGTAAAAGAGATTTTTGAGAAAGAGCTTGGAAAATTGCAGCGGATGAATACCCAGGCTGCCGATTATTCGGTTCAATTGAATTATCTTGAATTGTTTGTCGAATTACCCTGGAATGAATACACAAAAGATAATTTTGATTTAAAGCGAGCTGAAAAAATTCTGGATGAAGACCACTATGGTCTGGAAAAAGTGAAGGAAAGGATCGTTGAACATTTGGCTGTGATCAAACTAAAAAATGATTTGAAAGCGCCAATCCTTTGTCTTGTTGGTCCTCCGGGTGTGGGTAAGACCTCACTTGGAAAATCCATTGCCCGTGCGCTCGACCGAAAATATATCCGGATGTCGTTAGGAGGAGTTAGGGATGAAGCTGAACTTCGCGGACATCGAAAGACATATATTGGAGCTATGCCGGGAAGAATAATTCAGAATCTTAAAAAGGTTAAGTCATCAAATCCGGTTTTTGTCCTTGATGAAGTGGATAAAATTATGGGTGCAAATGTGAGCGGTGATCCACAGGCAGCGCTGCTTGAAATACTTGATCCTGAGCAAAACATGACTTTTCATGATAATTACCTCGAAGTGGATTATGACCTTTCGAAGGTAATGTTTATTGCGACAGCAAATACCCTGAGTACCATTCATCCTGCCCTTATTGACCGAATGGAAGTGATTGATATTAGTGGTTACCTCCTTGAAGAAAAAGTTGAAATAGCCAGGCGTCATCTCATAACCAAACAATTGAAGGAGCATGGAGTGAAAAAAAACCAGCTTCAGTTTACGAATGGGATCATCGAAAAAATCATCGACGATTACACGCGTGAAGCTGGCGTCAGAACACTTGAAAAAAATATTGCGACAATCATTCGCAAAAATGTAAAGAACATCGTTGAAAATGCTGATTTCAATGTGAAAATTACAGGAGATGACTTATTGAAAATTATGGGTCCACCGCGTTTTCAGAAGGAAAAAGGATTCACAAATCATGTTGCAGGAGTTGTAATCGGCCTGGCCTGGACAGCAGTTGGTGGTGAAATATTGTTCATTGAAGCAAGCCTCAGCAAAGGCAAAGGGACACTAACGCTTACCGGTAATCTGGGCGATGTGATGAAAGAATCAGCAACCATTGCTCTTGAATACCTTAAGTCTCATGCGGAAATGCTGGGGATTGATCCCGATATCTTTCAGAAATGGAATGTTCATATTCATGTTCCTGAAGGGGCTACTCCAAAAGATGGCCCTTCAGCCGGAATTACTATGTTCACGGCCCTTGCTTCAGCTTTTACACAGCGGAAAGTCAGAGCGAAGGTGGCAATGACCGGTGAAATCACATTAAGAGGAAAAGTTTTACCTGTGGGCGGTATAAAGGAAAAGATACTTGCTGCCAAACGCGCAAAGATCAACGATATTATTCTTTCAGTTGAAAACAAAAAGGATATAGTTGATATCAAGGAAAAATACCGTGAAGGGATGACATTCCATTATGTTGACCAGATGATTGAGGTGGTAGATTTTGCTTTGCTAAAGGAAAAAGTGAAAAATCCATGATATCTCAATAAACTATAACTATTCCTGAATTAAGAATCATAGTTTTAAAAATGTATCAGCAGCCCTGTAAGCGGGATTCTGTCGTGTTCTATCATTTCTCTGGTCCCGCCATCACTGGCGGGATCTAGCAGCCAACCCCTCAGGATCGGGCGAGCAGCCCTCAAGCCCTGATATATTTGGCCTTTCAACCCGTAAGGTTTACCCTCCCGGTATGTCGCCATACCGCGACGTGAGCTCTTACCTCACATTTTCACCCTTATCCCGCCATGGGCGGGACGGTTATTTTCTGTGGCACTCTCTGTTTCCGTGTTAACCGCGAACCTTCCCGTTAGGAAGTACGGCGCTCTGTGTTGTCCCGACTTTCCTCCCCCATGCAAGAGGCAAAGGAGCGATAGAACAGGCCGCTGATACATTTGGGCAAAATTAGTAAATAATACCTATTTTTGTCCAAAACCATTGATGATGAAGAAAGTACTTATTTATTTGTCTGATCTTAATTCTTATTATGAATGCTTGTACCCAAAAAGAAAAAGTTGATCTGATTGTTCACAATGCTAAAGTTTATACTATAAATGAAAGTTTTGAAATTGAGCAGGCTTTTGCAGTGAAAGATGGAAAATTTGTTGCTATCGGTTCAAATCAGGATATTCTAAGAAAGTACCAGTCAGAAAACATAATTGATGCTGAAGGAAAACCCCTCTATCCTGGCTTTATTGATGCCCATTGTCATTTTTATGGGTATGCAATGGATCTTATTCAATCAGTTGATCTGACGGGAACGGATTCCTTTGATGAGGTTGTTGAGAGAGTTAAAAAACATCATCAAAAATATCCGTCAGATTGGATTGAAGGCAGGGGCTGGGATCAGAACGATTGGGATGTAAAGGAATTCCCGACAAATGAATTGCTTGACCAAAATTTTCCTAACACACCTGTTTACCTGACAAGGATCGATGGCCATGCAGCGATTGTAAATTCTGAGGCATTAAAAAGAGCTGGAATTAATGGTCAGACAAAGGTGAATGGGGGAGAAGTCATTGTTAAAAAATGGCCAACCAACAGGGCTACTAATTGATAATGCTTTGGATATAATTACGAAGATTATTCCACCACCGAATGAAGCTGAACAGCGCAAAGGCGTTGCAATTAGCAGAAGCAAATTGTTTTGCTGTTGGATTAACTTCAGTTCAGGATGCAGGATTAGGAAAGGAAACCATCGACCTGATTGATAAGATGCAGACAGGATGGCGATCTCCACATGCGAATTAATGCCATGCTTTCACCTTCCGAGGCTAACCTGAATTCATACCTTGTAAAAGGTCCTTATTCTACTGACTATCTTTCGGTTCGTTCAGTAAAACTATATGCTGATGGCGCTCTTGGTTCAAGAGGCGCCCGAATGATTGAAGCATATACTGACGATCCGGGAAATGTTGGATTGTTTATGTATGAACCCGAATATTATAATAGAATCTGCGAACTAGCTTTTAAGAATGGTTTCCAGGTAAACACCCATGCGATTGGGGATGAGGGAAACCGTTTGTTTTAGAGCTTTATTCCAATTTTTTAAAGGTAAAAATGACAATAGATGGCGAATCGAACATGCGCAGGTAATTCACCCGGATGATTTTCAAAAGTTTAATGAGTTTTCAATTATTCCATCGGTTCAACCCACACATGCAACCTCCGATATGTATTGGGCTGAGAATAGGGTAGGACCTGAGCGTATTAAGGGCGCCTATGCTTATAAAAAACTTCTGGATCAAAATGGCTGGATACCTTTGGGAACAGATTTTCCTGTTGAGAATATCAATCCGCTATACACTTTTTATGCTGCCGTTGCCCGTAAAGACTTGAAAGGCTGGCCGGAAGAAGGATTTCAAATCGGAAAATGCACTGAGCCGCGAAGAGGCAATAAAAGGAATGACCATCTGGGCTGCAAAAGCTGCATTTGAGGAAAATATAAAGGGAAGTATTGAAGCCGGGAAATTTGCTGACTTTGTGATTCTCAATTCTGATATTCTTTCCTGTGAACTTGATTCGGTTCCATTGGTAAAAGTCATCGAAACCTGGTCAGGTGGTAAGAAGGTATTTGAATTGAAGAAATAAATCAAACCAGGTTTAATCACTTTCACCGCCTTCTAAAATATTCTTTCAATCAAAAAAATTCCTTTGGATTTATTATTTGATGCAATTCCTTTTATACTTTTACTGTTATGAATAGCACCACATGACCTCTTCAAAAAAAATATCATCATGAAAAAAATTAGTATTAGTACTTTCATTGCGATTCAGTTTGATAGTGTTATTTCTGATCTCATGCGATATCCGAAAGACAAAAACAACTCCTGAAATCAATCCGGAATTTGCAAGCTATATCAGCGCTTTCACCACTGGTGTGATTTCTTCCAAATCTGACATTAAAATAAAATTCCAGCAGGAATTGAATTTGCCCGGCAGTAGAAATCAATAAAGCGCTTGATATGGATTTGTTTGAGTTCACTCCAAAAATCAAAGGAAGTGTTTTTTTGGAAAGCAAAAACGTCTTGAGTTTTCGCCCGGATGAACCCATGAAATCAGATGAATCTTACGAAGTGAAACTGGCTCTTCATAAACTCTTTGAAGTTCCCAAAGAACTCAAAATCTTTGAGTTCGGGTTCAGGATTATCAAACAATCTTTTCATGTTACCCGCCTTGATTTTGGTCCTTATAATAATAAGGTACTAGAACGCAACCTGATGAATGGTTATATCACAACTGCCGATTTCATGAAACCTGAAGATGCAAGTACTTTGCTCAAAGCCAGGCAGGATGGAAGAGAATTGCCAATAATCTGGAATCATGAAGGTGATGCGAATAAATATCCCTTTACTATTGACAGTATTTTCCGTTCAATAACAGAAAACAATGTCATTCTGGAATGGAATGGAAGCGGGATCGGCATTGATGTGGATGGTTCCGATACACTGACGATTCCTGCTCTGGGTGATTTCAAGGTGATGGAAATCAAGGTTCAGCAGCAGCCCTCACAATCGCTGATCATCCAGTTTTCCGATCCGCTTGAAGAAGGACAGAACCTTGATGGACTTGTCAGGATGGATAAAGGTGGTGAAATAAAATTCGAAATTGACAATAATACAATAAAAGCCTATCCTGTTTCCCGACAGTCGGGTTTAAGAATGGTTTATGTTGAGGCTGGAATTAAGAATGTTTCCGGTTTTAAAATGAAAGATCCTTATAACATCGAGGTTTCGTTCGAGGAATTAAAACCGGAAGTTAAACTTATTGGCCAGGGAGTCATTGTTCCCAACTCCGAAGGATTGATATTTCCTTTTGAAGCAGTCAATTTGAATGCTGTTGATCTGAAAGTAACGAAAATTTATGAAAATAATATTACCCAGTTCCTTCAGGTCAATCAGCTCGACGGACTTTACGAAATCAGCAGGGTTGGTAAACAGATCATGAAGAAAAAAATTCCGCTGGATGTTAATCCCGGATTGGATGGTGGGAAATGGAATGCCTATTCTATTGATTTAACAGAAATTATTGAAAAAGATCCCGGCGCCATTTACCAGGTGGAAATTTCATTTCAGAAAGAATATTCTGTTTTCAAATGCTCAGGAGAAACAAAATCAGCTGATGAAATGGTCAGCTATAACAGTGATTCGGAATATGAGGAAATGGATTCAGAAGAGTATTATTATGACTATTATTACTACTATCCTCCTGGATACGAATGGGAAGAAAGGGACAATCCCTGTCATGTGTCGTATTATACCGGTAGCCGCTGGATCAGGCGGAATGTGTTTGCTTCCAACCTGGGTATTATTGCAAAAGGAATTAGTGATAAAACACTTAAAGTTGCTGTAACTGACATCCGGACAACTGAGCCACTTAGCGGCGTGAAAGTTGAGATTTACGATTACCAGCAGCAAAAAATCAATGAAACAACAACCGGTTCTGATGGATTTGCGGATATAAAGCTTGAAGATAAGCCTTTCTTGCTCATCGCCAAAAAGGGAAATGAAAAAGGTTACCTTCGGCTGGACGATGGATCTTCCTTGTCTATTAGCATGTTTGATGTAACCGGGAATGAGGTTCAGAAAGGTATAAAAGGTTTTATTTATGGTGAACGAGGAGTTTGGCGACCGGGTGATACATTGTTTTTAACATTCATTCTTGAGGATAAAAAAGAAGTTTTACCTGTAGGACATCCGGTTTCATTCGAACTTGTAAATCCACAGGGACAGGTTGTTACAACGATGGTAAAGACAAAAGGATTAAACGGATTTTATGATTTTACTACCAAAACTGATCCCGATGCACCAACCGGAATCTGGACCATCAATGTTCAGGTGGGTGGATCCAAATTCAGAAAGAATATCAGGATAGAAACAGTTAAACCAAACCGTTTGAAAATTAACCTCGATTATGGTGTGAGTGTTATTTCTGCCGATAATTCAAATCTGCAGGGAAACCTGAAAGTGAAATGGTTGCATGGCGCTGTGGCTAAAAACCTGAAAGCCAATGTTACAGTAACGCTAAACTCAATTCAAACAAAGTTTAAAAATTTCGAAGGGTATAATTTTGATGATAATACCAAATCATTTTGGGCTGAGGAGCAGGTTATTTTTGACGACCGGGTTAATGTAGCCGGTGAAGCAAAGGTAAAAGCTGATCTGGGTTCGTTTACACAGTCTCCCGGCATGCTGAAAGCCAACTTCATGGTTCGGGCTTTTGAAGAAGGCGGAGAATTCAGTACTGATTTTTTCTCCATTCCCTATGCACCTTACAAGAACTTTATTGGAATTAAGTTGCCTAAATCAGGGAATTATGGCGACATGCTTGTAACAGATTCAAGCTATGCAGCTAAAATTGTTGCTGTTGACGAAAACGGTAAACCTGTTTCGGTTTCAGGACTTGAAGTGAGTCTGTATAAACTGAAATGGCGCTGGTGGTGGGAAGTTTCCGGTAATAATTATCGGAAGTTATGTAGGATATAATTCAGAAGATTTGATCCAAACCCGGAACGTTGATGTTGTTGGAGGACAGGGAATCTACAATTTCAAAATAGAATATCCCGACTGGGGTCGTTTTATGATCAGGATTGTCGATCCGGTTGGCGGACATTCCGTTACACAGGTCTTTTATGCCGACTGGCCTTCGTGGGTTAGCCGGGATAAAAGAAAACAACCTGAAGGAGCAAAAATTCTCTCTTTTTCCGCAGATAAGGAAACCTATAAAGTTGGAGAAACTGCCACTATTACCATCCCGACGAGCGGTGAAGGAAGAGCATTGGTCAGTATTGAAACAGGATCGGAGATTTTGGATGCTTACTGGGTTCTTCCTGAAAAAAATCAAAAAGAAACCAGGGCAAGTTTTAAGATCACGGAGCAAATGTGCCCGAATATTTATATCCATGTTACCTATATCCAGCCTCATGCCCAAACAGCCAATGATTTGCCCATCAGGCTTTATGGAATTGTGCCCGTGAATGTGGAAGACCCGGGAACCATCATAAAACCTGTGATATCAATGAGCAATGAATTGGCTCCTGAAAAAGAATTTTCTATTACAGTTTCTGAGGAAAAAAACAGGGCTATGACCTATACTCTTGCTGTGGTTGATGAGGGCTTGCTTGATCTGACTCGTTTTGCTACACCTGACCCGTGGTCAGTATTTTATGCGAAAGAGGCTTTGGGTGTTAAAACATGGGATTTATTTGATCTCATCCTTGGGGCTTATGGTGGGAAAATGGAAAAATTGTTTGCCATTGGCGGAGATGCCGGAAGCATTGTAAAACCAAATGAAAAGGCCAACCGGTTCAAGCCTGTGGTTATGTTTTTAGGACCATTTGAACTGAAAGGCGGAACACAAACTCACAAACTTGTGATGCCCCGGTATATCGGGTCAGTCAGAGCCATGGTTATTGCCGGAAATGAGGGAGCATATGGCTTTACCGATAAAACTGTTCCGGTTAAAAATTCGCTGATGATACTGGGCACGCTTCCGCGGGTATTGGGGCCGGGTGAAACGGTTACTTTACCGGTTACTGTTTTTGCTATGGATCAGAAAGTCAAATCAGTGAAGGTTGAAATTAAACCCAACAGCTTGTTTAAAGTCATTGGCGAATCGACAAAACAAATTGAATTTGCAGCAGTGGGTGATGAAATCATCAATTTCAATCTTGGTGTTGCTGAAAATATAGGTATTGGGAAAGTATCCATCGTTGCAACAAGCGGAAATGAGAAAGCTACCTACGATATTGAACTTGATGTCAGGAATCCCAATCCTCCGGTCACCAGTTACCTCGAAAAAGTTTTGCAACCGGGAGAAACCTGGAATACAGAATACCTGCCTGTTGGGATGGCCGGTACAAACGAAGGAATTTTGGAAGTTTCGAATATCCCACCAATTGATTTTGGAAGAAGATTGAAGGAACTGATCATGTATCCTTATGGCTGTTCTGAACAAACCACTTCATCGGTCTTTCCTCAATTATATATTCAAAATGTAATGGAGGCAGATGAAAGATTGAAGGATTACACAAACAAAAACATAAAGGAAGGAATCCGCAGACTTGGCAATATGCAACTATCTAATGGGGGATTTCGATATTGGCCGGATGCAATTGCTGCCAATGACTGGGGTACAAGCTATGCCGGGCATTTTATGATTGAAGCTGAGAAAAAAGGATATACCTTGCCAGTCGGATTTAAAGATAAATGGATCAAGTACCAGGAAAATGCAGCCAGAAGCTGGAGACAAAATGCCAATCAATACTACGATTATTATTATCATCATCATCTTACGCAAGCTTATCGGCTTTATACCTTAGCCTTAGCCAATGCGCCGGATTTGAGCAGCATGAACCGGCTCAGAGAGTTACCCGGCCTTACACCCTTGGCTAAATGGCAACTTGCCGGAGCCTATGCGCTAGCAGGACAGATGGAGGTTGCGAAACAACTGATAACAAATCTTCAAACCGAAGTTCCAACTTACAGCCTGATGAACGATTCGTATGGTTCTGATCTGCGGGATATGGCGATTATCCTCGAAACCCTTGTTTTAATGGGAGAAAAGGAAAAAGCAGGTCCTCTCGTAATAGCCATTTCAAAGAAAATCAGCAGCCAGTACTGGTACAGCACACAAACTACGGCCTTTTGCTTGATGTCCCTGGCTAAATTTGCCGGTGAAGAAAATCTCGTAGGTAAGGAATTGGTCTTTGATTTTAATATTGATAATAAAGGAAAAAGTACAAAGAGAACCCAGCTGCCTTTGTCGCAGCAAATTATTGAGATTAAGGGCAAAGAAAAGGGAACTGTAACTATAAAGAATTCAGGTCAATCAATCATTTATGCTAAGATTATTCTAACAGGTTTACCGGTTGCCGGACAGGAAACCTATGCGGAAAATAAGCTTAGAATGAAAGTCAATTACAAAACCCTTGAAGGAAAAGACATCCAGCCTGAAAGGATTCCGCAAGGAACGGATTTTATTGCAGAAGTAGAAGTAATCAGCCCGGGAACTTATGGATATTACAAGGACATGGCTTTGACCCAGATTTTACCTTCAGGTTGGGAAATAATCAATACCCGGATTGCCGACTACTCATCAGTGCATGAAATGAGTAAACCCGATTACAGGGATATAAGGGACGACCGTGTAAATACATTTTTTGATCTTGGAAATCTCCCGAAAAGATTCACCCTCGTTTTAAATGCTGCCTATCTTGGACGGTATTATTTGCCGGCAGTTAAGTGTGAGGCGATGTACGATAATTCGATCAATGCGATTGTTCCGGGCCGATGGGTTGAAGTGGTAAAACCAGGAAATTAACTCCGGTCTGATGATTCAGATGTAAATGATAACTTCAGATAAATCTGAAGGTAAAGCAAGGAGAGTATGAAGCTGGGTATATTAAAAATTGATAAGAGAATTAAGATTTCTGGCTTTATCATCCTCATAACATTGCTTATTTGGTACATCTTCTGTTTACCGAAAAACCTATTCACTGATCCCACTTCAACCGTAATCGAAGATCGAAACGGGATACTGATTGGTGCAAAAATAGCTGATGACGGTCAATGGCGGTTTCCTTATAATAATCATGTTCCTGAAAAATTCAGACATGCAATCCTGGAGTTTGAGGATAAATATTTTTTCTACCATCCTGGTGTAAATATTTTTTCGATAATGAGGGCACTGGTTCAGAATATTAAAACAGGAGAGATTAAAAGTGGTGGAAGTACCCTGTCGATGCAGGTAATCAGGTTATCACGAAAAGGCAAGCCAAGAACCGTTTTTGAGAAGTTCATCGAGATCATTCTTGCCACCCGGCTTGAAATTAAATTTTCCAAGAGTTCAATTCTAGCATTTTACGCAGCCAATGCTCCTTTTGGAGGTAATGTTGTTGGTTTAGATGCTGCTTCATGGCGTTATTTTGGAAGACCACCCGATGATCTTTCCTGGGCCGAGGCTGCGACGCTTGCTGTCTTACCCAATGCTCCATCGCTGATCTACCCCGGTAAAAATCAATCCCGGTTACTATTAAAAAGAAATAGGCTTCTGGATCGGTTATCCGCTAATGGACTTATTGATGAAATGAGCAAAGAACTGGCAAAACAGGAAGCATTGCCCGGAAGACCCCTTCCGCTGGAACAGTCAGCGCCGCATCTTCTCGACAGGATTTGCAAAGAAAATAAGGGTCAAAAAATCAGAACCACACTTGATTATTATCTGCAGAGAAACCGTTACGGAAATTGTTGAAAATCATCACAGGGAGTTAAAATTCAATGAAATTCACAATGCTGCAGTGCTAATTGTGGAGGTTGAAACCGGACATGTCCTCGCTTATGTCGGCAATACCGCTAAAACTGACAGCATCGATCATGGTAATGATGTGGATATCACCGTTGCTCCCAGAAGTACAGGAAGCATTTTAAAACCGCTTTTATATGCCAGCATGATGGATGCGGGTGAAATTCTGCCAAATACCCTTATTCCTGATATTCCTACCCAATTTGGTGGATTGACTCCCACCAATTTTGACCGGTCTTTTTCAGGGGCTGTTCCAGCCAGAAAAGCGCTTTATCGCTCGCTGAATGTTCCGGCTGTAAGAATGCTTCAGCAGTTTGGGGTTCATCATTTCTATGATGTGTTACAAAAATGTGGCATGACAACCTTGAGTAATCCCCCTGATTATTATGGATTATCCTTAATTTTGGGTGGTGCTGAAACTACATTGTGGGATCTGGCAACTATTTATTCTGGGATGACCCGTGAGTTGAACCATTTTGCAGCCAACAGTGGCTATTACAATCCGGATGACTGGCATGAACCAATTTATATTGATTCGATTCACCAAACGAAAACCAGTGAAAAGCAGAATCTAAAAAAACAGGGTGTTTTAAGCGCAGCTTCGGTTTGGTTTACCTTCGAGGCGATGAGAGAAGTTAACAGGCCTGCGGAGTTGTCGGGCTGGAAAACTTTTTCATCAACCGGAAAAATAGCCTGGAAGACAGGTACCAGCTTTGGTTTCAGGGATGCCTGGGCACTGGGCCTTAATCCTGATTATATTGTTGCAGTTTGGGTTGGAAATGCTGACGGGGAAGGACGAAGCGGTCTGACTGGTGTTTCAACTGCTGCTCCATTAATGTTCGATATTTTTAATGTATTACCTGAAAGTTCCTGGTTTGATCCGCCATATGACGAATTGGAAATGGTTGCTGTTTGCCGGTTAAGTGGTTACCGATCAAACCGTTATTGTGAACTGGTCGATACCGTTTATATCCAAAAAAGTGGATTGAAAACACTACCTTGCCCGTATCATCAATTGATTCACCTTGACAAAACAGGGACATTCAGGGTTTCTGATAACTGTTATGATCCATCGGTAATGACCCACCGATCGTGGTTTGTATTGCCACCTGTCATGGAATGGTATTATAAAAAAGGAAATCCGCTTTACAAAAGTTTACCTCCTCTGAGTTCTGATTGCGAATCGAATAATTCTGCCATTCCTATGGAGTTTATTTATCCTGGCGAAAACACAAGGCTTTATTTACCGGTTGATATGGATGGTACAGTTGCTTCTATTGTTTTAGAAGTCGCTCATCGGAATCCTGAATCGGTTCTCTACTGGCATTTGGACAAAGAGTATATCGGTATGACCAAAAAAAATCACCGGATTGCGGTTCAGCCATATTTTGGTAAACACATAATCACCGTTATTGATGAAGAAGGAAAATCCATTACAAAAACCATCGAAATAATACATTCGAAAGGGAAATAGTTAAAAGTTGAAGTTCACACTTATCAACAAATGTTAATAACCTTTGTGCACAAACTGTGAATATCTACTGCAAATTAAATTTGACAAGGGGTAGTAATTATGCCTATCTTTGTTTCACCAAGCAAGGGATAAAAGGTTAGCTTGGATCGTCAGGGATTAGAAGCTGAACCTGGAAACAGTGTAAGGCAGATGGTCCGGATTTATTGAGGGGAGGGCATTAGGTTGTCGACCCAATATGAGTCAGTCTTGAAATCAGGTGTTTCTGCAAAAAGTATTCGCAAGAAAACTTTAGCTAAAGATTAAGTACGGCAAATGTGAAGTTTTTCGGAACTAAATGTGCGCACGACAACCTGAGAAGACCAGGGATTCGGAAAAATTAAGCCGCAAGGTTTAACGGACCGGCTCCTAACCTGAAGTAGAATTCCGCACGGAAATCTGTTCCAGGGGAACAAGAAAAGTTGCGACTAGGCGAAGGGAGACCAGCAATGGACGACCGGGACATAGTCAGGCTCAGGAAAGATGAAACCGCAAGGTTGAACCCGGAAAGAGCAACCATCATAACCGTAGCTTGGAACAATGCAATCATTACGGTGAATGCAAAGTTAGAGGGGATCTTGTCGGCCAGACAAGATTCCCTCTTGGTTTTAAGAGGATTTAATTCTCTTCTTGCTAAAGTCTGTCCCAAACAAGCTAGCCAGTTCCTCGAATTTCCGGATTTTGTCCTCCCCGTATTTAAGCATTTTTTTCCTTATTTTCTCAACCGACCTTGGAATTGTAAGATGTTTATCAGACTTTGAATAAAATTTATCTGCATAACAGATTAATTTTTCTTCAAGAGATATTGGAATCATATCTCTGTGTGGAAGAGGAAAATCTGCCTTAATGATATCCTCTTTTGTAAGACCTACCCCAATATGCCTTTCGCAAATCGGCGCAATATCATACAATCCTTCTTGTTCAAGCATTTCTCTTCCCAGGTAAGTATGAGCAATGTAAGGATATTTGCCAAAACAACCGATTTCCGGGGCATCTGTCTGAATGATACCGATATCATGAAGCATAGCACCAAAGGTGACAATTTCTTTGTTTATTTTTAAATGTTTGTTTTGATCAATAATTTTTAAAGCCAACTCTGTTACTTTTATACAATGGGTATAATAATATGATAAAGCTATTGATTTTTTGGGTAATCTTCAAATATGATTGTCTTCACTTTATCCGGTATTAAAAAACTAGCTGAATCATCAGGAAGTTAAAATTGACTTAAATTATATTACTATTCGATTTCCAATTCATTTACAATACGCGCAAATATAGATTATTTGGATACAATTTTCTTTCCCAGAACAATTTAATTTTATAATTTTGTCCACGATTATTAAGGTCATCGACTTATGATTATTCAATCTAAAATCATAAATCATATATCTTATATCTAAGTCTATAATCAATATGGTCCCATAGCTCAATTGGATACCTGCCTGCCGGCAGGCAGGGAGCGGAAGAAAGGATAGAAAATGTATTATGTATACGTTTTAAAAAGTGGGGTTGATGGTCGACTATATAAAGGTATTACAAATGATTTGGAAAGGAGATTGAAGGAGCATAATTCTGGAAAGCACAAGTCAACTAAAAAGGATTTGTACCCTGGAAGTTGGTATATCAAGAAATTTTAGGAAATAGGGAGGAGGCAAGAAAAAGAGAAATATATTTTAAATCAGGAAGTGGAAGAGAGTTTTTGAGAAAAATTTTGGTCCCATAGCTCAATTGGATAGAGCGTCTGACTACGGATCAGGAGGTTGAGGGTTCGACTCCTTCTGGGATCACAAGAAAAAAAGAGGCTATCATTTTGATAAAGCCTCTTTTTTAATTCCCTGAAATTAAGTAATTATAGTTTTTTAATCGTTACTCTGCGGTTTTGGATACCAGTAAAGAATAAAAGCGATTTCAAGATCAGCTACGATGTTTTATTAAATGTTGTGAAAACCTGACAAAGATAGTATTATTATGAATATTCAAGGATGGTGGGCTTTTTAACGAGAGGCGGGAAATTAATATGTAGTTTAAGGATTCAGGTTTCTGGAAAATTAGCGGATGATAAAAACATGAAATGTTGTAATTTTGTTTTTATAAATTATCATTTTAAACACTTCATTAAATATTTTGTTTTTGTACGCAAAATGATCTTATTATATCTGATAATTTCAATTTCCGGATTCATAATGATATTACTGGTTGTTCCTATTCGTATCAGGATCAATACGGATGAAGGTAAGTATGTTGCAGGTTGGCCGGGTTTACTGAGGATTGGGATCAGGCAGGATGAGGACGATGAAATCGTTGTAAATATCTGGATTATTTTTGTGAGGTATTCTTTTTATCCATTTAAAAAGGATTTGAATAAAAGCGAAACTAAAATAATAAAAAAGAAAGAGAATAGGGTATCGAGCCTGCCAAAATGGAAGCAACTCAAGTTTATGATCAAAACTTTCTGGCAAATTATCAGGAAATCGAAGCTAAAGGAATTTTACCTTAACATAGATACCCATAATGTGATCACGAATTCATTATTGTTCCCTGTGTTCGCCGTGTTCAATACCAAACCCAATGTGGACATGAATGTTAATTTTAGTGGAAATTTTTCACTTATTCTTGATGTCAGGAATAACCTGTTTAACTTTATCATTGTAATCATCAAAAACTTACTTAAACGTAATCATTAAAAACTTAAAATTATGGATCTCAACTTAGAAGAAATGCTGAATAAGGTAATTGATCAGCTGCAGACCGTTTCAAAAACCGAAACAGTGATCGGGGAACCATTCAAACTGGGAGAATTCGATTGTGTTCCTGTTGTAAAGGTGTCCATGGGCTTTGGCAGCGGCGGTGGTTCAGGCGAAGGAACGACCAAAGGTGGCGGAAAAGCCGGAGGGGCAGGTGCAGGGATTTCGCTTGAACCGCTTGGATTCCTGGTGACTAAGGGTGACGAAATTTCGATGGTGAATGTGTCCCGCTCCAAGGGATTGCAATCGGTGTTCGAAAAAGTTCCTGACCTGCTTGAGAACATAATTAAAATGAAGATGAAGCAGGAAAAGAAATAAAATTTACCTGTCCTGAAATGATTCAAGGGACTGGCTTATTATTGTGTCACAGATTATCCCGGTAGCGGGAAGAATGAACTATTTAACTGAAGATTAACATAAAAGACTATTTGATGGAAAACCAGAGCAATTTATTAAAAACAACTGCCCGCCTGGTAGTAGCAACCTTAATCGTTGTAGTGATGGTTGTTGGAAAATCTTTCCTGGTGCCTTTGGCCTGGGCATTTTTAATTGGAATGGCCAGCTATCGCTTTCTGCACCGGATTGAAGAAAAAACGAGGATGTCCAGATCGCTGATCAATATGCTTTTTCTATTGGCATTGCTTTTGGTTTTAGTCGGAATTGGTTATTTCTTTTATGTTGAACTCAGCCATATTTTTAAGGATTTACCAGCCCTTGCACATGTGATTTCGGAGCGCTTGCATGATATGTCACTGGTATTGAAGGGTTATGGAATTACGATACCTGATCATATCAATAAATCCTTAATTAGTGATTGGGTTCAAAGCCATAATGACCTGATCATGAATTTTATTTCAGGTTTTGGCCTTAACCTGTGGAACATCATTTTAATTATGTTCTATATGTTCTTTCTGTTGCGTTACAGAGACCTGGTAATTCATTTTTATGTTAATAAATTTAAGAATAAAGAACGCCTTGAGCTTGCCAAGGACAGGTTTAATAAATCACTCGACCTGGTGAGAAGCTACATTTATGGACTTGTAATTCTAACACGTTAATATCAGCCGTGATGAATTACATTGTTTTCCTGGTTTTCGGACTGGACTTCGCTATTTTCTTTCGCTGTTTTTTTAGCGCTTCTTAATCTCATCCCGTTCGTTGGTAATCCAATTGGGCTGGCAGTAATTATGCTTTTTGCTATTGTAACGAAAGACAATATGCTGATCCCTTTGTTGATTTTTATTTCCCTGTTTGTAATGAATTTCCTTCAGGATAACGTGATCAGGACATGGGTTGTCGGGGACAAACTAAAGATCAATGCTTTTGCCGTATTTATTGCCATCATTATTGGTGGAATGATTTGGGGTGTTTCCGGAATGATCCTTTTCATTCCGATTGCCGGAATCGTTAAAATCATCCTCGAAAGCAAGGAAAAAGTTGGAGTATATGCCATTTTCTTTTCCGAAATTCCTAAGAAAACAAAACCGATAGCCGTACCTTTGGAAAGTGATGAAAAATCCTAGTTTATTCGGATTCCATAAAATGAAATGAGGAAAATATTTCTAATAATAGCAATTGTATTTATTGTAGTAATAGTAATTCCTGCCGTTTCATTGTTTGTATATTCCAAACTGTATCATAAATCTCTTAACAATGATATCGTACAATATATAAATAATAAATTTGAAGAACAGGTTTCTTTTAAAGACTTTTCATTTTCTTATCTCAGGCGGTTTCCAAGAATCCAAATTGAATTAGAGGAAGTTTCGGTATCCGATAATAACAAAGAGGTTATCAGCATCGGCAAATTGGATGTTATTGTTAACCTCAGAAGCTTATGGAATAAAAAATTGAATATTGAAAGATTGATTATAAAGGATGCTGCTATTTTTTCCGAAATTGACAGCCTTGGAAACAAGCCTCACTTGCTTACCATCAAAGATAAGACGAGTAAAAGTAAATCCAACATGCTTATTTTTGAATCACGTAAAATTCAAATCCAAAACAGCAAAGTGTACTTTGGGAATATATTTAAAGGAAACAGGACTTACTTCCAGGTATCCTCAGCAAATTTTAAATTAACTACCAGGGATTCATTATTTGTTTTTACTGGCGAAGTGGAGGGACAGCTGGATAGCCTAATAACCAATAATGCGGCTTTATTAACTAATCAGCCTATAAAAATAGTTGATGTGGTTTTAAAAGTGAACCAATTAACGGGAGAAAAGGAAATTGAACAGGGCGATATTTTTGCAAATACGCTGCGATTGAAACCCCGAATTAAAATGAGACCGAAGGATGACGGGCAATGGATAGAACTTCATATTACAGCTGAGGATAATATCAATACTTTTCTCGATTTGTTTGAATTCCCTGCAGGATTTGACATCAAGCAGGTTAATCCGGATGCAAAATTGATTTTATCATACAACCAAACAGGTTTTGTGAATCCTGTTCAGCGACCCTATTCGGAACTTGATTTTGAAATTACCAATGCTGAATTTACCGCTGATTTTCTGCCAATTCCAATAAAGGTAAGTGCTATCAGAGGAAATTATAACAATGGTGAAGGTCATTCACCTGAAACAGTTCAATTGGTAATCGATACCATTCATGCTGAGGCAGGTGAAAGTTTTCTTTATGGTCGGCTTAAACTCGATAACTTAAAAGATCCCATTATTGATGCAAGCCTGAATTCATTTATCAATTTCAGCAATTTGATAAAGGAAACAGACAAGCTCCGCTTAACGGGGTCTGTTGATCTGGACCTTGCACTGAAAGGGAAAATAAGTGAGCTTAGAAAAATGCACTATTCAGGGTATTTGGGATCAATGAATGTTTACAATGCAAGCCTTGTTCTTAAGGACGATAATTACACGATTGATTTATTTAAAGGTTCAGCCGTATTAGATAATCACGTGATGAATATAGCTGAATTTGTTGGAACATTTAACCAAAAGGCTTTTCATTTAAGTGGTGTCTTGCATAATCCATTACTTCATTTAGTTAGTAATGAAGAAAGCCTGTTTGGGAAATTTGAACTGAATTTTGATGAACTTGACCTAACAAAAATTAATCATAAACAGAATCCCGAAAGCAAAGCGGAAAGATCATCTCTTGATCCATTATCTAATGTTGCGATTGAACTAATAGTGAATGGAAAAAAAATTATTACTGAAAAGGGATTGGTTGAAAACCTGGTACTTGATTGCAAGCAGAATAATAACAAATTAGACATAGGTTTGTTGCGATTTAATTACCAGGGAGGAACAGTGAATGGTTCAGGCGACATCACTCTGGGGGAACAAGGAATAACTGAAATTAATGCTTTGTTAAAAGGGCGTTTCAAGAACCTTGACCTGAAGTTAACCAACCCAACAAAGGATACAGTTAGTATCAAAAAACAGACTTATAATTTTCCTGAATACCTTAAGGCGGATATAGATTTGCAAATCGAAAAGGGAAATATAGAACAAGTACCTGTTGAAAATTTATTTTTGCAGGCTGATATTCGAAACAATATTGTATCCATCAAAAAACTCTCAGTCGATGCTTTTGATGGCCATGCATCGGTAAGTGGCAAAATAAATATAGACTCCACCGGTATAGCAGGAATTCAGATGAATGCTGGCTTAAGTTTTAACCATCTGAATATTGAAGATCTGACCAGTAAATTTAACCAAGATAAACCTAAAGAGCCTGGAAAACATGTGCTTGAATATCCTAAAAAGCTTGATTTAACAGTAGATTTAAAAGCTGCCGAAATAGTATATAAGGATGTATCCTTTACAAATTTAAGGTCGAATATTAAAGCTACGGACCGCCAGATCCAGCTTAATGGTTTCTATACAGATCTGCCCTTCGGAAATCTCACAATGGACATAACCGTAAATGATTATAAAACTGACAAAATAAAATATATTGGTTCAGCTAATCTAAGCATTGACAGCCTGGAGGTTGATCGTTTTCTTGAATTGCAGGCCTTTGGTATTCCAGGATCGGGGAATAGCAGAAGTGCAAAAGAAAACTCACAAAATGAAAAAACCTTACCCGGTTTACCTCAGAATATAGATTTAAACTTAACATTGATGCAGGATATCTATCCTATAAAAATGCAACAGTAACTAATCTGGACTTGGAAATTGATTACAGGGATAAACGGATAGACCTCGATCATCTGAAGTTCGGGTTTGCCGGAGGTACAACGGATGTTCATGGATATATCCTAAAGGATCAGCCTGATTCGTATCCGGGTTATCTTTATTCAAAAGTTGACAGCATCGAAATTTCTGGATTCTTCCAGTCATTTGATAATTTTAACCAGGATGTTTTTACTTCGCAGAAACTCGTCTGGTAAAATTTCATGGGCTTCACATTATTATTTCGAAATGAATAAAGATCTTAGTTTGGACGAGGAAGGGAATTTAATTATATTGAATACCAAAGATATCAGATGCTGAATTCAATCAGGTAGAGCCAATTGTTAAAACACTGTTTTTCGTGGGCCACAAATCAAAGGATAAGATGATCGTGAAGGATTTGAATGTAAATGCTTTTTTATTCAAAGATGAAATTTATTTCACAGATGTCCTGATGAATGACAACATAGCCAACTTAGATGTTTACGGTGAGGTGGACCTTGGAGAGAAAGAACTGGATGTCGGGATCGAAATCAGCCTGAGTGATTTATTTTTCAGATCAAAAAAAACACGTATTGGTGCAAACCGAAGCAGGAGAAATTGACCTGGAAAATGATTCAAAAATATTTTTAAAATGGCAGGACCCTATGGCAGATCATAAACTAAGTATGATCAACCAGCGGAAATTTGACAATAACAGATCCGATTATACTGGCTGATATTAAAAAAGCACAAAAGGAATTCAGCAAAAAGGACAGCAACAAATAAGGTTATTAAATTTATCAAAAACTTCAATCAAAATAAGGAAGCTTTCAAAACATAGAGGACTTGATATTTTCTATAAAACCATCCTTGGTTTTATAGCGGGTATAATTTTCCTTTTGCTATTGCTTCAACTTGTTATTTTACTTCCTCCTGTTCAGAATAAGTTAAGAGATCTTTCTGTTTCGGCAATTCAAAAGCAGTTAAATGCCGAGGTGAGCATTGGGCAATTCCAGCTTGGATTTCCAAAAAAGTTAAAAGTCAATGATATCCTGATTAAAAAATCGGAATCAGATACACTGTCTCTATGTTGGGTAATTTTTCAGTGAACATCAGTATATTGCCACTTCTCAGGCATCAGGTTGTTTTGCAAAGTATTGAACTGAAAGATGGCAAGGGAGATATCGGTAAACTGCTGGATCAAATG
Source organism: uncultured Bacteroidales bacterium (assembly GCA_963705185.1). Taxonomy (GTDB): domain Bacteria; phylum Bacteroidota; class Bacteroidia; order Bacteroidales; family JAADJA01; genus JAADJA01. The sequence goes on from CAVPJF010000022.1 coordinate 50,303, forward strand.
CCTGCGGATTCAACCGAGACACAAACAAGATTTGGAGACCGAAGAGGATTCAAAACCCTGGGATGTAAAGATTAACAAACTCATCGTTGAATCCTGCTATTTCAGGTACAGGGATGAAACGGATATTGGTTTTGATCTGATCCTCGATATCGGGAATGCAAAACTCCATTTTGGTTCTGTAAACCTCGAAACGCTGATTGAATTTAAGTCCATCGAAATTGACGATTCCTTTGTTAGCTACGAATCGCTCTTTATTCCCGGCCAGGTTGAAGATACATCAGCCTTTGAGTTTGCTGACATTCGTGCTGAAAATGCTCATTTGTCTAAATCGGAGTTTGCTTATATTGATTCAACCGGAGCCATTTTATTCAATACCAGAGGAGAGGAAGTGGAAGTCAGCGACTTGTTGGTGGATATTACGCATGAAACAGTTGCCATCAACAAAGGCTTTGCAAGAAATACAACCACTTCGGTGGCTTTTCTGCCTGAAAATGACACCTACTACCCGAAAATTACGATTACCTCAACTGGGGACAATATCTCTGGAGGGTAGAGGGAAATGAATTGGAAATTGGAGAATTACAAATTTTCCGTTGATTACATGGAAACACCAGAACCCAAAGGACATTTCAACAGTGAGCATTTGTGTATCAGCGACCTGACCGGTAAGTTGACAGATTTTATTCTGGACTATGATACCCTGATCCTAAAAATTCATGATTTAAGCGGAATGGAGATGCAATGGCCTGAACATACTTAACATGGATGGTGACCTGAACCAGGTGGATTCGGTTTTTACGATAAGCGATATGTCGATTCAGACAAAGAATGCAAATTACCTGATCAATCTGAAAACAACGATAAGTCCGACCAATTACCTTGATCTTGCTGGAAAGTATTTCGATCTGAACCTTGAAATCGAAAGCCAAAACATGCGGGACATTGATTATTTCTATCCGCTCATGGAAGAAGAAACTCTTTTTTCTGATGAATTTATCGATAACAGATTTGGATTAAAAACTGAGATTTACGGAACGAACAATGATCTTAGCATCCGGCAATTCCAATCTGAATTACCTGAATTCGACAGAAATCGTTACTACCGGAATCTGTTAATAATCTTTCAGTTCCTGATTCTTTGATGATTGAACTTGATATTGAGAAACTGAAGGCATCAAAGGCAGATTTGAACCAAAGCCTTGCTAGTTCAATTCCGGAATCCGCTTATAAATTGCCTGATCATGTTATCATCAAGGGAAAATATTCGGGCAACGGAAATGAACATCAGTTTGCCGGAAATATTGATTCTGACATTGGAAGAATTACTATAAATAAAGCTGAGGCAAGACTGGATTCCAATCCTGCCTATGAAGTTTCTTTGAACACACATTTGCATAACCTAAAATCCATTGCAGACTTTGGTATAAATCAAGCTGATTTGAAAATCGATGGATCTTTCAGTGGAAAAGATTTTTATACATCCACTGGAAATTTGCAGCTTTCAATTGACAACCTTGATTATAATGGAAATGACTTTCATGATATTACCCTGGATGCTGCGATCGATAAGGGACAATTTCAGTCCGAAATAAAATCGAATGATGAAGATGCCTTATTTGCCATTGACCTGAATGGAGAATTCACTGAAAAAACAACCAATGCCAAACTTGGAATAGACATCGAAATGATTGATCTGAAAGCTTTACATCTTAATGACAGGGATGTCAGATGTAAAAGTAAGGCTGACTTCGACCTGAATTTACAAGCATGGACAATTTCGGATTGAATGCATCTATTCATAGCCTTGATTTTAGTTTTGGGGATACGCTATATAATATGCATCCGGCAAGTTTAGACTTTCAAAACCGACAGCAGTTTTACCGACCTTCACCTGGAAAGCTTTTATTATAACCTTGATTTTACAGCCAAAGATTATATCCTCGATGTTTTCAGTTCTCTGGCTGAATTGCCTGGTTACTATCTTGCCAATCCTGAGAACGATTCTGTTAGGTTTTATATTCCTGAATTTAATGTGGCCGGCAATCTGGTTTATCCTGAAGAATTTGCAGAACTTTTGTTCCCTGAATTTCCGGCTTTTAACGAATTAAAAATAAGCGGTTCATTCAACAAAGAAAATGATGAACTGGATTTGAACTTCTTCACTTACCGGAGTTAATTATAGCAGTTTTTCTGCTGATATATGCTTATTGCTGTCGCCGGAACTTCAGATGGGTTGAAATATCAGGCAAAATCCGGCCTGGTTGTGGAAGATTTCCTATCAGGTAAACTGGAAATTTCAGGCGCTTTTGAAAATTCTGAACTGAAAACCAGACTTCGTTATCTTGATTCCTTTTCAAATCCCTACCTTGATCTGACTGCTCGTCTTGACACTTCCGGCAACAGCCTTATTATTCAATTCATTCCTGATCAGTTGATCTTCAGTTACGATCAGTGGATCATTGATCCGGATAACAGGGTGGAGATAAATCCTGAGTTCATTGCTTTTCATGATTTTGATCTTACCGGTGATAATCAGCGTATTTCGATTTCATCATCTCCTGAAGAGAACCCACAAAACATTGAATTGAAGCTTATTGATTTCAGCATGGGCAGCATCGAGCAATTATTGGCTCTCGATACGGTGGTTGCCGGCACTGCAAACGCTGATTTCAAAATTAAAAACATCATTGAATCACCAGCTATTGAAGGTTCGCTGGTTATTGACAATCTGAATATTTACCAGATTGATTTGGGTAAATTCAACCTGTCTGAATTTGCCTTCAGTGAAGATCAGTTATCCTTTGATCTTGACCTGAACAGTGAATACGGAGATATTTCAGCCGATGGCTCATGGCTGATTTCTGATCCCAACGAACCACTGGATTTTAATTTAAATATTGATCATTTGAACATTGGCGAATTGAATTATCTGCTTTCCGATTATATCAGTGATGCAAAGGGTGATTTCGAGGGGAACCTCCATGTAAAAGGAAATATGGAGAGTCCTGTTCTCAATGGCTCAATGAATTTCAGTGATGCAGGAGTTGGTATTAAAGTCCTGAATAATTATTTTACATTGGGTACAGAATCAATTGGCAGTTGTCAACAATGTTGTTCAGTTCAGTGATTTTTCCATCACCAATAAACAGAACCAGTCGGCTAAAATTGTTGGCGCTATTTCCATCCTATCAACCAGTCAATGTTTACCATAACCTCAGGATCATTACCGACAATATGGTCATCATGAATTCGACGAAGGAGCAGAACGATGTGATTTTTGGCTTGCTGAAAGCGAAAACGGATATCGAAATTGTGGGTCCTCCAAAAGAGATAAAAGTAACTGTTGATGTAACGATTGATGAGTCAACCGATATTACATATATTTTCCCCGATGACCTTGCGCTGGATGACAATAACGGGATCGTGGAATATGACAGGTTTGACCCTGAAAAGATCATCGATAAAGATATAACTGAGAACAGTGCTATAAACCTTATCCCAACCCTGAGTAATTTTAAATCCAGGATCAATTTAAATAAAGGAACAAAGTTTAAGCTCTTTTTCGATGGTACGGGTGAAGATTACTTGAAGACTTCCCTGAACGGACAATGTGAATTATAACCTGGTGGAGGGAAACAGGGAAACATCAGGAATGTTTGAACTGGAAAGTGGTACTTTACACTATGGTTTGCCGATGGTTACAGTTGAGAATTATGAAATCGAGCCGGGAAGTTTTATTACACTGTCAAATGATATTTACAATCCGACCTGAACATCATTGCATCTTCCGAAGTAAGGGCTTCAACGGAAGGGCTTATGTCAGGTAATGCCAAAGTAATGACTTTTAAAGTTTTACTTCTGATGTCGGGTGAATTGAACGATGTTCAGCTGAAATTTGATATTTCTCCTGAAACAAAAGATCCGCTTGTTTCGGCTCGTTTGGCTCAGCTTACCGAAGAGGAACGAAACATCAATGCTTTGAACCTGCTGGTAAGGGGTTCGTTTATGTTCAACCTCACGGGGATGACCTGGGTGGCAACTTCATCAGTCGAATGCCCAAATCGATAAGTTCTATGCTTCCCAGCTTAACCACCTGATTGGCGATAATATTGGATTTGTTGATTTGAAATTTGATGTCCAGTCGTTCAAAGATATGGGTTCGTCAGGAGAAGCTGTGATGCAAAGAAATTTCTATTACAACATTGGCAAAAGCTTTATGAAAGACAGGGCGCAGGATCAATTATAAAGGAAGTCTGGGTGTTACTTCTGATCTGCAGGCAGAGCAGGTGAATTCCCATTTTGTCCAGAATGAACTGGAGTTTGAGGTAAAAATTACGAAGGATGGTGACTTTCCGTGCTGTATTTTTCAGGAAGAATGAATATGAAGGTTTAATGGAAGGAGAAATTATCGAAACCGGAGGTGGCTTCAGGTTCAGCAAAGAATTTAATTCAATCGGATGATATGTTTACAAATGATAAAAGACAGGAGAAAAAACAGAATAATATCACAATAGCTTAAGACAAATAAATACCAATTTTCGAAATTCCAGAATGCCAGACAGAGTTGCAAAGGATTTAGGGGTTTTGAAAAATAATTGAAATTAAACGGGAAGAAATTAACAGCAAATTCATATAAGGACAAATATTTGAGCAGGATTGAAAAATATAACAAACCATTTCACATGTATGCAGGATTGAGGATGGGAACATGCATTTATATCTGTTTTGATACTTGCCATTCTGTCCTTTTATCCTGCTCCAATACAAAATTCCTGGCCGAAGATGAAAAGCTTTACACTTACTCCTGGTTCTCAGAAAAAGGTGTTGGCAAAGTAAATAATATTCCCCTTAAGGCTTATGAGCTTTACCTGGTTGGGATTGTTAAAACCAACCGACCTGCAATTTTTCTTCCACGAACCAACCTTGCAATTTATAATTACTGGAAACCAAGCGGAACCTGGGGACCCCGGCATTATATACATAGGGTTTGGGGCAAGCCGCCTGTTCTTTTGGAAAATGTAAATCCGGAATTCCGTGCAAAAGTAATGCAGCAGCGACTGGCGGATATGGGGCACTTCGATAGTCACATCGACCTTGATCTGAAAATTTATGGCAAAAATGATAAAAAAGCCAGAGCGAAATACAATGTTATCTTTCAAGCCTGCCTACACTTACCGGAACATTGAATTTTACAGCAAAAATTCACCTGTCGACAGCATTATCGGATCAATGATGCCGGGGAGTTTAATTGAGCCAGGGAATGATTACTGGGTAAAGGAAATGGAGGATGAGCGTAAACGTATTAAGTTTGATCCTGAAAAATAAAGGATACTACTTTTTTAATTCCGATTTCTTGTTTTTTCACGCTGATACTGCTGCCGGACAGAAACAGGTTGACCTGACTATGGTTATAAAAGATGAAATTCCTGCAAAAGCTTATAACCAATATACCATCCGAAATGTAAACCTTTTTGTCCGGACAGATAAAAAAAATCCGCAGGTAAAGGATTCCTTGTTTATCAATGGGTGTCATTACAAATCGGCTGAACACACTTTCAAACCAAAGGTAATTACCCGGCCTGTTTCAATTGAACCGGGAAGTATTTACTCATTTACCAATCATGAGAATACATTAAGGTACCTGCAGGGAATGGAGGCTTTTCGCTCGGTGGATATTTCCTTTGAAGAAGTTCCTGATTCCACAAAAAAGCTGGATGCTTTTATTGAGCTCGTTCCGCTCAAGCCATTACAAACCAGCCTTGAAGTCAATTTTGCGACCAAGTCCAACGACTTTCTCGGGCCTGCAGCCATTGCTTCCATCGGTCACAGGAATATCTTTAAAGGTGCAGAGCAACTTGTCCTTGCAAATTGACGGTGGTTTTGAATGGCAAAAAAGGGCAAAGACCAAATACTATGAGCTGGGTGTAAACTCTTATGAAATCGGAACACAACTAAAACTGGTTTTTCCCCGTTTCCTGGTACCGTTTAATCTGAAGCACCAATCGGCCCGCTATGTTCCCAAAACCTATACAAGCATTGGGTTCAGGAGTTTAAAGCGCGTTAAGTATTACAGCATGAACCTTTCCCAGGTAAAATTTGGTTACAGCTGGCGGACTTCTCCGAAGCGGGAATATAAAATTGAGCCGGTTTCTGTCGATTACCTTCATTTAACGGAAACATCCGTTGAATTTGATGAATTATTTACTGCAATATCCGCAGGTTGCCAAAAGCTTTGAGGAGCAATTCATCATTGGTTCCATCTTCGGTTATACTTACACCAGCAATCCGAAACGGAAGAAGTTCAATCATTTTTATTACAACGGAACCCTTGACCTTGCCGGAAACCTGCTGAACGGGATTTATACCTTGTTCGGATTGAAAGAATCCGGCGGTGATGAGCCGGGTAAATTATTTGGAACTCCATATTCACAGTACACGAAAATGACCAACGATTTACGCTACTACATTTACTTTACCGAAAAGAAACAAATTGCCAGCCGTGTCCTTGTTGGTGTGGGAATCCCGTATAACAATTCAACCGTGCTTCCTTATGTGAAGCAATATTTTGCAGGAGGAAGCCAGGATATCAGGGCTTTCTATTCAAGAACCATCGGTCCCGGAAATTATCAGCCATCAGATTCTTTGAAGCAGCCAGGGATTTTCTTGATCAGTCCGGTGAAATCAAACTGATGGGAAACATTGAATACCGTTTCCCTATCACCTATAAAACTTACGGTGCTTTTTTCGTTGATGCCGGCAACGTTTGGCTGGTTAAAGATGACCCAAGCAGGCCCGGCGGAAAATTTGAATTTGACAGGTTTTTGGATGATATTGCCATCGGAGGAGGGTTTGGAATTCGTATTGATATTGATTATTTTGTTCTGCGACTGGATGCAGCAATTCCGTTTCGCAAACCCTACCTTGCTGATAGCGAAAAATGGATTTTTAATAATACTGATTTCTTCGGGGATTATGTATTTTCTTTGGCTGTGGGTTATCCTTTCTAGCTCTGAAAAAATCTAAAACGCTTCTGAAAAAGTAAAGAAATAGAGTTGCCGGTTTTGCGAAAATCCCACATCAAACCTCAGATTGGTCTTGTGCTTGCTGTCAACCATCAGCCTGATGCCTGCTCCACCAGACCAGTGAACACCGTTCCAGGTATATGATGAGTAATCAGGCGACACTTCACCCAACCCTCCAAATACAGTTCCTCCGAAAATCCATGCAATTGGAAAGCGAAGTTCAACCTGCCCATCAATGAGGGTATGATCGCGGTAACGCCCGATGTAAATGCCCCGCATGCGGTTGTCACCGCCCATCAGTGCGAGCGATTGTACAGGGACATTACCCGTCCTCGATTCGGTATAAATCTGCCCGGCAACAATCAGGAACCGGAAAAGTTTTACATATTTCCGGTAATCAATGATGAACAGGTTGTAATTGAAATCGCTGCCGATCCATTTCCCATAATTCATGTATTTTACAAATAAATATGAACCTCTCGATGCATTGAAGCGATTGTCACGGGTTTCCCTTGCAAAGTTCAATCCAATACCCGATTGCAATCCTTCGTTTACAGTCAGGTCAGGCTGGTAATCAACCAATAGTGTATCATCATAATCAACCGTGTAATAGTTATTGAAATGGTAATACAATCCAACATAAAGGCTTGAGGTAAAATTGTATTCAAAACCGGTCGAGATGGTCAGGTTTTCAGCCAGCACCATCCTCTCGTCAGCCAGTCTTGTTTCGTTACCGGTGCCATAATAAAACTGTGGGAAATTCAGGTAATAAATGTCAGAATGGCTCTTATATTTATTATGATGAAACATTAGGTTTACTTCAGTGCCAATTTTATATTGATGATTCAGCGTAAAGTAGGCCAGCGCTGTAACATGGGATGGCTGAATTGTGGTGTCGTTTAACCCTTTCGATCCGAGGCGAAAACCATTGTATTTGGTTAAACCGAACATCCAGTCGGTTTCAGTTGAATAGGAAATGATAGGTAATGGTGAATACTTTACAACATTTTGATTATTTTTGAAAAATAAATTGTAATATATAAACCACCCTTTATTCAGATTAATCAGGTAATTATGATAAAAAATTTGCTAACAGGTTTTTGATCATTTCTATCCTCCTTTTTATCCTTGCAATTTCTCAGGAACAGAGGTTAAAGGAACTGATTCGTTGTAATCTTCGCATAAGCCTTATAAGATTGAAGAAATCAATAAGGAAATTGAAAAGGCCGAGAAGACCTTTTCAAGGATGAAATACAAACTGAAGGCGACGAATCCTCATGAGAAAAATTAATAATGAATTCAGAGAATTTAACTAATCATTCAAGAGAAGTGGATGAGATAACAAAAAACAAAACGGCTCATTATTCAAAATTCGTACTTGACAACACCTATTTCATCTGGAAAGATTTGACATGAAGTTAATTGATTGGCAGGACAGGGTAAATGTTAAAATAAAACAAACAAGGATTTCCTTGATGAACTGGATATAATTGAAGAACGATGGAACCTGACGATGAATGATGTGGATATTTCAGAACAAACCGGAGAAATTTAAATGCGAATAGAATCTGTATTAAGGCAAGCGATAGAACTTCGGACGAAATTCAAGGATAAACAGATCAGAACTGATCAATCTTGAAAATGAGATCGCTGCACAAACTTCGTTGTGCACTTTTGTTGTAGAAAAAGTTGTTCAATTGCAGGAGAATTTAAAGGATAGCTTATTCATTGCTACCACACCATCTATGTTATCGACGCCAATACATTCACATGATTACAGGCCAATTGGTGAAAAATTGCGCTTATTCTGGCATATCACAACAAAGACGTTTAAAAATCTATTACCAGTCGGAGAAACATGATCCATCATCCTGATCCTGCTGTTGATATGTATATTGATGATATACTCGGTAAAAATCGGTTTGATGAGATTAAAAATACGATCCCGAATTAATTAAAATGAAGGAAATTCAAACCATTCTTTTCGATTATCCAACACTGACCATCTTTGCTTTATTTTTCCTGCATTACCGTTTATTTTTTCCTTATCACCCCTTATTCTTGGTAAACTTATCGTCCTTTTCCTGCTGGTTGGATCAAGATATTTTCTTCCAGGGTTTTACGACCCAAAAATGAGGAGATTTTTGTCGAGACTGGTATTGCTGTTGTCGATTAATTATCTCCATATGATATTCTGGTATTTAGGAAATGTGATAAGGTATTATGTTTTACTTGAGCAAATTATTGGGTCTTGCGCTTACCTATCATTGCCTTAAGCCGGCTTTCTGGAGAACCATGCCGAAAGAATTCAAGTTGCTCAGGGCAGCGGGCATCCTTGCTTCTTTTGTTTTCGTCTTCTTTTTGATATCGCTTATTGCAAACCTGTTTGGTTATTTTGAATTGGCTATAAGGATGCTAAAGATAGGTTTGCATGTTCCTGCTTTCACCGTAATCCTCTATGGTGTTTACAAAATCTGGCTTGCCATTACCAGTGCATTACTTTTAATTGGTAAAGAAACAAAGCAATCTGTATTGACACATTACTGGGAAAAAATTGAAAAAAGATCATTGCAGGTCGTTGCTTTCATTTTAATCCTGATGTGGATTTATTTCGTAACTGTATTGTTCGAAATTTCCAATCCAATTGGATTATGGATTAACGAGTTTTTAATTGCAAAAAGAACTGTGGGGACTCTTGAATTAACGATTGGTGCAATCCTTACTTTTATACTAATTCTGATTTTTACATTTTTCCTAACCGCTGTCATCAGGTTTATCATCGATGACGAGTTTATCAAGAAATCGAAGCTACCGCGGGGAGTAATTGCAGCAATTTCGGTTTCGATCCGCTATATAATAGTGGTGTTGGGTATTATGTTTGCCCTCTCAGCCGCAGGTATCGAACTTGGTAAGTTCGGTTTGCTGGCCGGGGCACTTGGTGTGGGTATCGGTTTTGGACTTCAAAACATTGTCAATAATTTTATTTCCGGGCTGATATTGGTTTATGAACGGCCTATCCAGGTTGGCGATACCATCGAAATTGAAAACCTGATGGGAAAAGTAAGGAAGATCGGTCTCCGTTCCAGCCATGTACTTACCTATGATGGAGCTGAAGTGGTTGTACCCAATGGCAACCTGATATCGAACCAGCTTATCAACTGGACATTGACTGATAACCAGCGCAGAATTGAAATAAAAGTGGGTACTGCCTATGGTTCCGATCCGAATCTTGTGTTGAAGTTGCTCGAAGAGGTTGCACTTGAAAATAAGACCGTGCATCGTGAGCCTCAACCCCTTGCTTTGTTTGATGGTTTTGGCGAAAGCTCCCTGAATTTCCGACTCCTGTTCTGGGTTTCTTTTGAAGATGGATTGGTAACCAAAAGCAATGTATCGGTTGCCATTTACAACAAACTGAAGGAAAACAATATTGAAATCCCTTTCCCTCAACTGGATTTACATTTAAAGAACAAATTAGAAAATTGAAGACACTATCTTTTTTTTATTAATTAATTCGTTACAAAACTTTAATCCCTTTATCTTGATTTACTCAGGTAATTCAAAAAATGCAGAATGTTCTTTCAAACTAATTTTCAAAAATAACGTTATATTTGCCGGCTCAAATGAAGATTTTTGTTTATATATTTACTGCATACATTCTCTGGCTCATTTCTGCGCCTTGCATTGATGAATCGCAGGATAAGCTAATAAATGCAATAGAAAGGACGCATAATACTCAACATGACCAGGCACAGGGCTCTGATCATTGTTCACCTTTCTGTACATGCGATTGTTGTGTATCTCCCTCAGTTTACCAGGAATGCAATATAAATTTTAGAGTTTCTTTTTTTTAAAGGTTAAAATTTTCTCTGCACCTTCTCCAAATTATTTTTCCATATTATCTTCTTCTATCTGGCAGCCCCCCAAATTAGGTTGATGTAATTCATACATTTTTCAATCTCTGTAATTTAATCTCATGGATTGACAGTATTATTTATATCAGTTTAATTCATCACGTTATGATAGAACGTATCATTCATTTTTCAATAAAGAATAAATTCATTGTCGGGTTGTTTGTAGTGGCTTTAATCGGTTGGGGTACATATTCCTTAACCAAATTGCCGATTGATGCCATTCCCGATATTACCAACAACCAGGTGCAGGTGATTTCGCTTGGCGCCATCACTGGCCGTGCAGGAAGTCGAAAGTTTTATTACAGCACCCATCGAAGTTGCCGTAGCCAATATTCCCGATATTATTGAGCTTCGCTCCATTTCCCGGTTGGGATTGTCGGTTGTTACCGTTGTATTTAAAGATGATGTGGATGTTTACTGGGCAAGGCAGCAATTGAATGAACGGCTTAAAGAAGCCGAGGAAGAGATTCCTGCCGGGCTTGCAAAAATCGAACTGGCGCCCATTTCATCAGGATTGGGCGAAATTTACCAGTACCGTCTTGCCGTTGATAAAGGGTTTGAGAAGAAATACATCGACAATGGAACTGCGCACCATCCAGGATTGGGTCGTGCGCCGTGAAATGCTGGGAACTCCCGGCGTGGCCGACATCAACAGTTATGGTGGTTTTGTAAAACAATACGAAATAGCCGTGAATCCCGAAAGGCTCAGGGGAATGAACCTGACCCTTACCGATATTTTTCAAGCTCTTGAACAGCAACAACGAAAATACCGGAAGCGCTTATATCGATAAAAAGCCTACCGCTTATTTTATCCGTGGGATTGGCCTGGTAAAAACCATTGAGGATATTGAAAAGATTGTGGTTAAGAACAATCCCTCCGGCATTCCTGTACTGATCCGTGATGTGGCAACAGTGCAGTATGGCAGTGCAACCCGTTACGGCGCATTTGTGGTTGATACTTCCGAAGCCGTTGGCGGAGTGGTGATGATGCTGAAAGGGGCAAATGCCCATGAAGTGATAGATGATGTTGAAACCCGATACAATCTATTCAAAAATCATTGCCCGAAGGGGTTAAAATAGAACCTTTCCTGAACCGCTCCGACCTCGTGGGCCGTGCTATTGGCACAGTTTCCAGAAACCTGATCGAAGGGGCGTTGATCGTTATCTTTATTCTGGTATTGTTGCTGGGCAACCTGCGTGCAGGGCTTATTGTGGCTTCGGTAATTCCGCTGTCCATGCTTTTTGCCATTTCGCTGATGAACCTCTTCGGCGTATCGGGAAACCTGATGAGCCTGGGGGCCATTGACTTCGGACTGATTGTGGACGGTGCGGTAATCATTGTCGAAAGTGTCGTCCACCGTATTATCCATGAGCAAGCACCATCATCAGGGCATAACAAAACTTTCGCAGCAACAGATGGATGAGAATGTTTTCGAATCGGCCAAACGTATGATGAGTTCCGCCACTTTCGGGCAAATCATCATCCTGATTGTTTACTTGCCCATCATGGCGCTGGTTGGCATTGAAGGCAAAATGTTCCGCCCGATGGCGCAGGTAGTAACTTTTGCCTTGTTGGGGCGCCATTCTTTCGCTTACTTATGTTCCCATGGCTTCGGCTTTGTTCCTGAGTAAAAAAACCGAACACAAACGCAATTTTTCCGACAGGCTGATGGATGGATTTCACAAAGCCTTTAATCCTTTAATTGCTTTTGCCCTCAGGCAAAAATTGCTGGTTTCCGTGTCAGCCATTCTATTGTTCCTGTTAAGCTTATTCCTGTTTACCCGACTTGGGTGGCGAATTTATTCCGCAGCTCGAAGAGGGCGACCTCGCAGCAGGGGTTATCACATTGCAGGGAGGTTCGCTTATCAATACGGTCGAGATGGTTGAAAAAGCCAATAAAATATTGCTCGACAATTTCCCTGAAATAAAGCATACCGTTTGTAAAATCGGTGCCGGCGAAATCCCTACCGATCCTACACCCATGGAAACAGGCGATTATATCATTACCCTAAAAGATAAAAGCGAATGGACATCGGCCAAAACCCGTGAAGAACTGGTGGCAAAAATGGAAGAAAAACTGGTGGTGCTGGCAGGGGTCAAATTCGAATTCCAGCAGCCCATACAGATGCGATTTAACGAATTGATGACAGGTTCGAAACAGGACATTGCCATAAAAATATTTGGTGACGACCTGAATACCTTGTCTGAAAAAGCGCGAAGTGGAGAAAATCATTCAGAGTATTGAAGGCGTTGAAGATATTAACGTTGAAAAAGTTACCGGACTGGCCCAGGTGCAGGTTGAATTACAACCGCGACCGACTGGCACAATATGGACTTTCGGTTGATGAGGTCAACCGGGTATTGCGTGCTGCCTTTGCCGGAAGCCAGGCAGGAGTTGTGTTTGATGAAGAAAAACGTTTCGGGCTGGTGGTTCGTCTGGATAAGGATTACCGTCAAAATCTCGATGATGTGAAAAACCTTTCGGTTGCCCTTCCCAATGGCGGGCAGATACCATTTGAACAGATTGCCGATATTGAAATAAAATCAGGTCCGGCGCAGGTTTCCAGGGAAAACACCAAACGCCGCATTACCATTGGATTTAATGTCCGTAACCGGGATGTTCAAAGTGTGATTGCCGAAGTGACAAAAAAAATTGATCAACAGGTAATACTTCCCACAGGATATTACGTATCCTATGGCGGTCAGTTCCAAAACCTCGAAGCTGCCAAAGCAAGGTTAGCAATTGCTGTTCCGGTTGCATTGCTCCTGATATTTGTATTGCTGTATTTTACGTTCCATTCGGTCAAACAGACCCTGCTGATCTTTACAGCGGTTCCCATGTCGGCTATTGGCGGGGTGTTTGCGCTTTGGATGCGGGATATGAATTTTTCCATTTCGGCAGGAGTGGGTTTTATTGCCTTGTTTGGTGTGGCGGTACTCAATGGCATTGTGCTGATTGCTGAGTTTAACCGCCTGGAAAAGGAAGGAATTACAGATATTACTGAACGGGTGTTGAAAGGGTTGCATACACGCTTGCGTCCTGTAATAATGACTGCTGCTGTGGCTTCACTCGGATTCCTTCCTATGGCCTTGTCAAACTCTGCCGGGGCCGAGGTTCAAAAACCGCTGGCAACAGTGGTTATTGGCGGACTGATTACAGCTACATTTCTAACCTTGGTTATTCTGCCTGTTTTTTATATTATCTTTTCATCACGCAAATTCAGGCTTTCATTTAAACGGAAATCTATGAAAACATTGTCTTTATTATTGTTGTTTCTTGTCGGTTCATCCTGTTTTAATAGCATCAAAGGCACAGCAAACAAAAACTATCAATTTGCAACAGGCAATTCAGATGGCATTGGACAGTAACCTGGCTGTGCGTTCATCGGCTTATTCGGTGGATGTTCAGAAAGCCCTGAAAGGGGCATCGTGGGATATTCCAAAAACCAGCTATTGACGGGCAGTATGGACAGTTCAATTCCTACACCAATGATAACAGTTTTACTGTGTCGCAGCCATTTGCTTTCCCTACCGTGTATATCAACCAGAACAAACTGGCCAATGCCAATGTGAAAAGCAGCGAATGGCAGTTAAAGGCTTCGCAGCTTGAAATTGCCACACAGGTAAAGCAGGTTTATTGGCAACTGGCTTACCTGCATTCAAAACAAAAACTGTTGGCCTACCAGGATAGTTTGTATTCCGGTTTTCTCAGGGCAGCCGAATTAAGGGCGAAAACAGGCGAAACAAACCGCCTCGAAATGATCACTGCCCGTTCGCAAAGCCTCGAAATTAAAAACCAGTTGCAACAGGTTACAGCCGATCTGGTCATTTATAACCAGAAACTGCAAACAATCTTAAATACTGAATCTGCTTTATATCCTGCCGATACAGTGCTGCGCCGTGCCGATTTTTCCCTGATTGCCGATAGTTCGGCTATTGCTGGCAAATCCTTCGCTGGGATATATGCAGCAACAGGTTGAAATATCACGCTATGAGAAGAAACTGGAACGCAGCCGCATGATGCCTGATCTTAGCATTGGTTATTTCAGTCAAACCATGCAGGGCATTCAGGAAGTTGACGGTATGCCACGGACTTTTGGCCCGGGCGACCGGTTCACCGGCATTCAGGCTGGCATTGCCATTCCCCTCTGGTTTGTACCATATACCTCCAAAACAAAGGCTGCCAAATTGAATGAACAGGTTGCGCAAACTAATGCCGAATATTATTCAAAATCGCTTTCGGGCAGTTATCGTTCCTTACTGGGCGAATATGCTAAATACAGCAACAGCCTGGATTATTATGAAAAGCAGGCCGTTCCCGAAGCCGATTTGATCATTGACCAGGCTACACGCAGCTACAAAGCCGGGGCGATGGATTACCTCGATTATGTGCTGAACCTGAACCGGGCATTGAGCATCAAACAAAATTACCTCGATGCACTGAACAGCTACAATCAGACCATCATTAACATTGAATTTATTACAGGTAAAATCTTTTAAATCAGAATTATTATGACAAAATATAATTTTATATTCAAAACCATTATTGCAACCTTCTTTATTGCTTTAATATCCTGCAACGGAGGTAAAAATCAGATACTGAAAACAAAGAAGTTGAAATACTCCCCGAAGATATAGTTGAATTGCGGGATGACCAGATAAAACTTGCCAATATCGAAACTGGGGTCAATTGAAATGCGTTCCTGAGTGGCACACTCAAAGTTAGCGGCACGGTTACTGTTGCACCCCAAAACTTGGCAACGGTTTGTATGCCAATGGGAGGGTTTGTTAAAAGTACATCCCTGATGCCCGGCAATGCCGTAAGCAAAGGGCAAACACTGGCAATTCTCGAAAACCAGGAGTTTGTCGATATTCAGCAAAATTACCTGGAAGCAAAAAACAAGCTCGAATATGCCGAAGCCGAATATAACCGGCACACCGAACTTTATAAGGAGGATGTGTATTCGCAAAAAAACCTGCAACAGGTTACATCCGATTATAAAAGCTTCAAAGCACAGGTGAAAGCGTTGGAACAAAAACTTGCACTTATCGGTATCAATCCGGCAAACCTGCACGAAGACGATATCAGCCGTTCCGTTGCTGTGGTTTCGCCTATTTCAGGTTATGTGAAAACAGTAAATATAAATATTGGAAAATTTGTTGCCCCTTCCGATGTATTGTTCGAAATTGTGAACAGCGACAAGCTTTTTCTTGAACTCACCCTGTTTGAAAAAGATGCCGATAAAGTATCCGAAGGTCAGAAAATACGCTTCTTTATCAACAACG
The DNA here is from genome assembly GCA_963705185.1 of uncultured Bacteroidales bacterium. GTDB lineage: Bacteria > Bacteroidota > Bacteroidia > Bacteroidales > JAADJA01 > JAADJA01. Next base: position 66,523 of record CAVPJF010000022.1, read on the forward strand.
AAACCGAACAGCATGAAGCAGTAATCAGCCAGACAGGCAAATCAATAAATGCTGATAAAACCTACACAGTATATGCAAGCGTTCAGGGAGTCTGCAAAAACGTATTGCCCGGGATGTATGTAAATGCTATTATTGAAGCTTCAAGCAACCAGGTAACCGCCCTGCCTTCCGAAGCCGTTGTCAGTTTCGATGACAAAGATTACATTTTTGTTTTTGACAAAAACAAAGAAGAAAACGGCAAGCCTTTTACGGAATACCGGATGATAGAAGTACAAAAAGGTGTTACGCGATGGCGGATATACCGAAATAGTATTACCGGAAGGCTTCGATATCAAAACTGCAAAAGTCGTAATAAAAGGTGCTTACAACCTGCTTTCAGCCAAGAAAAATGCAGGGGAAATGAGCTGCTGAGTGAAACAGATCATTTGTTAAAAACTTGTCTATTCATTTGATAACGGAGATTTAGTTTATTAACCTCATTAAAATTAATACGGTTTTTTTTATTAGGCATTCAAAGGAAATTTCAAAAAATAAACTATTTTAGCACTCAATTCTCGCTAAAACAATATTCGTGGGAAAAGAAGACATCAAAGTTATCGTTCAGGGTGACAAAAAAGTGATCCGCGGCTGGGTTATGTACGACTGGGCGAATTCTGTGTACCAACTAACCGTAACCACAGCTTTTTTTCCGCTTTATTATGGTGCGATGACAAGTAAGGGTGATAATTTTACAGTTTCTTTCTTTGGATTCGAAATTGTTAACACAGTCCTTTATTCGCTTGCCATAGCGGCTTCCTACCTTATCGTTGCATTCCTTTCACCTTTGCTTTCTTCAATGGCCGATTATACGGGTCGCCGGAAGGGATTTATGAGGGCCTTTACCTGGATAGGCGCCGTTGGTTGCGGGATGCTGTTTTTCTTCAATGAAACCAATGTCGAATTCGGCATTATTGCTTTTATGTTGGGAACCATAGGCTATTGCGGCAGTATCGTATTTTATAATTCTTTTTTTCCGGTTATTGCTGCACCTAAAGATCAGGATCGAATTAGTGCCAGAGGATACTCCATGGGTTATCTTGGAGGTGTCGTTCTTTTGCTTATCAACCTGGCAATGTTTATGAAACCAACCTGGTTTGGAATCCCTTCAGGAAGCTCCCTGCCAATCCGAATATCCTTTTATAACGGTTTTTCTCTGGTGGATCGGCTTTTCAACCATGACATTCAGGCATTTACCAAAATATACATATAGAAAAAGATCGGAGAAAGGCCGCATCTTTTCAAACGGTTACCGGGAGCTTCAAAAAGTTTTTTTTCAAATCCGAAAATCTTATAAGCTGAGCATATATCTGATCGGGTTCTTTTTTATGATGATGGGGCTTATCACGGTCATGTTCATGGCAACCAGCTATGGCGAAAAGGAGGTTGGCCTCACAGATAAAGTGCTCATCCCTACCCTTCTGATCATTCAGCTTGTGGGCATGTTCGGTGCATGGTTTTTTGCAAGGCTATCCGGTTGGTTAGGTAATCTTAAGGCACTGGTTATTTCTCTTGTTTCCTGGACGCTGATCTGCTGGGGAGCCTATTATATTACTGATGCTGCAGGATTTATTACCGCCGCTTTTTTCATCGGGATTGTGATGGGTGGTTCACAATCGCTTGCCCGGTCCACCTATTCCAAGATGCTTCCCGAAACTACTGACCATACTTCTTTCTTTAGCTTTTATGATGTGATGGAAAAGTTGGCTACAGCTGCCGGCACTTTCAGCTTTGGCATCATCGAAGCCATCACAGGCAGCATGAGATTTTCTGTTTTAGCTATCGGTATTTTCTTTCTGACAGGTCTGGCCTTTATGCTGCTCCTCCTGAAGAAAAAAACATATCATTTGTAAATTTATTTTATAGCGTAGAATCATATCTCCTTTCCTTGTTTCTTGCTTCTTGTATCTTGTTTCTTGTTTTCATACTCTTTAAATTTCCTTTCCTGAAAATTTGAAATTTCCTATATTTGCATGACAAATTTTACATTTTATGGCACACACCGAAATCCAAATTCCACGCAGCCCCGAAGAAGAAAATTTTTATGATTTCTTAAAAAATGGCGACGACTTCAGCAAAATCGAAATCTTCGGCCTGGCTAAATACTGGTATCAGAAAGCGCTCGAAACAGGATTTGAACCTGAGCTTATGAAAAAACGCATTGACGAACTCAATGAGAAAATTAAATTCGAGCGTAAAGTGGTTACCATTCTTGCCATTATTGCGGCTTTTATAATACTTGGAGCGGTTTTATTTAACTGGTTTTGGTGATTTATTGAAAACTACTGCACGTTTTATTTTCGGTAACGGATGTTTGGTTATTGATATGAAAAGACATCATAATTCATTTGTAGTTTTGCTAGCGTAGCATCCTCATGCTAAGTGGATGCAACAAAGAAGAACCGGCAATTGTTCCGGTTTATCCCAACGATACCGTTTGGGTTCAACGTTTTGAAATTAATGGGCTTCCTGATTTTTCTTATTGCTATGGGGTTTATGATACTATTACCGGAAATTTGCCACCTGAAAATGGTAATTACGCTGTTGAATTATTCGCAGAATGGGCACCTGGTCAGGGCGAAATAAAAAGGTCTTTCTGCGATTTTTCAGGTAAGTATACAATAATAGTTAATTTCCGAATCAAACTAATGCAACCTTATTCGAAGGCTTACCTTGCGTTAGGTCTTAATAAGGCAATACTTCTTGATTATGTTATCGATACGACAAATGCCGATACTACCTGGAGGATTGTGTCTTTTAGTAATACACTTACCAACAACTCCAATGATTCACTTTGGTTGTCAATTGGGGCGGGTTCTTCCCAATTGCAACCCTGGCAGGTTCAGGTAGATAATATTGAGTTTATTCGACAGAAATTGAACTAATCTCTTTAATAGTGACTGGTTTGAAAAGCTTCTTTGCGAAGCTTTTCGTTTCTTACCGGCTTTGTGTGAAAGGACCATTCCGGTATCTTAAAATATTAATACACATAAGTATTTGAAAAGAAATTGCATTTATTGCAGATTGTGTAATTTTAAGGAGTTTATAAATACAATAAAAAATGAGAATCAAAAGCTGTTTTGTCTGTCATAAGAGTTTTTTACTCTCCATTGTCCTGCTGCTTTTATCAGTTATGTTTGGCTTTGCACAATTGCCACCTGATACCTCGTGGACAAAAACCTTCCCGGGGATTTATTCCGATATTGCACGGCAGGTGCAACCCACCATCGATGGTGGGTTTGTAATTGCTGGTGAAAGCGAATCATTCGGGCCGGGCATCTGGTCGGTATATGTTGTAAAAACAGACTCTGCCGGTGAGGTGGAATGGAATAAGACTTACGGAGGCGCCAACTACGACTTTCCTTATGCCATCAGGCAAACGACAGACGGTGGTTACATTGTGGGAACCTACACCACTTCGTTCCCGCCCTCAGGCACCAACCTCAGGCTGATCAAACTTGATGAAGCCGGAGACACGCTGTGGACTTCTGTTTTGCCCAACAGCAATGGCAAAATTGTGAACACTGCATCCTGCATTGTTCAGGCACCTGATGGAGGCTTTTTAATTGCAGGTTACGGCTGGACACCGCCTTATGCTAACCAGATTTGTGTATTTAAAACCGATCCGGCCGGTGTGTTGCTGTGGAATAAAAATTATGGAGGTTCTTCCGATGACTTCGGTGCAGCCATCCAGCCCACAAATGACGGCAATTTTATCCTGGCCGGTTATACCTATAGTTTCGGAAGCGGACAATGCGACGGTTACCTTATCAAGATTGATCAGCAGGGCGATACGATATGGACAGGGGTTCATGGAGGAACAAGTTACGATTCGTACCGGTTTGTCAGGCCCACTTCCGACAATGGCTATATTGCCGTTGGGACAACGCAATCCTTTGGAAATGCCGAACAGGCTTATGCTGTTAAGACAAATGAATTCGGGATATTGCAATGGTCGGTTGCAGTTGGAGGAGGAATCAATGAAGCCTTTGAAGGTGTTTGTGAAAATGAAAACCATGAATATGTTTTGTCGGGAACAACCAATAGCTTCGGCAGCGGGCAGCATGATTTCTTGATCACCCGAATCGGAAGTGCAGGCAACCTGCTTGGTACAAAAACATTTGGAGGCCCGGGCGAGGATTTTGGCGCAACCATAGAAAGAACGGATGATGGCGGCTATATTGCCACAGGCAGTTTCACGGGAAGCTCTTATCTCGATTTCTGGCTGTTGAAATTTGCACCCGATTCCATCACTACTGTTGTATCAGAAAATTCAAATGAAACATATTACTTCGTTGATAATTTTCCGAATCCTTTCCAAAATGAAACCGTGATCACATATTGCCTGAACAAAGAAATGTTTGTTGAGTTAAAGGTACTGGATTATATGGGTAAAGTAGTGGCAAATCTAATCAATGAACAACAAACCCAAGGCCATCATCATGTAAAGTTCAATGCTTCGGGTTTGAAAACTGGGGTATATTTTTATCAGGTACAGACCAACGGAATTTCGGTAACCCGGAAAATGCTAAAGTAAATTAATGAAGACGTTAAGAGCACCTCAAAAGACTTAAAAGATTAGTCGATCATTGCGTGTGGAGCCTGCCTGCTGCTGGCAGAATCGACCGAAGCAATCTGAATATGAAGAGAATGCTTAACTTAATTTCATTAATATTAGAAATTGATCGGCATAGTTTTCAGAGGTTCCCTTAAATAATAAAAAGTTAGTCACTTCCAATTTGATATAGAAATACCGGTTATTATTCGTTAGTTTTGTCCGAATTATCCGACATTAATTCAATCATTTGATGAAAATAAAATATGTCCCCATTCTATTTGTAGCTTTTCTGCTTGCTTGCAGCAAAGATTCACCGCCGCCTGATGTTATCACTCCTATACCGCCCGATACATCCTTTACAAATGTCCCGGACACGCGGGATATCATCATGTATGAGATCAATGAGAGGGCCTTCAGCCAATCCGGCGATTTCAATGGAATTATCCAGCGGCTGGACTCATCAAAGCGCTTTCGGTGAATGTGATCTGGCTGATGCCCATCCATCCAATTGGTGAAATCAACACGGTTAATTCGCCCTATTGTGTGAAAAACTACCTCGAAGTTAATCCTGAATTTGGCAGCCTAACTGACCTAAAGAAGCTTGTTAAGGAAGCACATAAGCGCGATATTGCCGTCATCATGGATTGGGTCGCCAACCATACTGCATGGGATAATCCGTGGATTTCCAATACTTCCTGGTACACGCAAGTGAACGGGGAGATCATTCATCCTGCGGGAACCAACTGGCTGGATGTTGCCGACCTGAATTACGGCAATGCCGAAATGCGGCAGGCTATGATCTCGGCCATGAAATATTGGATTGAAGATATCTATATCGACGGATTTCGTTGCGATGCCGCAGATTGGATTCCTTTCGATTTCTGGAAGCAGGCCATCGACTCGCTTGAAGCCATCCCTGACAGAAAACTCATTTTAGTGGCTGAAGGCGCAAGGACAGACCATTTTACAGCCGGCTTCCAGATGAACTATGCGTGGGATTTTTATAACCAATTGAAAAATGTTTTTGCCGGACAAGGGGCAAACTTATTGTTTTTGACACATAATGTTGAATACAATGGCATACCTTCCGGTAAACATAAGTTACGATTCACCACAAACCATGATGAATCGGCCTGGGATGCCACACCGATGACTTTATTCAATGGTGAAAAGGGAGCCATTGCTGCTTCAGTCATTGCCATTTACCTGGGAGGTGTTCCTATGATCTATGGAAGCCAGGAAGTGGGCCGGGAGAATACGGTACCTTTCTTTTCTAATTCACCCATCGACTGGACACAGCATCCGGAAATGCTTTCAACTTATAAGGAATTACTTGCTTATTTAAATCAGTCGGAAACACTGAAGACTGGGACTATGTCAAGTTATCCTCATAGTGATATCGTTTCATTTAAGAAAACTTCAGGTACGGAAGAGATTTTAGTTCTGGTGAATGTTCGAAATAATATTGAAACTTATTCCTTACCTTTAGCCATTCAAAACACAAACTGGAAGGATGTATTTACAAGTGAATCCGTGTTACTTGAAATGCAAATTGATTTTGAACCCTATTCATATTTGGTTTTGAGAAAACAATAAACCAATGTTCCATTTTCCAATTATGGAATTTGCTCGTTAAAATACTTCGACCAGGGGTTCAGGTTCACTGATATATAGCAGGACACCCTTTTGATCGGCATATCCCATTTCTTTAAGCAGCTTCATATAAAAATGGACCTGATCTTTATGGCTTTCCTCGGGTTTTCCTGTCTTAAAATCAATTACTGTGGTTTCAGAATCGCTAAAAACGATACGATCAGGGCGAAAGGTTTTGCCATTAGGCAGAAGTATCTCAGGTTCTGTTTTAACTTTTAATCCCGGCAGGAAATACTTAGAAACATCAGGATGAGAAAGAAAAGGTTTTAAGACAGCCTGAATACTTTCTTTATCATCAACATTGATAATACCCTCCAATTCGAACTTTTCCAGAATGGGTTCAGCATCCTCCGCTGTCCTGATTTGCGCAAGAACCAGGTGAACCAGGTTACCCCATTGTTGTTTCAAAGCCTGATCATCAAGATCCCAGTTCTTGACTGCCTGAAGGCTCAAAAGCATCCTGTTGCGCCATGAACTGGAAATAAAGTTGTCAAGCCGATAAAGTTCTGTGGATTCTTTTGTTTTATCTTCATATAAAGTTTTTTCACCAAACTGATAAACCGTTTCGTTTTTATTCCACTTACCCTTCGATTCAAGGTAATGCATGAAAAATACCGGAACCGACTCAGCCGCATCAGTACTTTTAGGGGGCATTGAAGTGAAGACATATAAACGATGCGTCGGCCGGGTCATTACTACATAAAGGAGGTTGATCAGGTCGAGAAGAGATTTACTGTTCTCTTCCTCGTATTGCGCTGCATAAATTGTTTCCAAAAGCCTTGACGAGGCATTGACAAGGGCAGTTTTGAGTTTTGGAATACCGGGATCATTCACCTCTACCCATAATTTATCTTTGGAATTGCGGTGCTTTTCGTTTGCAAAAGGAAAAAGTACCACAGGAAACTCAAGTCCTTTGGCTTTATGAATTGTCATTACCTGCACAGCATTAATCCCGACAGGAACGATAATAGATTGTTTAAACCCTTTATTATCCCACCATTCAATAAAATCAGTAAGTTCTTCATTTTGTTCTTTGGTGAATTTCAAAACGGCGTCGAGAAAAAACTGGAGGTACGGGTCAGCCTTTTTATGCAGCCCGAATATCCTGATCAATTCTTCAGTAAGGTCGTAAATTGTATAATTCTTGAGCCTGTATATATCCAAACCAAAATTGTGTTGAGCAAGTATTTTAAAGAAATCCTTCTGCCCATCCAACGTTTCATCATTATGACTGATTATGCCAAAAGCCAATAGTTGCTCGTGCAAATTCCCCTGTAAAAGTCCTTTGCTGATGAGGTAATTTACAATCTCAACCCGGGCAATCTTATCTATAGGGCTTATAAGCAATCTCATAGAAGCAATCAGCAACCTGACTTCAGAAGAACTGCCCAATTGTAAAGACTCGGAAGAGATAACAGGTACATTTTTTTTCAGGAGCTCTTGTGAAATGAAACTTGCGTTTTTATTATTGCGACAAAGAATGGCAATATCCTTAAACTTAAATCCTTCTGAAATTAATTCGTTGATAGTGCCGGAAACCTGTTCAAGATTGAATTCATCATTTGTATGGTCATGAGTTCCGGGATCGAAAAAAGTGATTTGAATATAACCGCCTTTATTTTCAGCATCGGTTTGTTGAACCACATCAGCATAAATGTTCCGGTATTGTTCGGGTAGCCGTTCAGCAATGCAACTAAAGAAATCGTTATTGAATTCAACGATTTCCTTTTTTGAACGGAAATTATGCTGAAGCAATTTCGGGCTGTAATTCCTTTCCAGGGCTTGCTGGCGCTGAATCATGAAAGTGTCTCCGGGATTTTTAAATATTTTCGGCAGGCCGGCAAATTGCTCCACCTCACCGCCCCGCCAGCGATAGATAGCTTGCTTGCCATCGCCCACCACCATATTGAAATGATCCATGGCAAGAGAATTTTCGATCAGGGGCAACAGGTTCTGCCATTGCATTACCGATGTATCCTGGAATTCATCGATCAGAAAATGCTGGTACTTCTCCCCCATCCTTTCGTAAATAAAGGGGACGGGTTCATTCAGCACCACCTTCGAAATCCGTTTATTGAATTCAGATATCAGGACGATTTCATTTTCAGTCTTAAATTCCTCCAACACTTTTGCGATCTCGTTCAAAACGGCCAGAGGGTAAATGTTTTTCCTGATCTCCTGCAAAAGGACATACCGCGGATAATGTTCTTCATTAAGTGCAGCTATTTTATTATAGATTTCAACCAGTTCAGGTTTGATTTCATCAATTTCAGATTTATCCTGCGGACTTGCTTTCCCTGAATACCATTTTTCTTTTTTAATGGTATCCTTTACATAAGAATTGGGATTCAGCTTGTCAAATCTTTCATTCTTCAGGTTTTCAAAATAAACACTGATCCCTTGCGTCCCATGATAAAAAGCGTCATGCGGAATCCCTTTTGATTTGATGATTTCATCAGCATGGATGCATAATCAATAACTGTCTTTTCAAACCCACGGACAACTTCCAGGATTTGCTTATTTATTTCGTAAAAATCAACCAGGTTAAGGCTTTTAAGCTTTTCAATATATTCCTGTCCATTTTCCTTGATTAAATATCCGGCAATTTCCATCAAGTCGTGTTCGATATTCCAGCTTTTTTCATCATCGGTTTTTGACCGGGTAAAATCTACGAGCGTCCGGGTAAGATCTTCATCAGTTCCCACCCTGCTGATCAGAATATCAACCACCTTTGATATTAGTTCATCCGTTTCCATTTCAACATCAAAATTCAAAGGGAGGTGGAGGTCAAAAGCAAAGCTCCGGATCACTCTATGAACAAAACTATCGATTGTAGAAATGGCAAAATCAGAGTAATCGTGAAGTACACTATTAAGCACTTTTTCAGCATTCACTGCAAGGGTTTGCGGGCTCAGTCCGGAATATTCGGACAGGGCGGGAACAATATATTTCACCGCTTTTGCATGGGGGTTATCCTTCATTCCGGCAATTTCTTTCAGGCTAAGGATAATACGCTCCTTCATTTCATTTGCAGCCTTGTTGGTAAAGGTTATTGCAAGAATATGACGAAACTTTTCGGGGGCAGGAAGAACAATGTTCAGGTATTCCTTAACCAGCGTAAAGGTTTTGCCCGATCCGGCTGACGATTTGTAAACAGTGAAGCTCATTCAAAGTATTTGTGGTAAAAATACTCAGGAATAAGTAACCGAAGGGTAGAGGAGATAAAAAAAATGAAATTTGAGGATTGAAATTTTATCCTTCACTGATATATTCCGGAAACTTTGAATTAAATAAATGAAGGCTTAGCCTGAAGAAAAAACATAATTTAAATAAAAAACCCCCCGAAGAGCCGGGGGGAAAATGATCATGAAGAGGAATATATAGGGGATAGATAGCCTTTAAATAAGCCTGAACGAAAACCGCAGATTGTAAGGTTTGTTAACCTGAACCGAGCAGTCTTTAAGGTGAATATTCAACAATTTGCCGTGAACGTAGCTTTCCAACCTGGGATCGCTGCCGAATGAATCAATGATTTCCACGTTCCCGTTACTGTTAAATCGCATGATAACTGCCACCACTCCTTCAAGATGCTGCTGTTTCGCAAATTCCGGATAACTTACCTGCCGTTGAAGACAGTCGTGTGAAGCCTCTGGAAATCCCTGTGTAATCACCACTTCCTGTAAATCAATAACAATGGTATCCTCTTTATAAGGAATAAAGGATTTCGGAGTTGTATTAAACGCATCAGGCGCAAGCCTTATCGGAATCATAACCTGAAGCTCATCAGCCAGGTTTACGTAGTTGCCTTCTTCAGGAAGATTGAAGGTCGTAAACCAAAATGCGAGATTGGAGAAAGCCAACGCAAATAAAAGTGTGACAAGTTTTAGAGTTTTCATGGTTTAAATTTTTTTTAGTCATTATTATCATATTTAAATCGGTTGTTATTGAAGTTTCTACTATCGTGCCAAAGTATATTATGAGCAGAAATACAGCATCTTATAATGCCCATCTATCCAAATTTTATATAAATAAGTGTACGTAAAACAATCATTTTGTTCGGATGCGCACAACTGTATTCTACTTCCATTATTTATTGTTGTAATTTTATCCGGTCGAAGTTTCACCATTAAAAGTATTTGTATGAAAAAGTTATTTGCATCTCTTATCATTTTATTGATTTCCATTTCTCTTTTTTCACAGGAAAATTTGAAAAAGGACAAAGTTGTTTACAAGGAAGCCCAAAATGGATTTTATCAGGATTCCGTCTTACAAGGTATTGATGATTTCAAATCGGAATCTGACAAGCCGGAAGTTAAAACTTATATTGCAACTGATTTAAGCGGGAAAAGCTATCCGACCGATCCAAAAAATTACACACAATACTGGCACAATCCCCCATTATCGCAGGGAAGAACCGGAACCTGCTGGAGCTTTGCATCTACATCTTACATGGAATCGGAAGTTTACAGGCTCACCGGTGCAAAGGTAAAACTGTCGGAAATTTACTTTGTCTACTGGGAGTATGTGGAAAGAGCCAAATATTTTGTAAAAACACGGGGTGATATGTACTTTGCTGAAGGGTCGGAAGCCAATGCCGTGATAAAAAACATGCGGCTGTATGGTGCTGTTCCGGCTTCAGCTTATTCCGGAAAGTTTAAAGGACAAAAATTTCATGACCACGAAGCGATGGAAAAAGAATTGAGCAGCTATTTAAAGCTGGTAAAAGAGCAAAACGCCTGGAATGAAGAAGCCATCATTTCAACAGTTAAAAATATACTGAACTTTTACCTGGGCGAGCCACCTCAAAAAGTCATGGTGAAGGATACGGAATATACACCGATGGAATATCTGGAAAAGGTTCTCCAACTGAAGCCCATGGATTATTTCAGCTTTATGTCGACAAAATCGCAAACCTACAACCAGAAAGGTGAATTGATGGAACCCGACAACTGGTGGCACTGTAAAAATTATTACAACATTCATTTGGATGATTTTCTTTCCACTTTAAAAAGCGCTGTAACTAATGGTTAAACTGTTAGTATCTGCGGCGATGTAAGTGAACCCGGTTATGATAGATTCGCCAAAGTTGGAATGATCCCTACATTTGATATCCCGGCTGATTATATTGACGAAGATTCAAGGGAGTACCGGCTTAACAATCAAACCACTTTCGACGATCACTGCATCCATTTGGTAGGCTACCAGGTGGTGGATGGCAAATACTGGTTTATGATCAAAGATTCAGGTGCAGGTGGGTTTGATGCTGAACCCAGAGGGTATAGATTTCTGAGCGAAGATTATGTAAAACTGAAGATCATTGCCTTTATAGTATATAAAACTGCTGCAAAAGAAGTACTGGATAAGATAATCAAATAACAGCTTTTTTCTTATTCACCCTATAATCAGCAATAAATAAAATTCCTGTAATCAGGAATGGGCTTATTACGATCAGCGAACCCCAATTTCCTGAGAAACTATTAAAGAATATCGTCCCTGCAATAAAAGCAAGAATGAATATCACGCCTCCTATAAGTTCCCATTTCCATGCAATGAACAGCACAACGACACAAATAAACGCGGGTATGTTGTGCATGAAGAAACATGTCAATTGCTTACTGAATGAATCGTATTCGCCAAAACAATCCATTGAAAACATCATCATAAAAAGAATCGCAAGAATCCCAAAAATTCTTGGAGTCCAGTAAAGCACTTTTTTAGCCATAACCTTTATTTATTTACTTATTCATTTTAATGACATAACAAACCTAACCTTCAGATTGCTAAAGGTGTAAATTAATTCCAGATAATTTATCGTAAAATAAACGGCACAACCGTAGCAATAATACCGGTAAAAATCACCACCATGATGAAGAGGTTATACCTTACATTGTAATTGCCCATCAACGATTCGTCATAATATTTATCAACATTCTGGTCTTTGTACATTTTAATCAGGCCATTCAAAAGTTTTTCGCGGGTTTGCTTTCCTTTGCTCAAGCCAAAGACCACAACAAGATTTACCAGGACGATAAGACAAACAAATACAAACATGGCAATGAGAGTGGCATTGTCTGTTCGCGATTTTTCCGACATACCCGAGTTCACTGCAAGGGTGATCAGGTTAAGCAGGATTGCAGAAAGAATAAAAATAATATCGGTGCGGGTGTTTTGCTGCAGCTCCGATGTGATGTGGTTGTGAACATGTTCAATCATAATTTTAGATTTTAAATGTTTATATCAAAGATACATTTTTAATGAATGATATATTTTAAATTAGCTCTATATTAAATATTAATCTTTAACACAACGAACTGATATGGCAAGACCACCCCCAACTCCATTACCTCGGTTGATCATAACCTGGTTCCAGTCCATATTGCGGAAATAATGCCCTGAAGTATGAGAAGCTCCAGAAATAACCTTTCCAATCGCCTCCCCAATATTCGTTCTGTACAACATAACCTCCGGAAGGGCGGAAAAACCAAAAGCATCAGTTGCCCCGGTATTTGGAGGCATCCAGTTTGTTGTACCAGTTTGTTTTAAGTTCCCTCCTGCATCGGAACCTCTCCAATCAATATTATCCCACTCAGGGTTTCCAATCCCATAATTGCTATCAACTGAACCTTCAAGTACCTTCCAATCAGTATCGGTGGGAATATGCCAGCCATCGGGACAAATTCCCTGCCCTTGTGGTTCAAAAGCGTAATTCATCATTTCGCTCCACTGATACAACGCCCCTGCAAAATTATTGCAGTAATATTCATCATCTACTGGACAATATTTTTCGATAATATTGTTGTTTGTTTGAGATTGTGCAGCAGGAATCATTTCGCCAACATTTAAATTTTCCTTAAACCAACATTGACTATAAATTTGAATTGTATTATAGGTTTGCCCTCCATAATCTACTGTTGGGGTGCCGATACATGGGATATTTGTTGCAAACTGAAAAACATAATCCTTATTTTCTGTTGGAGAATCAAGGATTCCAGATTCTTCAGAGGCAGTGTGTCCAACAAACAGCAACTGATCTCCTGGGATTGAAATCGAAGTAGTTTTTGAAGTGAGCTGATTTTATAAATTCACCGCCCCCATTTCCTTCATATTCTAATTTGCATAATTGTACACTTCCATTTCCTGAATAAAGCATCCGGATGGCTTTTGTTGTCTTTTTATAATTCACAGACATTAAATAAATACTCTCCTTTCCAGGAAAAAATTTAAAGGTATTGTTTCCGCTGTTTAACTGACCACTATAATTTGCCAGTTGTTGTCCAAGAAGATTACTGACTCTGATTTCTATATTATCCTTTTCAGGAAGATAAATTGAAATAGTTGTCTGATCAGTAAAAGGATTCGGGAAATTCTGCGACATTGTAAAATCGTTACCTGAATTTGCGGAATTTGCAATGCCTGTCATAATTGTGTCAATGACGAGGGTCAAATCAGGCGGGTAAAGTGTAGTATCGCAATTCTGCGTAAGATTTTTAACCCATACGCTTTCGGGAGCGACAGGCTGGCCATTATTATCCCCAGCAAATGTAAGGGTTAACGTTCCTGGCTGTGCGAACAATTTCACTGAGCTTAAAATAGCCATCATCATAAAACATAAGATTTGATAGTTTTTTGTTTTCATAAGTAGTCCTCCATTTTTTATAATTATGTAAGCATTGATTAATTTCTTATTTTTGTTTTCCATTCAATTTTCGGGTAAAATTATGATGGCGGCCAGCGAATGAGTTGAATTTCTCTTGTAAAACATTTGCAAATTACTTTGCAAGCGTTTTACTATCTAAAACTTAATAATTTGATCAGCTTTGCAAAACGGAAATAAAAATTATTTTGAATTGTTAAAGCAAAAGATTGTGGCGACCATGCAACAGTCATACCCGGGTATCAATCCTTCAATCTCAGATTGGAAGGGACAGGAGATCACCGATTTCCAGGAAGATCTGTTGATAAAAGTAAATGCACACATCAGCGAAAAATGGTTTTATAATCATATTAAATCGGAAAACAGATCGCTGCCCAGGATTGACGTTTTGAATCTGCTAAGCAAATATGCCGGTTATGCCAATTGGGATGATTTTGTTTTTAATAACAGTGACGCGGCAACTCAGGTAAAGACTTTACCAAAAGCAAACCGATATTTTTTTATTGTACCTCTCCTTGTTTTAGGGTGGTGGCTATTTTATTTCTCTTATTTAAACTTTTAAGTAACCGTGAATATAGATTTAGCTTTTACGATGCAGATACAAAAGAACCCATCACAGGCTGCCGGATTGAGATTAAAATTTTAATCTGAAAACGAGTCTCCGGTGAACTATTTAACTGATACCACAGGAAATTTTACACTTAAGACCAGTGAAAGTGTTATTAAAATGTTGCAAATGCTCCATATTACAAGACGGATACCATCATCCGGATCCTGAAATCGTTTGAAAAGGATCAAAAGTTGAGCCTTCAGGCCAATGATTATGCATTGATCATCCATTACTTTTCGGAAATGAATGTGGTTGACTGGCAAAAAAGAAGAGGCAAGCTCGAAAGGATGATTGATGATGATGCTATGATATACCAGGTTCTAAAAGGACCTGAAGGATATCGGAATGGAACTTTTCAATAAATGGGAGTTCATTGATAAGCTGACCATCCCCTCAGGCAGCCTGAAGCATATTGAAATACTGGATACTAAATTGAAAAATGATAAAATCGTAGTTCTTAGGTTTAGGATTAATGAGAAAAAGTAAATGAAGCGAATTTTCAAAATATCAACGATAATAATTATTCTATTTGTTCTTAGCGCTCCTTCCTGTGAAGATGAGAAGGATAACGCCAACCGGGAAGAGGCCATCCTGAACGACACCAAAAATGAAATCAGGGAGGAGTTTGAAGCAAATTATCTCACTGAAACTTCATTGTTTGCTTTTGAGGCTGTGGCAATTCAAAAACTTTCGGACTTTACCGATTACCTTCGCATTTTGTCAGATACCTCACTTGATATGTCCTTCAGGGCAAAAGCCGGGGAAATGATAAAAAACACTTTTCAATCTGAAAATGTAAATTTAAGGCTTAATGAAGAGGCCAAGGAAACTGAAAAAGAATTTGAAGTTCACAATTTGATTGAAATGGGATTAGACAATCAATTATCATTCCCACCTTTTTTGCTTGACTCCATTTCTGTTCAGGAACCGCTTCGCAGGATTGGCAATTCAACCTATTCAGGAATCCTGAGATTTTCACAAAATTACACCGATCCTTCCGTTTCTGAAATGATTATCAAATCTGTTAGCAGAACAGTTGATGTTTATGTTGTAAAAGAGGACAAAATATTTGGTGCTGACACTCTCAAGATATGGATTGTCCGGCTGGGAGAGATCAGGTAGATAACTGGTAGATCCTGCAACCTGTATATTTTGATCATCATAAAATCACTCTTTTTTGGCAGAATGTATAATATCTCTACTTTTGCTCGGATTGGAATGAGAGGTAATTGATAATTTCATTCCTCACTGACAATAGCATTCATTATCATGATAATATTCAATAAGAAGTTTATTTTTTTAATCATTGCCGGTTTTATTGCAAATGTCGGCCTGCGAGCACAATTGGTAATAAACGAAGGAACCAACAAGAATTATTTGACCTTAGCGGACGAGGATGGCGAATATCCTGACTGGATCGAGCTTTACAATGCAGGCGATGATACCATCAGCCTCCTGAACTATTCTTTGAGCGATGATGAGGGCGATCCTGAAAAATGGATTTTGCCGAATGTTCAATTATTGCCGGGAGAGTTTAAAACCATTTTTTGCAGCGGAAAAGACCGCAAACCAATATCCGGTTTTATCCATGTAGTCAATACAGGCACATTTAATCCGATTGTCGGGTGGAACACACACGAACTGACAACTCCGTTCTATTGGGATGGTGTTTCAAATATCATGATCAATACCTGCTCTTATAGTTCTTTGGGGTATACCACCAATTCGGTTTTTAATCAAACGAATACGGCATTTTTGTCAACAGTATTTTCCTTTCAGGATGGAAGTGAGGCTGCATGTTCAGTAGGCTATGGAACACCGGTCTATCAGCGGCCGAATATGAAATTGAACGGGATTCAGGTTGGTTACGGTACAGTTCAAAATACTCCAACTGATTATCCCGCACCATACGGCAACTGGTATTGGGGCGCACGAAACCAAATGCTGGTCCTTGCATCAGAGCTTACGGAAGCAGGTTTAGCAGCAGGCGATATATCGAACATTGCCTTTGATGTAGTCTCAACCGACCCTAATACAGTTTACAATTATATTGAAATCCACATGAAAATGGTTTCAGAGGGTTCTGTATCTTCTTCATTTGAAGCTATTAATCCCTATAACTACCTCCACACCAATTTTAAAATTTCAGGAGAAGGTGAAATGATTTATCTCTTTTCGCCGCAACAAGAATTATTAAGCAGTTTATACGTCGATTGCACCAACCTCGACAATAGCCTTGGATACTATCCTGATGCATCTTCATCGGTTTATTTATTTGACACGGCAACCCCTTCAGCATCCAACAATACTTCGGTCGTATATTCAGGGTATCTTTTGGCTCCAATAATTTCAACACCATCGGGATTCTATAATTCACCGATCAATGTATATATTTCTGATCCGAACCCCGGTACTTCGTCAGTTTATTATACTTTGAACGGAAGTGATCCAACCACCAATTCAACTTTGTATGAGGGAAATCCGATATTGATTAATTCCTCTAAAGTTTTAAAAGTTCGTGTTTTTACCGACGATCTACTTCCAAGCCCGGTGGCTGTTTGCTCTTACTTTTTTGATGTGGAACATACAACTCCCGTTCTTTCTGTAGTTACAGATGAAGCGAACCTCTACGGAGCTGCCGGAATTTTTGATAACTGGTGGTACGACTGGGAGCGAACTGCTTATGTTGATTATTTCGATTCGACAAAGCAACTGATCTTCTCGCAAAGGGCAGGTATCCAGGTTGACGGAGGCTGGGGCGGAAGCCGGTCGCATCCTCAACATTCCTTCAGGGTGGAACTGGATGATGGTGTCTTAGGCGACGGCCCCATTGATTATCAATTGATTCCAAACAGGCCTGAACGGACAAAATATAGTAGGTTATACCTGAGAAACGGAAGCAATCAATTCCTTGCGTTCCCTTACAAAGATGCTTGTCAGGTGCAGTCAATGGCTGGTGAAACACATAATTATTATTCGGCATGGCGGGCGGTTTCAGTTTACATTAATGGTTCTTATTTCGGACTTTATGAATTGCGCGAAAAATTTGATACTGAATTATTTGAAATCCTGGATGATGCAGACCCTGATTCTACCGATATTTTAAGCCTTAGCGCCTGGTATGGTGGAGCATTGAGAGCAGTGACAGGAAGTGCGGATTCTTTTTTTGAATCGTATACCGAATTCAATGAGTTAAATCCGGCCGACACCGATTACTGGAATCAGGCAGATCAGTATTTTGATTTGGAATGGTATACCGATTATATCATCGGTGAGTCGTGGATGGGTAACAATGACTGGCCCTGGAACAACATCAAAATTTACAGGTCGGATAAAACTGATTTTCGCTGGCGTTTCTGCATCATCGACCTTGAACTTTCTATGGCTCCTAACGGCTGGACCGACTGCTATTTTGATCATATCCAATTCATGCTCTCGCAAAGCCCTTCTATTCCTTATATTAACATCTGGCTTAAAAGTATGCAAAATGAAAGGTTCAGGAATTATTTCATCAACCGCTACGCTGATGTCATGAATACTGTTTACCAATTCGACAGGCTTTCATCAGTTGAATACAGTTTTTACAACCAGACTGTTGCCGAAATGCCAAATGAGTATGCCCGGTGGGGTGATCCAAATAACATTGGGCAGCAAATGATAAACTTTCACAATAACCATTTGATATTTACCAACCAGCTTTCGCTGCGGACTGAGCAGGTCAGAAATCATATACAATCTAATTTTTCGTTGCCAAACCAGGTTGAAGTCACACTCAATGTGTTTCCTACGGAGCAGGTAAAATCAGAATAAGTACCATTATTCCAGAAAACTATCCCTGGGAAGGAATCTATTTTAACGGAGTTCCAGTCAGGATAGAGGCTTTTGCAAACGAAGATTATAGCTTCGTCCAGTGGTATCCTAACGATTTGATAGCTGATTCTCTGAATCCTGTCTTTCAGGGTATTTTAAATACCGGGGATATTGGATTTGTGGCTTATTTCGAATCAATCGCGACGAAAACACCGCTATTCAATGAAAAATCTTCAGGATTTAGCGTATTTCCAAATCCAGCTTCAAACCATTTGATTTTGGTGAATGAAAGCAATAATACTGCCTCCCGACTATCTTATAAGATATCGGATTTAAATGGCAGGATGGTTAAGGAGGGAGG
This sequence comes from uncultured Bacteroidales bacterium, assembly GCA_963705185.1. Classification (GTDB taxonomy): domain Bacteria; phylum Bacteroidota; class Bacteroidia; order Bacteroidales; family JAADJA01; genus JAADJA01. The sequence goes on from CAVPJF010000022.1 coordinate 85,205, forward strand.
TTTGCCGGATGGGAAGAGAGAATCGGTTATTGATATTGCAACCATTCCCCCTTCAATATACTTGCTACAGGTGTTTAATTCCAATGAAACAATTGAGCTGATTCGGTTTGTTAAAATTGGTAAATCAAATGATTGAAATTTTAGAATGATTTCTGTCATGAAAAAAGCACTTCTCGTTTATTACTCCCAATCGGGTCAGGTAAAAGAAATAGCTGATAACATTATCCAGCCCTTACTTTCTGTATTTGAATTTACTTTTGAAGAAATAAGGCCTAAAATTCATTACCCTTTTCCCTGGAAAGGTATGTCTTTTTTTCAAACCTTTCCTGAATCGGTGCAGGAAATTCCTTGTGAGCTGGTACCTTTCAGGTTTAATCCTGAAGACAAATATGATCTTATAATCCTGGCATTCCAGGTATGGTATCTTTCTCCTTCCATACCCATAAATTCTTTTTTACAGTCTGCCGAAGGAAAAAGGGCATTGAAAAATAAGCCCGTTATCACCATCCAGGGTGTCAGGAATATGTGGGTGATGTCGCAGGAAAAAATCAAAAAAAGGATAAAGGATGCTGGCGGAAATCTGATCGGGAATATTGTTTTGGCAGATACCAATCCCAATTTGATCAGTGTCATTACCATAGTCAATTGGATGACCACTGGAGAAAAACATGGAAAAGGAATTTATTCTCATTTATTTCCATCTGCCGGAGTTTCTGCAAAGGACATCAATGATTCGGTGATATTTGGTGAAATCATTTTTAAGGCTTTTCATGACAACGATTTGGAGAAACTTCAAGACAGACTTCTATTGAAAGGTGCTGTTAAGGTTAACCCGGTTTTGGCGAGCATTGAAAAAAGAGGGCTTATGATGTTCAAAATCTGGTCGAAATTCATTTTAAAGATAGGCGCCTATAGCAGTCAGGAACGAATTGGCAGATTAAAACTTTTCAAGTATTACCTTTTTGCTGTGATATATTTGATCTCCCCTATAGTTTCATTAATATTCTATGTTATTTATAAAGTCAACTTAAATGGCGCCCGAAGAATGATTGATTATTATTCTCACAATGAATTTTGGGAATAAGCAGTCGGATTTTCATGAAACTTCCTGCTTTCAGCATTTGATCCTTATTCCTTTTTCAATTTGTATTTGAAACGTTTTATCTATTTTTACAAAATCTAAATTAAAATTAAAGATGAGTGTTACAAGAGAGCAAGTTTTTAGATGCATTGCGCCATGTGAACGATCCTGATCTGAAGAAAGATCTGGTTACACTGAACATGATTGAAAATGTTAAGGTGGAAAATAAAAGATCGCTTCGATGTTGTTTTGACGACACCTGCCTGCCCGCTTAAAAAATAAAATCAAACAGGATTGTCTTGATGCAATCCATCAACATATTGGAAGCAGTTACGAAATTGTGATCAATATGGAATCGAAAGTTTCTACCCGAAGAAAGGATACGGAGAAACTGCTGAAAGGAGTAAAAAATATAATTGCAATAGCTTCCGGAAAAGGAGGTGTTGGTAAGTCAACGGTTGCGGCTAATCTGGCTGTTGCTCTTGCCAATTCAGGTGCGAGTGTTGGTTTGCTGGATGCGGATATTTACGGTCCTTCAGTTCCGATCATGTTCGACCTTGAATCCGCCCAGCCTCTCGGAAAGGAGGTGGATGGTAAAACCAAAATTCTTCCCATCGAAAAATATGGGATCAAACTGTTATCAATTGGTTTTTTTGTAAAACCTGAACAGCTCTGATCTGGCGAGGTGTAATGGCTACAAATGCTTTGAATCAGTTAATCAACGATACGGAATGGGGCGATCTTGATTATTTCATCATCGATCTTCCGCCGGGTACGGGTGATATCCATTTGACGTTGGTTCAAACTTTACCGGTAACCGGTGTGGTGATCGTAACGACTCCTCAGGAAGTTGCGCTTTAGCAGATGCCCGAAAGGCATTCAATATGTTTGCACAAAAAGAAATCAAAGTTCCGATTCTGGGATTGGTTGAGAATATGTCGTGGTTTACACCGGAAGAATTACCACAAAACAAGTATTACCTTTTTGGTAAAGATGGAGGTAAAAAGCTTGCCAGCGATTCAAATGTAGCGTTGTTAGGTCAGATACCCATCGTCGAAGGGATTTGTGCTTCTGGAGATGCCGGAAGTCCGATTGCATTAAACCAGGATTCGATCGTTGGTAAAGCATTCCAGGAACTCGCTCAAAACCTGGCGCAGCAAATTGCCATTCGAAATGCAAACCTCGAACCGACAAAAATTGTTGAAATAAAATCTTAAAAATTTATAACTCTAAATAATTATGACTGAGGAAAAACGTGCAGAACTCACCGGTAAGGTTGAAAATGTAATTCAGCAGATCAGACCTTATCTGCAGCAGGATGGAGGTGATATTCATTTTGTTGAACTCACAGATGATAATGTGGTAAATGTAAAATTAATGGGAGCTTGCGGATCATGCCCATATAGCATGATGACCCTGAAAGGTGGAGTAGAGTCGGCTGTTAAAAAAGCGATTCCTGAAATCGCTGCAGTTGAAGCTGTTAATTTGTAAGCAATTTTCGTATAAAATCTAGATCATGATTTTCAGATCATGATCTTTTTTTATTTGTTAAATAAGCTTCCAAAAGTGTTTTACAGTTTCATTAAAATCCTTTCCATTCTTTCGGATACTTCAATAGCAAGAACTTCAAACTCAGGATTTCCAATATGGCTCATCAAATTAACAGCATCCATGATAGCTATTTCAATATTGCCTTCTCCCTGGTCGATCACGGTAACATTGCATGGAAGTAATGTTCCGATTTTATCTTCAGCGGTAAAAGCCCTGAGATGCAAGGTTGGGATTGCATGCTCCGAGAATGATGTAGTTTTTATAATTTACATCCAGCTTTGTCTTCAACGTCTTTTTAACATCTATTTCAGTAATAATTCCGAATCCTTCTTCTTTAAGCAGATCCGTAACTTTATCGATTGTCGGATGAAATTTTCCTTTAATGATTTTGCTGATATAATATTGCATATTCGAAGTATTTTAGGTTAAAGATTCGATTTTCTTGTTTAGTTCCAGCGCTTTCTTTTTAAGAAATTCAAGTTCCTTTTCTTCGTTTCTTGAAAGCTTGGTGTTTCTTAGCTTATCCTCCAAAGCAATGATTTTCATTTCGGTTTCGTACCGTTGTTTTTTGATTTTATCAAGCTGATTCATGGTCCAAAAATAAAACAAATAATAATTCGGATAACAATTCCTGTAATTAGAATCAAATAGTTTAACGGAGAGATGGAAATTCTGAAAACCAATCATTGTCCTGTTTAAATTTTTTCTTTTGAGATCATTTTACTTATCTCAGGAACTTTCAATAAGGCTGCCGAACCATACCAGGGGTGAAGTTCCATAACCAATCGCCCAGCCTGAATGGCTGGATCAGTTGCAGTTAGTGCAGCTGCTTCTTCAATTGTTTTGACATTAAAAACGTAAATTCCCCTGATGTCGCCTTTATCGAGAAACGGACCTGCCAGAACAAGCTTACCTTCATCAGCCAGCCGGAAAATATTGTCGAGGTGAGCGCGCTGTAGCTGTGCGGCTGTTGCCGAGTCATGGTCACGGTTCGGACCGGTTTTCAGGAAAGCCATAACATATTGTTTCATACCATAATCGTCCGCTCCCAAACTGTTCTGCAAGCACAGAATCATAAGCGAAAGGTTCATTCTTTATTTGAGTTTTTTCATCTGTTCAATAAACGAATTTGAATTGCAGCTCATAAGAATTATTCCACCGAGCAATGAGGCCAAAAAGTTGTTAAAATCATTTTACTTTGATTTAATATGTTGATTATTTGTGATTATTATGGATCCGAAAAGTCATCATTATAAATTAATCAAATCCAATGTTGTGCGTTAATCATTATCTTGTTTAAAGCTACTGCATTTCCTTAATCATTAACCTTTCCAGGTCAACTTTTGTTCAGGATTGTAATTGATTTTATCATTATCGAGCAACCATTGGATGATCCTGATCATTTTTCTTCATCAAGAACGGCTGTTTGTTTCATGATTTCATCCATGGGCATGGCTTTTCCAGTAGCATGGGTTTTAAGGGGGTACTAATCTTTTCGAACTCCAGCTCGCTGAGTTCAATTTTATTCCGTTCAATACAAACGTCACATTTCCCACAACGATTCGACTGAGGTTCATTGAAATAAGACAGCAATTGCATGTTCCGGCAAACCGTATTGTTTGAAATGTATCCCAAAACCGATCGCAATCTGTTTCTGCTTCCGTTTCCGGTCGATGTAATGTGGCGCGAAATGGAAATATCTTTTGCATCTTCCCGCTCTGTGAGGAAAGTAATACTGGTAAGTCCTTTACTTTGCAGATAGGAGCTAACTGGTATTTTTCAAGTTCCTTCAAAAAAACTTCCACTTTTTCAGCTAGATAGTTCTGTTCTTTTGGCGATTTCTGTTTCATTTATTTTTACAAAATCACTGAATAAACCGCTATAGGATCGTAAAAGTGTTTTAATGAACTTGTCGAATTTAGCATTTTCAACCTGGAACTTATACAGGTCTTCCTTCGATGCTTTGATAAAAAGTTTTGATTCTGCATCGGTAAATTCCTGTAACAATAAATAACCTTCCTTTTCGAGGTATTTTAGAGAATTAAAAGCAATTTGAATTGGAAATTATAGTGTTGGCAAAATGCTGAAAAATCGAAATTAAAACTAACCTCCTTACCTGCTCCGACAGGTATTTGCAAATAATTTCCCAATGCCTGATAAATTTGCCTGATGGTTTTTATTTCGGGGAACTTAATCGTAAGTGAACTTTCAAGACTGATTATATCTGTCTGTTCGAACAACATAATTGCATAAGATGATTTTCCATCCCTGCCAGCTCTGCCTGCCTCCTGGAAATAGGCTTCGAGGTTATCCGGGATATCAAGGTGAACGACAAACCGGACATTGGATTTGTCAATGCCCATTCCAAAAGCATTGGTTGCAACCATAACCCACATCTCACCTTTCATCAGGCATTTTGACGGTTGTCACGCGTGATTCTATCGATCCGCATGTAAATCCGGCGCTGATATTATTCTTTTGCAGAAATCCGGAGATTTCTGAGTTTTTCGTCTGCTCCGTAAATAAACAATTCCACTTCCTTTCAGGTTGTTTGCCATTTTAATCAGTCTTTTCAGTTTGTCTTCTTCTTTCAATACGACATAAGCCAGATTTTTCCGCTCAAAGCTTTGTTGAAAAAGATTTGGTTGGTGAACGTCAGTTTCTCCTGAATATCACTTACAACTTTTGCAGTAGCTGTTGCTGTGAGAGCAGGAGAGGAACACCGGAAGATAGCGGCGAAAATCATTGATTTTCAGGTAAGCGGGTCTGAAATCATAGCCCCATTGTGATATGCAATGAGCTTCATCAACCGCGATCAGACAAACTTTCATCCTGTCAATATTCAGTTTTATTTGATCAGTATCAAGGCGTTCAGGTGAGAGAGGTAGAGAAATTTTGTTTCTCCATACACACTTTTTATGCGAAAGTTCGATTTCATCGTGATGCATGCCCGAATGAATGGCAACCGCCTGAATGCCTTTTCGTTTCAGGCTTTCTACCTGATCTTTCATGAGTGCAATAAGCGGAGTAACGACGATACACAAACCTTCCATCATCATGGTCGGAACCTGAAAACAAATCGATTTCCCGCCTCCCGTTGGCAATAAAGCCAGGGTATCTTTTCCGTCAAGTACCGATTGTATGATTTCTTCCTGCATCGGCCGGAACGATGAATAGCCCCAATATTTTAAAAGCGTCTTTTTAATAGCTGTTGTGATTTATTTTACGAAAATAGCAAAAAACTAAGAAATACGATTTCAGAATGGCAAGGTTTAATGTTTATTTTATCACAGAATC
>CAVPJF010000023.1:0-48920 GCA_963705185.1 uncultured Bacteroidales bacterium
GGCCAGGTAAGTATGAAATAGAAACTATCACTCAGTCCGGTTTTATTGCACAGGAAGTAGAGCAGGCCGCAAAAAGTGTTAATTTCAATTTCAGCGGAGTTGTTGTCCCGAAAAGTGAGGAGGGATTATACAGCCTCCGGTATGCTGAGTTTGTGGTTCCATTGGTGAAAGCGATGCAGGAACAACAGGAGATGATGGAACAACAGCAGCTGATTGCCGAAAAACAACAAGAGATGATTGACAATCAGCAAAAGAAAATTGAAGAACTTGAAATAACTATAAATAAACTAACTCACTAAACTTAACAAGATGAAAACAAAATTGATACTTATGGTTACAGTAACTCTGATGATTCTATATTGTCAGAGTTTCGCACAGGGAGTTGCAATCAGCAACGACAACTCCAACCCCGATGCCAGTGCAATGCTGGATGTAAAAAGTACAGACAAGGGAATGCTCGTTCCGAGGATGACCACTGCACAACGAACAGCCATCAGCAATCCCGCGAACGGACTGCTTGTCTTCGACTCAACTACAGGAAGCTTTTGGTTTTATAGCTCTTCAACCTGGCAGCGAACTGTCAGAAACATCGGGTGATTTTTGGCAACCCAGTGGAAATAATATTTCCTATACTGCAGGCAATGTGGGTATCGGCGATCCGTCACCTGCATCATCGCTAACGATTGGCAACGGTGAAAAATTCCAGGTTTCGGGTATTGATGGTGATGTGATGTTTACTGATGATGAAGCAACAATAAAATTCCCGACTTCACAAGTGCCTAACAGCCCGATGATCCAGATGTTCACCACAGGTACTCAAAATGCCGACAGGATGGTCCTTAGCCATTCACCTTCATTTCCTTTATGGGGACTTGAATATGACGACACCCACGGATGTTTTCCATTTTCGTTCAGCATCAGGAAGGAAAATGGCTTTTGAATTGGGAACCGGCGATTTCGGCATTGGAACTTGAAAATCCTGCTTATTCGTTAGATGTGGTTGGTCGTTCAAGAATCAAATCCGATGGGACTTCGTTTTTACCAGGTATTTGGTTTTCAGCCCAGGACAATGAATTTGACCGTGCTTTTTTTGGCATGCTTCGAACCCGATTCCACCATAGGAATTTTAGTCAGCATCTGAATAAATTCGCCATACAGTTCGAAGTCATGCGCGAGCCACGGATTGGCATAAATACGACAACTCCCCGATCGGAGGTTTATTTGATTCATACAAATTTCGGAGGTCAAAACGATGGCGTACGAATTGAAAATGAAGGTTCCAATAATTATAAATGGAATCTTTACACTTCAAACAGTACCGGACAATTTGAGTTCTACTTTGAAGGTATTAAGAAGGCCACTATTGATGATGCTTCCGGAGCTTATACAGCAGTTTCTGATGAAAGGGTTAAAACTAATATTGGAGACTTGCCGGATGTCCTGCCGTCAGTAATGAACCTGAAACCAAAAACGTATCAATTCATTGAGGATAAGGATAAAAAGCTTTACTCCGGATTCCTAGCACAGGAACTGGAAGAGGTATTTCCTCAGTTTGTTTTTTACGGAGGAGATGATCAGGTATTATATACCGTTGATTATGCGGGGATGAGCGTGGTTGCATTGAAAGCCATACAGGAACAACAGCAATTAATTGAAAATCTTCAGCAGCAAATTGAAGAACTCGAAAATAACTATAAATAAATTAACTCACTAAATTTACAAGATGAAAACAAAATTGATTTTCATTAGTTACTATAACTCTGATGATTCTAAATGGTCAGAGTTTCGCACAGGGAGTGGCCATCAATAACGACAACTCCGACTCCCGATCCCAGCGCAATGCTGGATGTGAAATCAACCACGAAGGGCATGCTCGTCCCGCGAATGACACAAGCCCAGCGAAATGCTATTGCCAACCCGGCAACAGGACTGATGATCTATCAGACGGATGTTGGTCCCGGTTTGTATTATAATGCAGGTACTCCGGCAATTCCTGCCTGGTCAATAGTGGGTGGCAATACCGGCCAGTGGCAAACCATTGGCTCCGATATTTACTACAACCTGGGTAAGGTTGGTATTGGAACTTCAACTCCGGATGCTACATTAGCAGTAGCAAACACAAGCATTTCAGGAATTGCAACTATGGGCTCATTCCAGATAGGTCAATCCAATACCTACAACCTGGTTTGCGATAACAATGAAGTCCAGGCACGTAACAATGGTGCTGGCAGTACTTTGTATTTACAATACTGGGGAGGTGATATCAGTGCATGCGCTTCCGGAGGTACGGCATACTTTAATGGCCCGGTTACCATGTATAATAATCTTACAGCTTATGGCAGAATTGGCATTAAAACAATCCCAAATTATGATTTGCATATAAACTCTACAGATTATTCGGCTGAATATATTTATAGTCCATACAACGGAGGTACAGTTACCAATATTATTGCTGCGGGAACTTCTCTGGGCACATGGGCGTCTTTATTCTTACGCAACTACTGCGGGATATGCCGCTTATTTTTCAGGTAATGTTTATTGTACAGGAAGTTACCTTCCATCAGATGAAAAACTGAAGGAAAACATACAACCATTGCAAAATGCGTTGGATAAGGTAATGAAACTGGATGTTAAGACCTATAACTATAAAACAACCGAATTCCCGGAAATGAACCTGCCCACCGACACGCAAAATGGATTTACGGCTCAGAACATTGAAAGTGTTTTCCCGGAATTGGTAAAGGTAAATCCTGCAAAAAAGGAACAACCCGCAGAGTTTAAAGCCATTAATTATATTGGCTTGATTCCGGTGCTGACTGAGGCAATTCAGGAGCAACAAAAAATAATTGACCAGCTCAAAGAAAGGATTGAAATCCTTGAAGAAAATAAGAAATGAAAGCTAAAAATTAATAAATATTAAATATGAAAAAACTATTTTACATCTCAGCAATCATTGTCCTTTTGATTCATAACGTCAATGGACAAGGCAACCTGATATTATCAACCGGATCGAAATTGGTTGTAAGCCCTTCCACTTATCTTGTCAATACGGGAAGTATTACCATCCAATCCACAGCTACTCTGACAAACAGCGGCTCCATGAGCATGAAAGGTGATTTTACCAATAACGGCACTTCTGCAGTTGGAACGGGATTATTGGCATTTAACGGGACGGTAACCCAGATTATTGGCGGCAGCACTTCCACAACTTTCGGGCAGGTGGCAGTAAACAACAATGTTCAGCTCGATACCCCGGCCACGGTTTCCACAGTGTTAAATTTCCTGTCAGGAAAGTTAATGCTGGCAGCCAGCAATTTAACCATGGGGGTTGGTGGTTCCATTACCGGTTACAATAATGCACAGTACATAGATGCCAGCGCTGCCGGTAAACTAATTCAAAATGTGGGCGCTTCAGATAAAGTTTACCCTGTCGGAACTGCTGCAACCTATGTCCCTGCAACCCTTAATAACTCCAGGGACAGCCGATAATTATGGTGTACGTGTTTTTAATAATGTACTGATTAACGGAACGACGGGAGCAACAATACCTTCCATCAACAATGCGGTAGCTATGACCTGGGTGGTGGATGAAGCAATAGCCGGAGGTTCAAACCTCACGGCAACCTGCCAGTGGAATGGAGCTAATGAAGGTTCCCTGTTTAACCGCACACAGGCCGGGATCGGCGTTTATAGCGCGGGTGTATGGAATCCGCAGAATGCCGGAGCAGCATCAGGGGCCAATCCATATTTACTCACAAGGAGTGGGATAACAACTCCCGGGCCTATGGCTGTCGGCGATATCAGTTCCCCGATGGCAGTATTTTAGCGACTTAACCGTGAACCTGAAAGAATTCCTTGAAGGGCCTTTTAAGGTAACCGAAATGACAACCCTTCTCAATTCAGGCGGAATCATTCCTTTGGCGCAGCCCTATAACGTTGCCCCATGGAATTACAGCGGCAGCGAAAGTGTGGCATCGATTCCAAATGCAAATGTTGTGGACTGGGTGATTGTCGAGTTAAGGGATGCAGCATCTGCTCCCCTGGCAACTGTTGGCACCCGGATAGCAAGGCAAGCCGGTTTCGTTTTAAAGAACGGCCAGATCGTGGGACTTAATGGGTCCAGTCCTTTGCAGTTCAATGTAGCAGTCGCAAATCAGCTTTTTGCCATTGTCTGGTATAAAAATCATTTGGGGGTGATGTCGTCAGTTGGACTGACAAATGTCGCGGGAACTTATACTTACGATTTTACTACAAGTGCAGCACAGGTTTATGGCGGCGCTCCCGGACATAAACAAATCGGGTCAGGCATTTGGGGTATGATCAGTGGCGATGGCGATGGTAACGGTACGGTTAATACAACCGATAAAACACCCGTCTGGTCAGCAAATTCAGGTAAGACAGGTTACTTTGCATCTGATTTTAACCTCGACCGGCAGACCAACAATAAAGACAAAAATGAAAAGTGGTACCCCAACCTCAGCAAGGTTTCGCTGGTGCCTTAGATGTTTTAACCACATTTAATAAAACAAAATCATTAATCGAAGGAGACCTGACAGGTTGGAAAAAACCTGTCAGGTCTTTTCATTTTTTATTCTACATTTGCCTGTCGGATTTCAAATTTCATTTTATGAAGATCATCCACAGGCAAATCGTTATATTATCCCTTTTTCTTCTGTTTATAATATCGGCCAATAGTCAAACACAGAAAGAAATCGTTGGCTACTATCCCAACTGGCAATGGTACGACCGTAACCAACTGGTCGATCCGGAGTCGATTATGTATGAAAAATACACCATCATCAACTATGCTTTCTTCCGCCCACAACCAGACGGATCAATCACTTCTACCGATTCATGGGCAGATGAAAACCTGTTGCTTGGCCCGATGATCTGGTGGCCGGTAGTAACACATGATTCCACTAAAAGCCTCCCCTATTTGGCGCATCAGGCAGAAATCAAAATTTTACCATCAATCGGCGGCTGGAATGATTCATACAATTTCCCTGGTATTGCAGCCAATGCTATAAAACGGCAAACTTTTGTCAATTCCTGTATCAGTCTGATTGAAACATACAACTTTGATGGCATCGATCTGGACTGGGAGTATCCGGGATATGAACCGAACGGTGGAACCCCGGAGGACAAACAGAATTTTACATTGTTGCTGCAGGAATTAAGAACTGCGCTGGATATTCTTGAAGGCCAAAACAACATGCAATATTTGCTCTCTTCCTGCTTCAGCGCTGACGAAGCCAAGATGATGAATATAGAATGGGAAAATGTTCTGCCCCTGGTGGATATGGTGAACCTGATGACCTACGATTTTCATGGCTCCTGGGATCCTGAAAGTAATCACAATACACCTATGTATCCTCCGCAAATTGGGAACCCTGACTGGTGTATCGACGGTGCATTCTCTATTCTGACCCAGACTTTTAATGTCCCTGCTGAAAAAGTGAATATCGGTGTAGCCTTTTATGGCAAATCACTGGCCAACTGTACACAGCTATATGGATCACATACAGGTTACGACGGGAGTACATTCCCGGAAGACGAGGGAGTGCCATTGTATTATAATATTCTAAAAAAAATGAACCTGTTTACCCATTATTGGGATGATCAGGTTAAATGTCCATATCTGTTAGGTAACACAATCAATACTTTTGTTACTTACGATGACCCGCAGTCCTTAAGGATTAAAGCACAATATGTTAAAGATCAAAATGCAAAAGGAATCATTATCTGGGAGATCACCGGCGATTATATTGAATCAACACCCGGATCAGGGATCATCTCCGGCACTCCCCTCCTCGATACCATCCACGTTGTTTTTAACGAAAGTGGCGGATCTACCTCAATGATGGAAAACAGAACAGAAGAAAACCATTTATTGGTTTTTCCGAATCCGGCAACTGATAAGATTACCCTCCTTTACCCTGCATTAATCAAAAATAGTATTCTCACAATAATGAATATCAATGGAGAGAAGGCAATGGAAAGGCAGTTATACGAAAAAGAAACGCAATTCGACATAAGCAATCTGCCAGCGGGAGTTTATTTGGTGCAGCTTCAAAATGAAAATTCTACCATCATGCAGAAAATGGTGAAGGAATAGTTGACATCACTGATAAATAAGCAGTGTGGTGTCTTTCAGGTCAAACAGGAAAAACCGGCTATCTCTCCTCCGACTATAATATGGACCGTCAAACCAACAACAGGGATAAGAATAATTATTGGAAGCCGAATATCGGGTTTGGCTCATCTGTACCAAATTAACCACTCATCCAAAACTTAAATCATGGCTTTTTAATGATAAATAAATAGCTCTTTAAATATCAGGATATTATAATATCAATACATTTGTCCGTTCATAAAAAAATTAAGAAATGAAAAAATTCACAATCACTTTTCTGCTGTTAAGCCTTGTTACAGGCCTCTTTGCCAGTGAGCTGGTAATGATCAAAACGAAAACAAACAAGGATGATTCATTCCTTGTCGTTGATGGAAAATCTCACCGTTAATTACCTTGGTAATGGCTTTATTCTCGCAACTGTGACCGGCAAAACCAAATTGGAATTTATCAGTGTTGACAAGGATGCCTGGCAACCCGGCCAGAATTATTTCCTGGTTTTTGCCGAGAAAAACAAGAACATGTCCTACCAGGAAGACATCACGAATTTTGCTGAAGTACTTTACCAATCGGATGATCTTTTAGTTATCAGAGTATCTGATCAGAAGCTAACCGAAATAATGCCTCCGACTGATGGAAGCCTTACCCGAATTTGGAATAAGGAAGCGAAATTTCCTGTTGAAACTTTTTCGCTTTCTCAAATCAAGGCTGATCCTGATCCGTTTATTGTTGCAAGGATGGCAGAAGTGAATTTAACCACCATACAAACCAACCTTCAGCATCTTCAGGATTATGGAACCAGAAATGCCTATACTGCTCAATCGGTCCAGGCCCAGAATTGGATCAAAGCAACAATTCGAAAGTTACGGATTAAGTACCCAGTTATTCGATTTTACAATGCCTAGTGGTAGTGCCAGTGATAATGTAATTGCCACTAAATTAGGTACTGTTATATCCTGATGAATATGTAATTATTGGTGGTCATTACGACTCCTATACAGGTAGTTCAAGTGCTCCCGGGGCCGATGATAATGCAAGCGGAACCTGCGGAGTGATTGAAGTAGCAAGAATTTTAGCACCATATACTTACGACCGGACAATAATTTTTTGTGCTTTTTCAGGCGAAGAATACGGACTTTATGGAAGCGCTGCTTATGCAACCTGGTGCGATAACCAGAATCTGAATATTTTAGGATACCTGAATATGGATATGATAGGATACCTGAAAGCCCGGCGATCCAATCCATACAGATATTATTGCTCCTGCATCAGCACAGGATTTGGTTGATTATTATACGTCCATTTGTGCATCTCTACCTGCCAAGTTTTATTACTGGACCGGGAGCGCTCTCAGGAGGCGACAGCGACCATACTTCTTTTAACAACCACGGCTTTATGGGTATTTTTCCTTTTGAAGATAGCCAGTATTACAGCCCATACATCCATACAACAAATGATGTAATTGGCACAAGTGTAAATAATTTTAAACAGGTTGGGCATATTTACAAAAGCAATTCTGGCAACTACTGTTAGTCTTGCGAATATGGTTCCACCGCAATTAGTAACAGTTACAGGTGTTGTGACTGACCAGATAACAGGATTGCCTATTGCAGGTGCAACGGTTCAGGTTCTTAAACGAACCGATTTCACCGGTAACAACAAATGCATCAGGACAATATACCATTACAAATATACTTGAAGGCATTTATGATTTTAGAGTAAGTAAGAGCAGGTTATGCTACCACCTAACAGGAGATAGAAATAACTATTAACAGTTTGGTTTTCAATTTTCAGCTTGGGCGTCAGCACCGCCTGGAGTTTCGAGACCGGAGTATTCGAACCTCAGTGGACTTTCGGAGGAAGTGCACCCTGGTACATTACCAATGTCGGGGCATACGACGGACAATACTGTTCACGCTCAGGAGCCATTGGCGACAATTCCTATTTCGGATATGAGCATTACATTGACATTTTCTTCAGGGGGAAATATCTCCTTCTTCAGAAAAGTTTCATCAGAAGCCGGTTATGATTATCTGAAATTTTATATTGATGGCGTTCAGCAGGGACTATGGGCAGGAGAAGTTGCATGGAGTGATGTTTATTACCCTGTTACTGCCGGAACCCATACCATGAAATGGAGCTATGTAAAGGATGCAAATACCATTGGTGGCAGCGACGCTGCATGGGTGGACTTTATCAATTTCCCGCCCTATATTCCACTACCTGAGCCTGCTGACATAACTGTCAGTCCGGCTAGCTTTGAGGTCACCCTGCCGGTTGATGCAACAACTGGCCCAGCAAATGAATATTGGTAATGTAGGTGATCTCAACCTTAGTTATTCCATTACGAAGCAATATATTGAAACCAATAAATCACCATTGGCTTATTGCACAGCAAGTGGCTTCTGTGATGAGTACATCAGCAGCATCACTTTCAACACCCTCACTAATACTTCAGGGGCTTGCAGCAGCGGCAGTTATGCTGATTATACTGCTATGTCAACTACGGTTGATGCCGGACTTTCATACAATTTCTCTTATACCATTGGTACTTTTTACACCTCGCGATGACATCGGTGTATGGATTGACTGGAACCACAACGAAGTCTTTACCGATGCCGGTGAAAATGTTATTTGTGTTGCCAGTTGCCCGGCCAGCGCTACCTATTCCATCACTGTTCCCACAGACGCTCTTGATGGGCCAACCCGTATGCGCGTCAGGATAAAGTATACCGGAGCCGACTGTGGTTCTTCATGCGGTACTGCTTCCTACGGTGAAGTTGAAGATTATACGGTGATCGTTAATAATTCCACCTATTCCTGGCTCATTGTTTCTCCTTTGACAGGAACCATTACAGGTCAGGGAACATCACCAATCACACTGACTTTCGATTCTGAGGGGTTGGCTGAAGGTGATTATTTTGCCAATGTCAAGATCAGCTCCAACGATCCTGATGAACCCCTGGTTACCGTCCCTTGTACCCTGCATGTAGCCAATCAACTCAATGTTGACCTTACTGCTATGCTGGAAGGTCCATTTGCAGGAACGGAAATGCAAACCTCACTGAATACATACGGAATGCTTCCACTAAATCAGCCTTTCAACACCGCTCCCTGGAATTATTCAGGAACGGAAAGTGTACCTGTTATTCCAAATGCAAATGTGGTTGACTGGGTGTTGGTGGAATTGCGGGATGCAACTTCCGCTGCTGCAGCTACTTCTGCTACCCGGATCGCCCGTCAGGCAGCATTTATTCTTAAGGACGGTTCAATTGTCAGAACAGATGGCACATCAAATCTTCAATTTACCAATTCAATAGTTCATCAATTGTTTGTCGCAATTTATCACAGGAACCACCTGGGTGTTCTTTCTGCAAATGGATTATCGCAGGCGGGCGGGATTTATATTCATAGCTTTACAAATCCTGCCGGGCAGGCTTTTGGTGGTGCATCATCACAAAAGCAGGTTGGCGAAGGTATTTGGGCACTGTTTGGAGGAGATGGCAATGGCAATGGCACCATCGAACATGGATGACAAAACTACGAAGTGGCAGATTGAAGCCGGTACCACAGAATATATGCCTGAGGATTACAATTTGGACGGACAGGTTGACAACAAGGATAAAGATGATTGCTGGTTTCCTAACCTTGGAAATGGCTAATTTATCCCGGATTGAAAATTCAGCGTATTGCTTTATTGATGATTTTCAGTTTCTGATATCTAACCTGTCGGCTGGAATTATTATTCATTTGAAAAAATTATAAATTCCGCAAAACTTTCAAAACTTGTGGAGGTTTTAAGGCTATGAATAACGATAAAATTTTTCGAATTGCCGGTTTTATAATTATTGGTATTGCTGCAATAGGGTTTATGACAGTAGCAGATGAGTTCCGTCACATGGGTGAACTAATTGGTGTGAGCGGAGTTTTAATTTCCGGAATTTTTTTAGTTGCGGCTGGTTATCAAGAATTCGCTGAACAGCCGATATTGCGTAGTGCAATGGTTGCCTGGTCGGTATCGGAATTGGGCTCATCATTGGAACTGCAATTGACAATATGGTATCCGGCCTCATTGGTGGCGTTCTGACAGGATTAATAATTGCTTATTTTGCACGACCACGTGAAAATTGATTTAGGCCGATTGGATAAACCAAAATCGGGGTGAAAAAAACAGCCGACCAACATTCCATCCCTCTGCTCTACATAATACCTCCCCTGCCCGCTATCCCTTTATACCTTTATACCATTCATTTGGCTCTGCCGGACTCAGGTTCATTTTTATTTTCTGTTAAATTTTTGTTAAACTCCCATTAATTAATACATTTGCCTGTTTTAATTCAGGTCGGATGATTTTCAAACCTTACTGTCAGTTGCAAAATCCGGTTTGCGGAAATCACAGATGCATTCCCTCTAAAATCATTGGTCATGACTAATCAACACTTATTACATAGAAAATAAATATAAAATCGTTATATAAATGAAAAATCTGATTACTCTTTTTTTGTTGTTATTCCTTGCGGCTGGCATTAAATGCGCAGGAAAAATCAGTGGTAAGGATTTCGAATCCTACACCCGAACAGTTTAAAAACTTTTTTACACAGGATTATGATATTGCGGCATACAGCCCTGGACTTTTTCTTGATGTTGTATTGACGGATGATGAGTATAATTTATTATCGTCGCAGGGTTATAAGCTTACCATTACCCAAACTGAAAAGCAACTACAGGAAAACTTAAAGGCAGCTACCGATCTTCCCGGCTACAGGAGTTATAGTAGCCTGCTGACTGAACTTCAGAATATCGAGGCAGCTCACCCACCATTTGTAAGCTTTACGATATTGGCGACAGCCGGGGTAAAGAATATTCTGCTCCGGCTTATGATCATTACAAGCACGACATTTGGGCATTGAAAGTTTCGGATAATGTTGCAACAGAGGAGGATGAACCTTGCATTTTTTACATGGGAAACCACCATGCCCGCGAACCTATCAGCCTTGAAGTGGCAATGTATATTTTAAATCATATTGTCAATAATTATGGAACCGATCCTGATATCACAGCCAGTGTCAACAACAAGCAAATCTGGTTTGTACCCTTGGTAAATCCCAATGGTCATAAAATTGTTTGGGATAATGTTGATACCTGGTGGAGAAAGAATATCCGGGATAACAACAACAGCAATACCATCAATACCGGTACCACAGATGGTGTGGATTTAAACCGGAATTATAGCTGGGAGTGGGGAGGACAAGGTACATCAAGCGATCCGACAGATCTTACTTATTGCGGTCCTTCGCCAAGCTCAGAGCCTGAAATAATTGCCATGAAAAACATGCTCGATACACATCATTTTGTTGCTGGCATTACCTACCACAGCTATAGTGAGTTGGTTCTTTTTCCCTATGGCTACGAAACTGCGGCCTTTGCTCCCGACCACAATAGTCTTGAAGCCCTGGCCATCAGCATGGCGAATACCATACCTGCTGCCGGCGGAGGATATTATACACCTGATAAATCATCTGGACTATATCCTGCTTCCGGTGTAACCGATGATTATGCTTATGGGCAAAGAGGAATATTCTCCTATTGCATTGAATTGGGAACCACTTTCATACCACCCCAGGGTGATATTCTTACTATTTGCCAGAATAACCTGCAGGCAGCTAAAATTCTCCTTAACAGAGTAAATCAATCAACCCTTACAGGGCTTGTCAAAGATGCAAATACTTTGTTGCCTGTAGTTGCCGAAGTTTATATAACAGGAATTGACAATACAGGTGCTTACAGAGAGCCCTATGAAAGTGATGCAGCTTTCGGAAGGTATTATCGCTTTCTGCAAAACGGAAATTATACAGTTACTTTTTCCGCTTATGGTTATATTCCGCAGACTTTTAACAATGTTAACATCAACAGCGTTGGTCAAACCATTCTGAATGTCAATCTTGTGCCTGCTTAATCCGTATGTAGTCACAGGAGTAGTAACCGATCTGGCTACTGGTTTACCCATCCAGGGTGCAACCATTGAGGTGATGGATACTCCTGTTTTACCGGTCACTACCAATGCAGCTGGTGAATATACCATTCCCACAATTATGGAAGGCACTTATGATTTCAGGGTAAGTAAGATAAATTATGCTACCATTATTCAGTCGAAAAATGTTACTGTTAGCAACCACATTTTTAATTTTCAGTTGCAGATCAGCACAGCCTGGAGTTTTGAAACCGGGGTTTATGAGCCTCAGTGGACATTCGGTGGAAGTGCTCCCTGGTACATTACCAATGTCGGGGCTTACGACGGACTTTATTGTTCCCGATCAGGGGCTATTGGTGACAATGCCAATTCGGATATGAGCATTACACTTGACATTCTCTTCAGGTGGGGATATTTCATTTTTCAGAAAAGTTTCATCAGAAGCCGGTTATGATTATCTGAGATTTTATATAGATGGCGTTCAGCAAGGACTATGGGCTGGAACTGTAGATTGGAGTGAAGTCTCATATCCTGTAACAGCAGGAACCCATACGATGAAATGGAGTTATACCAAAGATGCAAATACTATTGGTGGCAGCGACGCTGCATGGGTGGACTTTATCAATTTCCCGCCTATCATCCCTCCACCCGATCCGGCTGATATCAATATCAATCCACTGAGCTTTACTCAATCGCTTCCGGTCAGACGCTTCTATTGATAAGCAGCTTAATATCGCTAACCTGGGTGAAGCGGATCTTACTATTTACTGCAACAGTAGAATATCTTGCCGATAATAAAGCAGTGGCAACGGTTTATCCGGTGAATGCCAATTATAATACCGGTACTCACTACAACTTCTTCTAAAACACAAACCAGTCTTGTTAAAGGATATCCCCCAACTGAAAACGGATGGATGAAATTCGATGTGAGCAGTATCCTGACGGATCAACAATCAATTCGGTTGAATTTCATGGATATGTGAGTGCAACTTATTATCCATTCTGGAGCATAACATCCTGTGACAAATGATCCTGTCACAGCCGCTCCATCTGTGCTCTATGCGGATATAAATGCCGAAGGAACAACCGGATTTTATTTCCACCAGAATGAAAGCAGCTCTTTCACAACAGGTTGGAAAACTTATACACTGGGCGGAAACGTTAATGCAAACCTAGCTGCAGCACTTGCACAAAACTGGTTTGCCATTGGTATCATGGACGGGATGGCTCAACATCCTATTATATTGCTTTCCATGGTTGGAACGAAGCCAACAAACCGTATCTTGTGGTCAATTACACTTATGTGCCTCCTTATACATGGCTCAAAGTTAATGGATTAAACAGCACCAGCGGAACTGTTACCGGAGGAAACAATCAGAAACTCACTGTAACATTCAATTCGACCGGGCTAGCCTAGGAACTTACAATGCCAATATAAAAATTGCAAGTCAATGATACGGATGAACCATTACTTATGGTTCCTTGTGTATTGAATGTAATAAACCAATTTTCACTCGATCTGACGGTTTTGCTTGAAGGGCCTTTTGAACGAGAAATCCATGAACACGACTTGAATACTTCAGGGCTTGATACCAAATAGATCAGCCCTATAACACTGCACCCTGGAATTATAGTGGAACGGAAAGTGTGACTGCCATACCCAATGCAAATGTGGTTGACTGGGTACTGGTTGAACTCAGGGATGCGAGCTTCCGCTGCCGCTGCTACGTCTGCTACACGTATCGCCCGGACTGGCTGCTTTCATTCTTAATGATGGCTCAATAGTCGCAATAGACGGGTCTTCAATTCTTCAATTCAACAATTCAATGAATCAGCAATTATTTGTTGTCATTTATCACAGGAACCACCTCGGTGTTCTATCAGCAAGTGCATTATCTCAGGCTGGAGGAGTATATTCATACAATTTCACTACCGGATCAGGCACAGGCTTACGGCGGTTCATCAGCACAGAATGAAATTACCACAGGAATCTGGGGATTAATCAGCGGCGATAACAATGGCAATGGCACTATCGATAACAACGACAAAACTACAGATTGGGATTTAAATGTGGGAACCAGCGGGTTGCAATCTGCTGACCTGAATCTTGACGGACAGGTTGATAATCGTGACAAGGATGATAAATGGCTTCCTAATATAGGCAAAGGAATCTTATATTCCCTTTATAAATTGAAATTCTTATTAAAAATATTAAAATGAAAAAGAATCTGACTTATCACATTATTCCTGCTATTTGGATTAGCAGCATTTGCCGGACAAGTCGAGAAAACTTATTATTTCGGCGATTACAATCATGTGGCCAAAGGCGATTTCGAATACATTACCTTTGAAAATACATATGCTGACCGGAAAAGCAGGAGAACCTACCCTGCCTTATTATGCAGTAAAGCTTTTATTGCCTCCGGGCGAAAAAGCTGTTACAATTGAATTCACTGGAAGTGATGAAATTATCCTGTCCGGAAAATATAGTCTTTATCCCCATCAACCTTCAAGGCCACTATCGGAACCGGAAGGAGGAGAATTTATGCAAAACAAAGTGGTTTATAGCACCAATGCCTTTTATCCACAAAGTCAAACAGGAGAGCTTGTTACCGGCTACCTGAATGGTTTTTCAATAGCGATGACCACTTTTACACCGGTCAGATTTAATCCCGTAACAGGTGAATTAAGAGTTTACCAGACAGTTAAAATTAAAATTGTCAGCACTTCCAGCCCGGAATCATCGCTGGCTTTGAATAATCTGAAATCTGAATCATTAAAAAAAATAGAAAGATTCGTTCAAAATCCTTTGGAATTGATACAGTATCCCTTGTCGGGCAAAAGCGCCGGTGACTATGAATTGCTGATCATTACTCCAAACGCTTATGCAAACAGCTACCAGAGCCTCATTGACGTTTATCTGGCAAGAGGAATAAAACGCAGGTTACCACAACAGAAACAATTTATGCAACAATCAGCGGGAGTGACAACCAGCAAAAGATCAGGAATTACATTATCCAGGAATATCAGGCTCATGCTGTGGAATATGTTCTTTTAGGTGGTGATGTAGAACTTGTTCCCTACAGGGGATTATATGCCTATGTGGTTTCCGGCAGTGGTTATGAAGATTATGGTATCCCTGCCGACCTGTATTACTCAGCACTTGACGGAAACTGGAACACAGATGGCGACAACCGATGGGGTGAGCCGGGTGAAGATGATCTTCTTCCTGAAGTTAGCAGTCGCTCGTTTTCCATTCAGCAATACAACCGAACTTACCAGCCTGATCCACAAATCGATCTATTACCAGAATTACCCGGTGCTTGGTGAATTCAATAATGTTACCCTTGCCGGGGAATATTTGTATGGGAGTCCTTATGAAACCTGGGGATCGGATTACCTGGAATTGCTGATCGGACATCATACCGACAACGGTTACGAGACCTGGGGTATACCCGAATATTACAATTATTTCAAGCTGTATTCTGAAATTCAATCCTGGGGAGCAAACGATCTTAGGGTGCAGATCAATGCCGGAAGACAATTTATTCACCATGTGGGTCATGCAAACTACACTTACGTAGCTTATTTTAACAATCCGGATATCACCAATTCCAATTTTACAGGTGCAAACGGAACAACACATAACTACACCATACTTCAGACCCATGGCTGCATGTGCGGAGGGTTTGATCAAAGTGATTGCATCCTGGAAAGGATGGTGAACATAGAGAATTTTGCTGTGTCGGTGATCGGTAATTCGCGTTACGGCTGGTTCAATGAAGGCCAGACCGAAGGCCCGGCAGCCCATCTGCACCGTGAGATGATGGATGCCCTTTACCATGAAAAGATGAACCACATCGGGCAGGCATTTACCGAATCGAAAATACAGACAGCCCCATGGGTGACAGCTCCGGGACAATGGGAAGAAGGCGCCCTGCGATGGAATTTTTATGACATCAATATCCTCGGCGATCCGGCTATGAGCATCTGGACACAAGAACCTATCAGTATTCAGGCAGCTTATGAAAATACTATCCCGGTTGGGGCAACATCAACTTCGGTTACTGTCACCAGTGGCGGATTTCCGATGGAAAACTTCACCTGTGCCATCCTTAAAAATGGCGTGTTGCATGGAGCTGGAACCACTGATAATGCGGGACTTGCCCAAATCATCCTTGATCCTGCATTCACATCAGCAGGAACTGCACAACTGGTTGTTTCGGGGTATAACTGTTTACCAACCACTTTTAATATCACCGTTACACAGGGGCTGAATCTCAACCTGAAAGCGATGCTCGAAGGGCCGTTTGGAACCACTGAGATGAGCACTGCACTCAACAGTTCAGGGTTGCTTCCATTGAGCCAGCCTTTCAATGCTTCCCCCTGGAATTATGCCGGAACGGAAAGTGTTGCAGCGATTCCCAATGTCAATGTGGTCGACTGGGTGCTGGTAGAATTACGTGACGCCACTGCTGCTGCCGCTGCCACTTCGGCTACCCGGATCGCACGGCAGGCTGCATTCATCCTGAAAAATGGATCTGTTGTCGGAATGGACGGCACATCAACTCTTCAATTCAACAATTCAATAACCAATCAATTATTTGTTGTAATCTGTCAACGCAATCATCTTGCAGTTATGAGTTCGGCTGCTTTAACGCAGAGCGGGGGTATCTATACATATGACTTCACAACTCCTGCCGGACAAGCCTATGGAACAAATTCACAAAAACTAATGGCAAGCGGTATTTGGGGAATGATAGGAGGAGATGCAGATGGTAATGGAACGGTTGGAACTGCAGATATAACGGTGGAATGGCAAAATGAAGCCGGAGAAGCAGGTTTATATCCCTGCGACCTTAACCTCGATGGGCAGGTAAACAACATCGACAAAGACAATTGCTGGCAGCCCAATCTTGGTAAGGGAACGAATGTGCCGCAATAGGATGAAAATACGCTAAGCTACCGGGAGTGATGGATTGTAATCTTACCTTTAATCAAGAGTTTACTCTAAATCTTTCTCGAAAAAACGGTGGACTCTGTCAATTCAATCCAGCAGAGCCCGGAAAAAAAGTTGCCCTTTGCATGGATAGTATCAATTTGATTTCATAAAAATAAAAAAACGGATTCAACGAACCATTCAGGGTGATTTTTGGTCTATTCAAAAATTGAATTATTACTGTTTACATTTATATATATTTGCCCGTTTTTAAATTCAGGTAGTCAATTAAAATACAAATACGATGAAAATTTATTTACAATGCCTGACAGGGTTGAAAATGTTATTATTACCCTGCTATTTTGGGATTAGGGATATGTTTTAACCTTGAGGCATCCACTGGAAAGTTTAAATATTCCGACAGCTGGGGTAAGGCAGGTTATACTGTTGAATCCCAAAACAGCTCAAAGATTCTTATTAACTATTCCATCAGGGAGTTCTCATTGACAAACATAGAGGTAAATGGAGAGTCTGTTCAAAATCTTGAGTTGGCGGGTCATTTTCTTCCAAACGACGCAGGGATGCCTAATCTTCCCGGCTCAGGACGTTACATTGCCATTCCGCAGGGCGCGGAGGCAACCTTTAATATTGTTTCTTACCGATCGGAAACATTGAACAATGTTAATTTGGCTCCTTCCTTCCGCATTCCATGGGACACAGAAAAAGGAGCGCTTGAGTATACAAAAAATGAATCCATTTATTCAGCCAATAAATTTTTTCCGGAGGAACCCATTATCTTGTCGAAGATAGATGTGATCAGGGGAATTGATGTTGTTATGCTGGGAGTAACCCCATTTCATTACAATCCTGTAACAAGACAATTAATTGTGTATCGTGATATTAAAATTGAAGTTAGCTTCAGCGGTGGAACCGGTCATTTTGGTAATGACAGGCTAAGAAGCCGCTGGTGGGATCCGATGCTGTCTGATATGTTGCTTAACTATGAATCATTACCCAAAATGGATTATAATAAATCCTTCCAGTCAACAGATGAAACAGGCTGTGAATACCTGATCATAACACCCAATGCGACTGAATTCCAGCAATGGGCTGACTCAATAAGAAAGTTCAGGTCCACGCAGGGAATCTTCACTAATGTTGTCACTTTGGGCGAGGTCGGAGGAAACACGGCCACCTTAATTGAAAATTACATCGACAATGCATATAACACCTGGGACATAGTGCCGGCAGCATGCCTTTTGCTTGGAGATTACGGAACCAATGCATCCAACAGCATTATCTCACCCTTATGGGACAGTTATTGTGTTTCGGATAATATTTATGCAGATGTTAATAACAACGACCTGCCGGATATAGTATTTGCGAGGATTACTGCCCAGGATGAAATTCAGTTGCAGGTGATGGTGACTAAATTTCTGAACTATGAAAGAACTCCACCAACCGATCCGAATTTTTATTCCCACCCGATAACCTCAGTGGGATGGGAAACAGAAAGCTGGTTCCAGATATGTTCGGAAGTGATCGGAGGCTACTGGCTTTCAGTGCAAGGAAAAGAACCGGTCCGCATTAATGAAATTTATAGTGGCACTCCCGGTTCAGAATGGTCAACAGCTGCTAATACGCAAACAATAGTTGATTACTTTGGACCAAATGGATTGGGTTATATTCCGGCACTGCCTTCTGAACTTGGCGGATGGAGCGGAGGAACAGCAAGTACGATCAATACGGCTATCAATAACGGAGCATTTATGGTTCAGCACCGCGATCATGGGTTTGAAGAAGGCTGGAGTGAGCCTGAATACACCAATATAAATATCAACAGTTTGATAAATACCGACCTGACTTTTGTGTGGTCGGTGAACTCCCTTACCGGAAAATTTAACTATGGCACCGAAGTTTTCGCTGAAAAGTTTCACCGGTATACGCACAAGGACGAAAACTCAGGATGCTTTGGTATCAATGCGGCTTCTGAAATTACCTATTCTTTTGTAAGTGATGTTTATGTTTGGGGAGCGTATGATAATATGTGGACTGACTTCATGCCCGAATATGGTTCCACCCCTGAGCCGAGAGGCGTATTACCAGCATTTGCTTGTGCCGCAGGTAAATATTTTCTTCAGCAGTCGAACTGGCCATCTAATCCAGAGAATAAAGAAGCAACTTACCATCTTTTCCATCATCATGGCGATGCGTTTACAACTGTCTATTCGGAAGTGCCTCAGGTTTTGACCGTAGCTCATAATTCTTACATGTACATGGGGGAAACTACTTTCGAAGTTACAGCCGATAATGATGCATTAATTGCCTTAAGTGTAAATGGAGAATTGATCGGAACGGCCACCGGAACAGGAACGCCTGTAACAATTAATATTCCCGTACAAACTCCACCCGACCATGTACTGGTAACAGTAACAAAGCAAAATTATTACAGATATGAGGGTGATGTTATGGTCATTCCTGCAACCGGCCCTTATGTTGTGCCGAATGCTGTTACAATTAATGATGGATCAGGTAATGGCAACGGCATAATGGAAACATCAGAATCAATACTTGCTTCAATAACAGTTGAAAATATTGGTGTTGAAGATGCTACAAATGTATTGGTTACTATAGCAACGACAGATACTTACGTTACAATAACAGATAATACTGAAAGCTATGGAACCGTATTAGCAGGAACAACAGCAGTAGTGGCGGATGGTTTTTCATGGGAAGTATCCAATAACATTCCTGATTTGCATAATGTGATTTTTGAGATGACAGCAACCGATGGAACAACGATCGTGGACATCAGATTTCAGTATCGTTGGCCATGCGCCGCTGATTGAATTCGGTACTATGCTGATAGATGATTATATCGGAAATTTCAATGGCCGCCTTGATCCGGGGGAAACAGCTTATTTAATTATTCCAACCTATAACAACGGTTCATATATTGCTGTTAATGCAATGGGATCATTAAGTTGTTCGAGCGGATTCATTACCCTGAATAATTCGACTTATAATTTCTATGATATTGGAGCGGGGATAATGGAAGAAGGTTTGTTTAATATAACTGTTTCTGCAAATGCACCCGCCGGTACTTATGTTGAATTTTTATATGAAGCAACCTCCGGAGGGTATTACAACCAGGCAATTTATCCAACCATCATAAGCATGGTAGTTGAAGACTGGGAAACAGGCGACATGAGCATGTTTGACTGGACAACCGGAGGAAATTCCAACTGGGCTGTATCGACCGAAAATCCATACCAGGGCAGTTATTGTATCAAATCAGGGACATTAGATCATGATCAAAATAATTACTTAAGCCTGCAATTTGAGGTATTGGGAGAAGACAGCTTATCATTCTGGTATAAAGTGTCGTCCGAAACCGGTTATGATTTACTGAAGTTTTACATTGACGATGTAGAATTATCATCCTGGTCAGGTGAGGTTAGCTGGGCCCGGGCATCATACTTTGTAACAGCAGGGATACACACATTTAAATGGACATACAGCAAAGATGAAAGCTTAACAAGCGGCAACGATTGTGCCTGGGTTGATTTTATAGTGTTTCCGGTTGCAGTGTATGAGGCCTCATTTAGCTCAAATGAAACCAATATCTGTGAGGGTGAAACCGTAAGTTTTTATGACCAGTCTCCTGTAAATACGATCAGCTGGGATTGGATTTTTGAAGGAGGTACACCCGGAACATCATCATTGCAAAATCCGGTAATTGAGTATTTAACTTCTGGTATTTATGATGTTTCGTTAACAGTTTCCAATGGTACTGAAACCAATACGCTGGTTCTCGAAAACTATATCACCGTATCTGCTGTACCCGAAACACTTCCTGCTCCAACCGGACCCACAACAGTTTGTGCGAATTCGGGATATACTTCATACAACACAACCGGATTAACCGGAATTACAACTTATGATTGGTTGCTTGAGCCTTCTGATGCCGGAAATGTATCCGGTACAGGCCTGACCGTGACCGTTATTTGGACAAATGGATTTTTAGGTGAAGCAACTTTGAAAGTTGCAGGTGAAAATAATTGCGGAACCGGCGCTTATTCCAATCCTATCAATATTACACGTTATTTACCTGAAGTCACCCTTGAGCCTTTTGATTGGGTTTGCGTTGGATGGCCGGCTTTTGAGCTTACCGGTGGAATGCCTGCCGGTGGTGAATATTCCGGACCGGGTGTTGAAAACGGTTGGTTTAATCCCGCTTCAGCGGGAGTGGGTACTCATGTTATTACATACACCTATTCGGATCCTAATAGCTGTGAAAATTTTGATACTGAAACGATATTGGTTGATCCTTGCACAGGAGTAATATGAAATTGCTGATCTTTCAGGAATAACAATTTATCCCAATCCGACTCAGGGTGTGATAATGGTCAGATTCAACCAGCACATCGACGCTGTTGAAGTGACCGCAGTAAACATATTGAATGAAGTCGTTTATTATCAACAAAATGTATCCTTTACAGGGCAGAGTTTGAACATTAACTTAAGCAGTCTTGTAAAAGGGATTTATTTTATCAAATTCAGAAAAGATAACCTCGAAAAAACGATGAAAGTTGTTCTTAAGTAACTTATATACAAGAATTTTTATTAATAATCAAGCATTGTGCTGGTTTTGAAATATAACATGACAACCATTCAAAAAAGAATAATTTTCCTGCTGGTGGGTATGATGCTCATGGCAGTTCTTACAAGGGCTGAATGGACTCCTTTGAACAAGCAGCAAACATCCCCGGATTTGCCCGTTGTCACCCTTATCAGTGATGACGGAAACAGCACAGTTATCAAATTTGAAATTACCGGCTTCGATTTGAAGAATCTGGAGGCTAACGGCAAACAATACAAGTTGGCTGATTTATTATCCGAATCCTTTACCATGGATCCCGGATTCCCTGAAGTTTCATATCTTTCAAAGGTACTGGCAATTCCCGGCCAGGCTGGTGTTTCAGTCGAAGTGCTGGAAACAGGTGAAATGCAAACCTTTAGTAATATTGATTTGCCGCCCGCCCGGCCAAGCTGGCAGGAGGGTTCGCCCGAACCTCCTTATACCGAAAATGATGAAGCATACTATTCCATAAATGCCTATCCGGGTAAATATGTCCAACTGGATCCGCCTTCTGTTTTTCGGGATTTCCGAATCACGCGGGTATCTGTTTTCCCCATTCAATATATTCCTTCCAAAAGAGAATTGCAGGTTGTTAGTTCCATCACCATTCGGATTAACTATGGCTCCGGGTGAATTAGTTAATCCCAAATTTACCCCTAAAAAACCGATTGCTCCCTCTTTTGGGGCACTCTACCGCAGTTTTATATTTAATTACGAAAATGTATTAAACAAAACTTACAACGGTAAGGAAGATGGCCATGAACTGATGCTTTGTATTATGCCCGATGAATTTGTAGCCAGTTTCGAACCCTATGCTGACTGGAAAAGGAAGAGTGGTATTGATATTCATGTTACAAAATTCAGCGACATCGGCGCCAATGCTTCCAACCCTGCAATCATCAAAAACCACATCCTGGATGCTTACCAAAACTGGGATGTCACACCAACTTATGTTTTAATTGTTGGTGACGATGGTGTTTTTCCAACTCATACGCAGGAATATGGATTCCCGAATGAAGATTATTTCGTGGAATTAGAAGGGAATGATTATTTTCCGGAGCTATTCATAGGCCGGCTTACCAACCAGAGTGCCTATGGATTGCAGGTACTGATCAATAAATTTATTAAGTATGAGAAAACCCCCTGGACGGCAAATACAGACTGGTTTAAAAAGGGCATCTGCTGTTCGAACAATGCCTATGTCTCACAGGTTCTTACAAAACGATTTGCCGCCGAACGCATGCTGCTGGATGGTGGCTTTACTTCAGTCGATACCATGATGAGCGACTCTCCTTGCACTTACGATGTAGGTGATGTCATAGCGGCGATTAATAATGGCCGAAGCTGGTTAAATTACCGTGGTGAAGGCTGGTCCAGTGGCTGGTGGGCAAGCTGTACGCCGTTAAATCTATCCGATCTTCCAAGCATAAGCAATGGGCAAAAATTTACCTTTGTAACCAGTATAGGATGCGGCGTTGCGATGTTCCAATCGTCAGGCAATTGTTTTGGGGAAGAATGGCTGGAAATGGGCACAATCTCAACACCAAAGGGTGCTGCAGCTTTTATCGGGCCGGTCGGAAATACCCATACTACTTACAATAACTATCTTGATAAGGGTATTTATATTGGCATGTTCCAGGAAGGGTTGGAAACCTCGGGTCAGGCATTGGTGCGTGGAAAGCTCAACATGTATATGGTATTCGGTAATGATTATTATGTTGACTACCATTATCGAATATATTGCATTTTAGGTGATCCGAGTTTGCGTATATGGAAGGATGTTCCCCAGGCTGTTACAATGAATTACCCCTCGTCAGTGCCCTTTGGAAATAACCTTGTGGAGTTTACTATAAATTACGCATCCACAGGTTTGCCTGTGCTAAATGCTCAGGTATGTGTTACAGGTGCGGATGTTTTCTCCTCTGGTTATACCGATGAAACTGGAAAAGCTTACCTCGAAATAGATTCTGAAGTTCAGGAAGAACTGACAGTATGGGTCCGTGGTGGAAGTGTGATTCCTGCCGAAGGAGTTTTATATGTAGTTCAGCCTTCCGGTCCTTATGTTGTAAAAGAGTCCTACACCATTAACGATGTAACTGGTGGCAATAACAATGGCATGATGGATTATGGTGAAACAAACCTGTTAAGTCTCACGATGAAAAACGTCGGTGTTCAGATGGCTGAAAATGTCAACGTTACAATTTCAACGAACGACGCATATATTACTATTACTGATAATTCTGAGTATTATGGAAATATACCCGCCGGATCAACTTTAGTAATTTCGGATGGTTTTGCGTATTCTGTGGCCAATAATATTCCGAATCTTCACATTGCTTCGTTTGAGGTTACCGCCACCACCGGTTCGGATACCTGGGTAAGTTACATTACTATTACTGCCCATGCCCCGGTTCTTGAATATTTGGATTATGAAATTGCTGATCCAACAGGTAATAACAATGGAAAATTGGATCCGGGCGAGACGGTGGAATTGATAATTACCATTAAAAATTCAGGTTCATCAGTTGCTTATAATGTTCTGGGAGTATTAACCGAAGCAGATCCCTTTGTTACATTAAATACTTCACAGGTTAGCCTCGGAAATATAACTGGCGGGTCAGAAGCATATGCAGTTTACTACATGAGCGCTGCTGAAAACACACCTGCCGGACACCTTGCAGACCTCACCTTAACACTAAATGCAGATTTGGGCATTACCGGTACAGGAGAACTGGAAGTCATTATTGGCCAGATACCCGTGCTGATTCTGGACCTGGATGGTAACAGCAATTCAGCGCCGGATATGGAAGAAGCTTTAAACACAATGGATATCGCTTTTGAAACACTTACCTCTTTCCCTCCCGACCTGAATTTATATTCCACAATTTTTCTATGCCTTGGAGTCTTTTCCCAAAACCACTCTTTAACCAGTTCTGAAGGTCAGATTCTTGCTGATTACCTGAATTACGGAGGATCACTTTACATGGAAGGTGCTGACACCTGGGCTTATGATCAGCAGACAGCAGTCCATCAAATGTTTAATATCAATGGTGTAAGTGATGGGTCAGCTGATATGAGTATAGTTGTGGGACAACCCGGAACATTTACGGAAGGTATGTCATTTAACTATAACGGCGACAACAGCTGGATGGACCATATAGAACCCATTGCTCCCGCTTTTAAAATTTTTGATAATCAGTCACCTTTGTACGGTACAGGTGTAGCCTATAATGATGGCGATTATAAAACAATTGGCGCATCGCATGAGTTTGGAGGATTGGTGGACGGAGCTTCTCCTTCTACTAAGGAGGAATTAATGGCGGCTTATCTTGAATTTTTTGGAGTGTCAGTTTCGTTACAGGCTTCCTTTTTCTCCAATACAACCGAAGTATGTGTAACGGGTACTGTGAATTTTGTTGACCAGTCATCAGGTAATCCAATTACCTGGACCTGGCTGTTTGAAGGAGGTACTCCTTCTTCTTCAACCCAACAAAATCCTTCAATTGTATACAATACACCAGGAACTTTTGATGTACTGCTAACAGTTTCAGATGGCGTTGAAAACAGCACCTTATTGCTTAATGATTATATTACAGTTTATACCCTTCCCGGTATTCCACCCGCTCCAACAGGCCCATCAAGTGTTTGTGCCTCCGAAAATGTTTCAACTTATACCGCAACCAGCCTTCCCGGGATCACCACTTACCAATGGGAGATTGAACCTGCTTCTGCCGGGAATATCACTAATTCAGGTTTAACTGCTTTTGTTGTCTGGACTTCAGGTTTCCTGGGTGATGCCAATGTAAAAGTTGCAGGAGAAAATGTATGTGGCACGGGTATTTATTCAGAACCCATCACAACTACACGTTATCTGCCCGAGGTTTCCTTCGAACCATTGGATTGGGTTTGTTTAGACTGGCCGGCCTTTGAACTTACTGGCGGTTGGCCCGAAGGAGGAGAATACTCAGGACCGGGTGTGGATAACGGCTGGTTTAATCCATCTGTTGCAGGAATAGGAACACATACAATTACCTATACCTATACCGATCTTAATAATTGTGAAAATTTTGCCGATGAAACAATCCTGGTGGATCCTTGCACCGGGGTAAATGATATTACCGGCCAGTCAGGTATAAAAATTTATCCCAATCCAACCACCGGCAGGATTAACATAAGTTTTGATCAGGACTATGGAACTATAGAGCTTTCAGTGGTAAACACTCTCAATGAGCTTGTTTATACCGGGTCCCTCGAAACAAACTCAGGAAACAAATTTTACATGGATTTAAGCTTTCTTGTAAAAGGAATTTACTTCATCAAATTAAAAAACGAACAGACCGAAAAAACAATAAAAATTATTCTTCAGTAAATAATTAGTAAAAAATTGATCAGTAGTATTAAAATTTAATTAATTTATCATGCAAAAAAATTACCCGCTAACATTGATCTTATTGTTGATTTTTCCAATCCTGATTAAAGCGGAATGGATTCCATTGAACAAACAGAATACATCCCCATCACTACCGAATGTAACCCTTATCAGTGACAACGAAAACAGCACAGTTATTAAAAATTGATATTTCCGGATTTGAAATAAGGGATTTTTCAACTGGAGAAAAAAACTATCAAAAGGTCGATTTGATGTCGGAATCATATACAGCAAAGCCCGGATATCCTGAATTGCCTTATATAGCCAAAGTGCTGGCTATTCCTGACCAGGCAGGTGTTTCAATTGAAGTGATAGAAACAGGAGAGATTCAAACTTTCGACAACATATATCTTCCACCAGCACGGGCAAGCTGGCTTGAAGGGTCGACTGAGACGCCATACACCGAAAATACTGACGCCTATAATTCCATGGGTGCCTTTCCCGGTGAATTTGTTCAATTGGATCCACCCTCAATTTTTCGGGATTTTCGTATAGCACGTGTATCTGTTTTTCCGTTACGCTATATTCCTGCAAAAAAAGAACTGCAGGTAGTTTCGTCCATTACTGTTCGTATTAATTATGGTTCCGGTGAAGTTATAAATCCAAAAACCAGCGCTAAAAAACCAATATGCGCCTTCTTTTGCGGAACTTTATCAAAATTTCATTTTCAATTACCAGAGCGTATTAAATAAATTTTATGGCGGAAAAGAAGAAGGTCATGAATTAATGCTATGCATTATGCCCGATGAATTTATAGCAAGTTTTCAGATATATGCCGATTGGAAAAGGCAAAGCGGAATTGACATTCATGTCACCAAATTCAGTGACATTGGAGCCAACGGAACGAATCCTGATATCATCAAAACCCATATAGCAGATGCTTACCATAACTGGGACGTACCTCCTACTTACGTTTTAATCGTCGGTGATGACGGTGTTTTTCCAAAAAAATTAGTAACGCTGGACGGATGGACATTTCCAAATGAGGACTTTTTTGTCGAGATAGATGGAAATGATTATTTTCCTGAATTGATGATCGGACGTTTTACCAACCAGGGTGATTATCGTATGCAGGTGATGATCAATAAATTTATTAAGTACGAAAAAACCCCGTATACCGCTAATACTGCCTGGTTCAAGAAAGGAATCTGCTGTTCAAATAATGCTTATGCGTCCCAGGTGGAAACAAAGCGGTTTGCGGCCAACATCATGCTTCAGGATGGTGGTTTTACCTCCGTTGATACCATGATGAGTGATCAATGGTGCACATATGATATTTACGATATTATTAATGCTATTAATGACGGTCGAAGTTATTTAAACTATCGTGGCGAAGGCTGGTACTCAGGATGGTCGGCGAATTGTTACTATTTTTCTCCAGACGATGTCACTAACAGTGTAACACAATGGTGAAAAATTCACTTTTGTCACAAGTATCGGATGTGGTGTTGCCGGGTTCGATGCATCGGGTGGTAATTGCTTTGGAGAAGAATGGGTGGAGGTTGGTTCACTTACCAGCCCGAAAGGCGCTCCTGCATTTATCGGCCCCACTTCAAATACCCATACAGCATACAATAACAATATTGATAGGGGTATTTATAAAGGCATGTTCCAGGAAGGAATGGAAACTCCCGGTCAGGCGCTGCTTCGCGGTAAATTAGAAATGTACAACGTTTTTGGCGATAGTGATCCATTATGTTAGATATCATTATAAAATATATTGTGTTCTTGGAGATCCCAGCATCCATATCTGGAAGGATGTACCTCTTGCAGTTACAGTAAATTACCCCGCTTCCATTCCTTGTGGCAATAACCTGGTTGAATTTACAGTTAATTTATACCGCCACAGGTCAGCCGGTTGCCAATGCGATGGTCTGTGTAACCGGAAATACTATTTTCATCACCGGCTATACGGATGAAACCGGTAAGGCATATCTTGATATTACCGCAGAAGCCCGGAAACTTTAACCGTCACAGTTCGGGGTGGAAATGTAATTCCTTTCCAGGGTACAATGAGTGTACTTCAGCCCACCGGTCCTTATGTAATCAAGGATTCCTATTCTCTTAATGATATTGCAGGTGGAAATGGAAATGGCATCATGGAAACTTCAGAAACAATACTGGCTGCCTTAACAGTCAAAAATGTGGGTATTGGGATAGCTACTAATGTTTTAGTTACCATTGCAAACAGCCGATGAATATGTTACTGTGACTGATAATACTGAATCCTACGGAACAATATTGCCTGGAGCTACAGCAGTTATTCCAGATGGTTTTGAATGGGAAGTTGCCAATAACATCCCTGATTTGCACAACGTCATATTTGAAATGACATGCGACTGATGGAACCGGAACCTGGACATCCTTCTTCAGTGTTGAAGGCCACGGACCGATGATTGAGTTTGGTGCAATGATGATCGATGATGCACAGGGAAATGGCAATGGCCGCCTCGATCCGGGAGAAACAGTGAATTTGATCATTCCAACTTATAACAATGGCACATATCAGGCCGTTGGAACAGTCGGATCATTGAATTGTTCAAGCGGATTTATTACCCTGAATAACACCACTTATGATTTCAGTGTGATAGGAGCAGGCTTGATGGAAGAAGCAATATTCAGTGTAACTGTAGCAGCAAATGCACCCATCGGGACACCTGTGAGCTTTTTGTATGATGTAACTTCAGGGGGTTATTACCTTCAGGAAAGTTTCGCAGCCACCATTGGCCTGATAGTAGAAGACTGGGAGACGGGCGATATGAGCCAGTTTGACTGGATCACTGGGGGTTCATCCAACTGGGCAGTTACCACCAATAATCCATATGAAGGAAGTTATTGCATAAAATCGGGAGCCATTGGTAACAACCAGAGCAACTATTTAAGCCTACAGTATGAAATAATCGGAGCAGACAGTATTTCGTTCTGGTATAAAGTATCATCGGAATCAGGATATGATTTATCTGAAATTTTATATAGATAATGATAGAAAAATCATCATGGTCGGGAGAAGTAGGATGGGCACGTGCGGCTTTTGCGGTAACCGCCGGGATTCACACTTTTAAATGGACTTATAGTAAGGATTATGGTGCGATAGGTGGCAGCGACTGCGGCTGGGTTGATTATATTCTTCTGCCTGCAGCTGTATTTCAGGCTTCCTTTAGCGCAAACGAAACCAATATCTGCGAAGGTGAATCTGTAAGTTTTTATGATCAATCGCCTGCAAGTGCGATCAGCTGGGATTGGATATTTGAAGGAGGTACACCTGGAACATCATACATTGCAAAATCCGGTAATTGAATATTTAACTTCTGGTATCTATGATGTTTCCTTAACAGTTTCAAATGGTTCTGTAACCAATACAATGGTTCTTGAAAACTATATTACTGTATCCGCTATTACCCGGAACAGCTCCTGCTCCTACAGGACCGACAACTGTGTGTGCCAGTGGTGGAAATACTACTTACAGCACGGCGGGTTTAACGGGCATCACTTCTTATGATTGGGTACTGGAGCCATCTGGCTGCCGGAAATGTATCAGGTACAGGTTTAACTGCAACCGTTATTTGGACAAGCGGATTTTTAGGTGAAGCAACCCTTAAAGTTGCAGGTGAAAATATTTGCGGAACCGGTGCTTATTCAAATCCTATCAATATTACACGTTATTTACCTGAAGTCACCCTTGAGCCTTTTGATTGGGTTTGTGTTGAATGGCCTGCATTTGAGCTTACCGGAGGAATGCCTGCAGGTGGTGAATATTCCGGCCCGGGTGTTGTAAATGGCTGGTTTAATCCTGCATCGGCAGGTGTTGGAACACATACAATTACTTATACCTATTCCGATCCAAATAATTGTGAAAATTTTGATACAGAAACGATTTTG
Source organism: uncultured Bacteroidales bacterium (assembly GCA_963705185.1). GTDB lineage: Bacteria > Bacteroidota > Bacteroidia > Bacteroidales > JAADJA01 > JAADJA01. The sequence goes on from CAVPJF010000023.1 coordinate 29,991, forward strand.
GTTGATCCTTGCACAGGCATAAATGAAATGGCGGATCTGTCGGGAATAAAGATTTATCCCAATCCAACAACAGGAATGATTACAGTTGATTTTGATCAGAACCCAGGCGCAATTGAAGTTTTAGTAGTGAATACTTTAAATAAGATGGTATATACCAGATCAAAAGAAACGATAACAGAGAAAGGTTGAACATAGATTTAAGCAGTCAGGCAAAAGGTATTTATTACATCAAGCTGAAAGCAGATAAGATGGAAAAAACGATGAAAGTTATTATTCAATAATTCAGATTCAGGATTATTTCTTTATCAAAATTTTATGAAAAAAAATAAACTACTTCCGCTGATTATCGTAATATTTAGTCCCTTCCTATTGAGGGCTGAATGGATTCCCTTACATAAACAAAACACATCAGCCGCACCTCCTAAGGTAACCCTGATCAGCGATGACTACACCGGCACTGTTCTTAAAATTGAAATTTCAGGTTTCGAACTTAAGGATTTCATTTCAGGTGATAATCAATATCAAAAAATAGACTTATTGTCAGAATCGTTTACAACAATTCCTGGATTTCCTGATTTGCCATATATTGCTAAAGTACTGGCTATTCCAGACCAGGCAGGTGTTTCAGTAGAAGTATTGGAAACAGGAGAAATCCAAAATTTTAACAACATATATCTTCAGCCAGCAAGGGCAAGCTGGCTCGAAGGGTCGCCGGAGACTTCATATACTGAAAATGCTGATGCATATAATTCCATGAATGCCTATCCCGGTGAATTTGTTCAAATGGATCCGCCATCAGTTTTTCGGGATTTTCGAATTGCACGCGTTTCTGTTTTTCCGTTACGCTATATTCCTGCAAAAAAGGAACTACAGGTAGTTTCGTCCATCACTGTTCGTATTAATTATGGTCCCGGTGAAGTGATAAATCCTAAAACCACTGCTAAAAAACCCATTGCACCATCTTTTGGAGAACTGTACCGAAGTTTCATTTTCAATTACCAGAGTGTTTTGAACACATCATATGGAGGAAAAGATGAAGGTCATGAGTTGATGCTGTGTATTATGCCTGATGAATTTATTGCAAGTTTCCAGATATATGCAGATTGGAAAAGACAGAGCGGAATTGATATTCATATTACCAAATTCAGCGACATTGGAGCAAACGCCTCTAATCCTGATATCATCAAAAACCATATTGCCGATGCTTACCATAATTGGGCGGTTCCTCCAACATATGTTTTGCTTGTCGGTGATGCTGGCGTATTTCCCACCACAACAGCAAACGGTTATGTATCCGAAAATTTCTTCGTTGAAATTGACGGCAACGATTTTTTCCCGGAATTGTTCCTCGGCCGGCTTACCAACCAGAGTGATTATGGGTATGCAGGTGATGATCAATAAATTTTTGATATACGAAAAAACACCCTTTACGGCCAGTACTGACTGGTTTAAAAAAGGCATCTGCTGCTCGAACAATGCATATGCCTCCCAAATAGAAACCAAACGGTTTGCAGCCAAGCGCATGCTTCAGGACGGTGGCTTTACCTCGGTTGATACCATGATGAGCGATCCCGGATGCACCTATAACGTAACTGATGTTGTGAATGCCATTAATAACGGAAGAAGTTTTTTAAATTATCGTGGTGAAGGCTGGGCATCAGGCTGGTGGGCTACATGTACACCATTAACAATCTCAGATCTTACAAGCATAAACAATGGGCAAAAATTTACCTTTGTTACCAGCATTGGTTGCGGTGTTGCCATGTTCGCAAGCGGAGATTGTTTTGGAGAAGGATGGATGGAGATGGGAACTCTTTCAAGTCCGAAAGGTGCAGCAGCTTTTATCGGACCAACAGGGAATACCCATACAGCATATAATAATAATATAGACAGGGGTATTTATAAAGGTATGTTCCAGGAAGGAATGGAAACTCCCGGTCAGGCACTGCTTCGCGGTAAATTAGAAATGTACAACGTTTTTGGCGGTAGTGATCCATATGTTAGCTATCATTATAAAATATTTTGTATTCTGGGCGATCCAAGCATCCATATATGGAAGGATGTTCCAAAGGCTGTTACAGTGAATTATCCTTCATCCATTCCTTTTGGAAATAACACGGTTGAATTTACCGTTACCCATACTTCCACTGGCCAGCCTGTTGCCAATGCAGTGGTATGCGTTACAGGAAATACTATTTTCTCGACCGGCTATACAGATGAAACCGGTAAAGCGTATGTTGATATCAATTCAATTGTTCCCGAAACATTAAAAGTTACGGTCCGCGGCGGAAATGTTATTCCTTCCCAGGGAATTCTGTATGTGGTTCAGCCTGGTGGACCTTATGTGATCAGGGATTCATATACGCTGAATGATGTTACAGGAGGAAATGGAAACGGCATCATGGAAACATCAGAAACCATTTTGGCGTCCTTAACAATAAAAAATGTGGGCAGCGGGATCGCCACCAATGTTATGGTAACCATTGAAACATCAGATGAATATGTAACAGTGACAGATAATACTGAATCGTACGGAACAATACTGGCAGGTGCTACCGCTGTTGTTCCCGATGGCTTTGGATGGGAAGTCGCCAATAACATCCCTGATTTGCAAAACGTCATATTTGAAATGACAGCTACTGATGGAACAGAAACCTGGACATCCTTTTTTACTGTAGTGGGTCACGGACCGATTGATTGAGTTTGGAAATATGCAGATTGATGACTCACAGGGAAATGGCAATGGACGACTTGATCCGGGGGAAACAGTTGATATAGTCATCCCAACATACAACAATGGATCTTATCAAGCCACCAGTGCAGCCGGACGTTGAGTTGTTCAAATGGTTTTATTACCTTAAATAGTTCAACTTATAATTTCAATGATCTCGGAGCCGGCCTGATGGAAGAGGCAATATTCAGTGCAACAGTAGCGGCAAATGCACCCATCGGGACATCCGTCAGCTTTATGTATAATGTAACATCAGGCGGGTATTATCTTCAGGAAAGCTTTGCTAAGACCATTGGCCTCATATTAGAAGATTGGGAAACCGGTGATATGAACCAGTTTGAATGGACAACAGGTGGTTCTTCCAACTGGGCAGTTACCACCAATAACCCCTATGAAGGAAGCTATTGCATAAAATCGGGAGCCATAGGTAACAACCAAAGCAACTATTTAAGCCTCCAGTATGAAGTATTTGCAGCAGATAGTATTTCTTTCTGGTATGATGTATCATCGGAGTCGAATTATGATTTCCTTAGATTTTATATAGATAACGAACAAAAATCTTCGTGGTCGGGAGAATTAGACTGGGCAAAGGCAGCTTATGCTGTGACACCCGGAATGCATACCTTTAAATGGACATACAGTAAGGATGGCAGCCTTGTTAATGGCAGCGACTGTGGCTGGATTGATTTTATCGTTTTGCCTGCAGCAGCATTTCAGGCATCCTTTATTGCAAGCGAAACCAATATTTGCGAAGGTGAATCTGTAAGTTTTTATGATCAATCGCCTGCAAGTGCGATCAGCTGGGATTGGATATTTGAGGGAGGTACTCCGGGAACATCATCATTGCAAAATCCGGTAGTTGAGTATTTAATTTCTGGTAGTTATGATGTTTCGTTAACAGTTTCAGATGGTTCTGTAACCAATACAATGGTTCTTGAAAACTATATTACTGTATCCGCTTTACCCGGAACAGCGCCTGCTCCTATCGGCCCAACAACTGTGTGTGCCAGTGGTGGAAATACCACTTACAGCACGACGGGTTTAACGGGCATCACTTCTTATGATTGGGTACTGGAGCCTTCTGGCGCTGGAAATGTATCAGGGACAGGCCTGACGATAACCGTTATTTGGACCAGCGGCTTTTTAGGTGAAGCAACCCTTAAAGTTGCAGGTGAAAATATTTGCGGAACCGGTGCTTATTCAAATCCTGTTAATATTACACGTTATTTACCTGAAGTCACCCTTGAGCCTTTTGATTGGGTTTGCCTTGACTGGCCTGAATTTGAGCTTACCGGAGGAATGCCTGCAGGTGGTGAATATTCCGGACCAGGTGTAGTAAATGGCTGGTTTAATCCTTCATCGGCTGGTGTTGGAACACATATAATTACTTATACCTACTCCGATCCAAACAATTGTGAAAATTTCGATACAGAAACGATTCTGGTTGATCCTTGTACAGGCATAAATGATTTGTCGGATTTATCAGGAATAAAGATTTATCCCAATCCAACAACAGGAATGATTACAGTTGATTTTGATCAGAGCATTGGTACCATTGAAGTTACTATAGTTAACACGCTTAATAGTGTTGTGTTCCGGCAGACATCGGTAGAGATAACCGGAAACATAGTGAATATAGATTTAAGCGATCTGGTGAAAGGTATTTATTTCATAAAACTAAGAATTGAAGATAGGGAAAACACAATTAAGATTATTTTACAATAATTCATATATGGTCTAATAGCTCAAAGTTTACAACTACAATGAGTTATTAATTATTTTTGGTTCAGGTTGGTCTAAATACACTAATGAAAATATAATTAAAGCATTGAATCAGTTCAATGTGGGTTGCTTATTTATTATTAGAGCTATCAAAATGAACTGAGGCAGAAAGTTACTTTTTATTTTTTTTAGAATATTTATCATTTTCAGGTTTAACAGTTTAAATTAATCACCATGCAGAAAAGATTTTTACTACCATTGATTTTTACCCTAGTTGTCCCATTCACGATGAAAGCTGAATGGATTCCTTTGAATAAACAAAGTGCAACACCAACACCACCGAATGTTACTTTAATCAGTGATGACAACAACAGCACTGTCCTAAAAATTGAAATTTCAGGATTCGAACGAAAAAATTTCGTTTCCGAAGGAAAGCATTACCAAAAGATAGATTTGCTGTCGGAATCGTTTACTAATAGTCCTGGTTATCCTGAATTGCCTTATATTGCAAAAGTATTGGCTATTCCTGACCAGGCTGGTGTTTCAATCGAAGTATTGGAAACCGGAGATATGGTATCATTCAGCAACATCCATTTAGCACCAGCACGGGAAAGCTGGTTCGAAGGATCACCTGAAACGCCGTATACTGAAAACTTAGCTGCCTACAATTCATTGAGTAGTTTTCCAGGTGAATTTGTTCAAATTGATCAGCCATCTGTTTTCAGGGATTTCCGGATTGCCCGGGTATCTGTTTTTCCTTTACAATATAATGCATCAAAAAAGGAATTGCAGGTCACTTCATCTATCACTGTTCGCATTAATTATGGCCAGGGTGAAGTAGTAAATCCAAAAACTACTGCTATAAAACCCATTGCCCCATCCTTCGGACAATTGTATAAGAGCTCGATTTTTAATTACGAAAGCGTATTAAACAAATTATACGGAGGAAAAGAAAAAGGTCATGAGCTGATGCTATGCATTATGCCTGATGAATTTGTTACCAGTTTTCAAACCTATGCTACCTGGAAGCGCCAAAGTGGTATTGATATTCATATTACAAAATTCAGCGATATAGGAGCGAATGCTACCGATCCGGCTATTATCAAGAATCATATAGCAGATGCTTATCATAATTGGGCAGTTCCTCCAACTTATGTATTGCTTGTTGGCGATAATGGCATTTTACCAACAACAACAGCAAACGGATATGTCTCCGAAAGCTATTTTGTTGAGATCGATGGGAGTGATTATTTTCCGGAATTGATGCTCGGCAGGTTTACCAACAGTAGCGATTATGGACTACAGGTCATGATCAACAAGTTTATCAAGTACGAAAAAACGCCTTATACAACAAGTACGGCCTGGTTTAAAAAGGGAATCTGCTGCTCGAATGATCAATATCCATCGCAAATACAAACAAAACGGGAAGCTGCTGCCTATATGCGCAATGATGGCGGTTTTACTTCGGTGGATACCATGATGAGTGATCCCGGATGTACCTATAGCAATGCAGATGTTGTGGCCGCCATCAATGAAGGAAGAAGTTATTTAAACTACAGGGGTGAAGGCTGGACAACAGGTTGGTGGGCTACCTGTACACCAATGACCAATACGGAAGTCTCAGGCTTGGCAAACGGAGAAAAATTCACATTTGTTACCAGTATCGGATGCGGTGTGGCTATGTTTGCCTCCGGCGAAAGTTTTGGCGAAACCTGGCTCGAACTGGGAAGTTTAGGCAGTCCGAGAGGCGCTGCGGCTTTTGTCGGTCCGGCTGGAAACACTCATACAGCTTATAATAACAATATTGACCGGGGTATATACAAAGGCATGTTCCAGGAAGGACTTGAAACTCCAGATCAGGCTTTGCTCAGGGGTAAGCTCTATATGTACAGCATATTCGGTGGTGGCGATTCTTATGTCAGTTATCATTATAAAATTTATTGTGTTTTAGGCGATCCTTCTATGCAAATCTGGAAGGATGTTCCTAAAGCGGTTACGGTAAATTATACACCGACCATTCCATTTGGCAGCAATCTGGTGGAGTTTACCGTCACACATACATCAACAGGACTTCCTGTAGCCAATGCAACCGTTTGCGTTACCGGAACCAATATTTTTGCCACAGGCAAAACCGATGCCACTGGCAAGGCTTACCTTGATATATTTTCCGAAGTTCTGGAAGATTTAACTGTTACTGTTCGGGGTGGAAATGTTATTCCTTTCATCGGTATTCTTCAGGTAATTCCAGCGAATGGTCCTTATGTGATCAGGGAAACCTATACATTGAACGATGTGGCAGGAGGTAACGGCAATGGACTGATGGATTACAGCGAATCGATTCTCTTGTCGCTGGTAGTAAAAAATGTAGGAACACAACCAGCTAACAATGTTATTGTTACCTTATCAAGTGCTGATCCCTATATTACTATCACCGACAACACACACAACTATGGAAACATTGCAGCCGGCCAGGCAATCAATGGTGCAAATGCCTTTGCTTTCAATGTAGCCAATAACTTACCTGACCTTCACAGTGTGATAATCAATGTATCGGCCTCAAGTGGCACCGATACCTGGAATAGTAATTTCACGGTTCCGGGCTATGCTCCTGTTCTTGGAATGGGTCTCCTTGTCATTTCCGATCCTTCAGGAAATAACAATGGGCGGCTCGACCCGGGAGAAACAGCTACCATCACAGTTCCAATCCAAAATACCGGGCACAGTGTCTCACCTGTTACTTCTGTTGTTTTAACGACTACATCACCTTATATAACCATTAACACCGGATCCTCGAATCCTGGACAAATTGCGGCAGGATCTTCGGCCAATGCAATATTTAGCATCACATGTTCACCTTCCACCCCTATCGGGACATCCGTGGACCTGGTCATGAATGTAAATGCCGGAGGTTATGGGTTTAGCCAAACTCATTTTGTTCCGGTCGGACTTATCCTCGAAGACTGGGAACTTGGAAATTTTACCCGCTTCCCATGGACATTCAGCGGCAATGCAAACTGGGCTGTTGTTAATGCCGGACAATACGAGGGGAATTATACAGCCATTTCAGGAGCAATTGAAGACAACCAGGCCTCATCCATAGGTGTTACGATGCAAGTAAACACGGCAGGTCCGGTTTCCTTTTACCGCAAAATATCAACCGAGTCGAATTATGATTACCTCAGGTTCTATATAGATGGCGTGCAGCAGGGTCAGTGGTCAGGTACCGCTGACTGGGGGCAGGTAAGCTACCAGGTAACCACAGGCGCTCATACCTTCACATGGACTTATGATAAGGATGGTTCCGTGTCGTCAGGATCAGATTGCGTGTGGGTTGATTATATTATTTTCCCGCCTTCAACTATAATTGCTCCGGAAATTACACTTAACCCAACTTCATTTTCTAAAAACAATCTTCCCGGCAGGCAACGGCCAATGATGTTCTGAATATTGCAAATACTGGTAATATACCACTTAATTTCAATGCCGTTGTGGATTATCCATACTTTAGCGCTGACCAGGCAACCGTTTATCCGCAGGCCATAAATTACTGGACAGGTCAGTTGCACATCCACGACCAAAACACAGGCAAGTGCCATCAAGGCTGTTTCGCCCTCTGAAGCAGGATGGATGAAGTTCGATGTTAGCAGCATCCCTGTCGGATCAACCATAATTCGGTAGAGTTTAATGGATATATTTATGACAATTTATATACCTTACTGGAGCATCACACCTGTTACATTGGATCCTGTTACAGCGAATGCTTCAGTTCTTTATGCTGACATTAATGCGGAAGCTAATTCCGGTTATTATTTATTCCGAAATGAAACCACATCATTTACTCAGCCGGTGGATATTCATTCATGCTCGGAGGAAATGTAAATACAGATCTGAGCGCCGCTCTTAACTCAGGGATGGTTTGCAATGGGTGTTGTGGAACGCCATACACAGGTACCATATAATATCAGATTTAATGGTTGTAATTCTTCCAACAAACCTTACCTTGTTATTAATTATACATTGCATCCAGTTCCCACACTGGCTAAAAATTAATGGTGGAAATAGCAGTTACAGGCTCTGTTGCCATCAGGTAGCTAACCAGAATATCAATGTTAGTTTTGAAGCCGGAACTTATCCAGTAGGGACTTACCAGGATAATATAATAATTACAAGCAACGATCCTGATGAAGGCACAGGTTGATTCCCTGCACCATGATCATCAGTAATGGTATGAATGTGAGCGTTAAAGCAATGCTTGAAGGACCTTTTAACACGACTTCTATGGGCACCGGGATCAATACAATACTCCCCTTATCTCAGCCATACAATACAGCGCCATGGACTTATTCCGGAACGGAATCGGTAGCTGCCATGCCGGCCAACGTGGTGGACTGGGTGCTTGTGGAACTGAGGGATGCCACCTCAGCAGCCAATGCTACATTGGCCACAAGAATTGCACGAAAGGCCGGTCTGCTTCTAGCCAATGGCAATATCGTCGCCCCCGATGGAGTATCACCCTTGTTCTTTACCAATTCGGTTTCGAATGGTCTTTTTGTGGTTATCCATCACCGCAACCACCTTGCTGTTTTATCAGCGAATCCGGTTACCCTAACAGGTGAAAATTATACCTACGATTTCAGCACCTCATCAGCCAAAGCTTATGGGACCAATGCGCAAAAAGAGCTGACAGACGGGTATTTTGGTATGTGGTGTGGCGACATGAACGGGGACGGTACCATCAATACAACCGATCTTGTTCCTGCCTGGAAAAGTAATACTGGTAAAACTGGATATTTTCCTGCTGATCTGAACTTCAACCGTCAGTTGAACAACCCCGACAAAGACAGTTTCTGGCTACCTAACAATGGCAAGGGAACAAATGTGCCGCAGTAATGAATATATTATTCAAAATTGTCAAAGGGCAAAATCAATAATTTTTGCCCTTTGACAATTTTGTTAAACTCTTCTGGAAAAAAATATTCACCAAATGGATAGTGTAATTTCTTTTAAATTCAAGTCAGGAATTATATTACCTTTGCCGCCACAGTCAAGTTTGGATTCACAAGCCTCAATAACCCTCGTTCTTTTATACCTGACAAAAAATATCTATTAAATAACCCCGCATCAAGTTCGGGGAATGCTCTCCTCAAAGGGTTGCTATTCGTAACATCCTAACCTTTCGTAAGGCAAAAAGACAGTGGGTCAAACTTGACAAATAAATAAATTCAACATCTCAACACTTAAAAACAATCTATGCAATTTCAATCATTAAACATTATTGAACCTATATTAAAAGCCCTTCAGGAAGAAGGCTACACCTCCCCTACTCCCATCCAGGCGCAAGCCATCCCCATCGTTCTGCAAGGCACCGACCTGCTGGGCTGCGCACAAACCGGCACCGGGAAAACGGCTGCATTTGCAGTTCCCATCCTTCAATTGTTGCGCGCAACAAAAACGAACGACAAAAAACGTAAACTGAGGAGCCTGATCGTTACACCAACCCGTGAGCTGGCCATTCAGATAGACGAAAGCTTTAAAGCCTATGGACGTCATACAGGATTAACCAGTACGGTAATTTTTGGCGGTGTTACCCAAAGCTCCGCAGACAACTGCTCTTCGGCAATGGTGTGGATATTCTCATCGCTACTCCGGGCCGTCTGCTCGACCTGATGAACCAGGGACACCTGACTTTGAGGGATATTGAAATTTTTGTCCTGGATGAAGCCGACCGCATGCTCGACATGGGTTTTATCCATGATGTAAAAAGGATCATCGCTGCGCTTCCGAAAAAAAGGCAGTCGCTTTTCTTTTCGGCTACCATGCTGCCCGAAATTATTAAGCTGGCAAGCACCATCGTGCACAATCCGGCTAAAGTTTCGGTAACGCCCAATGCCTTGACGGTAGATATCATCAGGCAATCTGTTTACTTTGTTGATAAAGGAAATAAGAATGCCCTGCTGCTTGAACTGTTAAAAGATGAGGACATTAAAACCGCCCTGGTTTTTACCCGAACCAAGCATGGCGCCGATAAGGTGGTGAAAATCCTGCTGAAGCACAATGTGAAAGCCGAGGCCATTCATGGCAACAAAGCGCAAAATGCAAGGCAGCGGGCATTGGCAAATTTTAAGTCGCAAACCACACGTGTGCTGGTGGCAACCGACATTGCAGCCCGCGGAATTGATGTGGATGATATGGAATATGTGATCAATTTCGAAATTCCGAACATCCCCGAAACTTATGTTCATCGTATTGGAAGAACAGGAAGAGCAGGAGCAAAGGGAACCGCATTTTCGTTTTGTGATGCCGAAGAAAAAGAATACCTGCGCGACATCGAAAAGCTGATCGCCAAAAAGATTCCTGTCATTGACGATCATCCTTTTCCGTTGATGGATCACAATCCGGTGAAAGCTCCAAAGCAACAACGGGGCATGCGTAATGCAGGCCATCCAAGGCCAAAGCCTTCGGAAAACAGTAAGCCGAAAAAGTGGTTTGGCAGAACCAAGAACAGGCCGGTAGTTTGGTCACAAGTCTTATAAAGTTGTCTTCAAAAATTATGCAGTCAGGTACAGGAGTTCCTCCTTCAAGCGATACGTCTTGAAGCCTACTCCTCATTAATTGTATTTCAATTTTAAATTTCAATTCAGGATTAATATTAATTTTGCCTCCTCCGTTCAGGAGAGTAATGATTACAAATAAATACAACTGAGCATTATTGAATGAAGATTTCGGCATCCATATATTCTTACAAAAACCAGAAACTGGAAGACATCATCACCGATCTTGACCAGCATCACATTGATATGTTCCATATCGATTGCAATGACGATCCGGAAGTCTTCGACGATATCAAAAGGATACGCGAAATAAGCACCACCCCCATTGATTTGCATATCATTTCTTCTGAACCTGAAAAGTATTACGATCTCATCAATGAGTATAAAGTGGAATACGTTCAGTTTCAGTACGAAAACCTGAAACATCATATCTCACCGCCTAAAAATGGCATAACCTCTTACGGATTAGGCATTATTTCTACCACACCTTGTAACATTTTCGAAGATTACAAAGATGATTTTTCATTTATCCTTTTCATGACTACCATCCCGGGTGAAAGCGGCGGACAGTTCCAGAAGGAAAATTTCAGGCGCATCCGTAAGTTCAGGAATCAATACCAGGACAAGGATTTGCATGTGGATGGAGGCATCAACGACGAAGTGTCATTCATTTTGAGGAACATGGGTGTAAGCTCGGTTGTTTCCGGTTCTTACATTGCCAATAATTATTCTGTCGGTTCGGCTTTGCTCGGTTTACGGGTGAACAATGTGAATTCACATTACCGCATCAGCGATTTCATGATCGAAGCCGAAGACCTGCCCATTCTCGACATCACAAAAACCGATGTGAAAGAGGTATTGATTACCATAGAAAAATACAAGCTTGGATTTGTATTTTATCATGACAAGGATGGAAAGTTTGCCGGACTTTCAAGCAATGCCGATGTAAGGAAAGGGCTGTTGAAAAACCTCAGTGACCTGAATGCAGTGAAGCTGGCTGACATCGTGAATCCGCATCCCGTTTAGCATCAATGATGAAGCCACCATTACCGACATGCTGAATCTGATCAAAAGCAAGAATTTCATAATCTCCTTTCTCCCGGTCATCAATAAAAAGAATGAACCTGTGGGAGGAGTTACTTTCTTCAACATGATCAGGAGTGAGAAATAAATTTTATAAACTACCAATAGAAAATTACAATGATCATCCATATAGATAAGAACCTTGAACAGCAAAGAGTTGAAGAACTAGCTGTAAAATACGAAGCTGTTTATTACAAATCAGCAGAACAAATATGTGCTGATTACTTCCTCAAAGATGAAATCAATTCCCGATGAACTTAAATCGGTGTGCTACTAGAACATTTCGTTTTGGACAGCGACATCCAGCTTGCAAGCCGAAGTTATCATGAAAGAAACAAGAAAAATCAAAATCGGCAATCATTATATAGGTGGTGATCAGAAAAATACTATCGTCATTGCAGGACCATGCGCCATTGAATCGGAAAAGCAAATCAGGGAATCAGCAGCCTTGCTTAAAGAGCTTGACATTATTGCCCTTCGGGCAGGTGCTTACAAACCCCGCACTTCTCCATACACGTTCCAGGGATTAGGCAAAGCCGGACTGGAATTGTTAGATAAGATCGGCGAAGAATATGGATTGCAGGTCGTAACTGAAGTGCGCGATGCCTCACAGGTCGATGATGTGATCATGCATGCCGATATCATCCAGATAGGAGCAAAATCGATGTATGACCATGGCATTCTTCGTAAATGTGCAAAAGCACAGAAACCTGTGATCCTGAAAAGAGGTTTTGGAGCATCACTGCAGGAATTTGTGCAATGTGCCGAATTTATGCTTTCAGGCGGGAATGAGCAGGTCATCCTTTGTGAAAGGGGGATTCGGACTTTTGAGACTAAAACACGCTTTACACTCGATCTTTGCGGTGTTGCCTATTTAAAAGAATATACAAACTTACCTATTATTGTTGATCCGAGTCATGCCATTGGATGGTCGTATGGCGTTGCTGACCTTGCAAGGGCCGGAATGGCAATGGGGGTTGACGGACTCCTGATTGAAGTACATCCGGATCCAAAGGTTGCCAAATCCGATGCATCGCAGCAACTGAACCATGATCAGTTCAGGGCATTATTTAAAACATTGAAGCCAATTGCTGAAGCTGTTGGAAAACATATCGTTTAATTGCAAATGAAAAATCTAACTGGCAAAATAAAACTGATCATAACCGATGTCGATGGGGTATTGACTGATGGCCATATTTATATAACCGATTCAGGTGAACAGATGCGCAGTTTTTATGTGCGTGACGGACTTGCTATTAAATCATTGATGAATAAGGGTTACCACGTGGGGATTATTACCGCTGCGCTGACGTCAGGCGCTGTTGAAACAAGAGCAAAAATGCTGGGCATTGAATTGGTTTATATCGGAATCGAGGAGAAGGTAAAAATCGTTGATCAGTGGCGTAAGAAGCTGAAACTGAAATGGGATGAGATAGCTTACCTTGGCGACGATATTATCGATATTGAAGTGATGAAGAAAGCCGGCTTTTCAGCTTGCCCTGCCGATGCAGTTGATAAAGTAAAAAAGATTGCTACCGTTACCCTAAAAACAAAAGGCGGATGGGGCTGCTTCAGAGAGATGACTGAAAAATATTTTTCCGTATTTGTAATTTTATCAGGTTGATAATATTGATTGGTTTCACTATATTTGATTTAAGAATTATAATTCAAACAAAGAAATATGAGGCTTAGACTTGTTCTTATTGTCTTGCTTTTATCTCAAATTGTACTGGATGCTAAAACTGTTACAATTGAGAGGATTGAACCTCCTTTCTGGTGGACGGGGATGGCAAATCCCCAACTTCAACTATTGGTTTACGGTGTTGAGATTTCTTCCACAGTGCCGGAAATCAATTTCCCGGGCGTTGAAATCAGCGAAGTATTAAGAACAGCAAATCCGAACTACCTTTTCATCAACATCAATATCAAACCCGACATTCCTCCGGGTAATTTTGAAATTTTTTTTAAAAAAGGCAAGACGGCTGCAGTTACCCAGTCATTTGAGCTTAAACAAAGGAAAATAGAATCAGCAGGCAGAAAGGGATTTAACGATTCTGACGCCATATATCTCCTTATGCCGGATCGGTTTTCAAACGGAGACACGACAAACGATTTTATAGAAGGAATGCTTGAACAAACTGATCAGGAGCAATCCGGATGGAAGGCACGGAGGTGACATCACGGGCATTATCAACTACCTTGATTACATCAGGGATCTTGGATTTACGGCGTTGTGGTGCAATCCGCTGCTGGAGAATAACAATCCTTACTATTCATACCACGGTTATGCAATAACTGACTTTTATAAAATCGATCCCAGGTTTGGAACCAATAAAGATTATGTAAAGCTTGTGAATGAGTGCCATAAACGAAAAATAAAGGTGATCATGGATGTTGTGCTGAACCACTGCAGCATTTATAGTTGGTTGATGCAGGACCTTCCCGAAACCAGCTGGATTCATAGCCATGACGAATTCACCCGATCCAATTTCAGGGCATCAACTATTACTGATCCTTATGCTTCACAATACGACCGGGATATAATGCTTACCGGTTGGTTCGATACGCATATGGCTGATCTCGATCATCGCAATGAACTTCTTGCAAATTATCTTATTCAGAATTCGATCTGGTGGATTGAATATTCAGGCATTGATGGCATCCGTTTGGACACTCAACCCTATAGTGATAAAAAATTTGTATCCGATTGGGCAGTAGCTATTTTTAATGAATATCCTAAATTCAGCATTGTCGGCGAAGCCTGGATGCAGCAGGAAGCCCTTACAGCCTACTTTCAGAAGGATGTAAATAACACAGATGGGTATAACTCAAACATACCCAGCGTAACAGACTTTCCCCTTTATTACGGCATCAATAAGGCATTTAATGAAAAGGATGGATGGTCAGAGGGGCTTGCAAGGCTTTATAATGTCCTGGCACAGGATTTTCTTTATCCTTCACCTGATAATAACCTGATCTTTTGCGATAACCATGACTTGACCCGGTTTTATTCAGGTATTGGTATGAATTTAAAAAAATGGAAAATGGGTATTGCATTTCTTCTTACTACCCGCGGCATACCTATGATCTATTATGGCACAGAAATTTTAATGACAGGAGAAGAAAGCAGTGGACATGGAGAAATCAGAAAAGATTTTCCCGGCGGATGGAAAGGGGACCCGTTAAATGCTTTTACAAGTTTGGGACGAACGAAGGAGCAAAACGAAGCCTTGACTTACCTGAGAAACATGCTCAGATGGAGAATGAACAATAAAGCGGTAACTCAGGGGAAGTTAAAGCATTTTATACCAGAAAACGAAACCTATGTTTACTTTCGATATACGAATGATGAATGTATAATGGTGGCCATGAATAACAGCCCAAATGAAATGAAAGCGCTGAAAACTGAGAGGTTCACCGAATGTATAAAAGATTATAAGTATGCCATGAACGTTATTACAGGTCAAACCGTTAATTACCTTGAAGCATTAACATTGCCTCCGAAATCAGTAATGGTATTAGAATTAAAAAAATAGGAATATGAGATTTGCAGCCTTCTTACATTGAGCTTAATGATTTTTGGTGCTGGTATATGCCAGGCCCAGGTGGGATCCGGTAATCAAACTAAAAATCTTAAAAAACATAAGCATGGCCAGGCTAAAAATATTATCCTGATGATTGGCGATGGTATGGGCGTTTCGCAAATCTATGCAGGCATGACTGCTAACCATGGTCATTTAAACCTTGACCAATTTCAAAACATCGGCTTTTCGAAAACTCATTCAGCAAACGATTATATAACCGATTCAGGAGCCGCCGCAACTGCTATTTCAACCGGAAGAAAAACTTTTGATGGTGCTATTGGTGTTGATATTGATACAATACCTGCAACATCAATTCTGGAATATGCTGAAAAAAATAATAAAGCAACAGGAATGGTAGCCACCTGTTCGATGACCCATGCAACACCTGCGTCATTTATTGCTCATCAGCCATCAAGGAAAAATTATGAGGAAATTGCTGCCGACTTTCTAAAAACTGACATTGATGTTTTTATCGGAGGGGGACTAAGAAATTTCAACCAGCGTAAGGATAAAAGGGATTTAACCAGGCAGCTTGATGATAAAGGGTACCAATTGATTTTCTCTCCCGATAGTATCAAATTTGCAAACGGTGAAAAAATTGCCGGATTGGTTTACCAGGAGCATGGTCCGAAATATTCAGAGGGCCGCGGTGATATGCTCAGTCATTCCGCGCAGAAGGCCCTGGAAGTGCTCAACAAAGATACCGATGGGTTTTTCCTGATGATTGAGGGATCTCAGATCGACTGGGGAGGGCATGACAATGATGGCCCTTATGTGGTTAATGAAATGCTCGATTTTGATCGCACAATCGGAATAGTTCTTGAGTTCGCTGAAAAGGATGGAAATACGCTTGTTATTGTCACTGCTGATCATGAAACCGGGGGTATGGGATTGAACTGGAGGTAATATTGAAAAGGGTGAAGTAAATGCTAAATTTACTACTGGTGATCATACTGGAGTGATGGTGCCGGTTTTTGCCTTTGGTCCAGGATCCGAAAACTTCAGAGGTATATATGAAAACACAGAAATATTCAACAAGATGATGGTGGCTTTTGGATTTATTGAATAATGAGAATACTTTGAAAATATAGGAATTTTTCCTGATAAAAACCCTGCAATATGAACCATTATAAATTTAAGCTAAAACCTGAGGAAATAAAAGAAGTTATTCCATCAATGGGGTCTTGTATTGCTTCTGATAAAATTACGGTAGATGGTTTACTGGTGGGTTTTATGTATCGCGAAGATCCGCAGGATGAAAATGACAGCGGCTGGAGATTCATCGCAGGCAGCGAAACCCAGGATTTCATTGATGATCCGGTAAACAGCATGATTTTCGAAGTAAATGTAATCGCAAATTATGATCCTGCCATTATTCCATATCTCAAATTACCAGTTGGCTCAGAGCTTGAAAGATTGAGCGGCACAGATCAATTCGTAAAGATAAAAAAAGAAGATTAGACATAATTGATGCAGTTCATAGATATTCCTACCGAACAAACAACTGCACTAACGGACCTTTTGCTGGCCTTGGTTTCAGCATCGGGTGTATACTGGATTGTAAGGAAGGGATTGCACACAGATAAAAAAAAGACAATAATCTGGACGACAGCATTCACTTTGCTGACAGCAGCTGCCATTGCTGGGAGCAATAGCCCACGGAGTAAAAATGTCTGCGGATACCAATGAACTTATTTGGCAGCCTTTGAACTTATTTCTGGGTCTATCGGTTGCATTATTTGTTGCCGGAGTAGTATATGACTCTAATGGATTTAAAATCAGGAAATCGATCTTTTTCCTGATTCTCTTATTCAGTTTTGCTTTTTTTGCCATAACCCTGATCTTTCCCGGATTATTTTTTGTTTTCATTCTTTACGAAGCATTAGCAATGCTTTTTGCATTAATTTCTTACGCTTTTCTAATGATACAGAAAGTTTCCAGGTGCAACTTATATGACCCTTGGAATTTTTATTTCAATAATTGCTGCAATTATTCAGTCCCAGGAATCTTTAAACTTAAATTTCATTTGGAATTTTGATCATAACGGCCTGTTTCATCTTACCCAGATCATAGGATTATTTTTTCTTTTCTCGGGTCTTATTAAAGAGTTTCATTCTCGGGCAGTTTAAAACGTCTGCAATCTTTAATAATCAATTTCAAATTTTCTCCTAGCTATTTATTACTTTTTAATGGCCAAATCTCTTTAGGATGCATTGGCATTAAGATATCATTAGGTTAACTCTGGCAAAGATATTGCAAAATTAGTATTAGAGTATAAATAGAAAATCAGCAAAACATAGTGATCATGCGGCATTTCTCGATAATATTTAATCATTTAAGTTGGTAATTGGGAATTTCTTCCAAAAATAGGAATACAAATTAGAAAATTATTGGAGGTATAAAGAACAAGAAAAAACAAAAAGAACAGTGAAACGGAGACTCAAAATATTGACGTTTACATCGATAATGCTTTTTGTGATCTTTACGCATCCAATCTATGCTCAAAACAATTTCGAAAAACTCCGCTATCAGGACGAAATTTGGAAGCTATGGACTGTTGAAGCGAATGCAGGATTATTATCGTTTTACGGTGATTTAAGTTCATATGACGCCAATTACATTGATAAACTGAAATATGAGAGTGGACAAGCTTTCAGCCTCAATATTTCAAAACATTTTAGCAGGCTGTTTGGTATATCTGGACAATTGCTGATAGGTAAACTTAATGGAAGTGCAGATAATAGCTCCTTTGAGGCAGATATACTTGAATACAACCTTAATTTAAAACTGAATCTTTTTAATCTTTTTTTCCCCGATAATAAAGGCAAATTCGGCATCACTGCCAGGGCAGGAATAGGACAGTTTTGGTATAGCTCTGCAAAATCAGTTTACACGGAAGGTAGTAATGAAATAACAAAACATGATGCCCGTGTTCCCGAGTTTACTTATTTAATAGGAGCCGGAAGTTTCATAAGGGTAATTGACAGGTTTGGAATATCATTGGAAATTTCTGTGCGACAGTGCCAAACCGATTGGCTGGATGTATCAAAATCAAATAATGATTTTGATTACTACTCCTACACAAGTTTAGGTATTACCTATTACTTTGATAGATTTAAAAAAGAGCCGATAAAAAATAAAGCAAGAATTGCCCATAATAAACTCAAGTTAAAGCACCTTTCTGATTAATAGCCTGTTCGATTTCATCGTGGTTCATTAATCAAGAATCAAATTCCATATACTTATAAAATAACTCACT
>CAVPJF010000024.1:0-39660 GCA_963705185.1 uncultured Bacteroidales bacterium
CTGTTGGTCCCATCAGGCTTTTATGACCGGTGAAAGCAAACCACATCAATGCCCATCATTTTCATGTCGATCGGAACACAACCAGCGCTTTGGCTTGCATCCACAACGAAATAGACTCCTTTTTCTTTGCAAATCTTCCCGATTTCTGCAATTGGCTGAATGGTTCCTATCACATTAGAACAATGGTTTATTACAACCAATTTGGTATTTTTTTTAATGGCTTTTTTAATATCATTGGGATCTACAAAACCACTTTTATCAAACCTCACGTGGGTGACTTTAATGATGCCATGCATTTCAAGGTGATGAAGTGGACGAAGAACAGAATTGTGCTCGAGAAAAGTAGTCACCACATGATCCCCTTTCTCAGTCAGACCCTGAAGAATTATATTCAGCGAGTCGCTGGCATTGTAGCTAAAAGTTAACCTGTTCGGGTCGTCACCATTGAAAATCTCAGTTAAAAATTTTCTTGTGTTATGTACCAGCTCCTCTGTTTCGAGGGCGGCATCAAATCCTGAACGTCCCGGATTTACGCCATGTTTACGGTAAAACCGATCCATAAAGTGGTAAACCTCTTCCGGTTTGGGAAAGGTTGTTGCCGCATTATCAAGATAAATTAATTTACTCATGATTTCGATATGGTTACATTTAACCTACTGTTTTTGAAAATTTATTCAAGTACCAATGCATCAGCTACTATTTCTGCCACGGTTTTAATTTGGATATCCATTTTAAATGCAATATTGAGCTGTGTAAGCTGATCGACACAATTATGGCAGGGGGTTACGACAATTTTAGCCCCTGTTTTGCGGATTTGTTCAGCCTTTAACTTTCCTGTTTTCAATCGGCGGTCATTATACTCACTCATAGCTAGCTGGCCACCACCCCCTCCGCAACATATATTATCAGTTCCATTTGGACTCATCTCAACAAAATTACTAACCGATTTATCCAGAATATATCGTTGCTCCTTCCATATTCCGCCTGTTCTTGCCAGGTTGCATGGATCATGGAGGGTTACCATGTCGGTGATTTTTTCAGGATCAACTTTAATCCTCCCTTCACGAATGTATTGCGCCATTAGCTCGACTGAGGTGATCACTTCAAACGGATATTCTTTTTGAATATAATTTGGCCCTTCCCACCGGAATGCCCTTGAACCATGTCCGCATTCGCAAAGGACACAAGTTTTTGCCTGCAGTGCCAGCATCTCATCATACATCCGCTGAGCTATTATTTTTGCTTCATTTGAATTGCCTGAATAATAAGCATAATTGGTAACATCGTACATCCTTGTCGAAAGCGTCCAGCTTTCTTTTGCTGCCCAAAATACTTTTGCCATGGCAGAGATTGAAAGTGGAAAGAATTTGGGTTCTCTCGGATTTAGTGTATAAAGAATATTCTTTCCTTTTTCGTTCAGCGGAATGGTTGCCGAATGATCATTTACTTCAGATTGCAGGTCTTCCTCCAGCCATTTTAAAGTATCAATAAATTCCGGATCACTGATCCCCATATTGTTGCCCGTTTCCAGCGCAGTATCAATCGTTGCCTGAAGACTCTGAGGAACATAGCCCATTTTTGATAGCATTTCCCTGCCTTTGCGAACCATATAGCTGATATCCACGCCGATTGAGCAATGGGGAACACACCGGCCACAAATGGTGCACGCTCCGTAGAAAAGATCGATCATTTCTTCAACATTTTCATCACTAAACTTCTTCGCACCAAAAAGTCCGGGAGCTAATTTTCCGGGTATCGTTTTGTATCTTCGGTAAATTGAAGCGATCAGCTCAACTTTTTTTGCAGGAACAAATTTCGGATCGGGATCGGCGAGGTAATAAATACAACTTTCGGCACAGAGTCCGCAATGAACACAACTATTAAGATGGGTAAAAAATTTACCATCCATTTCCTTTTCAAATACTTCAAGACCTTTTGCTATATTTTCTTTTGAAATTTTAGTCATCTTCACTTTGTTTTATTTGGCGGCCACACGCCCCGCCATCCATAGAAAACGCCTAGTTGGTAACGGGCGGCGAAAAAATAGATAGTATGTTTCAGTTTGCCGATCGGCAGGTAAAGCAATAATACACTTACCAGTATAAAATATACCGGAAAAGTTAATGGATTATAAAGAGCAAATGCAGTAAAAAACTGGACAACAGTCACTAATAAATTGGAAATGTAATCATCTGGATTTGACAAAGATCTGAGTTCATTTTTGATCACCCTTTTGATTAGGATTGCCAATCCACTCATGCATGAAATCAATAAAAAGCCGATGATCAGCCACCGAAGCCAGCCATGAGGCTCTGTTTTGAAAAGAAATAAAATGAATAATGCAAGGGATAAAAAAGTTCCAAGATGATAAATGATTCCGGCTGAATAAGTTGGCAGGTGCAGGAAGGCTGATTCTTTTTTTCGCGGATCCATAGCGCCTGTAAAGGAATACATAATTGCGGGACCGATTTCTCCGCGCTGTTTCGATAGATCCCTGGGCCTGCCAAGTTGGAGCAATCTCAGAAAATGAAATGAACAATTCACCATGCAAATAGCCAGTGATGTTATAGCAATCCAAATATAAAGATTCATCATCGAAAAATTATACACATCCATCCGGTTTGGGAAGACCGGCTACACGGCAGGCACCACGGGCAGGACCAAGTGGGAATAATTCATAAATTTCCCGCAGCCTGAGTCCCGTTTCCTGGCATATTACCCTGATCATGGGCGCCACACCTTTTTCTTCAAAATTTCGCCTGATGATATTTACCACAGCCCAGTGTTTATTATTCATGTCTTCGATACCGTCGTATTTGGCAAACAAACGGGCCACTTCCTTATCCCACAATCCGGGATTGGAAAGAAATCCATCGCCATCGACTTCAAAAACCCTGTTTTCAATTTCAATTGTTGGCATATCAGATCAATTTTAAATTTTATGGATATTACCATATTCAGAAAAAACCATCTGGATAAAAAAATCTTCCATGACCTATTTTAAAAAAGTGCCGAAAGTTATTAAAAATATTCAAGGGTAATACAATGATTCTGATTAAAAGATTCATCGGATCAAAAATTTAACCATCCGGGTAGTATCAAAAAAGAACAATTATATCAGCGATTATTCTCAACCGGAGAGAATCAACCTGAACATTACCTCAATATTAAATGTTTACATAAAAGATAAAAAACTGAACAAACTGAAATATTTTTGTATTTATGATTAAAAAACGAATCCTAATCCTTTTTGCACATCCTGCTTTTCATAAGTCAAGGGTGAATAAAAAAATGATCGGTGCTTTGGATGATATGGAGGGTATTACTTTCAACAATTTATATGAAGAATATCCGGATTTTCAGATTGATATAAAAAAAGAGCAAGACCTGCTTTTGAATCATGATATCATCATCTGGCACCACCCTTTCTACTGGTACAGTTCACCAGCAATATTAAAAGAGTGGATTGACCTGGTGCTTCAGCATGGATTTGCTTATGGAAGGGCGGGCACTGCGCTTAAGAGATTAAAAAACGAATCCTGATCCTTTTTGCTCATCCTGCCTTTCATAAGTCGAGGGTGAATAAAAAAATGATCGGTGCTTTGGATGATATTGAGGGTATAACATTCTATCAACTTATATGAAGAATATCCGGATTTTCAGATTGATATAAAAAAGAGAGCAGGACCTGCTGTTGAATCATGATATCATCATCTGGCACCACCCTTTCTACTGGTACAGTGCTCCGGCAATTATAAAAGAGTGGATTGACCTGGTGCTTCAGCATGGATTTGCTTATGGAAGGATGGGCACTGCACTGAAAAACAAACAAGTATTATCGGTCATCACCACAGGTGGCAGGAGGGAGGCCTATCAGACGGACGGATTTAACCAATATACCATGCGTCAATTTCTTGTGCCATTCGAAAGGACTGTCACCCTTTGCAATATGAATTATTTGCCTCCGTTTGTCGTGCATGGTTCGCATTTGCTCACAGAGGATGAAATGAATTCTGCTGCCCGGGATTACCGGAAAATATTGATTTCACTGCGCGACGATATATTTGATCAGGATGATATGATGAATTGCGTGTACCTGAATGATCTGCTGGTCATAAACAAAAAATTATAATGCAATGCACGAACAATCTTTCTTTTTCCAGGCAGTAATTTATTTGTCGGCAGCTGTAATTTCAGTGCCGATTGCAAAAAGGATGGGGCTGGGTTCGGTTTTAGGCTACCTTCTGGCCGGAATCATTATCGGGCCCTATTTGCTTTCACTGGTTGGTTCCGAAGGAACTGATGTCATGCACTTTGCCGAATTCGGAGTCGTTATGATGTTGTTCCTGATCGGACTTGAACTCAAACCTTCATTACTCTGGAAAATGCGGAGGTCCATTTTCGGTATGGGAGGACTGCAGCTGGTGTTAACAACTTTAATAATCGGTGGTGTCGCCCTGCTTTTCAGGTTAAACATTCCCCAGTCGCTCACCATCGGTTTAATCCTGACGCTAAGCTCAACCGCTATTGTATTGCAATCCCTTTCTGAAAAGGGATTATTAAAAGGAGAAGCCGGCCAAAGCAGCTTTTCTGTTCTCCTGTTTCAGGATATTGCCGTAATTCCAATTCTTGCTATTCTTCCGTTGCTGGCAAACCAGGTTGAACAAAGCATTGCTGTAATTTCAGATCAGGCTGGTGCAGGCCATGAGAGCCTGGTAGCGGCTTTACCGGGATGGCAGCAGGTGTTAATCATCTTTGGTGTGGTGATTGGTATTATTGCAGCGGGTCGCTATCTGATGCGCTATCTTTTCAGGTTTATTGCTAGCGCCGGACTAAGGGAGATTTTTACTGCTGCCGCCTTATTGCTTGTGGTTGGAATTGCCCTGGGAATGGACGCTGTTGGATTATCCCCTGCACTGGGAACTTTTCTTGCTGGTGTGGTATTGGCTGACAGTGAATACAGGCACGAATTGGAATCAGACATAGAACCGTTCAAAGGGTTGCTCCTGGGGCTGTTTTTTATCGCTGTTGGAGCCAGTATCGATTTTAATATTTTGATTGAACGGCCGGGACTAATCATTGCCCTGCTTGCTATATTGGTAATCGTTAAGTTGATTGTGCTTTATTTCCTGGGCCGTATCTTTCGGCTGCGATCAGGACAGGAATTTCTGTTTTCTTTCGCCCTTGCACAGGCAGGTGAATTTGCATTTGTACTGATTTCTTTCTCAAGCCAGAATGCCATATTTGACAGCGAGGTTTCAGGGATATTATTGATCCTGGTTGCACTTTCGATGCTGATTACCCCGCTTCTTTTAATCATTAATGAAAAACTGGTACAGCCGGCTTTTGTTAAGGCCGAAAACGAACCGGAAGCTGATGAAATTGATGAGACTGACAATCCTGTCATCATTGCTGGCTTTGGAAGGTTTGGTGTAGTACTTGGGCGGTTTTTAAAAGCAAACAGAATTAAATCCACCATTCTGGATAACAATCCCAATAACATACAGGTATTGAGAAAATTCGGGTTTAAAGTTTATTATGGCGATGCAACCCGTCACGATTTATTGCATACTGCCGGAGCTGCAAATGCAAAAGTGTTGATTGTAGCAATGGATGCACGGGAAGAAATCAATAATCTGGTTGAGCATGTCAGAAAGACCTATCCCAACCTGAAAATATTTGCCAGGGCTTTGGATGTGAGCCATTCATTTGAGCTTACTGACCTTGCAGTGACCGGCCAACGCAGGGAAACATACGATGCATCGCTTGTATTAGGAACAAAAGCATTATCCGAACTGGGCTTTACAAAATTTCAGGCACACCGCTCAGCCCGGATATTCAGGTACCATGATGAAATGGTGATGAAAGAACTATACCAGCTTTGGGGAAAAGATGACAAGAAGTACATTACGGAAGCAAGAAAGTTTTCAGAACAGCTTGAAAGCCTCCTTCTGGCCGAACAGGATCAGTCGAACTATGAAAGTGATAGCGCCTGGGATTCCACTACATTAAGAGAAGAAATAAAGGAAATGTATCAAAAAATGAATGAAAACGCTACCGAAAAATGAATGAAAGGTAAATCCTACTTGCACAAAGAAAAATGGAAAATTTGATCCTTTATGATGGTAAATGCAATTTATGCAATTACACCCTTCAATTCATTCTTAAGCGGGATAAGCTTAAAATATTTAATTACCTGCCTTTACAATCCAGTCAGGCAGAAGAATTACTAAAGACAATTCAGTTTAACCAGCCTGGTATTGATTCAGTGATCTTTATTGAGAATGGCCGGGCTTATATCAAATCTGAAGCGTTTTTCAGGATTGCAAATAAATTGGGTGGGTTTTACAGACTAATTGCAGTATTCAGGATATTTCCCAAAAAGTTTTCCGACTGGATTTATGATCTTATTGCCAAAAACAGGTATAACTGGTTTGGGGAAAAGGAAGTTTGTTTGATCGTAAGTCGGCAGACTAAACAGCCTGAAATCTTATCCGGTACTTCATCCAAATTACACTAATTTATCAAAACCGCTCTAATTACTTTGAGCAAAAGTAGCCCTCAGACTAAATGGTTTAATTATCAATTCGGAACCTGTGATTGTTTAATTTGGTTGTTCAACCAAATATCGTTTTTATCCGGATTGTTGATATGTCCATTCAAATTGTAATCACCTTGTAAATAACCTCTCGTACCAACCAGAATGGACCAAAAATTATTCTTATCATTTGTATTCACAATCCCATCAGCATTGCCATCACCTCCGGCCATGCCCCAAAGTTCCGGGTCGCCCGATTCCAACTGCACATATCCTGCGTCACCACCATAAACCTTTGTGGAAGCATCTGAAAAATTATAGGTGTAAACTCCATTTGTTTTTACTAATGGAATAGCTGACAATATTCCCAGGTGGTTTCGATGCCAGATTACCACAAACAGATTCTGACTGATTAGTCAAACGGTGTTGTCAGCCTGTCTGTGCCATTCAATACCAACCACCGATCCATCACTCAAGACAAAGCCTGCCTTTTTCTTACTGAGGTGGTCGAGCCTGTTGCAGTCAGCAGCAGATGCAGCATCCCTCATATCGACCAATACCCAATCCACAACCTGCGCATTTGGAATCGCAGTTACACTTTCTGTTCCGTTGTAATTCCATGGATGGTGTATTATAAGGTTGTTAAAGGGTAAGAACTCAGGGATTGAGTGCAGTCGACATTAGATTGCTTCCGGAATAAGGTCCCTGCAGAAAAACAGTCAGATCAAGTTCCGGCTCGTTATAAATCAGCTCTATATCATCAAAGTAAGCAATGGATCCGACATGAGCGGAAAATCCTGCGGAATTGAGGACGATAAGAATATATTGTGGAGTATTGCTGTTGAGATATGTAAAAGGGGCTGAAAATCTTGTCCATGTTGAAACTGAAGTGGAAATATCAATCTGAGCCGTTGCAATCCAGTTTGTTTGAGCAGCATCTGGTGTCTTTGCCGATCCTGTATGCAAAAGAGCCCGGGCTTGCGCCATATCTCCAGACACGGAAGTAAATTTTGCCCAGACTACTAAACTATCAGGTTTTTGGGTGAGTGGTGTATTCCACTGACTGTTATTAATATCCGTAAAAACCCAGCCGTTGCCCGAAATTTCTGCATGAACCCGGCCATTTGTCATTAATCCTGCAGCAACAATTCCAACGAAAGTGTTTTTATTTACAAGTTTCACAGAATATGTACCTGAATGCGAATCAGTGCTTTTATCCCAAACATAAGGAGCTAAGGGATTAATACCGCTATTATCAGAAGTTTTTATCGAACTCCAGTCAACAGGTTCCTGGGTAGTGAGTCCTGAAATGGTTTCCCAGTTTTCAAAACTTGCATTTTCGGGCTGTTGTTGTGAATAAGCTGAAATCGAAATAGCTATGCTAAATAAACCACTTAGTATTTTTTTCATCATAATCGTTGTAAATTATTTAGTTTTTAATAAATTTTTGTGACAAGTTGAGGTTCCGGTTTGTAACATGGCAAATGTACATTCCTGCAGGTAAATCCAGTGTAAAGGTATTCTTCGTCTGAAGATAGAATTCTTTGGAAAGTATCTTCCTGCCCGAAAGATCGGTAATCTCCAGCTGGGATAATTCTCCGGCATATTCCTGATTTAAATGGATAATCAGATCATTGCCCGAAACAGCCAGATTAAAGCCTTCTTCTGGTTCGCTTTGGATGCCGGTTTCGTGGTAAATCAATTCGATATCGTCGAGGTACATTATGCTAAAAGGTTTTGAATTCTGGGCATCTCCTGCATAAATTGCAAATAAAATGTATTCGGGCGTATTGTTATTCAGGTATTGGAAAGGGGCAGAAAATTGGGTCCATTCATCCACCTGAACGGGAACATCGATACTGGCAACAGCAATCCAATTGGTTTGTGTGGAATCAGCAATTTTTGCCGTATCGGAATGCAATATAGCTGTAACATGTGCAATATCATTTTCCTGAGGAAAAAACTTAATCCAGGCCGTTAAACTGTCGGGCAAATCAGTAAAGGGTGTATTGAATTCCGGCAGTGAATCGATGGTATAAACATATGCATCGGCTGGCGGTAATGTAGCATGAACCCTGCCATTAGTCATCGTACCCGGAGCTACAAAAATCAGGATCGTATCATTTCTTAGTTTAACCGAATAGTTTCCGGTATGAGCATCTGTGCTTCTTTCCAGGGTAACAGGAATGACATTATTGATTAAAGTACCACCATCAGAAGACTTTAATGAATTCCAGTTGACAGGCTCCAGTGTATCAGGACCAAAACCATATTCTTCCCATAATTCGAATCCCGGATTTTCAGGTTGCTGTTGTCCGTAGCTGGTTATTCCGATAGCTATTGTAAATATTAATACAAGAGGAAGTAAATTATTTTTCATAGTGTAAATTTTCGACCTTAAATGAATAAAAAAGTTGCCAAAAGTAGTAAAAAAACAATCTGACTATTTTCAAAAATGAACCACCTGAATCAATAAAAATAAGCAAATCATAATTACAAATCAAACTTTCCTGTGAATGAAATGCTTATGAACTTATAACCCCATAGGGGGAGGAATGTTCATTCTCTTATTCATCTATAAACTCCTTTTATTACTATTCGGAAGTCATAATAAATTTGATAAAAAAATATTGTAGTATTCCTGTTTTATAATCCTGGTAAGCTTATTAATTTGTAATAAAATTATTTTCTGATTAGTTTTTTTCAATTTATGTATTTACTTATAATAGTCTTAAAATCATTCCAATGAAGTAGAAGAATTTAATTTACATAATAATTACTAATACAGGATTTGGATGGTTTAGCCAAAGGATAATAGTGCTATTTCCCTTTCAGATAAATGTTAAAGTCAATATCAACTTTGGGGTATCTGCTTTTTTGTTGTTCTAATCTGGAAAATTAAATTTGCGTAGAAAATATTTCTTTTATAAGGATCACCAAAATAATCAAGTTCTTTATTCGGAATGATGGAATAAGTGAGATCCAATCCAACGAATTTATACTTGAAGCCTGTTCCAAAGTTAATATACCTCCGACCACCTTTATTTTCGTGTTCAGTAAAGTATCCGGTCCGGAAGGAAATCATCCTGAACAAACTATATTCAAAACCAAAACCATAACTGATCTCTTGCATCTCTTCTTTAAATCCATTGGGAGCATCGTAGAATGATTGGATCATTCCTTTTAAAACTGAGACATCGTCATCCATTCCATCGATAATTATATAATTTCCTGAAGCATCAACAGAATCAGAATATATGGGTGGAGTCGGAACCAATAGTTTATTTAAGTCAATTGTAATAGTCAGACTATGGATTCCTTCTTCAATATTGAAACTACTACCCAAACGAAGGTTGGTTGGGATAAAATCTTTCGTAAGATCTTCCTCAGAATAAGAAATTTTATTCCCGATATTTGAAATATTAAGTCCAAAACTTAACAAATTTTTATCAATATTATTAATCTTAAAACCTCTGCGGTATAAAACTGAAATATCTGTGGCAAATGATTTTCCCGGCCTTGTTTCCGTACCTTCTATCTCCTGACCTCCTGTCAAATTGGAATGAATATATCTCAAGGCCATTCCTCCGGAAAAATATTTTGAAAATTTGCGTGCATATGCAAAATCCATAGCATATTCCCTCGGATGTGTTTTCAAAATGATGTAACCCGTATTGTCTGTTAAATAAATTTCTCCAAGATCAAATAATCTGAAGGAGGCAGCAATTGTTTGCTTACCTATAGTTTTATAAGAATTAAATTGGAAAAAATTGCTTTTTTCAAACCCTATGAGATAACTTTTACGGTATATAGCTGAAAATCCAAGATCTTTAGGGTAATCCACTAATTTCTCTTCCTGGTCTTCGGTAATAAATGCATATTTAGCAGGGTTCCAGAACATCGAATTGATATCAGCAAGTGTTGCAACCCCTGCCATGCCCATTCCTACACCCCTCGCATCATTCGGAACAGCTATGAATGGAACGGCTGTTGTAATTGGGTTTGATTCGGTATTCGATGTTTGGGAATTTACTATTATCGGAAATAAGCAACATTAAAATGACAATCGCCTTTTTCATAATATGATAAGTTAGGTGAAATATAAACGGTGAGGCTTAAAATATATTCTATTCATCTGAAAACTCCTTGAGCAGCTCCCGGTATTTTGAAAAGACATTCGCCCTTGAAACGAAGCCAAGGTATTTCCCGTCTTTGATCACCGGAAGGTTATAGTTATCCGATTCACTGAATTTCCGGGCAATGTCTTCCATTGATTCGTCAGGGTCTACAAGCGGATCAGGCATATACATCAGGTCTTTGACAAATGTATTGTCGTAGAGGTCGCGTTCAAAAACGATATTCCTGATTTCGTTGATAAAAATCACACCATAAAAATTATTCTCTTCATCCACCACCGGAAACACATTGCGCTTTGATTTGGGAACCACTTTAACAAAATCGCCTAGAGTTGCATTAAGGTGAATGGTTTGAAAATTTGTTTCGAGCAAACTTTTTACTTTCATGAGTGATAGCATGGCTTTGTCCTTGTCGTGGGTGAACAATTCACCCCGCTGAGCCAGCCTTTTTGAATAGAGCGAATGAGGTTCAAAGTAATTGATGGTGATATATGAAATGGTTGCAGTAATGATAAGCGGAGTGAGCAACTCATAGCCACCGGTTATCTCAGCAATCAGGAAAATCCCGGTCAGGGGAGCGTGCATCACACCCGACATCATCCCGGCCATTCCCACCAGCGCAAAATTGCTTTCTGAAACCTGGATGAAAGAAAATGTATTTAGCGCTTTGGCCACAAATAAACCGGCGATACCTCCCATGAATAATGAAGGAGCGAAAATACCACCAACCCCTCCGCTTCCGGTGGTTACAGCAGTGGCAATGGCTTTGAATATCAAAATTGAAAATATTATAAGTAAAAAAAACCAGGCTTCATCTTTCAGGCTGAAAAACAGTCCTTCGTTAATAAGTTCGCTGCTTTTCCCTTTTAGAACTTCCTGAAGGATTGGATATCCCTCGCCATACAACGATGGAAAAACAAAGATCAGAATCCCGAGAGCGGTTCCTCCTAAAAGGACTTTTATGTAATTGTTTTTCACCTTTTTGAACTTGCTTTCGATAAACTCATTTGTCCTGGAGAAATACATCGAAACCAGTCCGGTGAAGACACCAAGGATCATGAACATCGGAATATCTTTAAGCACAAAAGGATCGGTGAGATGAAAGAAAAACAGGACACTTTTACCGCTCAGAAAATATGCCACTGTAGCGCCGGTGACAGCAGAAATCAATAAAGGAACTACAGCTGTCAGGGTAAGGTCGATCATCAACACTTCGATGGCAAAAATGATAGCAGCAATTGGTGCTTTAAAAATGCCGGCAATGGCACCTGCCGCGCCGCAGCCAATAAGCACCATTAATGATTTATGGTTCAGCCTGAACCATCTTCCAAGATTGGACCCAATTGCTGAACCTGTAAGAACAATAGGAGCCTCCAAACCAACAGATCCTCCAAAAGCGACAGTAAGCGTACTGCCCACCATCGAAGAGTAAGTATGATGACTATCCATGACTCCTTTCCTTTTTGATATAGCATAAAGGATCCGGCTTACTCCGTGACTGATGTTTTTCTTAAGGATATATTTAACGAAAATAACCGTCAGCACAATCCCAACCAATGGAAGGCCAAGGTAAAGAAAGTTTTCCTTTTCGAACTGAAAGCCCCGCGATATAAGGTAAAAAGTAAAATGAACGGTATTCTTAAGAAGAACAGCAGCCAGACCACTAAGGATGCCAGTAACAAAACTTAGTGCCAGAATAAACTGGGTGTTTGTGATGTGCTTGTTTTTCCAGGCAACAAACCGAAAAATAACCCGCGGTATATTCATCCGGTAAAAAAAGTTTGAAATACAAAAATAACGGAATGTATTTAAGCTTCTCCAATTATTAAATGATTCAATATTTTATTCACGGTAATATTAAAATTGGTTTCATGCAAAATTCACAAATTAATTGCCCGGAGACCGCAATATTGGATAATGATTTTTTTGCGTGCTTTGCGAACTCTTCCCGCACTTTGAGTGAAACCTTTTAATGCACTTTCTGGATACCGGGACATTTTATTATCGATTGTTTTTCTAAACTAAAAATTCAAATCCAATAATCATTGAAATATCAGTAATAAGAAATTATTAAATCTTTATTTTAGCCGAAATTAAAGATGGATGAAGAAGATCATTACGTACAATGTAAACGGCATCAGGGCTGCGGTACAGAAGGGATTTCCTCGGTTGGTTAAAGAGTGCAAATCCGGATGTAATCTGCATTCAGGAAACCAAAGCTCAACCTGACCAGATTCCTGTTTTTGAACTTGCAGAATTGGGCTATCAATCTTATATATTTTCGGCAAAGAAAAAAGGATACAGCGGTGTGGCCATTTTCTCCAAAACCGAACCCGATCATGTAGAGTATGGAATGGGAATTGAAAAATATGACCATGAAGGAAGGATGATCCGGGCTGATTATGGAGATATTTCGGTGATGAGCGTTTATCACCCTTCCGGATCGAGCGGAGAAGAAAGGCAGGCTTTTAAAATGGTATGGCTGGAAGATTTTACACGGTACATTCATGAGCTGAAAAAGAAAAGGCCAAACCTTATCCTCTCAGGCGATTATAATATTTGTCACAAGCCCATCGATATACATGATCCTATAGGCAATGCGAAGAGTTCCGGATTTTTGCCAGAAGAACGGGAGTGGATGTCGGGATTTCTTGAGAGCGGCTTCATCGACACCTTCCGGTATTTTAACCAGCAACCGCATAACTACACATGGTGGAGCTTCAGGATGAATGCAAGGGACAGAAACCTGGGATGGCGGATTGATTACAATATGGTTCACAATCCCTCGAAAAAAAACTTAAGCGAGCATTGATCCTGCCACAGGCCAGGCACTCCGATCATTGCCCTGCGGTACTGGAAATTGAGTTTTAGAACCTGATCAGGTTTTTTCTAACCTGATAGGTTATTTCTTCTGATCTTAATAATTATCTTTGAAAAATAAACTCTCATTTCTACTTCAATGGAATCTATCCTCGAAATATTCAAAATCGGAAACGGTCCATCAAGCAGCCATACCATGGGTCCTAAAAAAGCTGCAACACTTTTTAAACAAGAAAATCTATTGGCATCCACTTTCAGGGTTACGCTTTACGGAAGCCTGGCTGCAACAGGCAAAGGTCACCTAACCGACAAAACCATTATTGAAAGTTTAACTCCTCAAAAAGTTGAAATCATTTGGGAACCGGAAGTTTTTTTACAGCTTCACCCAAACGGAATGAAATTCGAAGCCCTTGATAATGACGGTAAAATTATCAACCATTGGACAACCTACAGTATCGGGGGAGGTGATATCAGCGACACTGGACAAAGGGAAACAAAACAAAGCATTTATGAACTATCCACCATGAAAGAGACCCTTGAGTGGTGCGAGTCGAACGGTTATTCCTTTTGGGAGTACGTTGAGAAGCATGAATTACCTGAGCTTTGGGACAGGCTCTCTGAAATTTGGTTAGCTATGCAGGATACAATCAAAAGAGGACTGGAGGCAGAAGGGGTATTGCATGGTGGACTTCACGTTCGGCGAAGAGCTTCTTCATTCAATGTAAAAGCACAGAGTTTTAAATCCCCTTTGAACCGACGTCCTTTGTTATATTCTTATGCTTTAGCGGTCTCTGAAGAAAATGCAGCAGGCAATAAAGTTGTTACGGCTCCAACCTGTGGCTCTTGCGGTGTCATTCCGGCCGTGCTTTACCTTTCTCATGCAGATGTTGAATTTTCAGATATTAAAATACTTAGGGCTCTTGCCACGGCCGGTCTCATCGGCAATCTTATTAAAACAAATGCATCCATCTCAGGAGCTGAGGTCGGTTGCCAGGGTGAAGTGGGTTCTGCATGCTCCATGGCTGCCGGCGCTGTTGCTCAACTCCTTGGAGGATCGCCTCAGCAGGTTGAATATGCAGCGTCCATCGGGATGGAACATTTTCTCGGACTTACCTGCGACCCGATCAAAGGACTGGTTCAGATACCCTGCATCGAGCGTAATGCCCTTGGGGCTGCCCGTGCAATTGATTCGGCCATGTATGCCCTCATGACCGACGGCCACCATGTCATCGGGTTCGACCGGGTGATAAGGGCTATGAAAGAAACCGGCCACAACATGCCAAACATTTATAAAGAAACAGCAGAAGGAGGACTGGCTGTTGTTTAGATTATTATCTATTCTCTAAATTTCTAAGAAACATTGAAATATTTGATAGATGTTTTTGGCATAAACTTCACATCATTCATTTCCATTCTGGTTGTTTGGCCTGAAATTGAAATGATCCAGAGTAACTTTTAAAATTTGCTTTTTTTATTTCATACTTTTTCAAATTGCACTGCACATTCTGTTTGGTAAATTAAAATACTTATTACCTTTACCAGAAATTAAAAAATAAATTTTTTTGTAAAACGGGATTAATAAAACACACACTATGAGAAAGCTGTTATTAATTGTTTTAATTATCCCTTTTCTGTTTTCATGTAAAGAAAAAGAAAAGGAAGGATGCATGGATGCAAATTCATTAAATTATGATGCAGATGCAGAAAAGGATGATGGGAGTTGTGAGTATCGCAAAGTAACTTTTTATGTTAAAAATGATTCGTACGGCGGAATTCAGATTACATCGGTTGATGTATCTGTTAATGGCACAAATATCGGAACGGCAACAACTGCCTATTCCGATGGTCCGGGCGGTTGCAGTGCCACAGGTACTGCAATTTATGAGTTTCACAACAATGAACCCATTGACTGGAATTCTGTAGGTCATTTATCCAATGGCCAAGAATTCTATGGTTCCGGGACAGTAACACCCACTAGCTCCGAGTGCATCGAAGTGAATGTTACATTTTAATCCATTACCCACTGTTTCCACCCCGATGTTTCAAGCACTGAAGCTCAGGTTTATGCGTTTGTATGATCTGGGCAATGAACTCTGGTATTCAGTGGCGAGTAACCAGCTTAGCCTTTCAACCTATTTTACTATTTTCGCAAAAATATAACTCGTGAAAATACTGCTCGTAGGAAATCCGCGCACTGTGATGGGATTCAACCGTCTGACTAAGATACCCAGCCTTAATCTGGCTTCGCTGGCTGCCAATGTGGACAAAAATTTATGTGAAGTCAAAATCGCCGACCTGGTGGTGAAAGATAAAGATCCAAAGAAGGCCTTGCTCGAGGTGCTGAAAGACTACCAACCTGATGTAGCTGGTTTTACCGCCATGAGCTTCCAATATAACACCACCCTCGACCTGATCAAAACGACCCGCCAGTTTTCGCCTAATATCATTACCCTCGCTGGCGGTTATCACGTCACTGCTGATAAGGAAAACATCCTTGCAAGTGATGATATGAAGTATATTGATTTCCTGATCGATGGCGAAGGTGAGGTTCCTTTTAACACTCTGGTAAAAGCACTTGCCAATGGGAGAGAATTTGAAAAAGTTCCCGGCATTGCATTTCCTTAAAGATGGCAAACCGATAATAACTGATCGCCCCGCTCTTCTGAGTCCCGAAGAGATCAAAATTCCCGACCGTAGCGCCAGGATTTTCAAAAAGGGATTTCATATGTTGGGCATGCCCGGAGATGTAATTGAAACTTCCAGGGGCTGTGTTTACGATTGCAATTTCTGCAGCATCCGTAATATGTATGGTAAGTCGTTCCGCAAATTTACTATCGACCGCATCATGACAGATATAGAAGATGCAAGGCGGCATGGTGCCAGAGGCATTTTCATCACCGACGACAACATCACTTTGGATGGAAAGCGATACCTTGAACTATGCGAAGAGATTGTTAAATCAAAGTGCATATGACTTTTGCCGTTCAGGCAAGTGTTAGGGGAATCAGGAAAACTCCCGGCCTGGCAGAGGCTATGGCTAAATCAGGTACCAAATTCGTTTTCCTTGGAATTGAAAATGCGTCTGATAGCGCACTCGAGTTCATGCATAAAAGCAACCAGCTTAAAAGCTCCGATACGGAATTGGTTGTAAAAGAGTTGAAAAAGTATAAGATTTTGGTTGTTGGTGGATTTATATTTGGTCATCCTGACGATACGAGGGAGACACTGATGGAGAATTTTAACTATGCGAAAAAGATCGGTATCGATATTCAGCTTTTCAATATCCTCACTCCCCATTTGAAGACCGAGTTACGCGACGAACTTATAAAGGAAGGTCTTGTTACCAACATGGATGATTATTCCAAATACAATCATTATGCTTCTAATGTGAAAACCAGGCATCTCTCATCTGAAGAATTGTATAAGATCAGAAATATGATGGATGCAAGATTCCCGGTTGAATCGGGAGCTATTTTCAGGTTGTTCAGGGCTTATCCGATGTTTTTTGCGGGTTTAATGTTAAAAATGCTGAAGCAGGAGCCGCAAAATTGGCTTAATTTTACGACAGGTTTTTTAAGAAGAAGTTTTTAAATGTTCATATATGACTGCCTATTACAGAATTTTGTTATCCGTGATTTTGACCCTCGCCGTGATCATTGTTTCATGCAAAAAGGACGACGAGAAAGAACCTGAAATCCCACCCACTAAGTACGAAGTAGTAAAGGTGGAAACCGGTGTTGGAAATTTCATGATCTGGTTGTATGATGTAACACCTCTTCATAAAAATAATTTCCTTACACTTACCGGGCAGGGATTTTACGACAGCCTGCTTTTTCACAGGGTGATGTATGATTTTGTGATACAGGGTGGCGACCCGGAAGGAACTGGATACGGAGGACCCGGATATACAATTCCTGCAGAGATTATTGATACTATGCATCATAAATACGGTTCGGTTGGTGCAGCCCGACTTGGCGATGATTATAATCCTGACCGTGAATCAAACGGCTCTCAGTTTTACATCGTTTGCGATCCGGATGGAGAGCCATTCCTCGATGGCAAATACACCGTTTTCGGGTACGTATTTTCTGGTATGGAGACGGTCTTTAGCATTTCACAGGTGCCCGTTGATACAAATGACAGGCCTCTGAGCGATGTGTTTATGAAAAATCTTTCGATTGAAAAATATACTGCTGATGAATTGAAAAACAATTTTGGTTTTACGATACCTTGATTGTATGAAAACGAAGTTGCGTTTTTAAAATGATAACCTTATTAACAACATTTCATTTCAAAAAGCCGTTGTTTAATCTGATATGAAAAAGTTAATCATTTCAATATTAGGCTTATTTCTTATTGCTGGTTGCACAGCTAAGAAAGACCTTGTTAAAATCGAAGATCATCCTGGCATTAACGATTCGGTGCAATATGAGCTTATTGTGGATGAGCCTGGGTATGATTCATGGATGGCAACTAACCGTAAGCCCGAATGGTACCACGAAAAAGAGTATTACCGCAACTGGAATATTCTTTACATCACTGAATTCAATTACCGGGTTTTGAATACAAATGCCGGTCATCCTTTTACGGAAATGATCAAATATGATCAGCAAACCGATTATGGACTTGAGCTTGAGTATAAGTTATACTGGTATTTTAAGTACATCGAATACAAGTACAACACAAAACTGCACATTACCAGCAGATAAATAATTCTTCATCGTTAATAAAATCATTAAATAAATTTTCCGGTAATTCAATTACTGAATTAATTTTTTTTTCTTTTGCCGAAACATTAAGGTTGAAAATTCAGTTAAAAGATTTATATCTATTAGTAATGAACACAGGCGTAATACACGAAAGGAACAGCTTCTATAAAAAGGTGGAAGGCCTCAAATGCGAGCTTGACTATTTTATTTATGACAATGAAACAATTGAATTCTATCATACATATGTACCTGAACCTTTAAGGGGCAGAGGATTGGCCATGGAGATAATACAGGAAGGCCTGGATTATGCAGTATCGAATCATTACAAGATCATACCTTCCTGTTCGGCTGTTAAAAAGTTTATTGACAGACATCCGAAGTACAGAAATTATTCCTTGTAGCTAATGAAAAGTTAAAATTTAACCCCTTAAATTTTATCAGGTTACATGAAAAAGCCCCGCCATCGGTGGGGCTTTGGTTTTTTATAATAGATGCTGGGGATTAAATATCCCAGGTTTTGCCGCTGTTCAGCAAATCATCCATGCATTTTATAGGACTTGTTTCTTTTTCTGAAGCTATGATTTGCTCCATCCTCGATTCATAGGTAAAATCTGTTACTGAACGGATCACTCCAAGTGCAATAGGAAAAACGGGTGGAGCCATTTTCGAAAGCATCACATGAATACCGGTATCGTGCTGGTATTTATCGTGAACTAATAAATCCTTTTCTGAAATACCATTTACTCCAAGTTTTACGACTACAAGCTGAGTGCCCTTCAAAATGATTCCTTTGTCATTGTCCTTTCCGAAGATCATGGGTTCCCCGTGCCTGAGAAATAACTGGTTTTCGTCTTTGGTTTCCTTCGAAGCCACATCCGCATGAACATTGTTATAGAAAATAACACAGTTTTGCAAAATTTCAATCAATGAAGTTCCCGAATGTTTACCTGCCTCGAACATGACTTCCGACATCATTTTAGGATTGTTGTCGACAGCCCTTGCAAAGAATGTTCCCTGGGCGCCGATTGCTAATTCCCCAACATTAAAGGGATGCTCAATGGTTCCCTGTGGCGAAGTTTTCGTTTTTTTACCAGCCGGTGTCGTTGGAGAATACTGGCCTTTTGTTAGCCCATAAATCTTGTTGTTAAACAACATCACATTGATATCGAGATTTCTCCTTAAGCAGGTGGATGAAATGATTCCCACCGATTGCCAGAGAATCGCCGTCACCCGTAATCATCCATACATGCAGGCTGGGATTGGTAATCTTTATCCCCGAAGCCAATGGGGCAGCCCTGCCATGAATTCCATGAAATCCATAGGTTTTTACATAGTATGGAAACCGGGAAGAACATCCAATGCCTGAAACCACTACAACATCCTGTTTACGAACGCCGAGCTCAGGCAATACCTTTAAAAATGAGGATAATATGGCATGATCGCCACAACCGGGGCACCATTTTACCATCTGGTCGCTGGTAAAATCTTCTTTGGTTAGGGGGGCTATATCCTGCGGATTTATAATTTCATTCGCCATGACTATTTCTCCTCCAATATTTCGTTAAATTTTTCCACTAATTCTGCCACCATAAAGGGTAATCCCTGGATTTTATTGTACTGGTGAAATTTAAATTGCTGGAAATTCATCCTGAGATACAAAACAAATTGTCCTAAATTCAATTCAGGTACGATGATCTTTTTAAACCTGCTGAAAATTTCTGCTGTATTGTTTGGTAAGGGATTGATATAATGAAAATGAGCCAGGCTGATTTTTTTCCCCTTGGCCTTGCATTTCTTTTACAGCTTCAATCATCACTCCAAAAGTACCACCCCAGCTCACAACTAATAAGTCACCGCTGTCTTCCCCAATGATATTTTGCGGGTCAATGTAATTGGCAACCCTTCTCACCTTTTCGGCCCTGTACTCGCACATGATCTGGTGGTTTTCAGGATCGTGAGAAACATTACCTGTAACATCCTCTTTTTCAAGTCCGCCAATCCGATGACGCAAACCAAGTGTTCCCGGAATAGCCCATGACCTGTTTAATTTTTCAGGATCCCTGAGATAGGGTCGGTAAACCAGGTCTTCAGCTTCGACAATGGGAGGCTTGATCGGTTTCATGTCCGCCATCTTCGGTATTTTAAATCCTTCCGATCCATTGGCAAGATAACCATCGGTTAACAGAATGACAGGTGTCATATGCTCCATTGCAATTTTTGCTGCCTCATAAGCATAATAGAAACAATTGGAAGAAGACGAAGCCGCAATAACAACTACCGGCGATTCACCATTTCTTCCGAAGAGCGCCTGCATCAAATCCGACTGTTCTGATTTAGTTGGCAAGCCTGTAGAAGGTCCTGCACGCTGAACATCAACAATAACAATCGGAAGCTCGGTCATTACTGCCAGACCAATGGCTTCACTTTTCAATGAAAGTCCGGGTCCTGAAGTGGTGGTTACGGCAAAAGCTCCGGCAAAACTGGCGCCAATGGAAGAAACGATACCGGCAATTTCATCTTCGGCTTGCAATACTTTTGCACCTAAGGATTTATGCTATAGAAAGTTCCTGCAAAATTTCAGTGGCAGGGGTAATAGGATAGGACCCTAAAAATAAATTTCTTCCCGATTTTTCAGAGGCTGCTAAAAGACCCCATGCGGTTGCCACATTACCGGTAATATTCCTGTATTTCCCTTTCGACAGATCGGCCGGCCCTACCTTATAAGTAATACTGCTCAATGCCTCAATGGTATCAGCAAAATTATAACCTGCCCTTAAAATGCGTTTATTCGATTCAACAACAATCGGATTAGCTTTGAATTTTTTCTCAAAATAATCATCAGCAGTTAATCAAGTTCACGGTTAAAGACAAAAAACATGATTCCAAGGGCAAACATGTTTCTGCTTTTGAGAACCATTTTACTATCGAGTCCAAGGTCTTCAACACTTTTCTTTGTCATAGAGCTGATGGGTGCCTTAATAACATTATAGCCAACAAGGGATCCGTCTTACAATGGATTGCTTGTATATCCTGCTTTTTCAAGGGCTTTTTCGGTAAAGGTTTCTGTATCTACAATAATGGTTCCGCCTTTTTTTACCCAGCGTATATTTTTCTTTAGCGGAGCAGGATTCATGGCGACAAGCACATCGGCAAGATCGCCTGAGGTGTATATTTCTTTGTGACCAAAATGGATTTGAAATCCTGAAACTCCTGAAATAGTACCTTGAGGAGCCCTGATTTCGGCAGGATAATCCGGAAATGTTGCAAAATCGTTACCTGCAATTGCTGCAGCTTCTGAAAAAAGTGTCCCTGTTAGTTGCATTCCGTCTCCTGAATCGCCGGCAAATCGTACAACCACATTTTCCAATTCCACTACCTTCTGTCGTTTGGCAGTCATTCTGAATGATTTTAAATTCGGGCAAATTTAAATGTTTTATTTCGTTATCATTCGTAAAAATTTTACAATTTTTTTAGTGTAGAGTATCGGTGATGTCCTATTGTTATTTAAGTTATTTCTTAAGATTTTAAGTTATTCTATGGATTGAAAAATGGTTGCATAATCCTTGTTGCCAGAACTATTTCCTTAATTAAATTCGTAGAATAGTTAAATAATCGTTAAAAAAGTTTAAATCAATAACAAGTCGATCTGCTGATACGTTCTTTACCTGTTTTTGTCCGGGTTTGGATTTTTTATTTAATGAGCTGTATCAAAAAGGGATTTTTTGAACGAATAAAAAATCAAAGCAAGAAATTAAAAATGAATAAATTACAGGATATGGCATGCAATTGGAATTTTATCGTAACCAGTCAATATATTAAAAGCAAATTGCTTGCAATCACTTATTAATGAACTTAAACTTCAATCTATGCTAAACTACACTGAGATTGTTTTACTGAAGGTAAGTTTTAACAAAGACCTTTTCAAAAAGGAATTAAAAAAAGCACTCAAGTGGTTGAAGAAAGAGGAAGCCACCATCCTCAAAAACTGGTGCGTCATGAACTTTGGTGCTGTTTATATGGACGTGATCAACGAGGTTTACAGTTAATTAGCTTTGATCCCCCGCAAACCATTCGGCATAACTGGTAGCTGTTTCTCTTAACTTCAGGCTGAATAGTTTTATATGTTCCGGTAACCTTCCTGAAATTCTTCCTGCAAAATCTGCCACCAGGTTCTCACTGGTCGGCTGGTAATCAACAAGAATAAGTTTATCGAACAGATCTTTCGACTCTATTAAAATGTTCATGTGGCGTTTTGACTGTTCAGCACCAAGGGCATGATCGAAAGCATCGACAACCGTTTCTTTCACTATTTTTTTCAGATCACCAAAATCAATCACCATTCCCAGTTTTGGATCACCTGATAGTTTCAACCGGATTGCCAACAACAGTGACTGAAAGTCCATAAGAGTGGCCATGAACAAATCTGCAGGAACCGTCATATCCAAGCAAGGCATGCGCCATTTCGAAAGTAAATTCTTTTGTAACCCTGATGATTGCCATTAAATAATTGATTCTGTTAAACGGACAAAATTAGAACAAAATCATCAACTCTAATTGTTTTAGTATTTTTGAATCAAATTTATCTGAACTATGAAATACGTTGGAGCCCATGTTAGCGCATCAGGCGGTGTTGAAAACTCACCCGTAAATGCGCACGAAATCGGTGCAAAAGCTTTTGCCCTTTATTCACCAAGAACCAGAAACAATGGTTTTCAAAACCACTAACTAATGATAACATCCGGTTATTCAGGACTAACATGGAAAAATTTGATTTTGATTACAGGCAGGTCATGCCACACGACAGTTATTTGATTAACCTTGGTAATCCTGTTAAAGAAAACCTTGAGTTATCGAGGAAATCTTTTCTGGATGAAATGCAGCGATGTGAATTGCTTGGGCTTCAGTTACTCAATTTTCATCCGGGTGCACATTTCAAACAAATATCAGAAGAGGAATGCATGAATCGGATCGCTGAATCGGTAAACATTACACTTGACAAAACCAAAGGTGTGATCGCCGTGATTGAAAATACTGCCGGACAGGGATCCCATATCGGCTATAAATTTGAACATCTCCAATACATCATCGAACGGGTAGAAGATAAAAGCAGGATTGGCGTTTGCCTCGATACCTGCCATACTTTCACTGCCGGTTATGATATCAAAACCGAAGCCGGCTATAAAAAAACCTTTGATGATTTTGAGCGGATCGTTGGTTTTAAATACCTGAAAGGAATGCACATCAACGATTCAAAAAAAGAGCTTGCCTCCCGTGTTGACCGCCACGACAGCCTGGGAACAGGATTTTTGGGTGAAGAAGTTTTTGCCCGCATCATGAATGACCCCCGATTTGACAATATCCCGCTCATCCTTGAAACACCCGATGAAAGTCTGTGGGAAAAGGAGATCAAATGGCTTTATAGCTTAATTAAGGAATAATTTCTTCTGTTTTTAGAGACTGTTTAAATTTTAGATTAGCATGTTTTAAGGTTTTATCTTTTGGGGTTTTTGTCTTTGAGATTTAGTGGCGGAAAAATTTTGCCACAAAAGCTCTAAACACAAAGTTTCACTAAAAATTTATTACAAATTCAACCTTATGCAATATCATTCATTAACAGTCTCTCATTTCATAGATTGTTTTACTGTAATCTTCATCTTCCTTCTGGAAGCAGGAAGGTGTAATAATTTAAATTCAAGTCTTTTTTAACTAAGAAATTTTCTGCGTTAATTGGTTAAACTCATGCGTTCGTTACTTTTTCCCAGGCGTTCATGAATTTGTTTCATTTTCCCCTTTCTGTTTTCTTATCTTTACAATTTAAATTTTTATTGTAAAACTAAGAACAAATTATGAAAAAACTACACTACTTATTTCGGTCAGCCTCTTATGCGGCTTTGTTTCAAACATAAAAGCACAATCCTTTATCAAACTCGATGTATCCTTCTACAGCGAGATGCTGGATGAGGTTAAATACATTGACATTTATCTGCCGGCTGATTACTATGTGAATCTCGAACAGCATTATGCAACCATTTATTATCTGCATGGTGCGTCAGGCAATCAAAACATGGAAATACGGATGCCTTATGGTATTATAACCTTCATTACGAGGATACCACAATCAGTTCACCACCAGCGATTTTTGTCTGCCCCGATGGTTCAAGCGAACCTTATCTAGGAAGCTGCTGGATGAATTCCGAACTCTATGGATCCTTTGAAGATTATTTTATCCAGGATGTTATCGGATTTGTCGAAGAAAATTTCAGGGCTTTCCCTCATAAAAACTTCCGGTCTTTAGTAGGATTGTCAATGGGCGGATATGGTTCAGCCAGGTTCAGTGTCAAATATCCTGAAATGTTCCGCGCTTGTGTTCCTTGTAGTGGTTTTCCTGCAATGCCCGATACCATTTTAAATGCATGGAAAGAACTTTACTACATTGACAATGGCTCTTACGTTCCAACCATAAACAATGCACGCTAATACACAATTGATTCTTACCATGTGCGGCGGCCTTTCACCCAATATGTCAAATCCACCCTGTTATGTTGATTTCCCTTTTGACACTTTGGGAAACTGGGTGGATACGGTTCTAAACAGATGGTATCAAAATGACTTGAGCAGAAAGGTGAAAAACCTCCCGATGAACACGAGTTGTCATGGTTCCTGATATGTGGAACCCAGGATTATATGTCAACCTACCCTGCCTACGAGGTCTTTATGGATAGCCTTGATTCTTATGGTATCGGGTATGATTATAATTTTTTTGAAGGCGGACATGTATGGACCCTGAGTCATGGATGAAGGCAATTCATTGGCTTGATTCCATCATTGACCATTCCTATCAAACGATGGAGATTCCTGTTTACCGGCAGATCTTTGACAATT
The DNA here is from genome assembly GCA_963705185.1 of uncultured Bacteroidales bacterium. Taxonomy (GTDB): domain Bacteria; phylum Bacteroidota; class Bacteroidia; order Bacteroidales; family JAADJA01; genus JAADJA01. The sequence continues at coordinate 25,086 of CAVPJF010000024.1, forward strand.
TGCAGTATATCCTAATCCGGCAAGTGATTTGCTAACCATATCCTATCAGTTAAATGAAGGGGGAATGATCCAAATGAGCATTTTCAATATTTACGGTCAGCAAATGGAAACAGTAAAAAACGAGTTTCAACCGGCCGGTAAAACCGCGTTTTATGGAACATCTCGACCTATCCACAAGGAGTTTATTTCTGCTGCCTGAAGGTTGAAAACGAAATGATAACAAAGAAAATAATTAAAGTCAAATAATCAACTCCTCTAATTTTCCGGTTTGGAGGGGAGATATTGACCAGGATCATTTATCCTTCTCCTAAAGGAACCAGAGAGAGTAAAATCGTGTTTTGGAATTTTAAACTTTGGAGTTTCAGCATGATGATTATTTTTATGGTATATAAGCCGAAAATAGTTGGTAAAACCTTCTCAAATGAACTCATTTGAAAAACCGTTGAAAAGTTTGATTAAAAACTTCAATCACAATTGAAATTACTTGCTTCCCATCCTGAACTATACCCGGACTTTCGCCTACTTATTAAAGGGGTATCCTGATCACGACCCGTGTACCGATTGGCGTACCATTATCACCGAATAGATCAATAATCGCTAATGTCATTTTGCGGTGTGACTTTTTATTTAGTATCTTCAAACGTTCTTTAATCAGGTAGGTTGATATAGAAGAATGATCTTTTCGCTGGTTCTGTTCAAATTCCCATGCTTTATTCCTGCCGACTCCATTATCTTCTATCACGACCGAAAGCCATTTGTCACTCATTTGAAAACCGATGATGATCATCCCCTTATCAGTTTTATGACGAATCCCGTGCTCAATTGCATTTTCTACAAAAGGCTGGATCAACAGGGCAGGTATCCTGATTTCTTCCCATTCAACGGAATCATCCTTATTAATTATAAAATCAAATTTTTCCTCTAACCTCACTTTTTGCAATTGAAGATAATATTCGAGGGCTTCAATCTCCCTGGCTAAGGGAATCATCTCTTCCAGCGAACAATCCAGAATGTTTCGGATCAGTTTGGCAAAATTGCTGAGATATCTTGCAGCGCTTTTGGCATCTTTTGCCAGGATAAATTCCTGTATACTTGCCATCGAATTAAAAATAAAGTGCGGGTTCATCTGGCTGCGCAGAAGCTTTTGCTCAAGGATGATCATTTTTTGTTGTGTTTTGATCCTTCCCTGTCGGATCAGTAAGATGCCGATAATAATTAACAGAAAGATCATCACTCCCATGCCTGCAAGATAAATCCTCGATTGGTTAAGTCGCAATTGTTTGAATTTGTTTTCCTTTGCTAACTGTTCAATTTGCTGCTCTTTACGACTGGTCTCATATTTAGTCTGCAATTCAACAAGGTCCCGGTTTCTTTTCAATATAAATAAAGTGTCCTTCGCCTGGGCGAACTGCACCTGGTAATCTAACGAGCTTTGACAATCCTCTTTTTGCCGGTAGAAGTTAAAAAGTTTCTCCATGATCGCTGTTTGGAATTGCCAGATAGTTGTTTTTATAAAATATTCAGGCCATGGGAAATATAACTCTCCCCCAATGGAGACAATATATTTAAGCGAATCATTCCTGTAATAGGATTGATTTTTGATCATTTCCCGGCAATTGGTCATCGCCTTCAGGTAAAACGCTTCTGCCTTGCTGGTTTTCCCATCCTGTAAATAAATATTTCCAAGCATCAGATTACTTTGGAAGGAGTGCCAGAGAAATCCTTTATCACCGCTCCATTGGACGACCTGTTCAAAATACGCTGCGGCTTCCCCGATTTTTCCCTGGTGATATTTTATCATGCCAACTGACCTCCGCGACTCCATTTTTAATGCTTTAATGCTCATATTTACTTCAGGAAATTCGAGGGTTTTGTTGAAATACCACAATGCACTATCCGGTTCACCGGTTTCATCAAAACAGCGTGCTAACAGCATGGTATGAACAAACCTGTTCGTGATTTCAAAATCTTCTTCATCCATAATTCTGATATACCAACGGTAGATTTCCTTCGCTTTTTCTGACCGGTTTGTTGTCCGATAGAGCAATCCGAATCCTGATTTCAGAGTGGCAATATCCCAAAGAGTGCCTAACGTCGAATCATCCTTCTTTTTCTGCAGAAACAGGTCAAGGGACTTATCTGCATACTCTTCTGCTTTCAGATAATTGCCGGCGTAAAAATGAACTTTGCCGAGATCATAATACAATTTGGCAAGGCTGTAATAGTCCTCTGCCTGTTCATACAGATCCAGCGCATTATAGAAATGAAGAGCTGACTGAGGATATTTTCCTGAATACAAATACATTTGCCCGATATACCTTTCAGCATCGGCTATTCCTTTCTTATAGTTCAATTCACCGGCAATAGTAAGCGCTTTTGCCGCATAGCTTTCACACTTTGATGGATCGGAATATGCAAAGGAAACCGCCAGTTTATTATAAACATCAACCAATTCTCTTTCTTGTCTCAGGGGGATAAGCCGTTCGAGACTGTCAGTGTCATATTTCTCCATGACACTGTGAATTTGTGCAAATAGTTGAAGAGGGATCAGGATTCCGATGAGCCTAATGACTTTCATCAGGTAGCGAGTTTTTTAAAAAGCGCCATTAAGTCATCCTTTCTGCGTGTGGCCACTGGAACCCTGTCATTGTTGGACATCACCAGGTATCCACCATCCCCTTTTTCAAAACGTACTACATCTGAAAGATTTACCAGAAATGATTTGTGTGCCCTGAAAAAGCCTGATCCCCGCAGGATTTCATCAAACTCCATAAGGTTTCCAGAAACCAGAATAACTTTTCCGTTTATCAGATTAAACTTTGTATAATTCATGTCGGCTTCGCAGTAGGAAATTTCGCGGGTTTTCACAAGCCACACCGAATCGCTGGTACTTAAAACGATTTTTTTCTCTATTGGATCTTTTGTATTGAGATTTTCCTCCAGCACCTTCAATTGAGTGGCAAAATCATAATCAATATTTTTTATTGCCTTTTCTATGGCGTTGGTAAGTTCATCGGCATTGACGGGTTTGAGCAGATAATCAACAGCGCTGAAACGAAAAGCCTGAATGGCAAATTCTTCGAACGCTGTCACAAATATCACCCTGTAGTTTAAAGGTTTCGACCGGTGGAGCAGATCGAAACCGGTTCCGTCGTTCATTTTAATATCGAGCAGGATGAGGTCGGGATGATATTTTTCAATGGCTTTTAAACCATTTTCCACGCCGTCGGCTGTGCCTAAAACCTCAACATTCGGACAATCCTCCGCCAGCATTCTGGAAAGCGATCTGCGGATATGAGCTTCGTCGTCAATGATCAGTGTGCGCAAGAAGCATGATGTCCGGTTTTTTGTATGCAAATATAGATGAAATAAAAGTTAATTCCAGATTGATAAATCAAATGAAATCGTACTAATTGGATTTTCAAAATTCAAATTTATTAAGATGAACAAAAACCCGGAACCCGGAACTGAGAACAAAAAGCGGCTGTAGTCCCGGCACTTAACTCAAAACCCGGAACATAAAACTTCGCACATCGAACTTCGAACTTCTCTGCGTTTATCCAAAAAACCCATACGTTAATACATTTTACCCCGGCATAAATGTATTTGATTCATTCCTGCCTCCGCCCGATGGTAATTTTGATTTCGTAAAATTCAAATATTAACTAAAAAATGGAGGTGTTTATGAAAACAAAAAATTTACTTTCAGTACAGGGATTAAGGATAATGGTATTTTTCCTTTTAATCTCAATTTTCTCTTCAATCACAAATTACGATTCAGGGTTTGCTAAGCGAAAACGAAGGCGCTGCAGGCTGGAATGCCGATGGCACGGGACCGGAACCTTTTGGCGATGGACACGAAACCTTTCTTTACTATTCTGCATCCACTCGATTATGTTGATCCGGCATCAGAAGCAGGTTCGCATGTGCTTTCGATTGGCGCCGACTTCAATGCTCTTGCCCAGGCTTTGATCGCCAATGGATTTACGCCGGATCAGTTACAAATTAAAATGGACCTTGCCTCAATGGGCAATGACGTGGAAGGGATTGACTGGTTCAATTTCGGTGTCATGGAGTTTTATATGAACTTTTATCCGTTGAATTTCTCCATACTCCTGGATGGTGAAATGATGATAACCGGGACAGCCAATTACCTGATGTTTCATTATGGATTTTCCACCGATTGGTCTATACATGTAAAATCCAATTTCTTCACCCCTGCCGATGCTTCAGGCAATAGCTCTTTAGCAGTTCAGAATGTGGCTGCTGCGTTTTTGCAGGATGTGGGAAGTGACGAACTTCAGGTAATTACTGAAACATTCGGTCAAAGCGTACCGTTTTCCGGTAATGGCAGAAACGGGTCTAAGTATAATTATTCCGGTACAATAGAAAAAGGACATGCCGAATTGCCTTTCCAGGGACTGGCAGCGGACCACGAAGGCTTTGCGGGCTGGGATGCCGACGGGACCGGACCGGAACCTAAAGGCGATGGTCATGATAGCCAGAAGTTCTACATTGCTTCGAGAGATTATGATGATATAGACCCCGATCCGAATGCCGGTTTTGCCCATATGATTGATAATGGAATTGAGGGTTTTCAGAACTTTGCCCTGCAGCTGGCTTACAGAGGATTAACCCTCGAACAGGTAAAAATTAAAATGGGACTGCGTGATATTGGCGAAGACATCGAAGGGGAAGACTGGAGCTATAATTACCCGATTCATGCAGTAAATTACTACCATTCAGATATTACTGCCGAAATCAACGGCGAAAAAGTGTTTGGTTTTGTCTGCGACACGGCAAAATCCTATCAAAACAGCAATAATCCCGCTCTGGGATGGTGGGGAACATCGGCTTTCACATCCGTTTACGATGCTTCCGGCAACAGTTCGGCAGATATACAGGCTGTGGCTGCTTCTTTTTTTAAAGATATGGAACAGCGGCAGATTCAAACTGTCACAACACTGGCGACTTATGCCAACGAAACCTTCAGCGGCAATGGAAGGCTGGGTGGTGGCTTCTGGCAGATCAATGAAGCCAAACTGGTAGCCTGCCCGATGAAAGGGACGCAGGTGCTGCCGGGTAATGTATCAGGTCAGTGGACCATGGACGGGCACCCTTACATTGTTACCGGCGACATTACCATTCCGGATGACCAAACATTTGGTAATTGACCCGGGTGTATGGGTTAAATTCTCCGACCGTATTCACTTTAATAGTAGATGGGGCCATTCCAGGCAGTCGGTGACACGAGCAACACTGGGGAGCATTGTGTTTACCGCAGTAAATCCTGAACTGGGTTGGGGGCATATCGGTTTCGACAGTACATCAAATTCCAACCCGACTTCAGTTTTTAAGTATTGTATTTTTGAGTATGGTTCTGCTCCACCGGCCGTTCCCTATACCTCACCCTACAACTGCGGGGGCGCTTTAGCAATAAGGAACTACAACAACATCATTATCGAGAACTGCCTTTTCCATCACAACAGGGCTTTATATGATGCATACTATCCTGCCAGCGGAGGTGCTATTGCATTAAGGAATAGTAGTCCTGTCATCAGCCAGTGTGAGTTTATTAACAATAATTCAAAGTGCGGAGGAGGTATTAAGTGTTATGATAATTCAAACCCCGACCATAAACAAAACTTGTTATTAACAACAAATCATTGGGACTTTTATGAACGATGGCGGCGTCATTAGAGATTTGCAATAACTTAATCCTTATTTGAAAACAACACTTTCGTATTAAATTCGGCCATGAGCAATGGTGGCGCTGTGGAAATCTATGATAGCTCAAATCCGACAATTCATCAACAATATTTTCCTGGAATAATACAGGTAATACAGGTAAACCAGATTTCATTTCCTCCAATGATTGCAATGTTGATTTTAAATACAATGATATCGAAGGAGGTGAAGCAGGAATTGGCCCCTATGGCATCGGAAACGGTGTGTATGAAAACAACATTGATGAGGATCCCGATGTTTGCGGATGTCCTTGCACTGAATTACCATTTGAGTTATGGTTCACCCTGCATCGACACCGGCGACCCGTCGATTTTTGATCCGAACGGAACCCTTTCTGATATGGGTGCATATTATTATCCCGTACCTGCAACACCTGTCGCTTTGGCGGCTACCGAAGTTTATACTAATTACTTTACTGCAAACTGGCAGGAAGCGTTTGATGCGGATGAATATTATCTAGATGTGGCTGAAGATGAAAATTTTGAAAATATAATCAGTGGAAACATTCAGGTTGTCAATGCAACTAATTACACGGTCACTGTTCCGGATTTAAGCTGGGTCTATTACAGGGTCAGGGCAAATAATGCTTATGGTTTTAGCGAATATTCAAATACGATCCAGGTGGAATTAATCACAGAGATTAAAGAAAACCTAGCGGAAGTGCCGGTTATAATTATTTCACCAAATCCGGTTTCTGAAAAATGTTCGGTAAGGATTATATCCGGCAAACCCGCAGGCATATTCTCGAACTTTATGATTGTACAGGAAAGAGATTGGATATATTACTCGATGAATGGTTATCAATGAATTCATACGAAGTTTATTATAACGCAAATATCCTTAAAGCAGGAATTTACATTCTAAAATTGACTACTAATAGCCATGATCATTATATTAAGTTCACCAAAATTGATTAAAAACCCTTTGGTCTTTAGTTAATATTGGGGTTTAAGGGCAGCCGCTTGGGACTGCCCTTTTTCGGGTTCTTTGTTTATTGAATAGATTTAATTCTTACATTCGTGGAAAATTTTTTCATGATACGGGTGATCATAATTGATGATGAGCCGTTGTCCAATGCACTCATCCGCAAAACCGTTGAGACGTATTGTCCCAATGTAACGGTTGTTGCTACCGCCGACAGCGTAAAAACGGGTGTCGCCGCCATTAACGAGCACGAACCCGACCTTGTATTGCTCGATATAAAGATGCCCGATGGCAGCGGTTTTGACCTGATCAAGCATTTCAACAAACCCGATTTTAAGGTGATCTTTATTTCAGGATATATGGAATATGCTATCAAAGGTTATAAGTTCGGGGCGGTGGATTATATCCTCAAACCCATTGACGAGGAAGCCCTGGCACTGGCAATCAACAGAGCTGACGACCTTATCCGGTATGAAGAGAAGCTGAAGTTTAAAGCCATGGAGGAAAACCTGAAGTCGCTGAATAAAACCGATAAGATTCTTTTGAAAACCAGCGAGCAGGTTCATCTGATCAACACCGGCGATATTGTTCGTATTGAAGCCGACGGAAATTATTCCACCTTCTTTATCCAGGACGGACGAAAAATTTTGGTCTCCAAACCCATCAGGGAATATGAAGAAGCATTGATTGACAAAGGATTTCACAGGATCCATAAATCGCATATCATCAACATTAATAAGTTAAGCTATTTCGACAAGCTGGATGGAGGCGAGGTTAAAATGGTGGATGGATCAATTGTTCCGGTTGCATCACGTAAAAAAGATATGCTGCTCGACCTGTTTGAGAGTCTTGCATAAGAAAGTAATATTAGATTGTTTGTTACTATTCTGTTAGTTTAAAATTTTGATATTTAATAAAAAATGTTTCACGCAGAGGACGCAAAGTTTTTTACGCAAAATTCGCAAAGAATTTATATTAAGCTCTTTGCGGTCTTAGTAATTTTTTTGCGGTCTTTGCGAGAAACCTGCAATTTATTGTTATTTAAAAATTTATATTATCTTATGGTACCTGAATAGTTATTGTGGTTTTAATTTTGGGTTGACGTTTACAATCATAAATCCAAAAAAATGACTGAGCAAAAACAAGAGGCATCATCAAGTAAAGTTACGGTTTTATACCTTTCCTTCAGCGGGTTTTCCAACCTTCAGCAAGGTTCTGGTTCCGGAGAAATTGCATCTCTGCTGGGCGGTGCATTTCCTTTACCGATCACATCATCAGGCTTTATAGCGGCATACCCGACAAATACATGGGCGAGAGTGTCATTGCATTTTATGGTATGAATGAAGAGGAATAAAAGTCATCCATGAATGCCATAAAATCAGCCATCGAGATGCAAAATAAATTTTCGGAGATGAAATCGGAAGAGAATTTGCCGGAAGCGATCGGACTCAAGATCGGCATTTTCTCAGGCGAAATCTTTATCGCAGCAATCGGAACCGGAGCCGAACGTCAGGAAAATTACTTTGGCGAAGCCATTCAGCTTGCATCGCATATTTGTAGCATGGCAACACCCGGGCAGATACTGGTGGGAGAAGAGACCCGGAAACAAGCCACCAATGATTTTACATTTAATGCGCTCGAACCGGTCCCTGTAAAGGGCTATAAAAAGCCGATAGCGATTTATGAAGTTGCAGTTAAGTCAAAGAACCTCCATGAGCCTCCGCTTCAGAGCGGGCGGATCATCACTTCGGCAATGGTTGGCCGCAGACAGGACGTCAAAATACTGGAAGAATCCATCAAGCAACTGCTCAACGGGCGGGGCGGCGTGGTGAACATCGAAGGGATAGCCGGAATCGGAAAATCAAGGCTGATGGCAGAGATCATGCAAAAGGAGATCACCAGCAATGTTGCATTTTTCGAGGGAAGGGCTTTATCGGAGGGAAAGAACCTGAGTTTTCATCCCATCATCCAGATCATCAAATCTTGGTCAGGAATTAAGGAAGATGATAACCCGGCAGTTTCCTATCAAAAACTTACTGCCAATATCCACCGCATTTATCCTGAACAGGCAGCCGAAATCATCCCTTTTGTCGCCACCATGATGGGCTATACCCTTGAAGGAGAAGCCAGGCAGAGGGTAAAAGGCATTGAAGGCGAAGCACTCGAAAAGCTGATACTGAAAAATGCCCGCGACCTGTTGTCGCGCGCAGCCAGCATAAGGCCTATCGCATCATGGTGGAAGATGCCCATTGGGCCGACCTTTCATCTATCTCATTCATGGAATCGTTGTTCAAACTGGTAAGAAACCACCGCTTGTTATTCATCAATGTGTTTCGCCCGGGATATAAAGAGACAGGCGAACATATAAAAGTCTTTGAAAAAGAAAACCTGCCCGAGCACACCGGGAAATCATCGTTAAACCGTTGACAGAAGAAGAGTCGGCAGAACTGATCGGCAACTTGCTGAACCAGACCAACCTGCCGGAGGACATAAAAGAACTGATTGTCACGCGTTCGGAAGGCAATCCGTTTTTCATCGAGGAAGTATCAGATCGTTTATTGATGAAGGTTTGATTGAAGTCAAGGACAACATTTCATCGTCACCGACACGGATTCAATATGCCAATATCCCTGAAACGATCGACAAGGTGATCCTTCGAGCGATCGACCGCTTAGACGAAAAAACCAAAAGTTTGCTGCGAACCGCATCGGTCATTGGCAGGAATTTTTATTATAAAGTGCTTGAAGAAGCTGCCCAGACCATCGAGGAACTTGATACCCGGCTGGAATACCTGAAAGAAACACAATTGCTGAACGAGCACAGGCATAAGGAAGATGTGGAGTTTCTTTTCAAACATGCGCTGGCACAACAGGCGACCTATGATTCCATCTTACTAAAGACGAAGAAAGAATTTCACCTGAAGATCGCCCGATCCATCGAAAAAGTCTTTGCCGACAAGCTTCCGGAATTTTACGGGGTGTTGGCGATGCACTATGGCAAAGCCGAGGTTCCGGAGAAGATGGAAGAGTATCTCTTTAAAGCAGGTGAGAAATCGTTAGCAGCAGGTGCATCCTCCGAAGCGATCAATTACTTCAAACAGGCACTGGTGGTCTATATTGAACACAATAAGACAAACATCAATAAACAAAAGGTTGCCGATATCGAAGAAAAGATTGGGCTTGCCTATGCCATGAAGGGACTAACCTTGAAGCAGTGGATTATTTCGATCGTGTTCTTGATTTTTATCATTTTCATATTCCCAAAAATAGGACATTGCGAATTTTAGATTCGGCCTTTTATTTTTTTAGTTTATTATCCTATCCGTAATCAATGGCTTTTTCTAAACAGAAAGCCTCCTGATAATATCGAAACAGTTTATCGCATGCTTCTTCATAAGGGAGAAGCGCTCACCACAGTGATCCCAAGCGGTTATTTATTGAATCTCAATTCGTTGTGAAGTTATTCATGAAATATGGAATCAGTAACAGCGATTATGTGTTGGGTATTCTTTCAGAGTATAGTGTTTTTTTCAGTTGGATGGGGCTTTTTTTTAAAACCGCACAAAAAATACTTGAAGTTGCTCATAAGACAGGAGTAAGCAAGGATAGTGTTTACTGGTTACAGTATAGAGTTGGTTGTAAATTATACGAATTCTATGCAGGCAAGTGGCAGGAGGACCCGAACAGGAATATTTATACAATCTGGGCCTGCAAAAAGGTGCTGTATGGGAATTATCGGACTCTGCAAAGCATTCGATGGGTTTAAGCTTGCAGAAAGAGGATATTTTACTGAATCTATGGTCATTGCTTCCAGTTTTTTTGACCTCTACGATTACTTTGAAAACAGCCATGCGCGGGTACAGGGATATCGTCTTAAATCATTAAATCACCTTAAGAAATCGAAATTTGAAGAAGTAATCAAAACTTGTGGTGAAGGAATTGAACACACCGGAAAAACAGACCATTTGGCTGTATTGCAGGTGCTGCATTGCTACCGCTGCATTGCACACAGCATGAGGAATGAAATGAGCGAAGCTTTGAATGACTTGCAGGAGGCCGAAAAATTGGTGCAACAAACCAAAATAGTAAAAAGTTATTTCTGCGAATACCTGCTTGCAAGCTGTTACTACGAACTTGCCTTGTTAAAAAATAAGCCTGATAAGGATAAAACAGATGTTCATCCATTATTGAAGCAGGCACGCTTACTTATTGAAAAATCAATAAATTACCTTCCCACCGTATTCAGGGTTACCGGCTGGCGGCCATCGCTTATTGGATGAAAGAACAGGCAGTGGAAAGCATATTTGAAATTTGGAAAAATCACTCAGGGCTTGCTGAAAACCTGGAGGCAAGGCCCGAGTTGGCGCGTACTTGTTTCGAGTTGGGCAAATGCCTGATGGATATAAAAAGCAGGCGCAAAATTCTTGGATCGAAAAATGCAGCGAATACCTGTTGATGGCCAAACGATGTTTGAGAAATGGACCTCCAATGGGATTTGAAGGAGTATGAGAAATACATGGAAACCTAAATCAAGCCCAATGAAACAGGAAAATGAAACATCAGCATTGAAAACCGATCCGGTTGCCACCATCGTGATTGCGGAGATCGGGGGGTTGATCCATTTATCGGATGTAAAAGATGCCAGTGGAGAAAAATCGCTGATCAATGCTTTGTATGAGAAAATCAGTCAGGAAATCCGCTTGTACAACGGTACGATTTACCCTTCTATGGGCGAGAGGATCATGGCCGTTTGTGGATTAGAAACCGGGGTTGAAAACGATGAGAAAAATGCAGTCAATGCGGCGCTGAGGTTTCATGCGGTGCTCGAGTCTTTTTCAAACGATTATGACCTTGCGGTTCCGCTTAACATCCGGGTTGGTATTCACACCCGCCCGGTAATCAAGACCCGGATGGGCGCCGGGTTGAACATCCAGGAATCGTTGATTGGCGAAACCGTTGACATTGCTGCCAGAATCCAGGATATTGCCGATAAAAACCAGGTCCTGGTAGGTTCAACCACTTATGATAAAACCAAAGATTTATTTACATACCACACGCTCGAGCCCGTCCCTGTAAAAGGTTACAAAAAACCGATAGCGATTTATGAGGTCACGGTGAGGAAAAGCGCCCCCACCGAACCTCCGCTGCAGAGCGGGCGGATCATCCTTCGGCAATGGTTGGCCGGCAGAAGGGGTCAGGACGATAGAGGAATCCATTAAGCAACTTCTTAACGGGCGCGGCGGAGTAGTAACCATCGAAGGAATGGCTGGCATCGGGAAATCGAGGCTAATGGCAGAGATCAGGCAAAAAGAGATTATCCGGAATGTTGCTTTCTTTGAAGGACGGGCTTTGTCCGAAGGGAAAAACCTGAGCTTTCACCCCATCATCCAGATCATCAAATCGTGGTCGGGCATAAAGAAGACGACAACCCGGCAGTTTCTTACCAGAAGTTGTCTGCCAATATCATTCGTATCTATCCCGAACAGGCATCCGAAATCATTCCTTTTGTTGCTACCATGATGGGTTACCCGCTGGAGGGCGAGGCAAAGTTGCGGGTAAGAGGGATAGAGGGCGAGGCCCTCGAACGACTCATCCTGAAAAACGTCAGGGATTTGCTGGCAAGGGCTGCCAGTATCCGCGCCGATTGTGATCATGGTGGAAGACGCCCATTGGGCCGACCTTTCCTCCATCTCCTTTATGGAGTCGTTGTTCAAACTGGTGAAGAACCACCGGCTATTGTTCATCAATGTATTCCGTCCGGGATTCAAGGAAACCGGTGAACGGCTGAAGTCCTTTGTGAAAGATAACCTAGCGGAGCATTACAGGGAAATCACTGTTAAACCTTTAAAGGAAGAAGAATCTTCAGAGCTGATCAGCAATTTGCTTAACAAGACTAACTTTCCGGAGGACATAAAACAACTGATTGTTACGCGTTCTGAAGGCAACCCGTTTTTCATCGAAGAGGTGCTGCGGTCCTTTATTGATGAAGGATTGATAGAAATCAAAGACGAAACTTTTATTGTCACTGAAAGAATACAATACGCGAATATTCCAGAAACCATTGACAAAGTGATTCTTTCGAGGATAGACCGCTTAGACGAAAAGACCAAGGGTTTGCTCCGGACAGCTTCGGTTATCGGAAGAAATTTCTACTATAAAGTACTTGGAGGAAGCCGCGCAAACCATCGAAGAACTCGACACCCGGCTGCAATACCTCAAGGAAACCCAGTTGCTGAACGAGCACAGGCACAAGGAAGAGGTAGAATTCCTTTCAAACATGCGCTGGCGCAGCAAGCCACTTACGATTCCATCCTTCAGAAGACAAAAAAGGAACTCCATCTGAAGATAGCCAAATCAATTGAAAAAGTATTTGCCGATAAATTACCGGAATTTTATGGAGTGCTGGCAATGCACTATGAAAAAGCAGAAGTACCAAAAAAGACAGAAGAATACTTGATTTTAGCTGGTGATGAGTCTTTCAGATCAGGGGCATCCAACGAAGCATTGAATTTCTATTTAAATGCAATCAAGGGATTGACTTATGACAAAGAGAATACTGCAACTGCTTCAAAGTATATGGAACTTGAAATCAAAATCGGTTTTGCCCATCAGGCAGCCGGCAACAACATCGAAGCTAATGAATACTTCATACGAATACTCTCTACATATTATGCCAAACCATTCCCAGTCACTGAAATCGGGAACATAATTAAAAGTGCATATAACATGATTGGTTTTGTATTCAAACTTTATTTCCAATCGCTCTATTTTCGCAAACAACCAGACAAGGATTTTGACCAGTACGTAAAAGTGCTTTCGCAGTGGGGAGAAGCTTTGACAACCCTCAATCCCAAGCGCTTTTTTCAGCAATCCTTTTATTTTATGAGAGGATTGGCAAATTACGACCTTTCAAAAACTGTCCATGGATTATCTCTTTTTGTGGAATGTGCCAACTTATTTCTCTGGACAGGTGTTTCCCTCAAAATCAGTCAAAAGATGATTGACATCGCAAAGAAATTTAAGGTTGAGAGTCATCCCAATTCAATGATCAATTACCGGTTTACGAAAAAAATGCAGGATTATCATTCGGGAATATTTGAAGAAGACAAAGATTTGGAAAATGTGTTCCAGGTTGGGATGAGAATGGGTGAATTCTGGCGCTCTACCATTTACACAGTTTATTGCGGGTATGTCAATATAGAAATTGGAAAAATCCAGAGTTTTTATGAAATGGTTGGAAAGTTAAAAGAAATTGCCGACTCGTTTGATAACAGCCACGCTCAGTCCCAGGTTTACCGGTTATCTGCCGTGGGTAACTTCAGGTTTAGGAATCTGGACCTTGTTTTGTCAGATGTACAGAATGACATTGGTTATCTATTGAAAACCGGACATTTTACAGCCCTTCTTATTGTCTGGTGCGTGAAATCGCAGGCACATGCACTCAGGAAAGAATTGGAGGAAGCTAAGAAATCTTTTGCCAAGGCAGATAAATTGATTCATGACAAAAAAATCATCCCCACATATTATATTCATTTTCTTCAGGCAAAAGCCTATATCGAAATGCTGGAACTTGAAATGTGTATTACCCATAAACGGCCTGTCAACCAAAAATCTGCCCTCTTAATGAAAACTATAAACCAGCTTATCCGGCAGTCAAAAACTGTTCCCAGCTCTGGAGTTGAAGCCTGGCGGCTGAAAGCAATGTTTTACCTGCTTGCCAAAAACCATCGAAAGACATTTAAGTGTATTTCACGATCCATTCAGATTGGTCAAAAATACAATTGCTCTCTTGAGCTTTCGCGAACCTATTTTGAAGCGGGAAAGTTTTTGCAGGAAATGCATGGCCGCCAAAATACCATACTTGGTTTCAGTGGCAATGAATATTTATTGAAGGCTAAAAGTAT
>CAVPJF010000025.1:0-38665 GCA_963705185.1 uncultured Bacteroidales bacterium
TTTATTGATAGCATTTCCAGGAATTTGCCAAGAGTTTGCAGTACATTCGACTTTATATGTATAAAATGCTGAATCCCTTTTTGTTTTAAATCTTCAACGATTGCTTTTGGAAAACCTGCAACAACAACGATTGATTTGTCTTTCACAAGATCAAGAACCTTTGGAGCCAGATCAGCATATTCTTCATCGGAGCTGCAGATGACGGTAATTTCGGCCCCGGCTTTGAGAGCAGTTTCACAAGCTACTTCCACTGATTTAAACCCGGGATTGTCAATGATCTCAAATCCTGCACATCCGAAAAAGTTACCTGCAAACTGAGCCCGTGCCCTTCGCATAGCAGGATGACCCATTGTAAGTAAAAAGACTTTCGGGCGGTTACCTTTTTTACTAAACCGGTCGGTTTTATAACGCAGAAGCTCAAATGCCTGGGCTCCACGATAGGTCTTTAATGTTGGAATTATTGCATTTTCTTCACGCCTACTTTCCCTGGTAAAAATGGCTAAATCTAATTCCTTATTTATGCTTTCCCCGGTATTAGGGTATTGATTGGTTCCCAAAAGTATTTCTTTCCTCATTGCAATGGAAATGTCTCTTTGCCGCGCTGTCTCCTCAATTGTTTCCTGAATAAAACCTGATTTCAATGCCTCAAGGAAACTGCCTTTTTCATGAACCTGTAGAAATAAATTCCAGGCCTGCTCCGCAATCGAGTTTGTCAGGTTTTCAATGTAATATGCACCTGCTGCAGGATCAACGACTTTATCAAGATAGGATTCCTCTTTTAGAAGCAACTGCTGGTTGCGAGCCAGCCGTTCAGAAAATTCTGTTGTATTTTCAAAAGATGAATTAAAAGGGTTGACTGTGAGCGAGTCGGCTCCGGCAATGATGGCTGACATCGATTCAGTAGTTGTTCTTAAAAGATTGACGTAAGCATCATAAACTGTTTTGTTCCAATTGGAGGTGATGGAATGGATATTCATAACGCAGGCATCTTCGCAGCCACAACCATAGGCTTTTACAATGTGTGCCCACAACATCCTTGCAGCTCTTAACTTGGCAATCTCAAGGAAATAATTTGAACCAACAGCGAATTGAAATTTTATTTTCGAAGCAATTTTATCAACGGTAAATCCTCTTTCGGTAAGCTGAGTCAGGTAATTTGATCCCTGTGCTAAAGAAAATGCAAGCTCCTCAACGATGGAAGATCCGGAATTATGAAAATAAGTTCCGTTTACAGTGATTACTCTAAAATGGGGCAGATGAGCCGCCGCCTCAATCATTTTTCCTGCAAGATCAAAAGAGGCTTCAGCCGAAACAGGGAACCTTCCTTTCAAGGCAAATTGACCCAGGGGGTCAAAATCAACCGATCCATAAATCTTCTCAAGGTCACGGTTGTATTTTTTAACCAATTTTTCAACGAACTGAACCACTTTAAGCGAATTGTGGTAACATATAAAATTCAACTCTACCGCATCGGCAAAGATGTTTTCGCACAAGAATTCAACTTCATCGATGGTCGGTTCGAATTTTGGGTTAATAATAAATCCCAGTGAGTTCACTCCTTTCATCAGCACATCAAGGGCTTTTTTATTGGCTGTTTTGATATCATCAACAATAATATCCTGCCTGATGTACCAGTCGTTATGGTTCTTTTTATGACCCCTGACATAAGGAAATTTGCCGGGCAGTGTATTTATAAATGTAAGGTTTTCCAAATCCTCAGATCGGTAATAGGGCCTTACCAAAAAACCTTCACCGGTATCCCACATAAGTTTTTTTTGATAGTCAGCGCCTTTTAAATCTTCAGCAATTTTTTCCTCCCATTCCTTTGTTGTTACCGGAGGGAATTCGGTGAACAGTTTAGACTCCTTTTCTTTGTATTCCATGATTTTCAAATTTCTTCCTGCAATTCTCTTGCATGGCAGGCAAAATTACATTTTATATCAGTAACACGAAAGGATCGATCATCCCTGGTCAGAGATAAACATAGCTGTTTTAGAGTTTAATGATCCGGATCCCCTAAATTTGAAATGATCCGGTTGTTTTCATAAAAAATCAGAATATCGAAGATTAGAATTAAAGAAAGATTAATTTTGCCATCTTTCAAAAATTCTTGACCCGGATAAGGATGGACAAATTAGCAAAAAGTATAATAAAATATAGGTGGGTTACCATTACCATTGTAATATTCATTACTATATTTCTCACC
Organism: uncultured Bacteroidales bacterium; assembly: GCA_963705185.1. Taxonomy (GTDB): domain Bacteria; phylum Bacteroidota; class Bacteroidia; order Bacteroidales; family JAADJA01; genus JAADJA01. The sequence goes on from CAVPJF010000025.1 coordinate 2,207, forward strand.
TTTCAAATCAGGAACCTTCGTTTTAATCCGGATGTAATAAAATCTCTGCCCGATTCTGACCCGGATGCAGCCTTGCTGAAGGAGATAAACGAAGAATTTACGGTGAACAATATGGGTATGGTCATCCTCGAAGCGGATGATATTTTCACCCGGGAAGTACTTGAACACATCAGGATCATTACCGACAGCCTGACTGAAACAGAGGGCATCGCTTCGGTAATGAGCCTTACAAATGTGATGGAAATCAAAGGCAATGACGAAGGAATTGAAGTCGGTAAATTAATTGATGAAAACAATATCCCTGCCTCTGCTTCTGAATTTCAAAACCTGAAAAACAGAATCCTGGAAAAAGGAACTTATACCGGAAGCATGATTTCTGAAGACGCAAAGGCAACAGAGATCATTTTCAGCCTGGTCGAAGGTTCAGACACAAAAACAGTAGCAAGGGAAATAAAACGGAAAGTCGAATCCCTGAATTTAACCGAAAAAGTTTACTTCGGCGGCTCACCCATGCTGGTGACGCACATTTCGGATGTAATGATCGCCGATCTGAAAAAGCTGATACCCATCGCATTCGGCCTTATCATCGTGATCCTTTTTCTTGGATTTCGGTCCGCAAGAGGCGTCATTCTTCCGCTTTTGGCTACTACCCTTGCCATTCTCTGGACAATTGGAATCATGGCCTTGGGTGGATTCGAGATGTCGATGATTTCAAGCGATATTCCGGTCATCCTGCTGGCTGTCTGCACGGCCTATACCATACATGTAATCAACAAGATCAACCAGGAGAGGGAAAAAGACTGGAAAAGGGCAACATTAAAGGGGCTGCAATATATTATTTTCCCGGTCCTGCTGGTCGCATTGACAACAGCCATAGGATTCTTTTCATTCGTTATCGATACTTACCTTCGGATGATTCGGGACTTTGGTATCTTTACAGCCATCGGTACAGTTTTTGCCTTTGTGCTATCCATTGTATTTGTTCCGGCCATTATTTCGCTTTTACCTCCTTCTGTAAAAACCAATAAAGGTGTCGAGGACAGGATAAAAAAATCATACTTGTCCGATCATTTCCTTTACCCCCTTCATTCAATTTTGTTTAAGCATCCGAAATACATAATAACAGCCTGGGGTTTGTTCCTTTTGGTAAGCATTGCAGGGATACTTTTTATTCAGAGAAGTGTAGATGTCAAAGATTATTTTAAAAAGAATGATCCTGCGAGGTTGGCGGAGGAAATAATGGCCGAGAAATTCGGGGGATCGAAACCCGTTTTCGTTCTTTTTGAGGGAAATATGCAAAGCCCTGAGGTTCTTCAAAAGATGATCCAAACGGAAGAATTTATGAAGAAAAGTCCCTATATATCTTCTGCCCAATCCATAGCCGACTTGATAATGCAGTTGAATTCGGTTTTGGGAAACGGGAAAAACATTCCGGATGACCAGGCCGTCATCGAACAACTTTGGTTCATGCTCGAAGGCAACGATATTTTAAATCAGTTTGTGACGGATGACCTGACGAAAGGTATTATTATTTCAAAATTTACTTCGCCGGAAATTAAAGAGAAAAAAGCATTCAGTGAAGACATCAGGGCTTTTATTAATTCCATTTCCACAGAGGAGTGTAAGATACAAATTACAGGGATGCCATTTGTGGATGTTACCATGGACAAAAGCCTGATCGACGGTCAGCTAAAAAGTGTAGCAGTAGTTATATTTTTTGTGATAATAATTCTGAGCCTGATATTAAAATCCTTCGTCCATGGCTTGCTTTCCGGTATTCCTATAGTTATAGCCACTTTATTTCTGTTTGGTATTATGGGACTTACAGCCATCCCATTGAATATTGCGACTGTTCTGGTTGCGGCCGTCGCCATTGGCGACGGGATTGGTTATTCTATCCATGTCATTAATTACTTTAATTATTCCTACAAGCGGTTAAACGATGTGCGAGGGGCCATGCACGAAACCATTATGGTCAGCGGCAAAGCTATAGTAATTAATGTGTTGTCGGTCGCAGCAGGATTTCTTGTCCTGATTTTTTCTAATTTTGTCCCCCTTCAGCATTTCGGACTGCTGATGGCTATAAGTATGATCGGGTCGAGCCTGGGAGCAATGACTTTGTTGCCGGTGATCCTTATACTTATTCATAATAAAAAACATTAGCAGGAATATTATGAATTCGATGAAATATTGTTCAGTCGTTTTAATCTTTATCTTTCTTGCAGGAGGGCAACTCTTTGCCCAGGATGCACAAACGCTTCTGAGGAATATGGACAACCTGATGTCGGCACCAAAGGATAAGCAGGGAATTGTGGAAATGACCCTGACAAACAAATCGGAAAAGGAAAAAGTCAGGGAAGCAATAATGATGCAGAAAGGCAAAGACAAAAAGCTTTACCGTTACACAAAACCTGAAAACCAGGCTGGAATCGCTACGCTTTCGTTGCCTGATGATGTTATGTGGATGTACATGCCTGCTTTAGGCAAACCAAAAAAAATATCCCTGCTTGCCAAAAGTCAATCCTTTAACGGAACTGATTTTTCATATGAAGACATGGACAGCAAAGCCTATAGCGAGCGCTACACACCCACACTTCAAAAGTCTGATTCCGATCTGACATACTTACTTGAATTAAAGCCCAAATCGGATCAGTCAGATTACTCCAAGATTATGCTGGTTTTAAATAAAAAATATTTTTATCCTGAAAAAATGGACTATTACGACAAAAAGGGAACCCACTTTAAAACCGCTACCTATAAATACAAAAAGTCAGGTCAGTATTGGTATGCTGAGGAAGTTTTTATGAATGATTTTAAGAAGGAGCATTCCACGCTGGTGCTGATGAGGGATGTGAAGTTTGACCAGGGACTGAAGGATGAAGAATTTACGGTTGAAAAAATGAAACCCTAACTCCTAATAAATATTACCGATTCATTCCAGGAAATCAAATCTCTGTTTTTGGTATTTTTCTTTTACAATGATCTCCCTGAGCTTTGTCAGGGTATAGGTTGGTGTTTCATTCACAAACATATTGGCCATCCATGAAGGAACGCTGCCTCCGGGATCTACTACCATTTGAAAAGTAATATCAATGCGCGTTTCTCCAAAAACTTTTACACGCCAAAAGCCTTTCCCGAAAGGGATGCGGACGAGGTCTTCTACTTTTTCGATGTAGTCGGGAAGAATATCAATGTCAATGACCAGTAAACTGCTGTCAGACTTCCAGGTGTAGCGGTTCCTGTAAATACCATCACGGTCAGTGAATGGAAAAGGGATTGAAACTTCGGAATAATAATATTGCAGGCTGTCGCCCATCATTTTTAGTGGTCTTGCATTTTTTACATTGTATGCCCATTCATGCAGACTCTCAACATCCCTCATTACAGCAACAAAAGAATGGATGGATTGATTAAGTTGCATGGTTGCCCTGAATTCATCAAAAGCGCTTTTATCGCTGTCTCTTGTGTAAACCTTTATGCCATCTTTATCCCTTTCCAGTTTCCAGTCTTTCTGACCGATGCCTGTAAAAGACATGGTCGATTGCTCCAAGCACCATGACATAATTTCTTACCAAGAAAAATTAACCTTCCCCATATTTATTATCAAACAATTAAATGCTTTTACCCGACAATATTACATTAAATCTGGTTATCTGAGCCGAAAGATACATAACCAGGGGCATAAATTCGGAACTAAACAAAAATTGCAAAAGCTTGACAATTTAAATGTCGGAATCATTCGACAGGTAGGATTTAATTGCGGTTTACTATCGAGGTAGAGACAAAAATAAATACCTTGAGGAGGAAGGGGATTTGGAATTTTAGGTTGAATAATTTGATTAATCAAGTGATTTTCTTCGTATCGTTTTAATGCATTTTTATGGGAGTTAACTTAATGGAGTTTTTTATATAAAATATCTCCGTTTTCATTCCATCTGATTTCAACTTTTAGTTGACCACTTTGATCATAAATATATTGTAATTGTTTACTCCCATTATTAAAGTACCATACCACTTCGGCCATTTCACCATTCTCATTTAGGCGTCTTTCAAACTCCTTATTTCCATTTCCATTTTCATTAAATTTCATATGGCTAATTTCAAATCCATTTTTGGCTTTTGAAATGAATTTAAAATTGCCATTGAGAAATCGTGTGGTATCGGTTCCTTCCCAGCACCGGTTATCTATGTAAAATCCTTCGCGATTATAGATTAATCCATTTGTTGTAATGTTCTCAATCCACTTGCCCTGTTTGAAACCATATTTATCGGTATAATTAATTGTGTCGCCGTTTAGCAATTCAAATTTAACAGGATAGGTAATATATTTTTCGTCTGAAAGCGCTATTGTTCTTTTGGAAAATATTTCCTTTGAATCATATAGAACCGAATTTTTCCACAATTTTACTCCAAACTGTTTTCCTTTCAGACCTGAAATAAAGAAGATGAATTGGTAACAGCATTGGCAATCACAGAAATCTCCGGTCTCCATTAAAATCAGGTTAAGGGTATCGGCTTCATAGGAAATGGCTGGTTCAAACCCAACGCAACAAAGGGCAGTGGTTCCTACTACTATTTCAAGTGTATCTCCGTGAAAGTTCTGGCTTATTATTCTGGTTAATATTCTGTAGGGAATTTCAGCTATGTCGCAAGTCGAAGGAATAAAATGAAGAAGCTGAACATCCTGAGCAATACTTGCCGATGAGTAAATCATGAGGAAAACTATCACTATGGTCTTCATAACTTTTATTTGGATAGGCCTGCCAGCTATCATATTCAAATCATTATGGTGATTGTATTAATAACTACACTTTTGCTATTTTATTAAAATAATCTTTTTCATTGCTGTATTTATTTCGTTTATCCGGAGGGAATAGTAGTAAATTCCTGAAAGCAGATGATCAGCCGGGAAGGATATGCAATGCGAACCCTGGCTCAACATTCCCTGGTCAAAGGTTTGGATGGGTTTGCCGGTATAATCGTAAATATTAATCGTTACCAATGATGCGTTCTCAATTTCGAAACAGATTTGAGTTGAGGTGGTGAATGGATTGGGATAAACAAATGTAATTTCGTCCTGATTGGAAATGGGTTTTTCATTGATTGCTGAAGGAGGATTGAATTGGTAAATGGCTTTCCATCCCTGACCGGTAATTCCAACATCGGATGAAAACTTAAGTGGTAAGATAATTGGAAGATGAAATGAGTGCTTCCGGGATCATCATTTCCTGAATAGCCGCCGATCAATAAAGCCGTTGTATCCGGCCCGTCATAAATCCACAAAGAATCGTATTCCGGTTCGAGGTCAAGAAATTCAAAGGTAAGTTGTATGGTTTTTTGTTCGGGCGCTGAAATGGTGTAAAGATAAATTTCATCATTGTAATAGTTAAAAGCAGGTCCGCCGGAATCATAAATGGTGTCGGCTTCAGGCGCGAGTGCTTCCGAAGAAAACTTATTTGCAATCAAACCCCAAAGTTCGGTATAGCCGTCATCATATCCCAATGCCCAGATACCAATTCCTCCAAGGTTTCTCCGGTTCACAATATCATATTTTTTTCCAAGGTCGTAAACCTCATTGAGGAAGCATTGATTCCAGCCGCCAGAGTTGAAAGAATAATAAGTTCGAAAAGCTGTTGGGTTCAAGGTTTCGGTTTTCAACTGAATAATTCCCTGATGAATTCAATTTTACATACCGATACGTAAAAGCCGTTCCTGAACCTGTGGTATTTGAAGGGGCATATTGTCCTTCGGTTGGCCACTGGCGGGCATAATAAGGAACACCCATCAAAATCTTGTTGGCATCAACGCCCTGCGACTGGTAATAGGAAATGGTTTTCGAAAAGTTATAATCGTAATTGCCAGCCATTGAATAAAGCGGTGAAACCGGCCCGGCCTGCGAGCTTCCGTTCCAGTAATAATCGTAACCCATCACCATAAAGAAGTCGAGGTGCTGGTTCAGAACAGGTAAATTGAATGTTCCGCTCCAGTTTACTGCGGGTGAGGCAATGCTGACTTCGCAGCCGGGAATGGCATTGTGCACCTGATCAGTTAGATCAATGATAAAATCGGTGAAGGCATTGCCCAGAGAAGAAGGCAGGGCCTCCACATCCATATTCACACCATGCGCCCCTCTGTCCTGAATAAGCGTAATCACATTACTGATCAGCGTTTGCTGCGCTGCCATCGAATTGAAAAAGGTAGAATGCCCCGAAAACAAGGTAACACAGAGATGAACTTTTACACCATTCGCCAATGCTGAATCAATAGCAGGGGAAGTATTCCATTCATAAATTGTAATGGGGTTACCGCTTGCCGGATCAACTTCGTACGAAAAGTAACAAAGATCAGACAAGAAGGTTCCACTGGTAATTCAGATAGTTGCTGCCGGCCCAGTAAGGGAAATAGCCGAAGACTCTTTTAGTCAGCGTTTGAGTATTATGTTGTTTTGGCATATAGCCTTTAAAACCATTAATGGAATCGAAGTCAATGCTTGATTGCAATCCAATTGTTCGATAGAATTCTGATTGTTCTTTATGAATGGAATAGAATCCTTCCTCCTGAGACCAGCCCTCAAAAAATCCCAAAACCAATACCAGTAAAATGTATAATCTAATCACAGTCATTCTATTTTTACTTCAGAAATGAAAAGCCAAGATCTTTAAAATCAGTTATTGAATAAAAAATTTCTCAGTGCAAGTTCGATATGCATTCCTTTAATAGCAATGAAATAAATTCCGGGATGAAAGTTTGAAATATTAACTGGTATCAAATTTATAGCAACAGCTTTTAAAGAATGATTATTGTTAATTACAGGATTTCCCAAAGCATCATAAAGTGTCAGGGTAATTTCATCATTATGTTTTGAAGTGATCTCAATAAATACAACTTCCTTTGAAGGATTTGGATAAATCCTGATTTGTTCGGTTCCATCTGAATTCTCATGGATAAATAATTGTATCACATGCAATAAATGGCCCGCCGGGTGAACCACCCATACAACCCGAAAACCAGTTCGATCCGTCATTCAAATCTGCCAAATGGATCAAGTAACTCAATGGTTTTTCCGGTCCCGTCAGCATCAGTTGGCCATGGCGGAAGATTGGAATAAGTCATTGAAACAACAAGCATTCCCGTGGTATCGAAAAGCCTGAGTTGGTCGCCTTCATTGGCAAGTCCAAATTCGAAAGGACCAACGGAATAGATAGAATCCGGATATAAATACTTTAAATTTTGTCGTATCGCGGCAAATAACAAGGTATTGTCCGGTATCCAAAAATGTTTCCGGGGGTAAAACAAATTCATGATTGTCGTCAACATCTTTAAAAATCCAACCTGATCAAATCAATTGCGGTAGTATCGATATTTAATATCTCAACCCAGTCACCTGCATCAAGAGTGTCGGATGAATGGTAATTAATTTCGCTGAAGATTATTTTTGGTATAATCTGGACAAAGGGATCCTTTATAAAATGAGCAGTAAAAACATCATTGGTATCAACGTTAACTTTTAAGGTTGGATTTAATGTATCAATTCCGGAAATAACCATGTTTGAACTCCAGTGAGAGAAGACATAGCCGGAATCAGGAATAACTGAAATCTCAACCGGATTGCCGTCAAAGTAAATTCCCTGCCAGGGCAAAGAGTCGGGAATGATAGTGTTGATCTTAATCTTACCATGTTTAGTTGAATCGATATCAAGGCTGACCGTTACTAATTTTTCAAGGTCAAACTCATTTAAATAATGTTGCCACACATAAGGAAGCCGGTTCATCGCAAAATTACTCATGGTCTGAACATTTGACTCCCATGCAGGAAAACTGCTTCCCCACCGGGGCATATGAACCTGCATTTCAGGGGCAAGTCTTGCTTTGAAAATAGCCGATTGTGTTCACGATATTTTGTGGCAGGAGCATGGTATTAAACATATCCGCACTGCGGTTTATAAAATACCTCCTGTAGTCAGCATTTTGCATAAGTCGTCTGAGTGCCCAATGGTTGTCGGACCATAGGATAGAGGAGTAAAGTACCCGGTGCAATTCATTTTGGTAGACTGAGAATACAAGCCTAATCCAAAATCCATATCGGTCATGATGTACCTCCATTTCGATCCATCAGCAAATGTTCTCCAGTATTTGGTATTGTGCACAGGCCAATCAGGATTAACATAATACATTTCAGCAATAAAGTAATCGGAATAATTGGGAATATCCACTAGTTTTCCGATGGAATCGTATACCAGTAGAATCAACAACCTGAAGAGACTTAATGTACTCGATCATTTGCATGTACTGGTAATAATTGCCTTCTACGATTTTAATGTTATCGCGCAGCAAGATGAATACTGTCTTCGTGAACACCAAAGTTTCCGTTTACATAAAACCTGTCAATTTTTTCTCTGATATTATGGATACCCCAGTACTGTCCATTCAAGAAAACAACCACCGGCTGATAGTCCTGAATATCGATGTCAGTTTCATTTTGAACTACTTTCTGCATCAATGCATCCCTGAAATGGGTCACATTAAAGTCCTGACCGGAGTTACGCAAAACGAACTTATTAAATGTATGAATGTCTTTATCTTTGAAGAGCTGGTAGTTGATTTCCGATTCATCATATTTGCTGTCTGTAATAACCCGCAGGCTTTTCATCGGGAAAACCCGTGAAAATCCGCCATGGATCATGATATCTGCATCCAGTTCAAATCCCTGGTTCTGTTGTTCATCGAAATATTCAATATGAGAAGGTTTTTGCCAGTCCATCCAATAGTTAGCTCCAAAATAAGGATAAATAGTGCTGGCATTTGGACCAAGAACATAAATTCCTTCTTCCCAATCCCACAAGGTCATAAGGATTTAAACTTACCGAGACCACCGGAAGTGTGGAAGTATATCCGATGATATAAGTATTGGAGGAAACCTTGCCTGGCAGCAAACCCGGATTTATAAACCTGTGCACGCAGAACAATGGTTGAATCAATGATGATAGGTTCACCGGTAATAAATGTAAGAGGTATCAGTGACCCAGCTTCCATCAATCGTATAGCGTATCGTGTCTCCGGTATGATAATTGATAAAACTGATTTCAATAGTATTATTATAAAATCCTGCATCCAGGCTGAATTGCGGTTCTTTCGCATACCCAGAGAATCCATAAGAAAGTTCATTCTTCAGTCCGGGTGTTGGTTGTCCGAAATATTTCCAGTTGTTGCTGCCATCCGTTTCCCTTCCATAACTTTGATCTGCCTTTAAATAAGGATAATTTACCTGGTCAATAAAGTTCTGATCCGGATTAGAGAGAATAAGACTTTCACCTTCTCCTGATAAAGTAAAATTTGTATGGAAATAAATATCTTTTTCTCCAAACCATTCTGGTGTCTCTTGGTAAGTAAATGAAGAATCTTTTATTCCGAATGATCAGAAATGGAATGATGGAGAAATTTCCATGGTTATTCCATGCATTGAGTGCCTGGATTGCCAATACGTTTTCACCCTGCTCAACAATGGATCGAAATACCCCCATGTCAATAGAAAATTCATCTGGCAAAAGCCCCTGATACATTTTTGCTTTGTGAACATCATACGAAAAGTCATCCCATTGTTGAATTTTTCCCGGCCAGCCGATATTTGTGCGGGCAATTTCAACACCGTTAAGATAAGCAACAAAAGCATCATCATAATCCACATGCAGCAGGACAAAGGAAATAATTGAGGTGTCCGGAATATTGAAAATTTTCCTTAGATAAACAGTTGCCACGGTATCTGGTAAAACAGTATTGTCATCCCCATCACCTCTGCCAAAGCCTCCCGGGCCTTCGAGCCAGTCAGGATCATCAAAATCCAGATCCTTCCAGGCTGAATCCGGTTCGGAGTCAGGCATCCAATATTTCCATATTTCATCTGCGTAAATTACCGTTTCCCAGTGATCGACTATCGCTTTTCTGTTTTTATCACTGGCAAAAACAACCAGATGTGAATCAGGTGGTAACAAAATTTCAGGGAAAATCCATTTATCGGGTTGATTGATGTCATCAGAAAGATGCCAATTTTCCAGATTAACTATTTCATTGCCCTTATTCAGCAGTTCAATCCAGTCAGGATGGTCTTTATCAAAGTCAGTTAGAATTGTAGCATTTCTGGAGCACACTTCGTTGATCATAACCTGACTGTGAAGAGCACATACCAGCATGTATAAAAATGCAGTGAAAATAACTCTATATAATAAGTTTGCTTTCAATTTATCTCAGAATGAATACAGACACTTGTTTACCAAAATTATTAAATAATTAATAGAAGCGGTATCTTTTTTATTTTAGACAAGACAAAAAGACCCGTTCAGCGGTTGCCGAACGGGTCTTTTTAGTAGATGTTTTTAATACATATTATTTAATAAATACTTTCCTTGTAATGAACTGGTCATTCGTTTGAACCTTTACCAGGTAATACCCGGTTTCAGAATTCAGTTTGATTTTTGAAATGATATCTCCATGTGTTTTTTCTCTGGCAACTTCTCTTCCCATCATATCGAAGATTGCGACGTCAGCAATTGTATATTCCGGTGTTTGAACATAAACGATCTTTTCAAAGGAATAAACATTAATGCTGTTGTTCAGAGTTTTCGTCTGTACCAAAGGCTGAAGTTTTAAAATGCAGATTAAAACGATGGTTTTCATCGAGCGGTGAAGCACTAAAGCTATAAGTCGAATTCAATGTGAGCTCTGTGAAAGTATTGGTTTGAATGTCTTCAAGAATTACAGTCATGCCATTCTTGAAATTTGAAAATTCAGCAGGAGTGATGACATATTCGGTTTCAAATCCAACTTCAAATCCGAGTGGAATTATCATGTTCTCGGTAATTTCAGGTAAAGCGTTTACTGAGTAATATTCATTATCACCAGTAATTGCATACAATTGCGGCGCTAAATCAGCACCCCAGCGTTTTTCAAGGTCATAGGATGCATCGTATCCTGCAGTTGAACCCGGGATAAACTGAATGAGGCAAACATCATAATCGTTATTTCCATCTACCCTTAAACGTAGAGATTCGTTTATTGTAGCTGCAGCATCTTTATAGAAATCCTGATCACTGAACATCCTCTGACTTTGCGGAATGGTGACAGAGGCGCCGGCGGCAGTTGCCCTTACCCAGAATCCCTGTGTCGATGGAATGATACCATCTGCCATATCTCCTGCATTAGGCCAGCCGGTTGAAGTAGCGGCATTATAACATTCATCATGATCGTTGTTTTTTATACAAGCCCAGTCGCTCACATTTGATTTTGTCCATGAGTTGTTCCATTGCAATGGTGCAGGATATGGATTACCTATAAGGTTCCAGCCGGCTGCAGAACTGGCGGGTGTATAGCTTAAAGAAGAAATGGGAAAATCATTGCCAGGGTTAAGATTTCCAGTATAGCTAACTGTAGTTGTGCCTGTCATGTCATCGTCTGCCCAGGCATAATAACCTTTTGTTACAGGCATCGGAATCGTAATTGGCAATACCAGGTAATTCCAGGTATCTGTAGGTTCATCAAATTCTAACAGATAAATATCAAAATAAACTCCAATTTGAGCATCATCGATGGGTGGAGATACCAAATGCCACCTTTCAGAAACGAGGTATTCTTCAACTGTAGATGTTCCGGTAACATTAAGTGTACCATGGTCGATGAATTGTCCCATTCCTGTAGCATCTGCTTCAAAATAAGTATTTCCACTTACATTGATGTGTTCCTGTTGAAAGATCGAATTTGCCATTTGGTTTGATAGTAAAGTTACCAGCTGACATTTGTATTTCCGGTATATACAACCTTAGTTGCATCTGTAATTTCAAGATTATTAATATTTAATGTTCCGGTAACATTAAATAGGGCATCGGTACCCGAAGGGCTATCAATATAAATTGTTCCACCGGAAGCGTACCAGTTTGAATTTTGATAATCTAAACTGTTTAATAGTGAATGATCCACCATTCATATACCCACCACTACCTGACGAAAATTCACTTAAATCTCCAACAGTTACTGTTCCACCAAAAATATATAGATTACCTCCAAGGCCAGCAACTATTCTATCGACTGTTAAACTACCGCCCGTATTTACTAAGCAATTGTTGAATAAACTAATCTGTCCCCATCCTATCACACTAACCTGAGCTCCATTATTAATCGTAAGAGTTTTACATGTTTCAGTTCCGTAATTAGCTCCAACAACTAAGTGACCAGTATTATCGGATAATTAGGAACTCCTCCCGGAATTGTAACATTGACAAATTCATCTGGTACAGTGCCACTGCTCCAATTGGAAGGATTATTCCAGTTATTGTCAACACTTCCATTCCAGCTTATACTTCCTCCATCGTTAATGCAAAGGGAGAATGAACCCCTGTAGCCTGCATAATAATTATCAACAGAAATATAGTACCAGTTACCTACAATTAATCCAGATTTCTGCAATACAATAGGAGAGTCAGTAATATTGGTGTACCTTGAGCATACAACTTGAGTTGTTCCATTAGCTTCCCAAAGTGCTGCATTGATAGCAAGAATGTTTCCATAAGCTCCGCCTCTTAATATCTGAAATAGAGATCATTCCTGTGCCGGTAGCCTGAAATTTAAACCAACGATTGTAGTTTGGTGAAGTGTTCCAGCAGGTTCCGGGATTTTTATCCGGAGTTGCACCAATAGTAGAAAATTGAGCATTTGCTGAACACCAATTGGATGGATTCATAATTTCAAAAGCTCCTTCGTAGAAGTCATAATCCAAAGCAGTTTCCATCAAGAGGCTAAAGGTACCCCTGTAACCGGCATAGTTATTATCAACCGAGAGGTAATACCAGTTACCGGTCACAAGACCCATGGATTGAATGATCACCTCGTCAAAATCATTTACATAAGTTTTACAGACAACCTGAGTTGTTCCATTAGCTTGCCAGATGGCAGCATTGATACGTGCAATGGTTCCGTAAACACCACCCCTTCTGACAGTAATTTTAGCCATAGGACCATGTAGCCTGGAATTTAAACCAGCGGTTGTAGTTGGGAGAAGTGTTCCAGCAGCTTCCGGGAAGTTGATCGGGAGTAGCGCCGATGGTAGAATAAGCAGCATTAACAGAAGTCCATCCATCGGTATGAGGTATTTCAATGGCTCCTTCGTAGAAGTCATAATCCAAAGCAGTTTCCATAAGAGGCTAAAGGTACCCCTGTAACCGGCATAGTTATTATCAACCGAGAGGTAATACCAGTTACCGGTCACAAGACCCATGGATTGAATGATCACCTCGTCAAAATCATTTACATAAGTTTTACAGACAACCTGAGTTGTTCCATTAGCTTGCCAGATGGCAGCATTGATACGTGCAATGGTACCGTAAACACCACCCCTTCTGACAGTAATTTTAGCCATAGGACCATTAGCCTGGAATTTAAACCAGCGGTTGTAGTTTGGAGAAGTGTTCCAGCAGCTGCCGGGAAGTTGATCGGGAGTAGCGCCGATGGTAGAATAAGCAGCATTAACCGAAGTCCATCCATCGGTATGAGGTATTTCAATGGCTCCTTCGTAGAAGTCATAATCCAAAGCAGTTTCCATCAAGAGGCTGAAGGTACCCCTGTAACCGGCATAGTTATTATCGACCGAGAGGTAATACCAGTTACCGGTCACAAGACCCATGGATTGAATGATCACCTCGTCAAAATCATTTACATAAGTTTTACAGACAACCTGAGTTGTTCCATTAGCTTGCCAGATGGCAGCATTGATACGTGCAATGGTACCGTAAACACCACCCCTTCTGACAGTAATTTTAGCCATAGGACCATTAGCCTGGAATTTAAACCAGCGGTTGTAGTTGGGAGAAGTGTTCCAGCAGGTTCCGGGAAGTTGATCAGGAGTAGCGCCGATGGTAGAATAAGCAGCATTAACAGAAGTCCATCCATCAGTATGAGGTATTTCAATGGCTCCTTCGTAGAAGTCATAATCCAAAGCAGTTTCCATTAAGCAGGCTAAAGGTACCCCTGTAACCGGCATAGTTATTATCGACCGAGAGGTAATACCAGTTACCGGTCACAAGACCCATGGATTGAATGATCACCTCGTCAAAATCATTTACATAAGTTTTACAGACGACCTGAGTTGTTCCATTAGCTTGCCAGATGGCAGCATTGATACGTGCAATGGTACCGTAAACACCGCCCCTTCTGACAGTAATTTTAGCCATAGGACCATTAGCCTGGAATTTAAACCAGCGGTTGTAGTTAGGAGAAGTGTTCCAGCAGGTGCCGGGAAGTTGATCCGGAGTAGCGCCGATGGTAGAATAAGCAGCATTAACAGAAGTCCATCCATCGGTATGAGGTATTTCAATGGCTCCTTCGTAGAAGTCATAATCCAAAGCAGTTTCCATTAAGAGGCTAAAGGTACCCCTGTAACCCGCATAGTTATTATCGACCGAGAGGTAATACCAGTTACCGGTCACAAGACCCATGGATTGAATGATCACCTCGTCAAAATCATTTACATAAGTTTTACAGACGACCTGAGTTGTTCCATTAGCTTGCCAGATGGCAGCATTGATACGTGCAATGGTACCGTAAACACCGCCCCTTCTGACAGTAATTTTAGCCATAGGACCCGTAGCCTGGAATTTAAACCAGCGGTTGTAGTTGGGAGAAGTGTTCCAGCAGCTGCCGGGAAGTTGATCAGGAGTAGCGCCGATGGTAGAATAAGCAGCATTAACAGAAGTCCATCCATCAGTATGAGGTATTTCAATGGCTCCTTCGTAGAAGTCATAATCCAAAGCAGTTTCCATTAAGCAGGCTAAAGGTACCCCTGTAACCGGCATAGTTATTATCGACCGAGAGGTAATACCAGTTACCGGTCACAAGACCCATGGATTGAATGATCACCTCGTCAAAATCATTTACATAAGTTTTACAGACGACCTGAGTTGTTCCATTAGCTTGCCAGATGGCAGCATTGATACGTGCAATGGTACCGTAAACACCACCCCTTCTGACAGTAATTTTAGCCATAGGACCTGTAGCCTGGAATTTAAACCAGCGGTTGTAGTTTGGAGAAGTGTTCCAGCAGGTTCCGGGAAGTCTGATCCGGAGTAGCGCCGATGGTAGAATAAGCAGCATTAACAGAAGTCCATCCATCGGTATGAGGTATTTCAATGGCTCCTTCGTAGAAGTCATAATCCAAAGCAGTTTCCATCAAGAGGCTAAAGGTACCCCTGTAACCGGCATAGTTATTATCAACCGAGAGGTAATACCAGTTACCGGTCACAAGACCCATGGATTGAATGATCACCTCGTCAAAATCATTTACATAAATTTTGCAGGCCACCTGGGTTGTTCCGTTAACCTGCCAAATAGCAGCATTGATCCTGGCAATAGTTCCATAGACACCACCCCGTCTAATAGTTATTTTTACCATTGGACCAGTTGCCTGAAACCTGAACCAAACATTATAATTTGGTGAGGTATTCCAGCAGGTCCCTGCATTTCCGTCAGCAGTTGCACCATTAGTGGTATAGGCAGCATTAGCAGACGTCCAACCATTGGTGTGAGGAATAACCGTTGCAAATCCAATATCATCATTTAAGGGTTGCCCGTTCAACGATCCAAAAATCATAATGCCAAAAATGGCCAAATACACAAATGTAAAATTTTTCATACTTCCTGATTTATAAGAATTTAAATAATTGTAAAGGTCTAATGGTTTCACTAATAGCATTTTTAATGAAAACCTATTAAATCTTCCATTTTACCTTAGTCCTGAACAAAAGTTTCTTATTATCACAATAAAAATCTCTGAAAATCAAAAAAAATTCTGGTCTTATTTGAATATGTAAAAAATAATTCCGTTCTTTGCGCTCCTTTTTTAAACAGTAATTGAAAAACTTATAGCAATGTCACGTATTTGCCAGATAACAGGAAAAAAGATGATGAATGGTAACAGTGTTTCCCATTCAAATATCAAAACGAAGAGAAAATTCTATCCCAACTTGCAAACAAAGAAATTCTTTGTTCCTGAAGAAAACCAGTTTATTACACTTAAAGTATCGACTTCTGGTATCAGAACAATCAATAAAATAGGAATTTCAGCTGCCTTGAAAGAGGCCAGAGAAAAGGGATATTTATAACAGGATTGTTATATCAATAAGGTCTGCTGCTGCTCTTCGGGTTGCAGCTTTTTTTTTATTCCACCTGAAATTACAGGGTGAAAATAATTATGAATACCTTCCGTTAAGTTAATATTTATTAAAGAAAGCTACTTTTGTGCCTCATGAGTTTTAAATCGCTGGTTACCATACTATTCATTTCGCTGATACCTCTCGGTCAACTTATTGCCCAGGAAGCCGAGGACGAACTGGTCCAGTTTTCAGGTATTGTAGTTACAGCTGATAGTTTAATTCCTGTGCCCTATACAAACATATCCATAAAAAATACTCACAGAGGAACAATTTCAGATTATTATGGATACTTTTCTTTTGTTGCTTTTAAATCGGATACGATTGTTTTTTCTGCTGTTGGATTTAAAAAAGGAGTTTTTTCTATCCCTGATACTATTACCGGTAGCCGTTATTCTTTGATCCAGGTGATGGCTTCGGATACCATTATGCTGACACAAACTGTAATATATCCCTGGCCATCAAAAGAGAAATTCAAAGAAGCTTTCCTGAAATATGACGTTCCCGATGACGATTATGAACGGGCGAAGAAAAATCTTGATATTGCTCAGTTAAGAGATATGTCAGCCAATTATCCAATGGATGGAAGTATGAATTTCAGAAACTCAATGCAACTGTATCAGGATAAGCTATATTACAATGGACAAACCCAACCCATCACAATTTTAAATCCTTTTGCCTGGGCTGAATTCATCAAAGCCTGGAAAGAAGGAAAATTTAAACGAAAAGATAAAGACTGAAAATATTCGACGGGATGAAAGCTGGATTATTATCTTCCTTATTTATATTGTTATCTGTTTTGATATACAGCCAGGAGAGGGCTGTGGTTTTCGGTAAAATTACCGATGAAAAAGGGAAGCCTATTGAACTTGTTAATGTTGCGATTTCAGGATTACCCGGTGGAGCAATGACCGACAAAAAGGGAATGTATGAACTGGAAGTTCCTGCCAATAAGGAGATCTATATTTCTATGTCGTTTATAGGTATGGAGAAAGGAGTTGAACAAGATTATACTGTAAGCCAGGCGAAAGATATGAATTAAATAAAACATTACTTCCCATATCTAACCGAACTGCCCCAGGTGGAGGTTGAGGATGAACAAATCCGTTCTACAAACCTTATCCGAATCGATCCCAAAATTGCATTTAGTATTCCAACCTCCTCAGATAAAATTCCTACACTTTTAAAAACATTGCCGGGTGTTTCATCCAATAATGAATTGAGCTCACAGTATTCAGTTAGGGGTGGAAATTATGATGAGAACCTTGTTTATGTGAATGATATTGAAATTTACCGGCCTTATCTTGTGCGCTCAGGACAGCAGGAAGGATTAAGTTTTATTAATTCAGATTTGGTTTCATCCCTGCTTTTTTCAGCAGGCGGGTTTGATGCAAAATATGGAGATAAAATGTCTTCCGTTCTCGATCTTCAATATAAAAAGCCTTATGAATTTGGTGGCTCGGCTTCGGTAAGTCTTCTGGGAGCTTCATTTCATATCGAGGGTGTTGCTCTGAATAAGAAATTTACTTACTTGCTTGGAGTACGTTATAAAACCAATCAGTATTTGTTAAAAGGATTGAAACGCAAGGGGATTATAAACCTTCATTTCTTGATATGCAGGCTTTGCTTACCTATGATATTTCCAAAAAAGTGGAAGTTTCTGTTTTTAGGAAATATTGCTAACAACAAATACAGGTTTGTCCCTGAATCCCGTGAAACTGATTTCGGAACAGTGAGTGATGCCCGCAGGTTAACGGTTTATTTCGATGGTCAGGAAGTTGACTGCGTACAAAACTTATCTTGCAGCTACAACCGTAACTTACAAACCAAATAACAAAACCCGTTTGAAATTAATTGCCTCAGGATATAATTCAGATTGAAAGTGAAACGTATGATATCATTGGGTCAATACTGGATCGGAAGGCTTGAAACCAATTTCGGAAGCGAGAATTTTGGAGATGTATCGAAACTCAGGGTGTTGGCACTTATTTCAACCATGCGCGAAACAAAATGAATATTGATGTGATGAACATTGCTCATAAAGGTACAATCGAAAATGGTAATCAACTTTTGCAGTGGGGGATAAAGTATCAGAATGAACGGATTGCGGATGAAATGAATGAATGGGTACTGATCGATTCTGCCGGTTATTCCCTTCCCCGGCCACCTGATTCAGTTGGATTTGTTAATCCAAATGCCCAACCGAATAATCCATTCGATCTTTATGACTGATTAAAACTACAGCCAATCTTAATACAAACACGGTTAACAGGGCTTTCATTCAGAATACATGGGGAACTAACCCTGATCTTTCGAAGTCACATTTACTGCCAGGTATCCGAGCCAATTACTGGGATTACAATCAGCAACTGGTTGTCAGCCCAAGAGCTTCGGTTTCCTATAAACCCGAATGGAAAAGAGATTTTCTTTTCAGGCTCAGCGCGGGATTGTATTATCAGCCTCCATTTTACAGGGAGCTTAAAGACGTGGATGGAACCCTCAATACGGATCAGAAGGCACAAACTTCTTTTCATATTGTTTTAGGCAGCGATTATAATTTTAAGGCATGGGACAGGCCATTTAAGTATGTTGCAGAAATCTACTATAAATACCTTGATAACCTTGTTCCTTATTTCATCGACAATGTAAGAATCAGGTATTATGCTTTTGAACAATCACATGGTTATGCAACAGGTATCGACATGAAAGTGAATGGTGAATTTGTTCCGGGTGTTGAATCGTGGCTGAGTTTTTCATTGATGAAAACAATGGAGGATCTTGTATGGGGATCAATACCTGTTGCCGAACGGCGAGCCTGATTACAGCAAGGGGCGAGCCCGGTTATATTCCGCGACCGGCAGATCAGCGGGTAAATGTAAGCGTGTTTTTCCAGGATTATCTTCCACGTAATCCAACCTATAAAATGGGTCTAACGCTGATGTATGGAAGCAGCCTGCCTTTTGGCCCTCCCGATTCACCAAAATACCTCCATACTTTAAGAATGCCGGCTTACTTTAGGGTTGATATTGGATTTTCGAAGGAGATCATTGGTGAGCATACCCGGTTTTCGTCTAAAAATCCTTTAAGGGTATTTAAATCGCTGTGGCTGACAGCCGAAGTACTGAACCTGCTGCAGCGGAACAACACGATTTCGTATACATGGGTTACGGACATTAACGGCAGGCAGTATGCTGTTCCGAATTACCTTACGCCACGGCAGTTGAATGTGAAACTGATTATGACGTTTTAGTTCGAAGTTATCAGATCTGAACTATTTCCTGATACAATCCCATAGGTATCCATCGCAATGGCCATTTCTTCATCCGTCGGTACAACCATTACCTTAACCTTTGAATGGTCCTTGCTGATGACAGCTTCTTTCGACCGAAGTCCTTTATTCTTTTTGTGATCGAATTCGAGGCCGAGGTATTCGAAGTCTTTACAGATGGCTGCACGGCTCATATCGGCATTTTCACCAATCCCTCCCGTAAAGACAAGGATATCCACACCGCCCATCACTGCTGCATAAGCGCCGATGAATTTCCGTGATCCGGTGATGAAACATATCCAGAGCCAATTGCGCTCTTTCATTTCCGGAAGCGGCAGATTTCTCAAGCTCGCTCATATCTGATGAAATACCTGAAATCCCGAGTACACCGCTTTCTTTGTTGATCAATGCATTGGTTTGGGGAATGCTGAGTTTTTCCTTGTCGGCAACATAAAGCAAAGCCCCGGCATCGATATCGCCTAAACGGGTTCCCATGATCAGTCCTTCGTTGGGCGTAAGTCCCATGGACGTTTCGATGGAATTGCCGTTTTTGACAGCGGTAATGGAAGACCCATTTCCCAGATGGCAGGTAATAATACGGGAATTATTTATGTCTCTTTGCAGAATTTCACAGGCACGGTTTGCAACATATTTATGGCTTGTGCCGTGGAATCCGTACTTCCTAACCTTGTATTTTTCGTAAAGGCGGTAAGGAAATGCATAAAGATAAGCATAAGGAGGCATGGTCTGATGAAATGCCGTATCGAAAACGCCAACCTGGGGGACTCCGGGCAACAATTTATTGATGGCATAAATGCCAGCAAGGTTCGGTGGATTATGCAAGGGTGCAAGGTCAATATTCTTTTCCAGTGCGGCTATCACTTCTGGCGTGACTGGTACACTTCCACTGAAATCTTCACCACCATGAACCACACGGTGACCCACTGCATCGATTTCGTTTATACTCCTGATTATCCCATTTTCCTCATTTGTCAAAAGCTCAAAAACCATTTGAATACCTGATGTATGGTCGGGAACCGAAACGTCAATTAATTTTTCGGGATCTTCATTTATTTTATATTTTATTCCTGACCCATTAAGACCAATCTTTTCGACAAGACCTTTTGCCAATACTTTTTTTTCGGGCATAAGGATCAGTTGATATTTGATGGACGAACTTCCGCAATTGAGAACAAAAACTTTCATAAGAAACAATTAAAATTAAGGGGCCGAAATTAGACAGCCTTTTTTACCTGACCAAGTTTTTATTGTGAAAGTTTGATCGGTAAAGGAATGACAAAGGATTTATTTAGATTCCTGATAAATTACTACTATTTTTTTGTCAGGTTGAAATTTGTTTTATTTTTGCCGCCTGTTATTGTTAACTGAATAACAAACGGATTTTGAAGTATTTATAATTACTGATTTATGAGAAAATTACTGATTTATTCTGATCCTTGTTGGGCCTATTTTGGCAAAGTCTCAGGAAGAAAAAAAATTCGGAATAACAGTTTTCAGGTTTTGTAAAAACCGATATTTTTTATGATACCCGGCAAACAGATGATTTAAGAGAAGGTCATTTTTTAATCTTGCCAAAAAACATTTCGAATGATGAACTTGGTAATGATATCAATGACCAATCGAGTTTTAATTTTCTTTCCATCCAAACCAGCCTCGCTGGAACTATTACCGGTCCGGATGTTTTGAAAGCAAAAACAAGCGCATATATCGAAGCAGAATTTTTCGGAACCAGCAATACAGATGTTAATGGATTCAGGCTTAGACATGCCTATGCCCTGCTTGACTGGAAAAAATCGGAGTTAATGGTCGGCCAGTTCTGGCATCCGATGTTTATTACCTCATGTTTTCCAAACACAGTGTCCTTTAATACCGGAGCCCGTTTGAACCCTTTTCCCGGAATCCGCAGATCCGGTATACATTTCAGGTTCCTCGATTTCAGGGCTATCGGAACATTGGTTGCTCAAAGGGATTTCGCCAATATGGGTCCGGTTTCATCCGATCCAACAAAAAATGCTCGCAAGCTCCGAATTTATAAGAAATGCCGGAATTCCTGAATTTAATGTCAAGCTTGAATTCAATAAACTTATATCCCGAAAAGAACCAGGAATTTCTGGTTGGTGCAGGAATTGATTATAAAGTCACTTAAACCAATGCTGACCACTTTTACCGTTGATACTGCAGGTATAACGCATAAATATACTACAGATGAAACTGTAAATGGTATATCTTCTTTTTTATATTTTAAATTGAAATTTAAACCCATAACTGTTAAGGTGCAGGCCACTCTTGCACAAATGAGCGAGAACCTTACCATGCTTGGCGGATATGCTGTGAATGAAATTATCGATACCACAAAAAATACGGTAGGTTATACACCAATGAACGTTTTTTCAATCTGGACTGATATTCATTCCAATGGAGTTAAATGGGAATTTGGTTTATTTGCCGGTTATACAAAAAATAATGGCTTTGAAACCAATATCGTTACGAAGAAATCACTATGGACGTGGTGGCAATATAGATCATGCATACAGAATAGCTCCACGTGTTGTATTCAAACCGGGCAAGATGCGTTTTGCAGTGGAAGTGGAAAATACAGTTGCTGCTTACGGTGAGATGGAAAAAATCAATAAAGGATTGGTGAAAGAAACAACCAATGTCAGTAAACTGAGATTGTTACTTGCAGTCTATTACATGTTTTAATTGAGAAAAATAAGTTCATTTTATAATAATATTCATTTAATTAAACTACACAAGTATGACAAATAAAATCACAAGTTTTGCGGAATATCTGCAAAAGTACAGAGACAGCATTGCTGATCCGGAAGGATTTTGGGCGAATGTAGCTGAAAGCCATTACTGGCAAAAAAAATGGGACCACGTTCTCGACTGGTATTTTGAAGGAAAAGATGCCCCTAATGTAAAATGGTTCGTAAATGCCAAACTGAATATTACTGAGAACATTTTCGAAAGGAACATGTTCCAGCGTAAAGACCAGATTGCTATCATCTGGGAACCCAATGATCCGAAACAAAAAGAAGTCAAGCTAACCTATGGTGAATTATTTGATAAAGTCAAACAGTTTGCCAATGCCCTCCTTAAGATTGGTGTGAAAAAAGGAGACAGGGTTGCGATTTATCTCCCAATGGTTCCCGAACTTGCAATTGCCATGCTGGCGTGCGCAAGGATTGGGGCAATTCACTCCATCGTATTTGCCGGGTTCTCTGCCAATTCTCTTTCCGACAGGATCATCGATGCCGAATCAAATGTTGTGATTACTTCTGACGGAGCTTACCGCGGATCAAAAAGCATCGGACTGAAATCAATTGTTGATGAAGCTTTGCTAACCTGTCCGACTATTAAAAATACAATTGTTTTGAAGCATACCGGAGAAAAGATTAATTTCCAGGCGCCACGCGATATCTGGTGGCATGACCTCATCAAAGGTGTAAGCACAGATAATAAAGCCGAAATTATGGACTCGGAAGATACGCTCTTTATTCTTTATACTTCCGGTTCAACCGGTAAACCTAAAGGCGTTCTCCACACCACTGCCGGATATATGATTTTTGCAGAATACACTTTTAAAAATGTATTCCAGTATAATGATGGCGATATTTTCTGGTGCACTGCCGACATCGGTTGGGTTACCGGACATTCCTATATTGTTTATGGCCCGCTTTTAACTGGAGCCACAACAGTAATGTTCGAAGGTGTGCCTACCTATCCTGACGCCGGAAGGTTCTGGGAAGTTGTTGATAAATACAAAGTGACCCAGTTCTATACTGCTCCTACAGCTATCCGCGCATTAGTTGCACAGGGTACTGAATGGGTAACCAAACATAAACTCGATTCTTTGAAAGTACTTGGAACGGTAGGTGAACCCATCAACGAAGAAGCATGGAGATGGTATCATGACCTCGTTGGAAAAGGACGGTGTCCGATTGTTGACACCTGGTGGCAAACCGAAACCGGTGGTATCATGATCACTCCGCTTGCAGGTATTACGCCTACTAAGCCATCATTTGCAACCTTACCGCTTCCTGGTATACAGCCTGTTTTGGTTGACAATGAAGGAAAGATTATCAAGGGAAACAGTGTTGAAGGAAACCTCTGTATAAAATTCCCATGGCCCGGAATGTTAAGGACCACCTATGGTGACCACCCAAGATGCTATCAAACATATTTCTCTACTTACAAGGGATTATATTTCACCGGTGACGGTGCAAAACGTGATGAGGAAGGTTATTACCGCATCATGGGCCGCGTGGATGATGTTATCAATGTTTCTGGCCATCGTATCGGTACTGCGGAAGTTGAAGATGCCATCAACCAGCATCCAAAAGTAAATGAATCTGCCGTTGTTGGTTATCCTCACCCTATCAAAGGTCAGGGCATTTATGCTTATGTTACCTGTGATGAACTGTCGGATACCGAAATGCAAACGATTGAACAAGAAATCAGGGAGACGGTAAACAAGTTCATTGGTGCGATTGCAAAACCAGATGTTATTCAGATCGTAGCCGGATTACCTAAGACCCGTTCAGGGAAAATCATGCGCCGTATCCTTCGTAAAATCGGAGAAGGCGATGCTACCAATCTTGGCGATACCTCTACTTTACTTGACCCCGGTGTTGTTGAAGATATCATTGCCGGTGCAAAAGTTGAAGTTAAACGGTAATCATGAAGCTATTTTTTAAGAAAAGGCATTTCAGGAGAATTTCTCCCGGAATGCCTTTTTTTATATTCATTTTTAAATTACAAAAACATATGGAAAATAAAAAAACAATGAACCGTGGGATTGGTGGTTTTAGGCGCAATCCTCATTCAGCTTTGCTCTGGGAGCTATTTATGCCTGGTCAGTTTACACCAAAGGTTTGGTTGAAGCCGGTTGGACCAAAGCCCAGACCCAATTGGTTTTTTCTGCCGGACTGGCATTATTTGCTATTGTCATGGTTATTGCCGGCCGGTTAATGCCAAAAGTGGGACCAAGAAAACTTGCCATTTCGGGTGGAATAGTGCTTGGCCTGGGGTATATTCTAGCAGGAATTTTTGGCGCTGAAAACTTTACAACTACATTTATTTTCATTGGAATTGTTGGAGGTTCAGGAATCGGACTTGGATACGTCGTGCCAATAGCTGTCGGAATGCGCTGGTTTCCTGACAAGAAAGGATTGATTACCGGTCTGGCGGTTGCAGGATTTGGTTTTGGAGCTACCCTTTGGATGGCCCTTGCCGATAAACTTGGACCTCTTGGAGGAGGGCAATTGATCCACAACATTGGTATTTCTAAAACTTTTATCATTTATGGTATTGCTTATATGGTAATCGTTGTCATTGGTGGTACATGGATGGTTTTTCCTCCGGAAGGATGGAAACCAGCAGGTTGGAATCCTCCTGTATCAACTGCAAGTAAGCCGGTTGCAGGTTCGTGGATTTCACCAGCAGCGAAATGTTGCGTACACCTCAATTCTACCTGATCCTTTTCACATTTGCATTTGGCGCCAGTGCCGGGTTAATGAGTATCGGTTTGATGAAACTATGGCCGATGCAGGCACTGCAGGCCAATGGTATTTCTCCTGAGGAAGCCAGCGCCGCAGCAACACTGGCTATGGCTGTGTTTTTTGCCCTGTTTAATGGATTAGGAAGGATTGTCTGGGGAATGATCAGTGATAAGATTGGAAGGAAAACCTCCATTATTCATCATGACGGCCACACAGGGAGTATTCGTTTTCCTGTTCCAGTACATGGCAGGAAATCCAGCTACACTCTATCTTTTTGCTATGCTGATTGGGTTTAACTTTGGTGGTAATTTCGCCCTTTTCCCAACTATAACTGCTGATACCTTCGGAACAAAATACATCGGCCAGAATTATGGCTGGGTTTTCCTGGCTTATGCCATAGGTGGAATTTTCGGACCTATATTAGGAGGAAAACTTGGAGATATGGGAAATTTCCCGCTCGCATTTACCATTTGCGGAATATCTGTGCATCGTTGCAGTTGTAACAATAGGATTGGTGAAGCCGGCGAAGAAGTAAACTTCAGTAAAACAATATTTTTAAAAGAGAGGTATTAAAAAGAGTTTACCTCTCTTTTTTTTACATTAAGTTTTTATAAATTATAATGCGCATTGAGCAAATATTATTTTTGAAAGCATTTTGTCTTATTTTTGTGAAATCGTTCACAATACTATTGTGAATGAAGAGTTATTGAGTTTTTAAGATATAAGTGAGGTAAAATGCCAATAAAGAAATTAGACAGCATATTCAAACCAAAAAGAATTGCATTAATAGGGGTATCAAATGAACCGAAAAGCGTGGGAGGGATCACCTTAAAAAACATTATTTCAGGGGGATACAATGGTGTGGTTTATCCTGTTAATCCCAAGCGTGAAGCGGTTTTTGGAATTCCTTGCTATCCTGATATTAAAAGTCTGCCCAAAACACCTGATCTCGCTGTTATCATGACTTCTGCCCAGTTTGTTCCCCAGATTATTGATGACTGTGGTGCAGGCAGGTGTGCATGGCGTTATTATTATGTCAGCCGGTTTTAAGGAAGCAGGGCCTGAAGGAAAAATACTGGAAGACCGGGTACTGCAAAAAGTGAAAAGCTATCCCGATATGCGTGTTATCGGGCCCAACTGTTTGGGTATTCTTGTGCCAGGGCTCAGCATGAACGTAAGTTTTGCGACTACATTACCCAAAAAAGGACATGTGGCTTTTATTTCACAATCAGGAGCATTATGTACTTCTGTGCTGGATTGGGCTCAGGAAGCTAATCTTGGGATTCTCTTATTTTGTATCCATTGGTAACTCGATGGATGTGAACTTCGGTGACCTGATCGATTATTTCGGTCAGGATCCCACTACCAAATCGATTGTTCTTTATGTTGAATCGCTCACCAATGCAAGGGCCTTCATGTCGGCTGCCCGTGGTTTTGCACGTAAAAAGCCGATTATCGTTTATAAATCAGGCCGTTTTCCTGAATCGGCAAAAGCGGCTGCATCACATACAGGAGCTATGGCTTCAGAAGATGCTATTTATGATGCCGTATTCAGAAGAGCAGGGGTAGCCAGGGTTACCGACATCGGTAATATTTTCGACTTCACCGACCTCATTGGCCGAAAGCGCGCCCCAAGGGGACATGGCCTGGCCATTGTTACCAACGCCGGCGGACCAGGTGTAATGGCTACTGATACTTTGATTTCAATGGGTGGACAGTTGGTAGATTTATCAGATGATACCATTCGGAAATTAAATGATTATCTGCCTCCTTTCTGGTCGCATGGCAACCCGGTAGATATTATCGGTGATGCTACTCCGGAGCGTTTCGCAAAAGCCACAGAAATTGTATTAAATGATGAGAACGTAGATGCTGTGCTTGTGATCCTTACTCCGCAGGCCATGACGGCGCCTACGGAATCTGCAAAAGCCATCACTGTTTTAGCAGATAATACTTCCAAGCCCATTATGGCTGCCTGGCTTGGAGGAGCTAGCATGCACGAAGGAATTGCATATTTCAACAAGTCCGGTATCTCGGTTTTTGAAACTCCTGAACAAGCCATCAGGGCTTTTATGACATTATCGCTTTATTCCAAAAACCTGGACCTTTTGTTTGAAACCCCAAAAGAAGTGCCGGTGGACTTTAAATATGACCGGGATGAACTCAGAAAGAAATATATAAAGGAAATCTTCCCCAAAGGAAAGATACTGTCGGAGGATGATTCCAAAATGTTAATCAATGATTATGATATTCAGACTACGCATCCTGAACTGGCTAAAACTGAAGATGAAGCAGTTATAATTGCCGAAAAGAAGAATTATCCGGTGGTTTTAAAAATACATTCTCCAGGTATTATTCATAAGACGGATGTAGGGGGTGTGGCATTAAATATTGAGAATGAAGAAATGCTTCGGGCGACTTACAGGAATATGCTGAAAACAGTTGCTCAAAATGTACCTGAAGCAAAGATTGAGGGGATTACTGTTCAGAAAATGATCAGGTCGAAAGATTCGGTTGAGTTGATTCTTGGTATTAAAAAAGATCCTGTTTTCGGTACTGTTATGCTTGTGGGGATGGGTGGTATTACTGCCGAATTATTTAAGGATAACCGGTTGGAATTTCCGCCTCTGAATGAAAAGCTTGCCATGCAGATGCTTAAATCGCTGACGATTTATCCTTTGCTGACAGGTTTTAGGGGAAGCAAAAGAAAAAATATTGAGAAGTTAGTAGAAGTCCTTATCCGGTTATCATATCTCGCTGCTGATTATCCTGAGATTGAGGAATTAGATATTAATCCGTTAATTGTAACACCGGAAAATGTAATTGCCCTCGATGCAACAATTATCGTTGATGAAAAACAACTTGGAAAGGAACACCGCGATTATGATCACCTGATTTTAAGGCCTTACCCTGAAAGGTGGATACGCCCGGCTACCCTCAGCGATGGAAATGCAGTGTTGTTGCGACCCATCAAACCCGAAGATGAACCCATGTGGCTTGAAATGCTTGGCAGTTGTTCAAAACAGTCCATTTATTCAAGATTCAGGTACGACTTTTTTTATGATGCTCATGAAATCGCTACCCAATTTTGTTTTATCGATTATGATCGCGAGATGGCGATAGTGGCTGAGGTAGAAGTTGAAGGTAAAAAGAAGCTGGTAGGTGTTGGTCGGCTTATTGGTGACCCGGATGTGGAAGTTTCAGAATATGCTGTTCTTATCACTGATGCATGGCAGCACAAAGATCTTGGACAAATTCTTACCAATTACTGTATCGAAATCGCACGATATTCAGGAATTAAAAGGATAGCTGCTGAAACTACAAAAGATAACAAGTCCATGATTGCTGTGTTTAAAAAACTCGGATTCAAGGTAAATTTTAATGACGATACCACCGTTTCCGTTTCTAAGGATTTAATGGTCACCGAGCACTAAGCAAAGTATAAATGCAATCTCCTTTTTTTCTGAATGGGCTATTGATTCTTCTCTATCCAATATGCCGGTCAATGATCTTGCAAATGCTTATAAAGATTTCATCAATTCCGCCTATTCCTTGAATGGATTGAAATTTCTTTTTATTCTTGTAGAAATCAATTAAAGGTTGGGTCTGGTTATTGTATATCTGTATACGATTTGCGATCACCTCTTTGGTATCATCTTTTCTTCCTTCAATTTCGGCACGTTTTAATAGTCTTTTCAAAATCTCACCATCACCAACTTCCAGTGCGAGCACCAGTGAAACCGACTCTTTTTTCTTTCCTAGCATCGAATCGAGGTCATGGGCTTGCTGAATGGTTCGCGGGAAACCGTCGAAAACAAAACCCTTTGCCTTCGAATACTGTTGCAAGGTGTCTTCAAGTATTTCAATTAATAAAGCATCCGGAACGAGTTCTCCCTTTTCGATAATAGCTTGTACTTTTAATCCCAGCGGTGTTTTTTCACGAATGTTTTTACGGAAAATATCTCCCGTTGAAATATGTACCAGGTTATACTTTTCAGCAATCTTTAATGACTGGGTTCCTTTTCCCGAACCGGGAGGACCAAATAAAATAAAATTGAACATATTCGAAATATTAAAAGGTTAGTATTTTACCATCGCTGCAAATATAAGGCAAATGACTAATTATTTTTATAATTAATTTCGCAGGAAATATTTATTAAAATTGAGCACACAACAGTCGCAGGATTCTTTGATTCAGTCTCCGCTATCCGATTCCGCCATTTATTCGCAGGATAGCGGTTACATGAAACCTGATACTGTTTTTTTTCCGCTTGACAGCTCAAAAGTTTTTTTTCAAACCTATTTCGGAAGTTCAATGGATTCAGAAAAAGACCTTCTTTCCGGGAAGTCTTTATACAGAAAGTCCATATTTCAGGGCGCACGAGCTGGTTCCAAAAAATCATTTAGCAATTGAAAGAAATACCATAGGGCGAGATTGGATTACTTTTCATCTGGTCGTTTGTTTGTTATTGTTTGCAGGAGTTCAAATCTACTATGGTAAAAGATTTCAGCAAATCATTAAAGCCTTTGGAGGAATAAGATATACCAGCATATTGAGCAAAGAGGGTAACTTGTTCAGAGAACGGATTTCAATTCCGTTGTTTATTATTTACCTGGTGGCATTCTCACTTTTAATTTACCTGATCATAGCAGGTGATTCTGAGCCGACAATTATGAACCTTAGCGGACTAAAGTTTTTTTCCCTTATAGTCATTTCGGTTTTGCTTACATGGTTTATTAAAAATTTGGCCTTAAACTTTATAGGTGTATTGTTTAAAAACCAATTGATTTTATCTGACTACATGCAAATTAATTTTATTTTTAACATGGTAACCGGATTAATTTTGTTGCCTTTTATTATTTTTTCCGTTTATATGTCTTTCAGCTACCTGATATATGCAGCAGTGGTTGTGTGGCTATTAATCTATTTCTATCGGTTTGTCAGGGAGTTATTTACAGGATTATCTTACACAAATTTTTCGCTGTTTTCAAGAATTTTATATCTTTGCACCTTCGAAATAATTCCGTTTTTAGTTGTTACTAAATTAATAATGAGTTATTTAGATTAATTATTTAACAATATTAAAAACAAGATTTAAGGATTTTATTTAATAAAAGGGAGAAATAGAAGTTGAAAGTTAAACGAATTCTTGTATCTCAGCCTGAGCCGGTAGATTTTGAGAAATCACCTTATGGAGAGCTCACTCAAAAGCACAAAGTCAATATTGAGTTCAGGAAGTTTATTGCGATAGAAGGAATTACGGCCAGTGATTTCCGAAAGGATAAAGTCTACATCCAGGAGCATACAGCGGTAATTTTTACCAGCCGGCATGCAGTTGATCATTTTTTCCGTATTGCTAAAGAAATGAGGGTGGAGATACCTGATACGATGAAATATTTTTGTATTTCGGAAGCATCAGCCTTTTATCTTCAGAAATATGTTCAATACAGGAAACGAAAAATTTTCAGTGGTAAACAAACTTTCGAGGACCTGGTGGAGATCATCAATAAGCATAAAGAAGAAAAGTTTTTGATGCCTTGCTCCGATGTTCACCAGGCCAATCTTACCAGGATTCTCGATGAAAATGAAATTAATTATTCCAAAGCTGTAATTTATAAAACACTGGCAAGTGATCTGTCGGATATTGACATTAGCAGTTATGATTTGCTGGTATTTTTCAGCCCGGCAGGGGTTAAATCATTATTCAAGAATTTTCCCGGGTTTAAACAGAATTCAACCTTAATTGGTGCTTTTGGCCCAACCACCATCAGCGCTGTGAAAGAAAGCGGACTGAAATTAGACATAGCCGCTCCTACCAAAACAGCTTTATCGATGACCGATGCCATCGACCAGTATCTGGTTTCGATTAATAAGAAATAGAAATCCATATTCGTCTAAAACTATGATCCCAATAAGGGGATAGTCGATGCAAACCTTTAAGAAACATGAACGGTTATCCGGTCAAAAAATAATCGATACTTTATTTTCAGAAGGGAAAAATTTTGTGGTTAGTCCTTTCAGGGTAGTATGGCTTGAATATGAACTTGCAGGACAACTCGCCTGCTCAGGTACTGATATCGGTTTCAAAAAAAAGAATTAAAAAAGCTGTGGACAGAAACCTGGTAAAACGACGCATCAGGGAAGCATACCGGAAAAACAAAGATGAGTTTTACGAATTTCTTAATCGTAATGGGGTAAAATGTGCTTTTGCATTGCTATACAATTCAGATCTGATAGCTGACTACAAAGAAATTGAAGAGAAAATAAATTTACTTTTACAGCGTTTTCAAAGTGAATATGAAAAAAGCATTAGGTAAATTTTTTATTTCTTTAATCAGGTTGTATCAGGGAGCTATTTCCCCTTATTTTTTACCATCCTGCAGGTATACACCCACATGTTCTGCCTATGGTATTGAAGCCATTCAAAGACATGGACCCTTTAGGGGAAGCTGGTTTGCCTTTAAACGAATTTTATCATGTCACCCCTGGGGTGGGAGTGGTTATGATCCGGTACCTGAACCCCATAAAACTAAATGAATTTAAACCATAAATTTTCTTAATCATGAACAGATTTTCAAAAATAATTTTTGTTGGGATCTTTTTATATTTCTTTGGATTGGTTCCACTTCAAGCTGTAAGCCAAACCAGCAATAATTTCGAAATTGCCAAAAATCTCGATATCTATGCTACCCTCTTCAGAGAATTAAATAAAAATTATGTCGACGAGATTTCTCCCGGTGACATGATGGAAACCGGCATTGAGGCGATGCTTGAATCTCTTGATCCATATACGGTCTATATTCCTGAATCTGAAGTTGAGGATTATAAGTTTATTACCACCGGGCAATATGGAGGCGTAGGAGCATTGATTCAGCAACAAGGAGAACAGGTCGTCGTTGCTGAACCGTATGAAGGAAATCCTGCTCAGAAGGCCGGAATTAAAGCCGGAGATATTATTCTTGAAGTGGACGGTCAATCGGTGAAGGGAAAATCAACCTCCGATGTCAGTGCTATTTTAAAAGGCCAGCCCGGTACTTCTGTTATGGTTCTGTTCCAGCGCGAAGGTGTTTCTGAACCTATTGAAAAAGAACTTGTAAGGGAGTATGTAAAAATAGAAAATATTCCTTATTACGGTATGATCTCAGAGGGTGTTGGTTACATCCGGCTGCTAGGCTTTACCCAGGAAGCAGGCAAGGAGGTTAAGGATGCTTTTACAGAGATGAAAACCAATAACCAGCTGAAAGGATTAGTGCTTGACCTGCGCGGAAATGGTGGCGGCCTGCTTCAGGAAGCAGTTTCGATCACCAATATTTTTGTGGATAAAGGTAACATGGTTGTAAGCACAAAAGGAAAACTCCCGAATAAAAATTATACTTATAACACAACCAACTTAGCCATTGATAAAGATATTCCGCTGGTTGTTCTTGTCGATAATTCCAGTGCTTCCGCTTCCGAGATTGTGGCCGGAGCAATACAGGATCTCGACAGAGGAGTAATCGTCGGTCAGCGAACCTATGGAAAAGGACTGGTTCAAAATGTAATTCCACTTACCTACAATGCCCAGGCAAAAATTACTGTGGCAAAATATTATATTCCCAGTGGCCGTTGCATTCAGGCTATTGATTATTCAAAGAAGAATGTGAACGGTGATTCAGAAAAAATTCCTGATTCACTGGTCACAGCATATAAAACTAAGAATGGCCGAACGGTTTATGATGGTCTGGGAATAGATCCCGATGTTAAAACGGAACAGCCAAATCTGAGCCCGTTAAGCACCTCTCTGCTGGTGAAGTATTTGTTTTTTAAATATGCCACTAAGTTTGAGAGAGAGCATCCGGCAATTCCATCAGCAAAAGAATTTCAGGTTACAGATGAAATCTACAACGATTTTATTGCTTACCTTGCTGACAAGGACTATGATTATACTACCAGGTGCGAAGAAACCCTTGATAAGCTCAAGCAGTATGCACATGATGAAAAGTATTTTGATGCCATACAGGCTAGTTATGATCAGCTGGTGGAAACCTTGAAAGAGAATAAAGATCATGATCTTTCAAAGCATAAAGATGAAATTAAAAAAATATTGAAACTCGAAATTGTTTCGAGATATTATTACCAGAAGGGTCAGATCATTGCCTCCATTGCTGAGGATCCTGATATTGCGAAAGCCATCCAGATTCTGGATGAAAAGGATTCATACCTTGCCATTCTTGACGGCTCCAAAGAGCAGTCAGGTGTCAGGAAATAAATAATTATCAACGTTCGTCATTTGATAATGCAATGCTGAAAAAGATCAAGGTAAACCACTCCGCACTTTATTTCACCGGGTTGGTTATCACGATCATCAGTTTGCCTTTATCGCAATTTGCTCTTAGTGTTGGCCAATTTGTGCTGGTTGGCAACTGGCTTTTGGAAATGAATTTCAAAAGTAAAATCAAGACATTCTTTTCAAATAAAGCTGCTATTATTCTTGTCTCTTTATATCTCCTGCATGTTGCAGGCCTGCTTTATACAACGGATTTCAATTATGCATTTAAAGATTTGCGCATAAAACTCCCTTTACTTGCCTTACCCATTATTTTTGCAACCACCCAACCCCTTGATCCCAAAAAGTTCGATCGTTTATTATGGCTTTTCATCGGAGCATGTTTGGCTGCTACCTTAATTGGCATTTGGAATATTGATGTTTAAAGATGTCAGCGATATCCGTGAAATTTCACCTTTTATCTCTCATATCCGGTTAAGCCTTAACATATGCCTCGCCATTTTCTTTTCGGGATATTTTCTTTTCAGCAAATTTAAGGATCAGCTTAAGTATCAGATTTTGCTTGGCCTGTGTATTTTGTGGCTCATTGCCTTTTTAATTTTCAGTGAGTCGGCTACTGGCTTTTATGTATTGTTCGGAGCATTGTTTTGTCTTGTCATTTGGGGATTTACCCGTATTCAAAAAACAAGATTGAAGCGCCTTGTGATCATCCTTGCCCTCATGATTCCGGTTGTGTTAGGTGTGTACATTTATTTTACTGCAAAGGCATATCTCAGCCCCCACAGAAATGACCTGAAAAATCTTGAAAACTATTCCGTTCAGGGTAATGCATATTCACATGACACATCCAAATTTACAGTTGAAAATGGAAGCTTTATAGGCCTGTATGTTTGCGATAAGGAATTGCGTGAAGGCTGGAATAACAGGAGTAAATTGGATTACGATGGCAAGGATGAAAAAGGGCAGGAATTGAAAATGACGCTAATTCGTTACCTTAATTCCAAAGGTTTAAGAAAAGATGCTGAAGGGATGAGCAATTGGATGACAAGGATATCCGGAATGTTGAGCAGGGGATTGCCAACCATTATTATGCAAAGAAGGTCAACCTGAATTCGAGAATTTATAAATTTTTATGGGAATATCAGGCGATGAAAAGAGGTGCCGGCCCCGGTGGACTTTCATTCGTTCAACGCTTTGAATATTGGAAAGCAGCAACAGGAATCATCAGTGAAAATTTCTGGTTTGGAGTTGGAACCGGTGATATGGATGAGGCCTTCAGGATTCAGTACGAAAAGATGAAAACCCAACTTCCTCCTGAATTCAGGCACCGTTCGCACAACCAGTTCCTGGCGATATTTACAGCTTTCGGAGTTTTTGGGTTTCTTTGGTTTATCTTTACCTTGGTTTATCCACCCATTCAATTAAAAGCATTCAGGAATTTCAGGTATTTTGTCTTTTTTGCAATCATCAGCCTTTCGATGTTGTTTGAGGATACACTTGAAACCCAGATGGGCGCTACACTGTTTGCATTCTTTAATACATTTCTTCTGTTTGTGCAAAAAGATGACCCTCCGGATAGTAATCTCTGAGAAAGTTGTAAATTCGCCTTCCGAAATTTAGCGTATGAATAAAATTGATTTTACAATTTCTTACCGGAATATTCAAGCATGGACGAACTAAATCCTGATGATCGTTCTTTGCTTGAACATGCCCGAAAGGCAATAAAATCAGCCTATGCTCCTTATTCAACTTATCATGTCGGAGCTGCCGTTTTGTTGACAATGGCCAGATCGTTACCGGGAATAACCAGGAAAATGTTGCTTATCCTTCGGGCATCTGTGCCGAAAGGGTTGCCTTGTTTTATGCCTCATCTCAGTTTCCTGAGGTGCCGGTTAAAGCCATTGCCGTTTCAGCAAAAGCCAAACATTTCAGAATCAAATCTCCCGTCACTCCTTGCGGATCATGCCGACAGGTAATGGCCGAAACTGAAAACAGGTTTCACCGTGAAATGCGGTTGATCATGCATGGTGAAAACGGTAAGATAATCATTGTGGAAGGCGTAAAAAATATTCTCCCGCTAATGTTTACAGCTGAAGAACTAAAAAATAATCAGAATACAACCTAATCATGGAACTTATTTCTACCAAAATTTGCAAAACAAGCGACATTGGCGTAAACGATAACCTCTTTGGCGGAACCATGCTTTCCTGGATGGACGAGGCTGGTGGATCTTTTGCAGCGGTCAAATGTTGCTCCCCGAATATGATCACACTTAAGGTGAATGAAGTGATTTTCAAGAAACCGGTCAAAGTAAAAGAACATATTAAAATTTATGGCAAAGTGTTGAATATTGGCCACAGTTCAATAAAAATATTGGTGGAAGCCAAACGGATCAATTTCAAAAATGATGAAGAAGAAAGTGTTTGCTCTACTGAAATGTTGTTTGTGAAAATTGATGAAAACGGTAAAGGCAGCCCTGATTGATGAATGTGTAAAATTTAACGCTTTAAAAAAATAGTCAATATGAAGATGATTAAAAAATGTTGGTTTTTTGTGCTGATTATTTTATTTGCTGCAATGAAGGGCGACAAACCTGCTTACATTATTTATGATGCTGAAGGCAAACAAGCAAAATATAAAGACATGGTGGACGATGCCCTCAAAGCAGATATTGTGTTTTTTGGCACCAGCATAACAATCCCATCAGTCACTGGCTTGAACTTGAGGTGACTAAAGATTTATATGCTGAGAAAAAAGGCAACCTGATTCTCGGCGCCGAGATGTTTGAAACCGAAACCAGCTGATCCTTGATGAATACCTGTCAGGACAGATTGCACAGAAGAATTTTGAAAAGGAAGTCAAAGTGTGGGATAATTATCAGACGGATTATAAACCGCTAGTCGAATTTGCCAATTCCCATAAATTTCTTTCATTGTGGACCAACATTCCAAGAAGATATGCCGCGATAGTGAATAAAAAGGGATTTGAAGGCCTTGATAGTCTCCACACGGACGCAAAAATTATATTTCGCCGCTGCCGGTGAAATACGATCCTGAACTCAAGGGCTACAAATCAATGATCGAGATGTGCAATGGTGGGAGGGGTGGGACCAAGCAGCCATGTCAACGAAAATCTTCCAAAAGCCCAGGCCATCAAAGATGCCACCATGGCGAATTCCATCCTAAAAAACTGGAAACCCGGAACAACTTTTC
>CAVPJF010000026.1:0-159651 GCA_963705185.1 uncultured Bacteroidales bacterium
AGGCAGCAAGCCACTTTCCGATAAGAGCTGCTGAACTTAAAACAACAATTACAATAAAAGCCTCCCATCCGTCTAATAATACCCTCAAATCAACAAGCATGCCTACACTGATGAGGAAAAACGGAATAAAAAGTGCATTGCCAACGAATTCAATCCTGTTCATCAGCGCTGAAGTGTGCGGTATAAGTTTATTGAGGGAATTCCGGCCACAAAGGCTCCCAGGATAGGTTCAATGCCGGCAAGCTTTGACAGAAATGCAGCAATAAATAACAGCGTAAGTACAAAAATATATTGGATGGTTTTTTCGCTTTCCATATTTTTCAGGAACCATCGTGCGATCTTAGGAAAGCTCCAGAAAATAATGAAGCTGAAAACAATGAGTGAAATGATGAGTTGCAGCCAGAAACCGGCTCCGGCGGTTTCTTCTTCCGTCCTCACTACTACTGCCAGAATCAGCAGCACCAGCACATCGGTAATGATGGTTCCTCCGAACGGCAAGCATCACCGGGACTGTGCGTGTGACTCCAAGCCGGCTGCAATAGGGTAAGCCACAAGCGTATGTGTGGAAAACATGCTTGAAACCAGTATGGAAGGCAGCATGTCCAGGTTAAGGATGTAAAGGCAAATGGGCATACCCAGGAAAAATGGAAATGCAAATGTTAATATACCGAAAAAAATACTTTTATTCCGGCTCTTTTTAAACTCTTCAAAATCGAGGTCGAGGCCGGCAAGGAACATGATGTAGATTAGCCCTACCGTTCCGAAAAGGATGATGGCATCGTTTCGCTCCAGGATGTTCAGTCCGAAAAGCCCGAATGCAACACCGGCAATGATGAATCCCACGATGCTCGGCATTCTTATTTTGCGGAAGGATACCGGAATCAGAAATATAATAAGCAGCACTATGGTAAATACCAACACCGGGTCGGTAACAGGGGTTTTGAAATACGACAGCGCTTCATTCATGATCAGTTGCCTTTTTTCGCTAAGGCTTTTATAAAGTGGTAACACCTATAAAAGTTCGTGCAAAATTAAAATATTATACCTGCCGTCGCCTTGATAGGTTATATTTTTCGGTTAATAATTTCTTACCACATAGCCACAATAGGTACATAGGCTGCACATAGGTTGAGTGATAAGTTAATGTCAAATTACTTCAAACACAATTATGCAAACAGTTACAAGTAACCAGCTCCCCTTTTTGCTCTTCGTTCAACCAGTCACCACCAAGATGGATTTTATTTTCGGTAAATAATATTTCCGGCTTTGCTTTCCGGTTGATGTATTATTTGTAGTTTTATGGTGAAATCAGATTGTCAATAGCATCCGATTATCGTACAATATTTATGAGGATATTGAGGTTATTTAAGTCTTCACTATTATAAATGAATTGGTTGCAAGTGAATATTAAAACCTCCGGATTAATAATAAGTTTTGTAATTCTATTTTCCTTAACGATGTTTGGTCAGCAGGAATTAGTTATTAAGCATCGCATCAAACCAATTAAACAAAAGAGTCTTAGGCTTAATAAAGAATACACAATAAGCACCGCTGACAGTATTTATAAAAGGAGTAAAATTTTAAATTTCACGGATACTTCAATGGTAATAGTTAAGCCCTGGCCTTTTTTTGATACTATACCATTATCATTTGCAGAAATTCAAATGATTGGAAAACATTGGTCGGTTGATCCAGGAACTTATGAAATCTCAGGATATTTACTAATTTTTTCGATATTTGCTACAGGGGCATCAGTTATTCATTTTGCAACTGAAGAGGCCGACCAACCAGCCAGGGTTGGCTTATTTGTTGGATTTTTGCTAGCTGTTCCATTTACAACTTGTTTTGCAATTGACCATATTAAAATTAATTACGATTTAAAGAAAAAATGGGAATTTGCGGAAAAACAAGATACCTGTCACTGATTAAATTCCCCCTCCCCGCTCCCAACTCGCCCTTTAACAGATATGTTATAGCCACTTGCCGTCAGGAAGGTACAAAGTTTTTTCAGGACGATACTGATCCCTTTTTTGTTAACGTTACCCGCAAATTTTTTAATCTTTTTCACCTTTTCGACATTGTGTTCCGCCTTTTCGATACTATGTTCCGTCATTTTTTTAATCGATTCCGTTATTATGTTACTTTGATTCGTCATTTTTTTATTCTGTTCAGTCATCTTTTTATCCCTTTCCGCTATTTTTTTACAACTTTCCGCCGCCGCCGACCTTTAAACAAATAACGGAATGCTTTAGGGAAATGGCGGAATATCTTAATAAAATGACGGAATGTTTCATTGAAATGACGGAATGTTTTATCGAAATGGAGGAATGCTTCATCGAAATGGAGGAAAGCATTACTTAAATGACGGAACATATAATTGAAATGATGGAAATCTTCATTGAAGTTCCGAAGGGCATTAAATTAACGCCGGCCATCATTATCGGAATATAGCCGATAAACTAAAAAATTCCAAACTTACCAAACGGAAGGTTTGTGATTTGTTATTTCGGAATTATTTGGAATTTGCAATTAATTTCCTTTCGAAATCTTCACCAGTATCATTTCCACCGAACCTCCCTGCGGTACCAGGCTGATCCAGTCGTTATCCTGGCTGAACCAGGTGTATTGTTTGCCTATAGAAATGATGTACTCCTTGCTTAGCTGTGAAGCCGGAATGGGTAATATAAAACCTCCGTTTTTTGAACTGCCTTTTCCGTAGCTAAGCACAACTTTGCATTCAACATCGCTGGTATTGCGGGCTTTGATAAAAATCATGCTGCCTTTTCTGTCGGTAACCAATACCGGTTCAAATTTCAGGCGTTTCTCTTCGTTGTTCGCGATGGTAATGTGCGAAGCAACAAGATCTCTTACAGCGTTGGTTTCCAAAATACCCAAAATACGGTTGATCATTTCATCGGGGTACGATTCTTCGGGCAGTATACTTTTAGCTGTCCGGTAGCTTTCTAGCGCCTGGTCCAGGATACCCGAGGTAAAAAATTTATCGGCATCGGCAATTGATTTATCATAAGCCTGCTGCCCTTTTAGATGTTCAGATTTAAAGTAAAGATTGATCTCCTCAATTTTTGTTATTGGGTATTCTTCTTTGGGGAACATGGCCGAGGCTTCAATATATTTCGATTTTGCTTCCTGGTATTCCTTTGCTTTAAACTTCACATCCGCATCAGCTATTATTCTTGCATAATTGGCCTGGAGGGTTTCAAGATCAGACACCAACCCTTCTATCTCACCCAGTTTTTGGACCGGGTACTCTTCATCCGGCTTATTTTTTAAAGCATTCTGATAGTTGATCTTCGCCTGATCATATTCCTGCTTGTTAAAATAACTGTCGGCTACAGCGATCAGCTTATCATAGTTTTCCTGAATAATCTTTTCCTGAGCTAAAAGAATCTGTTCAATTTCTCGCAATTTGGCCCGTGGATATTGCTCATCAGGCCTGATGGCTATAGCCAGATTGTACTTCTCATTAGCTTTGTCATATTCCTTCGACTCCATCATCCGGTCACCGGCCGAAACATACTGGTTATATTCCGCCTCAGCTGCTTTATGCTGGTTGAGCATCTGATCTGATTCAAGCATTCGGTCCTTTGGATATTGTTCATCAGGCTTGATATTAGCGGCCTTCAAATACATCAAATTGGCTTCTGCGTATTTTTTAAGGTTGAAAAGCTCATCAGCCGTGCTGATTGCATCATTATACTCCCTGTTCTCATCAGCAAATGATTGGAGTAATTTCGATATTTCAGCAATTTTTTCAGCAGGATACTTCTCGTTCGGCCTTAAATCCAGCGCTTTCTGGTATTCGATTCTTGCCTGTTCATATTTCCCTTCACTGTAAAGCTTGTCAGCTCCAGTGATCAATTGGTCATAAGAATTCTGCTGAGCCGCCTGACCTTCCAAAATATTATTGAGCTCAACCAGTTTATTGGCCGGGTAGAGCTCTCCGGGTTTTAACGAGGAGGCTTTCTGGTATTCAGTCTTGGCACTTTCAAATTCCTGATTTTTAAAATAGATGTCGGCTGCTGCAATAGCCTTATTGTAATCATTTTCTATTTCCCTCTGAGCTGTCTGGAGGCGTTCGATTTCGGCGATCCTGGCTTGGGCATGTTCATCATCAGGCTCAATAACCAGAATTTCATTGTACTTTCCTTTGGCTTCGCTGTAGGAGGCCTTGTCAAACAACCTATCAGCCTCAGAAAGCAAGGAAGCAAACTGATTGTCTTTTGCAGCAATCCCTGATTTCATCCTGTTGATCTCATCAATCTTGTCTGTAACGGCTTTCTTTCCGGGAATAATAACCAGGGCTTTTTGGTATTCATTCAATGCCAGATCATATTCCTTTTTTGCATAATATTCATCAGCCTTCGCTATAGACTGATCAAAGCTAACCTGGTTTTCATCCTGTTGTTTCAATAATTGGTTGATCTCCTGAAGTTTTTCCTTCGGATATGGTTCATTTGGCTTAAGCTGACTGGCTTTTGTAAATTCGCCCCGGG
Organism: uncultured Bacteroidales bacterium; assembly: GCA_963705185.1. Classification (GTDB taxonomy): domain Bacteria; phylum Bacteroidota; class Bacteroidia; order Bacteroidales; family JAADJA01; genus JAADJA01. The sequence goes on from CAVPJF010000026.1 coordinate 4,515, forward strand.
CAGAAGTGTAATCTTTCTGAGCCAGCAATTGCTCCCCTCTCTGCACAGCACGGTTAAACTCAAGCTCATCACCGGAAATTTTATCCATCAGGCCTTTGACTTCGGCAATTTTTTGTGTGGGGTATTGCTCTGCCGGTTTAAGCGCTGAGGCATTTTCATATTCCTTCAAAGCATTGGTATAATCTTTCGCAGAAAGAAATTTATCCGCTTCTGCAATAGATTTCTGATAAAATTCATCCTTGCTACCCGCATTGGCAAGCAAGCTGCTATTGACTTTATCGATCATGGTTTTCGGGTAGTTCTCATCAGGATAGATTTTCAATGCTTCCTGGTAATTTATCTTCGCCGTTTCCATGTCTTTGTTTCCGTAGGCCTCATCGGCAAGATTGACAAGCCGGTCGAATTCATTTTTCTGCACAAGAATTTTATCGATCTCCTTTATTTGCGCTGCCGGATAATCTTCATCAGGTTTAGCATTCAAAGCTTTTTCATACTCTTTGCGTGCATTTGCATAATACTTCAGGTTAAAAAGCCTGTCGGCAGAGGCAATGGTTTCATCATAAGCGGCTTTTGTCTTATTGGTTTCCTCAATCAGGGTCTGGAGTTCAGCAATCTTCTCTTTTGGATAGGGTTCATCAGGGTGAACAGCAAGCGCTTTTTCGAACTCTGCTTTTGCCAAATCGTATTTTCTGAATTTGATGAATTTCTCTCCGTTTGCAATTGCAGCATTATATTCACTTTCTTTAGCTGTGCTCTCCTCAACAATCCTTGTGATTTCATTCAGCTGCTGATCAGGATAAGGGTCTTCGGGTAAAATCTTTTTGGCTTCAGTATATTTTGTTTTTGCCAGTTCATATTCTCCGGCTTTAAATTGTTTGTCCGCTTCAGCTACAACAGCACTGAATTGCTCAACCACCACCATTTTATCCCTTATCTTGTTGATGGATTCCTGCAATCGGTCTTTAGGATACTGCTCACCCGGTTTAAGCCTGCTTGCATATTGGTATGAAGCCTTGGCGTTGATGTAATCACCCGCTTTAAAATAGTTATCAGCCTGGGCTATGGCAGCCTTGTAATCTTCATCACCAACCTGACCGAACGAATTGGCCGTCAGTTGAAAAAACAGAAACATTAGAATGAGGATCAACAGATTTTTAAGTGCCATGAGTATGTTTCGTAAATTACTGATAATGTAATTTTTATTAAAGTTTTTTATAAACGACATGAACATCAGTTTATTATTTAAGCAAACCATTCTGAATGATCCCATCTTTAATCGTAAGCTTTCTGTCAGCCATGTTGGCCAACTCCATATTATGAGTCACGATTATGAAGGTCTGCCTGAATTCATCCCTCAATTTAAAAAACAGCTTATGCAATTCGACAGATGAAGCCGAATCGAGATTACCGGAGGGCTCATCTGCAAGTATTACTGAAGGATCGTTGATCAGCGCCCGGGCCACTGCCACCCGTTGCTGTTCCCCTCCCGAAAGCTCCGATGGTTTATGACCAAGCCGTTCAGCTAAACCTAAAAATCCCAGTAATTCCTTTGCCTTTATTATGGCTTTATTTCTCGGAATTCTTCCAATAAAAGCGGGGATACACACATTTTCAAGAGCGGTAAATTCCGGAAGCAGATGGTGAAACTGGAAAACAAATCCAATGTGCCTGTTTCTGAATTCGGCAAGTTTCCTTTCATTCAACCTGCTGATAGCATTATTCTCAAAATAAATTTCACCTTTTTCGGCAAAATCAAGTGTCCCGATAATATGGAGCAAGGTAGATTTTCCTGCACCCGAAGCCCCGACGATAGATACTATTTCAGCCTTTTCGACTGAAAGATCAATCCCTTTAAGGACTTCCAGCTTACCAAACGACTTGTGTATATTTTCAGCCCGGATCATTGTTGAAATTGATCTGCAAAGATAAAATATTTATCTTTGACCGGTTGTTATCTTAATGACTTTACAAATGCCGCAAATACTGATTATTGACGACGAGAAGAGCATCCGCAATACCCTCCACGACATTCTTGAGAATGAAAAATATCTGGTTGATGATGCCGAAAACGGGGATGCAGCGCTTGAAAAAATCAAAGTAAACAATTATGATGTGATCCTGTGCGACATTAAAATGCCCGGAATGGATGGCATCGAAGTACTGTCAAAAGCGCTGCAGCTGACCGACTCCCCCATCATCATGATCTCGGGTCACGGCACCATCGAGACTGCAGTGGATTGCATTAAAAAGGGTGCCTACGACTACATTGCCAAGCCTCCCGATCTGAACCGGTTATTGATCACCATCCGGAATGCCATGGACAAATCCCATCTCATCACAGAAACCAAGAAATTAAAAAAACAGGTGAGCGCCAACTGGGAAATGGTGGGCGAATCCGAGGCACTGAATTCCATCAAAACTTTGATTGAAAGGGTTGCCCCGACCGATGCAAGGGTGTTGATCACGGGTGAAAATGGTACAGGAAAAGAACTTGTTGCGCGATGGCTTCACGAAAAAGGTAACCGTGCCCATGCCCCTTTTATTGAGGTCAACTGTGCCGCCATCCCCTCCGAACTGATCGAAAGCCAGCTCTTCGGGCATGAGAAAGGTTCATTTACATCTGCTATCAAGCAACGGAAAGGCGATTTTGAACTGGCACACGGCGGGACGATTTTCCTGGATGAAATTGGAGATATGAGTCTATCGGCTCAAGCCAAAGTCCTTCGTGCATTGCAGGAAAACAAAATAACACGGGTTGGCGGTGAAAAGGATATCCCGGTGGATGTACGAGTGATTACAGCTACAAATAAAAACCTGAAAGAAGAAATTCAAAAAGAGAGGTTTCGTGAGGATCTTTACCACCGGCTGAGTGTGATCCTTATCCATGTACCGGCTTTACGCGAACGAAAAGATGATATTCCCCTGCTGGCAAATTATTTTATGCAAAATACCTGCACCAATAATGGAAAGCCGATGCTCTCATTTGAAGATAAAGCCCTTCATGAACTTCAGAAAATGCCATGGACTGGTAACATCCGCGAACTTCGGAACGTGGTGGAAAGGCTTGCCATTCTTTGCGATATTAAAGTAACTGCCCAGGATGTAATCCGGTTTGCACAACCACTGATCGGGTAATTTTAAATTTTCAGTTTAACCACTGAAGTATTTACAACAATAACAACCTCTTTAATACTTATTCATTAGCCTTCGCCAGGCTGCAAATTAACCAATGACATTTGCACTTGCTGCAATTACTTGCAACATAATTGCCAGGTAATTCGTAGAATTAATATCAAAAGTGCGGCGTCAGCACCATAATCACTGACAAAAAAATATGCAAACAAAGCACAAAAGTATTATCGTTTTGGTGTTTTCGTTACTTACATTGAATCTTGCTTCACAAACCATTGTTCCGGGTGGCAACGTTAGCGGAACATGGTCTTTAACAGGCTCTCCATATTTAATACAAGGACCCATACAAATAACGGATGGATCTTTACTGGTTATTGAGCCTGGCGTTACGGTCAACTTTCAGGGTCCTTATAAACTGCTTGTACTGGGCTGCATCCTGGCTATTGGTAATGAAAATGACACCATTACGTTTACTTCGGATGATATAGTTGCAGGCTGGCGGGGAATAAGATTTGACAATACTCCAGTAACCAATGATACATCTAAAATCATTTACTGCAAATTGCAATACGGTAACACTACCGGAGCCGCATCAGATATTCATGGTGGTGCAATTTTTATCAATTCTTTTTCGAAAATTATAATTTCAAATTGCTTGATTTCAAATAACACAGCAGCTTTTTATTGTGGTGGATGCGGCGGTGGTATTTATTGCGATAACAGCAGTCCGGTTATCAAACACAATAAAATTACCAACAATTCTGCCTCACCTATCTGCTATGGAAGCGGAGGTGGGATCTATTGCTCAGGTACAAGCAATCCTATCATTAGCAATAATTTGGTAACCAATAATACTGCAAGCTACGGGGGTGGGATTTTCTGCATTAATGCTACGATTGATAACAACGAGATTTCAAATAATTCCTGTGATTATAATGGTGCGGGCATATGCCTCTTTGGGATGGGAAATGCAACCATCACCAACAATTTAATTTCCGGCAATTTCGCCTCCGGTTGGTACGGTGGAGGGGGAATTTACAGCGAAGGCAATAATGCCAAAATAGCCGGCAATACCATTATCAACAACACTTCATCAGCAATGGGTGGAGGCGGTATTTTTTGCATGGGCAACCTGGTTATATTCGGGAATACCATATCAAATAACATTGCCTCCGCGAATAACAGCGGAGGAGGTGGTATTTATGCGATGTCGGGAGACACCGAGATCAGCAATAATACCATTACAAATAACTACGCAATCAATGGAGGAGGCATTTATGGTGCAGGATATAATGGAACAGTTGTAAACACAGTACTGGCTAACAATGATGCCATAAATGGAGGAGGATTGTTTTGCAGCAGCGAATCTAATCCAGTATTGCAAAATTGCATATTCTGGGGTAATACTTCTGCCGGAGCAGGTGCACAATTATTCCTTTTTGACGAACCCAGCGATCCTGATTTTTATTATTGCAATGTACAGGGAGGCATTGCTGAATTCAATACTGGTGGTAATTTCTATACAGGTACTTATTCCAATAATATTGAAAGCGACCCGTCGTTTGTATCTCCTACGGCAGGAAGCGGAACAGCATTTAACGGTTACGAAGCTGATTGGTCGTTGCCGGAGAGCTCACCCTGCATCGAGGCGGGAGATCCGCTTAGCATCTGTACCGTATCCGATATTAATGGCAATCCCCGTGTGAGCGGATGCTGGATTGATATCGGACCGTATGAGGTTCAGGTAAGTGGCTCACTCCATCTCGAAATAACCTGTGTAAACGAATCGGGTTACTGGGCCTGCGATGGAAGCGCCACGGCTATCGCTACAGCAGGGATTGCTCCCTATTCCTATGAGTGGAGCACCGGTTCAACTACCTCATCTATTACGGATCTTTGCGGCGGAACCTATACTGTAACTTTAACTGATGCATCGGGTTGCACACGCCATGGACAGGTAACCATTTACAACACTTTGGGCGTTGATGACCGGAATGAAATGGCAAAATCATTTCATCTTTACCCGAATCCTGCCGCTGATTTTATTACTGTAAATACAGAAAATAATAATGTCAGAGGTTTGACACTTTCGATCTATAACAGCCTTGGTGCAAAAATAATTTCCGAATCGCTGAAGGAGAATCAGCAACGGATCAATACCGCCGGTTTGAAGAACGGTTTTTACATAGTCACCTTGGGTTTGAACGGGCTATTTGAACAGCAGAAACTGATCATCAACAGGTAATCCAGGATTTATACAAATTTTCATTAAATTAAAATGTGCGGCGTCAGCACCATAAACACTGACAAAAACAAGATGAAAAAAATAGTTTTATTGTTAAGTGCAGCAGCTTTCATAATGCTGATTAGCTGCAATAAAGAAAAAGACAAGGATGAGCCTACGCTTGACAACAAGGTACTCATCAGCGAGATATTCAACGCAGGTATGACAGGTTACTCGCAGGGAATGGCTTTTAAATCAACAGTTCCGATTAATTACAATGTGGAATATTACCAGAGCGGGATTGAAGGCGGGACTATTCATGTGCTTGGAAGTGTAACCGGTTCTATTACTGTGGACGACAATACCGGCGCTCTCATTACAGGAATCGTGCAGCTTGGTTTTACCGAAACCATCAACGATTATACATTTAGTTCCAATGGAGGAACCTACACGATGAACGGTGCACCATATATCTCACTTGCCGGTACATTCACCCTCCAGCCGGGCGGAACCTTCGGAACTGCATCGAGCATGTCGATCGGGGGTGGAGTAAGGGTAACGGGCCCGGTGTTGATCAGACCGTAAACATGCAGATCAGCATCATTATCAACTCAAACGGCTCGGGTGGACATGTGAGCGGTTATGTTGGCGCAGAGCACCTCGATTATACTTTCTGAAAAGAAATCAAAACAATATAAAGGGTTCGACACCTGGTTTTTATTCATGGTTTTTTTCATACTAAGTCAATCCCCTGCCAGAAAAGGCGGGGGATTGCTATTTAAAAAAAACCGGCCAGGAATTACCCCAGCCGGTTTAAAGCAGGGCGATGTTAGGAAGGAATCTAAACCTAAATATTAACCAAAACCAATTAAGGGAGAGACACCCTGCTTATTTCTTTTTTATTAATGCTGCTCTGTTTATTTTAGTATTATCATTCTCCCCGTTGCCTGTTTTATATCAGTTGTGATGCGATAAAAATAAATTCCTGCCGGTAAATTGCCGGAATTGAATTGGAGTTCATGTTTACCAGCCTCCTGATGTTCTGAAAGCAAGGTTTGTATCAGTTCTCCATTGCTATTGTAAAGATTGATCTCTACCTGTGTTTTCTTGTCCAGTTCATAGCTCAATTGAGCCTGGTCAGTAAAAGGATTAGGACTAATAGAATGCCTGAGTTCAGCACTGCCTAATGGATGATCCCAAATACCTTCTAAAATAGTTTCGTATGCACCCATATCTACCAATCCGTTTTGTGGACGCAATATTCCAATAATATCATGTTCCGGACAAGGAAATGGAGTTCCGCATTGACAGGTAAACGCTTCCGTTCCTTTATTGATGCATGGACTTAACTCTGATAAAGTCAATAAGTCAGTATCTCCGAAGACCGGATCAAGAAAAATAATTCCTTCGCCGATCATCTTCTCTCCTGAAATTAGATTTGTGTCGATGTCGCTGTATGCAATTTCTGCGAAGCCACTTTCAGAAGCAATCTCATTACCGTTCATATCCGGATTTTGCCAGAAAACTGAATTGAAAACTACAGGATTGCCATCATAAGAATAAATTGCCCCTCCGGTGGTATCAGCATGGTTATTAGAAAATGTGTTATTGATAAGGCTTGCCAAATGTTCATCAGGATTTGTGTCAGCTTTCCAGATGTAAGCAACTCCACCTTTCGAACTGGCAAAATTTCCGGTGAAAACATTATTCTGAATTATAATCGGGACATCCACCGAGGATATAGCTCCTCCATATTTTGCTTCATTATCTATAAAATAATTGTTTTCAAAAAGGACTGGAATATACTCCGGGTCAAAATTTTTCAGGTGAACACCACCAGCATATTGATTACTTGTGTTTCCAGTGAAAACATTATTGGTAACTACAGATCCCATTTGAGGATTTAACAAGAACATTCCACCACCACCAGAGAATTCAATACCTAAACCATCAATAACACTATTTTCAGAAACCTCATTTCCTGAAAATTTTACCTGCGCAACCTGAGCTAATACTCCAGCCGAATTGGCCATACTTTCAGACTGTGAAATGTTATGAGTAATTGTGTTGTGTTCCGCAATCATTATCAGAGGGTTTGTCCAAAATTCCCCTGCTAAGCATATTCCCCCACCTATAGTACCTGCACCCAATTGACCGGTACAAATGTTATAGCTAATGACATTATTTATCAGCCGGCTGCTGTAACTTGTACATATACCTGCTCCTGAAGCCTGGTAATGGTTTGAAATACAGCTGTTACTATCAATGGTGTTGTCCGCGATCACAAGCCAAAAATTCGCATCTTCATAAGGAGTCCCAATGCCAGCCCCATTAACATTGGTTACGATGGCATCCTGCGTGTCATCCAGCGTGTTGTGGGTGATTCTATTATGAATGATCTTTGCGCCAGCACCCGCAATCCAGATTCCGCCTCCTACCCTGGAATCCCAGTCACCCACGTCATCCGGGATATATGTTCCCTTGCCGTTTTGAATTGTAAACCCACAAAGGACTGAAGTGGTATCTTCTCCGGATATAAAATACACAACCGAAGCACTGTCCAAATTGGTCAGTCTGGCTTCCGTCAATAATGGTATTGGTGATATGGTTCGTATCGCCATCCATAATAAACTCGCTAGCCACCATCAGTGGTTTTTTGCCAAGGAAATTGATCTGTTCGTAATAGGTACCGTCGGCTACCAGAACGGTATCACCGGGTGTTGCAGCATTGATCCCTTGCTGGATCGTGGGATAATCGCCCGGCACATGGATGATTTCTGGCTCTCCGGGTATTAGCAATGGAGAACCCATGATTGAGTCAAGAAACTTTAAACCTCCCTGCTTGAATTCAGGTGGCATGACATGTTCTCCATCGTGAGGTAAAAATACACTCTGAAATCCCAGGGCATCCAGGGTATCTTTAAGTGCAAGGTTGGCGGGAAATATGTGCAAGAAATCGTTCATACCGCATGAAAAAAAGATACCCACACTATCGTCCGGAGAGATATCATGCAATATTGCCGGAACATCAAAAAGTTGCCATTTTTGGTAAACAGTATCGATAAGATTGCAGTTTTCATCAAAAGGAAATTCAACAATTGGCGGATCAATATAGGTCTGGGGGGTATTGCTATTTGGGGTAAAGGCTCCTCCGGCAAGAAACATCCATTGGGTAAAAAATCCACCTCCCTCCCAGGAATAACTGTAGGGCGGACCTGAATTTTCGGACAGAAGTTCCTGGCGAATGTCTGCGATAAATAAATCAACATTCACTTCAGCAGCGTGGGCTGCAAAAGCGCAATACGTCTCGGGATGCAATAATCCTAACCGGAATGATCCAACCCCCCCCATTGAATGCCCCATTAAACTACGATAGTCTTTCTGCGGAACTGCCCGGAATGAATTTTCGACCCAACTCACCAGGTCATTCACCATATAATCTTCATAATTGCCCCAGAGGGAGGAATTTACATAACAACTCCCATCAAATGGGTCGGGGCTGTTATCGGCTGCAACCATGAGGCAAGGCTCAATGATATCATTATTAATCAAATAAGTTACCCATGATACCATCGATCCAAGATCGTTCTGGTCAGCGTGCCAACCATGTAAATAATAGACTACCGGGTAATACAAATCCGGATTTTCATCATACCCGGGAGGAAAGTAAACATCTACCATTTTTACTTCACCCAGCGATTCGCTGTAAAAAGAGGTGTCGATTTTGTGTTGCCCTACAAGCACCTGTGCTGTGAGCAGGAAACTGATAATAAGTGATAATGTTTTCATTTTTTATATTTTTAAAGGTTCATTGATTTCAATAAATTTACTCCTTTACCATTTTTCCAACCTCCACCATTTTTTCATTTTGCACCCTCACAAAATAAACTCCCCGTGGCAGTGCGCTGATGTCGATTTGGTTTTCGTTATCGATTAGCTTCCTTTCAATTAATTTTTCCCCGTTGACATTAAAGATTTCAAGCTTTGTAGAGCCAATCATTTCAGGTATCGTAACTGTGATCTTATCGTTTGAAGGATTGGGAATAATGAGGATTCCGTTTGGTGTGGCTTCTTCTATAGCGGTCAGGCAGGCTTCCTGCACTTCTTCGGGGCTGTTGCATCCGGGTGCATTATTACCAATTGTCGTAGTTCCGTTTGGACCGGTTAAATAATCACAGATACTCTGTACCTCACATTCTGACAAAAGCGGATTATTGTAAATATTCAGGCTGGCAACTGAATTTAGATCGATGTTATCTAAACCGTTCAGGTTACTTAACGAACTGTTATTTACGACATAGAGGCTTTGACCAACAGACGTAAGGTTATTCAATGGAGATATATCGGTTAACAGATCATTGTTATCAATCCAAAATTCTCCACCGACAATTTCAAGCGATTGCAATCCGGTCACACTTACCAGGCTTGCATTGTTGCAGAGTCAGAGATATCCTCCGATAGCAGTAATAACCTGCAACCCGTCCAGGTTGGTGATGTTGCTGCCCTCAATCAACACAGTTCCCATTATTTCAGTACACCCTGGATAGTTATTCTGGAAATTATCAATTTGTTCCTGGGTTTCAAACCAAATGCCTTCGGGCAGGCAGGGCTGGGAAAAAACAAAACTATAGCCAATAGCTGCTGCTATTACGGTAAAAATTATCTTTTTCATGACAATTGTGTTTTGTTGGTATTGAAATTTAGGCGCTAAAGATAATACAAAAAAATATCGAAGTCAAGTAGATACGAAAATATTTTTAATAAATAACCCCCAAAGAAAAAAATTTTACCAATGCTTCAAAATGTAATAATCCTTTCTATCTTTAGGCTCGGAAAAAATATAATTTTTATGAAATGCTCATAAGAACAAAGTTCATACAAATCGGGAATGTTTATTTATGGGCATTCCATGTGACCTTGATGTTAAAAAAATAAACACATGAAAACGATCTTTACATCCCTGCTGGTTATCCTGTTTGCTCTGAATGCAATTTCTCAAAGCCAGTATGAATTAGTGAAACAAAGCATTACCCGATCAGGCAGCTTAAATCAAATTTCAAAATCAATTGAAATTGATAATTCTTGTACAAAAGTCAGCGACTACGATTCGCTGAACATGTCCTTCACCGGTAACTGGGGTTTCGGCCAGAGTTTTTCTGTTTCGTGCAGCCCCACCGGTGATACTGTTTTTGCCGGCTCAGGAGCCGGGGTAATTATTTTCGATGCGACCGATCCTTACAATCCGGTTAAGCTTTCGGAGATATCTGCCAGAGCCCTTGTAGATGGCAGCAGCTACGACCCTGTAAATCATTTGCTTTACCTTGCAGCTTATTTTTCAGGTATAGAAGTCTGGAATATTTCTGATATTTACAATCCTCAGCGCCTTGGAAGGGCTCCGGCAACAGGCTTGCCAAGGGGAGGCGTTCATTTCCGCAATAGCACTTCCGGAACACCTGATTTTGCTTACCTTGCGAATGTGGTTGATGGTATAGATGTCTTCAATGTAGCTGATCCTCAAAATCCGGCCAAAGTCGGAACCTATAACTTTTCAGGAACACAGCTGGTTTGGAATTCATTCAAATCAGGCGATACGCTTTTTGTGGCGGCGTGCTAATGCCGGCACCAAGGCCATCGACCTTTCAGCCTCGCCGGTGCTGACCAATGCATTTACCATCTGCCTCAGCTTCATCGAGTGTACACGTGACCGGCAGCCTGGCCTACATTGTAAATTATGCCTATGGTATGAAGATTTATGATTTCTCATCCCTCCCTCCTACCCTTACCGGGCAGGTAGCGCAAAGCGGCACTCCCATGGAACCTGACCGTTTTTGATAATTATGCCTACATTGCCAATTCAACAACCAATCCGGGTGGAGGAATCAATGTTATTGATGTAAGCAATCCCGGTTCGCCACAACATATTATTGATTATACAGGTTACCAGACTTATATTGCCGGAAAAAATAATACAGTTTATGCTACCGGTGGCGCGGAGGGTTGTCTCTTTCTGGATGTCACAGAACCTTCGGCGCCCGTTGTTGCAAGCGCATATCCCCTGCCCTCTTCTACCTGGGATGTTGCTGTTTCGGGTAACTACGCCTATTCCGGCAGCAATGGATTCAGGGTGTATGATATCAGCGATAAAAATCATCCTGTTCAGGTGGGCTATCATCAAACATCGGGAGATTTGGTCAAAGTATCCGGCGATATTGCGGTATTCTGCCCAAAAAGTATGACTGCCAACAACAAGGTAAATATCATGGACATTTCCGACCCTGCCAATCCTGAATATATTGCACATTACATGGCTCCTTGTTATGACTTATGATATCAGTCTGAAAGGCAATTATGCTTTTATTGCCTGCTGGTGGGATGGCTTCCGGGTAGTTGATTTCTCGAATCCCGAAAGCCCAGTTTTAGTGGCTCACGAAATGGGCTGGGTGAATGGCGGTATTCCGGGCGTGGAATGGTGCTATGTACAGGCATTGGATGTTGAGGGAAATTATCTTTATCTGGTAGATTAGGGGTCTTCCGAAGACAGAAGATACAAAAGGAGTTTATATTTTTGACATCACCGATCCTGTAAATCCGGTATTTATTTCACGACTTACCAAATTATACCGGTAAAGCTTATGACATAAATGCTTCCGGTGGGTATGCGTACCTTGCTGACAGCGAAGGCTGGATTTAGTGTGATCAATGTAACCGATCCAGCCAATCCGGCTGAAGAAGCTTACCTTCCGCTCGGCGATGCAGCATGGGCAGTGGATGTCTTCGGGAATTATGCTTTTGTTGCGAATTACATCAATGAAGGTGTGCAGGTGATCAACATCGCCAATCCTCTGATCCCTTTTGTGGAAGGCTATTACAAGCGAAGCGGCTGTTTTGCGGTAAATGTAACCTATGATGCCGGACATGTTTTTGTTTCCGATGGCCCTGCAGGTTTTGATATTTATAGATTTGATCTTGTTATCAGGAACGGAAGATAATTTGTTAGCCCATAATTTTGATCTGCAGGTACAGCCAAACCCTGCAAATGATAAGATTTCGGTTTCCATCGAACTTGGTTCATCGCAAAACCTGAAGATTGAACTTTACAATCTGGAAGGGCAAATGATTAAATCATTATACGACAGAACTGAAGCTCAGGGAACCTTCACAGAATCATTTAATATTGCTGATTTACCAAAAGGCATCTATTTGTTAAAGGTGAACATTGGTTCACAAATCATTTCAAAAAAGATTGTGGTACTATAGGTAACAGCTAAAAAAAGCAAAAATAAAAAGACCAACCTTTTGGTTGGCCTTTTAAATACATTCGTGGAGCTGGAGGGAGTCGAACCCTCGTCCAAACAAGCAGCAAAAGTGCTTTCTACATGCTTATCCTGTTATTGGTTTTCGAACGTTGCCCGGGAACAGACACCCAAATCAACATCTTATCCTTTTTATCTTATCCTGTAATCAAGGCTTTTACAGAACCAGCCTAAAATTGCGTGCACCCCGTTAATCAGGTTGGAATCAGGCATGTCCGCCTGCGGGATGTCTTGTCGCGGCACCTTGTGCTACGAAAATGCTCAATCTACTGTACTTCGATTAAGCTGCAAGAGCGTAATTAGTTTCGCCAATTATTGTTTGATGATAGTTTTTAACGAGCCACATCGTCAATGCCCGGCATGCTTACAGTCCCACTGTCCTTGCTGTCAAATCCGGTCAGCCCCGGTATTAGGTTTCAGGTTGAAGGTTTCATTCCCCCTTTGAAGGGGGACAGGGGGATGTTTTAATGGTACAAGTTCAAAGTTTGTATTACCCCAACATTAACCTGAAGAATCTATCTCAAAGAACTTTTTCTGAAACCGGCACAAAGTTACCACATTTATTCAATATATGAATATCTCGCCAAAACAAAGCCGAAGAAAAATATGAACCATCCTGCCTCGTTCTTTAAATTTATTTGTTAACAATCCGATGGTTGAAAAAAAAATTCAAAACCTTTCAAATGTCTGGTTTTGTTCAAGTTTCGCTAATCTTTCTTAAATAAAAAAAGTTCCTTATCCTGATATTTTTTGCAGGAATGAACTTAAATAAAAAAAACCGTGAACTGTTATTGCATTCAGTTGTTTGTTAATCTAACTAACTACAATGGTTTGTAATCTGTAAAATTTGCAGGCATTACAGGTCATGCACTAAAAACAATTTTATAACAGCGATGCAAACAGAATCATCACAACAAACCGATACAGATCCCTTACCTGAAGACCAAAGATTTGGTTTCATTCAAAACGAACCTGAACAATGCAAAAGATAGTCGTTTTGAGTGCTCCGCAATCATGGAAATTCGACATTGACGGAGTAGAAGTAATAGCACCAGCCGAGTACCTATCCAATAACCAATTTGCTGCTTTAAAGAGTGCTAAAGTTTTTAACCTGAGCAGGGATTATAGTTATCAGTCGCAGGGTTATTATGTTTCGCTAATTGCCGAGGCCCGCGGCCATAAGCCGCTTCCCGATGTAAAAACCATTCTCGATCTCAAAGCGCCTTCAATGGTCAGGATTGTTTCAGACAACCTCGACGAATTGATCCAGCGTAGCCTGAAACATTTGAACCAGACAGAGTTTATCCTCAATATTTATTTCGGTCAGAATGCCGGTTTACAATATGGTAAGCTTGCTTCCGAGATATATAAGCTCTTTCAATCACCCTTACTAAGGGCGAAGTTCAGTTTCAGCAAAAAATGGACGCTTCAAAGTATCAAGGCCATCTCGTTAAATGATATTCCGGAGGAACAACTTGATAACATCCGCAATTTTGCTGGCGATTACTTTACCAAGAAGCGTTACGACAGGCCACGACCGGATAAATCGGTGTACGATGTTGCTATTTTATATTCATCCGAAATCGAATCTCCGCCGTCAAACAAGCAGGCTATCAACAAATTTATTGAAGCTGGCGAAAAATCAGGATTCAATGTTGAGGTCATCACCCAGGAAGATTTTCATCGACTTCCCTCCTTCGATGCTTTATTTATAAGGGATAATACGATGGTGAATAATCATACTTACAAATTCGCCCGGCGTGCACAGTCGGAGGGCCTCGCATTGATCGACTATCCCGATACCATCCTGAAATGCAGCAACAAAGTGTACATCGCTGAATTGCTTCAGCTCACCAACCTTGCCACTCCCAAATCCATGATCATTCACCAGGGAAATAAGGGAGAGGTGTTGAAAACCCTTGGAATTCCATGTGTTCTAAAATCTCCCGATTCTACATTTTCATTAGGCGTTAAAAAAGTTGAAACCATTCATGCGTTAAAGCTTCAGGTGAAAGCAATGCTGGAACAGTCGGATATGATCCTTGGGCAGCAGTATATGTTTACCGAATTCGACTGGAGAATTGGAATACTCGATAATAAGGCCATTTTCGCTTGCAAATATTACATGGCCAAAGGGCATTGGCAGATTTATAACTGGAATGCAAGGTCGAAAAAAGACATCGTGGGCCTGTTTGAGTGCATTCCTGTCGAAAAGGTTCCACCCGCTATAATAAAATCTGCATTGAAATCCGTAGCAATGGTTTACAATGATGGATTATTCGGTGTTGATATCAAGGAGGTAAATGGTAAACCCTATATTATCGAGATCAACGATAATCCCAATATTGACGCAGGCGTGGAAGATCAGGTGCAAAAAGACGAATTGTACCTGGCCATCATGCGAAGTTTAAAAAACCGGATTGAAGAGAAAATTTTCAATGGGAACAGGAAAATCTTACAGGCTGTTTGAAGTAAGCGGGATTGAGTTGGAATACATGATTGTGGACCGTGACACCCTTAAAGTGAAGCCGATCGCAGATTTGCTATTATTCGAAAAAGCTGGTCACAATAGTTCAGATGTAAAAAACGAAAATATCGGATGGTCGAACGAATTGGTGAATCATGTTATCGAACTCAAAACCTGGGATCCGGTCAGCAGGTTAAATGGATCAGGGATGGATTTCAGCCGCAACATTACTGAGATTAATGCACTGCTTGAGAAACACAATGCAATGCTCCTCCCGACAGCCTCTCATCCATTTATGGACCCAGTTACCGAAACCATGCTATGGCAGCATGAAAACAAGGAAATTTATGCGCTTTATGACCGCATCTTTGGTTGCAATAATCATAGCTGGGCGAATTTGCAAAGCGTGCACCTGAACCTGCCTTTTAAAGGGGATGCTGAATTCGCGAAACTTCATGCAGCAATTCGACTTTTGCTACCGCTGATACCTGCTATTTCTGCAAGCTCACCTTTGCGTGTAGGAAAGCTGACAGGGTGGGCTGATTCGCGAATGCAGGCCTATCTCATTCACCAGAAAAAAATGCCCTCGTTGATGGGTAAGCTTATTCCAGAGCCGGTCTTTTCTGAAGAAGAATATGATCAGAAAATATTCACCCCAATCCGTCGGGCAATTGAACCTGGGATAATGATCACATCATGGACCCTCATTTCTTGAATTCAAGAGGCGCCATCGCCCGCTTCGATCGCGGAGCTATTGAAATCAGAGTAACCGACTTACAGGAATGCCCCGATGCTGACATTGCCATTGCTTCTCTTATTACCGAAACGCTGAAATCATTTGTGAACGAAAAGTATTCAAAATTTAAAGAACAATCACTTTTGAGTGAAGACCGGCTGTACGACATTTTCTGCAAAGTAATCAGGGATGGTGAAAAAACATTGATTGACGACAAGGAATATTTGAATTTAATTGGCATAAAAGAAAAGAAAGTACCCGCTCATGAAATATGGAAGCAACTATTCAACGAAGTTAGAGCATCAATGCAGTCCGAAGAAAATGATAAAATTGGCTATATCTTAGATGAGGGTACTCTTTCAACACGAATTATAAAAAAGCTTAATATGGAGCCGGCTCATGAAAGAATTATTTCGGTTTATAAAGAACTGGCGGATTGTCTAAAAAATAATGAGATATTTTGAATAACTTGTTTCCAAGATGGAAATATCCATCGGATGATAATGTAGAGTTATGAAAGTTTTCGAAATTATTTATCGAAAGTTTTACCTTATAATCACATCCATCGCTCCATACCCAAACTGCTGCATGGAAGCATCGCGGTACTCGGTATTCGGATAATCTTTCAGGATTTGTTTGATGGCTGTTTTCAAAACTCCCGTTCCAACACCATGTATGATTGTAACTTTTGAGAGGTGATTGGCTATGGCACTTTCGAGGCAACGGGTAAAATAATTAACCTGTATCTTTAAAATCTCCACATTTTCGAGGGTGCGGTAATCCTGCACAAGCTCACCGATGTGAAGATCAACGACAGCTTCATGCGGACTGGTTTTATGCTTGTCAATGGCATGTTCAGGTTCCACCTCCTTCGACTCACTGATCACCACTTCCGGTATTGTATCCTTAGGCTGAAACTCGCTTTGAACCAGTGAGGTCTGCGCACTGAGCGGTAGCAATGAGATCAGGATGGATTTGCCTTCAATGATAGCCGAATCTTTATAACTTCCCTCCTGGTAGAAACGCGAAGGCCTTATCCGGAAAGAAGAATTGCCGGGATTCAGAATCTTGTTATCTCTGTCTTTATGAAACAATATCTGGATGACACCTTTCTCCCAGGCTCCGATCTTTTCCCGCTCTGCAGTTTCGAGTAAATGCATGGCTGACGGCCCTACTGATCCATAATCGAATCCTGCATAACCTCCATCCTCCCTTTCCAGGCATAGACTGTAAAGCAAGTCGAATGAAGTATGGTTCACAAGATAAATATCGATGAGCCCGGTGATAAGCCATTTTTGGTCGTGGGGGATAAAGGCAAAATAAACACCTTCCTGAATGACTCCTTTTGCGGGATGGTTTACCAAAGGAATATTATATTCACGATTATTGTCGGTATTGGTGTCAGGACTTCGGTCAACCTCAATATTGTAATCTTCACGAAACATATGTTTCGGCGAATCAGCCGGAGCTTCTTCCTCTATCCTTAATATCTCGCTGATCATCACCGGAATTTCAAAACCATCTTCAATGGCAATTTTCACCATTCCCGGACTGATGATCTTGCTTACCACCCCACCTCCGCTTTCATTTAAAAACTTCACTTTATCACCAACCTTGAACTTCATGTTTATAAATTTCGGCAAAGGTACTAAATCGTGTGGGACGGTTGAAAGTATTTAGCATCGCGATATTTGTATTACTTAGATAGTGTTGATAGATTCGGCTGTTAGCTGTTGGCTTTTCGCTACTGGCTTTTGCAAATAACTTATAAAACTTAATTTTTCATAATTTTGCATCCATTAAAAATTGACAGGTAAGCATTGAAATATAACAACGACTATGAAAGAACAATTGACTATTGAAACTTGCGGAACCATTTTAAAGAAAGAAACCATTGCCACCATTGAACAGGATTTTTGCGGAAATGCCCTGGTAATGGAAAGCAAGACTCCTTTTCCGGGATACTATCATAAGGTGATCCCTGAAACAAAAGAGCTCCATCCCGGCAGCATTTACCTGGTACTAAAAACCGGTCTGAACGATGAAAAGTTAATGAGGATCAATCACGAAATCAAGAAGGTTATAAAGAAACGGTTTGATGCCGCTCCCGGTCAAATAAGCCTTTACAATGAATTAAAACCTTGCATCCGGGTTAAATTTCTTCAGAGTTACAAGGACATTCCAGAACTTATCGAAGTGTACAGGGAAGAAGGTGTTCAGTTTTTGAAATACAAAAGTATTAAACCCTATTCCGGGCTGATCAGCGTGAAAAAGTTTTTTATTGTCGATTCCATCGAGCCTGGTATTTACCTCGATTTTGAAGATAAAGACATGGGATATATACAGATTCCGGGTTACCTCAAATGGAGCAACTTTGAAAAGATCACCCTCACTTTGAAGCACAATATGGAAGATAATAAATTTGATGCAGCTATCGGCACCATTCATCGCAAGAATTGCATTGTGGATGTCATCAGGATATTTGACAAAGAAATTTCGGCCGAAAAGCTTCATACCATCAGGAATAAATACCTCGACGCCATTAATAAACTTTAAGGATAGGGTTGGGTTCAATTGTATTCAGCAAACGGCGGGACAGATCCCTAAAGTTCTTTTAATAAATCCCTTTTTATCCGAGTATTAAATTTATGTTAAAAAGTATTGTTCATGAAATAGCGCAATGGCTGAGGCAGCAAGGTATGGCCGAGCAGCTTACCGATACCATCGCAGCCTTTTTGTTATTTGCCGGATTTATCATCCTCAGCATTTTTACTTATTTCATCGCCCGAAAAATTTTACTTAAAATCATCATCAGGGCGTCGAGGAAATCGGAAACCAAATGGGACGATGTGCTGGTCGAGAAAAAATTTTTCGGTTACCTGGCAAACCTCATCCCTGCTTACATTATTTACATCATTACTCCCCTTGTTTTTGAAGATTATCCCAAAACAGCAGGGTTTATTCAAACTGTCCTTTCGGTCGGCATGGTGGTTTTTGTCATTATGGCCGTCAATGCATTTCTGAATGCCACTGCAGATATTTACCAGGACTTTTCTGTAGCCAAATCCAAACCTATTAAAGGTTATGTGCAGGTAGCGAAGATTCTTGTTTTTTTGATCGGCTCAATTATTGTCCTCGCCAACCTGTTTGGCAAAAATCCATTGGGATTGATCGGTGGCCTGGGTGCTTTCAGTGCCGTGCTAATGCTGGTATTTAAGGATCCTATTCTGGGTTTTGCAGGCGGAATACAGCTTTCAGTAAATAAAATGCTGACTCCCGGCGACTGGATTTCGATGCCCAAATTTGATGCTGACGGAACAGTGATCGACATTTCTCTTACCACCGTCAAAGTTCAGAACTGGGATAAATCCATTTCCATGATACCCACTTATTCCCTCATTTCGGATTCGTTTAAAAACTGGAAGGGAATGGAAGAATCGGAGGGCAGGAGGATTAAACGGTCGGTGAACATCGACATGAAAAGCATACGGTTTTGCACACCACAAATGCTCGAAAAGTTTGGCAAGATAGAATACCTGACAAATTACATCCACAGCAAACAAAATGAACTTGAAGCATACAATACTTCCCGAAAAGTCGACAACACCATCATGGTAAACGGCCGCCGGCAGACGAATATCGGTGTGTTCAGGGCATACCTCATGGAGTACCTTAGAAACCATCCCGACATCAGCAGGAGCATGACCTTTATGGTAAGGCAACTGCAACCTTCCGAAAAGGGATTACCCATCGAAATCTATGTTTTCAGCAAGCTAAAGGAATGGGAAAAATACGAAGCGCTTCAATCCGATATTTTCGATCATGTGCTGGCTGTTATTCCTGAATTTGATCTCAGAATCTTTCAGAACCGGACGGGGGAAGAGCTGGTGAATGCAGAAGGATAGATAAGGAATTAGGATTTAGAGATTTGGGATTTTGAAGATGATTTGAGGTATATTGTTTCCGTTTTCTGAATCCCCATACTGCTGTGGAAGGAATTACAAGGATGGCTGTGGGTATGGTGGATGCAACCGGTTTCGGGGTGCCTTTCAGGCTGTGAACGCCAAATGTCAATCCAATGGCAACTGCTGATGGAATAAGAATTGCCGCTGTTATCGCAATCCATTGTTTATTAATATTGGTTGCCAGGTTTTCGCATCCCCGCATGATAAGACCACCAAAGAGTAAAGTATAACCTCCCTGTTTTAAAGCCGCTGTTGATGCACCAATTACTTCATGAGTGCCATAATAATTTATACCGAAGACGATAGCGCTCATTACAATGGCACCTGCTGCACCCATTTTGTAATCAATAAATTTGCTACCACTGCCAACAATTTTATCAAAGGTTATTTTATCTGAACTTTCTTTTCGTATGATGTTTTCCTGTTTAGGCATATAGTTAAGTGAAATTTAAATAATCGCCATTAATTGTTTTAATGTTGTACGCTTTGCCATCCTTTAGTTACACGACACTTGTCCTTCTTACATCACCGGATGCAAAAAAATTTTTTAAGTACTGAACTTAGAGACTGTTTAAATTTCGCAATAATGAATATTTAAGAAGGTTGAATTTGTAATAAATTTTTAGTGAAAACCTGCCTGCGGCAGGCAGGTTTGTGTTTTAGAGGTTTTGTGGCAAAATTTTTCCGCCACTAAATCTCAAAGACACAAAAAACCACAAAAGATAAAACTCTTAAAATCAAATGTTAATCTAAATCTTAAACAGTCTCTCATTCAATTCAAAAATATAAAAACCATAAAACTAAGTTTAATTATTGTTGATATTTACAAATAAATTTTTGGTTAATCAGAAACACGGCTCTAACAGTTAATACGGAAAAGGTAAATGAGGAAATGTAACCTTCGTTGAAACCTAAACCATGGAAGATAATTCTATCAATTCCAAAACCTAACCCCTAAATTTGTGAAAACATTAATTTTATCTTTGCCAATGGATTTTTAAATCATGTTTTATGTCAATCATAAGTCGGAGTATAACACTGGTAATTTTTTTATTTTTTCTTACACCCTTTGGAATCAGCCAAACCAAAGAGGATAGTTTAATTTCTGAATATGCTGAAGAAATCGGCAAATACAGGAATGGCAAAAACATCAAACTAATGTATAGTGAATCAACCCCTCTTTTGCCCGAACAGATAAAGGACTTTAAAGGATTGAAGTATTTTGAGCCGGACCTAAAGTATAAAGTCGAAGGGAGGCTGGTAAAGGATGATAAGCAAGAAATCATCCTGATGAAAACCTCCACCGACCGGGAACCGGCTTATGTCAGGTATGGGGTAGTTTATTTTAAGATTGATACCTTCAACCTTAAGCTGGCTGTTTTTCAGAACAAGAAAATGCTCGATTTGTCGCAGGATACCAACTTATTATTTGTTCCTTTCAGGGATGGGACCAACGGAAAAGAGACTTATGGCGGAGGCAGGTATTTTGATTGTGAGATACCTCTAACCGGAAACTCCATCCTGATTGATTTCAACAAAGCATACAATCCTTACTGTGCTTACAATCCAAGGTTTTCATGCGTGATCCCGCCCGAGGAAAACCGGCTGAAGATAAGGATTGAGGCAGGGGAAAAAATGTTTCGAGGAACATTGATAATTGAAACCGAAACTATCTGCTTCGAGCGCCCTGGCTGGAAAATCTCATTTTAAAATTTCAAACGCATTATCAATCTTTTTATCAATTGGCAATTCGCCATCAATCCACTTTATCTCTACCCCTTCCCTTTCCATCTTCCGGAACCAGGTCATCTGCCGCTTGGCAAACTGGTGGATGGCGGTGTTCAGCAGCCCGAACATATCATTGTAGCAGATTTCACCGATCACAAATTGAGTGAGGAATTTATACTCCAGTCCATAAAATTTTAACTGTTCCGGACTGATCCCTTTTCGAAGCAATTCCCTGACTTCTTCAACCATCCCTCCGCCAAGCCTGGCATCCAAACGATCCGTAATTCTTTTACGCAAAGTCGCCCGGTCAAAATGGATTCCAAAGATTACAGGATGGATTTCGGGGAAGGAAAAATCAATTTCAGGATGGTCGGTATAATATTGTTGAATTTCAATGGCACGGACCAACCGCTTTCGGTCGCTGGTGTCGGTAACGTTGTGAGGTGTTTTAAATGATTTCAGCAAAGCAATAAGTTCTTCATCCGAATTATTTTGAAGGCTTGCCCGCAGGCTGGGATTTTCAGGAACATCAATCAGCCGGTAACCTTTTAGCACCGATTCGATATAGAGGCCGGTTCCGCCGCATAAAATGGGCAGCTTGCCCTTTGCTGTAATCGAATTAAAAGCCGCCAGAAAATCTTTTTGAAACTCAAACACATTGTATTCATAACCCGGATCAACTATGTCAACAAGATGAAATGGTATCTGAGTTCCGTTTACAACATAATCACTAAAATCTTTTCCTGTGGCTCTGTCCATTCCCCGGTAAACCTGCCGTGAATCAGCACTGATGATCTCACCATTCAAATGATAAGCAAGATGTGCGGCAAAGGCTGTCTTTCCGGTTGCTGTTGGTCCGGTAACGACCAGCAAGATTATGATTTGGAATTCAGGAAGATTTGAGATTATCATTTTCTCATTTCTATTTGGGGCTATGAGCCTTATTCGTGATACTTTGTGGTAAAGTACTTTAACCACAAAGTTCTCAAAGGTTTAAACAAAGGGCACAAAGGGTTTATTCATTTAAATGTTATCTTTGATATTCTTCTTCGATCGCTACCAGGAATTCCTAACCGAATTCAATTCGCCAATGAATTTGGCCAGAAATGCAAATTTCGAAAAACCAAAATTGAACTGCTTTAAATCTTGAGGATGAAATTGTCTGAAACCACCGGATCAGGTTTTTTTCGTCTGATGAATGTACTATTCGAATTCCTCCATTTCAGGAATTGCAAAATCCTCAGACCATCTATCTTATGATGGCATGCTTTTACAAACTTTTCCCTGGTTTTGAAGTTTTCCCTCAATGGTTGCCAGATGTTCTGTCCGGCAAATTTTTCATGGATAAAATCATCCATTGGTGTGGATGACATCGTGTTCAAACAAAACCGGAAACAAGATCATACGTCTGCTTTAATTTCATCAAATAATTCAAACGGATAAATGGGATAGCTCGACCAATCACCATCCCTGCCTTTGATCATGGCTGGGCCGGTCCCAAAGAAAACGCGGTCGGAATAGCGGGCTTCTGGATAAACTTTTTCTTTGTTCCAGGTTAAGACCTTTCCAAATTTTCTAAGCTTCTGCAAAAAATAAAAATCCTCTCCGCTTTTATGTGGAGTCATTCCTCCGATTGCCCTGTATGATTTCACAGGCAAAGCCATAGCCGAGCCAATAGCAGTAAAACTGATACGGGCTCCCGATCCGCCAGAGATTGATGGCATAATACCGCATGTAAATTTCATACCTGCAGATATGCCCTGTCCTTTTCTTCATCACCGGTCAGTTCATGATAATATGGGACTGACAAGGCCACAGCATTCAGGGTGTTTTTGAAAATTTTCCAATGATCGAATCTGAAATAGCCTGGAGTTAAATCGGGTATCCGCATCAAGACTGATAATGATATCGTTATCTTCTGCTTCTTTATTGATATGATCCATGACGGTCTTTCGCGCCCAACCCACACCGAAATCTTTGCCTTTCCATCCATTTCCTTTGCTGCTTCTGTCAATTATCTCAATTGGAAAATCTTTTATCTTTTTCAGGAATTCAATCGTAGAGCGTATTGTTCCTGCAAATACTTAGCCTTATTTTCCATTTCCCACCAGTCATCGGGCTGATTAACACAAATGACAAGTTTGAAGTTTTGATAAGTTTGGTTTTTGCAGCATTGGATAAAATGTTCCATATTTTCCAACTCATTCATAGCCGGAAGGGCGATGTAAATTTTCACCGGGTCTGCTGTCATCTGCGATTTGTAAGGCTTGCAAAATTAACTTAAATAAAAATGAAAGGCTTTTACAACAATCCTTATCTTTGCCGACCGAAAAAGTAATACGTTATTTGGTAGAGGTCAATGGTCGCTTTTCATTCCAACATAGAAAAACCAGTAGCTTTTAACCAATTACAGAAATAATATCATGAACAGAAACACCATTATAGGCCTTCTTTTGATTTTCGTTATCCTGATTGGATACAGTCTCTGGATGACTCCATCGCAAGAAGAAAAGGAAGCATTTAAACGCAAACAGGATTCAACACTGCAAGCCAGACGGATGCAGGATTCAGTTGCACTTGCAAGGTTTATAGAACAAAAGAAACAGGATTCAATCAGGGCTGCTCAGCAAACCGGTTCTCAAACTGAAACTTCAGCTGGAACAACCGGAACGGAGTCGGTCAACCGCGATAAACTTGGTGTTTTTGCAGGTTCATCAGTGGGTACGGATGGGATTTACCAGATCGAAAACGATTTGATGAAAATCGGTATTTCTGCAAAAGGAGGAAAGATTATTTCTGTTGAACTCAAAAATTATCGTACTTACGATTCGCTTCCACTCGTTCTGTTTGACCCAGGCAAGACTAATTTCGGATTAACCTTCTTTGCAAATAACCGGATCATCAATACCAACGATCTTTATTTTCAGCCAGCCGAGAGTTCAGAAATGAGAGTAAGCGGAAAAGATTCAGAGAGTTTTTCGATGCGGCTTTATACCGATCAGGCGGATTCCTCTTTCAACAAATCAAGCTATATCGAATTCCTTTATACTCTGAAAGGCAATGAATTCATGCTTGACTTCGATATCAATTTTGTCGGGATGAGTAACCATCTGGAAACCGGAACCAATTACATCGATCTGAGCTGGAATATTGAATTGCTTCAAACTGAAAAAGGCACCGACCAGTTCAATGGACCAACGGTTTACTATAAATATTACCAGGACGATGTTGATTTTCTTTCAGAAACCAAAGATGAAGAATAAGATTTGGTTACCAGGGTAAAGTGGATAGGATTCAAGCAACGGTTTTTCACTTCCACGCTTATTGCCAAAGACTATTTCCTGAATGCAAAAATCAAGGCTTTCACCCTTGAAAAACCGGAGAATAAAAAATATTTGCGGTCGCTTGAAACCGCTATAAACCTGCCTTTTACGCCATCCGAAAAGACGAACATCCCCATGTCGTTCTATTTCGGACCGAATAAATACAAAACCTTAAGGCAATACAAGCTGGACCTGGAAAGGCAAATTCCGCTGGGCTGGAGCTTCTTCCTGATGGCATGGATCAACAGGTATGCCGTATTGCCGGTTTTCAATTTTCTGGAAGGATTCGGATGGAATTACGGGATTATCATTTTAATACTGACCATTCTTTTAAAGATTGTACTTTATCCCATCGCATATAAATCATATATTTCATCGGCTAAAATGCGATTGCTCAAGCCGGACATTGATGAGCTTGGTCAAAAATTCCCCAAAAAGGAAGATGCCATGAAAAAGCAGCAGGCGACCATGGATTTGTACCGAAAGGCAGGTGTAAACCCCATGGCTGGTTGTATTCCGATGTTGCTGCAGTTTCCGATTTTGATTGCTTTGTTCAGGTTTTTCCCGGCCGCCATTGAACTGAGGCAGGAGGCATTTTTGTGGGCGGACGATCTTTCGAGCTATGATTCAATTCTTGATCTGCCATTCAATATCCCGTTCTATGGGTCGCATGTCAGTTTGTTTACACTGCTCATGACCATTTCAACCATTATCTATACAAAGATCAACCAGGATTTGATGGGTTCGTCGCAGCAACAGTTGCCGGGAATGAAAACAATGATGTACATCATGCCGGTTATGTTCCTGGGGATTTTCAATAATTACGCTTCCGGACTGAGCTACTATTACTTCCTTGCCAATGTATTAACCTTCGGGCAAATGTGGCTGATCAAGCAATTTATCAACGAGGATAAGATCCATAAAAAAATAGAGGAAAATAAAAAACGGCCTGCAAAGAAAAAGTCGGGTTGGCAGAAACGTCTCGAAGATGCAGCAAAAGCAAGAGGATACAAACCGACGAAAAAATAAAGTGGTTCAAGGTTTCATGTTCAAGGTTTAAGATTGGATTTGAAAACATGAAACCTGTCAACCATCAGGATGAAACATTCAACATTGAACTTTGAACCTTGAACTTTCAAATAACCTCCGAATATCAGCCCACGGGTGACCAGCCCGAAGCCATCAAACAACTGGTGGAAGGCATTCGCCGTGGTGATCAGCAACAGGTTCTGCTGGGTGTCACAGGTTCAGGAAAGACATTTACCATCGCCAATGTAATTCAACAGGTTCAAAAACCCACGTTGATCCTTAGCCACAACAAGACATTAGCGGCTCAGCTTTATGGCGAGTTCAAACAATTTTTCCCTGAAAATAAAGTCGAGTATTTTGTTTCATACTACGATTACTACCAGCCTGAAGCTTACCTGCCGGTCACGAACACATATATTGAAAAAGACCTTTCCATCAACAAGGAAATTGAAAAGCTGAGGCTGAGCGCCACATCTTCCCTCCTTTCCGGCCGGCGCGATGTAATCGTGGTGTCATCGGTTTCATGCATTTATGGTATTGGTAATCCTGAAGATTTCACCAACAATGTCATTCACATTAAAACCGGAGATATTCTTCAAAGAAATAAATTCCTGAAATTGCTGGTATCAAGTCTTTATTCAAGAAACGAGATAGAATTTATCCATGGAAATTTCAGGGTAAAGGGCGATACCGTTGATGTTTTTCCTGCATATGCCGATGTGGCTTACAGGATTATGTTTTTCGGTGATGAAATTGAAGGGATAGAAACTTTTAATCCTATCACCGGGCAAAAGATCGAAAAATACGACAGCCTGAATATTTATCCGGCCAATATCTTTATCACCTCTCATGAAAAAATGAAATCCGCTATTACTGAAATCCAGCACGACATGATCCGGCAGGTACAGTATTTTAAGGAAACTGAAAAACATCTTGAAGCCAAACGACTTGAAGACCGGGTAATGTATGATATTGAAATGATGCGGGAACTAGGATATTGTTCTGGTATTGAAAACTATTCGCGGTATTTTGACGGCAGGCAGCCCGGAACCCGGCCTTATTGCCTGATTGATTATTTTCCGGATGATTTTTTGCTGGTGATCGATGAAAGCCATGTGACCATACCTCAGATCAGGGCAATGTATGGTGGCGACCGATCACGTAAAACCACATTGGTGGAATACGGATTCAGGTTACCGGCAGCTATGGATAACCGCCCGCTGAAATTTGATGAATTTGACGTACTTGCCAACCAGGTGATCTATGTGAGCGCAACACCCTCAGAATACGAACTTCAGAAAGCAGAAGGCATTGTGGTGGAGCAGCTGATCCGGCCAACAGGATTGCTTGACCCGATCATTGAAGTCAGGCCCAGCCTGAACCAGATCGACGACCTGCTGGATGAGATCGACAAACGAAAACAGGCAGGTGAAAGGGTTCTGGTGACCACCCTTACCAAACGCATGGCGGAAGAGCTTACGAAATACATGGCCAGGCTGGATATTAACTGCCGTTATATCCATTCGGAGGTGGAAACACTCGACCGGGTGGAAATAATGCGTGGCCTTCGCCTGGGTGATTTCGATGTGCTTGTGGGTGTCAACCTGCTTCGCGAAGGCCTGGACTTACCCGAAGTTTCCCTTGTTGCTATCCTCGATGCAGATAAAGAAGGCTTTCTTCGATCCGAAAAATCATTGACTCAAACGGCAGGCCGTGCAGCACGAAATCTGAATGCAAGGGTGATCTTTTATGCTGATAAAATGACGGATTCGATGAGAAAGACAATCGACGAAACCCTTCGGCGAAGGGAAAAACAATTGAAATATAATGAGGTGCATGGCATTACACCCAAACAGATCATCCGGTCAATACAATCGATTCTTGGGCAGACTGCTGTGGCCGATGCCAAAGCCGCTGAACCTAAAGCTTACATTGAAAAAGAAGGCATCGACATTGCTGCTGATCCGCTGATCCAATACATGAATAAAGAACAAGTCGAAAAAGCAATTGCCAAGTTAGAACGACAGATGAAGGCAGCGGTGAAAGAGCTTGATTTCATTGAGGCGGCGAGATTCCGGGATGAGATATTTGCACTAAAAGAGTTATTGAATATAAAAAAGTAAGCAGGATATAATTAAGGATGGCTCCTCATTTGAGATATTTATAACATCAAGAAAATAATCCATTTATTTTAACAGGTTGACAAATTAAGTTTCATATTTTCGAAATCAATATTTTTGCAAAACAGAAAAATAAATTACCATGGAAAACACAAAGGAAGATAACACTGTTGCAATCGTCAGCTATATTACTCTGATAGGCTGGATTGTTGCATTTGTTCTTTACGGAAAGAACAAAACAGAATTAGGTGCCTTTCATTTGCGGCAATCCCTCGGATTGTTTCTTACCGGAATAATATTGTGGTGGATTCCTATCGTCGGATGGATATTGAATGTTCTGGTATTCCTTTTTTGGATTATCGGGCTTATCTATGCTATTCAATGCGAAAAGAAAACAGTCCCGATTGCAGGAGAGTTCTATCAAAGCATATTGAAAGGAATTGCCTGAAGCAAAACCCGGAATCTATTCAATGATCACATTCTTTATTCCGCCGGTTTCAGGGAAAAACTGGACGGATGAAATCGTCGATGGCAGGTAAGTAACACTTCCAAACTGAGCGATCGGGAAAACTCCGCTCGATTTAAGATCGTTGTTTACTTCCATACTAACTTTTGCCATTACCGGTATACGATAGCTAAATCCTCTGTCACCCTTATAAGATTTCTCTCTTTCATTGTTAATCGACAAAAGTGACTCTAAGGGATCCGATAGTTCGATCTTCAGATTAATTTTTTCTCCTCCTGGCGCATTTATATCTTTTATACCAATTCGTTCCGAAAAGACAAATACCGGGATGGACGAAAATTCATGCTCAAGGTCAGGTAAAACGGTTAAAGTATAGTGCAATGTCTTTTTAACGGTAATCCCGATGAAGAGCGACAGGTACTCGTCTTCCAGAGTTTTAAGCTGTTTGTCCATATAAGCCATAGTCCCTGCATCAAAAGCAACCTCCTGATAACCGGTAAGTAAGTTAAAGCGGTTTTCGCGAAGTTTTGTTACCATGTTTGCTGCTTCAACGGCTTTCTGCTCGGTGCTTTTCTCGACCCATTTCTTGTCGAGATATTTTTTCTCGACCGTCACCGTATCCACAACTACCTTCCTGATAACGGTATCAGCTTTCTCATAAAGGTTTGTTTCAGCAGAATAATTAAACAATCCGGCATACACATTTTGTTTATCGGAAAATTTAGTAATGTTTTCCTTTATCGTATTTTTTAAAACACTTCCGTCAAGACCCGAATATCAGTCCAGCATCGGATAATGAAAACAACATTGCACTTCCTTCTTTGATCATTTTATCATCAAATTCGGCAAAATAAATAATGGGCAGGGTCGGGCTCGGAAAGCGTACTCAGGCTTATTTCCGTAATGGAATATTCATTATAATCATTTGTGGATACATTCTCCAGATCAAGGTATTTGCCGGCATAGGCAGCATAGGGTCCGGCATAGTATTCCGTCTTGTCTACTGTTAAATTTACTTTTATCAGTGTTCGGGGAAGGGCATAATACAGACCCTGTTTGTCATTTAAGTTTACACCTTCGGCAACATGGTATACTTTTACCTGCGCCAAACCGGATAAGCAGGGAAGCATCGCAAAGGCTATAATTACTGCACAGAAATAGAATTTATTTTTCATTGTCATGAGGAAAAAATTTACTTTTCAAAAGTACATAATTTTAAATCTTACATCCAAATCAACCTGGCACAATCCCACTTGAATTATCCATTACCCAAATCCAGAAGGATTTAAAAGATTAAACCGGCAATCACAGTTTTTGCTTGGCTGAATACCTGTTGCTTCAAAAACCAGATTATGATCAATCTTAACTTTACTACGAAAAGAGATCAAATTGGTTTTACTTTAAATTGATCTCAGTTCAGCGCGTGAGGCAGGGTCCTTGTCCGAGAATATACAAATGAGCTTCTATAGACAAAATAACGGTCAGTTTGCTCATGATGCCTGCAACTTGTTTATTCGAAATTTTTGAAAAACTTCAAAATAATTCATATTAAGATAATTTTGAAAATGTTTTAATAAGATACCAAACAGCAAGTAATGATCAGGATTTCATATAGTCAAGAAAAATGAATCCATCAAAAAAATTAATTTTCATTACAATACATATAGATATTTGTATAATTTCGCCCCGATTTTTTCGAAATCGAAATTATTATAACAAACAGATTAAATTATGAGCAGCGAAAGTCTGATTTTGTTTTTCATTGTAGGATTAGCATTGGTGGGTGGAGCCATCCTGTTTTCATCCTTTATCGCCCCCACCTCCACCAACCCTCAAAAGTCAGAAGCTTACGAATGCGGTGTACCAACCAAAGGAATAACCTGGTTACAATTTAATGTCGGTTATTACCTGTTCGCTTTGCTTTTCCTCATCTTTGATGTGGAAACCGTTTTTATATTTCCATGGGCGGCTAGTCATGAAAGAGGTTGGAATGGTAGCTTTTGTTGAAATCTTGATCTTCTTTGCGATATTAGGTCTCGGGTTATTGTACGCATGGAAAAAACACGCCTTGATATGGGAATAAAATCAATGAAAGATTCGGATTTCAGGGACAATGAGTCCC
This sequence comes from uncultured Bacteroidales bacterium, assembly GCA_963705185.1. GTDB lineage: Bacteria > Bacteroidota > Bacteroidia > Bacteroidales > JAADJA01 > JAADJA01. The sequence continues at coordinate 35,140 of CAVPJF010000026.1, forward strand.
TGGAAGAATTTGAACAGGAACGCGGGAATATTCTTCTATCAACCATAGATTCTTTGGTCAATTGGGGACGGTCGAATTCCATCTGGCCATTGACATTTGCAACCAGTTGCTGTGGAATCGAAATGATGGCTTCCGGCGCTTCCCGTCATGATTTTGCACGGTTTGGGATAGAAGTTTACCGAGCCAGCCCGCGTCAGGCTGATGTGATTGTTGTGGCCGGAACCATTACAAACAAAATGGCGCCTGTTCTGAAACGGCTTTATGACCAGATGGCTGAACCCAAATATGTGATTGCTATGGGAGCCTGCGCTATTTCAGGAGGCCCATTTTACTATAATTCTTACCATGTCATTCGTGGTGTTGACCATGTGATACCGGTTGATGTCTATATTCCAGGTTGCCCGCCACGCCCGGAAGCCTTCTTTACGGCGTGATGCAGCTACAGCGGAAAATAAAACTGGAGCGCATTACTAAAAAAAGGCAATCCAAAAAAGAGGTTAAATAATTTGTTATCGAATCAAATGGAAAAGCAAAAGGTTACTGAACTTATTTTATCAAAAATTCCGGGAATCGAAATTACAGAAGGAAAGCAATACCTTACGTTAACGGTAGATAAAAGTCAGCTTCTGCAACTTTCGGAAATTTTAAAAAATACACCGGAGTTACAATTCGATTATCTTTTTTGCGAAAGTGCAGTTGATTACAGCGACCGTTTTGAATTGGTTTATCACCTCGACTCAACCAAACACCGCCATCAGATCGTAATGAAATCAAAGATCACTGATAAGAATAATCCGGTCATTGACTCGGTTTGCAAAATTTGGATCGGAGCAGAGTATCATGAGCGGGAAATATTTGATTTATTTGGAATCCGATTTTCAGATCATCCTGATTTGAGAAAAATTTTCCTCGATAATGACTGGGTTGGATTTCCTTTGAGAAAAGATTATGTTGATGAAATTAATATTGTTGAAAGATAATAGAAATGACTGAAGAAACAATCACCCCATTACTCGAGGAACAGGAATTCACCATTAACATGGGTCCACAGCATCCTTCCACCCATGGTGTGTTCAGGTTGATGCTGAAGCTTCAGGGAGAGATGGTCAGGAGGTCAGGCCACAGTTGGGTTATATTCACAGAGGCATTGAAAAAATGACCGAAAAGCTGACCTATCCGCAGATCATTCACCTCACTGACCGGATGGATTATCTTTCAGCACATATCCTGAACGAAGCCGTTTGCCTGGCTGTTGAAAACGCACTTGAAGTTGAGGTTCCCGCCAGGGTTAAATATATCCGTACCATCATGGACGAATTGAACAGGATCGCTTCGCATCAGCTATGGTGGTGTGCCTTTGGAATGGACCTGGGAGCACTCACTACTTTCTTCTATGGCCTTCGCGACAGGGAAAAGATCCTCGACATATTTGAGGAAACCTGCGGTGCAAGGCTCCTGTTGAGTTATAATGTACCGGGTGGATTGATGAACGACATTCATCCAAACTTCCAGAAAACGAATAAAAGAGTTTATAAAGTATTTCAGAAAAAAATTGCCCGAATATGATCAGTTGTTAACGGGTAATCCTATTATGCAGGAACGTACCAAAGGAATCGGATTCCTTTCGAAAGAAGATGCATTGCTTTCGGTGTGACCGGACCTTCGGGCAGAGCTTCAGGATTTTCATGCGATGTGAGGGTTCATGAGCCATACAGTGCTTATCCTTTTGCTAAATTTAAAGAAGTATTATACGAAGAAGGGGATACATTCCATCGTTACAAGGCAAGGATAGCTGAAATGTGGGAATCGATGCTGATCATCGAACAGTTGATCGATAATATTCCTGAAGGAGATTTTGCAGTGAAAATGAAGCCGGTTATCAAGTTTCCGGAAGGAGAATATTACCAGCGTGTGGAAGCAGTCCGTGGTGAATTCGGTGTTTACATAGTAAGTGACGGGAATAAAAATCCTTACCGGATGAAATTCCGCTCGCCCAATTTCAGCAACCTGGCTGCATTGCACCAAATGAGCAAGGATCAGAAGATCGCTGACCTGGTGGCCATCAGCGGTTCACTTGATTTTGTAGTTCCTGATATGGACAGATAATAACGGCAGTTTATAATAAGAAACAGCAATTATGAAGTTTGATATTTACGATTTTTCATCATTTACATCAAGCATCGATGAAGCCCTGATGGCAAGCATGTCGCCATTCTGGGCGGTGACCATCGAAATGATCCTGATCGGGGTCGCCATCCTGCTTTCTATGCAGTGGTCGGGCTTTTCCTGGTTTATGCCGAACGAAAAATATGCGCATTCATGCAATGCCGTGTTGGGCCCAACCGGGTTGGACCTTATGGATTCTTCCAGACCATTGCCGACTTCATCAAACTGTTGATGAAAGAGCTAATTCCCATCAAAAATGCTGACAAGTTGCTTTTCAACCTGGCTCCCTTTATTGTCATCATTGCTTCTTTCATGGCCATTGCTGCCATTCCATTTGCCAAAGGACTTCATGCCCTTGATTTCGACATCGGTGTTTTTTATGTCATTGCAGTATCTTCTATCGGTGTGATCGGATCCTGCTCGCCGGCTGGTCGAGCAACAACAAATATTCCCTGATCGGTGCGATGCGAAGCGGCGCCCAGATCGTGAGCTATGAATTGTCGGTAGGACTTTCGCTGATCACCATGGTTATCCTGGCCGGAACCATGCAATTTTCGACAATCGTTGAAGCGCAGCGAGGTGGCTGGTTCATCTTTACAGGACATATTCCTGCATTCATCGCATTTCTCGTTTTTCCTGATTGCAGGTACAGCAGAAACCAACCGCGGACCCTTTGACCTTGCAGAAGCAGAATCGGAGCTTACCGCAGGTTTTCACACCGAATATTCAGGGATCAAGTTCGCTTTCTTCTTCCTGGCGGAATACATGAACATGTTTATTGTTGCATCCATCGCTGCCACTGTTTTCCTGGGTGGCTGGATGCCTTTTCATATTGGAGGTTGGGAAGGATTCAACAACATTATGGATTACATTCCGCCTTTCGTCTGGTACTTCGGAAAAACTGCATTTGTGATCTTTCTGATGATGTGGTTCAAATGGACTTTCCCGCGGTTGAGGATCGACCAGTTCCTTACACTGGAATGGAAGTATTTGCTCCCCATCAATCTGTTCAACATTGTCTTAATGGCATTTATTGTATTAAAGGGCTGGCATTTTTAAAGCATGAAAAGTATTATCAATTATTTGCAGAAATATTCAGCGGCGTATATGCCCTTATCAAGGGATGGGTCACCGGAAATTACTTCTTCAGTCCGCGGCATATCGTAACCCAGCAGTATCCCGAAAACCGGAAGAAACTTGAAATGTTTGACCGTTTCAAGGGCGAAGTCATCATGCTCCACGATGAGAACAACCAGCACCGTTGCACCGGTTGCGGCATTTGTGAAATCAACTGCCCCAACGGCTCCATCGAAATCATCAGCAGGACTGTGATTGGTGAAGATGGTAAAAAAAGGAAAGATAATCGACAAGCACATCTATCATCTTGGCATGTGCACATTTTGCAATTTATGCGTGAAAACCTGTCCGTCAGATGCCCTGACAATCGGACAGAAATTTGAACAGCGTATTCGACCGGGGCAAATTGACCAAAAGTTTTAAACAAACCGGGTTCACCATAATAAAAGGTGTTGAATAATGACAAACAACCAATTAATGTTTTTTCTTTTTTCGGCCATCATCTATTATTTTCCATACTGACGGTGACCAGCCGGCGAATTTTAAGGGCAGCAGTTTACCTTTTGTTCGTGCTGGTATCCACAGCAGGATTCTACTTCATGCTGAATTATCATTTCTTGCAGCAGTACAGCTACACTTTATGCCGGCGGTATCGTAGTCCTGATCATCTTCTCCATTCTGCTCACCAGCCATATCAGCCAAAAGTTTGAGGCTGTCAGCATTAACAAAACAATTCTTTTCGGGCATTGCTGTTGCGCAGGTGCGATCCTGGGTATCATTACCATATTCAATTATACCTTTAACTCAACGTTGCTGAACCTGATAATCCTAACTATGGCCTTATCGGCAAAGCATTGTTCAGCTACGCGGAAATGGTTATGCATTGCCTTTTGAAGTGATCAGTATCCTGCTGCTGGCTGCAATGATTGCTTCAATTGTAATTGCTAAAAAAGATAAAAAGATTGAATTCAATATGACAGCAGGTATTCCATTAAGCTATTTTCTGATCGTCAGCACGCTGATGTTCTTTATCGGCATTTATGGTTTTCTCACCGGAAAAACCTGATCACCATGCTGATGTCGATCGAATTGATCCTGAATTCGGTCAACATCAACTTTGTAGCATTTAACAGGTATTTGTTCCCGATCAGTTCCAGGGTCATTTTTTCACCTTATTTATCATTGCAGTTGCAGCTGCTGAAGCTGCCGTTGCAATTGCAATCATCATCAATATCTACAGGAGATTTACCAACATCGATGTAGAAGGTCGATGAAATGAAGTTTTAACCGTTCGGATATTAAATAAACAACAAATTCAATCAGACAGAAATGGATTATAGTTATACATTTGGATTCCACTGATACCCCTGATCCTGTTTGTGGTTTTAGGCTTACCAGTGGTTCGTATTAAACCAAAGGTTTCAGGTATATCGGCACCTTTGGAATGGGGTCACTTCATTTATGTCCTATTTTACTGCCTATCACTATTTCTTTACGGCTGCCGGATCAGAAGCGTTTGAAAAGATCATTGCTTTCAATACCGCTGGCTGCAGTTCACCGATAAGCTTCAAATTGACCTTGGGGTTCTTACTTGATCCGATTTCGGTCATGATGCTGGTCGTTGTCACAACGGTATCCTTCATGGTTCATATTTACAGCATTGGTTATATGAAGGGTGAAAAAGGATATCAACGTTTTTTGCTTTCCTTTCGTTGTTCAGCTTTTCGATGCTGGGATTGGTTGTGGCGACCAATATTTTCCAGATGTATATCTTCTGGGAACTGGTAGGTGTTTCATCTTTCCTGCTGATCGGTTTCTATTATGAAAGACCAACAGCTGTTGCTGCTTCCAAAAAAGCATTTATCGTTACCCGTTTTGCCGACCTGGGTTTCCTGATCGGCATCCTGATATTATCTTATATCACCGGCACATTTGATTTTTATCTCTTACCGATCCAACGGAGCAATGATAGCAACCAAGCACCATGACTTTCATGGGAATTCGGTCATGACCTGGGCAATGATCTTCATATTCATGGGAGGTGCCGGTAAATCGGCCATGTTCCCGCTGCACATCTGGTTGCCCGATGCCATGGAAGGTCCGACACCTGTTTCCGCGCTGATCCATGCTGCTACAATGGTTGTTGCCGGTGTTTACCTTGTTGCAAGGCTTTTCCCACTTTATATTTTCACTGCCCCCGATGCTTTGACAGTCGTTGCCTATGTGGGTAGCATTCACTTCACTGTTTGCGGCGGTCATTGCCTGTACCCAGATTGATATCAAACGCGTACTGGCTTATTCAACCATGTCGCAGATCGGTTATATGATGCTTGCCCTTGGTGTTTCAGGATATGGAGGACATCAGGACTTGGATTCATGGCTTCCATGTTCCATCTGTTTACCCATGCCATGTTCAAGGCCTTGTTATTCCTTGGTGCCGGTGCAATTATTCATGCGTTCACAGCAATTATATGAAGAAATGGGCGGATTGAGAAAATATCTGCCGATCACCCATCATACATTTCTGATCGCCTGTCTGACCATTGCCGGTATTCCTCCGTTATCAGGGTTCTTCAGCAAGGATGAGATCCTGGCGGCAGCCTATGAACATGATAAAATCCTTTTTGCAATTGAATATTTCGTTGCGGGCCTGACGGCATTTTATATGTTCCGTTTGTATTTCAGTATTTTCTGGGGAAAAGAGAGCCATTACCATCACACCCCACATGAATCGCCGAAAGTGATGACCATCCCGCTGATGATTCTTGCTGTTGCTTCAGTTTTTGCCGGATTTATTCCTTTCAGCTCACTGGTGACTTCCGATGGCATGCCTTTCGAATCGCACATTGAACTGGCATTGCCATTCCTTCGGTCCTGATGGCATTGCTCGGAATTCTTGTTGCCATTGGTTCTGTACAGGAAAGAAACTGATTCCTGAAAAGATGTCAGATCGCTTGAAGCATCTGTACAAATGGTCTTACAATAAATTTTATATTGATGAAGTTTATCTTTTTGTCACCAAAAAGATCATCTTTAATTATATTTCCCGGCCGGTGGCCTGGTTCGACCGCCATATTGTTGACGGCACCATGAACGGAATTTCCTGGGTCACAAACCATGCTTCCGAACAGATCAAAGGCTTGCAGTCGGGACAGTTGCAGAAATATGCATTTGTATTTGTTGCCGGAGTGATTGTCTTGCGTTTTTGTTTTCATTTATTTATTTGTTTAAAATAAGTAGAAGATGGATTTTTTAACCTTATTTGTTATATCCCTGTTCTGACGATCATCGGGATCATCTTTACAAAGAATATGCATCAGACCCGCATGGTCAGCTGCCATTGGAATGAGCATTCAGCTGATTCTGGCAGTAGTGCTGGTTTATCATGTATCTGACCGAAAGCAATGCGGGAAACACGGCTGAAATGCTGTTCATGACAGATATATCTGGTTTCAGAGCCTAAATATTCATTATACCATTGGTGTCGACGGCATCTCGGTTGCCATGATCATGCTGACCTCCATTGTCATCTTTGCCGGATTTTTGCCTCATGGGAAGTGGAATTCCTTTCGAGGGAATTTTTTATATCCTGATCTGTTGTCAACCGGTGTATTCGGCTTCTTTATTTCGCTCGACCTCTTCACCATGTTTCTGTTTTATGAACTTGCGGTTATCCCGATGTACCTGTTGATCGGCATCTGGGGAAGCGGTCCGAAAGAATATTCTGCCATGAAGCTTACCCTGATGCTGATGGGAGGTTCTGCCTTTTGCTGGTGGGATTGCTGGGATTTATTTCAATTCGAACGCCAGAAGGTGGAAAGCTTACTTTCAACATCCTTGAGATTGCAAAAGTTCACATCCCGCTCGAAGTCCAGCGGTTTTTCTTCCCGTTTACCTTTATTGGTTTTGGGGTGCTGGGAGCACTTTTCCCGTTCCATACCTGGTCACCCGACGGTCATGCTCTGCACCTACTGCCGTTTCGATGCTTCATGCCGGAGTACTGATGAAACTCGGAGGATACGGTTGTTTCAGCGTGGCTATGTTCCTGATGCCGGAAGCGGCGCATGAACTGGCCTGGATATTTATTATCCTTACCACTATAAGTGTCGTTTACGGCGCTTTTGGCGCCATCTTGCAGAAAGATCTTAAAATACATCAATGCATATTCCTCAGTAAGCCATTGCGGACTGGTACTTTTTGCCCTCCTGATGATGAACAAGACGGCCATGAACGGAGCCATTATCCAGATGATCTCACATGGCCTGATGACAGCCCTTTTCTTTGCCCTCATCGGCATGATCTATGGCCGAACACATACCCGAATATCAATGAAATGGGTGGACTGATGAAGGTGATTCCTTTCCTTGGTGTGTTTATGTGATCGCTGGTCTTGCTTCATTCGGACTTCCCGGCTTAAGCGGTTTTGTTGCTGAAATGACCATTTTTTTCGGTGCTTTCCAGCATCCTGATACTTTTCATCGGGTAGTAACCATCATAGCTGCATCTTCCATTGTGATTACTGCAGTTTATATTCTGCGGGTTGTTGGCATACTGCTTGCTGGGCCCGATAAAAAACAATCAATATCTGAAATTGACGATGCAAAATGGTATGAAAGACTTTCAACAGGTGTCCTGATCTTGCATTGCTGCTATCGGATTGGCGCCGCTCTGGCTGTCGGATATGATCAGCGTAGTCTTCAACCAATTATTTTGAACTGACCAGGCAATATTGCCGTAAAGATTTTTTAATTTGATAAAAGATAATAACATTAATATATGAACCTGAAATTTTTTACTGATGCGGCACGAAATCTTCTTACGATTGTCACACTAATCATCCTGATCGCTGAGTTATCGATGCCGGGAAAAACAAGCTCATTTGGATTTCGCTGGTTTCGTTTTTTATCATCACTGTCATTGGCTTTTTACCGGTTCCGGAAGGTTCTATTTTCGGGGATATGTACCGTTCAAGCCACCTCACAACCATGATGAAGAACATCCTGAATATCGGTGTGTTGATTGTTTTTCTTCAATCGCCGGCTGGTTAAAGAAACCTGAAACGAGAACAAGATCAGTGAGTTTTTTATTCTATTCTTTCGACACTGATCGGGATGAATTTCATGATTTCCTCCGGTGATTTCCTGATGTTCTACCTTGGTCTGGAACTTGCAACAATACCTATTGCCGCTTTGGCAGCTTATGATCGTTTCAAGAGCAATCGTCCGAAGCAGGTATAAAACTGATCCTCTCCTCTGCTCTTTCGTCAGGAATACTGCTTTATGGTTTTTCAATGATCTATGGAACAACCGGTTCATATATTTTAAAGATGTCGCATTTCATCCTTGAATGCACCCTTGCAGGTATTGGCATTTATCTTTTTCTTTGCCGGAATGGGATTCAAAATTTCCCTGGTTCCTTTCCATCTATGGACAGCCGACGTTTACGAAGGGCTCCAATCAATGTAACCTCCTATTTTTCAGTGATTTCGAAAGGCGCAGCGGCATTTATTTTACCATTGTTCTATATACTGTTTTTTATTCCATTGCTGAAATCTGGAAAGAATTGATTTATGTCATCGCATTCTGACAATGACCATCGGAAACCTATTTGCCATCAGGCAGAAGAATATGAAACGTTTTCTTGCCTTTTCATCGATTGCACAGGCAGGTTTTATCCTCTTGGGATTATTGACGGAACAGACTCGGGATGACTACGGTTATTTACTTTGTATTGGTTTATATTTTCTCCAACCTTGGTGCATTTGGTGTGGTTTCGGCTATTTCGGATAAAACCGGTAAAGAAAACATGGATGATTACAATGGATTTTATAGAACCAATCCAAAATTAAGCCTCACGATGATGCTTGCATTATTTTCACTTGCAGGAATTCCGCCTGTGGCAGGATTTTTCGGAAAGTTTTTCCTCTTTACTTCTGCGGCCAATCAGGTTATTACTGGCTTGTTTTTATTGCAGTACTGAATGCAACCATTTCCTTATATTATTATCTTCTGGTGGTAAAGGCAATGTTCATCAATAAAAATGAAACTCCAATCGCCTATTTCAAAAGTGATCGTTTTCCTGCAGGCATTGCCCGACATTTCAATGCTTCCCAGAAAACCGCCTTCCTCCTTGCTGACCAATTTTATATTGGCGCCAAGGCTTTTGATCAGATCCTTTCTTTCCTGGCTCATCCAGTCAGGCATGAAAATATTCACCTGGTGGCCAAGCGCTTTTCCTATCGCCGCAAAAGAAATCCCGGTATTCCCGCTTGTGGCTTCATAAATCTGCATTCCTGCCTCAAGGGTACCGCGCTCATAAGCCTTTGCTCAAAATGTGAAAGGCCATCCTGTCCTTGATGCTTCCGGTCATATTCAGGTTTTCGGCTTTAGCATATATGACTCTATCTTCTCCTTTATACCGGAAATGAATTTCTAATAGAGGAGTATTCCCAATCAGGCTTTTTAAGTTTTGAGTTCTGGAACCTGCCATACTTTACCATTTGTTTGTTATTACTTATTATCCTTATATTGATGAAGAGAAACAAGGATACTTTTTCCCGGAAATAAGTGCTCAAATATATTACATTAATCCAAATCCCACATTAGAAATGCAAATTTTGCGTTTGGGCGACATGAAATCCTTCATGGCGGGATACCGGGATCCCTGAATGATTTTATGTTAGACAAGTAGGAATTCTATTTTCGCTTCTCCCTAGAAGTCCTATGGGCAGGCGTCTCCGTCAGTTGAAGGTTTATTTTCATCAGGTGGACATGATTTAATGGGTCGTCCCGATTTTTTGCTTTAGCGCCAGCTTATACATTTCACCAATGGGGATCTCCTGCTGATTGATAAAAACCCGGTTTCCGCTAATGGATTGAATTTTTGAAAGGGAAATGATAAAGGACTTATGCACCCGCATAAATAAATTCTCCGGTAGCTTTTTCTCAATATCATGCATGGTTTCGCGGGTAACATAAACTTTTCCGGGTGTATGTACCTTCAGGTAATTCCCGTAAGCCTCCACATAAAGAATATCTTCTGCACCAACCTGATAAGTGACCTGGTCATCTTTAATAAAAATGGTGTGAAACTTTGCTTCAGCTTTATGTTCATCGTGCACGGCTGGCTGATTGAATTGCGCTACTACTTTGTTCACCGATTTGATGAACCGTTCCAGTTTAATCGGCTTTAATAAATAATCCACTACTCCATATTCATAACTTTCAAGGGCATATTCCGAATAGGCGGTTGTAAGGATAACTTTCGGAGGTTTTGTAAGGGTTTTCAGCATGTCGAGACCGCTCAGCTCGGGCATGTTTAAATCAAGGAAAAGCAGGTCAACAGGGTTGTTGTGCAAAAAAGAAATGGCTTCAACAGCGTTATCGCATTTCCCAACCAGCTTTAAGGTAGGAATGGTTGAAATGTAGTTTTCAATGACATTCTGTGCCAATACTTCATCGTCAATGATCAGGCATTTAATTTCCATGGGGCCTAAATTTCAATTTCTAAATTTACTAAAAATTTGTTTTCATCCTCTTTAATTTCAAGCTGATGTTTATCAGCGTATAAAAGACTCCAATCGCTTCTTAACATTTTCAATTCCTGTACTGGATTTCTTTGAGGCAAGATCAATTCGTTTGGGAGCAATATTATTCGAAGTCCGGAGAATCAGGGCATTTTCTTCCAGCAGAATCGAAATATCTATCACATTATCCGCCGGATTGACAGCGATCCCATGCTTGAAACAGTTTTCGACAAAAGGAATTAAAAGTAAAGGTGAGATAATTTTACCACCCAGATCACCTTTGAATTCAAAATTCACCTTTGCTTTTTTTCCAAGCCGGATTTTTTCAAGGTCAATGTAATTTTGCAGAAAATCAATTTCATGCTTTACCAGCACTTTTCTTTTCTGTGAACTTTCCAGCAGATACCTCATCAGATCGGATAACTTCATCACCGTATCGGCCGCTATATCCGACTTGCTTAAAATAAGCGAATAGATGCTGTTGAGCGAATTGAAAAGAAAATGAGGATTGACCTGGGATTTCAGCATATTAAGCTCGGCCTGCGCCTGTTTGGCCTCAAGTTCCTTCAGTTCCATCTCGGCTTTGATCCGGCGTTCTTCTTCTTCCTTAATTCGTATTCGCTGCTGGGTGCCAATCCTGAAGTACCTTGCTCCGGTATATAACACCATAATGAAAAGCAAAGAAATATAAGTTTCAGAGCTTCCCGACGGTTCCATATAATGCTGGAATTCACGAATGATATAGCCAAAAAATAATACCAGGCTTGCCGTACTGATAAAGTAAAGGAAGTATCGCTTTTTAATGATAAAATAGTCGAAAATGAAATCATGAATATAAACAGGGATAATCAGCGGGAAGATGATCAGTGCAGCAATTCTGAATGACTGAGCCGCCGGTTCAAACCGGATCATGGAAAAACCGAATGTCAGCCACAGAATCAGCCAGAATCCGATGTTGAATAAAATCTTCTTTGTCATCTGTGAAAATCCTCAGGCAAAGTAATTCACATTTTCATTTATTATTAAATTTATGTGATAAAGTCCTTTTATCACAACCTATCGTTGTTCGTCACATAAACAAATTGCTCGTCACATATATTTCCAAAATTAATCAGAACAGTTCAATTTTGCTTCATCAATTGAAAACAAAAATTAAATAATATGAATCTGACAATAAGTAATTTATCGAAAACCTACTCCAACGGCGTTCATGCGCTGGATAATGTTTCCTTAACCATCCCCAACGGTTTGTTTGGACTTCTGGGTCCTAACGGAGCCGGAAAATCAACCCTGATGCGGACCATCGCTACTTTACAGGACGCCGATGCCGGTGAAATCCAAATGGATGATCTGAATGTCCTCAGGCAGAAACAGGAGTTAAAACAAAACCTTGGCTACCTGCCACAGGAATTTGGATTTTACCCGAGAGACAGAGCCATTGATCTGTTGGATCAGTTAAGCATGCTGAAGGGGATTTATATTAAATCCGAAAGAAAGGAACAGGTGGAATATTTGCTCAGGAAAGTAAACCTTTGGGATGCACGGAAACAACGTATCGGAACTTTTTCAGGCGGCATGAAGCAGCGCTTTGGCATCGCCCAGGCATTGCTTGGAAATCCGAAACTGATCATTGTGGATGAACCGACCGCCGGCCTCGATCCTTATGAAAGAAGGCGGTTTCATAACCTGTTGTCAGAAATTGGTAAAGACATCATTGTCATCCTCTCCACGCATATCGTTGATGATGTGAGCAACCTTTGCACCAACATGGCCATTATTGATAAAGGGAAAATCCTGCTTCAGACTGTTCCGGGTGAGATCATCAAAGAATTTGATGGAAAGATATGGGAAAAGGATATTACAGGATTGGATTTGGAGGAACTGGAAAAAAAGTACCATGTAATTTCCACCCGCCTTTTTGCAGGTAAAATCTTCGTAAAGATTTATAGCAATGCCGATCCCGGGGATGAATTCAATCCGGTGGATCCTATCCTTGAAGATGTCTATTTCTATACTTTGTCAACGCGATCATAATCACCTTCTAACCTTTCGCCTTATGTTTAAAGATATTTTTCTGCTGGAATTAAAGAAAAACCTGAAAAGCCCTGCTTTTTATATTTTCTTCATCGTTCTTTTTGGCGGCACACTGGCATTTACGCTCACAACCGACCCCAACACCCAGGTGATGGGCATCGGGCACGGAAAGGAATGGCACAACGCTCCCATTATCATTGCTCAGATGCTGACGCGTCTTGGTGTGATGAGTTTACTTTTTACAATGGTCATTATCGGAAGAGCGGTTGCAAAAGATTTCGAATTCAACATTCACGAGTTGATTTTTTCAAGACCGGTGAGTAAAATTGAATACCTGGGCGGAAGGTTTTTCGGCGCTTTTATCGCCAACCTGCTCATTTTTGCCGGTATCGTATTGGGATTTGAAATTGGTATTGCTTTTTTAGAACCTCAGTATTCGGGACCTTTCAGATTTGGAAGTTATTTTCTTCCGGTCGTTTTCCTTGTTATTCCTAACCTGTTGCTCATGGGTGGAATTTTATTCGCCCTCGCCACACTTACCCGGAAAATGATTTCCACCTATCTTGCAGGGGTTGGGTTTCTGGCTGTTTATGGATTTATCGGAGTGATGCTTCACCGGATGGATAATGAAGTGATGAAGGTATTGCTCGATCCTTTCGGAATCACGGCACTGACGGTAAATTCAAAATTCTGGACCGTGACCGATATGAACAATTTGTCCATGCCCATCAATGCAACTTTCCTTTTAAACAGACTGATCTGGCTGACGGTCAGCCTTGGCATCCTGTTTTATACTTACCGGAAATTTAAATTCATTGCATTTTTGGAGAAAAGAAAAAAGAAGCCTGCCGTAATCTCTGAAAAAACGGAAATCCCCGGTTATGAGCTGAAGGCTCCGGAAATTACGATTCAAACCAACAAGCTGTTTACTTTTACTCAAAGCTTGTCTGTTTCCTGGAAAGATTTCAAACGCATCGTTTTCCACCCCGCTTTCCTTATCCTGACGGCACTTGCCATGATGCAAATCATAACCAATTTTATGGGCGACCTTGGGAACAACTCCGGTAATATGTATCCCTTCACTTCCTGGTATATCCGGCAAACCCTTCACCTCTGGATGTATATGATGCCTATGACGATATTCTTTGCCGGAATGCTCGTTTGGAAAGAGAAAGATCATAATACAGATGAGATTTTTAATACCCTGCCTATTCCAAACTGGTTCAGCTATACAAACAAGTTAATGACCCTGGTTGGTATCAATATTTTATACCTTTCGCTGGCAATTTTAGGCGGTGTCATTACCCAAATAGCAGCCTACAATTTTTATGATATTGAACTGGGATTATATTTTGAACAACTGTTCGGAGTTGACTTCTTCAACTTTCTGCACATGGCCATCATCGTTCTGTTCATCCAGAACCTGAGCCCCAATAAATATGTGGGATTCTTTTTATCGGCACTCTATTTCATTGCAGATATGATCGTCTTCGGTGTGTTTGATTTCGACAACTACCTGTTCAGAATTGGCAGGGTTCCTGAATACATCTATTCCAATCTCAATGGCTTTGGACATTATAGCTCAAGCATACTTTGGTATACCATTTACTGGCTGTTTTTCGGAGCCATCATCGCCTGGCTGACCATCCTGCTCTGGAGAAGGACCAATGAAAATTCGGTAAGGATCAGGCTGAAACATCTAAAAACCAATATCACAAAGGAACAGGTGAGCGGATTATCAATCCTTTTGGTTTTGTTTGTAATTACCGGTTTGTTCATCGGGTTTAATAAATACATTTTGAATCCTTATTTCTCTGAACATGACTCGCATAAAATGCAGGCTGATTATGAAAAGAAATTCTCCGGATACATGAATGCGCCTCAGCCGACCATTCTCGATATCAACCTGAAGGTGGATCTGTTCCCAAAAGAAAGAACCGTGAATGTGGATGGAAAATATTTGCTTTTAAATCATCATAACCAGCCGATAAAAGAGATTTACGTGAACCTCGACGACTGGAACCTGAGCAATCTGAAGCCATTGGAACTAAGCAAGCCTTTTACCGAAAAATTACATGCCGAAGAGTTTGGTTTCCGGATTTTTGAACTGGATAAGGCTATGCAGCCGGGTGATACCATGACGCTGCATTTTGATTACGACATCATTGCAAGGGGGTTTACTGAAAACCAGCCAAAAAATGAGATCGCTGAGAACGGAAGCTGCCTGATGCTGTCAAGTTTTTCATCGACGTATTTTCCTTTAATAGGATACAATTTAAATGCTGAGTTAATGGAGGATAAGGATCGAAAAGAATTTGACCTGCCGGTTAAAGCCGACGCTCCCAAATTAAAGGATGCTGACCGAAGCAAGCCCTACATGGAAATTTGCCGGCCAAATTATGAAGCCATCATCAGCACATCATCCGATCAGACTATTATTTCAGGAGGTCATCTGATCCGTGAATGGAAGGAGAACAGCCGGAATTATTTTCATTATAAAACCGATACCATCATCCAGAATGAGATCGTCATTGTGTCGGGCAAGTATGCAGTAACCCGCGAGCAATACAAAGATGTGAATG
Source organism: uncultured Bacteroidales bacterium (assembly GCA_963705185.1). Lineage (GTDB taxonomy): Bacteria > Bacteroidota > Bacteroidia > Bacteroidales > JAADJA01 > JAADJA01. The sequence continues at coordinate 50,524 of CAVPJF010000026.1, forward strand.
TGGAAGTGTATTATCACCCAAAGCACAATTATAATATTGACCGCATCATTGCCGGACTGAAAGACTCGTACGATTACGGGAATAAATATTTCTCCAAATACCCTTATCATGACCTGCGTGTTGTGGAAATCCCTCATTACATGGAGGAAGGGGCTGCACGTCATTTCCCGACCACATTTATCTGGATTGAATCGGAGGGCTTTACAACCCGTTACGAAAAGGATGACATTGATATTGTGTATGGCATCGCAGCCCACGAAAACGCCCATCACTGGTGGGCTTGCATTGTAACGCCGGCTCATGCCGAAGGCGCTTTTATGCTCACCGAAACCATCACTCAATACGTGATGGCTATGCTCACCGAACACAAGTATGGAAAAGAAACCGGTCAGGAAATATGTCAACCGTGAAATGAAGTCGTATCTCCTGCGCAGAAAGAAAGATACTGAAGGCGAAAAGCCGCTGATGGAATCCTCCGTGCAGCAAGCCTATCTTGGTTATAAAAAGAGTTCAGCGGCTATGTATGCGCTGCAGGATTACATTGGCGAGGACTCGGTTGGCAAAGCGCTGGGAAGGATAGTGGATAAATTTGGTTTCCGGCTCGATACCTTTGCACTGGCTTCTGACCTGGTGGATGAATTTTACAAAGTAACTCCCGACAGCCTGAAGTATTTGGTGAATGACCTGTTTGCGAAAATAACCCTGTACGAAAACAAGATGAATTCTGCCACTTACAAGCTGCTGAAAGATGGAAACTATGAGGTAACTCTTACTATGGAAACCACTAAGTTCTATGCCGACAGTGTGGGCAACCAAACCGAAGCGCCCTTAAAAGATTACATTTATGTGGCTTTAATGGATGAAAAAGGTGAAGCCTTTTACTACAAAAAACACCTGTTCACAAAATCGAATTCTACCGTTCAGATCATCACCGATAAAAAGCCGGCGAAAGCAGGCATTGATCCTTACCTCGTGCTTATCGACCGCGAAATGGATGACAATATGTGTGAAGTCAAAGAAGCCAAGGATGATTCGCTTGTTACATTTTTGATTAATGTACCGGTTAAATCAGCCATGGAGGAGGTGTTTAGCCACTGAAAAATTCGAAACAATTCCAGGATGATTACCATTAACTAATGGCTTAAGAGTTGTTCCACCCCACCTTCTAACGCATGAAGAATTAAGCTGGAAGGGGAAAACACATTGTCATTTTATCACTAATAATCCTGTCCTGGCGATTCGCTGGATTTTTTGTATCTCTCCGCTAACTTTCCCGCAAGGTAACCCATAGGAATATATGCTCCGGCTAAATCCAAAATAGTAAACCAGGTTGGTGATGGCAACATAAATATGTTGACTATGCCTCCCAGCAGGAACCAAACTCCGATGCCCAGTGCAAATCTCATTTTATATTTTGCGGCAATAATTGATGTCAGTAAAGCACCAACAAAAGTTCCGCAGGCGTGGGCTAAAAACGGCATAATAAAATGCTTTGGTTGTAACAAATGCATTGAAGCTTTTAATCCCTCCATTGTGGTAAGATCAGCTCCATCAGGTGGCGGAATGATTTTACCGCTGATCATGATAATTCCCATATTCAGGCCTCCCCCGATAATGATACCGGTTATTACAGCCAGAATGTTTTTTACGATTGGATTCATTTTTTTCGTTTTTAATTGTCAAGTTTAGCTATCAGTCAATTTGATTTTTCATGGTCACCTATTGCCTGTCTTTAGTTAGTAAACAACCGCAAAATATTTTTGTTTCTTACCATCTTCCTTTCTCTTTAATTGCTTTCTAAAACTATCTGAAAATTGACAGGGGTTGGGGTCTGTTTTATATGTTGTCCAACGGTTGACGGTATGGTTAGTTGCCGAACTGCCTGCCGGCTAGGCAGGTTTCGAAGCAGGTACCGTTCAATTTATAACTATTTTTTATACGAACTATGCCTTTCATATTCGCACTGCTCCGACAATTAACCATTCCTCATTTCAGCGGCCGGCCTTTATTATCGTCCTAATTTAATTCGCTTAACCGAGGGAATCCAAATCATAAATATTTCTACGGCAATTATTGGGACAAATGTAAACATCCACTCATTTACAGTTCTTTGAATGATGGGGTCATTAATTGGGTAATATAGAAAGTCCAACGGTATTAATTGATTTAGCCTTACGAATACAAATGCTAATGCACAAGTATAACTTCTTGTCATAAAATGCTTATGGGCCACAATATTTTTTCTTCTAATTGTAATCCAGGCCAGTGAAGTGGTTAATAAAAATAATATGGAAAGCAAAGCCAGTGAATAACGACACCCTAAGCAGTCATTAATTAATGAAAGTCGTAATGCAGAAACACCAGCAACAAGAGAACCAATAATATATATTTTACCAGCAAGTCTATGGTAACTAATATATTTTTTACGAATTGCTCCCCAGAACTGAAATGGCCCAAGAAACAGAGAAAAAGTAGCTCCAATTATATGTGAGATGAACCATATCTGATTTTCAAACAAGGTTTGTCCAAACCTCTCACTTCTGTATCCAAATAAATATGCAATGGCGTTATCATAATAGAAATATGATGAAACACCTATTATGGTTGTCCAAAAAACAATTATTAATAATTTCCTTGCTTTCATTGTCAGTTATCTTATGGCTTGCAACTAACGGTAACTTGTAGCTGCCGTTTGCTTTTGTCCGGTAGTTTCGCACCCCATAAACCGATTAAAGGGCAAATGGCTGTCTACAAAATGTTAGTTATAGTTTAACTATTTCAACCCTGCGGTTTTTTGCCTTTCCATCTTCTGTATTGTTATCGGCAATAGGTTTTGTTTGTCCCCAACCTTTATATTTCAGACGATTTACATCAATACCTTTTGATACTAAAGCATCCATAACTGATTTAGCTCTTGATTCGGAAAGGGTTTGATTTGATTTTTCAGTACCAACATTATCCGTATGTCCTTCAACGCTGATTTTCAAATCTGCATTTTGTTTCAGCATTTCAACTATCTGATCAATTATTGGGATTGATTCAGGTTTTATTTCTGATTTTCCTGTCTCAAAATTGATATACAAAGCAATAAATCCGTCTTTGTTTATGGTTTCAAACATTTCGCTGGCAACAACTTCCTGTTTCATTGATTCCATTTCCAATACATTTAAATAAAAGGCTTCAATGGCGTTGTCGGTGCCAGCAAAAGAAGCTAATTGAACCCAATATTCCTTTTCTTTTGTTGATAGATAGTAGGTAGCTTCTACCGGGGCTTCCATTCCATTTGAATTTTTATAAATAAGCTTGCCCCCATTATTCGTTAAAGCAAGCTCATAATTCCTTATGATCTGAAGTCCACTTTTTGCTTTTATACCAGCATCAAAATTATATCTGTAATAAATCTTAAAAAGGTTACCTTCTTTTGTTTCTGTTTGAGTGCTGCTCATGCGAAGCTCAAGCTCATTATAGTTTTCTTCGCAACCTGAGATGTAAAAGTTCTCAAGCCTTGTTAAAAGTGAATGGTCTTTGCATCCATCTGCATCATTTTGGGCATTTACATACAAAAAAACAGTAATTGCCAACACCATAGTTAAAAAGATTTTTTTCATTGTTGTTTCCATTTCTAATTGTTTATTTAAGTATTAGGCTATTTAATGCTAAATTGTTTGAAGCTAAATTTCATCATGTTGATGGAATTCCTTTTTCAGAATAAATTTTATCTTTCCTTTAATAGTTATTTTGAATAGCGCTGAAGTCAAAAGTTTCAGATTTTTCTAATATATATTGCAGTGTTTGCTCAAGCGTTACAGCTTTGGTTTTTGCATGCAAATCAATTTTTAATACTTTATTTCCAGTAAAGACGAAGGCTCTGATTTGAGTAAAGTGTTCAATTTCTCCCGTTGCACCGGTTATTTCATTTACACAAGCTTTATTCCTGGTATAAACCCACATTTTTCCTCCATTGATATCTCTTTCAACGGCTTCATTGAAATTTTCGAAACCCGATGATGTAGAAAATGCTTTTGAAACACTCAAAATATCGACTTTGACCATATCGGCCATCATCTTGCCAGTTTCATCATTTGTATTGTACCAGTCTATCTGAATTTTCAAACCTCCCTGGTTTCTATCCGTACGACTACAATTGTCATAATTTACCAAACTGCCATTCACATCTGCATGAACCATCATTTCCATATTAGTAGTGGTTACTTGCAATTTTTCCTGGGTTTGGTCTACGTCCGTCATAGGCAAAATGTCTTCTATGTTGTTTTTAGGCTGGGCATAAACAACATGGGATACTGAGTATGCCAGTATCAAAGCAAATAGAAATTTTTTCATAGTAAACTTTATCTATTGTTCTGTTTTTATTATTCTGAAAATTGAAAAAATGTGTATAACATGTCCTGTTATCCAAACAATTTAGTGTATAAGCACACCTTTTGTTCAGGTTTATTTTCGTCCATTTCGATATTATTGAACCTACTCATCCCAGCAAATGTATAAACTTCTTTCAGATACCAAAGCAGAAGATGAATTAATTATTACCGGAAAGCAGGGAGCAGGAAGGAAATGGCAGGAGCAGGAGCAGTGGGGCCTTTCCAAATCTTAGTTCAGAACGATGGATTATTTTGGATGCAGACAGATTCTAAGCCCAAACTGGGCGAATCCAAATAAACTTTAAACCACGCGATACAATAGTGCGGGAGCGGGAGGAAATATGAATCCTTTTATTAAATTCAATATCAGAAATCAACCAGCAACTTTTGTTGCCAGGTATTTCCCGATTCGTTATTGATTTTAATTAAATAAACACCCTTGTTGATTTTATTCTTAATCTGGATACAGGTATTTTCGCTGTCAATATTCTCCTGCATCACCAAATGCCCCGAAGTGTTATAAATGAAGACCTGCAATTTTGATCCGGGAACGTTAGAAATTGTAAAATAATCCTGTGCCGGGTTGGGCATTATTAACAATTCCGGTGATTTCCGGTCAATCGATCCTGTATTGGTCCCGTTAAAAATACCACTCATCTCTTCCGGCGACAACGACCGGTTCCATATCCCAATATCATCAATCATTCCATCAATGTTATTGTTTAGGTAAAAAAAGTTACCAAAGTACAGTCCATTACCCGTCATTAAGGTTGTGTTAATGTAACCAGTGCTTGCCGAAAGCTGGTTATCGACATACATGTTTATCATTATTCCATTATTATTAATCATAATGTGATGCCATGTATCGACTGTTAAGGGATCCTGGCTAACCAGATGACCCGCCTGAAAAGCATTTATATCGGTTGCGTAAAAACCCACCTTATCATTGTTAGGATAATAAGCAGGTCCTTGACCGTGGAATGCTATATAATTATCGATCCCGCTCATTATATGGGGATAGTCGATGTTAAAATTCCTGAAATTTACCCAAACCGAAATAGTAAAATTATCCATAAAGGAAGTCTGATTGATTGTTGATACGAGGATATGATCAGACGGATTGATGAAGTCATATGCAGCTGATTCATTGCCAAACCGATCATTAACCAGTTGTGCGCCATTTACTGTTCCATGATTTGCATTGTTGCTAATGTCGTTGGCATTGCCTGAAAAAGGCCACCAACCGACAAGGCTGTCACTGGGCACATAGCTTGGCAGTTGTGCCAGTGTTATGTTTGAAACCAAACAAATGAAACTGATGGAAATCAAGAATAACAGATTTTTCATATCGTTTTATCTTAGTATATTAATTGAATGCGTAAATAATGAATTAAATATGTTGTAACTTTTGAATTGCATTTAAAAGAAATAATACAGTGTTAATTAATTCTATGAGTCAAAATTATTAGTTTGCCCCGAATTTCTTTTCAATATTTTGCATGCTACCATACATTTACATGCTGTTTTAACGGTTGTCGGTATCAAAAGTTTCCAATCTGCCTGCCGGCATGGCAGGATTTCCCCGCTCCCGTATGTCTTCATGCCTGGCCTTAAGCGTTGGCACGCATTGTTTAGGCATCAGTCTTTTCCATTCCAAATCATAGTTCAAAACGATGGATTACTTTGGACGTAGACACAGTCTATACCCAACCGGGTTGTTTTTAATTTATCATAAATATTTTATTTACTCCTATTACAATCAATATTGCAAAGACTCCCAAAACAGTAAAATAACCTACCGCTTTCATATTTAGTTTCATAATGCGATTGGATCTCCACAAAATCAGAAAAAGTATCGTTAGCACAATCGCTGCAATTAAATACTTATTTGTATCCAGTAATAAGGCTATCCTAGCTTCATCCTGCAAATTAATTCCGCCGAAAACAATGGAGAAAAATCTTGAAAATACTGCAAAAAACATAATCGAATATGCATAAATAGATTTAGTTCTCCAGGTAATTAATAAAAACACAAGTGCCTGAATAATTGTAAAAAGCGGCCCTCCTATTGCAGACCATAAAGCATCTGAATCATTTATGAAATGACCATTTCGGGGAGCCGAATTATTTAAACTTATTGTCATGTCATTCCCCGAAAGTTCCCCAAATGTCCAGTGCCCAAATTCATGAAAGAAATAAGTTAAAAAAGCAATTGGAATAAATGAAATGATAACTTTCCAATCAATTTGGCTTTCTATTAAATCATTGCTTATTCTATTGCTAAAAGTCAATTTCATTTTTAAAAACTTTATTTGGTACGCTATCACTATGGCAATGGGGAACAACTCGCTTATATAGAAACCTCACCTGTAAGTTTCCCTCTTTTTCCGGCCTTTCCAATTCATCGTTCAAAACTATGGATTATTTTGGACGCAGACACAGTCTACGGCCAAACTTTGTGAATCCTAATAAACTTAAAACCCCGCGATACAAACTTGCGGCAGCGGGGGGATTATTATGGACGTAGATATAGACTGTACCCAACCTGGGGTTTAATTCCTCCAGGTGATCATGCGACATACCCGGGTTCGGGGGAGAGGTTTTCTAATTATTTCAATTCTTCAAGTTTTTCAGCGGCCATGTTTTCAGGTGGATTTGCTTCCAGTGCTTTCGTGAAATATACCTTAGCCATTTCTTTATTTCCAGAGCCTAGCGATAATTCACCTAATAAATAAAAAGCCAGCCCATCATTCACTCCGTTTGGATATTCCTTTAATGCAAGGTGGAAGAATGTTTTTGCTTCATCCTGTTTTCCGTTTATATAAAATTTATACCCGATCACAATTAAAGTAAATTGGTCGATAATATATTCCTCCGGCTTATTATTCTTTAAATTATAATACTCCTCAGTAGCTCCGGATATGCCATTTTCCTTGTAAGCATAATAGACAGGTTCATAAATTGTTTTCCGGGTATCACGCTGCTTTTCATCACGTGTCAGTCCCGAATAAACATAATCGATCCAGTCGTTCCTGCTCACGTAGCTTATTTCCCATGAGGCATATTCTTTCAGGATATCTTCTGTTTTCATTTGCTCAACCGTTTTCCCCTTTATAAATTCACTTTTTATAATTTCAATTGTATTGACGAGCACCTTGTGAAATTCATTAAATTCTGTAATTGTACAATCTTCACCGTGCCCGGGAATGATTTTGACATTCGCTGGTAGTCGGCTGATAATTCTTTCGGTAATTTCAGGATACTTAAGTACATCTCCCGTTACCTCGTCAACGGATGGAAAATGGTGACCATTACACAATCCTCCGACAAAAGCAATATTTGCTTTAACGAACAAGATTATCAAATCGCTGTTATCGTGCGCTCCGGGAAAGGCAAGCAATTTGATTTCTTCTCCATTGAAATGAAGAGTCAGCGAATCGCAAAATGTAATTTGTGGCAAGGTCAGTTCAGTGAATTCATCAAAAAGATGTGTGCCACTGGTTAACTGCCTTCGAAGATTTTCATGACCAATAATTACCGGTTTTGAAGTAAACGCGAAGTTCCCGCCCAAATGCTCTATATGTGAATGACTATTAATAATATACCTTGGCTCCGATTGAAATAAATAATGCAAGGTGTCAACCAATTTTTTTCCTGATTGCTTTTCGCCAGAGTCAACAATTAAATAACCATCCGGACCATTCAATACAATTACCTTGACCGGATAACCACCTGCATCGTAATAAAGTTTGTAAACCTGATCAGATAACTCTTCGATTTGATAACTAGGAACTGGTTGTGCATAAACCTTCGTAACTAAAATTGCAGTGGCAATTAATAATGCCTTAAGTGTTTTGGATTTCATATTATTTTTTTTGATTAGAAGAACAACTGTGATTCATCAATTCCATGTTATTTAATTGAAATCTGGGAATTTCCTATGCGTTTCATTATTCCGCGGAATTTGTAAACCTTTTATAAAGAACAATTATTACGAGATTGCATAAGCATTTTGCTCATACATCAAAATTATTTTTCTTATTTGACCAAAAATTATCAAAACCTGCTCCACGTAATTTAAATTATTGATTATTAAATTCATACAAAAAACTTCAAAATTTCAGGATTTAAATTGTGTGCGAAATTGTTACAGCATAATGTGCGGATTTGAAACAACTGAATCAGTGGATAGAAATTATTTTATTACACAATTTATTTACTATGGTCAATTTTACATAAAACCAAACAAAACTTGCGCGCGAAATAACGCCAGGGAAATTGCAATTCTCTGTATAAACAAATAAACGCTAACCCTTCTCTATCAGCAAATACTAAGAAATGCTTAAAATCCTTTTGACCTTTATTGAATACATCATTGTTATTCCACAAAAAGCATCCTTGTTGTGATCTGATCATTCTTGGTAGATAGTTTTATAAAATAAACTCCGGCAGATAATCCAAGTGAGCGGCTGTCAATCTTGGTTACATGCTTTCCTTTGGAGTAGGGCTCCTGATCAATCAGGGTAGCGATTTGCTCACCTGTAATGTTAAAGACCTGAAGCGTAACCGCTGACGGTTCTTTCAACCGGAATGAAATAAAAGAGCTTTCAGTAAAAGGATTGGGATAGCTCTGCATTTGAGCTTCGGGTATAGCGTAAATGTCCTCCTCTCCAATGAGGGTGGGATCAATGATTGCCCCGATGAGGCTGTTTTCGCCTTCATCCATGCGGTTCCATACCGGAAAAACATGATCATCACAGGCTGTCAAACCAATATAATGACCAAAGAAAACCGAACTCAAAGGGACAAAAGGACTTTCACTCACTTTGAAGTTGGTAAAGGATTCACCGCCATCTTCCGAAAACGCCATATACACATCGGTGTTGGTATCGGTATAATTTCTCCTGTCGAAAAAGACAACCCAGACCTTACCCGTTACCTGGTCCACAGTTACAAACGGCATGAACTGGTGACGGCCCGGAGGGTCATCATTTACACGTATGGGCAAAGACCATGTTAAACCTCCATCCGCTGATTTTGAAATGAAAACATCAGCATCATTTGCTCCGTTCCGCTTATCGGCCCAGCAGATATAAATATTTCCATTGAAAGATCCTCCGCTCCTGTCGCAGGTGATAATGGGGAAGGAAACGCCAAGATTAACTCCGGGAATGGAATAAATCCAGTTGATGTGCTGGTTGGTCACATTGACATCTTCGGCCAGCCAGGTTGCACCCTGATCCGTTGACCTGTCGAACATCAGGCCTGCCGGAGCCCACCAGCAAATATAAACTTCTCCATTGGGTCCGGTGGTATTGTATGAACCGTGAGTGGAATAGGTACCTCCCTGTGCATTGCCTTTCTGATGGCTGATTCGAACCGGTTCGCTCCAGGTTTCTCCGGAATCTGCACTTTTTGACAGGAAAATACAGGATGAATCCTGGGTATTGGAACTTCCCCATTCGTCAAAGTAAGTCCAGGATAAATAGATGTTGCTGCTAACAGGATCATAGGATGCCCATTCTTTATCCACATCATGGACTTCATCATAAGCGGCGTTGGACTCCATATCCCAGGCTGAGCTAAGATTATTTCTCCGGTGACAAATGACGCGATTAATTTCGTTTGGCAAATGAATGTAATAGTATCGTCCCGACTGATCAACCAACAAAACCGGATCGGCATTTACACCATACGGTGATGATATTGTCTCGTGTGTCCACGACAGCCCACCATCGGTTGAATAATAATCATTGTCCGGCATGCCGGCAACGAGGATTTCATCCGTGTTATCAGGATTCATAATAACTGCCGGCTCGGTAGGACAGTCCCCAGCCGATGGAGCTGCCAATAACAACATTCTGGTGCTGGGCCTGTAAGCCTGGTAAAGCAATGAGTACAAAAATTGCAAAGAGCGTAAGGTTTTTCATTTCGGTGAATTTTTATAACAATTTGTCCCTGAAAAAGAATTCATTTTTTTACGTCTCCCCTATTCCTGGTTATTGGGCTTTTAACGTCAAAACCAAACGGGAAAACAATGTAAATGTATTCTATCCTGAAATGAAATTATTGCGTGAATTGACCAATGATGTCTTTGGGTTTGCAAATGGCTTGAAATAAAGATTGTAACGAAGGAAAAAGGATTTAGGAATTGAGGCTTGATGGTTAAAGAAACAAGAGACAAGTAAAAAGATAAAAGACACAAGGAAAAAGTTAAAAGTTGGGACCACCCTGTAAAGTCATATTTAACCACATAGAACATAGATCACATAGAAAACCACATAGAAATTTAACCTGTATTCACCTATGTGAAACCTAATGTGCACTATGTGACTATGTGGTAAAGAAAAAATACCTTGGTGGGCATTGCGTCCGTCAGCTGACAGATGCGTGCTTTGCGTGACGGTCTTTAATATTTTCACGCAAAGAACAGCAAAGAAATGCTGAGAACGCAAAGAAAGAATTTACGATTTAGGATTTAAGATTTGATTGCCAAAGGCATACATCCGGGAGTGCAACAGCTTCTAACCTTTATCCATTCAGCCGGCAGTCAGCAGCCAGTAACAAGTAACAAGATACAAGAAACAAGTAAAAAGATAAAAGTAAAAAGCTCAATGTATTTTCTTTGCGAACCTTTTGCAAACTTTGCGCAGCTTCGCGTGAAAGCCTTTAATACTCACTCCATAAAGAACCGCAAAGTTAATTTAACTATCGACTGTTTTTTAAAATACTTACTCCTGCACTTGTATCTTTTTGGTAAGTGTTCCATTGGAAGTCTGGATCCTGACAAAGTAAATACCGTTGTCAAAACCAGATAAGTCGAGATTGCAGGAAGCAGCATTTGGTGAACTTTCCAATTCAACCATTCCCAGAATATTTATAATCGAAATATTGCGAATGACGTCGGGTGAATGGACATTCAGAACATCTTTAGCCGGGTTGGGGAAAATAGAAATTTCTTCCAAATTTGTTTCATTCAATCCGGTCACATGATCAACTGCAATATAATCCTGCTTTGTAAGGGTATTGTTTCCCCCTTCATTGGTTACCGTTAGAGTTACATCGTAAACACCTTCCAGGGTATAAACTACCACAGGATTTTCGAGTGTTGAAGTTGAAGGTGTTCCGCCTTCGAAAGTCCAGATCCAGGAACTTGGGTTGTTTACAGACAGATCGGTGAAGTGAACCGATTCGCCTTCGATGATGCTTGTATCATCTGCTGTAAAATCAGCAACCGGAGGAAGGACAACACCTGAACAACTCACATTTGCAGACCAGCCAGATGCCGTTACCGACCCATCGGAATGGAACACAAAAGTTAGTGCTCCCTGGGTATTTGTTGCAGTGACAGTACCCGGAGAATCTGTTCCGCAATAAGTTCCGATTAAAGGTGATGAACTATTCGGGCCATTGTAAATCTTCAGCCAATCATAGTCGCAACTGGGATCATATTCTACATTAAAGGATGTAAACTGGCACTCAATCTTAGCTCCGGGTTCTGCCGGTAAAAAGATCATGGTAAAATCCTCATCATCTTCATAATTCGATGAAGCCCCGCCCGAATCATAGAATGTACCATTGCAGGTGGTGATCGTTGTGTTTTGCATCACAAACTCCACACTTGCCGTTATATAATTTTCTTTTGTCATGGTCTGGCTATTGGTTCCGTCAGATACGGTAAGCGACACATCAAATGTTCCGGCTGTCGGATATGAAATATTGGTTGGATTCTGAACATTGGATGCAGATGGATTTGCACCTTCAAAGGTCCATTGCCAGCTGGTAGGATTCCCGAATGAAAGATCGGTGAAGCTGATGGCAGATCCAACCGGGATATTGGTTGCGCTGGCTGTAAAATCAGCGATCAAACTACCCGAACTTAATTGAACATTGAGAGGAGTCAATTGACGATTAACCACAACCACATTTTCGATGGTTTGCGGATAATAACCGGGAGCACTAAAGGTAACATCATAAGTTCCGGCATGGATCAACCGGAAATACCTGCCGGTATTTTCATTTGAATAAACCCAGGAGCTGTCCTCATCATGACCGGCAATATATACTTCTGCCTTTAAAGGATCCCCGGTACTTGCATCTGTTATTGTTCCACTGATCCCGAACAACGCCTGCTCCATGTAGTTTAATAACGATCTGTAGTTGTAATTCCACAATGCGGGCAATTGATTTGCGGGTAGAAGTTTTATATCCGATAATTCAAGGGTAAATTCCCGGCACTGATGGAAGTACATCATATAATCCTGTCGTCCTCCATTCACCTCGTACCAGGCATAACCGTTGGTGATACCGTCGTCAAACTCGTTCATGTAGTTCGAAGGGGCATAGGCCTGCGCGGTATCAGCATATTCATGACACACATACTGCCACCACTGATCATCAGCATGAAGCGGCGCCCAGGTATCCCAGGGATAATTGCATACTTCAGTTCCACCATGTGTATTTGAAGAGCTTACGAAATGGTGATTTTCGGCAAAGTTCATAAATGCAATGGTTTCGGGTTGCCATTCCTCTCCATCGGGATGAGGTCCATCCTGTGGATCGGGATAATTTCTGTTCAGGTTGATATAGTTTGCGTTTTCGCGTGTAGCGCCATAAACGGTATTGTTCCCTCCTGCATATGTGCCATCAGGATTGGAAGCAGGATTGATCCAGATGTCAAGATTGTTGACCATATTCGTAATCCGGGGATCGGTTCCATAATTGGTAAGCAGGTAATCAATCAATCTTAAAAACAATACAAAACCGGTGGTTTCATCACCATGGATCGTTCCTGTATACATAAATTGTGCTTCTCCTTCTTCCTGCCCCACGTTATCCGAAATCCTTGCAAAGAGCAATTCCCGGCCCTCCACCGACTGGCCAATGCTTGTCACCTGGCACAAGTCAGGGTAATCAGTCTGGAACTGGTACATCATATCGACATATGCTTCGTAGGTTGGATAAAAATCCCAATCCGTAATTCCTTTCAAAGTAACTGATTCCTTCATCACTGGAATAACCAGCATACTGGGAGGAGTCAGGGGTTCGTAAGAATATCCCAAATCAAGAAAGCTGCTAAACTCCTTTTTGTTGGCGTATGCGAAAACAGTGGTGCCTTTTAAATTGTCAATAGAAATGATCTTTGTAAGCGTATGTATTTCTTTAGGCGAATTAATTTCAAACTTAAAATATAACTCGCCCCGGTCTTTAAAAAATCGTGAAAGGATTTCATTTTTTGATTGACCTGAAGTAATGATCGAAATACTGGTTAGAAGAATAACAATTAAACCCGCGTAAAATTTTCCACCTCTCATGTTGAATGAATTTTAATTAAAAAGAAAATGCAATTATGATCTTTTTTTGCCCGCTGATTTGACAGAATCGACGGGAAAAAGGTTGCTTGAAGAACTGGCGATATTAATAGTTGAGAATATAACCGTTTAGCTGGATAACCGGAGGCATGTTTTATTTTCAGGAGATTTAATGATGGCCAGGTAATGAATAACCTGTTCAATCAGGGCATCAAGGCTTACGTTCGGTTCCATCTTGATCATCAGGTCAAAACAATCAAGGTAATTATCATTGTGTCGGCCAACCTTGAATTTTGAACGTGACAATCCGGAAATGTATTTAAATACAAAAACATCATCGAGGCTGAGGTCGATCAGGATATCAAATTCCTTATTGATGAATTCATGGATGTAATCATTTTTCGGAGCACCATACCAGTTCAGATCCCTGAGATTAAAATGATAGCCTGAATTGGCGGCGATGCAATAGTTGGGAATTGATTTCCGGTTGACAAAACCAAGAGCCATTACCTGCCGCTGACGGCTGGTTAGCTCCTTCACGAGGGTTTTTACGATCTGAAATGTGGTTTGGCTGCTAACATTATACAATATCCCTATTGTTCCGGCATTATGCAGGTTAACCAACTTCTTATCGCGTTTTAGCTTGCCAAGTTTTTTATTCAGGACATAATTGGCAACTGACCGCTTAATATTTTCAATGATTCCAGACATAATATTTCATTAACGATTCATTTATCAAAAATAACATTTTTTATACGTAATCCGGAATAAAAAGATTCGATTATTTTCTTTTCCAGCATTTTACAACTTTTCCAATATACATCCTGTGGTAATCCTTATTTGGATAATTCCGCTGAATCATCTTATCTGCAAAGTGCCCGGGATCAATGTCATCATGATAGAGCTTTGAACATTCGAGCACCAGTCTGGCCTGCTCAAAATAAATGCTGCCATTTTTAGTCTCCAGCGGAATCAATCCGCACTCCTTTACTTTATCCACATCTTTGCCGGAATGAGATCCGCAAAAGGTGAGGATGTTTTTATGTTTGGGTTCGAAAAAGGAAAGTGTAAAGAAGGAATTTAATTCCACAAATTTATAGGTGTGCCTTTGGGGCCGGATAAATATAAAGGCTACCGGCACATTCCATAAAAAACCGAGGCCTCCCCAGGAAGCTGTCATGGTATTAAAATTGTCTTTGGTGCCTGCTGTGATCAGCATCCATTGATCTCCGATGAGGTCAATTGCATTTTCCTGAATTTCAGACACTTTGATTTCGCTGAACATGATAATTCAAAATCAATAAATCCGTTATGCCTGTCTTAAACCTGTGGTTCAAAATTAAACAATATAAAATAAGTAATGTCACACTTGCATTAACTTATCGGAAAATTTAGTTTCTTTGAATAAAATTTCTTTGATGGGCGGCAAACCGGAAAAAAAAGTACCTCGTTTCCATGGGTTAAGGATTTACCTTTCATCCATCATCCTTTATTACGGGCTTGTACTTCCTTTTATCCTCATCTTGTATATCAAGTATGCCCCTAAATTTAATGAAAACAAAATAATCCGGCGCAACCAACCGGAGATTCCTTTCGATACACTCGGCCGGATTATTGATACCATGCAACAAAGATTTTCCAATTCTTCAAACATTGTGGCAATTTCCGATTCGTTAATCAATAACACGAACAAATGTTGAAAGTATATCAGGTGACAGCATCGTTACAAAAACAATTGATTTTAGCCCGGTACCAGGAATTCAGGTTCAAGCTGAAGGGGTGGAAACTGACATTGGAGAGAGCAAAGAGATAAGCAATGCATTTAACTTACTTTTCAACCTTTTACTGATCAGTTTTTTCCTCGGATTTATTTTTAATTTACCGTTTAAAAGATACTTTTCCCGAAAAAGAAAAGGAAAGCCTATTTCGCCCAGGCTATTCAGGTTTTGTAAAAAGTACTTGCTTAAATCACCGCTGATCAATGCCGGCATTATTAGCTTATCTTTAATTGTGGTTCATGGATACATGTTCTATTCCCTTTACCTGAGCAGCGAAGTCACAACCGATCTGGAAAAGAGCAGGTTTGTTAATTTCTTTTATATTTCGCTCATCGCCTCCGCCCTCTCCTTAATTTTCGTTTATTACTGGGAAAAACACCGGGTGCATATCCGGTATATCCATCACATTTTTACTGAAGAAGAACTGCGTAAAAGAATCTTCAATTTAAAAGTGGGAAGAATCAGAAACCGGATGATCATGGCAGCCATGGTGACCACGCTCCTCCCGCTAACCATCGTCATTCTATATCTGTTCCTGAGCATTACATCCCTTGATGAACTTAAAATACTGACCTATAATGATGAGCAGAAAAGGATATTGTTTGGTGATTACAGTTTTTTCAATGACTTGTTTACAGACGAAAGCGGGACGTTCAAAGCCCCTTCGTCCATGTTCTATATCAATGCCATCAATAGCTTCGTCATGTTTATCGGTATTTACGGTAGCATTTTCATCGTGTTTATATATATCATATTTTTTGTAAAGTGGACTACTCAGGACATTGTACATCCGGTGAAGGAATTGCTGACAAATATGCGTAAGACAGGCCAGGGTGAACTGAATAATTTCGGAATAGTAAGAACAAATGATGAAATCGGCGAGTTGACTGAAGGGTACAATGATATGTCACAAAAAATTGGAGAATACATCCAGAACATTTCTCACATGACAGAAGCCTATTCGCGATTTGTACCCAAACAATTCCTTGACTTCCTGGGTAAGAAAAGCTACATCGATATCAAATTGGGCGACCAGGTGCAAAAGGAAATGACGGTGATGTTCAGTGATATCAGGTCTTTTACTGAAATTTCAGAACAAATGACACCCAAGGAAAATTTTGATTTCATCAATTATTACCTGGGGTATATGGAACCGGTGATCCGCAATAATAATGGGTTTATTGACAAATATATCGGAGATTCCATCATGGCTTTGTTTGGTGTGAGCGCAGAGGACGCTATCAATGCCGCCATTGAGATGAGGATCAAACTGTCGCAGTTTAACCAGGTGATGGATCAATTCGACAAACCAATTATCGACAGTGGTATCGGTATTCACAGCGGAACACTGATGCTGGGCATAGTTGGTGGCGAAGGAAGGATGGACAGTACAGTAATTTCGGATGCCGTAAACCTGGCAGCACGGCTCGAAGGGCTGACCAAAATTTACGGGAGCGCTATCATTATCAGTCAGGATACACTCATCAGCCTTAACAACCCTTCACATTATCATTACCGTTTTCTGGATATCGTCAAAGTAAAAGGCAAGAGTGAAGCAGTATATATTTTCGAAATCATTGACGGCGATCCGGATGATATACGGCAACTAAAGCTTAAGACCAAAGATGCCTTTACAAAAGCAGTTAACCTTTATAAGGCTCAACAATTCAGTGATGCCCTGAAGGTTTTTGAAGAGGTGCATGCAATTAACAACCATGACCGTACGGCCGGACTTTATATTAAGCGATGCCGGAATTTCATCACCAATGGAGTCCCTGTGGACTGGGATGGAATTGAAACGATTTCATGGAATTAAAAACAATATGGATCGAAAAACGTTTAATTGGTTTTCTGCAATTTTATAATATTGTGACATGGATTTTGAAGGTGTAAGGGATTTTGTTATTAATAAGCTTCGAAGGGAATTAAGTTCGAAACTTCATTACCATTCGGTCGAACACACTTTGGATGTGGAGGAGGCTGTAGGGCGACTTGCAGAATTGGAAAATGTAAATGGCCATGAAAAGATGCTCCTTAAAACCGGCGCTTTATTTCACGACCTGGGATTTTGCGAGACTTATGACGGGCATGAAGACGTTGCTATCAGGATGGCACAGGAAAATCTTCCGGGTTTTGGTTATTCCGAATCAGATATTAAAGTTATACAGGGACTGATTAAATGTACTGAAATACCTCAGAATCCTAAAAATCATCTTGAAGAAATAATGGCGGATGCCGACCTTGATTACCTGGGTCGTGACGACATTTTCCTTACCGGGCAAAAGCTGCAATACGAATGGAAGCTCCGCGGTAAAATATCTTCCATTAGGGAATGGCACGAATTGCAATTGAAATTTATAAAGAATCATCATTATTTCACCGCTACTGCAAAAAAATTAAGGGAGCATAGCAAACAGGATAACATAAGGCAACTTGAATCGCTCCTGTGTTTAAAAAAATAAATTGGTGCTTCTTTTTCACTTTTAAAAAATATTTACTTTTGTTTGCAAATAACAGGAATAATCCAATATAAAATTTATGGACACAAAAATGAATAAGATCATCCTGGTTCCGACCGATTTTTCAGAAGTATGCAATAATGCAATGAATCAGGCCGCTGCAGCCGCCAGGTATCTCAAATACAATTTGGTTTTGTTGCATGTGATTGATAAAAACACCAAAGCACAGCTCAAAAAAAGTCATGAAGGTACCGGAGCAGTAGCTGATAAGTTGAAAGCACTTGCCGATAAAATAAAGGTTGAGTTTGGTGTTAACACCGAAACGCATGCCGTTGAAGGTGATATCTTTACTACCATCAGCGAAGTAGCAAAAGATCTGGGAGCAACATTGATGTACCTGGGAACCCATGGTAAAGTTGGAATACAGAAAGTAACCGGCAGCTTTGCATTGAAGGTTGTCACTGCGTCACCTGTTCCTGTTGTGGTCGTTCAAAAGCGGCCCTTTACAGAAGGATATAAAAAAATAGTTCTGCCCATTACTTCCGATGCAGGACCATGGGAAAAAACAACATGGGCAAGTTTTATAGCAAAGAATTTCGGAGCACAAATTCACATTTACAGGATTGACAGCCCTGCACTGGATGAAGCAATCAAAATAATAACCGGCCACTTCGACAAGGAAGGAGTCAAATATACTATCTCAAAAGCCGATGGCAGCAACTTTTCCAAAAGCGTAATCGACTACGCCACAGCCAATATTTCGGATATGATCATGATTATGACAAATCCTGATAAGAGCTTTACTAAGTTCATCCTTGGCAGCTACGACGAAGAAATGATTTTCAATACTTCTCAAATCCCTGTACTGTGCATCAATCCGAGAAAGTATAACTGGGAGGTAATTTTTAAATAAAAAATTTGAAGCCGGGTTCGCCCGGTTTTTTTATGACTTTTACCTGATTGTTTTAGTAGCAGATGAAAAACTTAAATTCGCCAAACACTGAGCAATAGCTGTTCATAGTGGCAATGTCAATGCTGATTATTTAAATCAGCTACCTGTAAAAAACTTCAAAATCAGAAAACGGAACCGGTGATTAATAATCCCGGCAAACTCAAACAGGATGAAGTTTAAAGGCAGAAAAAATTTAGGATAATCAAAAATAGAATAGCTTTGTTTTTATTATTTTTTAATAACTGGTTGTTGAAATCACCCTTTATTTATGGATAAAAAAACTGATTTTCTAATTGTATCAATTGCGAAATTAGATGATATAGTTATAAAAACAATCGAGCAAAAGAGTGGAATGAAGTGTTTTGAATTATATAAATATGCTCAGCCAACCAGGTTAACTAATTTTCGAAGACACAAAGATTGCTTAAGTATTGCGTACAAAGCATTTTTATTAAGAAAGAGGTTTTTAAATATTGTTTTCTGGCAACAGTTTATAGGTTTATATTATAATCTCTGGTGCTATTTCCTGCTGGCCCGCAAAGTACCGAAATCAATTATACTTACGGTAATTTATATAAAAAGGCATGGAATGTTAGGTAGAGTTTATCATTTCCTTTATAAAATTTCGTTTATGGCTAAACTTCATAGCAAACTGGTTTGTCATTCTTCTAGCGAACGAAATTATTACCTTATCGAATTTGGACATCATCTTGATAATAAAATTATTTTTTGTAAATTGGGAGAGGGTATGAGCTTACAAAAACGTGAGCCACAACCCTCAGAAAAGTACTTCTTTTCGGGAGGATCCAGTAACCGTGATTACGAAACCTTACTTAAGGCATTTGATGGTCTGGCAGAAAAGCTTATTATTGCCTGTAAACCTGAAAATATCGGAACATTGAAAATTCCCAAAAATGTTACCGTATTGCATAATGCATATGGCAATGATTTCCTGAACTTAATAAATAATGCATATTCAGTTATTCTGACCATTCGTGATCCGAATGTTTCATCTGGTCAGTTGGTATTACTTAATGCCATGCGCTTTGGGAAAAGCACCATTGTTACAGGAGGAAATTGCATGTCGGACTATATTGAAAAAGATTACGCTTATGAAGTTCCTGCTAAGGATGTTGAAAAGTTGAGAGAGTCAATAATTTTTCTGTCGAATAATCCAGAGGTTAATAATTCGATGGCTTCAAATGCATACAAATATTATTGCGATCAATATTCAATAGACAAATATGCAGAAAGAATCGCCGGTATATTATCTCAGGCTGGTTGATGGTGAAATTTTCTCAAGCATTCCAGGTCCATAATCTACTGATAAATTGTACTTTGGAGACAAACAATTTCTACGACCCATTCCATTTTACTCAACCATCTTTATAAAGTCTTTTTCATTAATTATAGGAACGCCAAGTTCTTTGGCTTTGGTCAATTTGTTCGGCCCAATATTTTCTCCGGCCAATAAAAAATCTGTTTTTTTCGATACAGACGATGCCGGCTTTCCTCCATGCTTCCTGATAACCTCTTCTATTTCCTCCCGGCTGTAATGTTCAAGCTTACCGCTGGCAACTATAGTTTTTCCTTTCAGTTTATCAGATATAAGTTCATCGGATTGCCTCAATTCGAACTGTATGCCTTTATTCTTCAATCGATCAATGATGGTAAGGTTCTTTTCCAGTTTAAAAAACTGCAAAACTGATCCTGCTATCCTTTCACCAATCTCATCCACAAGGATCAGGTCCTCAAATGGTACACACTCTAAAGCTTCGATGCTTTTGTAATGCATTGCCAACTTCTTAGCTACGGTTTGCCCAACATATCTGATCCCAAGAGCATATAAAACTCTGTCGAATGGAACTTCTTTCGAAGCCTCAATTCCATTTAAAATGTTGGTCACTGTTTTTTCCTTAAAGCTGAGTTTCTTTTCTTTCTTTTCACCTTTTGATTCGATTATTTTTTCTAGACCCAGCAACTGATCGTAGTTCAGATAATACAAATCCGATACATCCTTGATGAGCCCGTTATCAAACAGCATTTCAACCTTCCCTTCTCCCAGGCTGTCAATATTCATCGCATTCCGGCTGATAAAATGCTCGATTCGCCCTTTGATTTGTGGTGGACAACCTTCCTCATTCGGGCAATACCATGCAGCCTCTCCTTCAGTTCTGACAAGTATAGTATTGCATTCAGGGCATCGTTCAAGGAATTTTAATTTTGTTGAATCCGGGTTCCGTTTTGTTACATCCACTCCGATGATTTTAGGAATTATCTCGCCTCCTTTTTCCACATAAACAATGTCCCCTTCGCGCACATCCAATGTTTCAATGATGCCTGCATTGTGAAGGGTTGCCCGTTTTACTACAGTTCCTGCAAGCTGAACCGGCTCAAGATTAGCGACCGGAGTAATGGCGCCTGTACGGCCAACCTGGTACGAAACATTGTTTAACCGGGTCGAAACCCTTTCGGCTTTGTACTTGTAAGCAATGGCCCACCGGGGCGATTTTGCTGTAAATCCCAGTTCCTCTTGCTGGGCGTAATCATTCACTTTGATCACCACTCCATCAATCTCAAATGGAAGTTCGCGCCGGCCACTATCCCAATCATGAATAAATTCCATCACTTCGTCTATATTCCGGCATTTTGCGATGTACTTCGGAACTTTAAATCCCCAATCCCTTGCCCTTACCAGGTTGTCGTAATGGTTTCCAAAGGGCAGGTTCTTCCCTAAAATGAAATAAAGAAAACAATCCAGCGGCCTTCTGGCAACTTCAGCCGAATCTTGCGTCTTAATCGTTCCGGAAGTTGCATTCCGTGGATTGGCAAATGGTTCTTCACCGTTTTCGATCCGCTCAGCATTCAGCATGTCAAAACCTTTCCTGGGCATAAAAATCTCTCCCCTGATCACAAATTCTTCAGGATAATCTCCTTTCAATCTTAAAGGAATGGATTTTATGGTTTTAATATTGGTAGTCACATCATCTCCCTGGATGCCATCCCCGCGCGTAACCGCATTCACAAGAGTGCCGTTGAGATAGGTAAGGCTAATGGAGACACCATCATATTTAAGTTCGCATACATATTCCACAGATGAGCCTAATGTCCGGGTGATTCTTTTTTCAAAATCCCTGATCTCTTCCTCGGAATAAGTATTTGCAAGAGAAAGCATGGGATAGCTATGCACCACCTGCCTGAATTCTTTGGTGATTTCTCCTCCCACCCTTTTCGTTGGTGAATCGGGCAAGGCAAACTCAGGGAATTCTTTTTCAAGACGCGCCAGTTCCTCAAGCAAATTATCAAAATCATAATCGCTGATCACAGGCTTTGAAAGTACATAATACCTGTGGTTGTGATCATTCAATGAATCGGTTAACTCTTTTATCCTGGTTTTAGCTGTTTCTTTGTCCATAAAAAAATATTAAGGATAGAAGTCCGTGTTCCTGTATATAATGATGGTTTGATTGGCATTGCGCGGATTCAGCCAATGCAGGATTTTGTCAACCAATCCCGGATCGATCGTGGTTTCATATACAATGTTGGGGAAAACATTTTGCAGCTTCGATTTGCGCTCCTCAAGGTTTGAAGGTCCCATGAAAAGAAAAAATCTTGGCTGATAATCTCTGTTAACCTTAACAATTTCGGGCAGGCTGCTCAACGGGCTTTCCTTTGTAACATGGTAGTCAATAATTTTTTGACCTGCATAAAAAATTGGGCTCATTGGAGCATCATTGCCAACCGAATTTTCGATCAGTATCCTTCTGATATCATCAAAATGAGATAAATGAACCATGGCTTCCACTCTGGCCTTTTTAGAATACATTACCGAGAACGGGAGCAAAAGAATAATATTTAAAATCCAGAAAATTATCCATGAGGTTTTGAGAAATTTTCTGCCGGGTTTAAAAAATTTACCATTCAACAGGTAATCCTGCCAGCCTATCATTCCCAGCACAACAATAAATGGAATGATCGGAAAAATGAACCGCTCCTGCTTGTTTGGAAACAGAGAATGAAAAAGTAAAAATATAAAGGTGGGAAGAAAAAGAATCAGGTGTTTTCGCCATGACCTGAAAAATCCTATAAAAAGAAAGATACTTAAAGGAGGAATCAGGGTTCCCAGTATCAGTAAAATATAATTGTACCAGGAATTGGTAATATAGGCTGTTGCATTTTCGGCATTGTACCGGATGTATTCTTTCAGTTCCAGGAATGGTTTGCCCCAAACAAAATAATCAACTCCCCCCTGCAGGAAAAGAGCCGATAAAAAGAAACCCACTCCAAAAAGCAGTCGCTTCTTTCCACCTAAGTTTTATAAGCAATGCCAATCCAAGCCCTAATGCAAAAGTGATGATTTGAAATCGAACTGAAAACCCCACACCGATAATCAAACCAGCATAAAAAAAGTATTTCATCCGGTTTTCCTTATCCCAATTATCAATGATAAGCCAGGTACTATAGATTAAAAACGGAATACAAACAATTTCCACCAGATTACGAACACTCAGAAATGGCATAAACCAAAGTAAAGCAAGCATTAACCCGGTTAATCTGGCTGTTTTCTGATCTGATAGTTTAAGTGTGATTTTATATCCGATGTAAACCGTAATGAGCGAAAAGGCAGCGTGCAATATGCGGATGATAAACATTTTGGTTTGCGGATCGTAGATGCCGGCAAATTTCATAAACAGCAGGATAATGTAATGGATGCCGACATAGAAAAAGCTATGGCCGGATGGGGTTGGCGTGGCCTTGCTTCCGGGGAGCCAGTCATTATAATCATATCCATCAACCCATGACTGTGCAGGCTCCAGCACCAGGAAATGATCATCGTGCATACCGAATCCCTTTGAAAAAATGGAAGCAATCAACCTGAGCAATATTGCCAGTAAAATTATTAGCTTTAGCGGTTGATTTTCCCACATTTCGATGATACGGCGTCTCATTGAAAGATTTTACTTTAAGTTTACAAATTTAGATTTAATTGGATAAATGACTTTTGGATTTTTTATTATATTTTTGAACCAGTAAATTTATGAAAATGAAAACTAAAAGAAAATTTTACAGGGTGTTATTGATTATTTTTGCTTTTTTATTATCAGTTTCATTTCAGTCGTAATGGAAAATTGGAAATGATGCCTGCTGGTTTTAACCCACAAAAGGGAAACACGGTGAATCTTCCTGAACCCAGATTAACTTCTGATATTTCCGTGGAAGAGGCATTGCTCAATCGGCGTTCGATCCGGGAGTTTAAAGATGAAGCCCTGACCCTTGAGCAAGTTTCCCAGATTCTCTGGGCTGCTTATGGAATTACTGAAGAGCGGTCTTCACCTTCATTTTTACGCGGTGGTTTAAGAACAGCTCCCTCAGCAGGTGGATTGTATCCGCTCGAAATCTACCTGGTTGTTGGAAAAGTAGTGGGATTGAGCAGTGGTATTTATAAATATCATTCCGAAAACCACACCCTTGAATTGATCTCTCAAGGTGATGTTAGAAAAGACCTTGCAAATGCCGCTTTAGACCAGGAATTCATTGCAGCAGCGCCGGCATCGGTTTTTTATGCTGCAGATTATAAAAGAACGACTCAAAAATATGGTACACGCGGACAGGAGCGATATGTTTGCATGGACCTGGGGCATTCAGCACAAAATGTCTATCTTCAGGCTTATGCCCTGAACCTGGGCACTTGTGCAATGGGTGCATTTACCGATGATATGGTAAGCATGGTGATGCAGCTTCCTGAAAACGAAGAACCACTTTACATCATGCCTATCGGAAAATATTAAAAAATGGTCGAAGTATTTGCAATCCGGTTATTGAATGATGATGATTTTCTTAAAAAAAAGGAGAGTCTGCTCGACCATTTACCTGCTTCAAACAGAAATTTTATCGCCCGGTTTAAAAAGACTATCAAGTGCACAACGCTCTCTTTTCAGCGAACTTCTGTCGAGGTTCATTCTTAGCCAAAAACTGGGCATCAATAGCAAGGCTATCGTTTTCAGTAAGTCGGAAAACGGGAAGCCTTTCCTGGATAACAGGAAAACTCATTTCAATCTGTCCCACTCAGGCAACTGGGTGGTCATGGCCCTTGGTAATTCCGAGGTAGGTATTGATGTAGAACTTATCCGGCCCGTCAATTATCGAATTGCTGAGCGGTTTTTCTCGCCTGCAGAAGTCAGATTACTAAATTCAAAAAAGGAAGATGACAAGCTGGATTATTTTTTTGACCTGTGGACGCTAAAGGAGAGTTACCTGAAACTGATCGGCACCGGGCTTACCCGTTCTCTCAATTCTTTTAGTATTTACCATCACAATGATGAAATCAGGATGAAAGAGATGGGGAAAAACAACAATTCCAACATTTTCTTCAGGCAGTACCCACTTGAAGATGGATATAAGCTTTCGGTCTGTTCGTATGATAAAATCTTTGATAAGAAGATAGAATGGATAACAGTTGATGACATATTCCAGTATAAATGATTATGGAGGCAGAAAAGAAAAATGTGGCATTGGTTTTATCTGGCGGAGGCGCAAGGGGAATGGCACATATTGGAATCATTGAGGAACTTCTAAAAAGAGGGTACAAAATCACTTCCCTGGCCGGCACCTCTATCGGATCACTTGTTGCAGGGGTTTATGCTTCAGGAAAGCTTCCCGAATTTAAAGGCTGGATATCACAAATTGGAAAATATGATGTATTCAAGCTGATGGATTTTGCCATCAGTAAAAAAGGATTCATCAAAGGAGAAAAGGTATTCACCAAACTTCATGAATTTCTCCTCGACACAGATATTGAAAACCTTGAAATTCCTTATGCCGCGGTGGCTGTTGATATTAAAAAACATCAGGAAATTGTATTCAGAACAGGAAACCTGATTGAAGCCATTCGCGCTTCTGTTTCTGTACCAACAATATTATTACCTCAAAATTGCACGGGTATTGAACTTGTGGATGGTGGTGTTCTTAATCCTTTGCCCCTGGATTGCATTACCCGGACACCCAATGATATCCTCGTTGCAGTCGACCTGAATGCCAGTACAACCTATCAGAGGCCTAAGATGCCTGCAGTATCCAGCGAACATGAATCGGCTTACCTGAAAGCAAAGGAAATGATCAATCGGAAATGGTCAAAATTTCACAAAGAAGAAAATAGAGGCATTGGCTATTTCGACTTAATTACTGAGTCGATTTATACTATGCAAATGAAACTAACACAATACTCCCTGGAAAAATACAAACCGGATATCCTAATTGAAATTTCAAGGGATGCATGTGAATTATTCGGATTTCATCGATCTGAAGAAATGATTGAATACGGAAGAAAACAGTTTAAAGCAACCTTTCCAAAGGAAAAAGAAGTGAAGTGAAATCACATTCAGGGCTTCAAATTTGTATCAGATTATAGGTTCCTCATGTCGTATTATGGATTTTTTCTTCCACCGACCCGACCAATAATAAATAATACCCATCGCCATACCAATAAACCATCCGATCGGCATTGACCACCAGATTCCGGTTTCACCTATACGATGCGAAAGCAGCCATGCAACAGGAATTCTGGCAAACCATAAAGCAAATAAAGTGATGAACATCGGGATTAAAGTGTCGCCGGCTCCCCGCATTACTCCATTAATAATAAACAAGGTGGAGAAGAAAATGTAAAATGAACTTACGATGACAAGGTATTTAACGCCGATTGCAATCACTTCCTGATCGCTGGTAAATAACCCCATCAAATACTTCGAAAACAAAATGGCAACAACCGAAAAGAAAATAGAAATAAGGGTAGTCATTTTAAGGGTTGCCATCAGACCGGCTTTTACCCTTTCAATTTTATTTGCTCCAATATTCTGTCCCACAAAAGTTGACAAGGCTGCCGAAAAATTCATGGCAGGCAGTGAAGCCAGCGAATCAATGCGCATAGCAATGGAGTAAGCGGCTATCACATTTACACCGAAGAGATTCACAATCCAGGTAATCGCCAGCAAACCAAGCGAAACAAAAGTTTGCTGTAGTCCGGACGGCAGCCCTATCCTGACACTCTTCCAGAATATTTCTTTATCGAACTTCAATCCGAATAGTGAAAATTTCATGACCGGATGTGTTCTATCAAGGTAAATAAGTGCAGTAAAAAATGCACCTCCCTGCGAAATTACTGTTGCCACAGCAACTCCGGCAATTCCCCATTTAAATACAATGACGAAAAGCAAGGTCTAATACAATGTTGGCGAGGGTGGCAATGATCAGGAAATAAAGTGGAGTTTTGGAATCGCCCAGTCCCCTCAGAATAGCTGATGTACCATTAAATCCGAAGAAGAATATCAAGCCCGATAAATAGATGATGAGATATAGCCTGGCCTGGGGATAAATTTCTTCCGGTAGTTGAATCAGTCTCAGGATAGGTCCGGCAAAGTGCTATTCCAATAATAGTAGTTACAATCGAAGCCTAGAAATAGAACTATATAAAGTGTATCAATCGTCAGCTTTACTTTTTGCATCTGCTTCGACCCGAAATACTGGGCGATAATTATAGTAGCGCCCATGGCAAATCCAATAATCAGGGAGATCAGTGTAAAAATAATGGGAAACGACGCTCCCACTGCTGCAAGCGCTTCCTTACCGAGAAAATTACCTACAACAATGCTGTCCACAATGTTGTATAACTGCTGGAATACATTCCCCAGTAGCATAGGTGCAGCAAACTTCAGGATCAGCTTGCTTTCATTGCCTGTGGTCAGATCCTTCATCGGTCAGCAGGTATTCTCATATAAGCATTGCGTAAAAATGAAAAAGTGGCGGCAAAAGTACCAAATAAATGAGTCTGGAGAATTTCAAAATGAAAGTTGAAATTCGGTGAATTTGCATCACAAAACTTAAGGCTGAAAAACCTTCATTAACAAAACTTTTCGTATTAACTTATTCCTGTGCAAAACATTTTGTAATCAATTTTTGTTTTTAGTTTGACTTGTGAGGTTTTTGTTATTTTTGCTTGTCCAAAAAATTCATAAAATGAATAACATGAAGTTTGATGCAAGATTTGCTTTCGTTTCCGGAGTGATATTATTTGGTGCAGTGATGCGCCTTATTCCCCATTGGCCTAATTTTACGCCTATTGCTGCAATGGCATTGTTTGGCGGTGCTTATCTAAAAAAGCGGCACATGGCTTTTATTATTCCACTGGCAGCTATGCTTGTCAGCGATATGATCCTCGGTTTACATCAATGGATGCTGGCCGTATATGCAAGTTTTGCCATGGTTGTTTTTATCGGAATATACCTCAGACAAAGGATTGGTATCGGAAGTGTGCTTTTAGCAACGGTAACATCCAGCCTCTTGTTTTTCGTGGTTACTAATTTTGCGATCTGGCTGGGCAGCCCATTCTATCCCCAAAATCCAGCAGGATTAATGGAGTGCTATATCGCCGGTTTGCCCTTCCTGAATAATGGCATTATGGGTGATCTGTTTTTCAGTACTTTGTTTTTTGGAGGATTTTATTTGGCTCAATTGCGATTTCCGGTGTTGGCCAAGGCAGATTAATTGAACATCCTGTCATGAAATAAAAGCTCCAAAAGGTGCTTTTTTTAGGTTAAATAAATCTTCACCAATTGATTTTTACTATTCACCATTCCTTAGCCTTTAGAGAAGTTTACATGAGTTACATAAATAGAAGGAAGAAAAATTTGTTAACAATTTCCTTTTATTGATGTTATTAATAAAAAATGACCTTATCTTTGCGGTCTAACGTTCTTTTAAAATTTAAGAGTAAGGTGTCCTTCCCTTAATTGGTTTTGGTTAATAATTAGGTTTATATTCCTTTCTATAATCGCCTTACTTTTAAAACCGGTGGAAGTTTTCTTCCACCGGTTTTTTTTTGAACTTACCAACCCGGGAAGTTAAAATTGACCCAGAAAGTGTATTTTTGACAAGTATTCGTTATCTGTCTTTTTATTGGATACTGAGTTTATAAAATTATCATCTATGTCGGAAGAAAGTCATAAACTGGCAGCCATCGTTTTCACTGATATAGTCGGATATACCCGGCGTATGGAGGAAAACGAACAACAAACCATGCAATTGTTGCAAAAACAGCGCGAAATAGTATTTCCTATTGTCAAATCGTATGGAGGAGAAGTTGTCAAGGAACTTGGTGATGGACTCTTATTAATGTTTGGAAGTGCTGTAGAGGCTGTTCAGATGCGCTATTAGCATTCAAACACGTCTGAAGGATGAAGAGCTGACCATTCGTGCCGGTATTCATATTGGTGATGTAATTTTCAAGGATGGCGATGTTTATGGATCGGCAGTTAATGCTGCAGCGCGAATTCAACCGCTTGCTTCACAAAATGGGGTTTGTGTGTCAGAGGATGTCAAGAACCAGATTCAAAACAAAGGTTTTAATTTGTCTTCTATCGGTAAAAAGGAACTAAAGGGCTTTAAAGAACCGGTTGAAATCTATGAATTATTCATAGAAGGAGTTTCTCAACCAAAAAAAATAACCTTACGCTCTTTTATTATTGATTTATGGAAAAGAAGAGTAATACTGGTCATAGGTATTTACCTTGTTGCAGCCTGGATTATAAAACTCGCAGTTTCATCTTTTGTCAACAGGAATTTATATTCTCCCTACCTGGTAGATTTAACCTGGATTATTTTACTATCATTAATACCTACTGTATTTCTTCTTTCATACTATCATGGCCGCAGGAGTTCCGGAAAATGGACGAAAACCGAAATTATCGGATTGCCTGCAAATGTTGTTTTTTCAATAGTATTAGCAGTGATGCTATTCAAGGGAAAGGATCTTGGAGCAGCTACTACTTCCGTTTCTACACTGGATGAAAAAGGGGAAAGAATTGAAAGGACTTTTCTGAAAGGTGAATTTCGAAAGAAGACGGTTATTTTTTTCTTTGAAAACAAAAGTTCAGATACTTCCCTCAACTGGATTCAATATGCCATGCCCAACCTCATTGAATATGATCTTTCACAAGATTTGTTTTTAGAAGCTCAAAACGCATTAAGTTACATCGGTAAGTTTCGGGAGGCAGGTTATGATAATGGATTGGGTGCACCCCTGACGCTAATGAAGAAAATAGCCGCAGATGTTTATAAGAATACTTTTATGACCGGCACTTTTAATTTTAATCAAGGCAAGTACAATATCAGCACCCAGCTTTTTGATACTCAAACCGGCAAAACTTTAACCGAGCATCAATATACAGGTGATAATTTATTCAAAATTACGGATGAAATTACGTTGTCGCTCAAAGATGATCTTGGAATTCCCAAACAACACATAGAGGAAACCATTGATTTACCTGTATCTGAAATTTACACGCCTTCACCCACAGCGCTCGAATATTTTACAAAGGGATATCTTGAAATTGTACTTAAAAATGATTGGGACAAGGGAGTTATACTCACAGAGCAGGCAACGGTAGAGGACCCTGGTTTTATAGCGGCTCACTTGACTATTGCGCAGTTCTATTTCAACAATAATCAAACTGAGGAGGCTCTTTCTTCCTTGCAGTTTACCATGAATAATCTTTATAAACTACCTGAACGGCAGCAGTTTTTTACGAAATATTTTTACTACCTCATTAAAAAAGAGGCTGATAAAGCCCATGCCGTTTGTAAAATGTGGACCGATTTGTATCCCGATGATATCAAGGCACACACCATGCTGGCCGAAAGTTTTCGCAAAAGAAATGAAATGGGGAAGACCATTCAGGAATATAAAACAATTCTATCATTGGATCCGGGACAATTTAATATTCTGAGGGTAGTGGGCGACCTTTACGAGCAGACGGCTAAATACGACTCCGCAGCTTACTATTATTCTTCTTATGCAAATGAGTTTCCCGGAGATTTCAGGTCTTACCGCGACCTCGGGGAACTTTATGTTAAGATAGCGGAATTTGGAAAAGCAAAGGAAAATTTTGACAAAGCATTATTATTGGAAGCAGAAAACATTTCGGTGATGCTTGCAATTGGAGATTTAAATATCCGTGATGGAAATTTTGATAAAGCTTTTGAAATTTATCAGGGCGCTCTTACTTCATCAAAGTCAGCAAAAGATAGTGCTGCGGTTTATTTTGAAATGGAAAAGTATTATACTTTGAAGGGTCAAATAATGAAGTCCTTCGATTTCTATAATCTTGGGATGGAAAAATTTTCAAGATACAACCCACCAAAAAACATCATGGTTCAGTCAACCTTTAATGTGGATAAGTATGTGCTTGCAGGCAAAGGCGAGGAAGCTTTTAAACTGCTTAAAAAGATAGAGTTGGAATTACAGCCGCCCCTTGATAAAGTGGCATCCTTTGGTTTCCTTTTGTACTATGTTGAATTAGGTGATGCAAATGAAGCTGAAAAATATATCCCCAGCGCAATGGAGGTCATCAGCGGGTTTGGGGAGGAAGTGCTAATGGCAAATATTTATTATGCAAGGCCGAATTGCTGAAATTCGAATGGATTTTAAGCAAGGCCTTGAAAACTACACTCAGTACGCAAAGATGCAACCAAATGCTTATCCTGCTTATCAATGGATAGCAAGGTGCCACCGTGAACTGGGCGATTTCAATAAAGCAAAAGAAAATATTCTTTTAGCACTTAAGCATCATCCTTTCGATCCTGAAAATAATTATGAAGCTGCAATGATTTATATGAAATTAAAAGATAAGGTAAAAGCAAAGGAGCATATAGACAAAGCATTGAAAATTTGGGCAAATGCAGATGCAAATTATAAACCCTATCAAAATGCCCTGACGATATTAAATCAGATTGAACTTCTATAATTTATTGATATCCAATTTACCTTAAAAAATTTATATTATCTTAGAATCTAAGGATTAATTCAACCGTTGTTTTTAATATCGGATACAACTTTGTCAATCGGAGTTTTGTCTCATTAAATGAATAAAGAATTTGGAATAAGAAAATTTAAATAATTATTTCATATTTACTTTCTATTGACACTTTAGTATTCTTCCTCGAAAGTTCATCTTAATTAGCAAATTATCTTTTCTTGTTTATTTATAAACTGTATAAATTACATATAAATAGCTGAACATATGTAAGAATATTTATTTTTGCCTGTGAATAGAATTTTTTTAACTTAAAAATGTATAACATGAAAAAACTTTTTACAATTATTATTAGGGCTGATGTTAGGTATAAGCCTGACCGCTCAGCAGGTTCCGCGCGACATGGTTGTTGTTGAGGGCGGAACAGGATTTTGGTGATCATTTTGTCCGGGCGCTGCATTAGGAGCAGACGAACTCGTAGAAAATGGCCACAATGTGGCAGTAATTGAAAACCACAACGGCGACTCTCTCGCCAATGTGTATTCCAATGCCAGAAATAGTTTTTATGCTATTTCAGGTTATCCAACCTACAAATTTGATGGTATACTATCCGTAGTAGGCGGAAGCGGTTCATCAAGTATGTATAGCTCATACGTGCCAAAGGTAAATCAAAGAAATGCTGTACTTTCTGATTTTACCATTGATATTGAATTTACTAATTTGGGTAATAATAATTACGATGCAACAATTACCATGAACAATGTGGGTGGAAATACTACCACCGGGCTTAAGTTGCAGGTAACTATTACTGAATCTCATATGCCCATATCCTGGGGACTATCAGATGAAGTCAACTTCGTTAACCGGCTTATGGTTCCCAACCAAAACGGCACGGTTCTCGATTTTTCAGGTGGAAGTACCCAGGTCGTTACCCTGAACTTCACTATGGCAGGTTTTTGGGATGCCGATAATTGCGAAATTGTTGCGTTCATTCAGGCACCAAACAAAGAAATTTTACAGGGAACAAAAAAATACATGGCAATACCGCTATATAATTTAGATGCACAAGCCAAAAGCGTTGTTTATCCTGTTGGATCATTCTGCGGAACTTCAATAGAACCGATTGTCCTCATCAAAAATATGGGTGGTGATGAACTAACCAGCCTCGATATTGAGTATAACATAAATGGTGGAACTACCCAACTATTTGAGTGGACCGGAAATCTTGGATTTAACTTAGGAGAGGAAGTCACCCTTCCTGAAATATCTTTTATTTCTCAACCATTAAATACATTCGAATTTACTGTCAGTAATCCTAATGGACAACCTGATCCAAATTCAACAAACGACAACCTTGCACAAGATTTTGAGGCAGCTCCTCAAATTCCAACCAGTACTGTAAATTTTGAAATTAAAACGGATCAATATCCCACAGAAACTACCTGGAAAGTAAGAAATTCAGCCGGTACGATTTTGTATAGTGGCGGCCCTTATACATGGTGCAAATACAATTTACACTGCAACCTGGGAGTTTAATGAACTTGACTGTTATACATTTACTATTTACGACCAGTATGGTGATGGAATCTGCTGTGCTTATGGAAATGGATATTATAAATTAAAGGATCATAAACAACGTTGTTTTCGCTACAAGGTGGAGCAATTTGGTTCGGAGGAAACAAAACCTTTCGAAAAAGCAGATGCAAATGCAGTAACAGCAGACTTCATGGCTGATGTAACCAGCATCATCGAAGGTGAAAGTGTAAATTTCAGTGACTTATCTTCAGGAACTATCACTTCATGGGATTGGGTTTTTGAGGGCGGAACTCCTGCAACTTCAACAGAACAAAATCCTACAGTTACCTATCTTCTGGAAGGGACTTATGATGTAACATTAACCGTTTCTAATGGAGTGAACACCAATACTTCCGTTAAGTCAGATTATATTTTAGTCGACCATGTAACGGGAATCAATGAGGCGAATAATACAGGTGTAAATATTTTCCCGAACCCAACGACCGGTAAAGTATTTATTACAGGTGCTGAAACTGCCAAAGTGAATGTTTACAATGCAACGGGAACTAAAGTTGCTTCATTCAGCGAATTCATCAACAATACTATCGACCTTTCTGATTTGGAGAATGGAATTTATTTTATCAGCGTTGTGAAAGAAAACGAAACAACCATAAATAAAAAGATCACGATTTTAAAATAATAAAAGGTCATGATAAAAAGTACTAAAGGCTGCTGGATTTCAGCGGCCTTTTTTTATTTTATAAGTTCATTATGAATTGCCAAAACCTGGGGGATTACTAGATGGTCCTGGTCGTTATAAATTACATATTGTGATAATTCTATCTTCCTTTCCAGCGCCCATTGATGATGCATCCGTTTTTCAATCTCTTCCTTCCCTACTCCATCCCGTTGCATGACCCTTTGAATGGCTAACTCCACCGGAGCAGCAACCGTAATGATTTTATCAAATTCCCGATAAAAACCACTTTCAAATAAAATCGCCGCCTCCTGGATCACATAGGAATATTGAACATGATGGTCAAACCATACTTTTAAATCTTCACGAACCCGTGGATGGATCAATGAATTTAAAAAGGCTAATGCATCCTGATCACCAAATACAGCGGAAGCAAGCTTTTTTCGGTCAATTGTGGAACCGGAAAAAACAGTACCGCCAAATTTCTCCTTTATGGCAAGCTGAATTTTTTTCTCCGATCAGAAACTTTTTTGCTTCTTCATCGGCATGGTAAACTGGCACCCCAAGAGTTTCAAAAATGCGGGTCACTGTTGATTTTCCGCTACCGATATTGCCTGTTAAGCCAACCTTTATCATTATTTTATAATAAGGTATTCCACTTCTTCGGGTTCAATTTTAATAATTTTTATAAACGATGGATATTGCAGCAAGTTGACCTTAAGTTTTTCTGATGGCTGTTCCTTGCTATAAATGACATTTGCGATGAACATTTTTTCATCAATTCGTTTATAATTCTCCAGGGTAACGAAATAGGTGATTTTAACTTTTTCCGGAAAGGTTTTGATCCCCGCCTCAGGATCATTGCAAATGATGGGTATCTCTATTTCTGACTCTGTAAACTTATCAACGGTCAAAATTATATTTACCGATTCAGGTATGCATTTAACCTCTTTTGTATTTTCAGGTAAAGAAAGTAAAACGTTTACCGTCTGCGATTGGTTTATATTTCTGACTTCTTTTCGGGTAGTTTCAATATACTCAATCTTACTGATCACCTCCTGAGGTCCAACCACTGTGACGCAGTCCGGCATTACCTGCAAATCCTGAGAAAGCTGAAACTGCTTATCAAATTCAAGAATTAGCTTTGGAATTACTTTTACCCTGATGCCCGAAATGGATTCGAATTCCAATGTGATGAATTCTGGTGTCACAGCAATCCGGTCGTCAGTAACACTCATCCTGGATATTAATTTCCTTGAAATATCGTAGGTTGGAATGGTGGCTGTTAATACATTTCCTTCCCTGGTTAACTTCACATTACTTAAATCAATTTTAACGGGGGTTCTCCTGCTCAGGTACTTCAGCGTAATGAGCTCTAAGCTTCCCGATGAAACGTTCAGGGATATTAAGCTGTCTGATTTATTTATCATGACCAGATTAACCGGATTGTTTTCGAATACAATTGGATATTCGATAATGGTATTTCTTTCATTCGAAAGAAGTATCAGGAACCAGATAAATGCAGAAATGACAAGGCACAGAAAAAAAACAAACAGGCGGTTCCCTGATTTATCCCTGCCTGCATCATCCGGTTTACGAATCACCTGTTCATGATCAGGTTTCAAATTGAATAAATTTATTTAATCATTTAGCGGTTATTGCTTTGCTCCAATTTGCGAAGCAGCATCCATGGCCACAGCGGATTTTTCGATTCTCAGCTTCATCTGACCCTCAACCTCAATGGTAAAAGTGGTATCCTGAACTTCTATGATCTTTCCATGAATTCCTCCGATGGTGATAACCTTATCCCCCTTTTTAAGGGCTTCCCTGAACTTCTTCTGTTCTTTGCTCTTTTTCATTTGCGGACGAATAAAGAAAAAGTAAAAAACTACAACAATCGCAATTAACGGAAGGAAACTCATCCATCCGCTGCTCTCCTGACCTTCCGCAGGAGGCATAAACAATAAAAAATTAACCATGTTTATCATACTTTGAAATTTATTAAGTGTTATTTTTAAGATTCTTAATTGATTTTTCTATGGTACAATTACCATCGCCTTAATCCGTATCACTGAATTGGAGGGCTGACAATTGGAGGTAACGGTGATTGTCTTATTCTGAATACCTTTTCGATCCTGGCTATCGAACATCACGGTTATCACATTTTCATCGCCTGGCTTAACAGGAGTTTTTGGAAATTTCGGAACAGTACATCCGCAGGACGAATTTACCTGTGCAATTACAAGGTCAGCATTACCGGTATTTTTAAATTTAAATCCAAAGGAAACCTTTTCGCCCTGTATGACTTTTCCAAAAT
This sequence comes from uncultured Bacteroidales bacterium, assembly GCA_963705185.1. GTDB lineage: Bacteria > Bacteroidota > Bacteroidia > Bacteroidales > JAADJA01 > JAADJA01. Next base: position 86,738 of record CAVPJF010000026.1, read on the forward strand.
CATGCATATCCTTTTCAAATTCAATTACCGGGAGATATGTTTCATTGCTTCCGGAAGCAGTATTTGGATTTGTCACTACTTCGGAGGGGAGCTTTCCATTACCATTATTATTGCAGGAACTGCTAATTAAAAGTAAAAAAAGAAGTTTACTGAATGCTATTTTACATTTGCCCATAACTCGTATTAATGCTGCAAAATTAGCAAAAATATATTTAACCTTTTGTCGTTTGAAATTGATGGCAACAATCCAATTTCAATTCATAATATATAAATCGTGAATATATTTTTGATACTTTTGATCTATCGTAAAAGTTAATTAATAATCCTTCTTTATGAAAAAGCCAGTTTATATCATTGCCGGAGTTGTGGTTCTGGTGATTATTTTATTTTATTATTTCTTCGGTTCGGAAGGAAAATCGACCGAAACACTCGAAACCATTGTAAAATGGGGCGAATTTAAAATTGCCGTAACAACAGCCGGGGAGCTTGAAGCTAAAAATTCCGAAAAGATTTTTGGACCCGAAAATCTTAATAATGTTCGAATCTGGGAAGTTAAAATTGATGACATTGTTCCCGATGGCACTGTTGTGGATTCAGGCGAATATGTTGCCTCTCTCGACCGGACTGAATTAGCCAATAAATTGAAGGACCAGGAACTCGAACTTGAGCAGATCGAGACCCAGTATACCAAAACAAAGCTCGACACAACACTTGAAATGAGGAGTCTGCGGGATGAGCTTATCAACCTGAATTATTTTCTTGAAGAAAAAAAAATTCAGCTTGAGCAATCTCAATTTGAACCCCCGGCATCCATTCGCCAGGTTGAGATAGAACTTGAAAAAGCACAGCGTTCTTATGAACAGTCAGTAAAGAACTATTCGCTGAAGCTTGAAAAAGCTAACGCAACCATGCAGGATGTAACCGCTCAGCTTACCAAAGCCCAGCGGAAATACAACGAGATGGCTGACTTGCTTAGTCAGTTTACTGTTTATGCTCCCAAATCAGGCATGGTGATATATAAACGCGGATGGGATGGTAAAAAGATGGGAATTGGCGCCCAGATCAGTACCTGGGACAACGTAGTTGCCACCCTTCCCAATCTTACTCAAATGATTTCAAAAACTTATGTGAATGAAATCGACATCAGCAAGGTTAAAACTGGTCAGCAGGTTGAAATTGGCATTGATGCTTTTCCGGATAAAAAATTCACAGGAATTGTGACCGAAGTCGCAAATATTGGTGAGCAAATGGAAAAATCAAATGCAAAGGTCTTTGAAGTTTTGATCAAAGTAAATGAATTCGATTCCATCATGAGACCGGCCATGACCACCAAAAACGTGATTATCACAGATATTATCGATAGCGTTTTGTATGTACCCATTGAATGTGTTTATACAGGTGACAGCATTTCGTACGTCGTGTCCGGAAAAACACGAAAACAGGTCATCGTTGGTAAGACTAATGAAAACGAAATAGTGATTAAAGCCGGTTTGGAAAAGGATGATGAAATTTATTTATTGCCTCCCGAGGGCTTTGAAAAATACCGTTTATCTAAATTACCGGATGATGTGATTAAAAAATTTAGAGAAACAGAGCAGGTTGCTCAAAAAACACCTCAGAATATTGATTCTTCGATGATGCCAGGAACATCCTCCAACCAGAAGTTCTTCATGAAGAAGGGTCAAGGCGATAAAGGCAAAGCATCTGACAAAAAGATTGAAAAGAAAAACCAGTAATTCTAAGTTTAGTGGAAAGGTACTTTTATATTCTGAATATTGCTATTGAGGCTGTATTTGCAAATAAGTTCCGGTCGATTCTGACCGCACTTGGAATTATTTTCGGTGTCGCAGCAGTGATTGCAATGATGGCCATTGGCAAAGGAGCACAACAGGAAATCCTTGAACAAATTAAATTGGTCGGTGTCAATAATATTGTCATCGTACCCGTAATAGAAAATACTTCCAATACTTCTGATGAAACCGATCAGGGCAAGAAAAAACTTGAAAAATATTCTCCCGGACTATCACTAAAAGATGCTGAATCCATCAAAAGCATCATTCCTTCAGTCGACAAGGTGAGCCCTGAAGTAATTTATGAAACTTCTATAATTAAAGGTGGCATCCGCAGTTCAGCAACCCTTACCGGGGTCACTCCTGACTTTTTTAAAGTTTATAATATCGAACTGCAAAGAGGAACCATGTTTACCGTAGATCAGATGGAATCGGGAAATGCTGTTTGCATCATAGGCCCGAAGATCGCTTCAAAGTTTTTTCCTGATGAGGACCCCCTTGGTAAATACATTAAATGTGGCAGCCTTTGGCTTAAAGTAATAGGTATTCTTGAAAACAAAGGTGTAAGCTTCACCGGCAATGAAGACCTTGGGGTTAGCAATTACAATGTAAATATTTTTGCTCCTTTGCAAACCATATTGCTTAGGTATAAGGACCGTTCAGTTATTACCGCTGCTTCTATTCATGGGTCGAACCAGGAATCTTTTGTTTTTTTTGGAGGTGGATTTTCCACCTTCAGTTCCTCCTCCAGCTCCGATGAAGAAACAAATGCTAACCAGATTGACAAAATAGTTGTTCAGGTTAATGAAAGCAGCCAGATCAACGCGACAGTAAAAGTTCTTAAAGAAATGCTTAAACGCAGGCATGCCGGTGTACAGGATTTTGAAATTAAAGTTCCGGAATTGCTTCTGAAGCAGGAACAACGAACCAAAGATATTTTCAATATTGTATTGGGTGCCATTGCAAGCATTTCATTAATTGTGGGTGGTATCGGCATCATGAACATTATGCTGGCTTCGGTGATGGAAAGAATTCGGGAAATTGGTGTAAGAAGGGCAACCGGCGCCACCCGCAGGGAAATCGTTCTTCAGTTTCTTTCCGAAGCCACTTTGATAAGCATTACCGGGGGAATGATAGGGATTATACTTGGAATTTCAATTTCAAAAATTATTATGAAAGTTACAGATATTTTAACGATCATTTCTCCTTTATCCATCGTTGTTTCATTCGGCGTGTCAGTTGCTGTGGGAATTATATTCGGTTATATGCCGGCAAAAAGAGCAGCCGAGCAGGATCCTGTGGAATCGTTAAGGCATGATTAAAGGTATTTTGAAATTGGAAATTGGAAATTGGAATGGAAAGTTGAAATTGGTATTTGTAATTCATTATAATCATTTTATTTAGTTTTAGGAAAGGTTGTTCAAATAGTTTACCTATGAAATTCGCCAGGTTATCAGGATTAGTATTCATCTGTTTCATTTTCTTAATTATATCTCCTCCGGATCTGCAGGGTCAGGAGGTAGTGAAAAAACTAACACTCAAAGATGCCATTGAAATTGCTAAAAAGCAGTCGCCCGATGCGCTGATGGCAAAGCATAAATTCAGGGCAAGCTACTGGCAATACCGATCGTTTCAGGCTTCTTACCTTCCTTCGTTGCTGCTCACAGGTGCACTTCCAAGTTTTAATAAATCCATTGATAAAATATCGACAACAGAAGGAGATGTATTTTCCCGGCATCAACCATTAACAGCCTTTATGCCGGTTTATCACTGAACCAGAAAATCGGATTTACAGGTGGTGATATATCATTAAACTCCAATTTGCAGCGGCTTGATAACATTGCAGAACCGATACAACACATCTTCCTACAATGCTACATTTCTTAATATAGCCTACCGCCAACCATTATTTAAATACAACAGTTACAAATGGAACAGAAAGCTGGAGCCGATGCTTTATAATGAAGCGCGAAAAGTATATCTGGAAAATATGGAGCAGGTTTCACTGACGTGCTACCAACCATTTTTTCAACTTATTGCTTGCTCAGATCAGCGAAAAAATTGCCGTCATCAACCTGGCCAATTATGATACCCTGTACAAAATTGCACAGGGACGTTATAACCTTGGTAAAATAGCTGAAAACGACCTGTTGCAACTTGAACTTCAGTACCTGCGGGCAGGCTCGACTGTAAAAGATGCTGCCCTCGAGGTGGATAATCAATTGTTCAGATTTAAGTCCTATCCTCGAATTACTGAAGATGCAAAATTTGAACTGATCGCTCCGGATCGTATCACACCGTTTATTGTGGTTGCTAGAGCGGCCATAGAGAGGCACGATGCCAATAATCCTCAGTCACTTTCGTTTAACCGGCGGCTGATGGAAGCCGAAAGCGAAGTAGCCAAGGCTAAATACGATGGACGGTTCGATGCAGAAGTTTTTGCAGTATATGGATTTCAAACAATGCCGATCTGATTTTGAGGATATTAATAACAATCCGCTTGATGAACAGCGCCTTGAACTCGGCATTTCATTGCCATTACTTGATTGGGGCGTTGCAAGAGGTAAAATAAAAATGGCCCAATCGAACCAGGAAATTGTGAGAACAACTGTGGAGCAGGAGCAGATTGACTTTAACCAGGAAGATATTTCCTGAAAGTAGCACGGTTCAATATGCAATTCGAGCAGGTGAGATATCTCTGCCCGTGCCGATACCGTTGCCAGAAAGGATATGACATTACCAAAGCCCGCTATCTGATTGGAAAAATTTCAATTACTGACCTGAATATCGCCCAGGCGGAAGCCGACAACTCAAAAAGCAATTACATCAATACCTTGTGGATTTACTGGCGCAATTATTACGACCTGCGCCGGCTTACCCTGTATGATTTTGAGCAGGATATGCCCATCATGGTTGATTATAAAGAGCTGTTGTGATGGATTGAAAATTGAAATTTGAAATTAGAAATTTGAGGCGCCTCCAATTTTCCAATTTCCACTTTCAAATTTCCAATGAACTTTTCCCCTATCTTTGAACCGCTGGTTACCCGTGATTATTTCAGTTAATCAGAATATTTATTACGGATAAAATGAGTTTTAACTCATAAAGAATGAAATCACCATTCATCAAATACTATAAAGCCACACTGACTGGTGAATACAAGGAAATATCTAATAAGACCATCCTTTCGGAATTCAAAAACAGATTTAAAAAATCTCACTGTGATCACATAGAATTAAAAAACGATTCTAAATTGTATGTAAAGAATGAAATTTTCAGGTTTGCTCCCGATTTAAACATGAATTTCTGGACTGGCGTCGGTAAGGCTGAAATAAAAATTTCTGATTTCAATAACAAGAATGAAAGATTAATTACCTATAAATTTTTCTTAACACGAGCATTTATAGGACTTTTTATTCTCCTAGGACTTTTAATAACCTCTGAGTTATTATGGACATTGAATTAAAAACAAAAATCTCAATTTTGACTTTATTTGGGAGTATTTTAATTACGATAACATTCATTAACATAATAATCATTCTTATAAGACATAAAACAGTTTTTAATGATGTTATAAGAACAATAAAACGGGTTACAACAGCAGGTCATAGCCAGTAGGCGCATTTCGGCATCCCCCCACTCTCCCAAGTTTTGCGTGCAGGCTTCAGCGCAGCAGACTGGTAACAGGTTAAACGCCCTCCAAATTTCTCCCGAAGGGATGCCCGCCTGAATGACAAAGTCGGGCAGGCCTTTGGCACACTTTCCCCCTCTAACTACTAACTACTCGGTACTATTTTTTCCCTATCTTTGAACCGCTGGCTTGGGTGAAGGGTGGAGAAAAGACTAAGACGTTATGTTCAATAATAAGAAAAAAAACCTACACATGAAGAAGTCTCTAATAATAATTCTGACACTTGTTGGTTTTTCTGGAAATGCCCAAAACTTATTCACTTGGACAGACATTGACACATTAGAAAGTTTCGATAATAGGGTATTGGTCAATTACAAGATTTATCATGATTCGACACTGTTAGAAAAGACTCAGGCATTTCTTTATCTAACTACGATTGAAGTTTCAAGATTTCAAGCATTTCCAAATTTATTCAAAAAAGAAATAACTGCTGATAGCATTGTATTCCATGGATTAAGATCAATCTACTTGGACAATAGTTATCGTAAACTTGAGAAGTATAATGAGGGTAATTTGATATCAATAACTTTCTTTAACCAGTTCGGTAAAGAAATTAGCGAACAAGAATTTAATCACAATAACCATGTAAATGGACCTTGCGGTATTGTTAATGGACAATACTTAATCCACGGGCAGAAAAAGAAAAATAACTGAGGCAACCTGATAACATGATCTGGGCATTTGTTCTTCCCACCGTCCTAAGTCTTGTCTACACCCTTCAGCTCAGCAGACTGGTGACAGGTTAAGCGCACCCAATTTCAAATTTCAAATTTCTAACATCTTTTTTAACCACAAAGATTCTGTGATAAAATCCAATTAAAAATATTAATTTTTTTTTACTTTTACATTTTAAAACAGCCTCGAGCTAGTTTGTAAAGGGGGCGGCTAATTGTAGTTGCTCCCTTTTCGTTTCTTCATAGTCTACCTGATATACTGTTTTATTTTTATGCAATACATAAATCAGTTCCAATACTTTCCTTTGTATGGCTACAACACCTTTCATTTTAATCCCACATTTTGATACTAATCTTGCATAAATGGCTTTATGAGTTTCATTGTGCTTTATTGCTCCCAGTGCTGGTAAATGCATTGCCCGACGTAAATTCCTGTTTCCTTTTTTTGATATTCGGGGCTTTCCTTTTACGGATGTTCCTGAAGTTTTTTCTCTTACATCCAAGCCAGCATAACTCACCAATTGCCTTTTATTGCGTATCAATTCAAATCCATTGGTTTCAGCCAATACTATTACAGCGGTTAATCGACCTACGCCAGGGATCGTGCAGATATTGTCAATCTCATTCTTCACCTCCTGGTTGCAAATAACGATAGCATCAATATCTTGTTTAATATCTTTCTCTTGTTGGGTTAAGAATCGGATTCTTGCTTTTACCCGTTTGACGCTGTTTTTATTGGGGAAAGCCTCACTCTCTTCTGCATGCAGTTGATTTTTAGCGACCACTCTTTCTGCTACAAGCTGATCCCGCTCCCGTGAAAGCTGTTGTAGTTGCTTATAAACCTCTTTAGGTCGCTGCCATAGATCTAAATTTCTTTCCAATCCAAATCTCGCGATGGCTTCAGAACAGGTCTTATCCGTGATGGTTTTGATCTCTAATGTCCGGATATAGTTGCTTATCTTATTCGGTAGCACTATACTTACTTCAAAGCCGTGTTCATCGAGATAATAGGCAAATTTCTGATGATAAACACCGGTTGCTTCCATTACATAACGAACGTTTGCTTCACTAACGGTCAGCTTTTGAACCCATTTCATCAATTCAATAATGCCCTTTTCTGTGTTCTTGAATACGCTATGGGCATACAATTCGATAGAAAAATCGTCGTGCATCCTGCCTAACGTAACAACTAACTCTTTTTGTGCTACATCAACTCCTAAAATTTGTTTTACTACTTTCTTCATCATTCATTGTTTTTAAGTTAAATAAAGTGATGAATCTCCCCTCGTTTTGTCTCCTTGCCGGATATTCTGGATATAATGACCTGCATTATTCCTTACATTCTGTTCAAACTCCTGGAGATAAAAAAGAATGAGGCAATTTCTTTGTGTGAATATACTTTGATGAGCTATTTGTCCACAAATCTGCTCTCACTCTTTTTCACTTTACAAGAACTAAAATATCTAATTTGCAAACATAGGAGGCCTCAAAGCCTACCTGCCGCAGGCTGGGTTTTTCACAAGTACACAAAGCCCTCCCAATTTCCAATTTCTTCCCCAGTTGGGCGAAATCTGGGACTTCGTCCTGAATATAAGTTATTCTCAGCATAACTAAAATAAAGATAATTCATACGGGTAAACAGCACGTGTGCCGGATAAAAAGAGGTTAGATATTATGCCTAAGGCATCCCTTAGGGAGATTTTAGATTGAATACAATAAGCAACCGGAAGCCTGCCTAATGAAAAAGGTGGGTTTTTGTTTTGATGAAAGGAAAATTGTTATTTTTGGAATTGAATATTAATTTCTTTCAATGAATTATTATTTTAACCATCGTAAAGAAATCACGACACTCTCTGAAGGCAATCCATGAAAAAACGAATTGTAATTATTAGCCTGATTGGCTTATTTATTAGTTGCTTGAATTCAAATGCTCAAAGTAATGGTGGCGATATAGACTTAATTGTCAGAAAGGGTATTTACCTGAGTTTTGATGATTTTATACGAAATGCTCCTTCGATTTCCAAGAATTTTAACATACGTGATAACCGAGGAAAAACAAATGAATATTTTGAAACATTTGAGTTGCAGCGATTTATTGAACTGTATTTCATGAATAAATTACTTTATATTGAATTTACAAACTTCAGAAACGATACATTACGTTTCGATCTACGTGGTATTTGGGGATTTTCGACAGGGGAATCTATTTTTATTAAAGGTTATTATGGCTTGTATAGGATAGCAAACTTTGATGTATTATGTCAACTGGACTTTTATGAGAAGAAAGACTTCTTCTATGAAAGGCAATACCATGATTATGATAAAAAAATGTACGAAAGGGATCATCTCACTAAAAAACAACCGGGAAGTTTAGAAGGAATGTCGTCGATAGAAATAGACCTTACTGAGAAACCATATTTTAGCTTATACTCAACAGGTCATTTTTTAAATTTAAAAACCGGAAAAATCCAATATCCTTTTGACTTTGCAAAAGAAGTGGTAAAAATTATAGAATCGGATGAACAATTGTTCCAGGAATTTACAAACGATACCTTACAGTATGAAAGCATGAAAATCAAAGCATATAAGTATTTCACGTTATATAAAGACAGAAATCCTGTTAACTATCCGGTAATTCAATAAATGATTTATTACCAAAGCAAGAAAAAATACTTTATCACAATCATACGGGTAAGCAGCACGTGAGCCAGATTAAAAATGTGATGTCAAAGGCATCTCCCTTTGGGAGAAATTAGAGGTTAGATGTTAGATTGAAAAAACAATTTCAAATTTCAATTTCCAATTTCGTTATCTTTGAACCGCTGGTTTAGTGGAACAACGAATAAAACAAATTAAATATTTTTATATTGAAGTTTGATTTTTTTACCAGGTGGCATTCAAAAGTAAAGCAAAATCAAATAATTGTTTAAAGTTTTAATTCGGAATGATATTTTGAAATTTCACTTCAAGTATATTTTTTTATATTTAAAACCTTCGGACAATTTAATATATTATTGAGGCATGAATCGTTCTGGTATATTAATTTTTACACAATTGCTATTAATAAGCATAATTAAATGCTTTTCACAAACAATTGAGGACTTTAAAAAAAGTCCCGGTGTAATTCTTTATTTAAATAAAAATTATGGGAACTACATAAGTTCAGGTGCAATGGTAAATGGTTACAGGGAAGGGAAATGGATAGACATGAATGAAAAAGACAGCACAATTTATCGCATCAGTTACTTTGAGAATGGATATCCTGCCGGTGAATGGACAACCTTCTATCCGGATGGTAAAACCAAAAGAAAATCATTAATATATGATCATGACCATAACTTGGCGGGTTGGTGCAAATACTGGAAAGATATTAAGGTTGTATTGATTAATAAACCTAGCGGATTCTCACAATCAGAGTTAAACGTTTTCGAGAAACAGGAAGAAATGATGTTTGAAACCGAACTAAGTGAATATATTAAAACGGGCAAAACAAAAGATGAATATAATAATTACTATTATGAGCTTTATTATTTTCTCGATATCGACAAAGCGGTAGAATCCTTCTGTAAAATAGCAGAAATAAATTCCTATTCTTATCAGTTAACTTTATATTATTCTACTGGAAAAAAACGCCGGGAATCAAGCTACGACAAAGGTATTGAAACAATCAGGATATCATATTTATATACCGGAAAAAACAGATTAAAACGAAAAGACTACTATCACAACAAGAAATTATTTAAAGTCCAAAAAATTGGTAAAAAAGGAGAAATTAAGAAAGAAAAACTCTTTTCTAAATATTCTGACAAAAATGCCTGCTATTGCATTAATTTATCGAATTTTTAATCTCTTATTTCATTAAGTTGCGGAAAGAGTTATTCCTGCTTTGGAGTCCTTTGTAACCTAATGTTAATCCTAAGACCAGCTAATATACTGATGTTATTTAGTGTAAATTGCTGAATCAGCCTTTTACTTGGTTCGTTAGGATCATTATTATCTGAATCATTATATGATTCAACATAATCATAGTATCTTTCGCTGGTAGTAAGTGTCTCCAATTTGTCTATGTCCCGGTATTCATATTCCGTGATCTCTCCATGTTTAAGGATACAAGCCAGGGTATTATATTTGACTTCAGTAAAAAAATACCAGTTATCAAACAACTTAAAATCACTACCAACCCCTGCAGTAAATCCAAGCGAAGTAGCCATTTTATATTCCAATGTATAAGTCCAACTTTCAAATGGATAGGTGCTTGGTAAAGTATTGGTTAAATATCCTTCGTAATTTTCAATAATCCACGTAAGACCAACAATTACTCCAATCTTTAAATAAGGGAGTACGTTGCCTTTTAATCCATTTATTTTCAATTCGGGTACAAATTGCAGGGATTTGCTATTTAATAGGTAGGTGCTTTTAATGTTGACTTGTCCATCCAAATAATAATCATAAGTGTATAATTCATTAACTATCAATTCTGGTGATTTGCCTTTTAAATAATAAGTGCTTAGTTCGAATGATAAATATTTTGTTAATTCCTTACCTAAAGCGATTCCATATTCAAATCCCTTTCCTAGGGAAAAAGCTTTGGATTCATACCCGTATGAACTATAGCTTGTATCGATGTTTTCATGATAATAATAAGATGTTAAAGTGTATAATTGCCTCTGCACTCCGAATCCATATCCACATAATGGTTTAAAATAAAATGATTGTGCACTCACGCTAAATGTCATCAGACAAAAACTAATCAGGATCGCATTTTTTTTCATATTAGATTCGGATAAAATTAATAGACTGTGAAATTATTAAATTTTTTTCCAATAATTCTCCTTAAGTCATAAATTCCTTTGCTTTCGTTTAAATGGTTTGTATATTCCTGATAAATTATGTGTTCCATCCCGGCCATGCGGGTAAGCATCACGGGTGGCGGATAAAAAGAGGTTAGATATTAGAAATTAGACGGGAAAAAATAATTTCAAATTTCCAATTTCCAGTTTCCTCCTTTACCTACTTTTTCCTATCTTTGCTCCGGAAACATTAAAAATAAGTCTAACAAAATAAATTTAATAATATGGGAGTATTAGTAGGAAAAAAAGCCCCTCTGTTCGAAGCCGATGCGGTAGTAAACGGAGGCGAATTTGTAGAAAAGTTTTCGCTGGAACAGTATATTGGTAAGAAATACGTGGTATTCTTCTTTTACCCACTCGATTTTACCTTTGTATGCCCCACCGAGATCCTGGCATTTCAGAAAAAACTTCATGAATTTGAAAAAAGAGATGTGGCTGTCGTAGGTTGTTCCGTCGACTCCAAGCACACCCATTGGGCATGGCTCAATACCGAAGTGAAGAACGGCGGTATTAAAGGCGTAAAATATCCCCTGGTTTCTGATCTCTCCAAGACCATTGCTATTAACTTCGATGTTCTGGCAGGCGAGTACGATTACGACGAAGAAACCGATCAAACCACTTTCGATGGTGAAGCTGATGCATACCGCGGATTATTCCTCATCGACAAGCATGGTGTTGTCCGCCACCAGGTAGTCAATGACAAGCCGCTTGGCCGCAAGTGTAGACGAGGCACTCAGGATGGTAGATGCGTTGCAATTTAATGAAGAACACGGCGAGGTTTGCCCGGCTGACTGGAAACCTGGCGATGATGCGATGGAGGAGTCGCATGATGGGGTTGCCAAATACCTTTCAAAACACTAAATGCTGGTAAAAATTATTAAGAGGCAGACTCAAAAGTATTATTTCACGCAAAACACGCTAAGAGCCATACCAAGATCGCCAAGATTAAATTTTTGATAACGAACTCTTTGCGTTTTTTGCGAATTTCTTTGTGGTCTTTGCGAGATACACTCTTTAACCTTTTGAGACAGTCTCTTTTTTTATCTCAATAAAGATACGTTCCCCTTATCTATCACCCTTTCCCCTCCGATATAAGAAAGTTCTATAATCCATGTGTAAACTTCAATGGGAAGATCCTGTCCGGTATTGTTTAATCTGCCGTTCCAATGGACATCAGGATCGTTTGTTTCAAAAACTGTTTGCCCGTATCGGTTAAAAATTCTCAGATTGAATTCCTTCAGATCGGTTCCTAATCCGTAAATCACAAACTCATTGTTGAGTTCATCATTGTTTGGACTAAATGCGGTTGGCGCATATACACGAAAATGCACTTCGATGAATATACTATCGGAGGCTTTGCATGAATTTCCATCTGTGACATCAACGTAATAAAGACCTCCACCAAGCGGATCAATGTCTTCAGTAATAGCTCCCGTATTCCATAGAAACGAATAGGGTTGTATTCCGCCTGTTGCTGTCAGGTCGATTGAACCAAGATTGGTTGTGCCGTTTGTACCAACTACCTCCAGAATGATTGGATCTGGCTGACCAATAAAAATGCTATCCCTTGCCAGGCATCCGTAATCGTCAACGATTGTTAAAGAATAATTACCTACCTGAAGGTTATCCAGGTCCTCTGAATCAGAATAATACTGCCCATCTTTCAGCCATTGAAAAGTTGCATAATTTCCTGTTCCTCCTGTTAAATTCAGCAATTCTATTACCCCGCTACCATCCTGATAGCACAACAGGTCACTTCCATCAAGCTCAAATTCTAATTCGGGCAATTCAGATATAACTATGTTTTCATTTAAGTTGAGGGCAGGAGTTCTGGTCGGAAATGGAAACGCCATATACTCCTGGAGATAATCCCGTTAACAAAGGCAGGTTTGCACCATTCGACCAATTATACTGGTAGGGTTCAGTTCCGCCGGACACCTCGAGACTAATCTCCCCATTATCGACATCAAAACATGCATCTTTCCATTCGTAACTCATGGCAAGGGGTAATGGTTCTTTTATTTTAACAGTATCACCTGAAATACATCCCTGGGAATCTTCTATAGTAAAATAATAATTGCCTGCGGTTAAGTTATAGATATTTTGCGTACCTCCAATCCAGGTGCCGTTATTATACCAGTTTATATCAAATGGTCCCACTCCTATTTCAATATCGATTTCAATGGCACCGTTATTAAATCCATTGCAGGTAGCATTTGTGGTATCGATATGAAGATCAAGATAACAACCTATAAAGATCGTATCCTGTTTTAAACAGCCTGGTCCTTCATCATAATAAACAGTTAAGCAATAATAACCCCGCTCAGTAACAAGCAAACAGGAATCATCAGATATAACAACGCCGGTTAAACAATTGCGCCACTCATAGGTGGTACCTGAACTGCCGTTAAAATTCTCCGCACAGATGTAAATTGTTTCTCCTTCAAGAATGGAAGTATCAGGTCCCAGACTGTAATTCAATAGTGAATCATGGAACAACCAGCCTTCATTTGAGTTGTTGATATTTTTACTGAACTGGCCGGCATCAAATAATGCTTCCCCGGTGGCCGTGATTTTTGTCATTTCAATAAAGTCACCATAAACCGAACCGGTGGGTTTATAAACTTCAGCCTGTGCCTCGGAGGTAGGTTTTAGTTTGATAAACTCACAATTATTTCCTCTTATATTGAACTGATCATTTATAGTCTGTTTGTTTTGACTTCCTAATTGGTAAGTATATGGGGGATTAAAGGTTATTGTATCAAAAATATTATTGCCGTTTATATTGCCATCATTATAAAAATAGGCATTCTGGTATTGCCCGTTACCTGTAATGTTTCCTGTTGAGTCAAATCCAACATATTTCCTGACAGTATCATTTCCAAAAATTGCCCCCGTTGAATGAAACAATAGAGAATCAAAAACATAAACATTTATATTGGAATTGGCTGTTTGATTAATTTGTCCCTGCCCCTGAAACGATGCATAATCACAGTAAACACTTCCTGAATTCCCATACATTTTACCATCCTTGCTATTGAAAATAACCTCTCTAAAAATTAAAGAGTCGGCATTATCCGATAATAAATACTGCGGATTATTTAATGCATTGAAATGAACCGCATTATAAGGAAAATAATTACCGTTTCTATGAATAAAAGCACCAGAATCAATTTCAATGAGGGAATTATTTTCAGCCAAATTCAGATTTGTCCCATCCACATTCCACTCATAACAAATGTGCATTTCTGAATTCGATAGTGATAAATTTCTTTCACTGGTAATAATTGAGTAGAAGCTATAACAATCTAAGTATTGGTTATTTGTTTTCAGGTTGCCATTGCAATAATAAATATTATTCATGTTGGTAACTGAATTACCCAACTGAAGGCTATCCGTCAGTGTCCATTCGCCTCCGATTCCATCAAAATAGACATTGTTGTTGACATTATAGAATTTGATATTTTCAGTTGTGATGGTTTCCCCTGTATTGGATGATTCAAAAGAGATATAGCCCGGGAAAGTGAATTCCATCGCAGGATTTAATTTTAATGACCCATAAATCCTTAAGTATGCGATGCTGTTAGCACTTTTAAACTCAGGGATAAAATTGGCGTCACTCCAATCCATGTTATGGGCAAAGGCATTATTGAGATTAATATTTGTAAACTGATCTAGATCACTAAATGAGTTATGGTCAAAGATTACAGTATCATAAGGAGTAGGAATGCATTCTCCACCCTCTCCTCCGCTTGAAAGCGACCAATGATTTTGATCATTCCAGTCGCCGGCGCCATCTACCCAGAATAATTTTCCGGGTGCTGCAACCAGAATGGTATCCCAGCCATTGTTGTTACCCAGGTCTACTGAATTTTCAGCAATATAAAAAGCCCCTCCTGTTGCATTGATATCACGAATAGAGGTATTTACCACCCTAATTGTATCATTGGCTTTAAAAATATTTGCCTGGGTTCCATTTGTTGCTGATTTCAATAGTATCGGTCCCTGACAATCACCTGTTGGGAAAATTTCATAATTGATCGTTTGGGTTGACCCGGGGGAAAGATCATAATAGTTGCCCGGGGAAAACGACAATGTATCAAAGGAATTACTATTTATAATGCTTCCGTTACTTAAGAATGTAACTTTATGAAACTCTGCATACGTATCAGAATTAGTGGATAACCTTGCTGTTCCTATACCTGCACTAAATAACAAATTATTAAATTCAAGGGTACCTCCACCATAATTATAAAAAGAACTACTTGATGCTTTAAGTTCAACAATTGATGTTCCTGCATTAAAATCGAGATTTTCGTTATTCAGGCTCCATGAATTTGGGCTCACATTATTAGTAATTACAAATTCAGATGCACCCAAATTTAGAGATCTAACAAAAGCGGAATCAGACCGGAATGCCTGGCATCTCAAAAAATTATCACTGGTATTGAGATTACCATGATAGTGGGTAATAATACCTTCCACTTTAAGGCTGTCAATAATTGTCCAGGCGCCGTTTTCACCACCAAAAGCGATATCCTTATTAAATCCTTTGTTCGAGGTTTTTATGGTCCTCCCTCCCAGGGTATCAGCAAAAAAGACCGGACCCATGAACTTATTGGTCATGTATGGTGAAAACTCCAGTGAACCATAAATGGTCAAGCTAGGGACAGATATGGTGTTAATAAAAAGCGGATCAGCATTACCTGACCAGGTCATATTATTGCAGCTGATTTCTTTCATATCAACCCTAACTGAATCGCTGCCATTAAATGAAACATCATTAAAAAAAACATTGTCGAAACCAATCGGAACGCAATCAGCATCATTATTATTTGGAGTTGAACTCCAATGGGTAGTATCCGACCAGTTTCCTGTTCCATTAATCCAATACATATCACGGCTATCCGGGTAAATATTTATGCCCTGGTTATTTCCCTTATCGATGGAATTGTAAGCATTGAATTCATTTGACCCACTGAGATTTCCTTTGATGGAATGCAGTTTTACGAAAGAAACATTGATATTTCCATTGTTTTTGGCAATGTTTGCCTGATTGTTACCGGATGCATAAATACTGATCAATCCGGAGCATCCCCTTGCAACCAAATTTCCGTTCAGGGTCTGAGTTTCTCCACTTGCAAGCCGATATTGATGACCGGCATTAAAAAACAGAACCTGGTATGAATTATTTCCAGAGATGTTGGCATCATTCATAAAAATTACAGATCCATAATCCTGACTACCGCCATTAAATGTATTTAGTGAAAGAAAATTAGCATTGCTAAACTGAATGGTTCCGTTTCCAGCGCTTAAATTTAACTGGCTATTAACATTCCAAATTCCATTTAAACCAATAACATTGACGATAGAGAAGCCAAAATTCATTTCTCTGCTTTCAGTGGTAGTTGAATGAAAGGATCCGCAATTTACATTTTGACCGCAGGTATTTAGTGTGCCTTTGTTGAAATAAATATTTTTTTCTCCGACATCCAATTGATCTATAAGATTCCATACACCTGATCCGTCAAATGTAATATCAGATTTTAAAATCCGACCTTCAGATTGAATAAAATGATTGGGCAGGGCTGCAGTGAAAGTAATATTTCCTGTAAAATTAATGATTAGTACCGGAGCTAATGTAAGGGAACCGCCGATTTCCAAACTTTCGCTGCCAGCCAGAATTGGCTCGAAGGAGGTTGCGCTCCAATTCATATTGTGGCACTCAGCAGGAATATCAATGGTTACGGTTTGATATTTGTCAGTGAAGGAAGTGGCGTTAAAAATTACATTATCTATGGATGAAGGAATACCGCCTGATTCAGAATACCAATGCAAAGTATCAGACCAGTTACCGCTCCCTCCCTGCCAAACGAAATTTTCGCCCTGACCTGATAAAAGAAAAGGGGAAAACAAAACAAAAAATAGCAAGTACAGGCGCACTACTTTAAGTAACATTATAGCGGTTCAAAACAAAAAAATGAATAATCATCCTAACTACTTATTTTATAAACCAACATTTAGTCTATTTTCAATGTTATTAAGTATGTTGGGTAACGACCTGAAAACCATCTAACTTCTTAGATTCGATGGGGTAAAATTAAATAATTTTTGATCAATCCCAAAAAAAAGAGATCAAATAACAATAATGGTCATTATTGTTTACTTCATTTATTTACTAAATTTGAACTCGATATTTTCAGATGTTTTTACATCAAATGGGCAGGGTGTATGCTGATAAAAACTGGAGGGTTGAACTCTAAACGAACATATTTTTGACATAGATTAAAATGTACTTTGTAAAAACTCCTGGAATTATTAAAATCTTCTACCAAAATGTTATCTTCGACATTAAAGGAAAGGAAAAAACCATTTATCTCACATTTGATGATGGACCTGATATAGATGTAACACCAGATGTCCTCGAAATTCTTCAAAAATTTAATGCAAAAGCAACTTTTTTCTGTGTGGGGAACAAGGCGGTTAACCATCCGGAGTTGCTTGAAAAGATAAGGGAGATGGGACATTCCATAGGGAACCATTCCTATAGTCATATCCGTGGCAACTACGTTACAGCTAATGTGTTTTATGACGACATAGAAAAGTGCGATATGATTATCAATTCAAAACTTTTCAGGCCTCCCTACGGCAAAATTACCCGAAACCAAATTGAAAAACTCAGATCAAAATATTACTTAATCCTGTGGAGCGTTTTACCAGGAGATTTTGACAATAAAGGTTACCAAAGAGAAATGCCTCGCCAGATCAGTCAAATATACCAAAAGTGGTTCGATTATCGTTTTTCACAACAATTTAAAGGCGAAAGAAAAGGTTTTGTATGTTTTACCTCAATACCTGGAACATTTTTCAAAATTAGGTTATACCTTTGAAGCCCTGAGCGAGCAATTATTTCTTTAATATTTTAGTTTCTGAAGAATTGATTAAAAAAATCACAAACGGAATATATTTTCTGGCTGCCTGTTATCTTTTGGTGTCATGTGCCAATCCTGTCACACCTTCTGGAGGACCAAAGGATACCGAGCCACCAAAATTTGTTAAATCCGAACCACCGATTTTCAGTCGTAACTTTGATGCAGAAAAAATCAAAATTACTTTCAATGAATTTATTCAGCTTAAGGATATTAACAACCAGGTCATCATTTCTCCACCCATGACTATCATGCCCGAATTTAAATTAAAAGGGAAATCGCTGGTAATTGATATCCAGGATGAGCTTAAGGGAAATACTACCTATAACATATTTTTTGGAAGTGCCATTGTTGATCTCACTGAAAACAATCCATTGGAAAATTTTCAGTTCATTTTTTCAACAGGAGATGTGATTGATTCCTTATCCATCGATGGCCAGGTTTATAATGCCTTTGACCTCACGCCTGTAAAAAACGTGAATATCATGTTGTATACCAATAATAACGATACCATTGTATTTGATTCACTTCCCTATTTTGTAAGGCCTTACTATATGACCAAAACTGATGAATCAGGCAATTTCTCATTAAAAAACCTTGCAGATCAACCGTATAAAATTTTCGCTTTAAGCGACATGAATGGGAATATGATATATGATCAACCCAGCGAATTAATAGGATTCATCAATGACACGATTGTTCCAATCTACATACCGCCAATAGTAAATTGATTCCATTGAGAAAGATTCAGGGATAACAAAGAAATTTGTGCCTCAGTATGTCCCTTCAAGTATTCTTAAATTAGCCATTTTCCAGGAAATTGATTCTGTTCAGAAGCTTCTTAAAACAACAGTGCCAAAAAGAAACCAAATTAGTTTTGTTTTTAAACGGCCAATAAACCGTTTGTTCATCAGGCCACTGAACCTTAATGCTGTTGAGAGTTGGGCAATTATTGAGCACAATCCTACGAAGGACACCATTACCTGTTGGGTAAAAGAATTAGGTCAAGACTCATTGAAACTGGAAATCAGTGAAGATAACGTGATTCTGGATACAATTAAAATAGCCCTTTTTAAGAAAAGCAAAGGTAAAAAATCAGTTTCTGAAGATGCGGGTTTGCAAAAAACAGTAATTACAAATAACATCAAAAGTAATTTTATCGATCTGAACAAGCCGCTCATACTTACATTTGGTTATCCTTTGCATGGCAATTGAAACTTCAGGGATCTACCTTTATGAAAATGATACAATCCCCATCGAAGTAAATTATTCCTATGTTGATTCTGTCAACCGCAAAATTAAAATTGAACACAAATGGAAAAAATCCACTTCTTATTCTTTGCTGATTGGGGATAGTACTTTTATTGATATACATAATCAAACGAATGATTCTATTTTGATAAAATTCAATTCCAAATCTCCCGAAGATTACGGAAATTTGTACATCAATGTTGAATTATCAAGTACTGGAGTGAATCATATTGTTCAAATAATTTCGGGTGACAAAGTTATCCGTGAAGCTCAATTAAACAAAACCGAACGGCTACCCTTTACCTATTTAATCCCTGGTAAATATACTTTAAAAATCATCGACGACTTAAACAATAACGGGAAATGGGATACCGGTGATTATATTTATAAATTGCAACCTGAACCAGTAAGGTTATTTCCTGAAGGAAATCATAATCAGAGCCAATTGGGACGTGGAAGAAGAATGGAAGTTATAACCTCAAAATAGCAGGTGTTATCTCATTGCAGCCATCAGCAATTCAATATCCTGATAGGGCAGCGTAAAATATTCGCCGATAAAAGGTTTTGTCAATGTACCGTTAAAGAAGTAGACTCCCTGCCGAAGCACATAATCCATTTTAATCATGTTTTCAATACCTCCGGTTTCGCCTATTCTGAGAAGGATTGGGGTGAAAAAATTACTTAATGCATACGATGCAGTATGAGGAACACTTGAGGCGATATTAGGAACACAATAATGAGTAATGTCAAATTTCTTAAAGACCGGGATTATTGTGATTGGTGATTTCTGAAGTTTCGAAACAACCTCCCTGATCAATGCTAACATCAATGATCACAGAACCATACTTCATCTGCATCACCATATCCTCAGTTACAATGATAGGTGTAATGCCTTCACCTGAGTGTATTGCTCCTATTGCGACATCTGCAGTTTTTAACGCTCTCATCAGGATTTTGGGCTGAATTATCGAAGTAAATACCCTCGCATTCAAAGAATCCTGTAGCCTTCTGAGCTTGTAAATGTTATTATCAAAAACTTTTACCAGGGCACCTGAACCCAAGGCTACCCTGGCGGCATATTCAGCAACTGTTCCTGCTCCAATAATGACTACTTCGGTAGGAGGAATTCCCGGAAAACCACCGAAAAGATTTCCCATGCCATACTCTTCATCGGCAAGGTATTCAGATGCAATAAAAATGGAAGCTGTTCCGGCGATTTCACTCATTGCTCTTAATACCGGAAATATTCCGGTCTTATCCTTAATAAATTCATAAGCAATGGCTGTCATCTTTTTCATGGAGAGTTTTTCGAAATACTCCCGGTTCTGTCCCGATAAATGAAGCGATGAAAATAATGTTTGTCTTGATTTTAATAAATTTATCTCTTCAACAGATGGCGGTGCAATTTTAATTATGATATCTGCCTTGTAAACTTCCTCGCTGCTGTATAAAACCTGAGCGCCTACTTCACTAAAATCTTTGTCGGAAAAATGGGCAGCTTTCCCGGCATCTGATTCTATCAAAACCTGGTGACCATTTGCAATGAGAAGTCCGACAGCCTGCGGAACCAATGGTATACGGCATTCCTGGAAAGAGATTTCTTTTGGAACCCCAATTGTCAAGCTGCTTTTAATCCGGTTCGTTTCGAGTATTTCCTCCTGTGGCAATAACTTTTCGGCATTCGAGAATTTATAGAAACCGGGATGTTCAGTGTTCATATGAAAGCAGTTACTTTTAAAGCTCTAAAAGTACTATTAAATTGAGAATTTCACAAAGAAAAATTATCGAAAGCGTTTTTTGGAAGTTCAGAACTTTATTATCCTTGACCCATCTGAATGATCAACATCGATAAAGACTTTCACATTTTTTTCCGGTAAAAGGCTTTCGATTTTTTCAGGCCATTCAGCGAAACAATAGGAATCGCTATAAAAATAATCTTCATATCCGATATCGTAAACCTCTTCCAGCGATTTGATCCTGTAAAAATCAAAGTGATAAATTTCGTTGAAATTTTTAGTCTTATAAACATTAACAATTGAAAAAGACGGGCTGTTAGCAATGTCAATGGCCCGGAGCGCTTCGCAAATGATTTTAATAAAAGTAGTTTTACCTGCTCCCATTTCACCATAAAATGCAAAAAATCTGTGCTTTGGAAATGTATTTAGCAATAATTCAGCAGCAGACCTGAGGTCGTCTTCATTTTTACAAACAACCTTTGATCGTGACAACTTCATCCATACTATACATGCAAAACTGCATCAAAAATAAATGAATCTATTTAAGATCATTTACAAAAATTGATGGTTTTTAAATTTATCTTGGCTTCAATTCAATATATGGGATCATCATTTCTTCCATTGAAATACCACCATGCTGGAAAGTATTTTTATAATAATTGACGTAATAGTTGTAATTGTTAGGATAGGCAAAGAAATCATTTCGCTTGCAGAAAATAAAGGATGAACTGACATTCACTTTCGAAAGGAAAATTTCATTTGGATTTTTTACTTCAAAAACCTCTTTCGGATTAAACTGTAAGGCTTTTCCGGTTTTATACCTTAGATTGGTATTTGTATTTCTGTCGCCAAGCACTTTCACAGGATCGTTAACTCTTACTGATCCATGATCGGTTGTGATGATCAAATCGGCTTGCTTTTCTCCGAGATATTCGATAATATCTTTTAAAGGGGAATGCTCAAACCACGAAACTGTCAATGAGCGATAAGCCGGCTCATCATCTGCAAGTTCACGTATGATCTCCATTTCAGTCCGGGCATGCGAAAGCATATCGACAAAATTATAGACGATAATGTTCAGGTTATTGCCCATCAAATTCGGTAGACTATCCAACAGCTTTTTACCAACGCCAAGGTTCAACACCTTGGTATAACTCATTTTCACATTTTTACCAAACCGCTTCAGCTGCTCCTCCATGAGTTTATCCTCGAACTGGTTTTTGGTTCCTTCTTCATCTTCTCCGATCCAAAATTGCGGATATTTTCGCTGGATTTCCAATGGCATTAGCCCCGAGAACATGGCATTACGGGCGTATTGGGTTACAGTAGGAAGAATACTGTAAAAGATCTGGTCGTTCACAATCCTGTAACTTTGCTCAATGCTCGGTTGGATCACCTTCCACTGGTCGTAGCGAAGATTATCGATCAGTATTAAAAACAAAGGTCTCTCATTATTTAGTTTGGGAATAAGCTTCTCTTTAAACAGCGTATGGGATAGAACAGGCCGGTCATTTGTTTTTCCACTTAACCAGTCGATATAATTGTTTTCGATATACTTTGCAAATATCTTGCTTGCCTCAAGCTTCTGCATGTTAAGTATTTCTTTAATGCCTGAGTCGGTTGATTTTTCAAGTTCCAGTTCCCACCTGACAAGCCTTTTATAAACATCTGCCCATTCGTTATGATCGAGATCGCCCGAAATTCTCATACCCAGCGGACTGAATTCCTGCTGGTATTGCATGGTTGTTTTGTCGCTCACCAATTTTTTCTCCTCAAGTATTTTCTTGAGGCTGAGCAAAATTTGTTTTGGGTTTACAGGTTTGATAAGATAATCCGAAATTTTCGAACCAATAGCTTCCTCCATAATTGTTTCCTCTTCACTTTTGGTAATCATAACAACAGGAAGTCCCGGATATTCATCTTTCATCTTTTCCAGGGTTTCAATACCAGAGAGTCCTGGCATTTGTTCATCCAAAAAAACGATATCATAGGTATGTTTGGCAACCATTTCAAGTGCTTCGGCGCCATTGTTCGTAGTATCTACATGATAACCTTTTTGTTCCAGAAATAATATATGAGGTTTTAACATATCAATTTCATCATCTACCCACAGTATTCTCACTTTATCCATAATATTTGTTTAACGGGTTAAAGAATTATTAATGTTTACCATTTTCAACTGAACAGGTAAAATTAATCTTTGTTGTGAATTATTATTGTATTATTTATCAAAGAAACCGGTTTAGAAAAGTTAAACACCCATTAATAATGTAAAAATTGGTTTTTTATTGTAATAAAAAAATCACAGCCTTTTTGGCTGTGATTTAAGAAAAATTAAGGTT
This sequence comes from uncultured Bacteroidales bacterium, assembly GCA_963705185.1. GTDB lineage: Bacteria > Bacteroidota > Bacteroidia > Bacteroidales > JAADJA01 > JAADJA01. The sequence continues at coordinate 110,001 of CAVPJF010000026.1, forward strand.
CCTTCCGTTCTATCTGGTTTTGGTCATTTCAGATATCGATTCATTCACATTATTTTCCTTTTTATTAATCATTGCCGTTTTTTTTTACAGAAGCAGGTGTATTTTTTATGTTTATCCATTATCAATTCTTCGCCGGTAAAATTAAGTTTCATTAATGTAATATATCTGGCAGAAAACCACTGAAAAAAAATATGGCAGAAAACCACCATTTTTTCAAAATGATTTGAAGTTAATCGGTTCATTTATTTATTTTTGCATAAAAAGAAGTTTTGTCCCGTCAACCAATAAATAAAAGAAAAATCATTAATGACCCAGTTTATGGGTTTATTGACATTCCGGGAAATCTTATTTTCGACCTGATCGAGCATCCCTATTTTCAACGTTTACGAAGGATCAAACAACTGGGATTGACACATCTCGTTTATCCGGGCGCTTTGCATACCCGTTTTCAGCATTCAATCGGAGCCATGCACTTAATGCAGGAAGCTCTGACAACACTGAAAGCAAAGGGACACAAGATCAGCCACGAAGAGGAAGAAGCAGCCTTGATCGCCATTTTACTTCACGATATCGGCCACGGCCCATTTTCGCACGCCTTGGAAAATTCAATCGTTCAGAAAACAAATCATGAAGAAATTTCCAGCATCTTTATGGTCAGGCTAAATGATGAGTTCGGTAACAATCTAAAGATGGGTATCGACATTTTTAACCATAATTATAAAAAGAGTTTTCTGAGCCAGCTAGTCTCCAGCCAACTGGACATGGACAGGCTGGATTACCTGAAACGCGATAGTTTTTTTACCGGAGTTTCAGAAGGAGTAATTGGCACTGAACGGATAATCAAGATGCTTGATGTTGACGGAGATAACCTGGTTGTCGAAGCTAAAGGAATTTACTCTCTGGAGAAGTTTATTGTTGCAAGAAGGATTATGTACTGGCAGGTTTATCTTCACAAAACCGTTCTTTCTGCCGAAAACATGCTGACAAAAATCCTCAAACGGGCCAGGTTCCTTGCTTTGAAACGGGACAGATTTATTTTGCACTCCGGCCCTCAGGTTTTTTTTAAATTACAACAGCAACAGTCGATTTCAATGCAGATCCGGAAAGCATCAGTCAATTTTCACAGCTTGACGACTTTGATATTTTCACTTCTATTAAAGTCTGGAAAACGCACAATGATAAAATTCTTTCCACCTTATGCCGGAATCTTTCGGAACGAAGATTATTCAAATGCCAAATTCAGGCTGAACCCTTTGAGTATTTTTTTATTGAGGAGATTAAGTCCCAAATCATTGATAAATACAACCTCCGGGAGGATGAACTGGAGTATTTTTTTTACAGCGATACTACTTCAAATTATGCCTATAACCTGGATTCAGACAAAATTCTTATCCGGACCAAATCTGGTAAAATAATCGACCTTGCTGAAGCCTCCGACCAAATGGATGCCAGTGTCCATTCAAAAGCCATCATTAAGCATTTCATTTGCTACCCGAAGGATGTTGATAAATGACAACTATATTGTTTACACCTTGCTCACAATTAATTAATTTTGTAACCTATCAAAAAATTATCAATAATGGAGTTTTCAGCGAACCAGATAGCAGAAATTTTAAAAGGAAAAGTTGAAGGAGACCCTAACATAACGATCAGTTATGTTTCAAAAATTGAAGAAGGGAAAAAAGGAACCCTCAGTTTTTTAGCCAATCCAAAATATTCCCAGTACATTTATGATACAGAAGCATCAATTGTGCTGGTCAACGACGACTTCAAGGCAGAAAGACCTGTTAAAACTACCCTCATCAGGGTGGAAAATGCTTATACCTCATTTGCTAAATTGCTGGAGGTTTACAACCAGATAAAGCTGAATAAATCAGGAATTTCTGAAAAGGCCCATATCCCGGCTTCTGCAAAAATAGGTCAACAATGTGTATATTGGAGAGTTTGCTGTGATTGGTGAAGGGGCGGTTATCGGTGATAATTCGAAAATATATCCGCAGGTTTTTGTAGGAGAAAATGTGAGGATTGGAAATAACACCACCCTGTTTGCAGGCGTAAAAATCTATTCAGATAATGTCATTGGCAGCGATTGCATTCTTCATGCCGGCGTTGTCGTGGGAAGTGATGGTTTCGGTTTCGCACAGCAGGATGATAAAAACTATATGAAAATTTCGCAAATAGGAAATGTCATCATTGAAGACCAGGTTGAAATCGGATCAAATACAACTATCGACAGGGCTACGCTTGGATCAACCATCATCCGCAAGGGAGCAAAAATTGATAACCTTGTGCAGATTGCTCATAATGTTGAGATCGGAGAAAATTCAGTTATTATAGCACAAACCGGGATATCCGGCTCCACCAGAATAGGAAAAAATTGTATGTTGGGTGGTCAGGTTGGTGTGATTGGCCATATTTCCATCGCCGATGATGTAAAGGTGGCTGCTCAATCAGGCGTCGGAAAGAGCATTGCCAATAATGGTGAAATTGTTCAGGGATCTCCGGCTTTTGAAATCGGGAAATACCGCAAATCTTACATTCATTTCAGAAACCTCAGTGAAATTAAAAACAAACTCGACGAGCTGGAAAAACGATTGAATGAGAAATAACTACTTACTTCCCTTGCAAAATATGTATCCACTCATATCAATTTCTTACCTAAAAAGCAGTGGGTTAATTTATTGGTTTTTAGTTTTTTGCTTTTTAGACCCTCAGGAAAAATATTTCTATCTTTGCGCCCTGATTATGGGAGATAAACAAAAGACAATAGCCGCACCTGTATCGGTTTCAGGAAAAGGGCTGCATACAGGAGTAGATGTAAGCCTTCGTTTTAATCCGGCACCTGAAAATTTCGGGGTTCAGTTTAAGAGGGTTGACCTCGAAAACCAGCCTGTTATTAAAGCTGATTGCTCATACGTAGTCGATACCAACAGGGGAACTACAATCGGTATTGATGGCGTCATGGTCAATACGGTTGAACATGTGATGGCTGCTCTTACCGGGCTGGAAATTGATAATGCACTGATTGAAATTGATAATTTTGAAATTCCCATACTTGATGGTTCATCGAGGTACTTTACCGAAGCCCTTTTAAAAGCAGGCACAGTGGAACAATCGGCTCAGAAAAAATGCTTTGTATTGGATGAAATCATTACCTTTTACGACAAAGAGAAAAAAGCTGAAATGATCGCCATCCCTTCTGATGAATACCGGCTGTCGGTCATGATTGATTTTGAAACGGAAGTACTTTCAACCCAGCATGCATCACTGGATAAGATCAGCAATTTTACGAAGGAAATAGCCAATTGCAGGACTTTTGTTTTTCTTCACGAACTCGAATACCTTTTAACCAACAACCTGATAAAGGGAGGGGACCTGAGCAATGCAATTGTTTTTGTCAACAGGATCATTTCACAGGGCGAGCTCGACCGTCTTGCCAAGTTGTTCAATAAACCTTCTGTGAAAGTTTTGAATAAAGGTATCCTCAACAACCTTGACCTGCACTTTGAAAATGAACCCGCCCGTCACAAATTGCTGGATGTAATCGGTGATATTTCGCTTATTGGCATGTCATTAAAGGCACACATTATTGCTAAAAAACCCGGTCATTCAACAAATATAGAATTTGCCAAATTAATTAAAAAACATATTGTGGAAAAAGAAAAAAACAGGTTCAAGCCGCCATTTGATCTTGACAAAAAACCGCTCTTCGACATCAACGAAATTAAAAAAATACTTCCCCACCGTCCGCCGTTTTTGCTGATCGACAAAATTATGGACATGGATGAAAACCATGTTATCGGGATGAAAAATGTGACGATGAATGAAGGATATTTTGTTGGCCACTTTCCTGATGAGCCGGTAATGCCGGGCGTTCTTCAGATTGAAGCCATGGCCCAGACCGGGGGAATATTTGGCTTGAAAAAGTATAAGGATCCGGAAAATTACACAACATACTTTCTGAAAATTGACAATGTCAAATTCAGAAACAAGGTGGTTCCGGGAGATACCCTTGTCTTTAGCCTCGAGTTAATGTCGCCGATCAGGCGCGGCTTATGCCACATGCGCGGAACAGGTTATGTTGCCGGAAAACCGGTTATTGAAGGAGAAATGCTGGCGCAGATTTCAAAGAAACCTATTATAGAATCCAAAGCTGAATAAACAATGAATCAACCTTTAGCATACGTTCATCCCCAGGCAAGGATAGCCAAGAATGCAGTTATCGAGCCTTTTGTAAATATTGAAAGAAATGTCGAAGTCGGCGAAGGAACCTGGATCGGGTCAAACGTAACCATCATGGAAGGAGTTCGCATCGGGAACAACTGCAAGATATTTCCCGGAGCAGTTATCGGCGCCATTCCGCAGGATCTGAAATATGCCGGAGAAGATACAACTGTCGAAATCGGTGACAACACAACGGTTCGTGAATTTGTTACCATTAACCGCGGGACTAAGGAAAGCTGGAAAACCGTGATCGGTAAGAATTGCCTCCTGATGGCATACGTCCATATTGCCCATGATTGCTATCTTGAAGACAGGGTTATTTTAGGCAATGCTGTTAACCTTGCCGGACATATCAATATTGGAGAATATGCGACACTCAGCGGTCTGACTGCTGTTCACCAGTTTGTAAAAATCGGTGCCTATGCTTTTGTTTCAGGAGGGTCGCTGGTACGAAAAGATGTTCCACCCTATACCAAAGCAGCGCGGGAGCCTCTTTCGTATGCAGGGGTCAATTCGATCGGCTTAAGGCAGACGCGGCTTTTCGAATGAAAAGATCATCGAGATACAGGATATTTACCGGCACATCTATCATTAAAGGTTATAATGTATCGCAGGCAGTAAGATTTATTGAGGCCAATATGCCAACTTCATTCGAAAGGGATGAAATCCTTTCTTTCATAGCCCAATCCACCAGGGGCATCATGAAAGGCTATTCAAGGTTTGCCGGAAATGCACAGTAAAAGCAGATATCAGATGTTTGATATTTGATATTAGATGTTAGATTTAGGATTCGTGATCATTTGTGTTTAATACTCACATCATACATCAAAAATCGCACATCATAAATCATAAATCCCGGCCTTCCCAGTTTACCATGTCGAGACTCCTGAGTTGAGTGGTTTCAGACAAAGAAAAATACCTTGTTTTAACTTATAAAAAACAAATTATTCAATCAGGGCTTTAGCAGGCTCTAATAGTTGCATTTGTTTCAAGATATTTACCATCATAAGGTATGGGATAAAATAGTGGTGAATTCAATGCCGGAAAATTACCCTTTAAAACATTATTTGGCCGTTCGCCTTCAAACCCAAGGAATGAGTATTTGCCGTAATGCGATAATAATCTTGCTAATCCAGGAACGGCTTGTTTAACATTTGTACCTATAAATCCAATGGTATAAGAATTATTTTCAGGATTAGGAATAGCATAAACAAGTGAACCTTCAGAAGTGAGGGTATTTATAAGTTCGGTTTGCGTAGAATCAAATGCTGCATGATAATCTTTTTGAACATTAAACTTACCGGCAAATTTATTTTCAAACCCAATTACCCATGCTGATTTATTTTCCGGTATTTTATCAAGCCCTTCATCAAATACTATTTCGAGAGATTTTCCCTGCTCTTCCTGTGTTTGCCTTCCAGGTTTCAGCAAGATTTAGTATTCCTCAAGAAAAGGACTGCTTTTGGGAAGGATGATCATTCCCTCTGAACTTCCAAAAATCTGAGACAGTGGAAGGAGGCACTTCTGCTTTATCCAATATTCGAAAAACATCAAACTGCGGGTCAACCTCAATTTTTACAGGTTCAGATGAGAAAGGAAAGTATAAGAATTGGTTCCTTTTATCAGAAGTTACTGTAATAAGTTCCACTTTGTTTTCAAGATAAATGGCAACCGGAATATCCAGCATAAATATATCTTCCTCCTGGGTTTGAGACAAAGTGAAATGCAGATTAAATCTATCTTCAACTTTTTCAGTACGAACATCTGATAATTTAAAAGAAGGAGCGCCTTTTCGCATCAGCCACTGATCGAACACAGGTTTCAGGTCTGTTGATGAAAATTTCTGAAACGATTCCAGAATATCATCGAAGGTTGAAATTTTATAAATATTGTCCTTATAAAACGACTGATACGCTTTAATAAAGTTATCGTCGCCCATCATTTTCCGTAACATGTGGTTAAACATCAAACATTTCCCATAACCAATGGCCTCTTCAGCAGCATTATTCCTTGACCGGAATTCAATCACAGGAAAATCATTTTCGGCATTTACATAATCAGTGAACTTTTGCAGGGTTGTGCGCCTGTATTCCGCTCCCTGCCCGGATTGTTCTTTCAATAAGTGATCAGCCATATACGCAGTTAGTCCTTCGCACCAGTTGCCTTTTTCAAAATCAACATACACTGAATTGCCCCACCAGTTGTGCAATAATTCGTGCGGATAAGATGTACTCAGTATCCATGGAAAGCGAATTATTTTTTCACCAAGCAGCGTAAACGAAGGCATTCCGTAACCGGTTTCCCAGAAATTTTCGACCAGCGCAAATTTACTATAAGGATATGGCCCGATCAGGTTCGACATACATATTTAAATATCCCGAAGTTGCATCGAGATATCTGCTGGCAAGCGCTGAGTCAGGGGTCCTGAGAAATGCCTGAACAAGAACATCCCCGGCTTTTTTTTCATATTCTGTCCAGGCAGCTGAAATAAGATAAACTTCTTCTGTTGGATTTTTGCATTGGTATTTTACGATTCTGTTATTGCCAGAAATCTCATTAATAATCCTGTCGCCCTGGGATACAACATTCCAGTCGCTCCTGAGTGTAACAGTCAGATTGAATGACAGCAGCGGTGCATCAAAAGAAGGAACCCAGAAAGTTGAACCGGCAAGGTAAACGCCGGAATCACTTATTATCCCGTTGGTTTCGCTGAAACCCCTTGCATATTCTGCAGCTCCGGATGAAATTTCTTCTGTGATCGATACCGGAATATTTTATGGGAAATAACAAATCTTCCTTCACTTGATTGGTAATTCCGATGGTGTATTTATTGAAAATCGCTTCAGTATTATCCTCTGGTATTTTAGTGATGGCAATAGAATTATCAATTGATTCTGGTGTCAGGTTCTTGTTTAACGAAAATGCTATAAAGCTCATATCCTTTATGATCTCTTTGGGTATCGTAACAGAATCAACAACTTCTATTGATTTATCCTTAATGCTCAGTTTAACATATAATTCGTGGTGTATAATCTGGGAAAATGTATTTATTGTAACCGATAGAAATATCAGACTAATAATAGTTTTAAGGTTTTGCATGATTATATTTTTTTAACGAACAGCACTCAGACAAAAGTAAGTAAAAGGTGAAAAGATTGGATAAATAAACTTTACAATTGGTTTACCGGTTGGCATGTTGGTTCTTACTGAGGCTTGTAGACCAATTAGTATACAGTTATTGATGGTTTATGCACCATTTATCAAAGAACTTTTAATAATTTAAATAGATTATTTACAACTCTTGCTGATCGGGATTTGTAATCCCGATCCTAATAGAATTGGATTTGAAATTCTGATACTCAAACCTTTCGGATTACAAATCCGAAAGAGCCATAAGTTGTATGCCTCCTATATATAAATCAAACATCTGATTTCATACATCATAAATCTTGTATCTTGCCTTCACCCTCCCCAATTCTCCCTGTCCAAACTCCGGTATTGAATGGCTTCGGCAAGGTGCTCGGTTTTAATATCTTCACTTTATCAAGGTCGGCAATGGTGCGGGCGACTTTTAAAATTCGGTCGTAAGCACGGGCAGAGAGACTCAATTTTTCCATTGCATTTTTCAGCAGGACATTACCCGTTTCATTTAGCCTGCAGATTTGCCGGAGTTGTTTCGATGTCATTTGCGCATTGCAATAAATACCTTTTGAGCTCTCGTACCTTTTCTCCTGGATCTTTCTTGCTGCAACAACTCTTTCCCTGATCACTTCACTTTTTTCGCTTTTGCGGTCATCGGATAATTCCCTGAAGGGAACAGGAACTACTTCTACATGAATATCAATTCTATCGAGCAGCGGACCTGAAATCCTGTTCAGGTATCGCTGAACAATCCCCGGAGCACATGAACAATCCTTGTCAGGATGGTTGTAATAGCCGCAAGGGCAGGGATTCATGCTGGCTACCAGCATAAAACTCGCGGGAAATTCAACCGTTAGCCTGGCTCGTGAAATCGTTACGATCCTGTCTTCCATCGGTTGCCGCATCACTTCGAGAACCGTTCTTTTAAATTCAGGAAGCTCATCAAGAAAAAGGACTCCATTGTGTGCCAGTGAAATTTCGCCGGGATGAGGAAATGTTCCTCCACCAACCAAACCTGCATCACTAATGGTATGGTGAGGCGAACGGAAAGGCCTGACGGAGATCAATGCAGTATCTTTTGATAGTTTTCCGGAAACCGAATGTATCTTGGTGGTTTCAAGCGCTTCATGAAGATTCAAAGGAGGAAGAATGGAAGGGAGCCGCTTGGCAAGCATCGTTTTACCAGCACCGGGCGGACCGATGAGGATGACGTTGTGACCGCCGGCTGCTGCAATTTCCAACGCACGCTTGATGTTCTCCTGCCCTTTTACATCCGAAAAGTCAAATTCGTAAAGGTTCAGGCTTGAATAGAATTCTTCACGGGTATTTACTATTGTGGGTTCAATGGTTAGTTTGCCGTTGAAATATTCGATCACTTCGTTAATATTCTCCACACCAAGTACCTCCAATCCGCTTACAATAGCAGCTTCCCTTGCATTTTGCTTAGGCAGGATAAAACCTTTGAATCCCTTCTTGCGGGCTTCGATGGCGATGGGCAAAGCGCCTTTGATGGGTTGCAAGCCGCCATCGAGTGAAAGCTCACCCATAATAATGTACTCTCCTACCCTTTCCTTGCTGATCTGGTCGGATGCAGCGAGAATACCGATGGCAATGGTGAGATCGTATGACGATCCTTCCTTTTTGAGATCGGCAGGGGCCATGTTGACGGTAATGCTTTTACCGGGCCAGCGGTAACCATTATTCGCCAGGGCAGCCTGAATCCTTTGCTGGCTTTCCTTGACTGCGTTGTCGGGCAGTCCGACAAGGTAATACTTCACTCCGCGGGCCACGTTAACCTCCACTGTGATGGTTATGGCATCAATCCCAATGATGGTACTTCCGTAGGTCTTGATCAGCATCGACTAGCAATTAATTTACATTGGCTAAAAGTAGAAAAAATGTTTGTGACGACAAAATGAAAATAATTCAATAATCAATGAATTGACTTTTACAACTTCGGCTTATACCCTGATTGATTCAGGATTTCCTGGGCATTGTAGTTTTTCATCAGCTCTTCAACGGTTATATCAGGATGTCGGTTCATATATGAGGTGATAATCTTCCAGCCAATAAAGGTGCCAAGCTCTGGTGGTGATTCTGCTCCGAAATAGGAGGTGAAGGGAGCATCGCCTAAGAATTTCTGAACGGGCTGCATTTCGCTGGTATAGAGCATTTCGTTTTCGATAAGGAATGCCCACACCGTTGATTCTCCCTTTTTCGCCCACTGCCATTGAGATTCGGTATAATCCAGCAAAACGGATTCAGACAAATCGGGTAACAAAATTCCTGTGAACCATATCAGCTTACCCTCCCTGATCATGAGGTTGAGTAAAACAGTACCTCCCTTTACGAGATCGGTTTCTGTTCGGGCCATGGTGAGCATGCAATCACGTATAAGGTATTCCTTATCGAATCGTTTTAAAATATAATTAGCAAGGCCCAGTTTTTTGTAACGCGGGTAATCAGCACCCAAATACAAATCAATGGCAATGAGCAGGTGATCGTCAAAATACTGAACAGGGTATTCATAGTCAAAACCACTGATATAGGTGTACACATCGGGCAGCTTTTTATCGGGATAGTAATATTTGTAATGCCTGAAAGCTTCGGTTAGCTCAGATTCCAGTATGGAAATATCAGGCCAACGTTGCTGACAATCTTTAAAAACAGAAATCAGAAGTGTGTCGTTCAGGTAATCGCTTATCCTTTTCAGATTCGAAGAATCATTCAGATCGCCATCGAGAAACATAGGGTAGACAGGTTGTAATTTTTCAAGTTCGGTTTTCAGATTTGTCTTATCAATACTGAATAATGCCTGTTCGTACCTGGCGATCTTTACCTTTTCGATTTTGATATCACTTACATCTGAATTGCGGCGGTCAGCACTGCGACTGCATGAAAATAACGCCAGGATAATTAATGGAAGTAATTTAATGAATTGAAATTTCATATTTCTGAGATTCATAAAAAATTGCCAATTAAAACTAATTGACATTTCGAAACCGGTTTATATTATCATACACAGATTGAGCTCAATCCGAAAATTTAATTTTAGCCACCAAATTACTAAACCACAAAATTTCACTAAAAATAGCTTGTTAATATTTTCAGTTTTGTGGGTTTTGGTGCTTTGGTGTTTTTGTGGCATTTTATTTATCTGGCTTTTTAGATTGGATTAATGGTTATTTTATCTTCCAGCCGACACTGATGAAGAAAACATTGTTTTTCATTGTTGGATCAGTGGTCATCGTTTCCGGTGCTTCATAAATATTGTTCAAGCCCAGTTCATACCTGATATCAGCCGTAAGGAAAAGGAAGTCAACGCCTGCACCAAACTGTAAACCCCAGTTGATATTACTAAAGTCGTCTTCAAGGATGGGGCTGTCATCATCCTCTGCATCAACTCCATCAAGCGATACATCAAAGCTCTTATTTACTACTATTGACGCTACCGGACCCGCCTGAATATGAACTTTAAGGGTAGGAAGTTTTAAAATCCTGAATCCAACGATAACCGGAACATCAATGGAGCTCAGTTTTACATTTTGCTCAACTGAACTGGTGATGGTATTATCAGGATCATTCGGATCAACCTGAGTAAAGTCAAACTCCAGTGCACTGCTTTTTGTCGTAAAATAAGCCTCGGGCTGAAGATGGAGTTTATCGCCTATACGAACAAAAGCGCCTAATTGAAAACCTGATTTTGCAGCTTCAGTATAATCATCAAAGTCAGTGGTTAATTTACTCATGGTCCATCCTCCCTTTATTCCAAAACCAAGCTGAGCATAAGTAAATGAAGCGATTAATAATGTGAAGGAAACTAAAATGATTTTTTTCATTGTATTAAAGTTTAATGTTTATGGAAAGCAAATTTAGATATAATCCTTCACAGTCGAAATTTAAAAAGTTAAAATATATGATGCGGGTTTAAATCGTTAATTTTGCCAACAATAAAAAAGAATCCTGATGAAAATTAAAATAGTACTGTTGTTGTTTAGTGCAATCATTGCATTGCAAGGAATCACGCAGGAAAAGCCATTCAGATTTGGATTTAAAGTTGCACCTAATTTGGCATGGATTGCACCCGATTCGGAAGGTTATGAAAATGATGGAGCTGTGATGGGATTTTCGTGGGGGCTGACGGCTGATTTTGCCCTTGCTGAAAACTATTTCGTTAAAACCGGATTCAGCATGGATTACCTGAACGGAAAACTTCAGTTTCCCTTTGTAAAGGATACTGTGCCGGGAACGATGAACCGAACCTATCATCTCCGCTACATTGAAATACCGTTAACCCTGAAAATGAGGACAAATAAATTTGGAAAAACTGCTTATTTCGGCGAGATAGGATTTGGCACTTCTTTTAATATCAGGGCTAAGTCGGATGATGAATTCCAGCCGGATAATGGGGAAGCATCAACTTCAGAAGAAGATATCAAGGATGAAATTGCATTGTTTAAGGAATCGCTGATCGTCGGCGCCGGGATGGAGTATTTTCTGGATGAATCCACTTCACTGGTTTTCGAATTAACCTTTCATAACGGACTTACGAATATTCTGACTGATTATAATACCCGTTACCCCGACATCAAGCAAAATGGTATCCTGTATTGTTTTCAGTTAAACGTGGGAATTATTTTTTAATAAACATCCTTTTTACCGGAAATGAAGATTGCATTAGCACAACTCAATTATCATATCGGAAATTTTGAAGCCAATGAGCGAAAGGTCATTGATTCAATCCGGAAGGCAAAAAAACTGAATGCCGACCTGGTAGTATTTGCCGAGCTGGCAATTACGGGTTATCCACCGAGGGATTTTCTTGAATTCGATGACTTTATTAATAAATGTGAAGATTCCATCGAGCGTATTTCTAAGGAATGTGTCGGGATAGCAGCCATTATCGGATCTCCTTCAAAAAATCCTGAGATAAAAGGCAAGGATTTGTATAATTCAGCATATTTTCTGTCAGAAGGAAAAATTATGTCCCAGCACCATAAATCGCTGCTTCCGAATTATGACATCTTTGATGAGTACCGTTATTTTGAGCCCAATATTGAATATAACCTTGCAGAACTTAAAGGTAAAAAACTTGCCATCACAATTTGTGAAGACCTTTGGAATATTGGTGATGATCTTTTATACCGCAGCAATCCCATGGATGAGCTGTTTAAGCTTGATCCTGACATCATAATTAACATTTCAGCCTCACCTTTTCATTACGACCAGGCGGAAATAAGGAAGAAAAAACTGCTTGAAAATGTAGCAAAATATAAACTTCCCTTGTTTTATGTGAACCATGTTGGGGCCCAAACCGAACTGCTCTTCGACGGTGGTTCAATGGTCATCAATTCATCCGGTGTGATCACTGATGAGCTAACTTACTTTCATGAAGATTTCAGGATTTATGACCTGCATGAGATAGAAAAAATCAAAGACAAACCGGTATATTGAACCCCCTTCCAAAATAGCCCTGATCCATGATGCACTGGTTATGGGAGTTAAGAATTACTTTGGAAAACTTGGATTTAAAAAAGCCATTCTTGGTTTATCGGGGGGAATAGATTCGGCAGTCACTCTTGTTCTGGCTGCTGAGGCCCTGGGAAGTGAAAATGTCCGGTCGGTGCTGATGCCTTCGCCTTATTCTTCGGATCATTCACTTGCTGATGCACTGCAATTGTTACAGAATCTCGGATCACCCTATGATATCATCCCTATTAACAATTCATTCGAAGTGATGAATCTGACATTAAAACCTGTTTTTAAAGACCTGCCTGCAGATATTACCGAGGAAAACATTCAGGCGAGGTTGAGAGGCGCCATACTTATGGCCCTGTCCAATAAGTTTGGATCTATCCTGCTGAATACATCCAATAAAAGCGAGGCTGCAGTTGGATACGGAACATTGTATGGCGACATGAACGGCGGATTATCATTACTGGGCGATGTTTACAAAACTGAAGTATTTGAGCTGGCAAGATACATTAACCGTGAAAGAGAAGTCATCCCTGAAAACACCATTATCAAACCTCCATCGGCTGAATTAAGGCCTGACCAGAAAGATTCTGACTCTTTACCGGATTATGAAATTCTGGATAAAATCTTATACCAATATATAGAACATCGAAAAGGCCCCAACGACCTGATCAGAATGGGTTTTGATGAAGCCACGGTTTACAGGGTGCTGAAGATGGTCAATACAAATGAATACAAACGCTACCAGACCCCTCCTATCCTTCGGGTTTCTCCTAAAGCTTTCGGCATGGGGAGAAGGATGCCGATTGTGGGAAAATATCTTGCCTGATTGCTATTTCCAGAGATCCTTTAATTCTTTTTCAATTTTATTCTTTAAATCTTTCAGGTCTGATTTTTTGACTTTTTTAACTTCTTCCTCGAATTGTGCAAATTGAGTTTTAACGGTCCTGGTCATGTTGGGAATAATCTTGTTGCGGACCTCATCACCGGCATCTTTCATAGCTGCTGCAAGCTCTTTCAGGTCAACGCTGTTGATCAGTTCCTTCACTTTCGCATTCGACATTTTAGCAATATCATCCAGCGTATAATCTTTCACTTCGTCCCATTCTTCTTTTGCCTTGCCTTTGGCTTTGTCAACTGTTTCCTTTGCCTTTGATTTTACTTTTCCGGCGGTTGCGGCTGCTTTTTTCTTTGCTTTGTTAGCGGCTTCCTTAGCCTTTTCTTTTGCTGAATCAAATAAATCCATAGCTTTTTCTTTTAAATTGTCTAATAAATCGGGATTGCTGTTTTCCTCTACCCTGATCATAAAATCAGAAAGCACATTCATATAATTGATAAAGGCTTCGTAGGGTGAAGGATAAGGGTTAAAGTAGCGATGCACATCACCATCGGTGAACCACTTGGTACACATATAATAAAAATGGTCGCTCGCCTGAAGATAATTCCAGTCGCGTTTTATGTCAGTATCTGAACATGCTTTCACCAGATTTTCCTGTGAATAGAGTTTGTTAAACGCCTCATCCTGCATTTCATTTCCCAGCCATGCCGTCAGGTCACGTTCTTCATCGGCCCACGAAATCGGGTAAGGAACGTGAATACTATCGACAGCCTCATAGGTACCGGCAACATCTTTTGGCTTTAAAAAAGTAAAGTCGGTTTTTTTCAAAACGGTTCCCGGCAATGCTTTTAAAAACTCAAAAATTCCTGATTCCTTCCACTGGTGCTCCCCAAAGGTTTCGTAATCGATAAAGAGGTTCACAACCTGTTGCTTTTTAGGAATGTTTTTTAACCAAAGGGTATACTTTTCTGCGGTCAATGGCCACTCGCTCCATCCCTGGTTCGAAAAGCGAAATGCTATATCATCACTTAACCGGAAATTTTTCAACAACAATTTCAAATCACGATTGGTCGAATGCCTGTAAACAAAATTTGGACTTCTCCAGCCAAGAATGTGCTTTGCTCCTTCAGTAAGAATGGTATTGTAACCCATCCGGGTTACCATATCTCCAATTTCGTCCGAATAAACAAGTTCAGTATTTCTGAAAGTAACCGGTTTTACGCCAAAAAGCTCTTCTATTTTGCTGCTGTGCTGGTCAACCTGTCTTTTAAATTCATCGTAGCTTCTCAATGAAGCCAGGGAATGTGAATATGTTTCGGTTAAAAACTCAACATTTCCTGTGGCTGCGAGCGCTTTAAAGCTATTAATGACTTCAGGTGCATACGTTTCAAACTGTTCCAGTGCCAGCCCAGAAATAGAATAGGCAATATTGAAAGATTTACCATGCTTTTTAATAAGTTCAAGCATTACCTTATTGGCTGGCAAATAGCATTTCTGGGCGATCTTTTGAACGAGCGATTTATTCTGAAAATCGTCATAATAATAGTGGTCCACACCCATATCGAAAAACCGGTAAGTTCTCAGCCGGAATGGCTGATGAACCTGGAAATATAAACAGATTGATCTCATAACTTTACTATTTCTTTTTCAAAACTCTCTTTTTAATATTTTTTGTATTTCTGTGTTTTTAAGTCATGTGCTGTAATGCAACTCCCCTGTAAACCTCCATTATTTTTACTGCCGCGTTCTCCCATTTAAGATTATCTACTTCCTCCTTGCCATACTTAATGAACATTTTTGATAAGGCTTTATAATGCAATATTCCATAAATGGCATCGGCCATACCATCCACGTCCCAGAAATCAACTTTAATGGCATGTTTTAAAACTTCAGCCACTCCCGATTGTTTGGAAACGATAACAGGTACGTTGGTGCGCATGGCCTCCAAAGGGACAAGACCAAACGGTTCGGAAACCGAAGGCATGACAAAAACATCGCTGAGGGCAAACATACGATCGACTGCTTCACCCTTTAAAAATCCGGTAAAGTGGAAACGATCAGCAATCTTCAGCTGTGCTACCCTTCGGATCATTTTATTCAGCATATCGCCTGACCCAGCCATCACAAACCTGACATTCCGGTCTTTTTGAAGCACCTTGTGAGCAACCTCAATAAAATATTCAGGACCTTTTTGAAAGGTGATCCGGCCTAAAAAAGTAACCACTTTTTCTTTAACAGCCTTATTCACAGCGAGCATTTCAGGATTTTCCGGAGGATCAATTGCGTTATGAACTGTAAAGACTTTCTCCTCATTAATCCCGTACTTTTCGATTACGATTTTCCGGGTAAGATTGCTCACTGCAATTACACGGTCGGCGGCCATCATTCCGTTGCGCTCAATGTCATACACAATGTTGTTCACATGCTCGCCCGTCCGATCGAATTCCGTAGCATGAATATGAACAACCAGCGGCTTGCCACTGACTTTTTGTGCAGCTATCCCAGCATAATAGGTTAGCCAATCGTGAGCGTGAATCACATCAAATTCATGTTGAGCAGCTATTGCTCCTCCGATTAAAGCATACCTTGAAACTTCTTCCATCAGGTCCTGCCCATATTTCCCCGAAAACTCATACTTGCGGCCATAGACCGATTTTTTTCTTAGCCTCTGTTCTTTTTTTGTTTCATGGGTTATCTTCTTAAACTCTTCAGGATCAAGATATGGAACAAGATTGGAACCCACTTCGAGATAGGTGAAATTCTTGGCAAATTTCAGGAATTCGATATCGTGGAAATCAATAAATACATCACTTGCATTGATTAATCTCACTGCTTGCTGATCCTCATCACCATAGGCTTTGGGCACGACAAATAAAACTTCAGCACCTTGCTTAAGCAAACCTTTGGTCATACCATAGCAAGCTGTTCCTAAACCTCCGGTAATATGTGGCGGGAACTCCCACCCGAACATTAATACTTTCATGGTGTATTGCAGTGTTTTACTCGTACTTTTTTATTAAATGATTTATCCTTAGCAATTCAGCGACACTCCAGGCCTGTGAAATAGCTCCCTTGCCAGTGTGCGGCGGATCGCCGTAATACAATTCAGAAATGGTTCCTATTCCGGCCTGGCTCATTTCATCCTCAAATCCGTTATATAACTTCTTAATCAACCCCAGTCCTCCTTTTCCGTGAATATTGAGATACCCTTCAGCAAAAGCGCCAAGCAACCAGGGGAATGCAGATCCCTGATGGTAGGCTGTATCGCGGGCAATGATATCACCTTTATAAATTCCTTTATAATTCAGGATTATTTGGCGAAAGTGTGCGTAATCCTCTTGGCGTCAATAGCTCTTTTTCAATGACAACCAAAATACTGTGACAGATTTCATCTGGTATTGGCCGATAGGGTAATGAAGCAGCAAATACCTGGTTTGGACGTACAGTGAAATCTTTAAAATCTCCTCTCACAACATCAGCCAGATAGCCTTGCTTTTCGGACCAGAATGTGGGCAAAAACGATTCATTGATTTTATCAATCACTGGTTGCCAATCGTTTACTACCTCTGTTTTCCTGTATTTCCGCGCAAGTTCAGTATAAAAATTGATGGCATTGTACCACAGTGCATTAATTTCAACAGCAAGTCCGCTGCGGTTAATAAAGGGTTTGTGATCAAACTGAACATTCATCCAGGTGAGGACATCATTATCAGTTCCCGCCCATAGCAAACCATTATCGAGCATGTGTACATCGAACGAGGTACCCTTCCTGAATTCCTCCAGGATGGTTGCCATTACGTTTTTGTATTTTTTCCAAATGGTGGCGTGATCACCTGTAAAAATTACATATTGCTGCAAGGCCCAGAAAAACCATAGCGGGGCATCAACCGAATTATAGACAAATTCGTCATTAACCCTGCTATTCGGAAAAAAGGCACCCCAACGTCTGCTGACCATGGTGTCGATTGCTTTAAGAAAAGCAACGGTATTATTCTGTGTTAAAGCAAGTCCGGGCAAAGCTATAAAGGTGTCCCTGCCACTGATGTCGAACCAGTGATAACCGGCAATGATATCTATTTTCTTATCTTTCTGAATAAAAAACTGCTGGGCAGCATTAATGAGGCAGTTTTCATAACTATCCCGGGGCACACGGGTTTTAACTTCTTTATTAAAAAGAGAGTTTAACTTTGCCGGATCAGTTTCCTGAAGTCCACCGGAAAAAACAATACTTTCTCCCTTCTTTATTTCAACTTCAAAATAGCCCGGGACAAACAGATCTTCCTTAAAATCATAACCCCTTGTCATTTCTTTTGAATACTCAATACCATAATACCATTTCGGATCATGCACGTAATTGACGTCCTTTGAAAATTGCATATATAAAGAAGAGTATGGTTCATAAAGCCTTACACTGATTCCATTTGCCACTTTGGTATAGCTGGTATTAACATTGGTATTGGCTTTACTCAGAGAATGAACGCTGCGAAACGCAAGGAATGGTTTAAATCTTAAAATGGTTGGGGAGTGTGCATCAACAAGTGTGTAGCGAATCAAAATCCGGTCTTCGTTTTCAGCAAAAACCCTTTCCTTCTTAAAAATAACTCCACCCACATTATAAGTAAGTATGGGAATGGGATCCGATATAAACTCCCGAAGGTATTTGTGTCCACCCGGCTCATACAGATCTCCGCTATATTTATGAATACCCAGGTTAGATTCTGTGTCGTGCTGGATTATGGTTTCATCAAATGAAGATAAAAGTACGTGATGATGGTTGTTGATTTGCGGTTGCAAGCTAACCAGTAAACCATGATACTTCCTTGTATTACATCCTATAATGGTAGTACTCAAATAGGAACCTGCCCTGTTCGATCGGAGGATCTCCTTTTGCACAGATGATTCAAGATTTACCAATTGCTTTTTATCAAACTTGATGTAACTCATAAAACCGAAATGCTTAAGTTTAATTTATTGAGCTGCAAAATTATGAATAATAAGGTTATACCCATAAGAAATTAAAGGCGTTTAAGAAAATTTAAGAAAAGCAGGGGTTATTCGCCACAAGTAAAATTGCAGGAAATAAAAAAATATGAGCCCGGGGAAATTCCCTGGCTGACAATATAAAAACTAACAGGATTTTTGTTATTTTACCCTAAAAGCTTTTGTCTTTGGTGGTAAAATTTCCAGATACTATAGCCAAATGAGAGTATCAGCATGAAGGTCATTCCACCAGCTAGCGATGATCCACCTCCAACAGGATCTCCACCTCCAGGTCCTCCACCCGGATCGGGCGGCTGGTCAGCAAATGATAGAAATGAAAGCATTAGAAAGAAGAGGGTAGCCACGAAAAGTTTAGGTAGAATTTTCAACATAACGCTTTATTTTAAACTATATAATGCTCAATTTTTATTACTATACAATGCTTTTATACACCGATTTGTTCAAAAGGATACAAAATAATAATAATTTTTTTGAAAATAAAATTTCAGGCAATCCCAATTCCTTCATAAATAAACTATTAGAAAAACACCATTTATGAAAATTATTTATAACTTAAATAATAGTTTTCTAACTAATCAACTCAAATGAAAATCGTTAAATTTATGAAATACAAATGTATTTTTTTAGAAAATTGATTCAAAAACTACTTTTATAGCTTTTTGAAGTACTAAATCCAAATCAATGTAGTTAATTTAGGTATCTTTGAACTTGCTTCAATATTTTAGACGGTGAAATAAAAATATCTATGAACCGATCAGTTATAGTATTTTTAAGGTTTGCTATCCACTTTTAAATTAATAAACCTGTTATTTTTATTAATCTTTTTTCTTAATGCATGTAAAGAAGATCCGAAAGGAAATGGAAAAATCATTATACATTTTACTCATAGTGTTGATGGCAATCCATTGGAAGTTGATACCCTTAAATACTTAAATGCCGCAGGGAATCCTTACCTGATAAGCGAAATTCAATATTTTATTTCGGATGTTATCCTTTATAAAGAGGATGGCACATCGCAATTGATCGATGATTGGAAAGACATTCATTACGTTGATTCGGATCTTCCGGAAACACAAACATGGGAAGTAAACGACGAAATCTCCGCAGGCCATTACGATTCTGTATCCTTTACATTCGGAATTTCAGAGGAAAAAAATATTTCTTTTATGTTTGTCAATCCACCGGAAAGTTTTATGTTCTGGCCGGAGCACCTGGGAGGTGGCTATCATTATATGAAGCTAAACGGAAAATGGCTTGAGGAAGGTCAAACAATTCAAACTACTCCCTTTAACTGTCATTTGGGAATCGGACAAATTTATTACAGTTATCCCGATTCAATTATCGGCTATATTCATAACGATTTCCGAGTATCTTTGCCAGGCTCATCATTTGAGATGGTTGAAGATGGAAAAAAACAAATCAATCTTACAATGAACATCGAAAACTGGTTTAAGGAACCTCATATTTATAATTTTGATGAATGGGGAAGTTATACTATGCAAAACCAGGAAGCCATGCAGACACTCACGGAAAATGGGCACAATGTTTTTTCAGTATTAATTGAATAATACAAATGAAGATTTATTATCCTGTTCTACTTTTTATTTGTACGGTAATATTATTTGCTTGTCAGAAAAACGATGATGTTCCCCCAATTCTTACTCTTAATGGTCAGGATTCATTGTCCACAATTCTGAATTCGGTGTATAATGATGCAGGCGCTACCGCAACAGATGAAACCGATGGGAATATCTCGTCAAATATTTATATCGATAACCAGGTAAATGAAGACAAAATCGGGGAATATACAGTAACCTATCATGTGGTAGATCAGGCAGGAAATGAAGCCAATCCAATCACCCGGTGGGTTTCTGTTTACAACGAGGGATGATATTTATTCCGGGAATTATTCTTTACAGGAAACCCGGGTTTATCCTTCAAATGCTGTCTGTCAATACGATATTGCTACCAATGTTGATTCAACCATAAACTTTGGATTGATATTCAGCAGTTTTGCCTGTGACTTTGGCGTTCCTGTTTTTGCACAAGTAAGTGATACGACTATAATACTGCCTTACCAGGTAATGGCGGATTCATTGACAAGTTTTAGTCTTCAGGGCCATGGCTATATTAATGATTCCCTGATTTATATTGACTACACCCTCACGAAAAACGACTCAACTGAACTCTGGAATGCAACCTTTGAACGGCTTAAATGAAAAAAGTCTCCCATATTATATTTTTTTTAGTTTTTATTTTAACCAGTTGCGACAGCAACGATGAAGTTGATTTAATACCAAAATACGAGCCCACTCCCTACACGATTGATGTCCCACATGGATTTCCCACAAACCTCAATATCCCGGTTGACAATCCAATGACTGTTGAAGGAATAGAGTTGGGCAGGTATTTGTTTTATGATGGACGCCTGGCCGGCAGGGTTGATGAAGGCAAATATATGTCGTGTTCAAGTTGCCATATTCAGGAGAATTCATTTATTATCGGACTGCCACGTCCCTATCCTTTTGGACTCGATGGTGCGCCAACACATCATGCCATGTTGCCTCTTATCAACTTGGTTTGGAATCCGGGCACATATGGATGGAACGGAAGTATAACTTCCATCGAGCAGGATGTTTTGGCTGTTATAACAGATCCTACTGAATTTAATAGTTCCATTCAGGCAGTTGAAAAAACGATCGGTGCTATTCCGGGTTACAGGGAAATGTTTAAAAAAGCATTTGGTTCGGAAGAAGTTAATGCGGACAGAATATCAAAAGCTATTGCACAATTCGTCCGCACACTTATATCAGCAGATTCAAAATTTGACAAATACCTCCGAGGAGAAGTTCAGTTATCCGCATCTGAGTTGAATGGCTTTGTTTTATTCACTACCGAAGAAGGTGCCGATTGTTTCCATTGTCATGGGAGCGGCGGGAAATCCATTATTTACAACACACTTATTTTATAACAATGGGAAAGATACTATTTTCGACGATCCTTTTGACAGGTATTCGGTTACAGGAGATCCAATGAATAAAGGAGCTTATAAAGCACCGACTCTTCGGAACATCGAATTCAGGTCACCTTTTATGCACGATGGCAGATTTAATACACTGGATGAGGTAATTAACTTTTACAGCCATCAGCTGGTTTGGTCTCCTTATATTGATCCTTTGATGCATCATATTTCGACTGGAGGAACCAACTTACACCAACTGAAAAAGATCAGCTTAAAGCTTTTTTGCTTACGCTTTCTGATACTTCCTTTATTCATAATCCTGAATTCGGTCCGCCGGATGAATTTCCTGAGTAGTTTGGTCCCAAGAGAAAAGATGGAAATTGAAGTTTATTTCCTCGAATGCAATGCAATCCTGTTCCCTTCTGTATCAATAAATAGAGCCATATAACCATAATCCTCGGCAATCAGAGTCTTTGGCTGAATCACTGTACCTCCTGCTTTTTCCACTCGTTTTAATTCATCGTTCAGATCACCTGTTTGAGTAGTAAGGTAGATAAGAACTCCATTCATGGAGGGTTTATAAAAATCCGTATGGCAAACCAGTGAACCTGCAGAACCCTTACCCTCCTCAATCCCATGGGAACCATGCCATATCCAATGGTCCCATTTGATTCCGTGACAATTTAATGTCCATATACTGTTTCATAAAACTTCATGGCTCTCTCCATGTTTGTGACCGGTATCTCAAACCAGCCAACAATATTACTTTTTTGTTCCATATTCATTAATTTTTTTGATTCAATTTTATCTTCATCACATTAACATTATAAATTTCATTTTGTTTTATTCTTTTTCATTGATGAATATTAAATAAAAATTCAAATTAACCTGGCAGGTTAAAATTTCTTTTTTACTTTGCAATTGTTAAAAGAAACTTGATATGAATGCAATGCCCTTGCTGGTTGGTGCAATCGCCATATTTGTTCTTGCCTACCGTTTTTATTTCGGTTTTATAGCAGCTAAAGTTGCTGTCATTAACGATTCATTGGTTACACCTGCCAACCGGTTATACGACAAGCAGAATTATCATCCCATGAAAAAATGGATACTATTCGGGCATCATTTTGCTGCTATTGCCGGTGCAGGTCCTTTGGTAGGTCCGGTTTTGGCTGCTCAATTCGGATATATGCCCGGATTTCTCTGGATGCTTGTGGGTGCAGTAATGGCCGGCGCCGTGCATGATTACGTCATTCTCCTTGCATCGATAAGGCATGACGGTAAATCACTGGCTGAAATTGCCAGGACTGAAATCAATAAAGTGAGTGGAATGACCACTTCTGTTGCCACGCTTATAATTATTGTTATTGCTATGGCCGGGCTTGGACTGGTGGTTGTGAATGCCTTAGCCGAAAGTTCCTGGGGAACTTTTACCATCGCTGCCACCATTCCGATTGCACTTTTCATGGGCGTATGGATGTTCATTCTTCGTAAGGGAAAAACGACAGAGGCTACAATAATGGGAGTAATCTTACTGACTCTTGCGGTAATTTATGGAAGGTATATTCCCGATTCGTCATTTGCATCGTGGTTTACATTCGATAGAAAAACCCTCACCCTTCTACTGGCAGGTTATGGTTTCTTCGCATCTGTTTTGCCGGTCTGGCTGCTTTTAGCTCCACGGGATTACCTGAGCTCGATCATGAAATTATCGGTCATTTTTATGCTGGCTGTCGGAATCATCATCGTGGCGCCCAATATGGAAATGCCTGCTTTTACGAAATTCATTCATGGAAATGGACCGGTTATTCCGGGAACTCTATTTCCCTATCTTTTTATTACCATCGCTTGCGGCGCCATTTCAGGATTTCATGCCCTGGTGAGCTCAGGAACCACGCCCAAAATGATCTCTAAAGAATCGCACATTAAAACGGTTGCCGTCGGTTCCATGCTGGCCGAGGGAATTGTAAGCATTTTAGCACTGATAGCTGCTTCAAGTTTGTTTCCGCTCGATTATTTCCAGATCAATGTTTCTCCTGAAAAGTTTGCACAGGTACTTCCAGAGCTAAGGTCAATGGGATTTACCCAATCGAATTTACCTGAATTATCTGCAGAAGTTGGTGAAGAAATTGCAGGCCGCACCGGAGGAGCCGTTTCGCTTGCCGTTGGTATGGCTCAGATATTTTCTTCCATCCCCGGATTGAGAGGCTTAATGTCTTACTGGTATCACTTCGCCATCATGTTCGAAGCGCTGTTTATTCTGACCACCATCGACGCGGGAACCAGGATTGCCCGTTTTTTATTACAAGAGTTTTTCGGTAAATTTATCAAACCTTTCGCTAAAACGGATTGGCTGATCGGTAACCTGATCACCAGCTTTCTGATCGTATTTGCATGGGGCTATTTTATTTATACCGGAAGTGTGGCCACCCTTTGGCCGATGTTTGGCACAGCCAACCAGTTGCTTGCTACTGTCGCCCTTGCCGTTGGAACTTCCTATATCATCAATAACGGAAAGGCGAAATACGCCTGGGTCACTATCGTCCCAATGGCTTTTGTCGGAATTACAACACTCACTGCCGGATGGAAGAACATCTTTGGACTTTACCTGCCACAAATCAGTATTGCCGAAACCCAGGTTCAGGGAATCATTAACCTTTTGCTCACTTCTCTTATTATGATCTGTGTGGTTGTGATCCTCGGAAATGCAATACCCAAATGGATCAAACTAAAAAAGAGGGTTTCAGGAGTTGTGAAATAATAGAAGGTTATAATGATTGGAATCACTGAGAGATGGAGAGATTGCTTCATTCCATTTCATTTCGCCCGGCTGCCGGAAGGACAGGTTCGTAATGAAATGGTTATTTAATTATACCCTTAAAATAGCTGTCAGGAACCTCGGAGGAATTCGAGTTTCAAACCGAACCACCAATCCGGTTTTGGGGTGACGGAAAGATAAAATTTGTGCATGCAGTCCAAGCCGCCTCAAAGGACTGGTAGATAGCTCCATACTTTTTATCGCCAACAATGCTGTGGCCGATATCCTGCATATGTACCCTGATCTGGTTCTTCCGTCCAGTCTCAAGGTTTATTTCCAGTAAAGAATAACCATTTTTTTGTTTCAATACTTTATAATGGGTAACTGCCTTCTGTCCCTTTTGCGGATCCTGGCTTGAATAAACAATCAGGGCTTTACTTTCTCTTAACCATGAAGTGATTGTCCCATGATCATTTTCTAAAGCGCCTTCCACCACAGCGAGATAGGTTCGTTCCATAATTGTTTTTTTCCATTCTTCCTGCAACAATGATTGAATCTCCAGACTTTTAGCAAAAAGCATGACACCCGATGTTTCCCTGTCGAGGCGGTGAACGACAAAAATTTTATTCTTTGGGTCTTCCTTTTTCACATGATGGCTTAACATGCTGTAAGCCGTCTTTTCGGTCTCTTTATCGGTTGCAATGGAAAGCAATCCGGCTTCTTTTTCAATGACAATGAGGTATTCATCCTCAAAAAGAATTCGCATCCCCGGATAATGAATTTCCTCAGGCACTCTACTCCAGTTGATGATCACTAGCTGACCGGGAAGCAATGAATGATCGTGGCGGGTAATGATTTTATGGTCTACCGAAACCTGGCGGTGGGTTAAAATGGATTTGATGGTAGTCCGGCTTTTATCGGGGAAATGATGCTGCAGAAAGTTCATCAGCAATGCTGGTTCAGTCACATTGAAGGCTGGTTTGCTTTGGTGTTCCTCTTTTGCTTAAATCCGGGTTGTATTGTTTTGTCATATATATCAAAATTCACCTAAAAATAATTTATATCTTCCAGGCTTATAAGTAATGTTCAAAAGCAGGGAAGGAATTTAAAAAAGGTATTCACTCCAATCTGGCTTTTACAATTTTCTCAATTCCCTTAATACTGCCCCGGTAAATTATTGAATTTCTCTCTAAAATTAAATACGTTGGATAAACTTCAATCCCAAACTTATTAACTATGTCTTCTGAAGCAAACAAAAGAGGAAAACTAAATTGATATTTATTCAGTAAAAATTGTGCATAACCTAAGGTATCATAACGGCTGGGTGCATTTACCGAATAAAATTTAACTTTTCCATTTTTACTATACTGATCAAACAATTTCTGGAATTCAGGCATTTCTTTAAAACAAAAGCCACAACCCGTATTCCAAAACTCTAGAACTAATACATTTTTGATAAAATCCTGATTACTATATGAATTGTTTTCAGAATCCGTTAGAATATAAGAAGCAGCGACTTCATCTACTGTACCCGTAAAGGTTCCATAATCAACCCTATGTAACCAAAGATTATAACCTGACAGCATGACCCAAATAGAAAATCCTGTCCATAACAGACCTATGATTAATTTATATTTAAGTTTTACTCTGTTTATCCAAAAGCCCAATGCAATGCCGGCAAATTGAGCCAGGGTACTTGGCCATGAAATGGATGAAGAAATAATACTTTGCACAAAACCAGATCCGTTCACAAGATGAATTATGATTCCAATCATATTTGTTAACAGGATGGGAACAGCAGTAATAAGCAATATAGCTACCCCAGAACCTAGAGTATCCGACTTTCTTAACATGTACATAGTAAGAGCCATGTAGAGAATTGCGGCAGCAAGGAATTTGATATGATGCCCGGTCCACTCCCATGCGCCCCCTAAGGGAGCAATGGCAAGATGAAGGACAACCGATAATAAAATAAAGATAAGAAGTTGCTTTGTTTTCATTTGTTATGTTTTTGAAAATGTCAGATGCCTCTTTTTGTGCTTAAAGTGTTCAACCTTTTCTAAGTTGACTTAATCAGGTAAATAATAATAAAAATTTCTAATAGTGAGATTATAAAAAGTTCTCATTTACCAAAAGTAAAGCTTTTTTCATCTCAATTAACGAGACGCAAGTAAACAATACTTATTTAAATTACAGAAGAGTTGTGCCTTATGGTCTGTAACCACTTTAAAATGGCAGAAGGAAAATTCAGTCCTTGAATATTTATTATTTTAAAATTTATTTATTGTATTTGTTGTTGCAAGTATGTATTATTTTTGTTCTACTTTATAAATTCGGGAATAGAATAATAGAGAATTTACATTAGAAATTTAGACAAATATATATTGAAAATCAAGACATCTAAATACTCTTAAAATTAAAATTTGTATGAAGTACATTATAGTTTTGTTTACATGGTTTTTATTGTCAATCAACCTTTTTGCGCAAAAGCATATTACGGTTCAAAAAGTGAATGGCATAACAACAATCCAGCTCCGAAATCCGGGAATAATACAGTTTCAACAATTCCTTCTTCCTTTCCTGGGATCTTATCTGCAAGTGCGGAAAACAATGATCAACCGGAAGTAAAGGGGACTGCTTCATTTAACTGGGTTCTTAAGTTCTCTGCACCGGGGAAAGTGTTTAAGGACATCTCCTTTGCCAATCCTCAGGTTGGTTATATTGTTACAGAGCTCGGTTCGGTATATAAAACTATACAATGGAGGCGAAAACTGGATTTCGGTGTTGAATCTTGGCTTTCCCTATTACTGGTATGGAGTGCATGCACTATCGCCAGACACTGTGATTGTTTCAGGCTTCAATAATCAGGCGCCGATAAATCAGGGAGTGGTGCGCTGGACCCTTGACGGGGGTGACACGTGGGACACAGATTTAAATTTAGCTATGCCGGGCAATGGTGTAGGATGGCTTGAAAGAGTCCATTTTTTCAATCAGGATACCGGAATCGTATTCAACTCCTTCTCAGGGGGATGCTGGTACACTTCAAATGGCGGCAAGGATGTGAACTCCTGGACATACATTAACATTAATCCTGATCTTGGATGGTTTGCCGGAAATATTGATGCGCAATCATCAGGTCATGTATATGCAACAGGTATTCATTTTGCAAACAGTGCAGATTTTGGAAATAATTGGAGCAGCCATCCCTCTGCCGATAACGTTTTCGACGGTGGTATAGATTTTTTAGATTACAATAACTTATACGGATGGACTGGAGGAGGCCAGATTAGTGCACCGGTATCTGGATGGATTCATCGAACAACCGATGGCGGGATGTCGTGGGGTCCGCGACTGGAAACCTTTTCTTATCCAATCAGAGGGGTATATTTCTTTAGTGAAACAACCGGACTGGCGCTTGGGGGAAATCTTTACGAGGAAGCCGGAGGAATTTATAGTACCGCAGATGGCGGGAATACCTGGAACTTAGATATAAGTACCTCTGCCGAAATGTTTTCGCTTGACTCCAAATTCATTTCCGCAGATTCGATGGATATCTGGTGTGTAGGATCGACCGGTGGAGGTACCGGATTTACAGGAAAATTATATAAAGCAAGAACAGGTAATCCCCTGACTGATGTTAAGGATAACAGCCAGGTGATTCCTCAATTAGAATGGTTAGACCAAAACGTCCCCAATCCATTCAGCCTGACAACGAAAATAAGTTTCCTGATCCCGTTTACCTGCTATGCTTCACTTAAAGTATTCGATGTATTTGGAAAAGAAGTGGCGACACTGGTAAATGGAATTGAAACTCCGGGATACAAATCAGTCAATTTTGAAAAAGCCGGATTGGCTGGTGGAATTTACTATTACCAGTTGCGGGCAGGAAATCGTATTGAAACGAAGAAATTATTGTTGTGGAAATAAGGTCTGTAAGGTTCAAAACTGCCGCACAAGAAATGAAGCATAGGGACTTGTAGGATTGAAGGAGGCGGGCTATGCTTTTTTTACCTTTCCGTCTTCAATTCGGCAATCACCCCATTGGGATCATTGACAGTATGTGTGTCATGCACACTCAATTCCAGATCATTCACAGCACGATTAACCGTCGGCATAAGGGTAAAGAAAACCGCAATGATTAATCCGCTCATTCCTAAAAACAAATAGTCGCCTGTTATCAGAAATACAACAATTCCAAAAAAAGATGGCCCTTCTAAAAGCGCATATCTGACGATCAAAGTTGAACGGTAATCAGACATTTTTTCATAAAGGCTGGTCTTTTCTTTAGCTGAATTTAACCCTTTTTTAAATAGTATGCTGCTTCCAAATAATCCGCCTACCACAAACACCGGAACGATATAAATAAAAATATTCCTTAATTCCTTTTGGTCGCCATCAAACAATCCAGTCTGAATCAAATAAAATGTTAATAAGCCAAACAAAACCTGCCCTGCAATTAAAGCAAAGTATACAATTTGTAATGCCTTGAAATACTCTTTAGAAGTTTGTGGCTTGGTATCCATATTTAAATTCTTCAATTTCTCCTTAAGTTCAATTTTAAAATTCGGTTCAAATTTCATAAAAAGCCCGCTACGGCAGGCAGAATTATAACAAAAAATAAAACACTTGAAAATTTATGGGTTCTGAGGTTATTGACCCGTTCCAAGAATGGTCAAACTTCCCTTCAATGTCTGTTTAATATCCTTCGATCCATAATAAACATCCAGCACCCAGAAGTAAGTTCCTTCGGCTACATAGCGGCCGTTCTGTTTTCCATCCCATCCCGACGGGAAATCTTCCGACTCCCATACCTGCTCGCCCCAGCGGTTAAATACGATCATCCTGTGATGGTTGATGCCCTGCCATCTTTCAGGATCAGGTTGGAATCTTTCGTTATATGGATCACCGTTCGGAGTGATCACCTTCGGAACCCAAACCTCAAACAACTCTATCTTTATCGTGTCAACGCTTGTACAGATGCCTTCTGTTACCGCTACCCAGTAATAAGGATTATCCGGATCAATATTGTTTTCTGTCACTACAAAATATCGGTCTCCTGATCCGTCCTGCCAAAAAATAGAATCATGTCCTTCACCTGCATCCAGCTCTATGGTTTGTCCCGGAAAAATCACTTCATCTTCTCCAAGGTAGACTTCCGGGTATGGGCTTACGGTAACCTGGATATCATCGGTTACACTGTCGCAGATGTTAACCACCGTCAATGTATAATTCCCTGAGCTGGTCACGGTATAGTTCTGATCGCCCGGTTGTCCGTTCCAGTAGTATGTGAAGTCTCCTTCGGGAGCCGTCAGGATAAGTTCTTCACCGGTGCAGATTTCTTTATCTTCGCCTAAGTTGGCTGATGGGTATGGATAGGAACAATAATTATTTCATCGCTGGCTTCACAACCATATGGATCTGTGATATAAACCTGAAATGTATCCGGCTGATATAGACCTGGTAGGTTTGTGTAGTTGTACCATCCTGCCAAAGATAACTTACAAATCCTTCGCCGGCATCGAGGATAAGGCTGTCGCCTTCGCACACATGGGTGTCCTGCCCAAGGTTCACCTGGGGATTGGAAATGGAAACATATATTTCATCTGTAGCGGTACATCCGAAAATATTTTCCACTTCAACATAGTAAATACCCGAAGTATTTACAGTAAAAGTAGAAAATGTTGAATTATCCTGCCAGAGGTAGCTGATAAACTGGCTTCCGGGATCGAGCAGAATGCTCGCATCATTGCAAATGGTGGTATCGGGGCCCAGGTCTGGTTCGGGCTGAGGATATACTTCCACATAAATGGTATCGCTATCCTCTCCGCAGCCGTTGCTTACCGTTACCCAATACAGGCCTGCTTCCGTTACGTTGTATACCTGACCGGTGCTGCCATCCTGCCAGAGATAACTTTCATACCCGGGTCCTGGGGTAATGTTTTGTTCTTCACCAGCGCAAAATGCCAAATCCTCACCCAGGTCTATGTCAGGTAGGGTAAGAAAGGAGACCAGGATGGAATCCGTTGCGGTGCAGCCCTTGTCATCTGTTACGGTAACCCAGTAGATTCCTGTTGTGGTTGCGATATATTCCGATAAAGAAGAATTATCCTGCCAGGTATAGGTAACATATCCTTCACCGGCATAAAGGGTTATCGCTTCACCTTCACAGGCAATGGTATCATTGCCCAGATCAAGCGGCAGGGCTGGAAAAAGGCTGATGCTGATGCTGTCTGTGGCATTGCATCCGTAGATCGAGGTTACTGTTACCCAGTAGGTACCAGGTTCGGTGATGGTCAGTGTTGAATCTGTCGAGCCGTCCTGCCAGATGTACAGAATATATCCGGGTCCTGCATGAAGAGTATATTCTCCATCAATGCAGATCAGGGTATCGTTTCCAAGATTGATATCGGGTGTAGGTTTGACAACGAGTTTTAAAGAATCTGAAATTGAATATCCGCAATGATCGGTGATGGTAACTACATAAAACTGTGTTGTGTCGGCAACAATTGTGACATAGGCTGTGGTATCGGGAAGGCCTGCCCACTGGTAGGAATAGGGTGGTATCCCGTTGGCCACTTCGACGCCTATGACTACTTCCTGGCCTTCACAAACGATCAGTGAATCGAACATTTGAGGCACCATTGGCATATACTCTCCAATGGTCACAAAAATTGAATCGGTCCAGGAGCAGCCTTCTGCATTAAAAGCCTGCACCCAGTATAGTCCTGTGGTATCGACGGCGTAGGTTTGTTCTGTGGAGCCATCCTGCCAAAGATAACCTGTAAACCCTGAGCCCGGATCAAGGAGGATGGAGTCGCCCTCACAAACATATACCGTGGTATCATTACCAAAACTAAATTCCGGAGTTTTTTCAATCCGGATATTGTCAAGTAAAACATAGCCCCAGTAAGGAGTTGAACCAGCATAATAAGCTTCCACGATCAAATCTGTGATATCAAATTCTTCATTGTGAATCATGAACTCATAAGTAATCCAATCATCATTTGAAATAGGTGGAGATTGCCATAAAAGATTATCTTTTTGACAATCCATGTTGCTTCCGTAGACTTTAAGGACTACCGGGTCCACTTCCACAAATGAAAGAAATTGCCAATATGCAAGATCTATTTTAAATATATAACAAGAATCTTTGGAGAATGGAGTTTCTAATACGGTATGCATATCTTCCCACGTAAAATCAATTCTGGTTAGCATCCCAACATAAGTTTCTCCATCTGAAGGGGGCAGGTAAACAGCATATTTACCTGGCTGAACGTTGGGTGTACTCCCCACAATACAAATCTCCCATCCCGGAGGAGGACCTATCATCAATATGGCTCCTTCCAAAGAAGGATTGGATAAGTATTGGCAATAGCCGGAAAGGAATCCAGTGAATAATATTATTACAAGCAGGCTTATTTTTCTCATGACTCAACCAAGACAAATAAATATCGAACAATGTTGTAAAAGTACAATAATTTTAATAACCTTTGATTTGTATGTTGCCGGGAATGGGGATTTTACTGCTTGTATTGCAGTTAAATCAAGAAGCGCGGTAATGTTTGTGCACAACTTAGTTTCAGAAAGAACAAAAAAGTGATGGAAGCTTTAATGTTTTCGTGAAGGGATAATTTGTCAGAAGTTTAAGGTTTCTCATTTCACAGTACTCTGTGACAAGTTCTTTGCCGGATGCTGATTGCCTCTGCTCCTGCCTGGCTTTCTTGCTGCTGTTATTGCAGTTTCTACTGCTGTTGCAACTTTTCCATGCCCATACTTTAAGCCTGCAATTGTTTCAATTCCTCTCCATAATCAAATTGTAAATCTTCGTGGAGCGTACGCAGGACTTTTTTGATTTTTTGAATTTGGCCAAAATAAATATTGGTTAGTGCAACACTTTCGTTCATGGGAATACCTGAATCTTTCAGCTGTTTGCAAAAATGCAGGAGCAGTTCAACTTCAGTTTGTTTAAGTCCCGAAAAGCGGATGAATTTATTGATTGTTCTTAATATTTTACGAATGCTCTTTTTGGCAAAATAGATATTGCTTTTATTTATTTCCCTGAACTGCCTGTCCATCTCCGTTTTAATCATTTCAATAAAAGCCTGTTCATCCTGAACCTCAAAAAGCAGGTAGGTAAGCAGTTCCTTGTTTTCTTTTTTAAACCTTGCCAGCTTTAAGCATAGCTCCAATAATTCATTAAAAGAACGGTTCTTCAATTCCTGTTTAAGTTGACTTATAATTGTGGCTTTCATTTTTACCAATGGTTATCGTTTATCTACAAAGTACTTTCTTTTTCATTTACTTAACCAATAAGATTCTGTGATAAAATCCTGCTAAAAATATTATTTTTTTACTTTTACATTGTTAAAACAGCCTTGAGCTAGTTTCTAAATGAAAGCAGCTAATTGTAATTGCCCCTATTCGTTTCTTCAAAATTAAGCTGGTATACTGTAATGTTTTTATGCAATACATAAATCATCTCCAATGCATTCCCCTGTATCGCAACAACGCATTTCATCTTAATCCCTTATTTTGATACTAGTCTTGCATAAATGGATTTATGGATTTCATGGTGCTTTATGCTCCCAAACCTGGTAAATGCATTGCCCGGTTCAATTTCCTGGTAATAGTGCGTACCTAGCAATATTCTTCTGGACATCAGGGCAAAGTTACATTTAATCGGCCAATATCGGGCTTAACCGGCCATGAACAGTAATTCAACATATTTATTTTCAATGTTGATCCTGCTGAGCGCTTGTCTTTACTCAAACCGGTGTACTTACCTTGACCAGGCCAAAATCAAAAAGGTAAGGGTCAGGATGACAGACCTCCTGATGGCCTGCATGAACTACCGACCGACTCGCTATTTTCTTTTTCAAATAAAACTTAAACTGTTTAGAATATTTTTAATCCGTCTGCTCAATCAAATTATTGTTTATTGCATTATATATTGCTAGGTTTTTTTACTTTTATGGCCAATAATATTTCTGGATCACTTTAAACAAGAATAATCAGGAAATAGGAATTCAACCATGAAAAGGTTTTTTAAAATACCGGGTCTTGGACTTATCAGCCTAATTTCTATTTTTGGATCAGCTTCGGCGCAGGTGGAGGGAAAATTAGAAACCTATGCAAAGGTCAGGGAAGAATTCTATAAACACTCTTTTGGATTATATTTATATTACTCAGTAATAAATAATACCTCAAGGGGATATGAAAATGCCTTTCTTGATGAAGAATCGGATCTCCTGATAAAATATCCCCCGAAATATTCCCTTATTTCGGCTAATCTTCATATTGATCAGGCAACTGATTACAAGTGGGGATTGCATTCAAGCCTGAAGAGCAATCTTTTTGGTGATTGCTGGTATTTGCTCTTCCCATCCGATGAAGGTGATGAACCTGGTGAAATTAACATGCGAGATAAAATGTCGATGAATTTTTTCTGTAGCGTACTTCAATGGAACAATGGTCTGAATGTCCTGGTCACTGAAAAAATACGAGTGGCCGCAGGAGGGTCGTTTACTGTTTATGTTATTGACACCTATAACCAGGATGGATCGCAATATTTGAAGAATGGGGGTCACTTTATGGCAGGACCCTACATTAACGGGGATGTTATCCTGAATCCCTGGTTACTTTTCCGGCTTGAAGTTATCAGTAATTTTACTTTCTATCATAGAGGAAATGTTGCCGATGAAGTAACCATCGATAAAATTAAAAATCCTTATATTATTTCTGTTTTCCCTTACTTTATGACCAAATTAGGATTATTTGCAGGTGCTGATTTTACTTTTATTAACCGCATGATTGATACAGATTACAGCAATCCTTCCGATCAGGATATTTATACCGGTTATAAATTTCATACAACAAGGATGGACTTAAAGTTGGGCTACATATTTTAATTTTAATAAACTTCCGCGCCGCAGAGCAGCAAGGTATTCGGATTTGAATTTCATTTTTATTCGCTGCAAGCAGCGGGGAACCAGCCCGCCATTCCACTTTCGCTTCAAACTTCACTTCGCCTGTTTTCATCCAGTGTCATTGATTTAAATGTTGGGCAAACTACTCCCGGTATCCACAAATCACCTGAATCCATTTGCCAGGACCAGTTTATTTTCCAGTAGCTGTTTTCGACGGACATTTACCCGTGCAGGTAGCAGGGTCGCATTTTTTCATTCCTTCTGCGCCCTTGTCTGTGTGCTTAACGCAGGTCTCCGGCTGGCATTTCTTTTCTCCCTTTAGGCATTTGTCAGCATGGTGAGGGCATTCTGATGGATTGCATTTCTCCTTTGCCATTGCACACTTTTCACCCTTGTGATTGCACATTGAAGTATCACACTTCATCTCCATGCACTTTTCAGGTTTGCAGCATGGTTTATGTCCTTCTTTAAAATGGCCACCTGCATGCCGGGTGGTACAATTATACTCATTTTCAGGTATGGTTTTTAGCCTATTCTCATACTCCTCCTCACTGCTCAAGGCGGCGATTAAAGAAGCAAAAAACGCCACTGCCAGAATGATCCCAACTGTAATTGATAATTTTTTTGTATTCATAACCTGTTTTTTTTATTGCAAACAAAGATATAAAATATTGTTCTTCATTTACAGTTTTAAACACCATTAGAAAATGACCGGATTGATTAAAATGATCAAAACAAACTAAGAACCCAAATTTCCAATCTCCTCTCCAAGGTCTAACCCCTAACATCTAAGTAGTTTGGACTTACCAATCTCTACTGTAATAGATCACGGGAAGAATAACCGTTAAAAGATAAAGATTAATTTTGAAGCTGGTACTTGATAGATTTTTTAAGCATTGATCGGGCATTTATCATGTAGTCATTCCAATTTCTGTTGATTTTATAATTCGATTTTGCTGTTCCTAAAATAGCACCAATTCCCCCGCCCAGTGCTGCTGATAAAATACCGCTTGCAAATACAGTTGCTCCCTTATCTATATCTTCTAACGTCTGACTATCTGAATTACCTGGTTCATAAACTGCTGATCCGACAATAAGGCCTATTCCAAAACCACCGGCTACACCAGATATAATCCCTGTAGATATCCCTTTTTTATTTCTGGTTTTTACTATTTCGATTTTTTTTATCTGAATTTCGGTTAAATCATCAGGTTTAATTTCCTGATTCCTATCTATAAATTTATTTAAAACAACAATGGAACTATCTTTTAATTCATATAAAAATCCTTTCATAAGCAAGGTATCTTTATGCTGATAAATCCATGTATTATAATATCTTACTTTTTTATTGATGGTTGTGTTTTGAGCAAATGTTGTATTGGGAATGACTGACCCCAATAAAATAATCAGAATTACTTTTTTCATAGTCGTTAGGTTTTAATTAAAATCTATGAATTAGTTTGAGGCTATAAATGTACGAAAAATAGTAGTCCATAAAAAAAATGGAAAAGAAAGGAATATTACAAATTTACAACTATCATCATTTTGTTTAACACTCCCTCTTTGCAAGTCTATATGTTTCATCGTTTAAAAATATAGATTATTTTGGAAGCAGGCACAGTTTACGCCCAACCTGGGAAAAAACCACGTTGTACAATCTCGCGGGAGCGAGACCTGCCCGACTTTGTCATTCCTATCCGAATGGCTCGTCCAGGCAGGCCGGAGGGCATCCCTTCGGAAGTGAATTCTTTGCGAAACTCTGTGCAATCTTTGCGCAGCTTTGTGAGAACCTTATGCGGCCTTTGCGAGAAATAATTTCACGCTAAGAACAGCAAAGAAATGCTGAGATCGCAAAGTATAGATTTAAGAACAAAGATTAACGATTTGATATTTAAGAATTGAATGGCCGGCGTGCACACTTCGTATGACATACGAAAATTTCCCTTGAAGCTTTCATTATCCCGGTTCAGTGGCAGCTTTTACCGATTGGCCGAATTAAATTTTTCATCCTCCTGTGTTGATCATTAATTTGCTTATAAATTATTATTTGATAAAGTTGAAAAACGGAAATTGAATCATGGTAATAAAAAGTTATTAAGCATAAAAGAGTGAATCAGACATTTTATAAATAAACTTAAAACGTAATAATATGAAAACTATAAAAAAACAAACAATTCTGACCTTTTGGGTCATGGTGGCAATCATGATTGGCTGCACTACAAAAAGCGATGACTCAGTATCCCCTGATAACACCAGTGGAACAATAACCCAGGGTAACTGGAAAGTTGAATATTTCAATGATTCCGGCAAGGATGAAACATACAAATTTAACGGGTACACCTTTACTTTCGGGAGCAATGGGACCATTACTGCAACCAATGGCTCAGTAACCGAAACAGGAACATGGAGCACCGGCAATGATGACAGCCAGGTGAAATTGTATATTACGTTTACGGGAATATCTCCTTTTGACGAAATTACGGATGACTGGCATGTAATTGAACAGGGATCGTCAGTCATTAAACTGGAAGATGTGAGCGGAGGGAACGGTGGTACCGATTACCTTAACTTTTCTAAAATTTAAAATAGAAAACTGATAAAATAACTCAAAAAATATCTGTCATGGAAGCTATAAAACAAATTTTCGCAAAAGACAAAAGAAATGCTGGATTAATGGAAGTCGTTCACAGCACCCAGACACTGGAAACTGTAATCCAGTTAGCAGATGAAGTTCTTCGTGGTGATATGCTGACAAAAAAGGAACAAACGGGCCTGATAGCAATATATAGCCACAAAGGGAAGCGAAAGGCATATGAATTCTATAGAAGGCATAAGCCGGAAATGGCAATTATGTACCTAAAATTTGTTTCAGAGCATTGCTGGGCGCAATACATTACCTGGGATGATATCCATAAACGATTTGTTGGTTAGAAAACAGGAAGGATTTCCGGCGGCAATCATGGCATTACCCTTGGGTACTAATTATTAGGTTTTTATAAGAAGCACTTGAGAGGAATTCCGGGAGGGGTTCCTTTTTTGATTTATGATTTTAGAATTATGATTTAAGATTTTTGATTTGAAGGGGTGTGCTTTTCATTGCGAAACTCTGTTTAACCTTTGCGCGGCTTTGTGTGACAGCCTTTAATATTTTCACGCAAAGAAACGCGGAAAAGCGCTGAGAACGCAAAGTTCAGATTTAAGAACAAAGATTAACAGTTTGATATTTAAGAATTAAATGGCCAGCGCACACACTTCGATGAACTCAGTGTGACCATCCGCACAAATACCGGTCATGCTGGGGCTTTCGAAGCATAGACCGGATTGGGAATTAAGAAAATTGACTTCTGATTTGAAGTTATAATAGTTTACCTGATCCTTAATTCTTAAATTAAAAATCAATGTTCGTTATTCTCACATCAAAGGATTATTAATACTCATTAATCATTCCGGTACTTCGTCATCATTTCGCGGAATAATTCACCGGTTGTTGGCGGGGTAAACGAGATGGCATTTGCGCCGGCTTCGATAGCCATTTTGATAGTCTCTTCGGAATTACCTCCTGTGGCTATGATGGGAATAGTGCAATCGATGACGCGGATCATTTTAATAATATCCGCGGTTTTATCGGCACCCGAAACATTAAACATATCCACTCCGGCCTCAATCCTGCCAATGATATCATCTTTCACCGAAACAAGGGTCATGATAACCGGGACAGAGATCGTCTCCTTTAGCTTTTTGATCAATTCGCTTGTTGCATTTGAATTCACCACCACACCCATGGCGCCATGAGATTCTGCCTCTTCAGCCAGCTTCACCGACCGCTCGCATTTGTCCGATCCGCCACCAATACCTACAAAGATAGGTTTGTAAGCTGCCAGGATCAATGCCTGAGTAATTAATGCCTGGGGTGCAAAGGGGTAAACCGCGATAATCCCTTCTGCATTATTGTTCCGGATGATCGCTACATCGGTGCTGAACACAAAAGTCCTGAGTACCTGTCCGGCAACTTTAACTCCAGTGCAACTATTAACAATATCAGGGATATTCACAATTTCGTATTAAAAGGATGCCTGTAAAATTACGTATTATTTTCGAATAGGAATGGAATTGAAATTGGAAATTTGGAATGAAGTCTGGATCTAAACTGAAATCTCTTAACTAAATTTAAAAGCAACCAGAACCTGAAACTAGTAACCAGCAACATCCTCCCAACTCAAATCCTCTCCAGCAACATCACATTTTCCACATGCTGGGTGTGGGGGAACATGTCGACGGGCTGGACTTTCATCACTTTGTACTTTTGAATAAGCAAAGTTACATCTCTCGCCTGGGTGGCCGGATTACAGCTCACATATACTATCTTCCGGGGTTCCATTTTCAATATTTGCTCCACTACCTTTTCGTGCATTCCTGCCCTTGGCGGATCAGTGATAACGACGTCGGGCTTTCCGTTATCTTCGATAAATTGATCATCAAGTACTTTTAATATATCACCTGCAAAGAAAAAAGTATTACCAATCCCATTGATCTCAGAATTAATCCTCGCATCTTCAATAGCTGCCGGTATGCTTTCGATACCAATCACTTTCTGTACACGCGAAGCAATGAAGTTAGCAATGGTTCCGGTTCCGGTATAGAGGTCGTAAACGATTTCGTTGCCCTGTAAATCTGCAAATTCCCTGGCTATCTGGTAAAGCCTGTAAGCCTGCAAAGAATTGGTCTGGAAGAATGATACCGGTCCGATCTTGAACTTCAGGCCTTCCATAGTTTCTATCAGGTGGTCTTTGCCTTTATAAAGAATGACCTCAAGGTCTGAAATGATATCGTTTCGCTTCGGATTCACCACGTACATCAGCGAGGTGATGGCAGGGAACTTATCATAGATAAAATCAAGCAAACCAATAATCTCATGCTGGTCATCATAATAAACAACCAGAATAACCATCACTTCGCCGGTGGTGGTAGTGCGGATAAGGAGGTTGCGCAGGAAACCGGTATTCTTTTTTGTATCAAAATATTCCAAACCGTGCTCATCCGCATATTGCTTTACAGCTCTCCTGATCGAATTGGAAGGTTCTTCCTGCAGGTAACAGTTTTCAAGGTTCACTATTCGGTCGAACATTCCGGGAATATGAAAACCAAGTCCGTTCATGTTTCTTGCCGATGGATCATCTTCTTTTTCTGAACCGGCCAGCCATCTTTTATTCGAAAAAGTAAACTCGAGCTTATTCCTGTAATAAAATTCTTTTTCGGATGGGATGACAGGCAATATTTCCGGGTAATCAAACTTTCCAATACGGCTCAGGCTGTCTTCCACTTGTTTTTGCTTGTAGAAAAGCTGTTCGCTGTATTTCATGTTCTGCCAGCGGCAGCCACCACAAATGCCGAAGTGTTCGCACCGCGGTTCCACTCTTTTGTCGGAATATTCATGAATTTTAATCGCCTTTCCTTCATAAAATGATTTCTTGTTTTTCAATGCCCTCACATCCACCAGGTCGCCCGGCACAACAAAGGGAACAAACACCACTTTATCCTCAATCCGGCCAACAGCATTGCCTTCAGCACCGGCATCGATAATCCTCACCCTTTCAAATAGCTGCATTTCTCTCTTTTTCCGGCGCATGATATCATAGTTTGGGGCAAAATTAAGAACATTCGGTTATGAATTGGCATTTGGCTTTTAGCTATTCGCTACAGCTCAATTTTCAATTAAACAATTCTTCAATTCTCAAGTGCCTTTCAACAATTCAATTATTCATTAATTTTACACTATGGAAAAAATCATCGCCTGGCTCGAAGCGCATCAGCTGCCCTGCTTTTATAAGCACTACCTGGGATTTGAGTGCTTTGGGTGCGGTATGCAAACGGCCTTAATCCTGCTGCTGAAAGGTGAGTTCATTGAAAGTCTGAAGGCCTATCCTGCCCTGCTGCCAACCGTTTTCTTAATTGCCTTCCTTATTCTTCATCTTATTTTTAAATTTAAACATGGTGCTTCCATTTTAAAATATGCCTTTATATTTACAGTTGTTATTATGGTAGTGAGTTATGTTTTTCATATTTCAGAAAAATATTTTTAACCAAAAGAAGTCTGTCATTTTTAAAAATAAATTACTTTTAACCCTTTAAACCATTGATCCATGGAAAATGCAGAAATAAAATCAACGCCTCCGGTAACCCATCAGGTACCCTTACCCAATGCATCCACCGTATTGACATTAGGAATCGTTTCAGTTGTTCTTTGCTGGTGTCACGGCATCGTTGGCCTCGTTTTAGCCATCGTAGCTTTAGTACTTGCCGGCAAAGACCTGGCGCTTTACAATTCCAACCCTGGTGCATACACACCGGCATCTTACAGCAATGTCAAATCAGGAAGAAATATTGCCATCATCGGATTGGTACTTGCAGGAGTCTTTCTATTCTTCATAATCTTTGCCCTGTTGATATTAGGATTAAATTTTGCATTATTACCCTGGGAGTTTTTAGATAACATCTAACAATATAATTACAGAAATCTATGGAAAACAATCAGATTCCTTACCAGCAGGATCAAAAACCGGTAGAATATGCAGGATTTTGGTGGCGTTTTTTGGCCAATATAATCGATTCGATTGTCATCTCTTTTGTTTCATGGATATTCATCCTCCCTGTCCTTGCAATATTCGGTATCTCAATTTTATCATTAAAGGAATCGGGGTTCGACATGGATGATCCTAAACTGTTCCTGGGTCCATTCATATTGGCAATCATGACGATGGCATTTATTTCTACGCTTGTTAAATGGCTGTATTTCGCGATTATGGAATCGAGCAAGCACCAGGGAACGGTGGGGAAACTTGTACTGAAGATCAAAGTAACCGATACTTCCGGTAACCGGATAACGTTTGCACGGGCAACCGGCAGGTATTTTGGAAAAATATTGTCTGGGATGATCATCATGATAGGGTATATCATGGCCGGGTTTACTGAGCGTAAACAAGCACTTCACGACATTCTTGCCAATTGCTATGTGATCAAGGAGAATTAGCTTCTATTATAATAAACAAAACAATTCATGAATGAACAGGTATGAAAATCCTACCCATTGAAAAAATCAGAGAGGCCGATGCTTATACAATCGAAAACGAGCCCATCGCCGACATCGACCTGATGGAGCGTGCTGCCACCGAATTATTCGAATGGATGGTAGCAAAGACGGACCCTGAAAAAGAGATCAGGATATTCTGCGGAATGGGAAACAATGGTGGAGATGGATTTGTCCTTGCAAGAATGTTAGCTTATGCCGGATTTAAGACTGAGGTTATTTTGGTACGGCATTCTGAAAAAATGTCGCCCAGTTGCCTGTCTAACTATGAAAAAATACTCAAAATAACTTCTGTCAACCTCACTGAAATTAAAAAAGGAGATACCTTACCCGACCTTTCCGGTGACGCAATCGTGGTGGATGCTATTTTTGGTTCGGGACTCACAAAGCCTGTAACAGGTTTTGTAGCACAGGTCATTGACCACATCAATGATAGTAAATCAG
Organism: uncultured Bacteroidales bacterium; assembly: GCA_963705185.1. Classification (GTDB taxonomy): domain Bacteria; phylum Bacteroidota; class Bacteroidia; order Bacteroidales; family JAADJA01; genus JAADJA01. The sequence goes on from CAVPJF010000026.1 coordinate 151,851, forward strand.
TGGTGATTTCGGTGGATGTTCCTTCCGGTTTTTTCTGTGATGCAACAAATACAATCAATAAGGGTAGCATCGTAAAAGCAGATTACACCCTTACCTTTCAATTCCCGAAATATGGTTTCCTTTTTCCCGAAAACGATCAGTATGTTGGTGAATGGGAAGTATTGCCAATTGGATTACATCCTGATTTTATTGAGAAAGTCAAAGTAAAAAGCCATTTTCTTATTCCGGCTGACTTAAGACAAATAATAAAACACAGAACTAAATTTTCACACAAAGGCACTTATCGGACACGGGCTGCTGATTGCCGGCAGCTACGGAAAGATGGGCGCGGCTGTACTTGCTGCTTCCGCCGGGATTAAAGCTGGGGCTGGACTGATCACTGCCCATATTCCCAAAAAGGGATATACCATCATTCAAACGGCTGTTCCGGCAGCTATGGTAAGTATTGATACGAATAAAAAGGTGTTTTCCGATCTCCCCTACCTTGCAAATTATAATGCTATTGCGGTAGGACCGGGTATCGGTCTTCATGAAAAAACCCAGAGTGCGCTTAAACTTTTAATTCAGGATGCGGGTATGCCTTTGATCATTGACGCGGATGCAATCAATATCCTGGCTGAAAATAAAACATGGATTTCATTTATTCCAAAGAACAGCATTTTTACTCCTCATCCAAAAGAGTTTGAAAGGCTCGTTGGCAAAACTGCTGATGATTTTGAACGAAACGAAAAACAAAGGGAATTCTCTGTTAAGTTCCAGTCTTATGTCATTTTGAAAGGAGCCCACACAGCCATCACCTGCCCCGATGGAACCTGCTACTTCAACTCAACAGGCAACCCCGGAATGGCAACCGGAGGCAGCGGTGATGTTTTGACCGGAATATTGCTTGGACTCAAGGCCCAGGGATATACTTCGCTCGAAACCTGTTTACTCGGGGTTTACCTTCATGGCCTTGCCGGAGATATTGCTGCCGAGAAATGGGGCTACGAAGCACTCACTGCCGGAAATATTACACATAACCTGGGGAAAGCATTTCAGAAAATTCAGCACTAAGATTAGCAACCTTAGCGTCAACAAGGATATCATTTTCCACCCTCAGGTTATCAATGATAAAGGTTTGTCTTTCGGGGGTGTTTTTACCCATAAAAAATGATAAAATTTCCTTGATGGATGTATCACGGTGCAACAGAACCGGGTCAAGTCGAATAGAGGCGCCGATAAAATACTTAAATTCATCAGGCGATATTTCACCCAAACCTTTAAACCTTGTTATTTCCGGTTTGCCCTGAAGCTTTTCAAGTCCTTCCAGCTTTTCTTCTTCAGAGTAGCAATAGATGGTTTCTTTTTTATCCCTGACGCGGAACAACGGTGTTTGTAAAATATACAAATGTCCTGCTTTTACCAGGTCGGGATAGAACTGGAGGAAAAAAGTCAATAATAATAGCCGGATATGCATTCCATCGACGTCGGCATCGGTAGCAATCACTACGTTATTGTATCGGAGATTATCAAGCCCGTCATCAATGTTCAGCGCGGTTTGTAAAAGGTTAAACTCTTCATTCTGGTAAACGATCTTTTTGCTCAGTTCAAAACAGTTCAGAGGCTTGCCCTTCAAGCTGAAAACAGCCTGGGTATTGACATTTCTTGATTTGGTGATGGAGCCGCTTGCTGAATCACCTTCGGTGATAAAGATGGTAGTTTCGAGGCGCAGCTCATGGTTGGAATTATAATGAACCTTGCAATCGCGAAGCTTCTTATTATGAAGGCTGGCTTTTTTAACGCTTTCTTTGGCTAATTTTTTTATTCCGTCCAACTCTTTCCTTTCGCGCTGAGATTGTAAAATCTTCCGGTACAATTCTTCTGCGGTCTCAGGATTCCGATGCAGGAAATTGTCGAGGTTACGCTTGACAATATCATGGATATAATTCCGAATGGTCGCTCCTCCTCCCGGTTCCATATGCTGCGAACCCAGCTTTGTTTTGGTCTGCGATTCAAACACCGGTTCCTGCACCTTCAGGCTAATGGCAGCCAGGATTGACTGCCGGATGTCGTTGGTATCAAAATCCTTGTTGTAAAACTCACGGATTGTTTTTACAATGGCTTCCCTGAATGATGTTTGGTGCGTTCCACCCTGTGTGGTATGCTGACCATTGACAAATGAATAATATTCCTCGCCGTACTGCTTGGAACTATGGGTAAAAGCAAATTCAAGGTCACCTTCCTGGATGTGTATGATGGGATAAAGTATCGGGCCGTTGCCGTTGATATTTCTTTCAAGCAAATCACTCAACCCGTTTTTAGCTGTTAACCTTTCACCATTGAAACGAATGGTTAACCCGTTATTCAGGAAAGCATAGTTCCACAAAAGTTTCTCAACGTATTCATTGATGTAATGAAAGTGTCCAAAAATATCTTTATCCGGTATAAAAGTGACAATGGTACCGTCTTTTTCCTCTGTTGATTGTTCTTTGTAATCTTTAACCAGATCACCCCTGTTAAATTCAACGATTTTTGTCCTTCCATCCCTCACCGATTGCGTTACGAAGTAAGATGAGAGTGCATTCACTGCCTTTGATCCAACGCCATTCAATCCTACTGCTTTTTTGAACACTTTGGAATCGTATTTTGCACCTGTGTTGATCTTTGACACACAATCCTTCACCTTTCCCAACGGGATACCCCTTCCATAATCGCGAACAATAACTTTTTTTTCCTCAATGGTTACATCGATATTGCGACCGTTTCCCATCACGAATTCATCAATGGAATTGTCGACAATTTCCTTGATCATCACATAAATGCCGTCGTCCTGGGATGCGCCATCGCCCAGCTTACCGATATACATACCGGGACGCATCCGGATATGTTCAGACCATTCAAGTGACCTTATGTTATCTTCAGTATAGTTTTCAGATAAATTACCGTTCATGCGGCAAAAATAATTAAACAAACCACGATTAATAAAGGGATACAGGAAAAGTTATCAAACGGCAGACTGTTAATATCTGGAAGTTCTGAGTTTCGTGTTAGGGAACTAAGTCAATAATCTTTAAACCTTTAAACTGAAACTTTTAACATTGAATTTCTTCCTACCTCATATCCACAACTTCAGCACCCGGGAATTCAGATTTATTAAAAGTGAACTGGGAATCGTCAATTGCTGTATCCGGGACAAATTTATTGATGATGTAGGAATAGGTGCTTCCATTTTTATCAAAAATGGTAATTTCAAGAAGCTGATCTTTAGCTTTGTCAATGATCACCCTGACACTTGAAAAAGATTTGCCTTCAATAGGAGTCAGGTCTATAATATTTACTGTCGTTCCATACTGAAAGGTTTCCTTCACAAATTTTGATTTGTAATCCTTATTGTAAGAAGTAAGCAATTTATTCGGGGTGATCGATTCTTCAGAATTTTCCACTGAGTTAATTTGCACTTCATCGGCATCCTTGATATAAGTCCATGTGGTAATTCCATCGCAGATTACAACTTGTCCTGCAATCAGAAGCCTGTATTTATCCCCTTTGACAAACAAGGTTCCTTCGGTTTTTTCATCGATTCCTGCATCAGCATTCTTCATGATATAGGCAAATTCGGCTTTGATGGTTTTATATGCTTCAGTCTTCTTAGTTAAGCGATCAAGAATTTCATTCGATTTTTTGTCCCCCTTGTCAGTATCCTGCGCAATAATCAAATTCATGAATGTGACAGTAAGAATTAATGACAATAATTTCTTCATATTTTTTTATTTAATCTCCAAATCTTTCAAAAATTGTTCCAAAGCCATTTCATTTGCAACTCTTACTTCTCTGGCTTTACTTCCTTCGAAAGGACCGACAATTCCTGCAGCTTCCAATTGATCGATAATCCGGCCGGCACGGTTATACCCCAGTTTTAATTTACGTTGCAATAACGAAGTGGAACCTTGCTGTGTCTGTACAATAATTCGTGCCGCATCGTCAAAAAGTTCATCCCGTTCATTCGGATCAAATTCACCGAGGCTTTCAGACTCTTCATCCTGGAAATCCGGAAGATGATAAGCATCGGGATAAGCACGCTGTGCTCCGATAAAATCAGTTATTTTGTCTATTTCAGGCGTATCAACAAATGCACATTGCAGCCTCAAAATATCACTTCCGGTCGACATAAGCATATCACCCCTTCCAATTAACTGGTCAGCGCCGCTTGAATCGAGGATGGTTCTGGAGTCGATTTTCGAAATCACACTGAAGGCAACCCTTGCAGGGAAGTTGGCTTTGATTGTACCGGTAATGATGTTTACCGACGGACGTTGTGTGGCAATGATCAAATGGATTCCTACCGCCCGAGCCAATTGTGCCAATCGTGTAATGGGTGTTTCAATCTCCTTTCCTGCCGTCATAATCAGGTCGGCAAACTCATCAATTATCAGGACAAAGTAAGGCAGAAACCTGTGACCATGAAGCGGATTCAGTTTCCGGGATTTAAACTTTACATTGTATTCCTTGATGTTTCTTACCTGGGCATCTTTCAACAGCTCATAACGATTGTCCATTTCGATACTGAGGGAATTCAGCGTTCGTACTACTTTCCTTGTATCAGTAATAATGGCTTCTTCTGAGTCGGGTAGTTTAGCAAGGAAATGGCGTTCAATTTTTGAATAAAGCGTCAACTCAACCTTCTTCGGGTCGATCATAATAAACTTAAGCTCCGACGGATGCTTTTTATAGAGGAGTGAAGTAATGATCGCATTCAGTCCGACTGATTTACCCTGTCCTGTCGCACCTGCCATAAGGATGTGAGGCATTTTGGTGAGATCGGCTACATAGCTCTCGTTCGAAATGGTTTTGCCAATGCCGAAAGGAAGGTCGTATTTATTGTTCTGAAATTTTTCGGACGACAGAATAGATTTCATGGAAACAATATCGGGATTCTGGTTAGGAACCTCTATTCCAATCGTTCCTTTCCCCGGGATGGGTGCAATGATCCTGATACCTAATGCCGATAAGCTCAGGGCAATATCATCTTCCAGATTTTTGATCCGTGAAATTCGAACTCCCGGCGCCGGAATGATCTCATAAAGAGTAACCGTGGGTCCTATTGTGGCTTTGATCTTCTGAATCTGGATGGAATAATTATTCAGTGTCTCAACGATCCGGTTTTTGTTTTGCTCAAGCTCCTCTTTCTGAACAGTGATCTGGTCCCTGCCATAATTTTCAAGCAAATCGATCGTCGGGAATTGATAGTTGGGCAAATCCAACCATGGATCGTAGGGATCATCAATTGTCTTATGCTCCATTAATTCATCTCCGATCAAAGGATCCTCCACACTTTCAGTCTCTACTGCAGCAGGAGTTTCTATTGTAAATTCGGGATCAGTCACCAACTCTGCAGGATCGTTTTTTTCAGCCCCGGGCTCAACAATGATCAAAGGTTCAGAAATTCCGGATTGCTCTTCCGGTGTGAAAAAATCCTCCTCTTCTTCTTCATCATCAACAGAATATTCCACTGTGTTGTACAAATCTTCTTTTGGCGAGTTTACCGCCTTCAATTTATCACTTTCTTTCTTCTGAAAGATATTCAGATTCTTAAGAAAATTAAAAGTCAGATCGAAATTGATAATTAAAAAGCTCAGCAGTATGAAAAGCAGCAGAATTCCTGTACCGATTTTACCGATGGCCTGGGCAAGCCATATATTGGTATAGGCGCCAAACCTGCCTCCAAGGATAGATAAATTATTGCTCTCACCAAATACAAAACCAAATGCCATGGAAATCCAAACCAGGGCAAGTATGGATATCCGGGTTGTTTTACCAACAGGGAAAACAGATACCTTTAACAACAAACGAATGCCATAAACAAAAAACAGCACAACAAAAACGTATGATGCTATCCCAAATCCTTGTTCAATGATGAATTTTGACATGGCCCTGCCTGCCCGGCCAATGAGGTTATCTGCTTCACCGTCGGGTAAAATTGCATCATCTGCTTTCCAGGTAAATAAATAAGAGGTGAAGGAGAACAGGAAGATCAGCGACATCAAAACAAGAAACAGTCCCACAATTCTGCGAAACTTTTCACTTTTCACAAATGAAACATCTGAGCCGGATTTCTTTTTATTCTCAGTTTTTTTAGACTCTTCCGGTTTTGTATTGATGTTCGGCTTCTTCCGCTTCAAGTTATCTGTTTATCAATCTGATTTTTACTCTGATAATAACGAAAGGCAAAAATACATATTACTCAGGTGGATGAACAAACAAAAAATCCTCCAAAAGGAGGATTTTATAAACCGGTGATATTTAATAACTTTTTATTGTCCGCCAAACATACTTTTTAACTCCGACTGAGTGACTTCTTTATAACCTTCCGGGATTTCAAATTCGGTGTCTGCGATCTTTTCTTTCTCGACCGAAATGGCAGTCAGCAGCATGTTCATGCCTTTTTCATTCATCGCATACTCCAGCATGGTTCCTGGTATGTCTTTGTACAAAGGATTCAGCTCATTCATTTTAGCTGAAGCCAGATCCTCGGTATAAAACACAACCAGCTCTGTTTCGGTTTCCGATCCTTTTTCTTTCATTTTGACGATTGCTTTTTTACAGGTATATCCTGCAATTTCTTTGGTCTCGGTGGTACTAACAACCGTTGGTACCGGAGTTTCCTTCATTTCCTTCTCCAGGTCCTCTGCAGTCATTTTCATCGCAAACTTCTGACCCATCATATCCATTAGAGTTACCCCACTCTTTGCTTCGCTGTCAAAAATTATAACCGTGGTTCCCATTCCCAAACTCATTTCGGTACGTGACATATTGCCTTTGATCTTTATCTTAAGCGTTTTAGGCATCATGGCCATTGTCTGGCGTCCAACTTGCTGTCGGGGTAAGTGATGTTGTAAACGATGGTTCCTGTAAATTCCTTGCCTCCGGCAAATGATTGCCCGGATACCAAAGCAAGCATTACAACTAATACTGTAAAAATTTGTGCTGTTTTTTTCATTTGATTTACTTTATTCGTTAAAAATTACAATTTTTTGTATCTGGTCTCCCTGTTTGATCTTATTGATTACTTCGAGTCCTTCCACCACTTTTCCAAAAACGGTGTGATTCCTGTCGAGATGCTGCGTATTTTCCCTGTTATGACAAATAAAGAACTGCGATCCACCAGTATCCCTTCCGGCGTGTGCCATTGACAATACTCCCTTATCGTGATATTGATTTTTACCGCTCAGTTCACATTTGATCGTATATCCTGGTCGACCACCTCCATCACCGTTCGGGCATCCGCCCTGGATGACAAAATCAGGAATTACCCTGTGAAATGTCAATCCGTCGTAATAACCTTTTTGAGATAAAGTAACAAAGTTTGCCACCGTATTTGGAGCATCCTCTTCATAAAACTTCACTTTCATAACACCTCTGGCGGTGTGAATTTCTGCACTTTTCATTTTTATATATTGATTTTAATTGATAACCCGAAACAACTTATTCCACCTTATTTTGCCTTCAAGCCATCCTTTTTCGGGATCAGCGAAAGCCAGACAAAGGAAGCCTTGCCAACGACATGATCTTCGGGAACAAAACCCCAGAACCTTGAATCGGCCGAGTTGTGTCTGTTATCGCCCATCATCCAGTAATAATTCATTTTAAAAGTATAGCTGCTGGCTGGCTGCCCATTGATATAGATCTGGCCGCCTGAAATTTCAAGATCATTATTCTCATAAACATCAATTAACCGTTTATACAGAGAAATATTTTGCATGTTCAGATTTACTGTTGCTCCCTTTCTCGGTATATAAATAGGGCCAAAATTATCTACATTCCA
>CAVPJF010000027.1:0-26501 GCA_963705185.1 uncultured Bacteroidales bacterium
AGCCGACGACGGAGAGACGCCGGTCAGTCGCCGGCGACCGGCACCCAGTCGGCCGGGCCGTCGACCACACCGGACCAGCGCACCATCCACGTGGCGCTGCGCTGCGCGCGCACCCGGACGACGTAGGAGCCGTCGCTGCGCGTCGCCGGCGACGACCCTCCAGGACCCGCCCGGCGGGCGCGCGACGACGGTCAGCACCTTGGCGGCGAGGAGCCCGATGCGCACACTGGCGAGTGTCCGCGCAGTGTCAGCGTCGCTCCCTTGCGCACGGGGGAGGGGGAGTTCACGGCGAGCTGGTTGCCGCCGGTGTACGCGTAGTAGGCGCGCTTACGGAGTCCGCTCAGCGGGCGCAGCCCCGAGAAGTTGCCCCACGGGTCGCGGCAGGAGCCGCCGGCGGCGTGGTCCTTGCGCGGGAACCAGAGCACCAGCCGGATGCGGTCGTACCGCGCGGCCACGCGGAACGCCGCTCTCAGATAGGCGGCCTGGCGCGCCTCACTCACCCAGACGCCGAACAGGCGGCTGGCGCCGCGGCGTAGGCGAACTCGGTGAGGTAGAAGGGCTTGCCGGGAAAGACCTCGAGCAGCGTTCCGAGGTTGGCGAGCCACACGGTGTGGCTGCGGTCGCGAGGCATGGCGTCAGGAGCGATGAGCTTGTTGCCGGCTACCGGGTACGGGTGGTGTGCGAAGACGTCGAGTGTTCCGCGGCCCCGGCAAGGCGCATCTGGCGTGCGAACCGCTGCGGGCTGGTGCGCAGCCGCGTGTCGTCGCCGGTGGGGCTGGTCTCGCCGGCGATCACCTGGGCTTGCGGGTCGCCGGCACGCACGCCCGCGGTGAAGGCCTCGAGCATCTTCGTGTAGCGATGCGCCGCGAAGGCGGATCTGACGCCGTCCGCTGCGGGTAGAGGTACGTCCACAGGTTCGGCTCGACCCAGCACGAGTAGCCGAGCACCTGGCCCGTGAGCGTCGTCGAAGATGCTGCGCGAAGGCGCGGAACTCGTCGAGCGCATCGACCGACGGCGGGAAGTACGAGTGAAAGACGCCCGCCCGATCGCCGGCGACGGGGCGGGCCCACAGCCTCCGATCCGAGGCCCAGCGCGTGGGGGGTAGACGAGGACGATCGCCCACACGCCGCGCTCGTGCATGGCGCCCACCGCCTCGGCCGCGCGGGCCAGGTAGTCCGCGTCGTAGACGCCGCGCCTCGGCTCGGCGGCGCTCCACGCGAGGTTGATGCGCACGACGTCGGCGCCGAGGCTCTGCTGGAATTCGCGCACCACGCGAGGCCCGGAGCGCTCCCAGACGAGACAGTCGGGGTCGCAGATGGCGCATACCGGCGCTTCGCGTGCCTGCGCGGCCCCGGCGGTCGCGAAGCCCGCCACAACGACCGCAAGCACGCACAACGCAGCGGCCAAGCCCGCTCGGCGCACGCGCACCTCCTCCATGCCCGGCTCCTCGCGGCAGTCTACAGCACGGGGTGCGGCCTCCGACGCTCGCGCGCCCGGCGAGCTGTCTCCGGCGTCGCCAGCGTTGGCAATAACCGTCGCGTCTGTAGCCGCACCGCCCCGCTAATCCGTGCTCATTTGCCGGGGCGCACGTGCCGAAGTAGTAAATGGACAAAGAAGGGGGGGAGAGTGGCGACCGACCAGACAGCGGGCATCGATTTCCGACAGCACCTTGCTGTGCTGCGACGGCACATCCTGGTGATCTTCGTCCTGACGCTGGCGTTCGGCGTCGCCGTGTACGTGTATGTTTACCCATAGTACGCCGATGTACGAAGCCTCCGCCTTGCTGCTCGACCAGGCTCAACTGGACATCACCGACCCCCTCGGCGAGCTTCCTGAAGCACACGCTGGTAACGCATGATAACTTCATGCCGGCCATATTTTGTTAAATCTTTTAACTTAAAACCCAGGGTTGGTTTTTTTTCTGAAACCATTACATAAGGCAATATCTTTTGGATGGTTTCGGTATCGAAGCCTTCGATGGATTGTAATTCAAAGATGGTCAAGAAATTACCATAGGATTCGCGGTAAGCGATGAGGTTGAAAATTTGCATTTCGTTGAGAAAGAAAAGTTTTTCAAGGTCGGAAGTGGAGGCATAGTTGAGGTTTAATGGATTTTCCTGGTAGTACTTAATGTCCTGGATGAGGTCGGAATAATCCAATACTTCATCGGTACTTTGGGCTACGTTTTCGATTTTATCAGTGATATCGGAAACATCCTGTTTTACTTTCGGCTCAGGTTCCTGGGAGAAGGATTGAAAGGAAATCGAAAAAAATAAAATAAATGTTACAAGGATATGTCTTAATTGTGGGGATTTGAAGCTAAATTCAAAAAGTAGCATTTTTTTTAGCCACGAACCTGTCCGCCAATTCCATAGCCATTGCAAAGCAGGTGAGAACACTAAAGCACATAAATTCACAAAATCTTCCGCTTTGATTTTAGTTCTTTTGTGGGCTTTGGTGTTTTGGAGCATTGGTTGCATTAGATAACTTTCTATTTGAAATTATAAATAAACGAAACCATCGGCGACCAGCCAAGCGTCTGATGCCAGGATGAAGACAAATCGATGACAAATTTCCGGAGGTTTAAACCAAACCCAAAAGAGTAAACCGAAGCAATGCTGAAATCGTCTGAGCCTGAGGTAGAAGGTAGGGTGGAGTATCCTATTCTCACAGTTGCCATGTCGATAATCTTATACTCGAATCCCCCACGAATCAATGGTTTGTAATCGGTATTTTTTTCCGTTTCCAGTGCGAGTAAAATTTTGTCGGTAACTAAATAGGAGATACCAAGCTTAAAAATCGCGGGTACACGGTCATTGGTTTCGTTCTGAATTTCAACCCTGATGGGATTGAAAACATGAGCGGCGATGGTGAGTTGCTTTGTCAGTTCTGTGCTTATTCCTACTTCAAAAGTAAATGCATCACTATTTCCATAATCCTCAGCAATATGGGTCCTCAGGTAATCGAGCTGAACGCCGGCTGAAAAAATCTTCCCGAATTTCTTTCCATATGCCAATCCGACTTTCATTTCATTGTAATTGACATAACCGAAAGAATTGAAATTAATCCCAAAAGTTCCGGATTTGGTGGGCAGAACAAACGCTGCGGCTTTCAAACTCAGTTCCTGAACGAGGAACCTGTTCTCGTAATAAAGCCCGGCAGCAGCAGTATTGATACCGGCAAGACAAGCCTGGTTATTATGGACAGACCAGAAGTCATTGAGTGTGACCGAAGCATTGCCTAATCCTGCTGAGCGTCCTCCGATAGGTTGATTTGAATTGGCGCACCAGAGATTACCGCTGGTCAGCAAGATTAAAAACAAAATAATGTATGCCTGCTTAAGCATATTATTAGGTTTAGGTGGTCAAATTTACTAAATGTTTTAATTTTGACCAATACTTTTTTTTAATTTGGTTTATCATTAAAATATTTACAATGAAAACAGTTTTGGAATTTCTGAAAGGGTTAAAAGAGAACAACACCCGCGAATGGTTCGAGGCGAACCGGAAGAGTTATGAAAGTGCTAAAGCGGAATTTGAGAAACAACTCAATGTTCTGATACCGGCTATTCACAGCCTTGACCCGGAGATCGGTATATTAACAGCAAAGGACTGTGTATTCAGGATATACCGGGATGTGCGGTTTTCGAAGGATAAATCGCCGTATAAGACGAATATGGGGGGATTTATCTGTAAAGGTGGACGCAAGGGTCCTTATGCCGGATATTATGTGCATATAGAACCGGGCAACTCAATGTTAGCGGGTGGCATCTATATGCCGCCACCGGAAGTGCTGAAAAAGGCGCGACAGGAAATTTATTACAATGCGGAGGAATTTAAAGGGATCATCAATAACCGTGAGTTTAAAAAAACCTTCCGCCAGATGGAAGACGATAAACTGAGCCGGCCACCAAAGGATTTTCCGGCGGATTTTCCAGGATATCGACCTGCTGAAATATAAGAGCTATACAGTTTTTCACCCAATGACAGATGAAATCCTGCTTAGTAAGAACCTGCAGGAATACATGGCAGGGGTATTTAAGGTGATGGTTCCATTTAACAGGTTTATTAACCGGGGGCTGGTATAGATAAATAGTGGGATGAAGTTACAAACTTCGCCCAGCAAGAGATTGAGACTGAAAAAACTTTAAGTGAGTACACTTGAAGCGCAAGATATGAATTAGAAATGAAAATACTCCGCTAATGCGATAGGATCAATATCCGAAACCGACGAAATTTCGCATTTTCAATTTGGCTTTTTTGTCTTATAGGCTGTATATCAACAACTTTGGTCGATGGTATAATCTTTGTAAATTTCATGGCATATATTTAATCGTTAAAATTTAAAGTCGTGAATTTAAATCCTGAAGATAACAAAAATCTGCCTGTCAGCAAAAAGTCAAAAAGCATCGAAGAGGGTTATAAAGTTCTTATTGTAAGCGCAAACGAAAAGATCCATGAAGTTGTTTTTGATAGCCTGAAATACTTTTCATTAAGCGGGAAGCAAATAAATATTCTGAGGGCATTTTCAATGCAGGAAGCAAGAAAAGTAGCTGAATTTAACCAGGAAATTGTGCTCGTTGTGATTGATAACAATGTTCAGCTTAATGGCTCCTACCAGGCATTTATCAGCTATCTCCGCGAAGAATTAAACAACCAGGTTTGTCAGATTGCCTTCAAGGATCATAAGATGGGTCTGGAAGATCCCTCTGTGGAAAAGGGAAACGTAGCCCAAGGCCAACCAGAACTGGAATCTGCCCGTGAAAGGTTGCTTGAAATGATAAGGATGATGATGATGACTGTTGAATTAGAAGTAACAACCGAAGGTAACCGGCTCCTTGACCAGATCAGCGAAAATACATTAGCCAGGATCCAAAGTAATTATAATCCGTCCGAAAGTATTACCCGCGAAAAGCTCTATACCATCCTCGCCCATGACATTAAAGAACCGATAGGAAATATTAAAGTAATTCTTGACTTTCTGACCAATGAACCCGACCTGCTCGACATGAAAACCTCTCAGGATTTGCTGAACAGTGTAAAAGAATCGGCTTCATCGATCCACGAACTGCTGGATAATTTTCTCTTCTGGACCCGGATGCATAAACATGAAATTTATTTCAACCCGGTGCGGATCAATCTTGCTCATCTGGTTCGGGAAAACATTACATTGCTGAAAGGGATCGCAGCAAATAAAAATATCATCATCGGTGCCGATGTGAATGAGAATTTCACTGTTATTGCAGATGAATATATGATGACCACGGTGTTGCGGAACCTTATCTACAATGCTGTAAAGTTCACCTCACGCGGAGGTGGAATTCTGGTAATGGCCAGAGAAGCCGATGGCTACGTTGAGCTGGCGGTGCAGGATACAGGAATTGGCCTGAGAAAATCGGAATTGGAAAACCTTTTCGTACCAGATGTATATTATAAGTCAAAAGGAACTTCGAAGGAATCCGGAACCGGTTTGGGATTGATCCTTTGCAAGGATTTCATCGAAAAGAATAGCGGAAAAATTAAGGTGGAAAGTGATGAGGGCTTTGGCAGCACATTTACCTTCACCCTTCCCAAATGGAACCCTATATTCGGTTAATTAGTGTCCTCCTAAATGCTATCTTTGCAGGTAAATTAAAAACACCTGCATATCCGGATGGAAATTGTCTCTAAATATTTCCCTCATCTTACAGAATTTCAAATCGGTCAGTTCAGGAAACTTGAATCCCTGTATCGTGAATGGAATGCAAAGATCAATGTCATTTCCCGTAAAGATATCGATCACCTTGCCGAGCGTCACGTCCTTCATTCGCTGGGAATAGCAAAAATCATTCAGTTCAGGAGTGGTACCCGGGTTCTGGATGTCGGGACAGGAGGAGGTTTTCCGGGGATACCACTGGCCATTTATTTTCCGGAAGTTCAATTTCACCTGATTGATTCCATTGGGAAAAAAATAAAAGTGGTGAACGCCATAACCGAACAACTCGGGCTTGAAAATGTGAACTCAGAACAGGCAAGAGCGGAGGATATTTCCGGGAAGTTCGATTTTATTGTAAGCCGGGCTGTGACATCCTTGCCGGAATTTTCAAAATGGGTTTCCCCTTTAATTTCCTATAAGTCTTTAAACGCTCTTGCAAATGGAATTTTGTATTTGAAGGGAGGAGATTTGTCGGAGGAATTGAAACCATTCAAAAACAAAAATAAAATCTTTTTACTTTCTGAACATTTCGACTCAGGATTTTTTGAGTCGAAGAAGATCGTATATATTTCAGAATTTTTATAGCATCACAGTTGGTATTGTAATTTTCTTAACTTCGCCCCTTCAAAAAATTAAAAAGCTATTCTTATGACAGAACAAATCAGACAATCATTACGTGATTCGAAAACAGCCCGCTGGATAGCGCTCGGATTGATTTCGATAACCATGTTTTTTGCCTATTTCTTTGTGGACGTGGTTGCGCCACTTCAAATCATGATGGAAACCAGCTATAAATGGAATCCGGAAGTTTTTGGGATGCTGGGCGGATCAGAGTTTTTTCTGAATGTATTTGCCTTCTTCCTTATTTTATCTGGGATCATCCTCGACAAAATGGGAATCCGGTTCACATTGATCACAGCCGGTGTGACCATGGTTTTGGGAGCAGCGATAAAATTTTATGCACTTACTCCTGGATTCCAGGAAACAGGATTTGCAACCTGGTTAAACTCATTTATCACTTACATTCCGGCAACTGCAAAACTTGCTTTTGTTGGATTTGCGATATTTGGCGTCGGAGTGGAAATGGCAGGGATCACCGTTTCCAAAACAATTGTAAAATGGTTTAAAGGCAGGGAAATGGCCCTTGCCATGGGACTTGAAATGGCAGTTGCCCGCCTCGGAGTTTTTGCGGTTTTCCGGCTTACCCCCATCTTTGCCGATAATGGTGGACCATCCAACTCTGTTTTCATGGGCCTGGTATTCCTTTGTATTGGGTTCATCACCTTCTTCATTTACACGTTTATGGATCGCAAGCTCGATAAGCAAACGGGTGAATCTGGCATTGCTTCGCCGGAAGATGAATTCAAGATTTCTGACATCGGCAAGATTTTTGCCAATCCTGGATTCCTTGCCATTGCAAGTTTATGTGTGTTGTTCTATTCTGCAATATTCCCTTTCCAGAAATTCGCAACGGACATGCTTGCTTCAAAGCTGAATGTTGACATTAAAACTGCAGCGGATTATTTTTCATACTTCCCGATCCTGGCCATGGTGCTTACACCTTTTATTGGCTATTATCTCGATGTGAAAGGAAAGGGTGCATCGATGATGTTATATGGAGCTATTATACTTACTGTTTCGCACCTTATATTTGCACTTGTACCTGCAGAATCTTTTACAGTTTTTACAGCCCTCCTCACGATCGTTATCCTGGGAACGGCCTTTTCACTTGTTCCAGCGTCGATGTGGCCTTCCGTTCCTAAGATCGTTGAAGAGCGTTACCTGGGTTCTGCATATGGAAGTATATTCTGGATTCAGAATATTGGGTTGATGTTAGTTCCAATTTTAATTGGTTGGTCAATAACCGCTTCCAATCCCGGTATATCAGAGCAAATAGCTGCCGGTGTTGAAGGCGCCAAATACGATTACACAGTTCCCGAACTGATATTTGCAAGCTTCGGGGTCTTGGCTTTCTTCCTTGCTATCGTTTTGAAAAGGGTTGACAAGAAAAAAGGTTATGGTCTTGAAATCCCCAATAAAAAGAAATAACAGAAGTTATAATAAATTAGGAGGCTATCAGTTTATTGAACGATAGCCTTTTTTTTACCACGGATATATAAAAAACAGTAATTTAGTGTCTAAAAATAAAACATTATGAACAACAACATTTCAAATCTCGAACCAAAAGTGCTGTGGAAACATTTCTATAGCCTTACACAAATTCCAAGGCCTTCAAAAAAAGAAGGCAGGATCATTGAATTTGCAAAAAATTTCGGTGAAAAGCTTGGGCTTAAAACCATAGTGGATGAAGTGGGCAATGTCATCATAAAAAAACCGGCTACCCCCGGAATGGAAAACAGAAAAGGTATTATCCTGCAGGGGCATCTCGATATGGTTCCGCAAAAGAACAGTGATAAAGTTCATGATTTTGAAAAAGACCCGATTGAAGCCTATATTGACGGAGAATGGGTAAAAGCCAACGGAACAACATTGGGTTCGGATAACGGTATGGGTGTGGCTGCTGCTATGGCTGTTCTGGAAGCAAAAGATTTGAAACATGGACCTATCGAAGCCCTCTTTACAATTGACGAAGAAACCGGAATGACAGGCGCTGAAAATTTGAAACCCGGAATCCTTGATGGTCATATCCTGTTGAATATGGATTCTGAAGACGAAGGCGAATTGTACATCGGTTGTGCAGGCGGAGTGGATACAACGGTAAAATTCAAATATACCGATGAGCTTGTCCCTAAAGATATGGCGGCTTACAAAGTAAGTGTCAAAGGACTGAAGGGCGGCCATTCCGGTCTTGATATTCACCTCGGTAAAGGGAATGCCTGCCTCATTTTAAATAAAACCCTCCTCAATGCGTGTGAACGATATGGCATCATGATGTCGTCCATTGATGCAGGAAGTTTACGCAATGCTATTCCCCGTGAAGCTTTTGCTACTGTTGTTGTTCCTGTAAGTGAGGAAGGCAACTTTAAAAAGTTCATCGAAGAAGCACAGGCGTCGGTCAAAACCATGCTTAAAGACATTGACCCGGATGTAAAAATTGAAACAGAAAAAGCCGAAATGCCCAAATCAGTTTGGGATGTTGTAACCCAGCACAATTTTTATCAAGCAGTTGATGATTGTCCAAACGGGAACCTTGCATGGAGCAAAGATATTCCGGGCGTAGTTGAAACGTCCTCAAATCTCGCCATTATTAAATCTGAAAAAGGAATAATTACCATTTCCATACTTTCCCGGAGTGCAGTTGATGCCGAAAGGGATAAGGCAGCAAAGAAAATAGGTGATGTTTTCAGGGCTAATGGTGCCGAAGTTAGTCATCATGGCGCTTATCCGGGTTGGAAACCGAATGTCCACTCCCCTATCCTTGAAACCATGAAGGAGGTTTACAATAAAAAATTCGGAAGGGTACCTGAAGTGAAAGTTATTCATGCAGGTTTGGAATGCGGAATTTTAGGGGCAATTTATACCCATTGGGATATGGTATCCTTTGGACCAACTATTCGATATCCCCCATAGTCCGGATGAAAAGGTAAATATTGCTTCCGTTCAGAAATTCTATGATTTTCTCATTGAGACATTGAAGAGTGTTCCGCTAAAATAATTCAGCATCACTATTAAAACGAAACGGGCTCAGGAAATCTGAACCCGTTTTTTTTATTTTAAATGACTTTCTGCGGACGGGACTCGAATGCTGACGCTCCGGTCAGCATCCTGACATCCCGACACTAGGGTCGGGATCGTCAGGACCCGCGATACCGTCCTTATATTTTGAAATTAAATCCAGTAATCTTTTTCTGGATAAGTTTTTAAGTTTTTTCTCCAAAATTTGTGCTTCTCCCCTGCTCTCTTTTGTTGTTGTCCAAATCAGTTTCCATGGAACACCAGATTGAGTTGCTTTCTCAAAGCCATGGTTATGCCTGTAAAGTCGATCCGTAAGATTTGATGTAATACCTTTGTAATAAGTATCCGTTGAGGCTGAATATAAAATGTAAACAATGTACATTAACCTAAAATTAAAAAAGCCACTCTTTTGAAGTGACTTTCTGCGGTCCGGACGGGACTCGAACCCGCGACCTCCTGCGTGACAGGCAGGCATTCTAACCAGCTGAACTACCGGACCGAATATTTTAAGAACGCTTTGTTAAACGGGTTGCAAAAGTAATGGAATTTTTTAATTGCACAAATAATTTTTATTGTCAATAATTTAATTACCCCGAATCGTAACCATTCTGCAACTCTTTAAGTTTTACATTTGTCTAAGTATTCGATTTTAAAAACTATATGAAAATGAAAAAATGTTTATTCCTGCTTGTTTCTGTTATTTTCTTTAACATGGCTTTTGCAGAAAAGCTTATTTTGATCAGCTTTCAAAATGATAAAGAAATGAAAGGTTATTTTTCCAACGAAAACCTTCGTATTCATTACCTGTCGGACAATTTGCTGATTGCATCAGCACCGGATAATTATACCGGTGTTTTTACATTACTGGATGACAATTGCTGGACAGGTCAGCAATATTTTATTTCATGGTTCCACAAAGGCGTAAAAGGCGATTATCCTGCCCAGGTTGCTGATTTGGCAGAAATAGTGATGGAAACCAATAGCTTTTTATTCTTAAAGAGTGAAAACAACATTAGCCTCCATCCTCCTGTAGATGGCAGAATTACAAAAATTAACAATATTGAGATCAAATTGCCGGAAAAGAAATTTTCCTATACAAAAGGATCGGTGACCAATGACCCCGAGATTGAAGCCATGATAGCTGAAGTAGACATGGATCTTTTTGTTCAGAATTTACAGCACCTTCAGGATTACGGAACACGGAATGCCTATACCCCTGAATCGGTTCAGGCTCAAAACTGGATTAAGGGGCAGTTTGAAAGTTACGGATACAGTGTTGAGTTGTTCGATTTTACAATGCCATCAGGATCGGCAAGCGATAACGTAATCGCAACCAAAACAGGAACAAAATACCCCGATGAATATGTTATTATCGGCGGACATTATGATACTTATTCCTATTCAGGAGATGCACCGGGAGCTGATGACGATGGTTCAGGTGTATGCGGCGTAATGGAAGTAGCACGGGTGATGGCAGACTGGGAATCTGACAGGACCATACTTTTCTGTGCCTGGTCAGGTGAAGAATATGGATTGTATGGCAGCGAAGCTTATGCACAATGGTGCCAGGATGAAGGAATAAATATTCTGGGATATTTCAACATCGACATGTGCGGTTACAGAGAACCTGGCGATCCTATTCATACGGATATGATTGCACCTGCATCGGCTCAGCCTCTGGTTCAGTTTTATACAGATGTATGTGCAATGTATTTACCTGATTTTATAATAGACCCGGGTGCCCTTACGGGTGGCGACAGCGATCATACTTCTTTTAATAATGCAGGTTATATGGGAATTTTTCCGTTTGAGGACAGCCAGAACTACAGTCCCTATATCCATACATCAAACGATGTGATCGGGATGAGTTTTAACAGCGAAGAAATGGCCGGTTACTTTACAAAAGCAATGGTAGCAAGCGTTGCCACAATGGCCAACTATCTTGCACCACCTTCAAATCTGATGGCTATTCCGGGTGATGGAGTAATTGAACTGAACTGGGATGTACTTCTTGAAATTGATAATTACAATATTTATAAAGATAACGTTCTTATTGCTTCTACGACTGATCCGACTTATTCGGATACGAATGTTGAGAATTTTATGACTTATACCTATTACGTAACGGCGATTTATACCGAAACAGGCGAAGAATCAAATCCTTCAAATATTGTCACGGTAACCCCTTTGCCTCCGATGAACTTTCCATTTACAGATGATTTTGAAACCGGGGCTTTGTACTGGAACCATGAAGGAACCTGGGGTTTATCAACGAACCAGTCATATTCTCCTACGCATTCACTGACCGAGAGCCCAACCGGAAACTATGCCAATAATCTTGACATCTCAACTAAATTTTACAGCTTCAGCCTTGAAAGCGCAGAAGCAGCTGAAGTGTCGTTCTGGACAAAATATTCAATGGAAGAAGATTACGATTATATGTATTTGATGATTTCAACCAATGGCACTGACTGGACAACCCTGGAAACTTTTAACGGAACATTAAATACATGGACCCAAAAAACTTATTCTCTCGATGCTTACCTGCTCGAGCCTTTTGTACAGATCAGGTTCCGGTTTACAAGTGATCAGTCGGTTACTGAAAACGGTATGTTCATCGATGATTTTGAACTGTTTGTTGATGAGTTCGGAACCGGATTTGGAGAGCCTTCACTAAATAAAACCCGCATCGAAATTTATCCCAATCCTATGGTGAACACTACAAAGATTATGCTTTCCGGTCTTTTGGCAGATGAGTTTGAAATCAGTTTTTATACTTCAACCGGTTCATTGGTTGAAAGAAATACAATAACTGCCCTCAATAACAGTTATGTGTATGAATTTAATTCGCGGGGATTGAACGAAGGGATTTATTATTGTGTGATCCGCATGGAAAATGAGGTGCAAGTAAAGAAAATAGCAATCATTAAGTAAGTTTTTTTCATAGTGGTTAGGCGGGTATTCGGTGAATATCCGCTTTTTTTATATCTGCAATTCCCATGCACCATTGTTTCGGATGGAGTAGAAATGAATCCCGGATTGTTCGCATTCCTTTATCCATTGATTGGACTTCCAATAAGAGTTCGAGTTGTCGATAACAATAAGGTCGAAATCAAAGGTTGCCGCTAATTCGCTAATGGTTATATCAGGATTATGAGAAAGTAGCAGGAAATCGGTCTTAAACTTTGATTGTGCAGGGTAGAAATTAAAGTTCGGGTCGATCAGAACAAGCGATTTATTATAAAACCGGATAATATTCCCTTGCTTAAAAAGATTTTCCATCCTAAGGTCTTGGTCCATTGAAGATAATACCCTCCTTCAGATGAATCCCTGAAATGATGCGGTTGTTCTGGATGTGATAACCAAAATTACTTCCGTCATTTACCAGTGTCGAGTCGGTAATCAACACTCCCTTTTTCCCGTCAATAAAATCAATAGCAGTGGATTTGTTGATGCTGTAGGCCACTATTTTCCGTTGAAATTGATTGTTAAAATGTCTGATGGTTGTGGAAAAGAGTAATAAAACTATCAAACTGATCGCTAAATACAAATAGCTTCTGACTTTGATAATTAAGAATGTCGCAAGAGAGATGACCAAAAGGAATAACAGCAGCATTTCGAATGTGTTTATATGAATTTCCCTTGCGACTGCAAATGATTGTCCCTCGATAAAGCGTATTGAATAGTTAAGCAGCCAAATCATTTTTGACATCAGCGTTGCAAAAAAACCCGATACCGCATGTATAGGTGACATAGCTAAAACTGCAATACCAGTATAGATAATGATCGTTGACAATGGAACAGCAATGAGGTTCGTGATCAGGAAAAGGTTAGGAAACTGTTTGAAGTAAAAAATGGTTAAAGGAAAAGTAACAATTGTTGCGGCTATTGAAATTGCTGAAGTCTGCCAGACTAGACGAATGAACCTGTTTGAAGGTGTGATAAGGTTACATATTGGACGATACAGCCAGACAATTCCAAATACAGCAATATACGATAATTGAAATCCCACATCTGTGATAAGATAAGGCCACATCAATAAGAGCAGAAGCGCAGAACCTGTAAGGGTATTATAGGTATTGACTTTTCGTGTTAATAATTCTCCAAAAATGATAAACGAAAACATGAGCGATGCCCTTAGCACGGAAGGTGAAAATCCGGTAATAAGTCGCATATATCCAGATCAGTAAGATCAACAGGAAATACTTTTAAAATGCGGGTAAGGCGTTTTTTATTCAGGAAGTACAAAGGGAAGTTCAGGAATAAGTAAATAATGCCGACATGCAATCCCGAAACGCTGAGGATGTGCATGGCACCTGAACCGGCATACTCTTTCATTTGATCGGCATCGAGGTAATCGGTAAAACCCAGGAGCAATGCAGATGCTACTGCAAACTCATCTCCTTTTATATTTTCAGATTCAAGAATATGCAGAAAGTTATTTCTGACTTTGATACTAAAAGCCATAATCGGATTTCCTTTATCCGAGGCGAGGATTTTCCAGCTAGCTGCCTTTACAAATCCCTGGTTATAGATTCCACGGTTGGCAAGGTACTGCTTGTAGTTGAACTCCCCGGGATTCATAGGAGGATTGACAGGATTTAAGGTGGTGTGGACGATCAACTGATCACCATAGCTTATGCGTCGAACCGCCGAATCTTTTTCGAAATAGAGGATGACCTTTCCGGAGGTTGGCTTCCAGTTAATGCTATCCCTGAAACCAAGTGCATCGGCTACAATTTTATAAGAGCCGGGCCGCTCTGTCACCGTCTCTGTCACCTGAATAAGTAAGGCAGATTGCCGGACAGAAAAATGTGAAATATTCCCGGGATCAAGAGAATGCCGTATTGATACGGGCAATTTCGTATCCGGCCGAAAATAAAATCAGATTTATAAGAAAACCGTTAAGCCAGCGCCAGCCATAACTAATTTTTCGGTTAAAGAAGAAAACCAATAGAATATAGACGATTAGCAGCAGAATGATCACCGGCAGAAGTGAAAAAGGCAGGGGAAAGTTTAAATAAATGGCAGTTGCTATTCCGGTAATAAATGGAAAAACGAGGCGGACGAAAGGATATTGATGCCAGATTTTCATGATAGAATTTCTGAACAATTAATCGAAATGGTTTAATTTTACTCAAAAATACAAAATTCATTTATCAAAATAACAGTTATGAAAATAATTAAAATCTTTTTGCTGCTGGTTATACTAGCAGCCTGTGTCAAAGTTAGCTTCTCACAGGAGCAAGAAATGAAATACCTCTTTGGCGGAAAAGGAAAAGCAAAGGTTTCCGGATTTATTGCACCCATCATGGAATACAGCGCTATGGGCAGTGATTTTGCCTTTTTTATGGGAGGCGGAGGCGCCATCCTTATTAATCAGACCTTTTTCTTTGGCGGTTACGGTGAGGGGCTAACTACCAGTGTATGAGAAGGAAATAATATTAGATCCAATGGCTTCGTACATGCAAACACAGCGGATCGGATGGGGACATGGAGGATTTTGGATGGGTTATATTCATCATTCCCAATCACCCATACATGCCGGGATAAGCTCGAAGTTTGGCTGGGGCACCATCAACCCTTGGGAAGATGATTATAAACCGAATTACGATTCTGAATTTGCTGACCATGTCTTTGTGATCATACCGCAGCTTGAGGCAGAGTTTAATTTCTTTAAATGGCTAAAGCTGAATGTGGGAGTGGGATACCGGTTTGTAACAGGAATTGATAAAGAATATTGGTGGATTGATCGAATTGATTTACGATAAGAAAGATTTCAATAAACCGGAAGCGACGATGACGCTGATGTTTGGGTTTTTTAAGTGATAATAATTGTTGCCGGGTAAATAAGGAGTTTGGCACAAGCATACTCCACCACCACATGTAATAAACCAATAAGATAAATCCTAGTTTTAAAAGGAGGAACGACATAAGTAATCAGTCTATAATTAATGATGATTAGGTTGCATCAATTAAGCATATAACAGACTGGACTTAAAACTTATGCTGTCACCTTACGAATGAAAGTTATTATAAAAAATTTCTTGACATTTGGCTTTAGAATTATTACATTTGTATTTTTATAAAGGATATAAGATTTACTTATGAACATCTCTAATTTCTTATTCATACAAAGAGTAAAGTAATTTTGAAGAATAAAGATTAAAAAAATAATTTTCAGTTAATCAAAATTAACAAGCCTAAGATTGTGTAGCCTTTAAAATAATCACTAAAAATTAGCAGCTATGAAAAAACTAATTCTTCTTTTGTCGGCAACCTTCATACTTTTTGCATCCTGCTCTAAAGATGAAGAAACCAAGCACGAACTTCGTGTTACAAATAACTTTATGCTGGGTATAGATATTAGTGTTGGGTCAAATGATTATGGTGTTGTAAATACCGGTTCAACGACAGCATATAAAGAAATATCCGAGGGAAGTCATGCTATTATCGGAATGTTAAATGACACATTACAGATTCTTCAGGGTTCAATTTCCATTCAGGGAAAAGGCCAGCATAAATGGACAATGGCTATAAGTAGCTTAGGTGGGGCAACTCTTACTGAAGATTAGCGGTTCTTTTATTTGCTGGATTCATATAGGAGCGCTTCGGATATATTTAAAATCCTGTACCTAATATTAGTATGTGAAAGGGAGTAGCAGATAGATGGGGAGCGGGGACGTTAATTTCACATAAAAGTCGTTGGAATGAATCCGAGGTCGTTAAGGTGATTCCTATGTGAAAAATGATTTTAATAATCCGGTGGCAATTATGACGCTGATGTTCGGGTTTTTTATGTAGCCAGTTGGCTAAAGGCATTTAACTTTTTGCTGAATTATTTCAGTTTCTTAGCTTCCCATTCCCTGAAAACATAAAGGCTATTGGGTGAAAATGTAAATAAATCGATGCTTAAGGCAAGTCCGAAATAGTTGGTATTGTTCAGGAAATCATATCCAAGCATCAAATTAACCTTGTGAAGGCCAATCATCAGGTTCCCGTTAAAGGTGGTTTTTAACTGGTCCGCTTCCTGTTTAACTCCCACATCTGCGGCTATACCAAATGAAAATACCGGAACTATCGTCCGTGAATGATCTCCATGAATTGTCGATTTTCCAAAAACAAAAATTCCTCCGTTACCTATGCTGAAAGCCGGGTTAATCTGCCATTCATCAGATTTTTCAATCCGTCCTATGGAAAAAGGAAAAGTGGAAGTAAAGTAAAAAACATTTTTTGTTTCTGGTTCAGACTGAAACAGGTTACCCTTCCTTTGATAATACTTATCGAAAGGTTTTTTACCAGCAATTTGTCCATTCATTAATCCTGAATTCAGGATCAACAGCAGCATTAACAGGATAGGCTTTGTTTTCATTTGCTTCAGTTTTTTTTATCCTTTATTTTAGAATTAAGATCATAAGAAATAAACAAGTTGTTCCGGGATGTATTTTCTATAAAATCATACTAAACTCAATGATTTCAAAATTAATAAAAATTTCGCAATGCCTTAGTGCAAAAACTAACGATCTTTATTTCTGGCAGATCGCAAAAGCTATTTGTAAGTGAAAAATGTTTAAATTTGAGGATTGATAAATTACAAAAATCACAAGATGTACCAAGGCTGAGGCCAAGGATGGAAGAATGCGGGAGAGGGGAAGGAAGGGATGGAGGTAAGCTAGTGATACAATAACAGTTGAAAGAACTAATTGATTTAGCTTGATTCTTTTACTTTTATTTTGTAAGTTTGTGCAAATAATATTTCAAACCCGGAATTTATTTGAAAAACAAAATGAATACCCAATCATTTAAAAAATCAGAATTATGAAAAAGCTCATTATTTCAATTAGCTTAATGCTTTTCTCAGCATTAAGTTTTGCACAATGGACCTGGCAGAATCCACTGCCCCAGGGAAACACCTTAAAATCTGTTTATTTTACCAATGCCAATACAGGCTATGCAGTGGGTAATTATGGGACAATCATTAAGACCATTGATGGTGGTGAACAATGGACCATTCTGAAGAGTGGGGCTCAATAAAAATATGCAATAAAATTTTATATCAACCTAAAAAAATGTTATGAATAGATTAATTACTACACTAGTTGCAATATTTCTTTTAAATATTGCCTTTACCCAGGGTTGGCAATGGGTTAATCCTCAACCCCAGGGTAATTCTTTGTTTTCAGTTTGTTTTATTAATGATAATTTAGGCTACTCGGTAGGAGATTTTGGAGCAATTACTAAAACCACAAATGGTGGAAATGATTGGATTGTTCAGTCATCGGGAACTACTGAAAAGCTGACTTCAATATTTTTTATTGATGAAAATATTGGATATGCAGTTGGTTATAATGGAGTTGTTCTTAAAACCATTGATGGTGGAACAAATTGGATAAGTCATTCATCCGGAACTACTGATCATTTATTAAGTGTATTTTTTACTAATGCAAATGCAGGAATTGCAGTAGGTTCAAATGGGATAATAATTGTCACATCAAATGCTGGAACCACATGGACGAGCATTAGTTCAGGAACATCCAAATCTTTGAATTCAGAATTTTATTCTTGTGCTGATACTGGCTATATTGTTGGTGATGATGGGAAAGTACTTAAAACCACAAATGCAGGAGTGAATTGGTTTAGCCAGATATCAAACACATCCAAAGATTTAACAGCTGTACATTTTACAAGTAACGAAATAGGCTATGCAGTTGGGGAAGATGGGATCATACTTAAAACTACTGATAGTGGAACCAATTGGATAGTTCAAGTATCAGGTTATGACGTGAATTTGTATTCCGTTTATTTTAAAAGTGAGACCACAGGATTTGCTGTTGGCGGCTATGGTGCGATACTCAAAACATCTGATGGTGGATCTACATGGATTGGACAACCTTTTGGTGAATTAAAAGATTTATATTCAATAAATTTTATTAATGAAGATTTTGGATATATTGTTGGTGAGGGTGGAACCCTCTTAAAAACGGTAAACGGAGGAATAACATGGATAGTGCAATCGAACGGATCTACCAAAAACTTGGATGGAGTTTACTTTACAGATGCCAATACTGGTTACGTTGTAGGCAGTCAAGGGACTATTTTAAAAACAATTGATGGTGGATACACCTGGACAGCTTGTTTGAGTGGAACGAATCACTTCTTACATTCAGTTTACTTTACCAATGCTAATATAGGTTATGTTGTGGGTAATGCAGGAACCATTTTAAAAACCACTGATGGCGGTAATACCTGGACAACATTATGGGGTGGAAATCTCAATGGGCTGAATTCAGTATATTTTATTAGTTCTAATACAGGATATGCTGTGGGTGGTGGAGGAACCATTTTAAAAACCACTGATGGAGGTAATGACTGGACAACATTGGAGAGTGGAACAAATAAAGAATTATTTTCAGTATATTTTACCAGTCAATATACAGGTTTCGCTGGTGGTACTGCCAATTATGATGATTTGTTGACGATTTATAAAACAACAGATGGAGGATCCAGTTGGACCAGCACTTTTGCTTTACTTCCTGGTGTGTATGTGTATTCTATTTATTTTCTTGATATGTGGACAGGTTATGCAGCAGGATCATACGGAACAATAATTAAAACTACAGATGGAGGAATAACATGGACTCCCCAAATATCAGGGACAACAGAGTATCTCAGGTCAGTTTATTTTATAGATGAAAACATTGGTTATTGTTCAGGAGGATATAATGGTGTAATATTGAAGACAACAGACGGAGGATTAAACTGGAGAAATCAGACATCAAGAACCTACGGAACATTAATGTCAGTTAATTTTATTGATACAAATACAGGATATGCAGTAGGGACTGACGGTGCAATTTTAAAAACAACAAATGGTGGTCTTCTAGCAATGTTTAGCTCCAGTCCCAGACTAGCTTGTGTTGAAGAAGTAATAAATTATCATGATTTTTCAACTGGAGGTGCAAATAATTGGGAATGGACATTTGAAGGCGGCACCCCTCCAACCTCTACCGAACAAAATCCACAGATTTACTATAACACTGCTGGAACTTATGATGTTTCGCTAACTATTACTGATGGTTTTGGATCAGATACTAAAATTTTAAACAACTATATTACCGTAATTGACCCACCACAAATTCCTGGAACGCCAATTGGAGAAAATGAAATAGCCACTAATTTACCAGATACCTCACAATACATTACTTCCGGTGCAATTAACTCTGATTCATATGGCTGGGAAATCTTACCTACTGAAGCTGGATTTATTTCAGGCAGCGGACTTATTTCAACTGTAATATGGACTCAGAATTGGGAGGGTACTGCATTAATAAAAGTAAGAGGTTTTAATGAATCCTGCAGTTTTGGTGAATTTTCAGAAAGTTTTAATGTTGTTTGTCATGTTTCCGGAATAAATGATCAGATTGATATAGCAGGCATCAAAATGTACCCGAATCCTGCGAAAAATATAATTATTATCGAAAATTACGCAGGATTACATAGAGAAATTACAGTAAGTATATTCAATTTGACAAATGCACAAATAGCAAAAGAGAAATTCCAAAATCAAAACCTGATAGAACTGGATACTAGAGCACTGCCAAAAGGAATTTACCTGGTGAAAATACAAACTAAGGATGGAACGGAAGTAAAGAAGCTGGTGAAACAGTAACAGTTGAAAGAATTTATTGATAGGGCTTGGTTCTTCAACTTTTATTATGTAAGCTTGATGCGAAAAATATTTCAAACCCGAAATTTATTTGATAAATAAAATGAATACCCAATCATTTAAAAAATCAGAATTATGAAAAAGCTCATTATTTCAATTAGCTTAATGCTGTTTCAGCTTTAGCTATTGCACAATGGACGTGGCAAAATCCTTTGCCACAAGGGAATACTTTAAATTCCGTTTATTTTACTGATGCCAATACAGGCTTTGCTGTTGGGGATTGTGGTACTATGATAAAAACCTATGATGGGGGAACCAATTGGATTAGGTTGAATGGTGGTATGATCAATGATTTATATTCAATTTCCTTTGTAAACACTGATGTGGGATATGCGGCTGGCGAGCATGGTACGATATTGAAAACAAAAGATGCTGGAATAACCTGGACGGTTTTATCAAGTGGAACATTTGAAAGATTGAAATCAATATTCTTTATTGATAATAATGTTGGATATGCTGTTGGTGATTTTGGAACTTTGATAAAAACCATAGATGGCGGAACAACCTGGAATAATTTAGGTATCGGATACACTTACTTTTTTAATTCAGCTTACTTTTTGAATGCCGATTTAGGTTATATAGTCGGTAGTACAAATGGTGGTGGAATTATCTTAAAAACCATGGATGGAGGCTCAAGCTGGACAATATTATCAGGTGGATTAAATGGTTCTTTATTTTCGGTATATTTTTTTGATGATAATGTAGGCTATATTGCAGGAGCTAATGGAAAAATATTCAAAACAACGAATGGTGGTTCAACATGGATCGATTGTCCAACTGGTACAAATGCATTATTATATTCAATTCACTTTACTGATGAAAATACAGGTTATGCTGCAGGTATTTTTGGGAACATATTAAAAACACAAGATGGAGGAGCTACATGGTCTTTATTAGCTTTCGGAACTAATGTTTGGTTTACTTCAATTTTATTTTCTGATAACAATACCGGTTATGTTGTGGGGTTTAATGGAAATATTCTTAAAACAATTGATGGTGGCATATCCTGGACTTATAAATCGAGTGGTATTATTATGAACTTTACTTCAGTTTACTTCACCGATACAAATGTTGGTTTTGTAGCAGGAAATGGATCTATTTTAAAAACTATTAATGGAGGAATAAGTTGGTCATCTTCTTTGAGTGGTGGACTCAATGACCTGAATTCAATTTTCTTTTCAAATCCTGAAATTGGATATGTCGTGGGTAATGGCGGAACAATAATAAAAACAATGAATGGAGGTGAAAACATGGACTGCAATATCAAGAGGAACAATTAAGGATTTGATGGATGTTTACTTTTGTAATGCTGATATGGGATTTGTAGTAGGCAGTGAAGGATTAATATTAAAGACTACCAACGGTGGAATAACATGGAGTTCCTATTCAGGTTTACCAAATTATTATTTAAATTCTGTTTATTTTACGGATTATCAAACAGGATATATTGCAGGTGATTATGGGATTATATTAAAAACAACTAATGGTGGTTTAAACTGGACTGCCCTGAATAGTGGAACCTATGCATGTTTAGACATCTATTAGTTTTATCCAAACGATAGTTTAGGTTTTGCAGTCGGATATAATGCTATTGTACTAAAAACACAAAATGGAGGATTAACATGGAATTCGAATTCCATAGGACAAGAATATTGGTTAAGATAGTGTTTTTTATAGATGCAAATACTTGGGTATATTGCAAGTGGCACAGGTTCCGATACTAAAAACTGTTGACGGCGGAGATATCTGGACGAATAATGACTTAACAAAAAATATCTATACTTTCAGTTTTTTTACTGATAAAAATACAGGATATGCTAGTTGGCAGACGAAGGTACAATATTAAAAACCACAAACGGAGGCACGACTATTTATTGACAGAAGGAAAAACACTTTCAAACTTTTTGCAACTTACATCCCAATCCTGCAACCAATAAAATCACTATTACTCATAACTTTGTTATACCCCAATCAGAAACTATAAGCATTTTCCAAATAAATGGACAACGGTCATGGAACAAAATTTCCAAAATCAAAAACTGATTGAAATAGATATAAGCAAGCTGCCAAAAGGGGTATATTTGGTGAAAATACAGACTAAGGGAAGGGATAGAGGTAAAGAAACTTGTGATACAATAATTACTTTATATCAAAAAAATTATCGTAAACTTCATATTGTTTTTAACTTTAAATAAACTTCAAACATAAGATTTTCGTTGATCTGAAATAATTTTAAAAAAATTTCGTCAATAAGCAATTTTAATTACAACCCATCGGAAATTTTCCTGTCTATGGGTTCAATTAATTATCAATTTATATTCATGAAAAGAGTTTTTTTGAAGCTGATCATCGTTTCAATCTTTAGCCTGACTGTTGTTTTCGGGTATACGGAAGGTGATGAGAGCCTTGTAAAAGCAACCCTGAGCGGACACATACACGATAAAAGTACGGGCGAAGACCTGATTGGCGCTACGGTTTATGTAAAGGAAATAAAATCAGGGACCACATCTAACCTTTATGGCTTTTACAGTATCAGTCTTAATCCCGGCCAGTATTCGGTAGTATATTCATATGTGGGTTATGTGACCGAAGAAAAGACTTTCGACCTGAAAGAAAACATTACCTGGGATGTGAACCTTGCCCTTGCCAACCAGGAACTGGAAGAGGTAGTAGTGACCGGTGAGGCAGTAAATGCCAATGTAACACAAGCTGAGATGAGCTCGATAAAGATGGATAACAAAACCATCAAGCAAATACCCGCATTTATGGGCGAAGTAGACCTGATAAAAGCCATACAGCTTTTACCGGGGGTGCAAAGCATTGCGGAAGGCAGCTCAGGGTTCAGCGTTCGCGGGGGCAGCCTCGACCAGAACCTGATCCAGCTGGATGAGGCTACGGTATACAATGCCTCCCACCTGATGGGGTTCTTTTCGGTATTCAACAACGATGCGATAAAGGATGTGAAACTTTACAAGGGAGACATCCCTGCATCTTCAGGAGGAAGGCTTTCCTCTTTGCTGGATGTACGGATGAAGGACGGGAACACGAAACGGTTCAGCGGAACGGGCGGCATCGGTACCATTTCGAGCCGGCTCACGCTGGAGGGACCTATCGTGAAAGATAAAGGATCCTTCATCCTTTCGGGAAGACGAACCTATGCTGATATTTTCCTGATGATGAACAGTGACCCGGAACTCAGGGATAATAAACTCTATTTTTATGATTATAACGGTAAGGTGAATTACGAGATCAATGAGAATAACCGGATTTTTGTTTCGGCTTATTATGGCAAGGATGTTTTCAAAAATCCCGACTTTAAGATGATGTGGGGCAACAGCACCCTCACCACGCGGTGGAATCACCTTTTTTCAAAGAAATTATTTTCCAACTTCACCCTTCTATACAGCAAATTCGATTATGAGCTGGGCATTCCTGAAGGTTCATCGAGTTCGTTTGAATGGATAGCCAACCTGAAAGATTACGGTGGCAAAGCTGATTTTACCTATTACCTTAACTCGAATAATACCTTAAAGTTCGGGACAAGTTCAACATTCCACAATTTTATCCCCGGAACGGCGAGGGGTTTGGGTTCGGATGCATTCCTCACAGAATATGAGGTTGAAAGCAACAATGCACTGGAATCAGCTATTTATGCAAGCAATGAACAAAAGATTGGTGCACGGTTGATCGCCAAATACGGGCTGCGGTTTTCGCATTTTGTGAATGTTGGTGAATCAACCATTTACAACTACGACGATCATTATGAATTGGTGGATTCAACGGTTTACGGGAAGGGAGAATTCTTCAGTCCATATTACGGACTGGAACCGCGCCTCGGACTTACTTACCTGCTGAATGAATTTTCGTCAATCAAAGCAAGCTATTCACGAACCAGGCAATACATTCACCTTGGACAAAACTCTACTGCCGGGACTCCGCTGGACATCTGGTTTCCTTCATCACCAAACGTAAAACCTCAGATAGCCGACCAGGTTGCGCTGGGTTATTTCAGGAACTTCAGGAAAAATACCATTGAAACATCAGTGGAGGGATATTATAAGAAATTTAACAATGCCGTTGATTTTAAAGACCATGCCGAACTGCTGCTGAATAAGCTTTTTGAAGGCGAACTCAGGTTTGGTGAAGGGCAGGCATACGGGATGGAGTTTTTCTTCAGGTGCGACATTAAAAAGTTCTCCGGCTGGATTAGTTACACATTGTCGCGAACGGAAAGAAAAACCATCACACCATACGTAGAAGACGGGATCAATAAAAACGAAACATACCTTGCGGGCTGGGATAAACCACACAATTTGGCCATAGTGCTGAATTACAACCTGAGCCAGCGCTGGGTCATGGGGGCTACCTGGGTTTACAATACAGGTTCAGCAGTTACTTTCCCGGTAGGAAGGATTGAGGTTGGCAATGAATACATTCCGATCTTCAGTGAGCGTAACGGATACCGGATGCCGGATTACCACAGGCTCGATGTTTCTGTTACCCTTCTTGGAAAACAAAAGCCCGGAAAGAACTGGAACTGGGATCTCAATTTCTCAGCTTATAATGCGTATGCAAGGAAGAATCCCTGGGTCATCAATTTCAAATCGGATTCCGATAACCCAAACGTGACTTATGCTGAGATGACTTACTTGTTCAGCATTGTGCCATCAATAACTTTTAATTTCAGGTTTTAAAATGCCGCGAATCCGCCAGTGGGCGGACAGGTGCGCGAATAAAATATTTTATAAAATGAAAAAGACTTTAATAGCAGGATTAATTACAATAGCAGGCCTCTTCACATTTTAATTCCTGCACGGAGAAAATTGATATTGACCTGGGAACAACTTATACACGCTTTGTAGTGGACGGAGTAATTACGACGGATACCATGGCGCATTACGTTAAACTCACAAAGTCCATTGACTATTACACGCCGACAGATGTTCCAACGGTAAGCAATGCGACAGTGACCATTTATGATGGTTTTGAAACCGTCGTTCTGGAGGAAAGCGATTCCGTTGCCGGATTATATTTAACACCTGACGATTATTTTGGTGTTCCGGAAAGGACCTATCAGCTTAATATTGAACTCCAGGAAGCCATTAACGGGCAAACGAGTTATTCCGCTTCCAGCAAACTCTATCCGGTTGCACCCGTTGACTCGATCAAAGTGGTTTACAAAGAGGAATGGGAAGCCTGGGAATTGCAGTTGTTTGCTACAGATCCTATCGCCGTAAATTTCTACATGTTTGATGTGTATAAAAACGGAAAACTGCTTACAGACACCATTGATGAAGTTGGAATATCGGACGACAAATACTTTAACGGCAATTTTACCTATGGCGCTGCAGTTTATTACTTTATTAAAGACAATCCTGATGAAGAACTTTTTCCGGGTGATTCCATTAAATTGCGGATGGCAGGCATTACAAGTGAATATTACACCTTTGTAGTAGATGTGATGAACGAAACTTTCGAATTCAGGAATCCATTATTCAGCGGGCCTCCGGCTAATATCAGCACCAATATCTCAAATGGCGGAATGGGATTTTTTACGGCTTTTGCAGTGACGTATGGGGAGGTGGTGTATAACGGGGAATAGATGTTAGATGTTAGATTTTAGACATTAGATATTAGATATTAGAGTTTAGACATTAGATTTAGACTCAAAAATTTTTGATGCTCATTCCGCTTAATTCATTGATCCATTTTCAATCAAAGGATATACTCAAGACAAAGAATCAGTTTATCCTGATAAATGTTTTCTCCTCTTCGAAGTGAAGTCAAATCAACGGGAATGGATAAAAAATGCTGTGGAAAACCCAATTTCAATGCAAAACGCCTGAAATCATATCCGGTCATAACCGAATAATAATAATCGGTGTAATTTGCTTCATCCATTTGGATGGTATATCGATAAATAATTCCGGATTGACGTAAAGCCTTTATAATTGATCCTGAATCCATTGATATAATCCAGGGTTTTAAATGAAAACTGGGTTCGTAATTCTTGTTGGCAAAATTCGTCCGGCGCACGTAAAATAAATGCTATACATCAGTTTTCCTGATTTGTGGAACGCTTCAGATAGGAATCTCCTAATGACAGGGTTAGAAAATTAGATTCATGAATTCATCAGGAAGGGTTATTTTTCACTTTCGGCTTCAACTATGCCGGTAACGTCTTCACTTTTAATACCTGTAACCGGAATAAAGGGAGTTATAGGATTGCATAATCTGTAAGGTAAGCACCTTGACCTGTAAATAAATGAAGCATCATAACCCAAAGGAAAAACATCATCATGATAAAATTCGCTTCCACATAATGATATCTTAAAGCGAAACCAACTGGATTCCGAGAACGGATGATTGATAAAGTTCCAGTTTTTAATGTACTGAATTGCTGGCATTAACGCCATTGTGTTTCCCTTATTATTTAAGATTTTAA
>CAVPJF010000028.1:0-54182 GCA_963705185.1 uncultured Bacteroidales bacterium
TTCACTATTCCTTTTTCGAAAGGATCCTTTTTGGAGGGTACGCATTTATCATGTATCTTATTAAAGCAATTATCCCATTTAGGATTTCAGGTTTCTATCCTTATCCTGAACTGTCAGGCTTTCATATAATTATTTGTATTATCTGCGCTTTGGCAGCAGCAGGTCTGTTTGCCTTTGCTGTTTATTTTTTCAGGAAATATCAGGCACTTGCTTTTGGACTGCTTTTTTTCTGTGTTAATATTTTCCTTCTACTAAAGGTTTTTGAAGTTCCGGCCGGGGATTATATCATGGCAGACCGGTATGGTTATATCCCATCAGTTGGTATATTTATTTTACTTGGTACCGGACTGAAAAGCCTTATGAATAGAAATCTTTTTTTAAAGAATGGTGCCTTCGTTATTCTGATCGTGTATACGATGTTCATTTCTCTTCAAACATTCAACAGAGTTTCTGTCTGGAAGGATGATATTTCATTTTATTCCGACATCATTTCAAAATATCCTGATGCAGGGGTGGCTTATACAAACCGGGGTGTACTGAGAAAAGAAAATCATGAATTGGCAGGCGCATTATCCGATTTCAACATGGCTATTCAGCTAGGTAAAAGAGATTATAAATCGTATTCGAACCGGGGAGCGGTTTATATTGATATGGGGGAATATAACAATGCACTGGCCGATTATCAGCAGGCAATAAAATTCAAGCCGGATCATCCGCAAATATTAGCTGATTATGGATTTGCCCAAATGCGCACCGGCAATTATAAAGGAGCACAGGAGTCGTTCACCCGATCACTGAATATTAAGAGTTTTAATCCTGAAGTTCACGTCAACAGGGGGACAGCTCGTTATAATGCCGGAGATTTCCGGGGGGCAATCTCGGATTATGACATAGCCATTAAACAAAATCCGGAATATGTGAATGCTTATTTTAACAGAGGATTGTCAAAGATCATGTTGAATGATTTTAATTCAGCGATTAGCGATTTTCAGATCACTCAAAAGCTTGATCCCAATCATGCTGAATCTTGGGCGAATATGGGGATTGCCTGGTCTCGTCTCGATAACATTGATAAAGCAATGGAGTGTTATACTGAAGCAATTAGGATAAAGCCATCCTATTTTGAAGCCTGGCTGAACCGGGGTATAGATAAATACTATATGGGTGACTTTGCAGGCGCGATAGTTGATCTGGAGCAGACCATTAAGATAAATCCTTCTCTGGGTCCGGCGTATTATTTCCGCGCTCTTGTGCTTTTAAAAACAGGGCAAGATTCAGCATGTGAAGACCTTAAAAAAGCATTGGAACTCGGTTTTAGGGAAGCAGCAACAATCTTACAAAATGCTTGTCATTAATTTTTAAATGTTTTTATTGATTTTTGAAAAAATTTAATTACTGTCATTGCATCACTTTCCAAATAAAAAATCTATGAAAAGCTTTGTCTGACTGACTTTGGCATATCATTTTTCAATATGAAGATAACCTTATTTTTTTATCAATACATTGTTAATAAATCATCTTTCCGCAATCTACTATAATTGAATTCAAGAGGATAGCATCTTTTCAACAATCAAATGTTTATAAATGAAGTTGCATTGTACTTGCCAAGCATTGTACTTTAGCGTTCTATTAATTGAGGGGCAAGGATTTTCTACATTTCAGGCAGTCAGTAGTTTACAATAAATATACCAACCGATAACTTAAAAAAATGAGCGATAACCTTTTTGCGAACGTCGAAGGCAGGCAGGAAGTTAAATCCAGGAGCAGTCAGTATCAGGAAGTTTTGGACAAGCGCCAGCGTCCTGTTCTTACCGAAGATTTAACTGAATTGGAATCCGGTGTAAATTCAATAACCGGGAAGGTAAAAAAGCCTAAGCCTGCAAAAGAGCTTGTTATTTATCCAGTGGAAGAAATTAGAAAACTGGCCACCGAATATTTCAAAGGGGACGAACTTGCTGCAAATGTGTGGTTAAATAAATATGCGCTAAAAGATAGCCAGGGTAATCTTTATGAGCGCACTCCTGACGAAATGCATTGGCGGATTGCTCAAGAAGTGGCACGTGTTGAAAAGAAATATCCCAATCCGGTAAGTGCTGAAGAAATTTATCTTTTACTAAAAGACTTTAAATATATTGTTCCTCAAGGCGGACCCATGACAGGAATTGGAAATAATTTTCAGATTTCTTCTTTGTCCAATTGTTTCGTTATTGGCAATAATGGTTCGTCCGATTCTTATGGTGGTATTTTGAAGATTGATCAGGAGCAGGTTCAATTGATGAAACGCAGGGGCGGCGTTGGTCACGACCTGAGCCATATCCGTCCTGAAGGAAGCCCGGTTAAAAACAGCGCATTGACCTCTACCGGCATTGTTCCTTTTATGGAGCGGTATTCCAATTCTACCCGCGAGGTTGCGCAGGGGGGAAGGCGGGGGGCTCTCATGCTGACCATTTCAATAAAGCATCCCGACGCTGATAATTTCATTGATGCTAAAATGGAAAAAGGAAAAGTGACCGGTGCCAATGTTTCAGTTAAAATTGATGATGAATTCATGCGGGCTGTTGTTGAAGGGAAACCCTATGTTCAAAAATATCCTATAGATTCTAAAAACCCGATTTATACGAAAGAAATAGACGCCAGAAAACTATGGGATAAAATTATTCATAACGCATGGGCTTCAGCCGAACCGGGTATTTTATTCTGGGATACTATCGCCAGGGAAGCTGTTCCGGATTGTTATTCCGATCTTGGCTTTAAAACTGTTTCGACGAATCCTTGCGGTGAAATCCCGCTATGCCCTTATGACAGCTGCCGTCTCCTCGCGCTCAACCTTTACAGTTACGTGGATAATCCATTTACGGATCAGGCCATTTTCAATTCGGAATTATTCACCAGGCATGTTCATTATGCCCAGCGGATTATGGATGACATTATCGATCTGGAGGTTGAGAAAATAGATGCTATTATTGCTAAAATCGATTCTGATCCCGAAGAGGTAGAGATAAAAAGTGTAGAAAGAAAAATGTGGGAAAACATTCGCGAAAAATCGTTGCAGGGTCGTAGGACAGGGATTGGAATAACAGCCGAAGGAGATATGATAGCTGCATTGGGATGCCGTTATGGAACACATGAAGCTACTGATTTCTCCGTCGAAGTGCATGAACTCCTTGCAATAGAAGCTTATCGTTCATCTGTAAACCTTGCTGAAGAGCGCGGTGCATTCCCGATTTATAGCAGTGAAAGGGAAAAAAACAATCCTTTTATCTTGAGAATAAAGGAGTCGGCTGGGGATGTATACGAAAAAATGAAAAGGGTTGGGCGAAGGAATATTGCAATGCTTACGATTGCCCCAACAGGAAGTGTGAGCATTTGTACCCAAACTACCTCCGGAATAGAACCCGTTTATCTCATTTCCTATAAAAGACGAAGAAAAGTCAACCCGAATGATAAGGACGTGGTGATCAGTTTTACTGATGACTTAGGGGATACCTGGGAAGAATATCATGTTTTCCACCCCAAGTTTACTACCTGGCTCGAAATAAATGGATATGATGCCGACAAGGTGAAAAAATTGCCCGATGAAGAATTGCAACGCATCATTAAAAAATCACCTTATTATAAAGCCACTTCAAATGATGTGGACTGGGTAGAAAAAGTGAGGATGCAGGGTATGGTTCAGAAATGGGTGGATCATTCCATCAGCGTAACCGTTAATTTGCCAAAGGATGCAACAAAAGAACTGGTAAGCAAAGTTTACCAGACCGCCTGGGAAAGTGGTTGTAAAGGAATGACGATATACAGGGATGGCTCGCGCGACGGTGTTTTAATCAGCCATGAAAAAAAGAATGAAGACATTACTGAATTTAAAGAAACAAAAGCACCGGTGAGACCCAAAGTGCTTGAGGCTGAAGTAGTCAGGTTCCAGAATGATTATGATAAATGGATTGCGGTGGTAGGATTGCTGAATAATAAACCGTATGAAATCTTTACCGGTAAGGCTGATGAATTTTATTTACCTCCCTTTGTAAACAGGGGCTGGGTGATTAAAAACAAACCTGAAAAAGGTGAAGCCTCCCGATATGATTTTCAGTTTGAAGATAAAGCGGGTTATAAAATTGTAATACCGGCACTTTCGAGATCCTTCAACCAGGAATTCTGGAATTACGCCAAACTTATTTCGGGAATATTGCGTCATGGTATGCCATTACCCTATGCCATTAACCTTGTTGATAACCTTACGCTTGATAATGAATCGATCAATACATGGAAAAATGGAGTCGTTCGGGCATTGAAGAAATTCATCCCCGACGGAACTGTAGATCAGAAAAGCAAATGCCCTGAATGTCATGCTGAAGGATCTTTGATGTACAAGGAGGGTTGCCTGGTTTGCAAGGAATGTGGTTATTCGAAATGCGGATAATTTAACAATTTAATTTGTATGAAAGGAGGAATGCCGAGATAGAAAAATAAAAAAAGCGAATGCAGGTTGCCGCCGACATTCGCTTCAAGGATTTAAATATTACTTAGGTTGTTGCACATAAGACAAGGTTTCTCTCCTTGTAATTTATCTCCTTGTTTGTTTAGCAAAACTAAATTGCAAAATGTATTTATGCAAGAAAAACTTGTAATTTTTTTACAGTAGAAAATTAAAAGGACAATATTTTAAAATATTGATAAATACATGGTTAATTCAACGGCGGCATTTTTTATTGTTAACAATTTTTAAATTCTTTTAAAATGAAAGAAAAAAAATTAATTAAAATTGAAATATTCTGCCGTTATATCAAAAAAAAGGGTAGAATTATTTATCCAAAGAACGCAAAGTTTTTTCACTTTTGGATAACGAAATATGAGTAATATTATTAAATAATTATATCCCGGCACATTGCCGGGATTTTTTTGTGACCCAGCATTAGAATCAGACCAACCCGGGAAAATTCGGGAGCATATCCTTTGTGATCTTTTTCATTTCGATTTCGCCCTTCATTGCAGCTTCTTCGAGGGCACGGTTGGTAGCCACGGCAATCATCTCTTCAAGTTGGGATTTATTGCCAGCCTGAATAAGATGTTCAGCAATTTCAATGCTGATGATGGCTTTATTGGCATTGGCTTTTACTTTTATTGCGCCATTTTCAACAGAAGCCTCAACGATAATATCGTTCAGCTTCTTTTTAGATTCCTCGATCATTTGCCGCGCTTCCTGGAGTCTTGAAAATAAATCACCGATCATAAGACAATAATTTAATGAGACAAAAAAGAATCATCAAATGTAAGGAATAATTTTAATATGGAAAGAAGAGTTATAAAGTTTTTTCCCTTAGGTTGAATCTAACTTAAAGAATATGTATCAATATCTTCATACTTCTATTTTAAGTTTTACAATTAATTTTCAGGGAGTGAACTTAGATACCTTATCCCAATTAGCCTATCATAACCCGGTGAGGATTCATGGTAATAAACAAAGATTGTATAACTGTTTTCCGTATCAGAATGGGTTCCTTCGATAAAAGATTCATCTCCTGCCGGCTGGTTGTAATAGCGAAGAACATAAAGGTAATTGTAATATCCCTGTTTAAGAATAAGTGATTTTTCATAACCCTTCCTTTTGAAGTTGTAAATCATTTTGCTTTCATCCGACAACTGCCAGTCGGTAAGTTGACCCATTACAAAAAGATCTGCATCGATCATTGGAGCCGGGTAGGGAAGAAAGAAATGCATGTTTACATATTCAGCTTCGGTTTCTGTTGTCGTTCCATCTTCTGTTTTAATCTTCATCTGCCCGTTAATATCCTTATCGGTTTTGTAAACCTGATATGAACGCTTTTGACCATCCCTTAGAAAAACATTATAACTCTCAAAATCACTTTTTATGCTGGCGATATTCTCGGTATTGTATTTTAAACTTTTAATATCAATCGATCGAAATTCGTTACCTCCCTGAAAGACATTTTCACGGTCGTAGTCATAATCAAGCTTTTCATTCACAATCATTTTAGGCTTTAAATCACTGATCCGGTTATCCCATCTTCCATTTTGTATAATGATTACTTTTAAATCCTGGTAGGGATTTGAAATCCTGTAACTTTTTGTAGAAACTGAAAAATCAACTTCCTGTTTATAGTTTCGGTCTTCGATCAGAGATGCTTGTTTCACTTTTCCTTCGATATCCACTTTATGTTCGTCGATAAAAAATCGTCTTGTAAAATACAAGCTGTCCGGATCATTCAGAAAGACTTTTAAAATATAATTTCCGCTCAACATTGGTTTCAGGTTTTCAGTCGGAAAAATCAATTCATAATGAGTATATGGAACAACGGTATTGATTGAAAACTGGTATTCGAGGATATTGTCCTCAGAATAGCCGTTAATGTATTCATTTTGGTCCAGTTCTGATGGTTTCCATTCTGCATCGCAATGAATGATGGTAAATGAAAAATCCTTTTGGTCCGCATCAAGATCATCGAATGATAGCTTTAGCTTTTCTTCGGTATTAAGTTTTATTATTGGGGCTGACATATCCCAGCCGTCCCTGTGAAAAAGAACGGTTTTGATGTTCGGTTTGAAAATCTTATTGCTTTCATCAAGGTAGTTAATTGAATCGGAGGTCTGTGCCTGTATTTGCAGGGAGAAAAAAGAAAAGAAAGGCAATACAGGTAACAGGAAACAGGGGGAAAATTTGAAACGGAGAAATAGGGAAATAATGATATAGGGGTGCTTAATATTCTTTTTTGTCATCATCTTGAGTGATCAAATCCTTTTATAAAACATTCATTCGATATTCAATTATTCCTCAATTCAGCAATTCATCCATTCAACAATTCAACAATTCATCCATTCAACAATTCCCTGTACACCATCCAAGCCATCAGTCCCATGCCGGTTTCGAGGCTTGATTCATCCACGTTGAATGTAGCAGAATGCAGATTTGAGGTAATTCCTTTTTCTTCGTTCCGAACACCCAGCCTGTAAAAGCAACCGGGTATTTTTTGTGCATAATATGCAAAATCCTCTGCTGTAGTTCTCATTTCAAGGTCAACCACATTATCGATCCCTAAAGTATTCAATCGCATAATTTTTTGCCCTTGCTGATAATACCTCGTTGTTAAAAAGTACCGGATAACCCTGGTCGAAAACCACCTCGCACTTACCACCCATCCCTTCGGCAATGGATTGCGCCATTTTGGTGATCCTCTCCTTCATTTCCGATCTCCAAGCTTCATCATACGTACGCATGATTCCTTCCATCTTAACCACATCTGGTGTAACATTGGTTCTGCCTTCGGCAATTACGCGACCAAAAGTCAAAACCGAAGGCTGTATCGGGTTCCGGTTTCGGCTGATGATTTGCTGCAGAGCAACGATGATGTGCGAAGCAATTAAAACCGGGTCGATATTTTTATGTGGCGTAGCTCCATGTCCGCCCTTTCCTATTACAGATATAAAAATTTCATCCGTCGAAGCCATGTACTGACCGGCTTTTAAACCTATTTTCCCGGCTTCAAGATCAGGATAAACATGCTGGCCAAAGATGAAATCCACTTGAGGATTTTGTAAAACTCCTTCTTCAATCATCACTTTTGCTCCACCTGGATATTTTTCTTCTGAAGGCTGGAAAATTAGTTTGACGGTACCTTCAAATTCAGTCGAAATCGCTTTCAGGATTTTAGCAGCGCCAAGCAAACTTGCAATATGCACATCGTGACCGCAGGCATGCATTTTTCCGGCATTTACCGATTTATAGGGTACATCGTTCAATTCATTTATGGGTAAAGCATCCATATCAGCGCGCAGGGCGACAACTTTTTTATCGGGATTCTTACCTTTAATAATACCCACAACGCCGGTTTTGCCTATACCGCTTAAAATTCAATTCCGGATTTCTCCAAAACACTGCAAATTAATTTTGCTGTTTCATGTTCTTCAAAAGCCAGTTCGGGATTGGAATGGATTTGTCGCCTGTATGCGGTTATTTCACCAAACAAATCTTTTGATAAACTGCCGATTCTATTTTTTACTTCTTTCATTGATAAGTACTGAGAATGAGCAAAGATAGAATTTTTCATGAAAGTGGATTCAGGTTTTTGCAAGACAGGATTGGTTGAATCTAATGCCCTGACACCAATTATCAGATATTAATAACAAGGTATTGTACCAAACTACGAATCGAAGTCAGAGGATGAACAGATTAACCGCTCGTGTTCAAAATTTATAAAAAACTGGACACGTTATAGCAATATGTTCATTAAATGGACGTATTTTTGTCACATGTTCAAAAAAGTATAGGTAACCTGATATGGAAAATTTAAAACCTTTTGACCGGAACGAACCTTACAATCAGCTTCCATTACTCCCTCCGGATTTTGATTTAAATGACAGTGCTGTTTTACTCAGATGGGGTTATGCCGGAAGGAACCTTTCGGAGCTAAGAAGAAATATTCAACGACTGCCCAATCCCAGTATGCTGATCAATACCATAACCTTGCAGGAAGCAAAAAGTAGTTCTGCGATTGAAAATATTTTTACAACGGATGATGAACTTTACCGGGCCATTTCCGATACCACGAAAGATGATCACATTACCCCCGCAACAAAAGAAGTCCTTCGATACAGAGAAGCAATATGGACCGGATTTAATGCTATCAAGGAAAGTGGAGAGATAAGCATAAAGTCTGTTGTCGGGATTTTCCAGAAGATAAAAAATACCAGTCAGAAAATAAGGCCGCCTCAATCGCAGGTTGTTATCAGGAAAGGACAGAGCGACACAGACCCGGGAGTAATCGAATATACTCCACCCAGAGGGGATGGTGTAATTGAAGAAAAACTCGAAAACCTGATCAAATACCTGAATGATAATGAAACTTATCCGGAAGATCCCTTATTAAAGATGGCGATTGCACATTACCAGTTCGAAGCCATTCATCCTTTTATTGACGGAAACGGTAGGGTAGGCAGAATACTCAATATTCTTTACCTGGTTCAGCAGGGGATGCTCACCTATCCTGCACTTTATATGAGCCGTTTCATTATCGCGAATAAAAGTGATTATTACTACCATCTGGGTGCAGTTACCCAGAGACAGCAGTGGAAAAACTGGCTGATCTTCATGCTTACTTCCGTGGAAGAAACATCTAAGAATACCAATCAACTTATTGATTCCATCATAGATCAGATGAATGCAACCCTTGAGTATGGAAAGAGAGAGCTTAAGTGGTATACCAAAGAAATTAACGAGGTATTGTTCAACCAACCTTACTTAAAACAAAAGATTATTGGTGAAGTGGTTGGCAGAACCAGCCGCACCACTCTAACCAAATATATGAGCGATCTGTCACATCTCGGTATTGTAACCCCCAAACAAGAGGGAAAGGAAGTATTTTATATCAACAACGATTTGGTAAGGATATTACAAGGGTAGACTGGCAATTGAGGTTGTATTGCAGATG
Source organism: uncultured Bacteroidales bacterium (assembly GCA_963705185.1). Lineage (GTDB taxonomy): Bacteria > Bacteroidota > Bacteroidia > Bacteroidales > JAADJA01 > JAADJA01. The sequence continues at coordinate 9,441 of CAVPJF010000028.1, forward strand.
ATCAGAATGTGATGATTACTGGAATTATAAATCCCCTGATATAACTACTTTCCGGATCACAAATCAGTTTTGCCGTTTTATGTTCTTCAAAAGCCAGCTCTGGATTGGAATGAATTTGACACCTGTATGTGGTTATTTCGCCAAGCAAATCTTTTGATATACTGCTGATTTTATTTTTTACTTCTTTCATTGATAATTGCTGAGAATAAGCAAAGATAGAATTTTTCAGGAAAGTGATTCAGGCAAGTTTTTTGAGAAGGGTAAAGAAAAAGAATTAGAACCTATAAAATCTATTAATATTGAAAATATTTAATTGTTTATATACAAACAATTGCCAGTATTTTTTAATTTTGCCACCTTTATAAAATGAAGATCGGGAAAAAACATTAACGAACAGATCATGTCAGAAGTTATAAAATCAAACGGGGATTGGATATCCGGCTTCAGGGAGAAGCTGAAAAAAAGGTATCGGAGATCACCACTGTTGACTATGCTGTAAAACCTCCGGATTTTATCAGTGTATTTCCAAAGTTATTCATCAAGGAAGGTGACGGGGTGAAGGCTGGAAGCCCTTTGTTTTTTGATAAGTACAGGGAAAATATCATTTTCACTTCACCTGTTAGCGGAAAGATAAAGGAAATCCATCGTGGAGACAAACGGAAAATACTCGAGATCAGGATTCAGGCGGATGGAAAAAATGAATATGAATCTTTTGGCTGCTGCTGATCCCAAATCACTCACCCGTGAACAAATTACAGATAAACTGCTGAAAAGCGGTGTCTGGCCTTATATCCGTCAACGACCCTATTCGATTATTGCAAATCCCGAACACAATCCCAAAGGCGATTTTTATTTCTGCATTCGATTCCGCTCCGTTAGCTCCCGACTTTGATTTTATCATCGAAAATGATGCTCCTGCATTTCATGCCGGACTTGAGGTGCTAAAAAAACTGACAACCGGAAAAGTTCACCTGAATGTGAAGGAAAATGTTACCAAATCAAAAATATACCTTGAGGCAAAGGGTGTTCAAATAAATAGTTTTACTGGTCCCCATCCTGCCGGAAACATCGGCATACAAATTCACCATATTGATCCGATTAATAAAGGCGAAATTGTTTGGTATCTGAGTCCTGATGCTGTTGTGATCATCGGCAGGCTTTTTATTGAAGGAAAATATGATGCGACAAGGATTATTGCATTAACTGGTTCGGAAGTAAACAAGCCACAATATTATAAAATTGTATCCGGAAATTCAATCCAGCCGATGTTGAAAGACAATCTGAAATCAGCGAATGTAAGAATTATCAGTGGAAATGTTTTAAAGGGCACTCGTATTGAGCGCTCCGGCTACCTTGGTTTTTATGATCACCAGGTAACCATTATCCCTGAAGGAAATTACCACGAGTTTTTTGGATGGGCGATGCCCCGGTTCAACAAATTCAGTTTATCCAAAACATTTTTTTCATGGCTTTCACCAAATAAAAAATATACCCTTGATACCAATCTTAATGGTGGTCATCGGGCATTTGTAATGACCGGTGAATACGAGAAAGTATTGCCCATGGATATTTATCCGATGCAATTGCTTAAGGCTTGTTTGATAAAAGACATTGATCAGATGGAGAACCTTGGCATTTATGAAGTGGATGAGGAAGATTTTGCTTTATGCGAATTCATTGATCCATCAAAGACTGAAATGCAGGCGATCATCCGTGAAGGTTTGGATTATATCCGGGTTGAAATGGCTTAATATGTTTTTCTTTATATGTTGAATTTGAAACTTTAAAACATCCCCCTGCCCCCACTTCAAAGGGGGAAGGGGAATGAACAATAAATTTGAAATTATAGATGAAACCGATCAGAAAGTACTTAGATAAAATTAAACCCCAGTTCGAAAAAGGAGGCAAGTTTGAAAAGCTGCATTCCACTTTCGATGCTTTTGAAACTTTTCTGTTCGTACCGGATAAAGTCACTTTCAAAGGCAGCCACATCCGCGATGCGATGGATATGAAAAGAACAATGACCGCGGTGATCATTGCCATGATGCCCGCTTTGCTTTTCGGAATGTGGAATGTAGGTTATCAATACCACTTAGCTATTGGAGAGCAGGTAGGAATATTCCATAATTTTTGGTTCGGATTTTTGAAAGTGTTGCCTATCATAATTGTTTCCTATGTTTCAGGACTTGCCGTTGAGTTCATTTTTGCGCAATACCGGGGACATGACGTAAATGAAGGATTCCTGGTAACCGGTATGCTTATCCCGCTCATTGTTCCCGTTACGATTCCGCTTTGGATGGTTGCTGTGGCGACAATTTTTGCAGTTGTCATCGGGAAAGAAGCTTTTGGCGGAACAGGAATGAACATTTTTAATCCTGCTCTGCTGACGCGTGCATTCCTGTTTTTTGCTTATCCCGCCAGCATCACCGGTGATAAAGTATGGGTATCAGGATTACCAAAAGGTTTGGAAACTGTTGATGGATTTTCAGGTGAAACTCCTCTTGGTCAGGCAGCTTTGGGCTTTTATGATAAGATTCCGCCGTTGTCTGATATGATCATAGGAACCATTCCTGGTTCTATCGGAGAAACCTCAAAAATTGCCATTCTGATTGGAGCGGTTATTTTGCTTTTATCCGGAGTTGGTAGCTGGAGGGTTATGTTGTCAACAGTTGTTGGCGGAATCTTCATGACATTAATCTTTAATCTTGTCGGTGCTAATGAGTATATGAAAATTGATCCGTTGACTCAGGTAATGATGGGAGGTTTTTTATTCGGAGCGGTATTTATGGCAACCGATCCGGTTACCGCAGCCCAAACCAATCGTGGTAAATGGATTTACGGCTTTCTCATTGGGATATTTGCCATTATGATCCGGGTGTTTAATCCTGCTTATCCTGAAGGAATGATGCTGGCTATCCTTTTGATGAACACTTTTGCTCCGCTAATAGATTATTATGTAATTCAGGGGCATATCAGCAAAAGAATGAAAAGAATGAAACTTGCAGTAAAGAATAAATAAATCACAATCACATGCACAGCAACAAATATATACTCGTCTATTCAACCATAATGGTAGTGCTGGTAGCTGTTTCACTCACCTTTGTGGCTGTAGGTTTAAAACCGATGCAGGAGGATAACATCCGGATAGAGAAAATGCAGAATATCCTTGCATCTGTCCGTATCAATGTTACGCCAAAAGAAGCAATTGCTACTTACCAAAAGTATATTTCGCAGGTTATTGTAATAAATAAAGATGGAAAAATAGTTGAAGGAGTTGATGGTTTTACAACAGATATGGCACTCGAACTAAAAAAACCTGCTGATCAGCAAAACCTTCCGGTCTTTATTGCAACACTGGACGACGGAAAGAAATGTTCAATTGTTCCGGTCCGCGGTAAGGGATTATGGGGTCCGATATGGGGTTATGTTGCCTTCACCGATGATTTCAACACCATCTATGGCGTGACCTTCGATCATAAAGGCGAAACTCCGGGATTAGGTGCTGAAATAAATATGGATTGGTTTGAAAATCCTTTCCAGGGAAAACAGATTTTCGACCAGCAAGGTAATTTTACTTCGGTAAATGTACTGAAAGGCGGGGCTGTTCCCGATGATATTCATGCTGTGGATGCCATTTCCGGAGGCACCATTACCAGCAAGGGACTCGAAAAAATGCTTCTGGATTGTTTGGCAAGTTATGAAGTTTACTTTAAAAATAAAGGTGCGATATGAGCAATAACAAGATAAAAGATCGGGAACCTATGTTCTCGGCAAAAAACATCAAGCTATTAAAAAATCCGATCAATCTTGATAATCCTATATCCGTGCAGGTATTGGGAATTTGTTCGGCATTGGCTGTTACAGTGCAGTTAAAACCTGCTATTGTCATGGCATTATCAGTGACCATTGTAACGGCTTTTTCAAACCTGATTATATCGTCCATCAGGGATACTATTCCCTCAAGAATTCGAATAATTGTACAATTGGTTGTTGTAGCAGCGCTTGTAATTATAGTCGATCAGGTACTGAAAGCCTATATTTATGATGTGAGTAAAAAACTGTCTGTTTTTGTCGGACTTATCATAACCAATTGCATTCTGATGGGTCGTTTGGAAGCATTTGCCATGGCGCAGAAACCCTGGCCATCCTTTCTTGATGGGATCGGAAATGGATTGGGTTATGGCGTGATCCTGGTAGCATTGGGTTTCATACGTGAGCTTTTTGGCTCAGGAAAATTATATGGGTATACGATTGTCCCTGAAGCTGCTTTCAAGGGGGGATATGTTAATAATGGCTTAATGATTTTGCCACCGATGGCGTTGATTTTGATCGGTGTAATCATTTGGATGCAGCGAAGTAAAAATCGTATATTGATTGATAAATCTTAATAAGACGGGAGGATTTAATATGGATAGTCTTTTTAATTTATTTGTAAGGTCAATTTTTATTGATAACATGATCTTCGCCTATTTCTTAGGCATGTGCTCCTTCCTCGCGGTTTCGAAAACGGTAAAAACTTCAATAGGGTTAGGAATCGCTGTAATCTTTGTATTACTAATAACTGCTCCGCTCAATTGGTTTATTGATACCTATGTTCTTAAAGCAGGCGCTTTAACCTGGCTTTCACCCTCACTTTCAGAGCTTGACCTGAGTTATCTCAGTTTCCTCATTTTTATCGGAGTGATTGCGGCAATGGTTCAGTTGGTAGAGATGTTCGTCGAAAAATTTTCTCCCCCTCTTTATAATGCATTGGGTATATTTCTTCCTCTCATTGCAGTAAACTGCGCCATACTTGGTGTGGCGTTATTCGTTCAGGAGCGGGAATACCAAACCATCAGCGAAGTAACAGTTTATGCGGTCGGCTCGGGGGTCGGCTGGTTCCTTGCCATTACTGCCATTGCAGCTATTAAGGAGAAAATCAAATATTCGCATATTCCAGCACCTTTAAGGGGTCTTGGAATATCATTTATCCTTACTGGTCTTATGGCCATTGCATTTATGGGTTTTATGGGAATTAAAATTTAGTTCTGAAAATTGAAAAGAAAAATGATATGGGAATTTTTAGCCTGATATTAATCGCTACCGGAATCTTTCTTCTTGTGATTTTGCTTTTGGTGGTCATGTTATTGGTCGCGAAAGCTAAGCTTGCTCCATCAGGACCCGTTACGATAAACCTTAACGGAGACAAGGATATAACGGTCAATGGCGGATCCAGCCTGCTTTCCACTCTGGCAAATGAAAAGATATTCCTGCCTTCTGCCTGCGGAGGAGGAGGAACATGTGCAATGTGCAAATGCCGTGTGCTTGAAGGTGGCGGCTCCATTCTTCCTACAGAAACCGGTTACTTTACCCGGAAAGAACAATTGAATAACTGGCGGCTGGGCTGCCAGGTGAAGGTAAGAGAAAATATGAAGATTGAAGTACCTCATGAAATTTTTGGTATTAAAAAATGGGAGTGCGAAGTTATTTCCAACCGAAATGTTGCAACATTTATCAAAGAGTTTGTTGTTAAACTGCCGGAAGGTGAACGTCTTGATTTCAGGTCAGGAGGTTACATCCAGATTGATGTTCCAAAATGCGAAGTTGATTTTAAAAAAGATATTTTCGTTGAAGAAGAATACCGGGGTGATTGGGATAAATTTAAAATGTGGGATTTGAAAATGAAAAATTCCGAGCCGATATTCCGTGCCTATTCTATGGCTAATCATCCGGCAGAAGGAAACATAGTTATGCTGAACATCCGTATTGCCACTCCACCCTGGGATCGCTCGAAGAATGCTTTTATGAAGGTGAATCCGGGGATTTGCTCATCCTTTATTTTCTCAAGGAAACCGGGTGATAAGGTGATGGTATCAGGGCCTTATGGAGAATTCTTTATCAAAGATACCAAACGTGAAATGATGTTTATCGGAGGCGGAGCCGGGATGGCTCCTATGCGTTCGCATATCTTCGATCTATTCCATACTAAAAAAACCGATCGTAAAGCTACGTTTTGGTACGGTGGACGTTCATTACGCGAATTATTTTATACCGAACAATTCGAAGCCATTGAAAAGGAAAATCCCAATTTTAATTTTCACATCGGGCTATCTGAACCCCTGCCACAGGATAATTGGAAGGGTCAAGTCGGATTCATTCACCAGGTGATTTATGATAACTACCTGAAAAATCATCCTGAACCGGAAGAAATTGAGTATTATCTCTGTGGCCCTCCGATGATGAATGATGCAGTTCAAAAAATGCTGGACGAACTGGGAGTTCCGCAGGAAATGATTGCTTTTGATGATTTCGGAGGATAAAACAATTTTTTCTCTTCAAGGATAATATTTCCTTGAAAAGCAGGTTATTCTGATTTTAGTTTCAGTCTTTTTTAATTCCTGAATCAGTATGAGAACTTTTCTCAAAACATCTTTGCTCGCATGTGCATTTGGTTTATTGTATTTTACAACCGTGTCTCAGGATACAATTTACCTGGTTAACAAAGAAAAAATAATTTCAATTGTCAACGAAATCAGCGATAGTGAAATCCGGTTTAAAGAGTATTCCAATCCCTCCGGTCCAGACTTTATAGTTAAGAAATCGACCATTGACCGGATTATCTTTAAAAATGGTGAGCAAAAGCAATTTGCAAAAGAAAAGAGGATCATTCCTTACGGACGAAACGCAATATCCTTTCATTTGTTCGACCTTGCCTACAGGGATTTCACATTTTCTTACGAACATATTTTAAAGAATGGGAAAATAGGTTTTAAGGTTCCGTTTGCAGTTGGATTTAATAATGACAACGGCGAAAATGGTCCTTTTGATTATAAAAACCTGGCATATACCGGGCTTGGCATGAATGTTTATGTAATGGGACAGAGAATGGCCTCTTACTTTATGGGACCTGAGATCCAGGTAGGGCTGGGTCAGGATCAAATCTACTACGACTATTATGATAACAATTATATGAGTTATTATTATGAAAAAGAATTCTTTTACGGTCGGTTGTTGATCAATAATGGTGTAGCTTTCTGCCCCGTACCAAATTTAAAATTGACTTCGGTTTTAGGAGTTGGAATCAGATACTACGATCTTAATGAATCACCTGATAGTGGAGTGCAATCAACCGCCTATTTCACATTTACAATGGGATATCGGTTTTAGTCCCATTATTTTTGCCTTATGAAACATCTTTCTTTCACTGATATTATCTCTTTCTATAGTTATTTGTTCCTGTAACTCCTTGAAAGAGCCGGTAATGGTAAAGTTTGCAGGCGAAACGCAGGGAACTTACTATGCCATTACTTATTTCGATTTTGATAACCGAAATTTTCAACCGCAGGTTGATTCTCTCTTAAAGGACTTCGATCATTCGGTATCTTTGTGGGATACCGGTTCTGTAATTTCAGCTATCAACCGGAATGAGGTTGGTATACAACCTGATCCTGTTTTTACGGAACTATTTAAAAAGTCCACCGAAGTTTATAAAAAATCAGATGGAGCTTTTGATCCAACTGTGGGTCCTTTAGTAAATGCATGGGGCTTTGGTTTCAAAGATCGTCTTAAGGTCGACCAGCATACCATTGATAGTTTATTGCCTCTTGTTGGATTCGATGAAGTGAAACTGGAAAATAATAGGATAATTAAATCTGATCCACGGATACAATTTGATTTCAATGCAATAGCCCAGGGACATGCCGTTGATTTGATTGGTAAATTTCTGCAGGTTAAAGGTATTTCCAGCTTCCTTATTGATATAGGTGGTGAAGTATTAGGCCGCGGGAACAAACCCGGAGGCGAAAAATGGAAGGTAGGAGTTGAAAAGCCAAAAGATAATGCTTCTTATGGTGAAGGGTTGCAGGCTATCGTAAACCTCGAAAACAAGGCTCTCTCTACATCAGGTAACTATCGTAAGTTTTATGAAGAAAACGGGGTACGTTATTCTCATACTATTGATCCAAAGACAGGTTATCCGGTGCAGCATTCTCTCCTTAGCGTCTCAGTTCTTGCCAATGATTGTGCTACTGCTGATGCCTATGCAACAGTATTCATGGTAATGGGTTTGGATAAATCCAAATCATTTATCACAAACCGGAATGATCTCGAGGCTTATTTTATTTTCACAGATCAGGATGGGAATTTATCCACCTATTTTACTGAAGGTCTTAAAAAATTAATGGTTGAGGAATCAAAATAATCAATCAGAAGAAGAAACGCAGAATTCATTCGGTTTTTATCAATCTTCTGAATCCGGATGATGTTTTTCGAAATTCACACAGTTTTTTGGATCACCGTCACCACAAACACAACCTACCTTTTCCCCTGTCGAAAATTCTACCGAACTGCAGGTCTTCGAAAATTGCCCATCCTTTTGAATAAGCATTTTTATAGCTATGCCTCCTATGGCGAGGCCGATAAGGATAATTGCAATTAAAATAATTGTAAGCATAAATTTGTTTTTCAGCTGCAATGAAAACACAAAATTACCCATAATGTTTTATAACCAGAGAAAATTACTCCTTCTGCAGGAATCGCCTTCTGAATTCGGCCAGCACAATAGCTGCCGCTATTGATGCGTTCAGCGATTCAGCTGAAGATGATTTTTCAGGAGAATAACCAGGAATACGAATTTTCTTTGTAACAAATGGAAAAAGGTTTTCAGATATTCCATGGGATTCATTGCCTATTAGAATTACTCCATTCTTCTCAAGATCAGCCTCATAAATATTATTTCCATCAAGCAAGGTCCCATAGATGGGGATTTTTACCGGAAGGGTTTGAAGAATTTTTTTCAGCATTTTATACTGGATTTTTATCCTGAAAATGGAACCCATTGTGGCTTGTACTACTTTTGGATTATATACATCTGCACAATTTTCAGAACAAATGATGTGTTGAACTCCAAACCAGTCGGCCGTGCGGATGATGGTTCCCAAATTACCCGGATCACTGATATTATCAAGCATCAGAACGAGGTTTTTATCCATGTCAGGAAGTTCTTCCTGCTGATCGGGAATTTTAACAACAGCCAAAACCTGGTTCGGTTTTTTTAAAGCACTAATCCTGTTAAGTTCATTTTCAGTGACAGAAATAATCTGGAAATCCTTGTTTATCCGCGATCATTTTCTATGAATCCATTCTTCCGTAGCGTAAAGCGTTTCGGCAGTATAGCTGCTTTGCAATAGTTCCTGAACCAGCTTTGGACCCTCAGCAATAAACCTCCCGTTTATCCTGCGGAACTTATTAATTCCCAACGAGGTTATCAATTGTATCTGGCTTTTCGAAAGCATGTTGAAAGTATTGCGCTACAAATTTAACTATTAACCACTAACTGATGACATTGATCCATATAGTGGTTTTCCACTGTTTTTTTTTTCAGTGGTTTTCAGGTATATCATTTAAACAATCACTAATTAATATTGCCAATATGAATGGAAAAATACGCTTTGTAAAAGACATCCGGATAATAAAAGAAGATTCTGAGCCGGATTTGATGGCAATTAAGGCCAAAGGTATTGCAGAACTGAAGAAGCTGATTGCTCCGGTATTAGTGCCAAGGGAATACAAAACAATACCTGAAGATGGTATTTATGAACTTGATTTTGTGCTGGATAATACCGGCGAGGAATTGACCAATGTAGAACTTGATGTGGAAGTGGTTTTCCGGGTGAAAAGCCTGCCGGATTGGGTTAAAGGTGTAAAGATTAATGCAGCCGAAAATTCGGACATTGAATTATTACAATAAAATTTTTAATAAAAAACTTGCTTTCGGGGTATGTAATATCGTAATTTAGTAGATATTTTCAAATTAACATTATTCATTAACCACTAAAATTTAAAGTTATGGACAGATTTCAATATGCTGTTAAATTATCACCATCAGGAGTGTGTCCATTATTAGGTTAACACACTTAGGAACAGTATCAATGTTAAATGTAATTATCCTCATTAGATATTATTTGATCCACAATCAGGACATAAAGTTTATAATAATCTGCCTGACATGCAACTTTGCAATTAATATCTGCAATGATGATGATCCACCTGCGATTAGCATATGAAGATACAACTTACATATTTAATATGAAACTTCGATTGCTCTTGCCAGAGTTATCCTAATCCTGCAGATGGAGTCATTCACCTATACATTGAATAGGAATTCCAATTACAAGTAATAGTTGAAATTCATTAGATCACCAGGATGGTAGCTGTTTCTAAAGTCACAGATGTAGCTTATTAAAGAGCTATATTTAGTTCCTGTGGAGTTGAATTATAAATAATACCTGTAATACATGGCTTTAAATATTATGGGATGTTATGGTATTAATATTTTTCAACCATTAATTTCATAAATAAACAAGTAATATAAATATCGACTAAAAATTGAATTAAAACTTTACATATGTGTACTTTAAAATTTTTCTTCATCTATTGTGTTGTTCCAGTTTTAATGGTTTTTAGTTTTAATTCTGCAAATGGTCAAACAACGAATAAAATTGATAGCCTGCTCCAACTTGTTGAAAAACAGAGCGAGGATACAACCAAGGTTAAATTATTGTTAAAAGTCAGCCGGGAATATTCCAAAACCGATCCGGGTAAAGCCATGGATTACTCTGTTCAGGCCTACAATCTTGCATTAAAACTAAAGTACACATTAGGAATTATTGATGCCATTATTGAGAGAAGTAACGATTACACCTTAACAGGCCAATTGGATTCTGCATTGGTTCTTTCACAGAAAGCCATAAGCATGAGCGATTCAATCAAAAACGACAAAAGAAGGGCTGACAGTTATTCAATGCACGCAGGCATTCTAATCCGCAGGTCAGGGCCTGTTGATGCCCGTCATTATTATTTTAAAGCCAACAATCTTTTTAAAAAAATTGGTGATTCCACAGGTTATATGAATTCATTAAACGGGTCTGGGAATTGTTTATTACAGGCAGGCAGAATATGATTCTGCTATTTATTATTATATCGAATTTCTGAGGCTTTGTGAAAAGCTAAAAAACGAAGAAGGAATGGGTAAAGGCTATGTCAACCTTGGGACATCTTATTACGAACTTAAAGATTTTAAAAATGCACGATATTACCTTAACGAAAGCTTAAAGGTAAATGAGAAGTATAATAATTTAAGGTTTTTAAGTATTGCCAACAATAATCTTGGAAGCATTGCTTTTGATGAAAACAACCTGGACGAAGCTATGCGTTATTATACCCTTAGCCAGGAACAAAGTAGTAAAGTTAATAATGTCTTTGGATTAGCTCAGGCAAAGAACAATATTGGAAATGTATACGAAAAAAGAAAAGAATATGATCTTGCACTTGATTATTATACTGATGCAAAGGATTTGTTTATTAAGATTCCTAACATTGATGGTTTTATCGCAGCCTATAAGAATGTGGGTCTGATTTTCGAGCGGAGGAAGAATTACATCCAAGCTTTAAAAATTTACGATTCATGTTTAATCCTTGCCAGAGATTCAAAATTGTTAAAGAGGGAAGAAGAGCTATTATATAACAAACACAAAACCTATGAGTTAATGGGTGATTTTGCAAACGCGTATCGAATACAGACAGAACACATCGCAATAAAAGATTCTATTTTTAACCTGGAAAAGGATGGACAATTAAAGGAGTTGGAATTTAAATATCAAAAAGAAAAAGATCAGGCCCGCATCCTTGCATTGGAAAATGAAAACCTTTCTAAAAATCTTGACTTAAGAAAGCGAACAAATCAACGGAATGGATATATGTATAGTGGTTTGGGATTAGTGCTGATCATATCATTTACATTCATTTTTTACAGGCAAAAAGCCATAAAGGATAAGATTATTGCTCAGCAAAGGATAATACAGCTCGAGGAAGAAAAGAAGCTCCTTGCTGCCCGTTCCATTGTCGATGGGCAGGAAGAAGAACGCAAGCGAATTGCCAAAGATCTCCATGACGGATTGGGAGTTTTACTTTCAACAGCCAAAATGCAGTTCTCTTCAATCAAAGATAAAAGTCCGGAAAATAAGCCTTTAATTGAAAAGGCTACTAAATTACTAGAACAGGCGACCGGTGATGTGCGCAGGATTTCGCATAACATGATGCCGGGATTGCTTACCAAATTTGGATTTTATGAGGCTGTCGAGGATTTATTCGATCAGATAAATGATGCAGAAGGACCAAAAGCAGAAATTCAAATTGAAGGAGAAACAACCCGTTTTCCCGAAAACATAGAGATTATGTTATACAGGATAGTACAGGAAATGGTGAATAATACTTTGAAACATGCTGATGCACATAAAGTTTCGCTTACCATTAAGGTTTTACAGGATCAATTGAATATTCAATTTTCAGATGATGGAAAAGGATTTGATGTTCCGGAAAAGATGGACTCTAAGACTATAGGGTTAACCAGTATTTTATCGCGGGTGAAGTTCTTAAATGGAACTGTAAATGTTGAATCAAAGCCCGGTGAGGGATGTACATATTTTATTCAGATTCCGAAAACGAACGCCTGACAAAAATGTATTCAAAATGTGATTTATGGTTTACAAATAATTCCATTTTCATTCATTATTAGCTATATTTGTATCGTATTCAATTAAAACTTACCCTATGATTAATATATTAATCGCCGATGATCATCAGCTTATGATCGATGGCATTAAGACAACCCTCAGGGACATCCCTGATTTTGAAGTTGTAGCAGAAGCTCATGAGGGTTATCAGGTTATCAGGACGCTTGAATCTGGCGTAAAAGTCGATGTAATTTTAATGGATATCAGTATGCCAAAGATGGATGGCCTGGACTGTACAAAAATTGTCAGTAAAAAATTTCCACTTTCCAGAATTATAGCTTTATCGCAATTTGGGGAAAAGCGGTTTGTGAAACAGATGATTAAAAATGGCGCATGTGGATATCTTTTGAAAGATGCAGACAAGGATGTCCTTGAAGCAGCTATCAGAAAAGTAAATTCAGGCGAAAAGTATTTTTGTGAACGGCTGTCCCTTTCTCTTGTAAACCTGGAACTTAAGTCTGAGAATACAAAATCATTGTTTCCAAATCTAACCAGCCGCGAATTGGAGGTTCTCAACCTGATCTGTAAGGAATATTCAACCCAGGAAATTGCAGATAAGCTCTTTGTTAGTTTTCATACTGTGGAAGGTCACCGGGCTAATTTGCTGGACAAGGCTGGAGCAAAAAATACAGCAGGACTTGTAAGGTGGGCAGTGGAAAATGATTTGATCAAATAGATATATTTCTAAAGCACTACTTCTTACCTCTCATATTTCTAATCTGTTATTGGCTTCGATCATAACAGATTCCGGAAACTATTCATAATAACATTTTCATTTTAACCAATACAACTGTTTTAAAAAGACCATTTAGCAGAAAATAGATTTTAGTTATTTGAAAGTAAAAAGTTATTGCGCAACTAATCAATTAATTGAGAAAATTTTACGGTGGTTTTCTACTGTTTATTTTTCCAGTGGTTTTCAGCCGTATTTTTTCGTAAAAGTGATATTAATTTCAAGTCGTTAAAATAAATTTGATTGAGGGCTTTATAAAAGTTGCAGAATATTATGAATGATTAGGAATCAACTTAAATAAGTATCCTGAAAAATCGCAGTACATGTTTTTATTTATTCTGTTGTTTGGATGATGCAAATGATGTTTACTACAAAATTGATACTGAGAGAAAGTCCTATGGACAAGGATTTAAAAATCGAAAATCTGTCAAACGAATAGACTTTAATAAATAAAATGAAAAATACTCTGCCATACTGACCAATTAATCCTGGATTTTTTTAATCCAGACAATCCCACCTTAAAACGACCTGAAACAAAAAACCCGGATATTCTCCGGGTTTTTTAATAATAAGATGTAAATCTCTTATTCAGCAAAGACTTCAAAATTAATGGATACCTTTATTTCTTTATGCAGGTGAACATCTGCAGTATAGGTGCCCAGTTCTTTAATGTGTTCGCCGTCAACAAATATTTTTTTCCTGTCGACTTCATAATTGTATTGTTTTTTAATGGCTTCAGCAATTTGAATATTATTTACTGAACCATAAATCTTACCAGTTTCAGCCGCTTTTGCACCGATTTTAACGGTTATTCCTCCAAGCGCTTTTGCCAGTGTTTCAGCCTCTTTCCTGATTTTATCATCCTTATGAGCTTTTTGCTTAAGATTTTCAGATAAAACCTTCCTGTTTGTTTCAGTCGCAGGTAACGCTAATCCTTTGGGAATTAAAAAATTCCTTGCATATCCTGCTTTAACTTTAACCACATCATTTGCATACCCAAGGGTGGGAATATCTTGTTTTAATATAATTTCCATAGCAGCCTCCTTATTTTAATAAATCACCAACATAAGGCATTATTGCGATATGCCTTGCTCTTTTTATTGCCTGTGCAACCTTTTTCTGATATTTTGTCGAAGTACCAGTAATCCTGCGGGGAAGAATTTTACCCTGCTCATTTACAAACTTCAACAGGAAGTTTGCATCCTTATAGTCGATATATTTGATTCGACTTTTCAGGAAACGGCAGTATTTTTTCCTTTTGGTATCTACTGCAATCGGTGTTAAATACTTGATGTCTGAATTTGCCTGTGCCATTTTGTTTAAATCTTTAAATTAATAATTAAGCTTCTTTGGTTTCTTCTTTTGCTTTTTTACGTTTCTTTTCATTATAAGCAACTGCATGCTTGTCTAGTTTTACAGTGAGAAAACGCAAAATGCGCTCATCACGTTTAAAAGCAACTTCAAAGTCACGGATCACTGATGGATCAACCTTGTACTCGATGAGGTTATAAAATCCTGTAGATTTTTTTTGGATTGGGTAAGCTAATTTTCGCATACCCCAGTAATCCTCGAGAACTATTTCAGCCCCCTTACTAATTAAATAGTCTTTAAACTTCTTTACCGTTTCCTTCATCTGATCTTCAGATAAAACGGGAGTCATAATGAAAACGGTTTCATACTGATTCAACATAATTTAAATTTTAATTTTTACTCATTAAATATCTATAAAAAGGGGGGCAAAAGTAGTGTTTTTTTTGAATTAAGCAAAGCTTACGACCAATTTCTGAAATTATTTATCCTCAATAAAAAAACTAAAGTTTACATTTCCATATACTCTGTGATCTGAAAAGTGTGGAAACTCGCTGAAATTAACAGATTTTTTATGCTCAATAATAAGCATTCCCTTAGGTTTTATTAATTGCTTTTCGAAAATGACAGAGGGTAGATTTTCAATCTTTTCCATGTCATAGGGGGGATCAGCAAAAATAAGGTCCCATTTCATTTCGGTATGTTTAATAAAAGCAATATAATCGGCCCGCTGTACAAAAAGGTTTTTATAATTCAGCTTATCAGCAGTCATCTGAATGAATTTTGTGCAATTATAATTATTGTCAACAGCCAATACTTTTTTAGCATTTCGTGAGATAAATTCATAGGAAATATTTCCGGTTCCTGCGAAAAGGTCCAGCACATCTATTCCATCCAACTGTAATTGATTACTTAATATATTGAACAATGCCTCTTTTGCGAAATCAGTGGTGGGTCGTACCGGAAGATTGGATGGAGCAATTATCTTCCTTCCTTTATTTTTACCGCTTATAATTCGCACAACTCGAAATTAAGCAGATTGAAATAATTATAAGATGGAACGTCATTAAAAACATAACTGTAACTAAAAGCATCTGTTTTTGTCTGAAAAGTGACATTCCTGATATATTTGTAAAGGGTGTCAAAGAGCCTGGAATTTTTATCAATCATACCTGAAAGAACCAGTTCTATGTCTTCAGGATTCAATTGCAGCTGTTCAATTACAAAAATCACGAAGTAGATAAAATCCTCTTTCGATTTATAACTAAACGTATTATAATATAAAAGTTTCCGGCCATCCAAAATGACAATGTCAAGAAAATTTTTTCTGGTATTAACAAAAAATCTCTTTTGCGTTTTTAGATTTTTATTCAGGATTAGAAGACTTTCAATAAACGCACCGGAATGACAGAATAGCAAATGATCCGGGAATAATTCTTTGGTGATTTTTATTAAGATGTCCGGAACAGGATAAACAATGTAAGCATCAAGATTCTTAAGTTTATTGAAATAAATTGATTCATCATTATTTACATGAAAGTTAAATGCAGAAAAGCTTTCTTTCTCATTTTCATCAAAAAGCGGCGTGGGAATAAGCGTAGATTTATTGCTTTCAAAAAGTAATTTGGTAGAATGAAAGGTTTGCTTTAACCATATGTGGTCAGAATAAAATTGCTTTAATTGCAATGCAATCTCACTTAACCTGCTTTGGGGCTCAAATGTTATTGATTCAATTGAAAGAAATTTATTAAGATCCTGATTAAAAATACAGAAAGTGAGACCTTCCAGAGATAATTGAATTAATAATTTATTTTTCCGGGGGTCAGCCTGATGTAAGGCTTCGTCATATTTTTTAATTTCCGGAACAATCTGGTCATGCATCGCATAAGCTGCCTTATTCCCAGTTCCCGTCGGTTGAAGCTTCAGTCATGGACCCCACCTTCAAACCAGGATACCTTTCTATCTGCTCTTTGGAAGCGATAAGGTTAATAACGCTTTGTTTATCCATGCCTTTTAAAAATAAATTATAATGTGCTGATGCTTCGAAAACATTTACTTTAACCCCGCCTTTGTCTATTACACCTGCGTCCATGGTAAAAAGTTCTTTATCGGAAAATGGAACATACCGGATATCATCAACCTTATATCCTGGTCTGTTTCGAAACAACGAATCAATTACAGGTATATATCCCAATGTATCGCGAATTGTTCTGGTAAATGTTGTATCTGTGGGGTCGGGGATAATTTTAACAACCGGAATTTCACCTTTCTTCAGGAAATCAATAAGGGTATCGAAACTCGTTGTAAACTTTCCATTGATTGTTTTATAGGTAATTTGAGCCATTCGGATATCCATTAGATTCTGAATAACGGCTTTGTTTCTTGCAGTTACTTCGTTGTTAAACCGCACAGGTTTCATCAAGCTTTCATAAACCAAAAAAGCTAAAACCAGAATTACAACTAATAAAACAATTTTAATAATGTTATTTGACATGGTATATAATTTTTAACCCGGCGCAAATTTAGGAATTATTTCAAACAAAAATATTTTTTCGTGAAATTTGGGTGATTAGATAAAATTAATATTGAGATAAATGGTTAAGCTGTCTTCTTTTTTGCAGAATCTGACCTATTGAAGTTTTAATTATTTTTGCTTTATATAAAATTGAAATGATGAAAATTCAGATGTTTTGGTTCAGGCTTGTAGCTCTATATTCTTTATTAATTTTATTTGGATGCCGGCCAAATGAAGTAATCCAGGAAAAGGAAAATGAATTCCGGTTTGTTTTTATGACAGACATCCATGTACAGCCTGAAAGAAAAGCGGCTGAAGGATTCAGGCAGGCTATTGACTCCGTAAATAAATTGAAGCCTGATTTTGTAATCACAGGAGGAGATCTGGTAATGGACGCATTGGGTGAGGGCTATGAACGAGCTGATCAACTTTACAATCTTTACAAGGATTGTTTGCAGGATTTTACAATGCCGGTTTACAATACCATGGGAAATCATGAAATATTCGGCATTTATAAAGAAAGCGGGGTTGACAAAACCCATGAAGAATATGGTGAATTAATGTATGAAAAGAGGCTTGGTAAGAGATATTATTCGTTTGATCACAAGGGCTGGCATTTTATGATTTTGGACGGGATTGAAGATACAGGCGAAAGCTCTTACATTGGCAAAGTTGATTCGGTGCAAATAGATTGGATTAAAGCTGACCTGAAGGAGATTAGTCGTACGACACCCATTGTAATTTCCATTCATATCCCTTTCATCACTTCATACATGCAAATTCTTTATGGTTCAATGGAACCAAACGATGAAAGCCTTGTGATAACCAATTCAAAGGACGTTTTGGATTTATTCAAAGAACATAGTCTGAAGCTTGTATTGCAGGGTCACCTTCATTTTGTTGAGGATATATTTGTCCGGGAAACACATTTTATTACCGGTGGAGCCGTTTCGTCAAAATGGTGGAAAGGAAAAGAGCATGGCATGGAGGAAGGTTTTATGGTAATTGATGTGAAAGGAAATGAATTTGATTGGAAATATTTTGATTATGGCTGGAAACCAGAGGGTGAGTGAGCCTCTCATGGGACTCGAACCCACGACCTGCTCATTACGAGTGAGCTGCTCTACCAGCTGAGCTAAAGAGGCATTTGATCAAATAACCCTTATTCTGAAACAAGATTTTAACGATATTGCTAAATTATTCCTGTTACGATTGTGTTTTGTCGGGGTGGGGAGATTCGAACTCCCGACCTCTTCGTCCCGAACGAAGCGCGCTAACCGGGCTGCGCTACACCCCGATATGAATAAGAATTATGCCTAATCCTTACTAAAAAGAGTGGCAAAAGTACTTAAACAATTTATATCTGAAAATAATATTGTAAAAAATGACAGAGGCTTTGTTGATGTCAATATTGACTTTAAAAAGTACTTTAACTATGTTCTTTAATCGTCAAAAGAACTACATTTGTCACTGAATAAAATTAAGAACCTTCATGGTGATCGTCGAGCGACCGCAAACAGATCCTTACTTCAATATTGCCGCCGAAGAATACCTTTTAAAAAATTTGAACCAGGACTGTTTTATGCTCTGGCAGAATGATCCGTCAGTTATTATCGGTAAACATCAAAATGCGCTTGCAGAGATCAACCTTCATTTGGTCCGACAACGCAATATCCCTGTGATCAGGCGAATTTCGGGTGGTGGTGCGGTTTATCACGATGAGGGGAATTTGAATTTTTCTTTTATTAGACATGGAGAAGAAGGCCGGCTGGTTGATTATTCGGGATTTATACATCCTATCGTCGAAGCCATAAACCAAATGGGTATTCCTGCCCGGCATGAAGGCAAGAATGATATTCGTGTGAATGGCCTGAAAATATCAGGAAATTCTGAGCATGTGCATCGAAATAAAGTACTACACCATGGCACACTTTTATTTAATTCAAACCTGGACATGCTCAATGAAATTCTTCAGGTTAAATCTCACACGTATAAAGACAAGTCTGTGCAGTCTGTTCGCAGCAAG
The DNA here is from genome assembly GCA_963705185.1 of uncultured Bacteroidales bacterium. GTDB lineage: Bacteria > Bacteroidota > Bacteroidia > Bacteroidales > JAADJA01 > JAADJA01. The sequence continues at coordinate 28,574 of CAVPJF010000028.1, forward strand.
GTAGCTAACGTAGCAGAATTTCTTAACAACCCCATTTCCATTGAAGAATTTGAAAAACGAATAAAAGAGCATATAATTCATAAACAAAAAGATATTGGATTTTATACGTTGACCAATTCTGATGTGGATAATATAAATGATTTGGTGCAAACAAAATACAATACCTGGAAATGGAATTTTGGTTATTCTCCCAACTATTCATTTGAAAATAAATTTATTCACGAAAATGTTGAATACAGTAGTGTTTTGGAAGTTAAAAATGGAGTTATATTTCAAGTTGAAATTAATTTTAAAAGTATGACATTCGAAACTAATAATACTCTTAAAAATTTGTTGACAGGAAAAAACCATAACTTTGATGAAATAAAAACTTGTATTTTAGGGTTGAACCAGAATAAGGAATCCATTAACTTTGACCCCAATATTTTATTGGAATTATTGTTTTAAAAGCAAAGTGAATTTCTATGATTAAAGCGCAAAAAATTTTCGACAGGTTATGGTTCGATTATACTTCCCGGAATCCGGAAGTAAAAAAAATATATGATCTTTTTATTGCTGAAGGAGAAAGAGTACTTAACGACCACATCGCATTCCGGACGTTTAACGATCCACGGGTGAATATTGAAGTTTTTTCAAAGCCATTCGTTGATGCAGGTTATGTGTACAAGGGGGAATATACATTTGAAGAAAAACATTTGTATGCCCGTCATTATGAACATAAAGCTTTTGCTGATGCCCCACGGGTTTTTATCAGCGAATTAATTACTGAAGATTTCAGCGAACAACTTGGGAAAACGGTTCGCAGAATTGTGGACAGCATTCCTAAGAAGCTGCTTGATCCTAATGAACTGATATTTTCCGGTAATTCATGGGAAATTCCTTCGATTGAAATTTATAATCAACTGCGAAATGAATCGGAATATGCGGCCTGGGTTTACATTCACGGTTACCGGGCGAATCACTTTACCATCAACGTGAATGCCCTAAAAAAATATGATACCTTGCAGAAGGTAAACCAGTTTCTGAAAGATAAGGGATTTCTGTTAAACGATTCAGCAGGAGAGATAAAAGGCACGCCTCAGGAATTACTTGAGCAATCGAGCACAAAATCTGGTATTATCAAAGTTCAGTTTAAAGAAGGTGAATTTCCGGTTCCATCCTGTTATTACGAGTTTGCAAAGCGTTATCCCGACAAGGATGGAAAACTTTATTCAGGTTTCATAGCTAAATCTGCCGATAAAATTTTTGAAAGCACTAATTATTATGAAAAAAAATAGCAGGTAAACGACTTTAATTTGCATTAAAACAGGTGATGGAATCAATTGCGAATATTGTAAATATTAATGATGACCTGGAAGTCCTGGCAGGTGATTTCGATGGAGAAATCCGTGCCGATCGTGCATTTAGATTATTATATGCAACAGATGCTTCCGCTTACAAGCAATTACCTTTGGCTGTTGTTCTGCCCAAACATGCGGAGGACATCAGAAGTCTCATAACCTTTGCTAAAAAGCATAATACCTCCCTCATACCCAGGGCAGCCGGAACATCTCTTGCAGGCCAGGTAGTCGGGGGAGGCATTGTTGTGGATGTCTCCAAATATATGACCAAAATTTTGGAGATCAATGAAGAGGAGAAATGGATCAGGGTTGAACCTGGTGTGGTGTTGGATGAAATGAACAAAGTCCTGGCACCCAAAGGATTGTTTTTTAGTCCCGAGACTTCAACATCTAACAGGTGTATGATAGGAGGGATGGTTGGCAACAATTCCTGCGGTGCTCACTCCCTGATTTATGGAAGTACCCGTGATCATTTGATATCCGTTAATACCATTTTGTGTGATGGCACAATGGCAGAGTTTGGACCAGTTTCAGTTAGCGAATTCTTAAAAAAATGTGAGTTAAGATCGCTTGAGGGCGATTTGTACAGGAATATTGCCAAGATATTGTCCGATCCGATAAACCAGGAAGAAATTCGCGCACAGTTCCCTGATCCGGCTATTAAAAGAAGAAATACCGGTTATGCCATCGACCTGTTACTCGAAACAGAACCATTTACAGGTAATTCGGAGCCTTTTAATTTCGCAAAACTCATCGCAGGGTCGGAGGGAACACTTGCTTTTATTACCGAGATTAAATTACACCTTGACCCTTTACCTCCTCCTGTGAAAGGTTTGATTTGCGTTCATTGCGCCACGATAGAAGATGCACTCAAGGCAAACCTGATTGCTCTCAAATACAATCCTGGCGCCATCGAATTGATGGATCATACTGTGATGGAGTTAAGCAAGTCCAATATCACACAACGGAAAAACCGGTTCTTTATCAAGGATGATCCCGCTGCTATGCTTATTGTTGAATTTGCAAGGGATACAAAGCAGGAAATCGTTGACATTGCCGATCAAATGGAAAAGAAAATGCGGAAGGCTGGCTATGGTTATCATTTCCCCGTGATTTTTGGTGAAGATATTCCAAAAGTTTGGGAAGTGAGAAAAGCTGGTCTGGGATTGCTTTCAAATATGCCTGGTGATGCAAAACCGATTCCTGTCGTGGAAGATACTGCTGTCAGGCCTGTTGATCTGCCGGATTACATTGCCGATTTTAATGAGCTTTTAACAAAGCATAATTTAACAGGAGTATTTTACGCTCACATCGGGACAGGTGAATTGCATCTTCGCCCGGTTTTGAACCTGAAAGATAAAAAGGATGTAGAGTTAATGCATACCATAGCTCTGGAGACTGCTAAGCTGGTTAAGAAATACCGGGGATCGCTTTCAGGAGAACATGGTGACGGAAGACTCAGGGGTGAGTTTATCCCGCTCATGATCGGTGAACAGAATTATAATTTTCTGAAACAAATTAAAAGAACCTGGGACCCTGAAAATATTTTTAATCCGGGTAAAATTACCGACACTCCTAAGATGAATACTTCTTTAAGGTATGATGTTGGAAAGGAGACCAGGCAATTCGAGACAATTTTTGATTTTTCGGAAGATCAGGGATTTCTCAGGAGTGTCGAAAAGTGCAATGGTTCGGGCGACTGCCGGAAATCAGAAATCATTGGTGGTACCATGTGCCCCAGCTACATGGCTACCCGCGACGAGACTACCACAACCCGTGCAAGGGCAAATACATTAAGAGAGATCATTACCCATTCGAAAAAGGAAAATCCTTTTAACCACAAGGATATTTATAATATACTCGATCTATGCCTATCATGCAAGGGCTGCAAATCAGAATGCCCCTCCAATGTGGATATGGCGAAATTAAAGGCCGAATTTCTGCATCAGTATTACCAGTCGAATAAAATACCCTTCAGGACAAAGATGATCGCCAATATCAGCCGGATTAACCGAAGGACTGCACACATCCCTCGAATTACCAACTTTTTTCTCTCGAACCGTTTAACTTCCCGAATTTTAAAGAACCTTCTTGGCTTTGCTCCTGAGCGGAAATTACCGCGTCTTTATAAAACAACCTTAAAAACTTACCTTAAACGAAGCAAAGATTTAAAACCCAATGGAAGCAAGGAAGGAAAGAAGGTATATTTATTTGTGGATGAATTCACCGATTATAACGATGTGGAAATAGGGATAAAAGCTGTTGCTTTGCTTGTAAAACTTGGTTACCAGGTGGAGGTTCCGGAGCATGAAATCAGCGGCAGAACTTATCTTTCTAAAGGTTTGATCAAAGAAGCCAAAGAATTCGCTATTTCCAATGTTAATTTGCTTAAGGATGTCATCAGTGAAAAGACTCCTCTCATCGGGATTGAACCCTCTGCTATTTTATCCTTCAGGGACGAATACCCGGATCTGGTGGGGAAAGAATTAAAGGAAGCGGCCATCGCGCTTGGAAAGTCAGCGCTGATGTTTGATGAGTTTATTGCTTCAGAAATTGACGAAGGCCACATTTCCAATAGTCATTTTACAAAGGAATCAAGAAGGATTAAACTCCACGGCCACTGTCATCAAAAAGCGATTGCCTCCATTAAACCCACAGTGCGGATGCTTTCCCTGCCTGAGTATTACAAGGTGGAAGAAATAAAATCAGGATGCTGCGGAATGGCCGGATCATTTGGGTATGAAAAAGAACATTATGAGCTTTCGATGAAGGTGGGCGAATTGGTTTTATTTCCGGCAGTAAGAGAATCGGATGCCAAAACCCTGATTGCTGCACCTGGTACAAGCTGCCGTAACCAGATTTTGGATGGTACTGGCAGGAAAGCCTATCATCCGATCGAAATATTATATGATGCTTTAATACCAGACAAATGATCAACCTTATATTTTTAAGCAAACAAATGATGTTATCTTTGCGAACCTCTGAGAATTCTTTGAGGAACTTTGAGCAATAGCTTTACCACAAAGGCTCGCAAAGGTTTACACGAAGTTTCACGAAGAGATAATTAATAATAATGTGAATAAATTAAAACTACTAATCATATTATTTCTTGTTGCGGGATTGAGCGGCTGTGAAAGAAAAGGTGAATCAAAAATAAAAAGCCCGCTGAATGGTAACTGGGCTTTTCTGGATATCCGGGGTAATTATAATGAAGCCTTTTTCACTGACAGCACTTACATAACCTATAACATGGTCTATGGATTATCTCCGGTGTTCAATTATTATATTAAAAACGACAGCCTGTATTCAAATATTGATAAACGCAAAAAAGGCCTTCACCGGATTGCAAAAATTATATGGTTAACTGCTGATTCGGCTATTCTGACCACTGAGTTTTCAAAAGATACCCTGGGTAGGTTGGTGAATGCAAGAATTACTCTTGAAAATACAAATCCCAAAAAAGATTCAATTTTATTCAGGCAGGAAATATCCGGACGCTATGAATCCTTTTTATTATCCAAAGGAATATTAAGCAAGGAAGAATTTGAAGCTTTCAAAAAGGATAACAAGGTTCCTGAAGATGTACTGAAAGGAAATTAATTGATCAAACGATCAACGTTCTAAATCGCATAAGTTTTTCCATCGTAGGCAGCCTCGGTATCAGGGAACACCGATTTAGCCTCGTCCAATAATTCATCAATGTTTTCGTAGCGGGTCGAAAAGTGTCCGATAACCAGTTTTCCAACATTTGCCTTTTTTGCAATTGTGGCTGCTTCAATTGTTGTGGAGTGAAATTTTTCGGCAGCCACATCTGTTTTTTCCTTCATAAAAGTCGCTTCGTGATAAAGCAGGTTTACATTTTGGATGATCGGAATTAAGGGTTCGTAATAAGCTGTGTCGGAGCAATAAGCGTAGGATCGCGGAACACCCGGATGCTCGGTAATTTCAGTATTTTTATAGGTTGTGCCTTCTGAATCTGTAAAATCGGCTCCTTCCTTGATCTTCATTATATGATCAACCGGAATGTGAATGTCTTTTATCATTTGTTTCCGGATCCTTCTTTTGCCCTTTTTCTCTTTAAAAAGGAAGCCACAGGTTGGGATCCGGTGGTTGAGCGGAATGGTTGTAATGGTTAATTTATCATCCTCATAAATGAGTTCAATTGCATCGGGATTGATTGGATGAAACGTCAGGGGGTAGATCAATTCAGTTTGGGAGGCATGGAGCTGGATATCAATTATCTCTTTCAGCTGCAGCGGGCCGTAAATATGCAGTTCCTTGCTTCTTCCCAGTAAATGCATGGAAGAAATCAAGCCTATTAAACCAAAAAAGTGATCACCATGCAGGTGACTGATAAAGATATGGTTGATTCGTTGCATTTTGATCTGACTTCGTCGCAATTGGATTTGGGTTCCTTCAGCACAATCAATCAGGAATAGCCGCTCATTATGGTTGACCAGGTGCGATGTTGGATTACGCTTGAGCGTTGGAATCGCTGAATTACTGCCAAGTATGGTTACATTAAATACCACTTCCATTTATTTGAGCTGGTAAAGTAAATTAAAAAATATGAAAATTCCGGTTAGTATTTGGGATTTATTTAAAAGTGATACAGGATGATATTGATGGAGATGGGTTGAAATACATTGAAATTGATGGAAATAAATAGAAATTGAGAGAAAACCTGTTAGGTTTTTTCTAACCTAACAGGTTTAAGTATTGCTATTTTATTATCAGGAATTTGCCGGAGTAAGTTTTTTCATTGGTTTGAAATTGATAGAAATAAATACCTGGGCTGATGTGACGACAATCCCAAACTGTTCTTTCTGTTTTCGCCGGCAGCCTTGCCACCTCCTCACCCATTAAACTGTTCACCCTTATTTCGCTCCCAACTTCAAACTTCGAACTTTTAACTTCGAACTCAACGTATTCCTTTGCCGGATTTGGAAACACTCTCAATACCTCATTTTCATAATAGTTTTCTATCACTACCGGTGGTATCGAGGCTGTCTATTTCAAAACCCAAAAACTTCAATATCTCCACATTAAGGTTACATTTTACATCATCAGAATTGTGACTTGCTCTGCGCATCCAAAAATCCAATTATAATCATATTTTTTCAAAATGGATCCATTGCCAAAAAATCTTTCATCTCAAGACCACCATAACACTTTTTGCCAAATTATTTCACCTGTTGATGATAGTTTAACCACCCAGATATCAAAACCCTGTGGCCATGAATGATTGTCATTACATCTCCGTTATTTGAGTTAGTATTTCCGATTATGAAAAATCCACCATCATTATCTGTCACGAGTAAGTGTTTCGATAAAATGAACCCTCCAAGACACTTTTGCCAAACAATTTCACCGTCATCATTTATTCGGACTATCCAAATGTCTTGCTCGCCGTGTCCTGTGTACCATGATAACCCGATCCCAAAAGTAGTTGAAGTAGCTAAAAGAATATATCCATCATTGAGTTTATCAAAATAACTCCCTAAATCCGTAATCACATTCCCGCCATAACAACAGCCATTTAAGATGTCACATCCGATAAATTCATTTCAACCAGCCCAAACATCCGCATCTTCACCTGTAATTGCTATTTCGCATAGTTCATCCCGCCAGGTTCATAATAACCGCCAATAAATAAAACTCTATCCGAGATTCGCTCATGCTGATGCCGTTATTAATGCCTGGTTACCAAACACGGCTTTCCACTGAATAATACCTAGGGAATTAATTTTCACAGCCACACATCAAGGTATCCATAATTTTGGTATATCCCCGCCATTATAAAATATTCGCCCCATAAATAACAATCCGCCGTCAGGCGTTAACACTGCATCTTGCATTTCATATCCTGTAGCGAGGCTTCCGTAACAATGATCCCAAATGATATCACCATCACCATTTATTTTAACAATCCAGAATCTGATGATCCATAATTTGATCACGACTTATATCTCCATCAAGTGAATTTGATTCACCAATGAGGTAAAATTCATTATTATTTGATTTTAGGATTTTTTCACATTGTTCACCATTAATTCCTCCATAACATTTTTCCCAATTAAAATTCCCTAAATTATCAATATTAAGAATCCAGGCATCAGCACCTCCATGAAAATTTGATATACCTGTTCCATCAGAATATATTGTTAACCCTATCATGCAGCCCTGTTGGCTTAGGATACACATAACCCTATCCAATTCATTTGTACCATAACAATTTTGCCAAACAATTTCCATATTCTGACAAAACAACGCATTAGCCAATAATTGAAACAGCAAGAATAAATATAATTGTTTTTTCACGTGTTTATTTATATTAAAATACCAAACTATCGACGGCTGTTCAGTTGATTTAATCGAAATCAAAAGTAAAGCAAAAAAATCCGATTATCAAATTATTTTTAATAACAAAGTGGTATTCTCAGAAGCATAGTAAAAAGTAAGATAAGCTAAACATTAAATTAATATTGCTGGTTGTTCTTTGTTCTGCGTAGTTACTTACGAAAAATTGTCTAATTTCGGGCGGTTAATTCAGTAATAATGCTTCAGCGACTTACAAACTATTACCAGGAACATAAATCGGTATTTGAAAAAAACTTTCAGGTGGTACTTGCAGAGTTTGAGGTGGAGGCTATTCATAAAATGCGGACCAGTACCAAGAGATTGAGGGCATTGCTGCAATTGATCGAATACCTTTCACCCGATAAGTTCAAAGCCAAAAAGCAACTAAAAAAGATCAGGCAATTGTTCAAATATGCGGGGAAGATTCGTGAGATCCAGATTGAAATGGTCACGCTGACGCATTACTCAGAGGTATTAAAGATTAAATTTCCTGAATACCTGGAATATCTGAAGTACCGCGAGCGAAAAGAGATCGCCAGGTTTTTACGTGCCTTACCTGATATTGATAAGAAAGGTAAAATCCTTGATGATAAATATATCCTGGAGATCATTCAAAATATTTCCGATAAAAAGGTCGGGAAAAATATACCCGGGTTTATCGAGCTAAAAAAGCAGACGTTGTTAAACCTTAACAAATTGAAGGTCACAAACTCCCGGATACATGAAAACAGGACCCACATTAAGCAGATCTATTACCTGTATGATATCCTGACGGAATTAACCGGCCAGCCGGAAATCCTGAAAATAAAGAAGGAAAAAATGAGGGAAATCGAACAGATGATTGGCTCGTGGCACGACCTGGTAAATTCGGGGCCACTGCTTAAGGCTTTTTTTAAAACAAAAGATTTTAAGAAAAACGATAAGTATAATATCCTGAGGAAAAACCTGATTGCCGACAGGAAAACAAAACTAAAAGAAATAATTGGGGTTTTAATTTCGGTTGGGTTAATGGCAAAAAAACAACCTCCAAAAAGAAAATTAAAAAGCCATTGAGAGGCCGCTCTAAATGGGGCATTGAATATATTTAATGGTTTTTCGCGCATTCGCGGCTAAATTCATCCTCAAATCTTTACTTTTGTTGGGATAAATAATTCAGCGATGAAGAAATCTGACTTCCTTTTCGTTTTGTTTTTCCTTTTACTCTTTATTCCCTTTATAATCTCAAAACCTCTATTTGAATTTTATGAAAGCTTTAACCGGGAGCATGGAATGGTGATGAGCTTCATTAAATTTGCCATCCTTGCCACCATGGGTGAAATGATTGCGCTTCGCATCCGTAAGGGAGTTTATAATGAGCCTGGCTTCGGGATTGCTCCGCGGGCGGTGGTTTGGGGTTTTATCGGACTGGCCATCAAGCTGGCTTTTACCGTTTTTGCAACAGGGACGCCGATTTTTGTGGAATACCTGGGTGTGAAGGAATCAGTTACGGCGATGAAAGGAAGTTTCAGCGGGCTCAAGCTGCTGAATTCGTTTAGTATTTCGGTAGCAATGAACATTATTTTTGCACCAGTCATGATGACATTCCACAAAATCACCGATACACATATCATCAATAACGGAGGAAAACTTTCCTGTCTCTTGAAGAAAATTGAATTCGCACAAATTCTGAAAACGATGAACTGGGATGTGATGTGGAATTTTGTTTTCCTGAAAACGATTCCCCTGTTCTGGATTCCGGCACATACCATTACTTTCCTGCTTCCTCAAGAGTTCCAGGTTTTGTTTGCTGCATTGCTGGGCATTGCTTTGGGATTGATACTGGCATTTGCAAGCTTGAAGGGCAGGAACTAATGTTGCTTGTTACTGCTACTGGTTGCTGGAAGGTGGTTACTTGTTGCTGATGAAAAATTTGAATCCAGGATATTCAATTTTCTTACCACATAGAATCATAGGAACAATAGGTTTCACATAGGGTAAACGAACAAAATTTCTATGTGATTTCCTATGTATCTATTGTGCTGCTGTGCAGACAGGTGTGGTTCAAAAGAAAATAGCCTACTTTAATATAACCAGTAACCAGTAACAGTAACCAACAACCAGTTTTAAACCGCAAAATAGCTTTCCAGCTCTTTGAGTGTATTTTCAGAGGTTTTCAGGTCATGGATGATCAGACCTTTCTCAAGAATAGCAATCCTGTTGCAGACTTCCGTTACATGTTTCAGGTCATGGCTTGAGATGAGCATCGTTACTTCATGCTCATTTTTCAGCTTGTTCAGGATGTTGATCAGGCGGATTTGAGTCGAGGGGTCGAGACCGTTGAAAGGTTCATCCAGCACCAGGACTTCAGGTTTTTGCATCAGAGCAGCTGCAATCCCAACTTTTTGCCGGTTACCCTGCGACAGGTCGCGGATGTATTTTCGTTTTCCAAGAATTTCATCATTGAAAAACTCCTGAAAATCTTCATAAAACTTATCCTGATCGCCTTTTGACAAACTGAATACACCAGCCAAAAAATCGAAATATTCTTCCGGTGTCAGGAAATCAATCAGGAATCGCTGGTCGAGATAAGAACCAGTATAATATTTCCATTCATTGCTTTTTTTTACGTCGGTTCCCTTTGATGTTACAAAACCGGAATTTGCCCTGAGCAAATCAAGGATCAGCCTGAAAAATGTGGTCTTGCCGGCGCCGTTATTGCCAACCAATCCAAAGCTTTCTCCCTTGCTGATTGATCAGTTCCGGAATATTCAGAACGGTATCACACCGTAAATTTTTGTCAGATTTTTAACTTCTATCATATCTGTATCTTGTTTCTATTAACTTTTATCTTTTAACTTGTTTCTTGTCTCTTGTTTCTTACATGTTTCTAAGCAGGCAGGCTTCATTCCCTAAATCCTTCTGCCATGATGTACCTGCGTTTGTTGAATTGTTTCATGATAATATTGAGCAAGGATTTGTGAAACAGCAAACCGGCTAATCCGAGTGCACCAATAAACAAAAGTCCGGCATGTTTGAAATCCGGCCCAGCTAAAAGGCAGGTAAATAATGACCGGTAACAAAAAGGCAGGCAGCATCGATAACCAATGGGTTGCGCCCAAACCCTGGTAATTAAATGTGGCACCGCGGCTCAAATCCATTCGCTTTTTTACAAATGTACCAAAGTAAAACAGGACAAATGAAAGAAAGCCGAGGTTATATAAATAAGTCATGGTGTTGATCAGGAGGATTTCCCTGCTGAATAAAACATAGGGGATCGTTAGAATATAGCATACGGTAGAAATGGCGACGGCAAACAAGTATTTTGATCGCAAATATTTCTCAAAATCGCGGTAATTGGTAAGGATGTTATCGAAATAATTACTTTCATAACTGAAGCAATAATTCAGGTAGTTCATCATCATTCCTCCTGTCATGAAAACTCCGACAAAAATTAAAAACCCTACTGAATCCTTATAAACAGGATTTGGATAGAAGAAAAAACCGTATCCTAAAAACAAAGGCGCCATGTAAATGATAGACCGGGTTCGCTTGTGCCGCCAAATCAAGCGAAGGTCAAGTGAAATAAAATGGCCAGTTAATCCCAGCGTTTTCAGATACCGGATATTGGATAGCGAATCCATCTTTTCCTTTTTCCGATGGATGACCTCATCGGGGTATAATTTGGAACGCAGCAGGAAATAATTAAAACTGTAAGCAAGAATAACAAGCAGGGCTGGAATTATTATAGTCTTTGGATTTGAAATCAATTCGTTGAAAATGGTTGCTGAAAAAACCGAAAGGGAAATAATATCAAACACATCGAGCATAATAAAACCTAATAAGCATCAGTCCAAAAATTCCGACGATCATGGGTTTGTTCACCAGCTGGCGTTTTATATAAGTTGCCAGGAAATTATTCGTAAAAACAAGGAGTATGAATCCTGCCAGCCAAACCCAGGCGTTCATCAATCCATGAACCGGTACGATCACCTTAAAGGCAAAAGGAAAAACTACCAGCCACGACAAATAGTTCCCAATCACAAAAATCGATTTTGCAGCGACATAATGAACGATGCTTGATTTTTTCACCGGAAGATGAAGATAGGTTTCGATATTCAGGGTAGGAAGAGCTTGCATGAAAAACCGCATGAAAAATTCCGCACCAAAATAATAAAGCAGGATGCCATTAAAAACCTGAACAGGATCATCATCAGGCTTAATTTCCAAAAGAATTTTGTCAATAAATAACCCAAGAAGGAGTAGATAAGACAACATCAGTAGGATTAAAAATCCAAGCACAATGTTCAGCGCGAGGTTTTTTTGCCAGATGGAAGACGCGCTTCATTTCTTTCCATTGGTGACTGAGGAACCATTTAATTATCATATTTCATCATGTTTTAAATATTTACCACGGAGACACAGAGAACATGGAGTTGCACGGAGATTATTCTTTAGGTAATCTGGCAAATTCTTCTGTGACAAGTGATACTAATTGTTCTTTAATATTTACAGCGTTAAAATTAATCAATAGACCTATAAACTATCTAGTTAGTTTTAATAATGCATATTTCTGTGTTACCATCTCTGTGTTTCTTAGTGTTCTCCGTGTCTCTGTGGTTTATTTATTTCAATTTTTCATTTGTTTTATGCCAATCAGCATCTCGACTGGTTTTCTTCTCCATATTTCGCATAAAAGCCTCAGTTAAATCTACACCAGTTTGGTTAGCAAGGCAGATCAGAACCCAAAGCACATCAGCAAATTCATCGGCAAGGTCAACATCTTTATCTGATTCCTTAAATGACTGGTCACCATATTTTCTGGCCATGATCCTGGCTACTTCGCCCACTTCTTCAGTAAGTATAGCCATGTTGGTCAGTTCACTGAAGTATCTCACACCTGTGGCATTGATCCACTGATCTACTTTTTCCTGTGCGTCTTTAATGGTCATCGTTTTGAAATTGAGGATACAAATATCTAAAAAATCCTCGTTCAAATATTCCTACTTTTGCAGACGCAAAAATTTTACATGAGTAATAAAGCTGAAAATTTTCGGATGATCGCTAAAACCATTTCAGGACTTGAAAGTGTTTTGGCTGCCGAGTTACTGAACTGGGAGCAACTGAAGTGAGACCGGTGATGAGGGGAGTAGAGTTTTTTGGTGATCAGCGGCTTCTTTACAAGGCAAATTACCTTTGCCGGACGACACTTCGAATTTTAAAACCCATTGCAACTTTTCGAGCCGAAAATGAGGACCAGCTTTACAGGGAAATTTATAAAATTGACTGGAGCAAATACCTCGATGTGAACGGAACATTTTCGGTGGATGGCGTAACAAGTTATTCCAATATCACCCATTCCAAATACCTTGCACTCAAAACCAAGGATGCGGTCGTTGACCAGTTTCGCGCTAATAACTGGCAAACGGCCCAATGTCAGGTTGGACAATTCAGACCTGGTCATCAATGTGAGGATATTCAGGGATGAATGTACAGTTTCCATAGACAGTTCAGGTGAATCTCTGCATAAAAGAGGATACCGCAAAGCGACAGGACCGGCACCCATCAGCGAAGTTCTGGCAGCAGGAATGATCCTTTTAACGGGTTGGGACAGGGAGAGTAATTTTATTGATCCGATGTGCGGTTCAGGAACCATTCCGATTGAAGCAGCGCTTATTGCCCGGAATATTCCGGCAGGTTATTTCAGGGAAGATTATTGCTTTTTGCACTGGAAAGATTTTGATAAAGATCTTTGGGACGATATTAAAAGCGAAGCCGAAACAAAGATTATTCAGCCAAAAGTGTAAAATTGTTGGTTCGGACAAATCGGGATTGGTTATTGGCCTTGCCCGGCAAAATTTACGGTCAGCAGGATTAACAGATGATATTCACCTTAAAGCAAGCTTTTTTGCCGACCTGGAACCACCTTCAGGAGGAGGGAATTCTGGTGATGAATCCGCCTTACGACGAAAGAATGAAGAACGACGACATCATTCAATTTTATAAAGAAATTGGCAATACATTTAAACAAAAATACCAGGGTTATCAGGCATGGGTCATCAGCGGACATATGGAAGCGTTAAAGTTATTGGGACTTCATGCAACCCGGAACATTGCGCTTTTCAATGGCCCGCTGGAATGCCGGTTTGCACGATTTGTGATTTATGAAGGAACAAAGAAACGCCACTTATCCGAAAATGATAAACCAGAGATACCCGTTGAAAGCGAAGATCCCCTCCAAAGTCAGGGCAGAGAAAGACCACCCCGAAAAAGAATCAAGTTTGATTAACAAGAATTTTATTTGGTAAAAAATAATATAATTTAGAAACGATTATAACAAATGACAGGAATGAAAAAAATAGGAATACTTAACTTCCGGAGGAGATTCACCGGGAATGAATGCATGCATCAGGGCAGTCGTTCGCACGAGTGTCCACTATGGATTGGAGGTTTATGGAATTAGATATGGTTACAATGGTATGATCAACGATGATTTTGTGAAACTTGAAAATCATTCGGTCTCAAATATTATTCAGCGCGGCGGAACCATCCTGAAAACAGCAAGAAGCAAGGAATTTATGGAATACGAAGGCCGGAAAAAAGGGTATGAAAACCTGAAAAAGCATGGACTTGACGGGTTGGTGGTAATTGGTGGTAACGGAACCTTTACTGGTGCTGATATTTTTATCAAGGAATTTGATTTCCCCATCATGGGAACACCCGGAACCATTGATAACGACCTCTACGGAACCGACATGACCATTGGTTTCGACACCGCTTTGAATACAGTGATGGAGGCTGTGGATAAGATCAGGGATACGGCTGATTCACACAACCGGTTATTCTTTATCGAAGTTATGGGTCGTGATGCAGGATTTATTGCACTGCGAAGCGGGATTGCTACTGGTGCTGAGGACATATTAATTCCTGAAACACCAACTTATATTGAAGAGCTAATTGAGACCCTGGAGAAAGGTTATCCGCAAAAACAAGCAGTCAGGGATCATCATCGTTGCGGAAGGTGATGAACTGGGTGGAGCCATCGAAGTAGCCAAAAAAGTAAAAGAAAAACTTCCCGAGTATGATACCCGCGTTACGATCCTTGGACATATCCAGCGGGGCGGATCACCGAGTTCATTCGACCGTATACTGGCAAGTACACTGGGATATGCTGCCGTTAAAGCGCTTATAACCGGAAGACGGGGCGAAATGGCAGGAATCATCAACAAGGAAATTGTTTTTACTCCTTTCCAGAAAGCCATCAAGTACAATAAAGGCATTAACCTCGATTTGCTTGATATGGCGCGTATTTTATCCTCCTGAAAATGGAACGCGTCACCCTATTTGCCGATGTGATCCTTCCGCTGCCGGTTCCCGGCTTGTTCACTTATCGGGTTCCTTTCGAGCTGAACGATCAGGTAAGCAAATGGAAGACGGGTAGTGGTGCAGTTCGGGACAGAAAAAGATCTATTCAGCGCTGGTGGTGAACATTCATGAGGTTCCGCCTAAAAATTATGCGGTAAAATATATCCTTTCATTGCTTGATAAGGAACCCGTCATGAATGAAATCCAGTTTACCTTCTGGAAATGGATTGCCAATTATTATATGTGCGAACCGGGAGAGGTGATGAATGTGGCTATTCCTTCAGCCCTTAAATTAGCCAGCGAAACATTGCTGATCCTGAATCCTGAGTTCAGCGGAAATTACGACGCCCTTACCGAACAGGAATACCTGGTTGCCGAAGCGCTTGATATTCAAAAGAAACTTACCATTTCGGAGGTGGAAAACATAGTCGGACAGGCAAAAGTGATCCCCCTTATTAAAACTCTTATCGAAAAAGGAGTGATCCTTACGGAGGAAGCGCTCCATGAAAGGTATAGCCCCAAAGTCGAAACCTATATCCGCCTTGCAAATGCCTACAGGGATCAGGATAAATTAAAGGAATTGTTCGATCATCTCGAGAAAAAGGCTTATCGTCAGCTCGAAGCCCTTATGGCTTACATTCAGTTGTCGAATTTTGGCAGCGACAAGGAAAAAGTAGTCAGGATGGCTTCCCTTAATAAGCAACTCACATCAGCTGCTGCAGCGGTAAATGCGCTGATCACGAAAGGTGTTTTTGAATCCTTTAAAAAATCAACCACACGGCTGGACGATTTTCAGTTTTCGTCCACACCCGAAAGCATTGAGCTGAATGAGGGTCAGCAGAAAGCCATTGACGAAATCCATCTTGCCTTTCATGAACATAAAACTGCACTTCTGCATGGAGTGACTTCGAGCGGAAAGACTGAAATTTACATCAAGCTCATCAGCGAAGCCATGGAAAACGGGAAGCAGGTGCTTTACCTTTTGCCCGAAATTGCACTGACCACTCAGATCATCAATCGTTTAAGAAAGTATTTTGGCAATAAGGTTGGAGTCTATCATTCAAAATACAACGATAACGAAAGGGTCGAAATTTGGAACAACGTACTTGACAATCAATCGCAGAAAATAAAATTTCAGATCATTCTCGGTCCGCGTTCTGCCTTGTTCCTGCCATACAGCAATCTTGGACTGGTGATCGTAGATGAAGAGCACGACTATTCGTACAAGCAATACGATCCTGCTCCGCGATACAATGCACGTGATGCTGCGGTTTACCTTGCCGGACTTCACAAAGCCAATGTCTTGCTGGGTTCTGCCACGCCATCCATCGAGAGTTACTTCAATGCAAAAGCCGGGAAATATGCGCTGGTGGAACTGAATACCCGTTATGGCGACATGCAGATGCCGGAGATTCTGGTGGCTGATGTGAAAAGGGAAACCCGCGAAAAGACCATGAAGTCCCATTTCTCATCTTTCCTGCTCGATCATGTGAATGAGGCGCTGAAAAACAAGGAGCAGGTGATCCTGTTTCAGAACCGGCGGGGATTTTCATTGCGGCTGGAGTGCGACACCTGCAACTGGATGCCCGAATGCAAGAACTGCGATGTTACCCTTACGTATCATAAGCACAACAACCAGCTTAAAATGCCACTATTGCGGCTATTCGCGCAGGGTTCCCGAACGATGCGATGCCTGCGGAAGCACCCACCTTCAGATGAAAGGCTTCGGGACGGAAAAGGTGGAAGACGAACTGGCCATCCTTTACCCTGATATCCGCATCAGGAGGATGGACCTCGACACCACCCGTTCAAAGCATGCTTACCAGAACATCATCACCGATTTTGAAGAACGCAGGATTGATATTCTTGTCGGAACACAGATGGTGACAAAAGGACTTGACTTCGACAATGTAAGCGTGGTAGGGATTTTGAATGCCGACAACATGATCAGCTTTCCCGATTTCAGGGCGTACGAACGGAGTTACCAGTTGATGGCGCAGGTGAGCGGCAGGGCAGGACGGAAGAACAAGCAGGGAAAGGTGATCATTCAAACCTATAATCCTTACCATTCGGTCATCAGGGATGTAACCGAGCACAATTACCTTTCGATGTACCAGAGCCAGATACTGGAGCGAAGGAACTTCAAATACCCGCCATTTTACAGGCTTATCCTGCTCAGCCTGCGGCACAAGGATGCACGAATATTAAACGATGCTGCCCGCGACCTTGCTCACATGCTTCGCGACAAATTGCAAAACAGGGTACTGGGCCCGGAGTACCCGTTAATTTCGAAGATCAAGAACCTTTACATCAAAAATATCATGATCAAGCTGGAAAAAAGCGAAAGCATGAAGGAGCAAAAACATGAAATCCTCGAAACCATGAGCAGGTTTAAATGCGAAGCCAGCTTTAAGGCGGTAAGGGTGATCATTGATGTGGATCCGGTATAGGATTGAGGAATTGGGATTAAGGAATTAGGATTTAGTGTCGAAGGTATCCTTTCTGGGAGTCTGGAATTTGGAATTTTGATTTTGGAATTTTATCCCTTTAATTATGGTAATAATTTCTTCGATATTTATCACTCTGGCGCTGGTGTTTTATTCGCTGGGTATCTGGTCCGAAAGGATTGCAAGGTATCTCAAACCCTGGCATGTGGCCATGTTTTGGACGGGATTTACCTTTGATGTACTGGGCACATTGCACATGCATTTCATTTCCACCAAACCTTTCAGCATCCTCGATCTGCATACCCTCACCGGTCAAATTGCCCTGTGGCTGATGCTTGCCCATGCCATCTGGGCAACCTATGTTATAAGGAAAGGCAGTGAAGACACTTCACAGACATTTTCACCGCTACAGCCTGATGGTCTGGATTATTTGGCTGATCCCTTATTTTGGTGGCATGTGGCTGGCGATGGGGAGATAATGGTTTTCGACCTACTCTTTTGACTATGAAATTTAAAAAATATTTTGGCTCGATTCTATAAAACGAAAGGAAGGAAACGGAATTTAGCGATAAACATCTTTTCGGTGAGCGATTTTTATAACTGTTACTATAAGAACATTATCGGCAATGGTATATATAATTCGATAGTTACCCAGGCGAATGCGATAATCGCTATTCGAACCTTTCAGTTTTTTGCATCCCTGAGGTCGTGGGTTTTCAGGAAGCTTGTTAATGGCCGCCCTGATTTTAAAAGCAACAGTTGCCGGAAGTTGAAGCAATTCTTCAGCAGCCGACCGCTTGTAAATGATTGAATATTTCACTTTTTTCCGAATTTCTTGCTGAAATATTCCTCAACTTTTTCCTGCGAAAGTGTTGGCTCGTTTAATCGTTCTTTTATTGAAAGACGATCTTCAATATCTTCCAGGTATTCGATAAGAGCCTCGTATTGCTTAAGGGGGAAAATGACCATCGGTTCCCTGAACTCCGTTTCTTTAATATTTTTTATGCGTGAAGTCATAATGTTTGCAATATGGGTTTCAAAATTACGAAATATTAGAATACTCAACAGAATAATCGCTTCACTATAAACGGCAAACTTTCTTTACATTTTATCTCCACCAAGCCTTTAAATATTCTCGGTCCGCAAACGTTTATTGGACAAATTGCCCTCTGGCTGATGCTTGCCCATGCCATCTGGGCAACCTATGTTATAAAGAAAGGAAGCGAAGATATTCACAAGCATTTTCACCGCTACAGCCTGATCGTCTGGATTATTTGGCTGATCCCTTATTTTGGCGGGATGTGGCTGGCGATGGGTAAGTAAAAATTATTATAATCGGAAAATCACCTTATTTTAAAAAAACCTTAATCACAAAAAACCGGTAACTTTTTTTCTCCAGCCGTAAACTGATTTATACTTGACCTCATAAATAATTTTAGCTACATTTGTTTATAAAATGATCGTGCTCCGCTTACTAAAAGAATTTCGAGAAAGATTGTGAAATTCTGCCCGCTTGTGAATCTATTTAAATACAAATTGAAATTCGGGCTATAGTACTTTTTTAATAACCTTTTAAAAAACATGATTATGAAAAGGATTGTATTTATTCAGTGCAGCTTGTTTTTATCATTGTTAAGCATAGCTGATGATAAAAACGTAGAATCAAAAATTTCTGAAGTCACAGTATTTCTTCAGGGCGCCCAAATTACACGGATATCCGACCTGGTGTTACCGAAAGGAGTATTCTGAAATTACATTTGTCAAACTTTCGGCTAACCTCGATGAGGGTAGCCTTCAGGTGACTGCACCCGAAAAAGCCAAAATTTTATCCGTGACCTACCGGTTAAATGACCACAAAGAGGTGAACAACGACACAGAAATAAAAAATCTGCAAAAACAGAGGGATGATAAGAACTTTGAAATGCAGAAATTAAATAAGCTATTAAAGGTTTATGAGTCTGAAGAGGGTTTGCTGATGGGCAATACCAAGTTCAGCGGATCTGAATCGGGGGTGAACCTTGAAGAGTTGAAACAGGCTGCAGATTTTTTCAGGAAAAAGCTCGAAGAGATCAGTCTGGCCAAACTGGAAATAGAGAAGCAGAAAACCGCTATTCAGGAAGATATCAATGAATTAAATAAGAAGATAACAGAGTCAGCATCAATCAGGCCGGAGCCAACCGGTGAGGTGATTGTTAAAATAGAAGTTCAGAGCCCGGCAACCATTCCGGTTAAGATTAGTTATTTTGTACTAAATGCAGGCTGGACACCGGATTATGATATCCGCGTATTAAATATCAATTAGCCCATCTCATTGACGGTTAAAGCTAACGTGACTCAAAAAACCGGTGAGGACTGGAAAGATATTATGCTTACCCTTTCAACCAACAATCCCCGTAAAGGAAATAATAAACCGGAAATGTCACCCTGGTATTTAGGCTATTACCAGCCAAAGTATTCTAATATCAGACCGGACCAGTCAATAGTTATGAACCGGAACTATAAAAGGCATAAGGTTCAGTTGATGCCCAAACCTAGGGAACCCATCGCCTTTGCAAATGTGATCGTTGAAAGGGAAATAATCAGATGGCTGGAGCTACAACTGATTTCGATGGAAATTATGTAATTAAACCAATCCCTCCCGGTCATTATGATTTAAAAGTGACTTATGTTGGATTATAATACTTTTCTGACCAAAGGAATGGTAGTCAATCCCCGATCAAACACGGTTTTATGATATTACCATGGAATCTTCAGCTGAGCAGCTTGCTGAAGTAGTAATTACAGATTATAAAATTCCGCTCAATAGTAAAGATGAAACAGTTTCCGGAGGAGTAATCAATTTTGATGAAGACAATAATATCAGAGGTGGCAGATCTGATACAGAGGCAATGTATGTAGGAGGTGTTAAAATCGAATCATCCGACTACATTCCTCACTCCTCAGTGCAAACCCCAACTAATATCAGTTACAAGGTTGATGTACCCTATTCAGTTCCTTCCGATGGAGAAAGCTACACGGTTCGTATTACCGATTATAAGGTGCCGACTGACTATGAATATTATTGCGCCCCGAAGTCTGACAATGATGTTTTTCTTATTGCCCGCGTCACCAATTGGAGCGAGCTTAACATCCTGTCAGGGAATTCCAGCATTTATTTTGAAGGTACCTATACCGGCTCATCTTATCTGAATACAGTAAATACAGAGGATACGCTGAAAATATCAGTGGGCAGGGATAACAACATTATTGTGCAGCGCGAACAGATCAAAGATGTAAACTCAGCTCAGTACATTGGCACCAATAAAAAGATAAACAGGGGGTATGAAATCAAAATCAGGAATAACAAGAATGTGCCCATCAAACTGGTACTTGAAGATCAGTTGCCGGTTTCTCAGAACAAAGAAATTGATGTGGAGAATATTGATATCTCAGATGCAAAATACGAGGAAAAATCAGGCAAGCTGACCTGGAATATCGAGTTGAAACCACAGGAAAACATGAAAAAGGAGTTCCGCTATGCAGTAAAATTTCCAAAAGATAAAACAGTGATTCTGGATTAAAAGTTGGAATTTATTCCAGGTTGATAATAAATAAAATCTTTGAGGCTGACTCATAAGTATTATTTCACGCTAAAAACGCAAAGATATAGACAAAGATCGCCAGGATTAAGGTATTGATAACAAACTCTTTGCGTTTTTTGCGTCCGTCGACTGACGGATGTAGCCCTTACGAGAAGCACATTTTAGCCTTTTTGGCAGCCTCATTTTATTTTTGAAACGAATATAATTGGTTGTTTTATTATAGAGGATGGTACCGAAAAATAAATCTGGAAAACTGATTCCTGGTCCGAAGAATATTTTAACTTTGGAACAATTAATACAATAAACTCTTTAGTAACATCAGCTGCCCGCAATGATCAATCGTTAACAGATTAAAGTGTTTATCCGAATGTTTGAATGAACATTGTGAAACTGATTATTTGGAACTCTTGTTTTTTAAAGTTGAAACAACATTTTAAAATAATAATTTTATGGCATTCGGTTTTACACCCAGGCATGTCTCTAATCTTCCGGTTGACATTCCGGACAGGGAAAAATTCCTTGTTATAGCTGTTGAAACGGCTGTTAAACTTCGCTGGAATATAAATTTTATCAATCCTTCAGGTTTCATTGCATCCACCCGCTTTTCGATGAGTTCCTGGGGAGAAGAATTTTCTCTTAAAATGGAGGATGGAACGGCCGTACTTAAAAGCGAATGCACAGGTAGCCAGTTTGTTGACTGGGGAAAAAACAGAAAGAACATTGCTGCTTTTGTCTCAAAATTCAGCGAGACGAAAAATTCGATAACCCCAGAAGAAATTGAATCCAAACGCTCTTGAACTCAGGAATAAATATGTCCCGGAAGGACAGGATATTTTAAACCTGCCTCCGGCCACAGCGAAAGAAAAAATCTCAGGTTTCTTTTCAATATTCAGGCCGATAAAGGGATATTTTTATAACACCAATTATTCTCAATCTGAATATTTTGATTTTCATCGCAATGGCCCTTACTGGTGTAAATATATTGCTGCCTGATAATGAAAGCCTGTTAAGCTGGGGCGCTAATTTCAAGCCAATAACATTAGAAGGTCAGTGGTGGCGACTGCTCACCAGTTGTTTCCTGCACATCGGTGTTTTTCACCTCCTCATGAATATGTATGCGTTGGTTTATATCGGGTTAATGCTTGAGCCTTACCTGCTGAAAGCAAGGTTTGGTGCAGCGTATCTGATGACAGGCATGATGGCTAGCGTTACGAGCTTATGGTGGAATAATTTGACGATCAGTGCCGGCAAGTTTTCAGGTGCCATTTTTGGAATGTACGGGGTATTCCTTGCCTTGCTTACCACAAACCTGCTGGAGAAATCAGTCAGAAGATCCTTGTTATTAAGCATCGCGGTTTTTGTAATCTATAATTTATTGTACGGAATGAAGGCTGGTATCGACAATGCCGCGCATATCGGGGGACTCATCAGCGGGCTGATCATCGGCTATGCTTATGTGCCGGGTTTGAAAAAACCTGAATCGGTGAAAATCAACTACGGAACAATCGGACTTTTATCCATCCTTGTTCTCGCGTCCTCATTCATGCTTGATAGAACACTGCCGAACGACATTGCCCGTTATGACGAAGGAATGCAGAAGTTTGCTTCGATGGAATCCATGGCCCTTGAGGTATATAACTTACCCGAAAATACCCCCAGGGAAAAACTATTAACGGAAATTAAAGAAAGGGGAATATACTATTGGAATGAGAATATAAAACTGATCGATAGCTTTGTTGAGCTGGATTTGCCTGATGAAATAATTATCAGGAATAAAAAGCTCCGGGAGTACTGTGAGCTCCGTATAAAAAGCTACGAGGTTATTTATAAAGCCATTGATGAAGACACCGACCGTTACCGGGAAGAGATTGATGACTATATCCGAAAAATTGAGACCATAATTTCCGATCTGACTCAACAACCTCCAGTAGAATAGCATTAACTCCGCCAGATCATCACCTATGCCATCTGGGCAACTTATGTTATAAAGAAAGGAAGCGAAGATATTCACAAGCATTTTCACCGCTACAGCCTGATTGTCTGGATTATTTGGCTCATTCCTTATTTCGGCGGGATGTGGCTGGCGATGGGAAGGTGAATTTCCTTTCTTCGAATGAATTTTTAATCCCTACATTTGCCAAAAACATACACTTGAGAAAGTACTTTTATATCTATATTTTAATGCCCGCTCTTGCTTGGTATTGATGAGCTGGGGCTATACTGGCCACTAAAAGATCAGCCACGAAGCTTACCTTTCATATTCCCAGGAAATGTCACAATTCGAGGCATGGACCGCTTTCCTTGCTGAACATGCATCCGATGCTGATGAACGTAAAGCCTGGGACCCCGAAGAGGGAATAAAGCATTATATCGATATTGACAATTACCAGCAATTTATCAATTACGGAGCAATACCTCAGACACTGGATTGGTAATTGATATTTACGGTTACAACTTTGTTTATGATCAAGGAATCCTGCCCTGGGCTACACTGACTACCTTCGATTCACTGGTGGCATGCATGACCCGCCATGACTGGAACCAGGCAAAATATTTCGCCGCCGACCTCGGTCATTATGTGGGTGACGGCCACATGCCGCTACACATCACCAGGAACTACAACGGACAATATTCTCGCAATAATGGTATTCATTCACGCTACGAGTCGACGATGATTAACAACTACATTTCCCAAATCATTTATCAGGGCTATAATCTGACTATCCTTGAAGATATAAACCAATACGTATTCGGAGCAGCGATTGTCGCACCTGTCTGACGTGGAGGCCATTGTTTTCGAACCAGGAGGTAGCCCGACGAACGAAAGCGCCAACCTTTCGTCTGACGTTCCTGCGATGACTCCGGGGCGCGCTGCTTTGGTTGGGCTGATGCGTCGTTATCTCGACGGCTTGATGGACTTTTCTATTACCCTTTTGGAAGTGCACAAATTGATGTATTTCCTTCAAGTGGCGGGGAACCTTTGCGTCTGCGCTATGTGAAAGGACCTTTTGGACCTTATGCTGAAAACCTTCGCCATGTTCTTCGCGAAGTCGAAGGGTATCTGATTTCCGGTTACTCTGATGACGGCGATGCACCGGACAAGCAGTTGGAACTGGTGCCTGGAGCGGTTGCCGATGCCGAAGGATACATAGAGTGCAATCCGATTCTCCGGGAAGATTCGACCGGGTAAGGAAACTGGTTGACGGTTTTGAGACTCCTTTCGAGCTTGAATTGCTCTCGACAGTGCACTGGGTGGCCACCAAAGAACAAGCTACGGATGAAAAAGGCATAGCCAAAGCTATTCACATGTGGGGGAAAGAAAACGTCAATTCTCGCAAGGACAAATTGCCCTTGCGATTGCAAGGCTTCAAGCCGGGGGGCTCTCCAATCTCCACGAATAAAAGAGGGTTTCAGACCTAATTCGGCTCTTAAATCTAGAGATAGCAACCTGATAGAGGGCGGAATGATTGCCGACACCTCCGAGAGGGTCTTGAAAGCCTCATTGTCATGAAGATGACCGGCCGGCCCCATCCGGGAACTCGTATTGGATGATGTTGTGGCAGAGCCGGCTGTAACTTACGGCAGCACTGGCTGGATCAACGGCAATCCCAAGGACTATGACCGCGAGTACTGTTTAGACCTTACCCACCTCCGCGCCTTCCTGCTTACCACGCAACCAAAGCAGCGGAATCCCTCGACCTCGATCAAGACGGCCCCTGTTATCCCCTACAATATAGTTCTGCAATAGGGTTGAAAATTTGCAGGGTAGTTTAACCGATGATATAAGACTGGGCGAGATTACGAGGTAAGCAATTGACTTCAGTAAAATAACCAAAGACCCGCAAGGAGGCAGTGCTGAAGGTTTGAGCCGCTCGAAGCCTGCCTCCCTGCGGGCAGGCGCTGAAAGATTCAGCTTCCCTTTGCTAACACGTTTGAGGAGGATTTGGGAATACAGGGAATCCTTTCTTTCCAGGCCACCTGCCCCCGGCTATCCCTTGGCGAAGGGCGGACCCAAAACAGGGCCTGCAACCGGCGCAGCGTATAGCCCTGGGCTCGGCCCTGGCGCAGAGCGGTCACCACCAAGAGCACCGGCGCCCAGTAAACCCGGCGACCCCAGAAAAGCATCGAAGCCGGTAGCACCCGGCGTCGACATCCGGGGCGGCCGCAGCAAAGACTGAAGCGCACCGCGTAAGCCTCAGGAAATATCGGCGGGGCCTCCCCGAGGCTTACGCGGGTAGCAGGCGTAATGCAGAGGCCCCCCACAAAAGGGCATGGCTTGGCACGGGTGGTCTCGGCCTAGATCAACATCGATTTGGTACAGAATAAAAGGGATTTGCGTTGCAGAATCTCAGCTGGTATCATCGCCCCTGCCTTACTTTGTGGGCAGGAGCCCCCTACTACGATCTGGCCAAAGAACGCGAGGGGGCTCCTTTGTCTTTCCCTCGCCGTTCTTGTCCAATTTCAGCCAAATTGTCATCTTTTTCTTTGTCCGCGCTCAAAAACGCAGTGATTTGATTGCGCTTGACTCGGTGTCCCCCAG
>CAVPJF010000029.1:0-55288 GCA_963705185.1 uncultured Bacteroidales bacterium
TATAATTTCTGTTTCAGAATATTTGTAAAACAAGAGACTGGTAAAAAGATTTTTCAGATAGGAAAAAGGTCCACCTTTTCCTCTTTCTTTATCTTTATTGGTTTTGGAAGCAACCTCTGCATCATAACCCATTCCAGCAACGTTGATAAAATACCTTCGCTTTAAAGTAGTCGAATTAAAGTAACTTACCCTGCCAATGTCCTGGATAAAAGTATTATTCTGCTTTATTAAAGCAATGGCATCGGAATACTTGAATGGAATGTGGAACATCCTGCACCAGTCATTTCCAGTACCAACAGGAATCATCGAAATAAGGAATTCATGGGTTGGAACACTTTTCTGGAAGAAGATTCCATTTATCACTTCATTCAGGGTGCCGTCACCCCCTACAACCAGAAAATTCCTGTAGCCTTTTTTTATAAATCTTGTTGTCAGGGCGATAGCATGTTCCTTATGGGTTGTAAAAACAGACTCAAACGCCAATCCGGATTCATTAAGAAGTTCATTTATGTTAAACCAGTCCTTTTCGCCTTTTTTCCGGCCTGCGTTTGGATTAACGATCACCAGCCAGTCGTCAGTAATTCTTTTAGTAGTTTTAGTCATTTAACCAGGATAGAAGTTTGTTTTTAACTGCTTCAGGTGTGATGCTTTCAATACACTCACAGTGATCAATTTTTCTGCATTTTGAGCAATTTTTTTCCTGTACGAGGTAATCTGCATTTTTCCCGATGGGCGCCCATCGTCCCGGGTGCATGGGTTTGATTGGCGGGTAAAGACCCAATACATGTTTTCCCAATGCCGCAGCAATATGCAGAGGCCCGGTACTGGCAGCTACCATTCCGTCAGTTTCGTTGATGAAACTGATCAGTTCCTTCAGCGAAAATTTTCCGGTCAGGTCAATAATATTGGAATGAGAGTCGATCAGATCTTTTTTCACCAACAGTCCCTCTTCATAGGTTCCGGTGATAAATATTCTGAATTTATCTTCAGGTAAAATCCTGATCAATTTCGAATAATTTTCTATCCCCCATTCCCTTGCACTTCCTTTGGATTTTGGATGAAGTATGAGATTGAATTTATTTTTATCAATGAGCATTAAAACATTTGGATTCAGCGGATCATTTATTGAAATTCCATAGCTTTCCTGAATTTCTTTAATCGTATAAACCCCTTTTCCACCGAAAGGCTTAATCAGCTTAAGGTTGAGTTGAGCCTCATGAAGTTTTGATCGTCTCCTCGACATTGCTACTAACCGGTTGCATGTATAATAATGATAATACCTGCCGGTGGTGCCAATACGTAATGGTATTTTAGCATGTTTTGCCAGTTCTGCGATTTCTTTAACCGGAAAAACATGAATAATTGCATCAGCATTCAAATTTTGAATAAATTTTATTCTGGCTGCTTCATTTAAACCAAGAACATCATCCCACTCCACAAACTGATCAACATGCTTACATGAGGCAATAATGTCCCTTGTATAAGATTTACCAAGAAAAATAATCTCACTTTCAGGTAGAAGCTTTTTCAATATTCCGGTCACTGGCAATGTCAGTATTACGTCACCAATACTGTCGGTTCGGCTGATGATTATTTTCTTATAATTCATCCACAGTGCTCCCTTATTTGTTGGAGTGATGAAGCTGTTTTAGTTTAATATATTTTAAAAAAGTCGCATGGGCAGAAATCCTGCAAATGACAAACCCATAGTAACCATCAAGAAAACCAAAATGAAAAATGTAATTTCGGATAAACTTAAAAACCGGATTAATTGTTATTTTAAAGAAGTTGGATTTAATGCCATGCTCAAAAGCGGCCATTGCAGTAAGGTCGGTAAACTTATTTGCCTGGGTTACATGTTGTGAAATAGAATTATAAGAATAATGAAGAATATCGCCTTTCAGATGGCCTTTTGTACACCCTTCCATTAAGGTGAAGCGCTCATGAATTTTCTTACCAATCCATCTGCCTTTTCTTCTGTCATATAATCTCAATTTGATATCAGGGTACCACCCTGAGTGTTTGATCCACTTCCCACAATAGTTAGTCATACGATTCATGGAATAGCCATCATGTTTCCAATATTTTTTTACATTCTGAATCGATTCCATCAAATCCTGAGAGGTCTCTTCATCGGCATCCAAAGTGAGAATATGATCATAGGTTGCCTTCTGATCTGCAAATTCATGCTGCTTTACATAATCTTCGAATTTGTTTTGAATAAAAATTGCACCCTTTTCCTTTGCAATAATTTCTGTATTGTCAGTTGAAAAGGAATCAACAACAATGATTTCATCAGCAATTTCTTTCACTGAATCAATGCAGCGACCGATGTTTTTTTCTTCATTCAGCGTAATGATTATAACAGATAACCTGGGCATGTGCTAAATTTTCAAATATCCAAAAGTTCAAAATTAGCTAAATAACTTAATACACCCGTCAGCATTATAGTAAGCCTGTTAATTACAATTTTATCAGAATGCCCTTTTTAAATGAAGACAATTGATAAAGAGAGTCAGCTTTTTTAGGGGATTCAAAACGTGAAAAATTATAATATTTTACATCTGGTATTTTATAATATAAATAATTGAAATACAGCACGTAACAATCATTTTGTTCGATCGATTTGATAATATTTGTTTAAAATAATCACTAAAAGATTAAACCTTTCAAACGATTCATTGTTAAATAACGGATTATGCCTCACTCAAATAAAGAGGTAAAGCAATATGGCAAACTATACGATAAAAGATCTAGAAAACTTTACAGGTATCAAAGCCCATACTATTAGGATATGGGAAAAGCGCTATAATTTGATTGATCCCAAAAGAACTTCTACTAACATCAGGTATTATAATGATGAAGATCTTAAAAAGTTATTAAATGTGTCAATCCTCAGCAGGAGTGGTGTTAAAATTTCTAATATTGTCAACCTTTCTGATGCAATAATTAGTGAAAGGATACTAAACCTTTCTCATTCAAAAGGTGATATTGAAGCCCAGGTTGAAGGGCTGGTTCTGGCAATGATAGATCTCGATGAATCTAAATTTGAAAAGATCTTTAACACAGCTGTTATAAACATGGGATTCGAAGAGGCCATCCTTAAATTAATGTATCCTTTTTTCGAAAAGATAGGCATTTTATGGCAAATAGGTGCCATTAATCCTGCACAGGAGCATTTTATTACTAACCTGTTAAGGCAGAAACTTATTGTTGCCATTGATGGCATTTCTAATTCTTTAAATGGTAGTGCCAAATCCTTCCTGCTATTTCTTCCTGAAGGTGAACATCATGAACTTGGATTAATTTATTACCATTATATTATAAGAAAACATAAACATAAGGTATATTATCTTGGAGAAACTCTTCCTTTGGAAGGTCTGAAAGAAATTTCTGCTCTTAAAAACATTCACTATATTGTTACTTCTATTACAACGGCTATACCTTTAAGTGAAGTTCAGGCTTACATAAATACATTATCGGATTACTTTAAGAAAGCAACTATATTTTTGACAGGAATAATGGTTAAAAATATTAATTTCCCATTGCCCCCAAATACTTTCCTGATTGAAGACGTCAATAAATTAAAAGAAGAGCTTGATAAAATATCATAGCTTTTAACTTTTGTTATCCAAATTCATTTCACTTTTTCTTATCTTTTTCTAAAATTCACTATCGTTTAGATTGGATTTTATTCAAAATGGGCCAAAAAAAGGTCGATTTATTGTTGATTTTTATTAAATGTTTAATAAAAAAGATAAAAAATTAAACATATATTAAAACTTTATAGGTTTTTAACTATTTAATAATCAGCATATAGAAAAATATTTTATAAAATTATTTAAATTTGTTCTAAATAATTTGTTTAATTGATATAATGTGTTTACTTTTGCTTCGTATTTATTAAACAAGTTGATTCAAATTAAAATTTAAAGTTATGACAGCAATTGAATTCAATCACAAAATACTGAGTCTAAAAGAAAATTTGCAATATTTTGCTTATTCTTTAACTTCTAATCGTGAGGATGCTCATGATTTAATCCAGGATACATATTTGAAGGCTATTGTTCATAAAGATAAATTTGATCCTGCTACCAATCTCAAAGCATGGATTTATACAATCATGAAAAATACCTTTATCAATAAGTACAGAAAAGATATAAAAGTCAACACCATTATTGATAATACGAAGGATTTATATTATCTTAACAATTCTGGCCAATCAGATATTGTAACCCCTGATTCAAAGTATAACCAATCAGAATTGGAAAGAGTTGTAAACGATCTTTCTGATGAGCATAGAATTCCTTTTCAGATGCATTTTCAGGGATATAAGTATAAAGAAATAGCAGAATCATTAAATCTTTCGATCGGAACGGTTAAAAGCCGAATATTTTTTAGCCGGAAAAAACTGATGGAAAACTTAAAAGATTTTCAAAACTAAAGATTAGTAAATCATACAATTGTAATAATTAGGGTTAATTAATGTTGATCATTCTTTTAAGAAGCCATTCCTGGGCAAGGATGGCTTCTTTTTTATTTAAAAATCAGTTTTTCTAGTATTTTAAACAAGACTTAATGATTCGAACTGCAAATGATATTGAATTACTTTCAATAGTTTTTCAAATTTGAAAGAAATATTAAGAACCTATACACGAATCATTGTCATTTGTAAATTGCTAAAGTTTTGCTTTTTCACTTAATATAAGGTTATAAAGTCAAACGAACCAGCCGATTTTCCAGAAACCGATTCTGTTTGTATTTGTTATTAGTGTATGAAAAACTATCTTATCCATGACAATTCATCTGGAATTGGAAAGCTGCTTTCCATATCATCGGCGGCATCTGGTATGGTATTTCAGGGAGATTGCAGAATTTTAATATTGAAGGTATAACAACATGAAAATTTTACTCACCGGTGCCACGGGGTATATTGCCAAAAGATTGCTGCCTGTTTTACTTGCAGATGGGCATGATGTATTTTGCTGTGTTCGCGACAAAAAAAGGTTTGACTACTTCCCGCTATAATTCCAGCCAGATTAAAGTAATTGAGGTGGATTTTTTAGACAAATCTACCCTCAATTCAATTCCTACCGATATTGACGCTAGCTTATTACCTCATTCACTCTATGTCATCATCCATTGATAGTTTTGAAACAATGGAAAAGGAATCGGCAACAAATTTTATGGAACAAATGAGTTCTAATGGTGTCAGGCAGGTTATTTATTTAAGCGGTATTATCAATAATAATGAGCTTTCAAAGCACCTGTTGTCGAGAAAAGCAGTAGAAGAAGTTTTAAAAAATGGCAGATATCATCTGACCACTCTGCGGGCCGGGATCATTGTGGGATCCGGAAGTGCATCATTTGAAATTATCCGCGACCTCGTTGAAAAGCTCCCCATCATGATAGCCCCTAAATGGCTCAATACCCGATCACAACCCATAGCTATACACAATGTTATACAATATTTGAAGGGTGTTATGGCAAATGAACAGACCTTCGATAAAAGTTTTGACATAGGAGGCCCTGAAATACTAACATATAAAGAAATGCTTCTCAGGTTTGCCCAGGTCCGAAATTTAAAAAGATGTGATTTATGTCGTTCCGGTAATGACCCCTAAGCTTTCATCTTATTGGTTATATTTCATTACTTCCACTTCCTATAAGCTTGCGGTAAATCTTGTGAATAGCATGAAAATTGAGATTATTTGCAGCGAAAATAATCTTAATCGACTTCTGAATATTGATTTAATAAACTATAATGACGCCGTACGCAAGGCTTTCGATATAATTGACCAACAAGGAGTATTGTCGAGCTGGACGGACGCCCTTTCCGGGCATACCCTGGAGCAGGGAATATCTAACCTTGTCAAGGTGCCAACATATGGGTGCTACAAGGATAGAAGAACGAAAACTATAACCGATGAAAATTTTGTATTAGAAAGGATTTGGTCCATTGGCGGTAAAACCGGTTGGTACTATGCCAATTGGCTTTGGGGTTTAAGAGGTTTTATTGATAAGCTTTTTGGAGGTGTGGGTCTGCGTCGTGGAAGAAAAAGCAATACCGAGCTTTCAGCCGGCGATTCGCTTGACTTTTGGAGGGTACTTCTGGCTGACAAAAAAGAAAAACGTTTGCTCCTCTATGCCGAAATGAAATTGCCCGGTGAGGCCTGGCTGGAATTCATGATAAAAGATAGTATTCTTTATCAAACGGCCACCTTCAGGCCTTTGGGTTTATGGGGCCGGATATACTGGTATTCGGTTTCCCCATTTCATATTTTTATTTTCCGTGGGATGATCAACAGAATTGCTAAAACCAACTAAAATTCACACAAAATGGCATTTTACGAACTGGTTAAAAAACAAATCCTCACTGCCTCTATTGATGAGGTTTGGGAGTTTATATCTTCTCCTAAAAACCTGAAGGAAATCACACCAGACTACATGGGCTTTGACATTATGTCAAAAAATCTTCCTGAAAAAATGTATCCGGGAATGATTATAAGCTATAAAGTGAGGCCCTTTTTTAGCATTCCTGTGACATGGGTTACAGAGATAACCCATGTAACTGAGAAAAAGTATTTTGTTGATGAACAACGAATTGGCCCTTATGCTATGTGGCATCACCAGCACATCATTGAACCTCTGGGAAATGATGTGTTAATGACAGACATCGTATCCTATAAACCTCCATTTGCTTTTTTAGGAAGCATTGCAAATACCCTATTTATTCGCAAGCAACTTGAAAAAATATTTCTATATCGTGAAAATGCATTAAAGAAGAGATATCCCAAAATTTAAGAAAAATGATCTACGGGTATTATATTCCCTCAGCAGTTATTCGAGCAAAGTCATATAATGGGAAATTATAAAGCAATGTTTTTATAAACCACAGTCTCACTAAAATGATTGTAAAGAGGTCTTAATTTTAATAATTTATTTTTGCTTTGTTTGCAAGATGGTCAAATTGAAATGGATAAAAGTAAAAGATTTCATATAAGAGAATATATCGGGCGCGCAATGCAGGACAGCCGCTTCGCGGTTCTGGCCACGGAGAGCGATGGTCAGCCGCATGCAAGTTTGATAGCAATTACGCCAATTGAAGGTTTTAGACAAATTGTATTTGCAACCTATCGCAGCACAATCAAATACCGTAACCTATTACAAAACTCTAGGGTGGCTGTTCTAATTGAAATTGGAGATGCGAGCAATTCAGGATTTGATAAGGGCTTTGTGCTGACGGCATTTGGAAGTGCTGTAGAGATAAATATTGCAGAGAATGAAGCAGACCTATATGCACACCTGAAGAGACATCCTGATCTGGAGATGTTCCTGCGTTCATCGGATTGTGCACTCATCAGGGTTACATTTCAGAAATTTCAGGTCGTGCATGGAATTGATGATGTAAGTTGGTGGACTGTTGGCGACTTGGATGCCACATAAAAAGGAACTCAGGTTTATAGTCTAATGCTAATTGCATCTGTAAATCTTTGGAACTTTAATGTTATAACCTGAGTTCGGATTAAGAGGAATTTCGTATAACATTGATTTTGAACAAATTTAGCTGTATACTTTAAGTGGTTCTTGGTGCCTGCGTGCCTTCGTAGCATTGATTTCCGCTGCAAAAACAAAGTTTTCACTTAGAAATGAATTTCCAAATACATAAATATCTCTTCTTCAATTCAGTTATCCCGGTCTCAGGCTAATAATAATTGGTTTGCATTTATCCAGCGATAGAATGTGCTCAGTAATTTTTGCCCCCTGCCGGATGCAGAACTGAATGTATCTGATTTACCATAGCAATGATACACGTTTTAAAGTACAGACAGAAGAATTGCGCTCAAATTCCATGTATTCCTGCACATTAAGTAAAGTATTCAATTGCTAAAACACTACATTGGTATTTTGCTGGATAATTAAAGATTTACCCTTAACGAAACCTATCACCTAAATTGAGGCAGATAAGTTATTTTATTGTTTGATAAAATAAATATAAAATTAAACAAAATGTTAAATAATTGTTAAATTTTTAATCTATAAAATCAATCCATATTTGATAAAGAATCTAAATAATCAATAAGATAATATAAATTATGAATAAATTGGAATAAAATATATGTTTAATAAAAAATAAAAAAGATTGAACAATATATAAAGCTCCATGTTTATATGGCATTAAAGTCAAACTTATTAATAATTTAAAAAAATAAAAAAGATGAAAACAAAAATGAAAATTTCGTTAATCGCTCTGGTGATAGCACTGGTAAGTACTATTAATGTTTATTCAGCAGCCAGGGTACAAGTAATCCACAATTCAGCCGATGCAGCAGCTTCAGTGGTGGACGTATGGTTAGACAATACCTTATTATTGGACAACTTCGCCTTCAGAACAGCTTCACCGTTTGTTGATGCTCCAGCAGGAACAGAGTTTACAATAGCAATAAAAGATCAGAACA
Source organism: uncultured Bacteroidales bacterium (assembly GCA_963705185.1). GTDB lineage: Bacteria > Bacteroidota > Bacteroidia > Bacteroidales > JAADJA01 > JAADJA01. The sequence goes on from CAVPJF010000029.1 coordinate 8,460, forward strand.
GTACCAGTCCAATGAATCCGATCTGGTCGCAGAACTACACCCTTGCCGATGGTGAAACTTACATTCTGGTAGCAGAAGGAATTGTAAGCCCAAGTGGTTACAATCCGGCAACACCATTTGATATTGCAGTTTACCCGACGGGAAGAGAAAGTGCAAACATGACAGACAAGACTGATGTATTGGTGCACCATGGTTCAACCGATGCCCCAACAGTTGATGTTTACGAAACAGGAGTTGGAGCAGGAATGATAGTGGATGATTTAATGTATGCTGACTTTGCAGGTTATCTGGAACTCGGCGTATTGGATTATGTTCTTGAGATTCGTGATGAAACTGGTGAAAATACTGTGGTATCATATCAGGCTCCTCTTGCATCTTTAGGACTTGATGGCGCTGCAATAACGGTTGTTGCTTCAGGATTTTTAAGTCCTGGTAATAACAGCAACGGCCCGGCTTTCGGACTATGGGTTGCATTGGCTTCCGGTGGTGATCTTGTTGAGTTACCCCTTTATTCTCCGTTAAATACTGCCCGCGTACAGGTGATCCATAACTCAGCTGATGCAGCAGCTTCAGTAGTAGACGTATGGTTAGACAATACCTTATTATTAGACAACTTCGCCTTCAGGACAGCATCCCCGTTTGTTGATGCTCCAGCAGGAACAGAGTTTACAATAGCAATAAAAGATCAGAACAGTACCAGTCCAATGAATCCGATCTGGTCGCAGAACTACACCCTTGCCGATGGTGAAACTTACATTCTGGTAGCAGAAGGAATTGTAAGCCCAAGTGGTTACAATCCTGCAACACCATTTGATATTGCAGTTTACCCGACGGGAAGAGAAAGTTGCAAACATGACAGACAAAACTGATGTATTGGTGCACCATGGTTCAACCGATGCCCCAACAGTTGATGTTTACGAAACAGGAGTTGGAGCAGGAATGATTGTAGATGATTTAATGTATGCTGACTTTGCAGGTTATCTGGAACTAGGCGTATTGGATTATGTTCTTGAGATTCGTGATGAAACAGGAACAACTACCGTAGCAAGTTATGATGCACCTCTTGCAACTTTAGGACTTGACGGCGCAGCGATATCAGTGATCGCATCTGGATTTTTGAATCCAGCAAATAACAGCAACGGACCGCTTTCGGTTTATATGTAGCCCTGGCAACCGGTGGCGATCTTGTTATGCTTCCGGTACATTTGCAGACAGCACGCGTACAGGTGATCCATAACTCAGCTGATGCAGCAGCTTCAGTGGTAGACGTATGGTTAGACAATACCTTATTATTAGACAACTTCGCCTTCAGGACAGCATCCCCGTTTGTTGATGCTCCAGCAGGAGTTGAATTTACTGTGGCGATTAAAGATCAGAACAGCACAAGTCCTGAAAATCCGATCTGGTCGCAGAACTACACCCTTGCCGATGGAGAAACTTACATTCTGGTAGCAGAAGGAATTGTAAGCCCAAGTGGTTACAATCCTGCAACACCATTTGATATTGCAGTTTACCCGACGGGAAGAGAAGTTGCAAACATGACAGACAAGACTGATGTGCTTGTTCACCATGGTTCAACCGATGCCCCAACAGTTGATGTTTACGAAACAGGAGTTGGCGCAGGAATGATTGTAGATGATTTAATGTATGCTGACTTTGCAGGTTATCTGGAACTAGGCGTATTGGATTATGTTCTTGAGATTCGTGATGAAACAGGAACAACTACCGTAGCAAGTTATGATGCACCTCTTGCAACATTAGGACTTGACGGCGCAGCGATATCAGTGATCGCATCAGGATTTTTGAATCCAGCAAATAACAGCAACGGACCAGCTTTCGGTTTGTATGTAGCCCTGGCAACCGGTGGCGATCTTGTTATGCTTCCGGTACATTTGCAGACAGCACGCGTACAGGTGATCCATAACTCAGCCGATGCAGCAGCTTCAGTGGTAGACGTATGGTTAGACAATACCTTATTATTAGACAACTTCGCCTTCAGGACAGCATCACCATTTGTTGATGCTCCAGCAGGAGTTGAATTTACAGTGGCCATTAAGGATCAGAACAGCACAAGTCCTGAAAATCCGATCTGGTCGCAGAACTACACCCTTGCCGATGGTGAAACTTATATTCTGGTAGCAGAAGGAATTGTAAGCCCAAGTGGTTACGATCCAGCAACATCCATTTGATATTGCAGTTTACCCGACGGGAAGAGAAAGTTGCAAACATGACAGACAAGACCGATGTGCTTGTTCACCATGGTTCAACCGATGCCCCAACAGTTGATGTTTACGAAACAGGAGTTGGCGCAGGAATGATTGTAGATGATTTAATGTATGCTGACTTTGCAGGTTACCTGGAACTAGGCGTATTGGATTATGTTCTTGAGATTCGTGATGAAACAGGAACAAGTACTGTAGCTAAGTTATGATGCACCTCTTGCAACATTAGGACTTGACGGCGCAGCGATATCAGTGATCGCATCAGGTTTTCTGAATCCAGCCAATAACAGCAACGGACCAGCTTTCGGTTTATATGTGGCGCTGGCAACCGGTGGCGATCTTGTTATGCTTCCGGTACATATGCAGACAGCACGCGTACAGGTGATCCATAACTCAGCTGATGCAGCAGCTTCAGTGGTAGACGTATGGTTAGACAATACCTTATTATTAGACAACTTCGCTTTCAGGACAGCATCCCCGTTTGTTGATGCTCCAGCAGGAGTTGAATTTACAGTTGCCATTAAGGATCAGAACAGCACAAGTCCTGAAAATCCGATCTGGTCGCAGAACTACACCCTTGCCGATGGAGAAACTTATATTCTGGTAGCAGAAGGAATTGTAAGCCCAAGTGGCTATAATCCTGCAACACCATTTGATATTGCAGTTTACCCGACGGGAAGAGAAAGTGCAAACATGACAGACAAAACTGATGTATTGGTACACCATGGTTCAACCGATGCGCCGGTAGTGGATGTTGTTGAGGTGGGCGTTGGCGCTGGAACAATAGTTGACAATCTTGGATATAGTGAATTTGCCGGCTATCTTGAACTTCCTACCAACGACTATAGATTGGCTATTAAAGATGAAACAGGCTCAGTAACTGTAGCTACCTATGATGCTCCACTTTCAACTTTAGATTTGGACGGTGCGGCTCTTACTGTTGTTGCCTCCGGTTTTCTTGATCCGTTAGTCAATAGTAATGGTCCTAATTTTGGACTCTGGGTTGCGTTAGCCTCTGGCGGAAACCTGGTTGAATTACCAAAGTTTCTGAACGTAAAAGAAAATTTAATTGATAAAGAATCGGTTCAGGCATATCCTAATCCAGCGGCTACACAGGTCAGTATAGAATACAGCCTTATTGAAAGTGCTGATTTAACTATCGAACTTTTTGATATCCTGGGACAGAAAGTATTCGAAAGTCAGCAATTCGAAACCTCTGGAAAATTAAACAAATATACCATTGATGTGACCGGCATGAACGAAGGAATTTATTTCCTGAGTCTTAATGCAGGCGATTCCAGGGTAACTAAAAAAATACAGGTGGTTAATTAATTTGTTTGATTTTAGATCAATCTGTTGGAGAATCCCCTTTTTTTCAGGGGATTCTTTTTTTCCTTTCAATTCAATGAAAACAAGTAAATTTGATGGGTCGAACAATAAAACTAATGAATTATGATGTACATTACCAGAAGGGAGAGATTTAATGCGGCTCACCGGCTTTTTCGTCCCGAATGGACGGATGAAAAGAATCTGGAGGTTTTCGGTAAATGTTCTAATCCAAACTGGCATGGTCACAATTATACGTTATACATTACTGTTAAAAGTGAAGTAAACCAGAAAACCGGGTTTGTTATGAATCTTAAGGATCTGAGCAGCATTTTAAAAACAAAAATCATTGACAAGGTTGACCATAAAAACTTGAATATTGAAGTGGACTTTCTGCAAGGAAAGATCGTTTCGACCGAAAACATTGCTATAGCGATCTGGGAGGAGATCGAAGAAGAAATCAGGAAATTTGGAGCTGAGTTATATTGTGTTAAACTGGTAGAGACAGAGAACAATTTTGTGGAGTACTTTGGCAAATAAAAAAAAATATCATGGCAAAAAAAATATTGAAAAGTGTAATTAAGAATGGTCATTCAGAAGGCTATGAAAAAATTGATCTTTATAATTACAAAAATGTAGACAAGCTAAGTGAGCATTATTCCTCGATATTAAAATTGATTGGCGAAGATCCCAATCGTGAAGGCTTATTAAAGACTCCAGAACGTGTTGCAAAATCCATTCAATTCCTGACACATGGCTATCAGCTTGATCCGGTTGAAATATTGAATTCAGCCAAATTCAGGGAAGATTACCGTGAAATGGTCATCGTCAAGGATATTGAAATTTATTCGATGTGTGAGCACCATATGATACCATTTATTGGTAAAGCCCATGTAGCTTACATTCCCAACGGTTATATAACAGGTTTAAGTAAAATTGCAAGGGTTGTGGATGCATTTGCCCGCAGGCTGCAGGTTCAGGAAAGACTGACCACACAGATCAAGGATTGCATTCAGGAAACCCTTAAGCCTTTGGGTGTAGCAGTGGTAATTGAAGCGCAACACCTCTGCATGATGATGCGGGGTGTTCAAAAACAAAACTCCGTAACAACTACATCTGATTTTACCGGCGCTTTCCGCAGAGTTGAAACCCGTGAAGAATTTATCCACCTGATCGGAACGAAATTGCATTAAAGCCAACTGCCAAAAGCTAAAAGCAATTATTTCAGGCACTATTTTTGAAGGAGAAGCCGTTTCATTATTTAAAATTAAAATTGACTGACATGTTAACACAGAATAATTATTATCAGACAACTCAAGCTGGTTTTGAATCAAAAGCTTTGGCAAAGACTTTCATTTCCAATGTCTTTGCATGGATGGGCATTGCCCTGGCACTGACAGCGTTTACAGCATATTATTTTGCCAGTTCACCCGAATTAAAATCTTTATTAGTTAAAGAAACAGGAATGACCATGTTGGGTTGGGTTGTCATGCTGGCACCCATCGGATTTGTCCTTGCCATGTCGTTGGGATTTCAAAGGTTTTCAGTTGGCACACTCACCATTCTGTTCGGAGTTTATGCTGTATTGATGGGAGCAAGTCTTAGTTTTATCATTGCTACATTTATACTTCTGCTTCGATATTCCAAACATTTGCAGTAACTGCCGGAATGTTCGGAATTATGGCATGTTGTTGGATACACTACAAAAACCGACCTGACAAAATTCGGATCAATTTTGATGATGGGTGTTATCGGTATTGTTATAGCCAGCCTGGTGAACATGTTTATGAAAAGCCAGACGTTTGATTACATCATCAGTTTCATCGGTGTTTTAATATTTACCGGATTAACTGCTTATGATGTTCAGGCATTGAAAAGGATCGGGATGGGCGCTGAATATGGTGCAGAGTCAACCCGCAAGCTTGTTATTCTTGGCGCCTTAAGGCTTTACCTCGACTTCATTAATTTATTCCTCTTCCTGCTCCGGTTTATGGGTGATAGAAAATAAACGGAAAGAAAGATATGAATAAAAAGCCCGTTGATTATTGCTATCAACGGGCTTTTTTGTAAAATCATTTCTACTTTTTATTGTACCAATAATTTAAGAGCATTTTTCGATTTTCCTGAATTGACAATGCAATAATACATTCCGTGTGGCACTCTTATACCATTTTCATTTTTTCTATCCCAGGAATAAGAATAATTACCGGATGTAGAAAACTGTTTTCTAAAATTCTGATCAAACTACCTTTGTTATCAAAAATTGATATTACATAATTATCATTAATTCCGATATCAACATTTATTATGGTATTTTCGGTAAATGGATTTGGGTAATTACTTATAGATAATTCGGGTACCTTATTTTCCGGTGTTTGGGTTAATAGCAATTCTTTAAGGTGAGATGCGGAAGTTAATATGCTACCACAATTCTTGTCAAAATCATAAAAACGAAATAGGATGTTTCGTACTTTCTTCCATTTCATAGGGATTGATTTCCATATTAAAAGTATCTTGACAAGATATGTAATAAGCAAGGGTCCAGATTGAACCATTGCCGAAATAAACATAAACTCACGAAATCACCCTTGTATTTTAGGAATCGGCAATCAATTCAATATTTGTTAAACCAACCTCATTAAATTCAATGTTTTCAAATGAACTTGTTTCAATGTCATGCCATAACGTATCATCCTGAAAAACAAACTCGATTTTATAAAAATAGATAACCGTATCAGCAATATTCGTTGTGTCCAAATAGTAGAAGTTTTTATCAGGGGAGGTAATCAATTCCTGATTCACCTGGTAACTTTGTGTAGGATCGGTTTCATAGCGCCAAATATTACACCCCAACAGTTCTGCCGGGTAGGTATAATAATAGTCCCAATAGATATTGATTTCATTGTTTCCATACGCATAAGAATAGGAACAGAGGGTGCCAAATGAATACTTTGATACTATCAATATCATAAGTATTAAACTGATCTTTTTGCACATAATAATATTTATTACATTACTAAAGAGTATTATCAATTTTCATCCAAAATTAATAAATTTCAAAATAGTAACATAGAATTAAGACAAAAAAAAAGCCCGTCGAAAATTCCTTTCAACGGGCTTTTGATTTAATAAAGATTGTCCTATTTATATTTTATCCCCAGTTTTTTGCTGATCATTTCCAGCATATCCACGGTCATTTCCGGCAGCTTGTATTTTGGATTCCAGCCCCATTCTTTGCGGGCAGCAGAATCGTCCATGCTGTTCGGCCAGGTTTCGGCAATGGCTTTCTTCATCGGATCAACATTGTAATCCATTTTAAAATCAGGGATATGCTTTTTAATTTCAGCAGCAATGATCTCAGGATCAAAACTCATGGCTGAAACATTGAAAGCATTCCGGTGGATCAGTTTTGAAGGATCTGCCTCCATCAGGTCAACGGCTGCATCCAGCGCATCGGGCATGTACATCATATCAAGGAACGCTCCTGCCGGTAAAGGACAGGTGAACTTTCTGTGTTTGATGGCTTCATAGAAAATCTCAACAGCATAATCTGTTGTTCCGCCACCCGGTAGCGTCACGTTGGAAATAATACCCGGATAACGTAAACCTCTTGTATCAACACCAAAGCGTTTGAAATAATAATCACTTAACAATTCACCAGTTACTTTTGTTACGCCGTACATGGTTGTCGGGCGCTGAATGGTATCCTGTGGTGTATTATCCAAGCGGAGTGGTCGGACCAAAAGCGCCGATGGAACTCGGGAAAAAACACAGCACATTTATGTTCACGGGCAATTTCAAGGATATTAAAAACGCCGTTTACACCCACATTCCATGCAGCCTGTGGTTTAGATTCAGCGACAGCTGAAAGTAATGCAGCAAGATTGTAGATCGTATCGATCTTATATTTTTTTACCACTTCATTCAGCTTTTCCACATCCGTTGCATCAACCCTCTCGAGTGGCCCTGAGTTTGCAAGTTCTTCCGATGGCTGGGTACTCCGGTATCCTGCAACTACATGATTGTTTCCATAGATTTTTCTTAAATGCATGGTCAGTTCGGATCCTATTTGTCCGACAGCGCCGATAATCAGTATATTTTTCATTCTTTTTATTTTTAGTGTTAATTAAATAACAATTTTGTGGCAAAAATAAATATTTTTGCACGCCATCAAAATATTTTAAAGATTGGTTATCTAATTTATATTCAATTAATAATATTTTTGCTGACACAAAGACATCAAGTAATAACTAAATAGATTAAGACATGTACGGTAAATTAAAACAACATCTCACAACCGAACTGGCCAATATTAAAGAAGCCGGTTTATTTAAAAATGAACGGATCATCACTTCTCCCCAGGGAGCAGAAATACAATTGAACACCGGTCAGGAAGTATTAAATTTCTGTGCCAACAACTACCTCGGCTTATCAAATCATCCACGACTGGTGAAAGCAGCCAAGAAGGCTACAGAGACCCATGGATTTGGAATGTCATCCGTGAGGTTTATTTGCGGAACACAGGACATGCATAAGAAATTGGAGCAGAAGATTGCTGAGTTCTTCGGAACAGAGGATACCATTCTTTATGCAGCTTGTTTCGATGCAAACGGTGGCGTATTTGAACCCTTATTCGGTGAAGAAGATGCCATCATTTCCGATTCTTTGAACCATGCTTCCATCATTGACGGAGTTAGGCTTTGCAAAGCACAGCGCTTCCGTTATGAAAACGCCAACATGGCCGACCTTGAGGAGAAACTGAAAGAAGCTTCAAAAATAGCAAGGTTTAAAATTATTGTAACTGACGGAGTATTTTCAATGGATGGAAATGTAGCTCCAATGGACAAGATCAATGTGTTGGCAAAAAAATACGATGCTTTGATCATGGTGGATGAATGCCATTCGGCAGGTGTTGTTGGAAAAACAGGCCGCGGTGTAACTGAGTTGTTCAACATCCGCGGTGAAGTGGATATCATTACAGGAACTTTAGGAAAGGCATTCGGTGGTGGAATCGGCGGTTTTACAACCGGTAAAAAAGAGATCATCGAAATGCTGAGGCAACGCTCAAGACCTTACCTGTTTTCCAATTCACTCATTCCAGCTGCCGTTGGTGCAGGTATCGAAATGTTCGACATGATGACTGAAACCCATGAATTGCAGGATAAGCTCCATTGGAATACCGATTATTTCATGGAAAAAATGAAAGCAGCCGGTTTCGATATTAAACCATCCAAATCTGCTATTTGTGCTGTCATGCTTTATGATGCAAAATTATCGCAGGATGTTGCTGCCAAACTTCTTGAAGAAGGCATTTATGTGATCGGATTCTACTATCCGGTTGTTGCAAAAGGCCTGGCAAGGATTCGTGTGCAGCTTTCCGCTGCTCACGAAAAGGAACATCTTGATAAGTGTATTGCCGCGTTCACTAAAGTTGGGAAAGAGCTTGGGGTAATAAAATAAACAGTTAATTTTAATGATTTCTTAGCCTGATGCTTTCCAAAAAGCATCAGGCTTTATTTTTTTACTTTTGCGAGAAATGATTCCGGATAATAAACGCATGAAATTAAAATTCAATAAAACAGATTATATACTTCAATCCCTGGTATCTGGTAAAACCTTTAACGATTCAGGCTGGATGCTGGAGGCGCCGGGTGAAACTGCACCGGGGTTAGTAAGGGCTTTGTATGCCAAAAAACAAATCGAAGTAAAAGATAATAGCTATGGCATCTACAAATTTGCAGACTGGCTTCCCATTGGCCGCTTGCTTGAAGGTTCATCGGCTCCGGTAACTTATAAAAGTGAAGGACTGGCTGAGGAATTAGGACTTGAGAACCTTTATATCACCTTCAGTGGATACTGGCCTGAAAAAGAAGCCCTGATGACCACTTGCTCATTCAAAGAAACGGAAGCCTATTCGGTTTGTGCCCGGCTAAATCCTGAATCAGAAAAAGATCTTGGTGGTGGCTTCCGCAGGAAATACCGCCCGTTCTTTTGCGAGAGTTTGTTCTGATAATGACATTCCTCTTTTGCTTTGTGTACCGGAGGATAACCTGGATGCGCTTTGGTTTGACAAACCGATAAAGGATCATGTAAAGCTGGTTTGCTCCCGTTCAGGAGGAGATTATTTTGATGCCATTCATCTTTCCAACATAGCCAGCCAGCTTGACGGATTTATACCGGAAGGAGGCGCTAAAAATGTTGCCCGTCGCGATGGAATGGGAACAACGGTATTATCGGCAGCTACATTTATCGGAAAGATTCCGGATTATTATTTCCAGGCGGTCGGAAGCGGAACAGGTGCCATTGCTGCATGGGAAGCAAACCTAAGATTGATTGAGGACGGACGGTTTGGGAAAAATAAGATGAAGTTGCTGGTCTCACAAAATTATCCTTTTAAGCCGATGTACGATGCATGGAAAGCAGGATCAAGGGCGATGCTGCCACTGGATGATGAACTGGCCAGAAAGCAGGTTGAAGAAATTGATGCCAAGGTTTTATCGAATCGTAAACCACCTTATTCACTTGTGGGAGGACTTTATGATGCATTGGTGGATACAAAAGGTGATATTTTATTGGCTGATAATTTTGAAGCGCAAAGTGCTGCTACCATGTTTGAGTTACTGGAAGGTATCGATATTCATCCGGCAGCGGCGGTGGCTGTAGCATCTTTAATTAAAGTTGTTGCTGAAGGAAGCATTGACCCGAATGCCGTAATCATGCTGAACATTACGGGTGGAGGTGAAAAACGGTTTAAATCCAATAAAGATCTTCATTATTTAAAACCTTCAGTGATTTTTAACATCAATCCTGATACAGAGGAGGTAAAATCAAAGCTGAGAAATTTGTTTTAACACAAAGTGCACCAAGGCACAAAGCACACTAAGAAATTACAGTTATGGAAAATAATCTTGTAGTATACAATACCCTGACAAGGAAAAAGGAAACTTTCGAGCCAATGAATCCGCCATTTGTCGGGATGTATGTCTGCGGTCCGACGGTTTATGGTGACGCCCACCTGGGTCATGCACGGCCTGCTATTACCTTCGATCTTGTGTTTCAGGTATCTGAAACACATTGGCTATAAAGTGAGGTATGTGCGTAACATTACCGATGTCGGGCATCTTGAGCACGATGCCGATTCAGGTGAGGATAAGATTGGTAAAAAAGCGCGCCTTGAGCAGCTTGAGCCGATGGAAGTGGTTCAGCATTATTCCGATCGCTACCACCAGAACATGGCAGCGCTCAATGTTTTAAGTCCTAGTATTGAGCCGAAAGCTTCGGGGCATATGATTGAACAGATTGAAATGATCCGAAAAATACTGGAAGCCGGGTTTGCATATGAAGTCAATGGTTCGGTTTATTTCGATGTAGCGAAATATAATCAGAACCATAATTATGGGATTTTGTCGGGTAGGATTTTGGAAGATCTGATGGCTGCTACCCGTGAACTGGAAGGTCAGGAAGAAAAGCGCAATCCTGCCGATTTCGCATTATGGAAAAAAGCCCAGCCCGAGCACATCATGCGCTGGCCTTCGCCCTGGAGCGATGGTTTTCCCGGCTGGCATCTGGAATGCTCGGCGATGGGAACAAGGTATCTGGGTGAGCAGTTCGATATTCACGGCGGTGGAATGGATTTATTATTCCCGCACCACGAATCGGAAATTGCGCAGTCGATGGCTGCCAATGGAAAATCGCCTGTTAAATACTGGCTGCACAACAACATGATCACGCTGAACGGGCAGAAGATGGGCAAATCACTGGGAAATGCCATTTCACTGTTTGATTTTTTTGCCGGAAATCATAGTTTGCTTCAACAACCTTACAACCCGATGACCGTAAGGTTTTTTATTTTACAGGCTCATTATCGCAGTACCCTTGATTTCTCGAATGAAGCTTTACAAGCAGCCGAAAAGGGCTTGAAAAGATTAATGACAGCGATTAAATTAATGGATAAGCTTACGGTTTCTGACAAATCTACCAGCAACATTTCCGAACTTCGTCAGAAATGCTACGAGGCGATGAACGACGATTTCAACAGTCCGATTGCAATAGCACAGCTTTTCGAAGGAGCAAGGATCATCAATTCGGTGAAGGATAAAAAGGAAACCATTACGGCTGCCGATCTTGAAATCCTGAAAAGGACCATGAATGATTTTGTGTTCGATATATTTGGATTAAAAGAAGAGGAAACTGGCGGAAGCAACGAACTGGTAGATGAACTGATGAAAACCATTTTAACCCTTCGGCAGAAAGCACGTGAAAACAAAGATTATGCAACCTCCGACCTGATCCGCGATCATCTTGCAAAGCTTAACATCAAAGTAAAGGATACGAAGGACGGGGCGGAATGGAGTGTGGAGGGATAAATTGTTGAATGGTTGAATTGCTGAATTGTTAAATTGAGGAGTTGAGCTTTGGTAGAGATGATTTTGAAACTTATAAAACACCGGGGATTCTTTGTATAAATTACTATTTAAGGTGCGCTAATCATTCATAATGAAGGGATTTTTTAAATTCATAAGAGATGCCTGGCTAATTGCCGGAATAACTTTCTTTATTCTGTTGCTGATAGAAATTGGTTTTACCATTTATTTCCGGTTCAATCCTCAAAATGAAAACCAACCTGTTGCCGATTCATACCAGGGCGCTGACTGGCTTGAAGAATACAACAAAGAGTTTGATGCATGCAGTGCTGAAGACTGGCATTCGTATGTCTACTGGAGGCGAAAACCTTTTACAGGAAAGTACATCAACATCAACGATAAAGGATTAAGGAAAACTATTTACACGATTGATGAGCCTGTTAAGAAAAAACCATTGAAGAAAATCTTCATGTTTGGTGGTTCCACCATGTGGGGATCGGGCGTCAGGGATGAATTTACGATTCCCTCGCTGGTTGGTTCGGAATTAGCCAAACAAGCCATTCATGCTGAGGTGACAAATTTCGGTGAGTCGGGCTATGTAAGCACACAGGAAATGACGGAGCTTTTTCTTCAATTGCGTGAAGGAAATATCCCCGACCTTGTTGTTTTTTATGATGGCGCTAATGATGTTTTCAGCGCTTACCAGCAGGGAAAGGCAGGAATCCCTCAAAATGAGAATAACCGGGAAAAGGAGTTCAATTCGCTCAGAAGCAAAAAAAGATCACTGATGGTTTTTTTTGAATCGTTGAAGACATTATCGACGGTTAAGTTTATCAGAGGATTGATTCAACCCGAAATGAAACCTTTGCCATACAGCGGAAGCGACATTCAAAAGCTGGCTTCTGAAACCATTGAAGTTTATCTTAAAAACATAACTACTATCAATCTTTGGGCAAAGGAATACGGATTTAAAGCGATTTATTACTGGCAGCCAACCATTTTCAGCAAAACTGAACTGAGCGATTTTGAAAAACTGGAAGCTGAAAAATTCAGTTTCATAATGGATATGGTGCAAGCCTCTAACCATTATGCAGGGAATATACAGATCAACCAGGATTTAACTGCTTTTTACGACATCAGCGACATTTTCCGGAACGAAAGCAAGACGGTTTTTATTGACTATTGCCATGTTAGTGAATATGGTAATTCGGTGATAGCGAAACGAATGGTGGCAGATATTTCCAAATTCATGGAATAAATTAATCCTAAAAGAACTACCCAAATCATTGAGCACCGGTAAAAACATAAAAAATATAATCAAAGGAATTGTCCCCCCGAAGTTAAGACCTGTGGTTAAACGGACAGCACTTTCGCTTATTATATTTCGGCAAAGCTTATCATTGCCCGGTTTGCCGCTCCAATGTCAGGCTGTTGAAACCGCTTGGGCTATGATCTGCCCGTCATCCTCGAAAAGCAAATAGTCGGTAGCGGCCTTCGCAATGCGATGTGCCCGGTTTGTGGCTCGTCCGACAGGGTAAGGTTGCTTTATCTCTTCCTCAGGAATAAAACAAACTTGTTCACAGAACCAGTTAAACTACTTCATCTTGCTCCCGAAAAACCACTGATGGACCTTTTCATCAAACAAAACAACATTGATTACCTCACTGCCGACCTTAATCCTGAGCAGGTGATGGTAAAAATGGACATCACCGCCATTCAGTATCCTGACAATATCTTTGATGCTATCCTTTGCAACCACGTCCTTGAGCACATCCCTGACGACCGGAAAGCAATGCGTGAATTATATCGTGTGCTGAAACCCGGTGGCTGGGCGATATTGCAGGTTCCCGTGTCAAAGATTCTTGAACAGACTTATGATGATATTACCATCACTTCACCACAGGACCGGGAAAAGTATTTCGGGCAAAAAGACCATGTGCGGATTTATGGGAAGGATTATACTCAGCGGTTGAAAGAAGCTGGTTTTACGGTAGATGCGTATAAATGGACAAAGGACACTTGCTTTCCAAAATGAAACGAATAAGCTTGGTTTGAATGAAGATGAAACGGTTTTCTATTGCATCAAAGCAGGATAGACTATTATTTCTGGTTTGCCAGAAACCGGAACCATTTTAGTAGGAATTTCAAAATTTCAAATAATCAAATGTCAAAGTGAAAAGTGGTGCAAGGTTAAAACTTTGTAGTTTTTACTTTGGTCGTTTGGAGTTAAATTGAGGTTTCTTTTAAAATAAAGGAGCTAAAAAATAACACCAGATTGGTGAATTTTATTTAGCAATTTGTTCTTGTTTCTTTTTGATTAAATTTATTTGGGATTTTATTTTTTCAAATTTTTCTTTTGACCAACCCTTGGTTTCTATTTGTTTAAAAAGACACTTTCTTTTAGCATATAATCTGATTTCGTATATCGGGTGGCGTCTAAACCAGCGATAGTATAATTGAACACGAATATCTTTATTAATCAACGTCTTATATTGTGTTTGTTTTTTATCAAGCCTATTAATTTTAAATTCAATGGTATTTTCTTTATTATCAATTTTAAATTCGACTAAATAATTAATATAGGGTTTAAACGAAGAAAGTATAATAATGATTATTGAAAAGATTAAGACCATACCGAATACCAGTAATCCATAAGTAAAGAAAATAATTGAACCCAATATTGCCAAAAAACTTATAGTTATTGTTGAAATCAAAAGACCTTCTATTCTCAAATAAAAATCTTCGTATTCTGGTTTGAAAACCATCAGTTCCTCATCCATAAAAAAATAATAATTGTTACTCCAAATTCACGCAATATAGTGTTTTTTTGTACCTCGTACTACGGTAAAAATTTGGTATTGTTAGGATAGTTACTCTTCATGACTCAAAATTATGAAAATATGCAAAGGGAAAGCCTAAATGCCAGATTAAAAAGTGGTGCTGGCTTCAAACTTTGTACTTCTTACTTTGGCTGTTTGATATTTTGACTTTACATCTAAACCGTCTTTACAAGGAAATAATTCTTCTTCCCTTTCTGCACAAGGATATATTTGTTGTTCAAAAGATCGTTGGCTGTAATTTGAGATTCTTCCTTCGCTTTTTCCTTGTTCACGGCCACACCATTATCCTTCAGCATCCGGCGGGCTTCGCCTTTGGAAGGGAAGATATTTGTTTTTTCGGCAAGGAAATCAACGATAGGGATGCCTTGCTCTATGTCAGTCCTTGAAATCTCACTTTGTGGCACACCTTCAAAAACACTCAGTAAAACATCCTCGGAAAGCTTTTTGAGGGTTTCTGTGGTTCCTTTTCCGAAAAGGATTTCAGAGGCTTCCAGCGCCTGGTTATAATCCTCCTCCGAATGAACCCGGATGGTTACATCCTTTGCAAGCGCTTTCTGCAGCAGCCTGAGATGCGGTGCTTCTTTATGCTGCAAAATCAGCACTTCAATTTCCTCCTTCGAAAGTAACGTGAAGAATTTAATCCACTTTTCGGCATCTTCATCCGAGGCATTGAGCCAGTACTGGTAAAACTTATAAGGAGAAGTCTTTTCAGGATCGAGCCACACATTGCCGCCTTCGCTTTTGCCAAACTTGGTTCCGTCGGCTTTGGTGATCAGCGGGCAGGTGAGTGCATAAGCATCGGCTTCGCCTTCGTTGTCGGCGCTGTATTTCCGGCGGATGAGTTCGGTTCCCGTTACAATATTTCCCCACTGATCGGAACCGCCAAGCTGAAGCTTGCAGCCTTTGTTCCGGTAAAGCCAGTAAAAATCATAACCCTGAACCAGCTGGTAGCTGAATTCAGTAAACGACATGCCGGAATCGAGCCGCTTTTTCACAGAATCCTTTGCCAGCATATAATTGATGGTGATGTGCTTTCCCACATCGCGGATAAAATCAAGAAAGCTTAAATCTCTGAACCAGTCGAAATTGTTGACAACCTCAGCTTTATTTTCACCATTAGCGAAATTGAGGAACTTCATCAGCTGTTTTTTCTGGCATTCGAGGTTATAGTTGATTTGATCGACTGAGAGAAGCTGCCTTTCTTCCGTTTTGCCTGAAGGATCCCCTACCCGTCCGGTTGCTCCGCCAACCAGCACAAATGGTTTATGCCCGCAGCGCTGCAGATGAACCAGCAACATCACCGGTACAAGGTTTCCAATGTGCAGTGAATCGGCTGTGGGATCGAACCCAATGTAACCGGACGTCATTTCTTTTTGCAACTGGTCTTCCGTTCCCGGAGTCATATCCTGGATCATACCTCGCCAGCGAAGCTCTTCAACTAAATTCAGTTTCATCCAAAAAAATTTTTACAAAGATAAGAGGAGATATGATATTCGATTTAGGATGTATGATTTTTGATTTTAGAAGTGTCTCATTTGCAAATGCTAAGCTAAAAGCCAAAAGCTATAAATCAGCACTAATAAAGTTAATCATCATCCTGCATAGGTTTGATGTCTTTGATGTTGAGCTGAAGGTTTACCACGCCGTTCCACTCGTTTTCCTCAATATGGTAACAAATTTTAAATGGTTTGTTCCGGATAATGTGCTCGATGTGCTCGCTTTGCTGGAAGGCAATAGCGGGGATGGGAAATCCGCGGATGTTTTGATGGACCACTTCGAGCTTCAGATGATTCTTTCCAACTACTCTTGCAAAACCAGTATCCATCACATTTTCTGTTTCAAAAACCGGTGACATATTACCCGGCCCGAACGGTGCAAACTGCTTCAATACCCTGAAAAACTTTTTGTTTATATCGTTCATGCAAAGTTGCATATCCACTTCCACCTCAGGCGTCCGCATCTCTTCCTGAATGGTTGAAGTAACGTAGGCTTCAAACCTTTCGATAAAGGGTACGAGGTTTTCAGGTTTTAATGAAAGTCCAGCGGCATACTTATGTCCTCCGAAATGTTCGAGAAGATCGCTGCAATGATCTACGGCATCATATACATCAAAATCCTTAACCGACCTGGCGGACCCTGTTATAAAACCATTTGATTTTGTAAGTACGATGGTTGGTCGGTAATAGGTTTCAATAAGACGGGAAGCAACGATTCCGATAACCCCTTTATGCCATCCCGGGCTGAAAACAATGGTAGAATTTGCTTTTAGCAGCCGCTCATCCTGTTGGATCATTTCCATCGCCTCAATCGTGGTTTGTGCGTCGAGATCCTTCCTTTCTGTATTAAAATCGTTGATCATAACTGCATAGGTTTCAGCCGATGCGATACTATCGGCAATCAATAGCCTGACGGAATTCTTGGCGCTTTCAATCCGGCCGGCAGCATTGATCCGGGGACCTACCAAAAAGACAAGGTCGCTGATGGTTAATTCGCGATTGAATATATAATCAGTGTCATCGATAACCGACTTTTCCTTGCGATTTAATCCACTGTATTTAAGAATTGCTTCGATACCGGGCCGGGGATTGGTGTTTACCAGCTTCAATCCATAATAAGCCAGGATCCTGTTTTCCCCTGTAATTTTTACTATATCAGATGCAATGCTGACGACAACAAGATCGAGGTATTTTTCCAGATCCTTAAAAGGAATTCCGTTTCTGCCGGCAAAAGCCTGAACCAGTTTGAATCCTACACCGCAACCCGATAATTCATCATAAGGATAGGTGCTGTCAGAGCGTTTGGCATCCAGCACGGCCACTGCTTCCGGAAGCTGATCTCCCGGACGGTGATGATCGGCAATGATATAATCAATGTTTTTACTTTTTGCATAAGCAATCTTTTCGACTGCCTTAATTCCGCAATCAAGAACTATTACAAGTGAGAAATTATTTTCAGCGGCAAAATCAATGCTTTTAAAGGAAACCCCATATCCTTCCTCATATCGGTCAGGAATATAAAAGTCGACATGGGTGTAAATGCTTTTTAAAAATGTAAAAACCAGCGCTACGGCTGTTGTACCATCAACATCATAATCGCCGTAAACCAGGATTTTTTCATTTTTTTTAATGGCAATTTCAATCCGTTCAACCGCCTTATCCATGTCTTTCATTAAAAACGGATCGTGGAGTTCTTCAAGGGTTGGGCGGAAGAATAATCTGGCTTCTTCAAAGGTTTTTATCCCCCGCTGGGCAAGCAGATTTGCAAGGTTATGATCAACATTCAGTGCTTCAGAAAGATGTTGAATGATAGCCTTGTCTCCCTGTTCTTTAAGTACCCAACGCTTTTCCATAAAAATTTTTGATTGCGTAAAGATAATAAAATATCAACGGGATTTTAAAATAAAATTTTGTAAAAAATTATGCAGTTAAATCCAAATCCCGGGAAACCATGAAATCTCAAAATGTTGACCGCATTGCTTCCACAGGATCGAGGCGGGATGCCAGGTAGGAAGGGATAATTCCTGCAATTAAACCAATGGTAACGGAAACAGAAACACCAATAAGTATATTGATAAAAGTGAGATGGAGTGTAAATGGAAAATTTTGGGATAAAAGTACCAGCAAATATACAATCAGTAATCCTATAATTCCGCCAAAAAGAGATAAAAATACTGCTTCAAAAAGAAACTGGTACAGGATAAAAAACTTTTTAGCTCCCAGTGACATTTGTATCCCGATCTGATTGGTCCTTTCTTTCACAGAGACAAACATGATGTTGGCAATTCCAAAACCGCCTACAAGCAGTGAAAACCCACCGACAATCCAACCTACAATGGCAATCACCTTAAAAAAGGCGTTAAATTCCCTGGTAATGATGCTGGATTCGTTGATTGCAAAATCGTCCTCTGCCGTTGGCTTGAGTTTCCTGACAGAGCGCATGATCCCAGATAGTTCGTCTTTTAATTCATCGTTTGAAACATTCGGTTTGGCCCTTACCAGGATGGTTGTTCCCACTTCCTGCAGATCAACATGATTTCGGGCAAAGTTCACAGGAATTATGGCCTGATTATCGGAGGAATTTCCGAAAAGATCATCCCCTTCTTTTTTTACCACCCCAATAATTTCGAGTTTGCTGCCAAATATTTTTATTTCCTTACCGATGGCCGGTAAACCAGAAAATAGCTTATTTGCAATTTCGGCACCAACGATAACCACATTATTACCGCTTGCAGATTCTGCTGGTGTAAAATATCTGCCTTCCTGCAGGTCGAAGGGAAGTACTTTTTCAAAATCATGAGAAACACTCAGTATAGAAGCATCTTTAATGCTGTTGTTTTGATATTTGATCGTACGCCGAACCTCGAACATAAAAGCGCTTGATTCTGAAGCGGTACTTCTCCGTTGAATTTCACGCAGGTCTTCCATGTCAGCCTCCGGCCTCTTCCAGTATTTCCACCAGGGATAATCGTTTCCTCCTTCCCAGGGCCATTTCTGAACAAACAGAACATTGTCCCCAAGCTGGTCAATGCTTTTTCGGATGGCAATTTCCATTGAATCAAAAATTGTAAGCACAGAAATCACTGAAAAAATACCTATGGTAATACCTAGCAGAGACAGAAAGGTTCTTACTTTATTGACAATGATTGCTTGAAAGGCAAACAGAAAACTCTCACCGATAAGTTTCAGATAAAATATCATCGTACGGATAACTGAAATTTAAAACAGTAAAAATAAATTATTTAGCCCGAACAATGCAAAGAAATTTAATTGTTACTTTGTAGCCAGTTTTTTAAAAAGGTTTGCAAATTAGCAATAAATCAGCACAATGAAGAAGATTAACAGCGCTTTGATTTCAGTTTTTTATAAGGACAGACTGGATGAAATTGTAAGGCTTTTGCATGATCTTGGAATAAAAATTTATTCAACAGGCGGCACTTTTGATTTTATAAACAATCTTGGAATAAAGGCTGAGGCTGTTGAATCACTTACTTCTTATCCTTCCATTCTTGGAGGAAGAGTAAAGACATTACATCCAAAAGTTTTTGGAGGTATCCTGGCCCGGCGTGAAAATGAAAGCGATCTTCATCATCTTAAGCAATATGAAATTCCCGAAATTGATCTTGTGATTGTGGATTTGTATCCGTTTGAAAAAACAGTTTCCTCAACAACGAATGAACAAGAAATAATTGAGAAAATAGATATCGGTGGCATTTCACTCATAAGGGCAGCAGCAAAAAATTTTAACGATGTGCTGATTGTTCCATCGGTCCATCAATACGATGATCTCATCATGCTTTTAAAAGAAAAAAAGGGTTATTCTGATTTGGATGACAGGAAACGTTTTGCAACCAAAGCATTTCATGTTTCATCTCATTACGATACTGCTATTTTTAATTATTTTAACCCGGAGAAAGATAATGTTTTCAAGCAAAGAATTGATTCTTCAACAGTACTTCGTTATGGTGAGAATCCTCATCAAAGTGGATTTTATTATGGAAACCTGGATGAGGTATTTGAACAATTGCATGGGAAAACTATTTCTTACAACAACATTGGTGATCTGGATTCAGCTATCAACCTGATAAATGAATTTGATGAAACCACATTTGCTATCCTGAAGCATACGAATGCCTGCGGAATAGCAAGCCGGTCAAGGTTATTGGATGCATGGAAAGATGCACTTGCAGGTGATCCGGTTTCAGCTTTTGGCGGTGTGTTGGTAACAAATACAAAAATAGATTTTGAAACAGCCAAAGCTGTCAATGAATTGTTTTTTGAGATAATTTTAGCGCCGGATTACGATGATAAAGGTCTTGAGGTGCTCAAAACCAAAAAGAATCGAATCATTTTGCGCAAGAAAGCATATCAGTTTCCCTCCAAACAGTTCAGGTCGGCATTAAATGGTGTTCTTGAGCAGGATAAAGATAGTAAAACGGAAACTCAAACTGATCTGAATGTTGTAACTAAAATATCACCAAATGAGTATGAGAAAACAGACTTGCTGTTTGCAAACAAAGTTGTGAAGCATACGAAGTCTAATGCCATTGTTTTAGTGAAGAATAAGCAGTTGTGTGCAAGTGGAACAGGGCAAACATCAAGGGTTGACGCATTGAAGCAATCCATTTCAAAGGCAAGCGAATTTGGTTTTGATTTAAAAGGGGCGGTGATGGCTTCTGATGCCTTTTTCCCATTTGCCGATTCAGTTGGGTTGGCACACAAGGCAGGCATTACAGCAGTTATACAGCCGGGAGGATCAGTAAGGGATCAGGACTCAATTGATTACTGCAATGAACATCAGATGAGCATGGTCTTTACGGGCTTCAGGCATTTTAAACATTAAACAAGATTTTGTCATTTAATAGTTCGTATTTTTGAAACGTTTAAAAAAAATTTGTAAATCGTAAAACATCATTATTTATCATGGGCTTCTTCTCATTTTTAACGAAAGAAATTGCAATTGACTTAGGAACTGCAAACACCATCATTATTTTTAATGATAAAGTAGTTGTGGACGAACCATCGATTGTTGCCATTGAGCGTCAGACTGGCAAGATCATTGCCGTTGGCAAAAAGGCAATGATGATGCATGGTAAAACCCATGAAAATATTAAAACGATAAGGCCATTGAGGGATGGTGTTATTGCTGATTTTCAATCAGCGGAGTACATGATCAGGGAGCTGATCAAGATGATCTGGACTAAAAAGCCATTGTTTCCTCCTGCACTGAAAATGGTTATTTGCATACCCTCAGGTATAACTGAGGTAGAAGAGCGTGCAGTAAAAGATTCAGCCGAACAGGCCGGCGCTAAAGAGGTAAGGCTGATCCATGAGCCGATGGCTGCCGCTATTGGAATCGGCATCGATGTGATGGAACCAACCGGCAATATGATCATCGACATTGGTGGAGGAACCAGCGAAATTGCTGTAATTGCCTTGGGTGGAATTGTAAATAATAAATCCATCCGGATTGCAGGTGACGATTTCAATTCCGATATTGAAGAATATATGCGCAAGCAACATAACATCAACATTGGTGAACGCACCTCTGAACGGATTAAAATTGAAGTGGGTGCAGCCATGTCTGAGATTGATAATCCACCTGATGATTATGCTGTTCATGGACGAGATATGCTGACGGGTATTCCAAAGGAAATTATGGTTAACTATGCTGAGATTGCCCATTGCCTTGATAAGTCCATTTCAAAAATTGAAGCGGCTGTTTTAAATGCTCTTGAAATGACTCCACCTGAATTATCGGCTGATATCTTCAGAACGGGTATTTATATGGCTGGTGGTGGCTCGATGTTGCGGGGTCTTGATAAACGCATTCATCTGAAGACAAAGCTTCCGGTTCATGTAGCCGAAGATCCTTTGAGGGCAGTTGCCAGGGGAACAGGTATAGCCCTCAAAAACTTTGATAAATTTAATTTCCTTATTAAATAAAGGATAAGTTTGCCTTTTAAACGCTGGTTTTTTTATACATTGAACTGTGCGAAATCTATTTTCCTATATACTAAAGCAATATTTCTTTTTTCTTTTCCTTTTGCTGGAGGTAATTGCTTTCTCGTTTGTCCTACAAAATAACTTTCAGAGAGCGACTTTTTTAAATTCAACAGGTAAAATTACAGGCAGTATATTATCAGCCATGAACAATGTTTCGGAATACCTTACCCTGAAAAGAGCCAATGAAATACTGGTAAACGAAAATGCCCGTTTGCGTAACCTGCTCCCCGACTCTTATCTGATTACCGACAAGGAAGAACATTATTCCCGTGATTCGATGTACCGCTATATTGGCGCCAAGGTGATAAGCAATTCAGTCAATCATCAGAAAAACTACCTGATGCTGAATAAAGGAAGCAGGCATGGAATTGCCAAAGATATGGGTGTTATTACTTCTGATGGAATTGTGGGTATCGTGGTAGATGTTACACCTCAGTTTTCAAGAGTGATGTCGGTGCTTCATATAAATAATAAAATCAATGCGAGAATATTAAAAAACAACCATTTGGGAACTGTGGAATGGACAGGTAATTATTACCGGAATGGAATGCTGATAGATATTCCCATGCATGTTGAATTGTATCCCGGCGACACCATAATTACCTCTGGTAATTCATTAATTTTTCCGGAAGGAATCATGGTGGGTACAGTTGAAGAATACAATAAACTACCGAATGAAAAATTCAACACAGCATGGATACAATATGCAGTTGATTACAATAACCTGTATTATGTTTATATAATTGTAAACCTGAAAAAGAAGGAGCAATTAAGGTTGGAAAAAAATCCTATAAATGACCAGTAAAGTTTTTATAAATATTATCAGGTTCCTAATCCTTGTTTTTTTACAGGTTTTTATTCTTGAGAACATTAACCTCAGGGGCTATATTAATCCATACCTTTATGTATATTTCATTTTATTACTTCCCTTTGAAATTCCGGGTTGGCTTTTGCTTATATCCTCATTTGCGCTGGGTTTTAGCATTGATACTTTTTTGGGAACGCTGGGTATACATACAGCCTCATCAGTTTTAATGGCATTTTCGAGACCACTGGTTATTAAAGCTATCCCAAGCCGCAAAGATTTTGAACCAGGAATGCAACCTTCTATCTCCGACCTTGGTTTTGTTTGGTTTTTTACTTATTCTTTAATCCTTATTTTAATTCACCACCTCGCCTTATTTTATATTGAGGTTTTCAGGTTTACCGATTTCTTTAACACCTTTCTTCGTGTTGTCCTCAGCAGTATTTTTACCTTATTATTGGTGATCATCACCCAATATTTGTTCTATAAAGCCTCAGGCAAAAACTAAAAAATAAACATTTTTTATCTGTTTATAAATATATTTTTGTATATTTACAAGCCTTTTTCTGCTAAAAAGCTAGCGTCAAGGTTAAAAAATGTTCCGGAATGATGATGGATTATAAAAAACTAACAAAGAAGCAACTGATCGACCATGTTGAGAAATTACTTACCAAACGGAATGAGAATCGAAAACAAAATCCTGATTCTTTAAATAAAACTGCCCAGTATTTCATCAGCCTCGAGGAAAGATTCAACGATCTTTTTGAAAGTTCACCCGATATGCTATTTACCATTAAACCGGATGGAGAAGTGATTTGGGTGAATAAAACCGGAGCTAGAACTCTTGGCTATACCAGAAAAGAACTCATCGGTCAACCGGTTTGGAAAGTTGTCCATAAGGATAACCTTGCCGAAGTTAAAAGCAAAATATCTGCTATTATCAAAGAAAGAAAGTTACATGCTGAATTATATTTTCACAAAGTAACAAAAGATGGAACTAAGCTTTATGTCCATGAGAGAATCCATCTGGGTATTAACAATGCAGGAGAAATAAGCGAAATCGGGATCAATTGCAGAGATATTTCAAAGCGCAAATTGGCCGAAGATGCACTGAAAATCGAAGAAGAAAAGTACAGATCCATCACTCATAATCTTAATGTTGGGATTTACCGGAGCACTGCTGATGTAAAAGGAAAATTCATTGATTTTAATCCTGCATTGATGAAAATGTTCGGATACAAAAGCAGAAAAGACCTTCTGTCAACCAATGTTTCAGCCCTTTATGTTTTGCCCGGCGACAGGAAAAGATTATTAAAATCGATACTAAAGAAAGGTTCTGTCAAAAACAAGGAGGTACTGCTTAAGAAAAAGAACGGCACCCGGTTTATTGCTTCTATCAGCACGGTTGTTTCCAGAGATAATAAAGGCCATGTTAAATACTATGACGGCATTATTGAAGATATATCAGAGAGAAAAGCCTCTGAAACTGCCTTGATCAATTCGGAATTCAAATACAGAACCCTGGTTGAATCCTTCAGTGATATTATATTTATTACTGACTATCAAAGCATAATGCTTTATGCAAACCCGGCATTGAAGAAGCAGACAGGATATGATGTAAAGGATTTTCAGATGCCTCAAAAGGATAATCCTTTTTTACATTCGGATGATACTGACTATGTTGGAAGACGTATTACTGATTTTATTAAAAGTAATAAACTTCATTCTGAAATTATTGAAAACAGATTCATTGATAAAGCAGGTCAGACACATTGGTATTCCTCCGTAATATCAAAAATTGAATTTGAGCATAAACCGGCACTTCAATTCATTGTGAGAGATGTTACAAAACAAAAAGAAGCAATAGACCAACTCTTTAAGCGTGAAGAACAATACAGAACATTGTTTAATTTTTCACCCGATGGAATTATTATCGAAAATATGGATGGGACTATTATTGATATGAATCCTGCTTTTAGTAAGATCATGGGGTATAGGAGAGACGAATTGATTGGGAGGAAAGTGCATATGTTGTCTGATCCATCTACCGTTGACAGGGTCGATAAAAATATTATTAAATTGAAACAAGGAAAGCTCCTGAAACATGTCGAAAAAAACATCAAAAAAGATGGAACCATTGCACTGATGGAGTTGAATGAAAGAAAATTTGTATTACCCGATGGTGGATCCGGAATTATATGTATAGTTGAAGATGTTACTGAAAGAGCAAAAGCGGAAGAAAATTTAATAAATTCGGAAGAAAGCTACAGGGGTTTGTTTAACAGTACAAATGATGCAATATACATTCAGGACATGGATGGCCATTTTGTTGATGTGAATGACGGCGCAGTTAAAATGTACGGATATCCTCGTAAATATTTCATTGGAAAAACACCCGAATTTCTGTCAGCACCGGGAATGAATGATATGAACAAAGCTGTCGAAATGATCCGGAAAGCCTTCCGGGGAAAACCGCAATCATTTGAATTCTGGGGGATCGACAGGAAGGGAAGAATATTCCCAAAAGAAGTGAGATTGAACAAGGGTAAGTATTTTGATAAAGATGTTGTAATTGCATTTGCCCAGGATATAACAGAAAGAAAAAAGGCTGATGAAGTCATAAGGGAGAGCCAGCGAAGGCTATTAACATTGATGAGTAACCTGCCCGGAATGGCTTATCGCTGTATGAATGATAAAAATTGGACAATGGAATTCGTTAGCGATGGTTGTCTTGAACTTACCGGGTATAAATCTTCCGATTTGTTGGAAAATCGAAAAATTTCCTATAATGATCTGATCCACCCTGAAGACCAGGCTAACGTTTGGAATATAGTGCAGGATGGGGTCTCGAGCCATCAGCCTTTCACTATGATATACAGGATAAATACAAAAAACGGTAAACAAAAGTGGGTTTGGGAGCAAGGTATCGGTATATTATTCTAAACGAAGGAAACCTGATTGCGCTTGAAGGATTTATTTCCAATATTACCGATCAAAAACTTGCAGAAGAAGAAATAAGGAAATTCTCACGGTCGGTTGAACAAAGCCCAACAATTGTAGTGATTACCAAACTTAATGGAAACATTGAATACATCAATCCAAAATTTACCAGGGTAACAGGTTATCTGCCGGAAGAAGTGCTTAATAAAAATCCCAGAATACTCAAGTCGGGAAAAACTCCGGCGGAAACCTATACCACTTTATGGCAAACAATTACAGCCGGAAAAGAATGGTCGGGTGAGTTTATCAACAGGAGGAAGAATGGAGAAATATACTGGGAATCAGCTAATATCTTTCCTCTAAAAGATGATAAAGGCGTGATCACCCATTTTATTGCGATGAAAGAGGATATTACTTCCCGCAAAATAATGGAGCAGGATTTGATCAGGGCTAAGGAAAAAGCTGAAGAATCGGATAAATTAAAATCGGCCTTTCTTGCCAACATGTCGCATGAGATCAGGACACCGATGAATGCCATCATCGGTTTTTCGCAACTGCTTTCCGAACCCGATACTACCCTTGAAGAACAAAATCATTACATCTCCCTGATCCAGAAAAGCGGGGGCGATTTACTTGGCCTGATTGACGATATTATCGATATTTCAAAAATTGAAGCCGGACAGCTAAAAATTTTCAAATCGGATTATTTTGTCGACACTATTTTAACTGAAATTTATGACTCTTATGTTGAATATTTAAAAACTACGGTAACCAAAAAAGATATAAAGTTTAAGTACAGCAGTTCAGAGAAACTTAAAAAAATTGTTATTCATACCGACATTGATAAACTGAAACAGGTTGTTCGAAATTTAATTAATAACGCAATTAAGTTCACTGATTTCGGATTGATTGAATTTGGTGCCGAATTGAAAACCGAAGGCAGAGATTCTTCGATACAATTTTATGTGAGGGATACCGGGATTGGTATGCCGAATGATAAGCTTGACGTGATATTTGAAAGTTTCAGGCAGCTGGATGCAGCTAACAAGCGGCTATACGGAGGCACTGGATTGGGATTGGCAATTACCAGGAAAATTGTTGAACTCTTAGGTGGCGAAATTTGGGTGAAGTCCTCTCCTGGCCAGGGTTCGACATTTTATTTCAGCCACCCCTATAATCCATTGCTGGTGGGAGGAGGACCACTTATTACAAAACCTGAAACGACTGACCTGAAAAAATACAATTGGGGCAATAAACGCATTTTAATAGTTGAAGATGATGAGCAAAGTCTATTGTTCTATCAGAGTGTTTTGAGAAAAACCAATATCAAAATTACCAGAGCAAACGATGGGCCTGAAGCTATTGATCATTGCATGAAACAAAAATTCGATCTTATTCTGATGGACATCAGAATGCCCAAAATGGATGGATATATCACTTCACAAAAAATATTAACCATTGATCCTTCAGCAAAAATAATTGCTCAAACAGCTTATGCTATGGCTGGTGAAAAGCAGCGATCATTGGACGCCGGATGCGTTGACTATATTACAAAGCCTATAAGCATTGCAGAGTTTTTAAAAGTGATAGAGAAAAACATTTGATAAGGTTAGTAAGGCTTTTTGATGTTATGATTCACCTTTGGTCACGAGGTAATAAAAATGCAACCTTTTCACAGCCCTGAATGTCTTTTCTTCAATCTTTCACAATGATCAGTAAGTTACAGGTTTCAGTACCTTTTAACAAATAGATTATGAAGAGATTTTTAATTACTCTTATTGCATCCCTATTTATTTTAATTACGAACGCATCCGGTTGGAGGCCGGGAGAGCAACAGGTTAAAATCTATCTTAATAACCCAGAGCAGGTTCAGATACTAAAGGATTTAAAGATCGATTATGAGCCTTGCGGACCGAATATTGTCAGGGCTTACCTTGTAACAAAAGAGCGTTTGCAATTAGAGGCAGCAGGATTAGAAATACTAACAGAAATTAAAGACCTCAACAAGCATTTTGAAAATTTCTGGTTGACAGATGATTCCTATCATTCCTATCAACAGATCATTGATCTGGCCGACAGTCTTGAAGAGCATTTTCCTTCCATCTGTAAAAAGTATAGTTTCGGTACTTCACTTGGAGGCAGGCAATTGGCTGCTCTCAAGATCAGTGATAATGTACTGACGGATGAACCAGAAGCCGAGGTTTTTTTTGATGGGGGAATTCATGGCGACGAAATCGGGGGATCGGAAAATATTATCCGTTTTGCCCGCGACCTTTGCCTGAATTATGATGAAGATCCGGATATCACCTACCTGGTGGATAACCGCGAAACCTGGCTTTACCTCATGGTAAATCCAGATGGACGGGTAAATATGGTTCGCTATAATAATAATGGTGTGGATTTGAATCGCGATTGCGGTTATATGTGGGATCAGGATGGTGATACCTTTAGTCCGTTCGGGGAAGTTGAATCCAGGGCTTTACGTGCCTGCAATTATCAAAACCAGTTTGTTGTTTATACTTCCTATCATAGTGGAACAGAATTCGTTTCTTATCCCTGGAGTTACAGGCCTGATGCCACCAGCGATCAGGCACATATCAATCAATTGGCACTAGTTTATGTGAATGAATCAGGTTATTCCAATTTGCCCTATGGACAGGGATATTCTGGTATGTATCCTATTAATGGGAGTTCTAAGGATTCCTATTATGGAATAACAGGATCTGTTTCCTGGAGTATTGAAATTTCTATGGATAAACAGCCACCTGCCTCCCAGATCATGATGTATTATAACTATAACAAGCCCTCCATGCTGGCGATGATTGAATATGCAGGATTTGGCTTGCAAGGGACGGTAACCGATTTATCTACCGGCGAACCAGTCGCCGCAATGGTTTTCGTTAATAATTATTATCCCTGTTATACTGATCCTGAAGTTGGCGATTTTCATAAATATGTGTTGCCCGGAACGTATACCATTACTGTGAAAGCCAATGGATACCAAACGCAGACCATCAGTAATATAGTGGTAACTGCTAACAATGCAACCACAACCAATTTTCAGATGGTTTCGGAGGAGGGACAATTTGTTTATAAATTTGCCGCCTCAAGGATCCCTGGTAACAATTTCTCCGACGAAGGAAATACTCCGGCAGCTTTAGGTCCGCCGGATAATGTGAATTATTCTTTAGGAAAAAGCGGGTACTGTATGCTCGATATGCAATATCCGGTTGCTGATGGACCCGGTCCTGATCTAATCGTTTATGAAGGAGATGCCACTGCAGAAGGATTATACTTGTTATGTTGGTTCTACTATTGATGGACCTTGGATCAGCCTTGGGACCGGAAGCGGAACCACTGAATTTGATATTGCTGGCAGCGGACTTTCAGAAGCCCAATACATCAAATTGCTGGATGATGGAGATGGTACGGCCAATGCTGCAAATGCAGGATTCGACCTGGACGCCATTGAAGCAATGGAACCTGTTTCGGGAGTTTATCTTGTGATGATTGAATATTCCATTGATGATTCAAATGGGAATAACAATGGATTGATCGATCCCGGTGAAACGGTTGATTTAAATATTACGCTTAAGAATAATGGAGATATTATTGCAGAAAATATTAACGGGGCAATTTCAACGATTTCGCCTTATGTTACCCTTATAACTTCAACGGCTGATTTTGGAACACTGGCTCAGGGTGAATCCTCAAACGGTACATTTACCTTGTCGATAGCAGAAGCAACACCTCCAGGTGAAAGCTTTACGGTTAATTTTAGTGTGGATGCAAACAGCGGAACTTATACCAATACATTTTTGATGAGTTTCTCTGTCGGCCTTATTGTTGAGGATTGGGAAACAGGTGACTTCAGCCAGTTCGAATGGGAAACCGGTGGCAATAACAACTGGACAATTACCAATGTTAATCCTTATGAAGGAACGTATTGTGCAAAGTCAGGCGATATAAATGATGACCAATCGTCTTATTTGACCATTTCATACAATGTTCTGGCTAATGGTGAAATCTCATTCTTTAAAAAAGTATCTTCCGAAAGCACCTATGATTTTCTGACATTTTACATCGATAATACTATGCAGGAAGAATGGTCAGGAGAGGTTTCCTGGAGTGAATCTTCATATCCTGTTACTTCCGGACAGCATACTTTTAAATGGGAATATTCCAAGGATGTTTCTGTCTCCACCGGTTCAGACTGCGGATGGGTTGATTACATCATACTTCCCTCTGGGGCCATTCAGGGGTTGGTTGCATTTTTTACAGCCGATCAAACGGAAATATGTGAAGGTGATGTTGTAAATTTCACAGATTATTCCAGCGGAAATATTACTTCCTGGAGCTGGAGTTTTCCTGGTGGAACACCCTCATCATCTACTCAGCAAAATCCTTCTATTACTTATAATGCAACGGGAATTTTTGATGTCACACTTACCATTTCAGATGGAAGTGATTCGCAGACCCTTACACAGGAGGATTATATTACTGTTATCACAGTTCCTGAAGTACCTGAAATGCCCGAAGGGAATATATGGCCCGATTCGCATCCGTATTCTGAATATGAATATACAACTCTCCTTGTTTCAAATGCTGAGAGTTATGAATGGGTTGCCGAGCCAGTAGATGCAATTGAAACACTTGAAAATAATGGAACATCATGCATCATTGATTTTACAGATTATTGGATGGGTGATGTCAAATTAAAGGTTCGGGCAATAAATGAATGTGGTGAGAGTGGATTCTCCGATGAACTGACCCTTTTTGTAACCTGGGAAGCAATTCAAGAAACTCATGAAAACGACATGATAATTTCTCCCAATCCATCCAACGGATTGGTTAATATAACCTTTCCTAAGAATATAAGTGATCAGATTGAGGTTCGGATACTTAATAATCTTGGGAAAATCGTTTATGATGAAAAAATTTCAGTTAATAAAACTAATTTATCATTCGATCTGAATTTAGAAAATATTGATCCGGGAATATATTTTATTGTTATAATTGAAAAACAAATAATTTTGACCGAAAAAATTATTATCAGATAACTATACCGCCTTGAATGATAACTCTTGACGCAAAGAAAAGTATAACGATGATTACTGATAATGAGGACATAAATACTTTTAGGTTCTAATAAAAGGATAAAATTGATTTGAATTCGATAACTAATTAAAATAATAACTAATTAAATTAATTATGAAACGCTTATTACAAAAAGAAACCAGGTTAATGCTTTTAGTTCTTGCTTTCTTCATTGCAGGAATTACTTATGCAGATGATTTTAAGTATTCTGATAGTTGGGGGAAGCAGGGCTTTATGCTGACAAATCAAAAATCGACAAGTGTAGAGGTAAATTATTCGATCAACACTTTTACACTTTCAAAGGAATTAATTAACGAAATATCGATGGATGCCATCGGACTCCCGGGTACATTTCTGCCAAATAACGAAGGTGCCCCCAACCTTCCGGGTGATGGCCGTTATCTTGCAATTCCGCAGGGAGCTGCAGTTCAGTTTCAGGTAACAGCATCAAGGACAGAAAAATTTACTAATGTTGATTTGGCTCCGGCCTTTAAGATCCCCTGGGCTAATGATGATAGTCCGCTTGTTTACAATAAGGACTTAAACATTTATTCAAAAAATGAATTTTATCCTGCAAATCCGGTAATCATTTCTGAAGTTACGCAGGTCAGAGGAGTAGATGCTGTAATACTTGGAGTCACTCCATTTCAATATAATCCGGTG
The DNA here is from genome assembly GCA_963705185.1 of uncultured Bacteroidales bacterium. Lineage (GTDB taxonomy): Bacteria > Bacteroidota > Bacteroidia > Bacteroidales > JAADJA01 > JAADJA01. Next base: position 40,218 of record CAVPJF010000029.1, read on the forward strand.
ACCAAAGAACTGATCGTTTACCGCGACCTCAAAATTGAAGTTACTTTCGAAGGCGGTAATGGTCATTTTGGAGAGGATCGTTTAAGGAGCCGCTGGTGGGATCCGATGCTTTCAGATATGTTGCTGAATTATGAATCCCTTCCAAAAATGAATTATAACAAATCTTTTCAATCTACTGACGAAACAGGTTGCGAATACCTGATCATTTCACCCAATGGAGCTGAATTTTTGCAATGGGCTGACTCAATAAGAGTATTCAGGACATTACAAGGAATCAAAACGGACGTTGTTACTCTTGGTGAAATTGGAGGCAACAATGCTGTAACCATTGAGAATTATATTAACAACGCTTATAACACCTGGGACATTCCGCCAGCAGCAATTATGCTGTTTGGCGATTATGGTACAAATGCGGCTAACAGTGTTGACATCTCCAATATTTACTATGACAATTATTGTGTTTCGGATAATATATACGCTGATGTAAATGCCAACCAGATGCCGGATATAATAGCTGCAAGGATGACTGCTAATAACGCGACTCAGCTTCAAACCATGGTCACTAAGTTTATCAATTATGAAAGAACCCCTCCCACAGATCCGGATTTCTACGATCATCCAATGACCTGTCTTGGATACCAGACCGAAAGATGGTTCCAGATATGTACTGAGTCAGTTGCCGGTTTTTGGGAACAGGAATTAGGTAAAACTACAAACCGGGTTAATGCTATTTATAATGGAAATCCGCAAACAGGTCCCTGGTCAACCGCAACGAATACAAGCACTGTAGTGAATATATTCGGACCCAACGGACTCGGTTACATTCCGGCTACTCCAGGTGGAGTTAATTGCACATGGAACGGAACAGGAACTAATGTTGTGACAGGTATCAACAATGGAGCATTCATCCTGCTTCATCGTGATCATGGAGCAGAAACTTTGTGGGGAGAGCCTGATTTTTCAAATAGTCATGTCAATAGCCTTAACAATACCGATCTCACTTATATTTGGTCAGTCAATTGCTTAACCGGAAAATACAATTACTCTGGAGAATGCCTGGTTGAAAAGCTTCATCGTCATACTTCCGGAGGCAATAATTCCGGAGCATTAGGTTCAATAGGTGACTCTGAGGTATCTTATTCATTTGTAAATGATACCTATGTTTGGGGAGCCTTTGACAACATGTGGCCTGATTTTATGCCGCAATACGGAACAACTCCACCCTCACGAGGACTTATGCCGGGATTCGCCAATGCAGCTGGTAAATATTTCCTTCAGCAATCGTCATGGCCGTATAATACCGATAATAAAGAGGTAACCTATAATTTATTTCATCATCATGGCGATGCATTTCTTAATCTTTACTCTGAAGTGCCGCAAAACTTAACCGTGGTGCACAATCCAATTCTATATGCCGGAGTTACAAGTTTTGATGTAACAGCAAATGAAGATGCATTCATTGCATTGACTGTCAATGGAGAAATCATTGCAACAGCAACTGCAACGGGAGCTCCACTGTCGATTACAATTCCTGCACAGCAGCCTCCAGACCATATTTTGGTAACTGTGACCAAACAAAATTATTACAGGTATACTTCTCTCGTTGAAGTAATTCCACCTGAAGGACCCTATATTGTTCAGAATGGCGTCGAAATTGACGATGCCGCCGGAAACGGAAATGGTATTATGGAAACCTCAGAATCCATCCTTGCCTCTATTACTGTAAAAAATGTGGGTATTGAAGATGCCACCAATGTGGTAGTAACCATTGAAACAGCTGATGCATATGTAACCATCACCGACAATACTGAACCTTACGGAACAGTAGTTGCCGGAGCAACAGCAGTTGTTGCTGGCGGATTTGCATGGGACGTAGCAAATAACATTCCGGATATGCATATGGTTGTCTTCGAAATGAATGCTACTGATGGCACAGGTACCTGGACTACTTTCTTCAGTGTGGAAGGTCACGGCCCACTGCTTGAACTTGGAACGTTGTCAATCGATGATTCACAAGGCAATGATAACGGACGGCTTGACCCGGGAGAAACTGCTGATGTAGTTATTCCGACTTACAATAACGGATCTTATCATGCATTAGGAGCCATTGGAACCCTAAGTTGTTCAAGTGGATTTATTACCCTTAATAACACAACATTATGATTATAATGTAATTGGCGCAGGACTTATGGAAGAGGCCGTGTTTAATGTAACAGTTGCAGCCGCTGCACCTGTTGGAACCGCAGTAAGTTTTATGTACGATGTAACATCCGGTGGATATAATGTTCAGGAAAATTTTGGTGCGACCATTGGTTTGATCGTAGAAGACTGGGAAACCGGCGATATGAGCCAGTTTGATTGGACGACAGGCGGAAATTCAAATTGGGCTGTTTCGCAGCAAACTCCATATGAGGGAACCTATTGTATCAAATCAGGAGACATCAATGATAATCAAAGCAACTGGCTCTCGCTTGAATATGAAGTATTCAGCAGTGACAGTATTTCATTCTGGTTTAAGGTTTCATCCGAATCAAACTATGACTTTCTCAAATTTTATATTGATAACGTTGAACTTTCCTCATGGTCCGGTGAGGTCGGCTGGGATCGGGCAGCTTATGCCATAACAGCCGGAACCCATACTTTTAAATGGGCTTACAGCAAAGATGTCAGTGTTTCAACCGGTGGGGACTGTGTATGGCTTGATTTCATCATTTTGCCTGCACCTCCAATGACAACTGCTTATGCCGGTCAGGATGGAACCATTTGTGAAGGAGATACCTATGCCTGCGATGGATCGGCTTCTTTGTATAATGTTGTAAACTGGACGACTTCAGGTAATGGTACATTCGACAATAGCCAAACATTGACTCCGGTTTATACTCCCGGTACATTGGATATCAGCAATGGTTCAGTTATCCTTACTTTGACGGCTTATGGCCCGGAAAATACTGTTACTGATAATATGACACTGACTATTCATTCTGCTCCAGTTTCAGTTGCCGGAGAGGATGCATTTGTTTGCAGTGATGCTACTTATGAATTGGTAAATGCAGTCGCAGAAAATTATGAATCGGTTGAATGGACAACTTCCGGCGATGGAACATTTCGACGATGCAAATATTATCAATCCGGTTTATACTCCGGGTTCAGGAGATATCGCAACAGGATCGGTTACATTGATGTTGAGTGTTACAGGAAATGCACCATGCGGATCAGCAGCTGATGATATCCTATTGACATTTGAGGCAGCAGCAACAGCTTTTGCTGGCGAAAATGCTAGCAACTTGCAGCAATCTCCCGTTATCATTATATTCAGCTTCTGCGGAAAATTATTCTTCAGTTGAGTGGACAACATCAGGAGACGGAACCTTTGATAATATTGCTTTACTGAATCCGGCTTATACTCCTGGTTTAAATGATGCTTCACTCGGAACTGTGACACTGACCCTGAGTGCGATGGGAAATGGTCCCTGTCCTGCAGTTACTTCCGAAATGATTGTTACTGTGCTCCCGGTTGCAACTGCTTTTGCCGGCGAGGATCATCAGATCAATTCTGATGAAACATTTACCATAACCGGAGCTAAGCCGCAAATTATTCATCATTATCATGGTCAACTTCAGGTGATGGAACCTTTGATGATGCTACAATCAGTAAATCCTGTTTATACTCCGGGTACAAATGATATTTCATGTAGAAGAAGTAACTCTGACATTGACTGCAGTCAATGAAGCATTGCGGAGAATATTTCGGATGAAATGACCCTTGCGGTTCATACCAGTGGTGTCAGCGAAAACCTGGCCGGGTTTAAGGTTTCTGTTTCTCCCAATCCGAATAATGGAAACTTTACAATTGAATTGAATGGCAACAACAATGAAGTGATCTCTATCCGAATCTACAATGCACAAAGTAAATTGGTATATGAGGCTCAAAACATCAAAGTTGATAAAGTTTACAATCAAACTATTCAATTAAATGCTGAACAGGGAATATACCTTATCAGGATTGAAGGCAGAAGACCTCCTGGTAAACAGGAAAATGATAATAAATAAATAATTTTGCAAAAAAGCCCTGCACCTCAATTGCAGGGTTTTTTTTTGACTGAGTAATTTATTTTTGTATTCGTTAACTTTTTTATTTATATATTTGCGTGTTAATACATTAAGTTAAATCTAAATTTGAATATTATGAAAAGAATTTTTCTCTCTTTAATGACGGCAATGATTGCGATAGCAGTGATTGCCCAGCAGGTTCCGCGTGACAAGGTTGTCGTAGAGGACGCAACCGGTACGTGGTGAAGTTTTTGTCCAGCTGCAGCACAAGGAGTTGCAGCACTGGTAAGCAATGGTGATCCTGTCGCACCCATCGCCAATCACAATGGAGATCCCTATGCAAATACCTATTCAAATGCCAGGAATAATTATTATGGTATTACAGGATTTCCAACAGTAAAATTTGACGGTATTCTTATCCGAGTTGGTGCAAGTGGAAATATGTACCCATCCTATCTGGCTAAAGTTAACCAGAGAATGGCCATTCCTTCCAATTTTACCATTGCAGTAAATGGTTTTAACGACGGCTTGAATTATACGGTTATGGTTTACAATGGAAATGGTTGAACCTTACACTGGAACAAACCTGGTTATGCAGTTTACGGTAACCGAATCGCATATCCCTGAAAACTGGGGCGGATTAACAGAAGTTAATCATGTAAACAGGTTGATGGTTCCCGGTGCAAATGGCACACCCCTGGATTTTTCAAGCCAAACCACACAAACGGTGATGCTCAATTTTCCATTGAATGCGGCTGGGATTATGACAATATTGACTTTGTTGCCTTTATCCAAAATAATACAAATAAAGAAATCCTGCAGGGATACACAGTTGCTCTGGAGGACCTGATGCCAATGTATTATAACAATGCCGGTTGTATGGCCATACACATGGTACCAGTGACCAATTGCTCAGGAGAAGTTGGCTCCACGTGTAAACCTCATCAATGAAGGAGCAGAAGAACTGACTTCGGTCGAATATTAATTACATGATTAATAATGAAACTGTAAATACATATCCAGTGGAGCGGTAACCTTGAGTTATGGCGAAAGCGAACATGGTAGATCTTCCTGTCTGCGAGTTTCACTCTTCTGGAAAATAATGACTTGGTTGATTTATACAACGAATCCCAATGGTAATCCTGATGAAGAAACATTCAAACGATACCACGGCAACTTCGTTTATTTCTGCCATGGAAGTCGTTCCCAACGTTTATGTCTTCATCAAGCTCGATGACAATCCTGATGAAACAACCTGGGAATGCAAAAATTCAGCAGGTGAAGTACTCTTTTCAGGTGGACCTTATGTAAATGCTCAGGAGTTTATCAAGGATACTCTTTATTCTGACCGAAAATGATTGTTACACCTTTGCCATATATGATTCTGGCGGTGATGGTCTCGTTGGTGGAACTGCCGGATTTACACTCATGCAAAATGATTTCAGCCTGATTTATCAGAACAATGACTTTGAAAATACCGAAGAGCTGGTTCAATTTGCAATTAATCAGACTGGTTTACCTGAAACAGATGAAATTGAATGAATTCAATGTTTATCCAAATCCTTTTGGTGAACAGACCTACGTTTCTTTTTATCTTTCAGAAAATGAAACTGTCGATCTTACAGTTTACAATGTGATTGGAAAAGTTGTTTACACCCTTCCACAATCGCATATGGAAGCAGGAAATCATAAATTGAGAATTGAATACACAGGAATTTGTTCCTGGAGTTTATTTCTGTGAATCTAAAAGCCGGAGATAAGATATTTACCAAAAAAATATCTTCATTCTGATTAATAATTTAAGAGCCTTAAATAAGCGGCAACTTAAAGGTTAGCTGCTTATTTTTTTATGCCCGAAAATATACTGAATAAAAGTTTGGGTGGTTTTCACGAAACTGTATACCTTTGGCGTCGGTATAAGGATAAATTTGATGCCGTTCAAACAACTATTTAAAAGATACCATTGTCTTTATGGCCATGAGTTACATTCCAATTTCATTATATTAATTTATATTTACTAACAGATTATGAAAAAATTCTACTTTTTCGTTTTAATGATGGCTTCGGTGCTTATGCTGAATGCCGGAATTGTTGAAAAAACCTACTATTTCGGCAATCCAACAATTATTCCTTCCGGAGAATTTCAACTGATTCATTTTGAGAACACATTGATAACCGGAAAAACAGGTGAACCAGCTTTACCTTATCAATCCGTTCAACTGTTGCTTCTTCCCGGAGAAAAAGCTGTTTCAATTGAATTTATTGGTGAAGAAGAAATTCAGCTTACCGGAGTTTACAAAATTTATCCCCAGCAAGCTTCCAGGCCTTTATCTGTTGACGGGAATGGTACATTTGCCATGAATGAATTAGTTTATCAAACCAATGCAAATTATCCGGCCAGTCCTACCGGACAGCTCATCACCAGTTACCTGAATGGATATGCTTTTGCTTTATCAACCTTTACACCTCTTAGGTTCAATCCTGTTACCGGAGTGGTATCGGTTTATAAAAAAGTCACGATAAAAGTTACTAACAGAACCTGTCTTCCCAATCGGTAAAAGCTCTTGAAAATTTAAAATCATCAGGAAGCATTGATAAAAGAGTAAAATCTTTTTCACAGAATCCGGAGATGGTATCTGAATATCCTTCAGCATCAAAAAGCGGAGATGACTATCAATTACTCATCATTACGCCTGCGCAGTTTGTCAGCAATTTTCAGGAACTGATTGATGTCTACCTGGAGAGAGGCATAAAAACTCAGGTTGTAACAAGAGAAACCATCAATACCAGTGGAACCGGACAGGACTTAACAGAAAAAGTCAGGAACTATATTATCCAGGAATACCAGGATCACAGCGTAGAATATGTTTTATTAGGTGGAGATGTTGAGCATGTGCCTTACAGGGGTTTTTATTGTTATGCAGTGTCAGGTAGTGGCTATGAGGATAACAATATTCCTGCCGACCTTTATTATTCTGCACTGGATGGAAACTGGAACACGGATGGCGATAATTCCTGGGGTGAGCCGGGTGAGGACGATTTATTACCGGAAATTGCAGTTGGGCGTTTCTCGTTCAGTAATGTAACTGAGTTGAACAATATGCTCCATAAAACCATCTCTTACCAGAATAATCCGGTTTTGGGTGAATTTAACAATGCTTTGATGGCCGGTGAATGGCTGTATGGAGAACCCTTATGAAACCTGGGGATCGGACTACCTTGAATTACTGATCGGACATCGCACCGATAATGGTTACGAAACCTGGGGAGTTCCGGAAACCTATAATTTCCAGAAACTTTATGAGGAGAACCAGTCATGGGGAGCCAATGATTTAATTACCGCAATCAATTCAGGAAAGCAGTATGTTCACCATGTGGGTCATGCAAATTCAACTTATGTTGCTTACATGAGTAATTCCGACATTACGAATGGAAATTTTTATGGAGCAAATGGTGTCGATCATAATTATACAATTTTTCATTCGCATGGTTGTATCTGTGGAGCATTCGATGACAGTGATTGCATCATGGAAAAAATGGCAAGCATTGAAAATTTTGCCGTAGCGGTTGTCGGGAATTCCAGGTATGGCTGGTTCAATGAAGGACAAACTGAAGGTCCGGCAGCCCACCTGCATCGTGAAATGGTAGATGCATTATACCACGAAAAAATCAATCATATCGGTGCTGCATTTGTTGAAGCTAAAATTCAAACAGCTCCCTGGGTAACTGCTCCGGGACAGTGGGAAGAAGGTGCATTGCGCTGGAATTTTTATGATATCAATATTCTTGGCGACCCAACACTTTCTCTTTGGACAGCTGAACCTATTGCAATTCAAACTGCTTATGAAAGTGAAATTCTGATCAGTGCAGCATCGACATCAGTTACAGTTAACAGTAATGGTATTCCAATGGAAAACTTTACCTGTTCCATTTTAATGGATGGAATATTGTATGGTACGGCAAAAACTGATGCTTCAGGTATGGCTCAGATTAATATCGACCCTGCATTTGCTTCTATTGGTGAGGCTCAATTAATCGTTTCAGGATATAACTGTTTACCGACCTCTTATGCAATATCTATTGTTTTAAGCACAGGAATCAATGAAATAGATGAACATGGTTTTGCTGCATACCCCAATCCATCAACCGGAAAATTTTCGGTTCAATATATTTTGACCGAAGAAACCTCCTTAAAAGTTGTGATGCTGAATTGTGTTGGACAGGAGATAAAAGTTTTATCAGCACGTGAAAATCAGGTTCCGGGAAATTATCAAATGGATTTTTCAATTACTGAATTCCAATCAGGAATTTATTTTATCAGGATTGAATCGGATAACCAGAATTATATAGAGAAATTAATATTGACGAAATAAATTGAACTAGTCCTGATTGGGATATTTTATTTAATTTCGGCTTTTATAGTTTGAGAATCCTAAACTTTAAATAAAATGAAAAGACTTTTATTCTATGTAACCGTTTTAACAGTGCTTTCTTTTAGCGCTATGGCTCAGAAAACCTGGGTCAGTTTTACCTCGGATATTCCGGGAACACCTCAGGTTCTGATCGAAGAACAGGATCAATCAAAAGTTGTCCTTGATCTAACCATATCAGGGATGTATGTTACAGAATATGCACAGGAAGGGCGTACCTTTCAGCGCCTGGAATTGATCGAAGACAGAACAACCAAGGACATTGGTAAGCCCGAGCTACCCATGATCAGTGAACTGATTGGTCTTCCGGGTAATCAGTTGGTCAGGGTAAATATCCTTGAAAAAGAAACTATTAAATTGCAGAATTACCTTGTTTATCCATTTCAAACTCCAACAACCGATAATCCGGGTGGACAGAATAAAGCGTTCGTGATGGACCAGAAGTTCTATTCCCTGCCCAATACCTATCCTGTCAACCAGGTATATATGGATCAGCCCGGTATTTGGAGAGATGTGAAAATAGCTGGTTTACATGTGGTTCCATTTAATTACAACACTTCTACAAAGGAGCTGGAAGTAATAACCCACATCAGGCTGGAAATTGAGTTTTATGATACCGATCCCGGTTTTATCTTTAATCCGGATAAGCAAGTAAACCCGAACTTCTTTAAAATGTATCAGGCTCAGATTCTGAATTTCCAATCACTTGGTTATTCAATGAATCCAAAGAGCAATGATGATATCAAATACCTCATCATTACAAATACCGAAGCGCTTGGTTCCATCCAGCCTTTGGTTGACTGGAAAAACCAGCAGGGATTCAGGGTTGAGGTAAAAACACTCCAGACAGGTTTCATTACGCCTCAGAATTTTAAGGATTATATTACTCAGCTTTATAACAATGATGGACTTGAATATATTCTGATGGTTGGTGATGCTTATCCGAATGGCGGTAATCCTCCGGGAACCAATGATGTACCGATGTTTTATTGGGCTCCCGGAGGAGAAGATGCATCCTATTCCGATAGCTGGTACACTTGTATGGACGGGCCGGATGATCATTATGCCGATATTGCTATCGGAAGGATTGTTTATGATAATTTAGCAGAATTGGATCTGCAAATCCAGAAAACCATGGATCACTATTTCAATCCGGATGCAAGCACCAACTGGGCTGAAAATAGCATATTGATTGCCCACATGGAAGAATACCCGGGCAAATATACGTTATGCAGTGAACAGATCAGGACATTCCCCTATTCACTCCAGGTTCCAATTTTTCAGCAGGCTTATGGCGGAGCCGGATATACCAATGCTCAGGTAGTCAATTATGTGAATGCAAATTCCTGCGGAATTTTTAATTACCGCGGCCATGGAAGTGCTACTGAACTTTGGGAATGGAGCCCATCAGGCAGCTTCACTGCACAGCATGTAAACCAGCTTACTAACCAGGATCGTTTATTTGTCTTTTTTGATGTTTGCTGCGATAATATGGATATTGTTGCTCATGCCGGTAATTGCCTTGCTGAGTCGTTTATGAAATCTCCGGTTGCTTCTGTTGCAGTAAATAGCGCTATCATTCCTTCCTATACAATTCCAAATCATGATTATGATAAGGAAATGTATAAGGCAGTTTTTGAAGAAGGGATTTATAACATTGGTTATGTTACAAATTTCGCAAATATTACTGTTTTAAATGTTCATGGCGATTTGGGCCGTTCAAATGTCCGTACATATCTATGGCTGGGCGATGCTTCAATTGAACCCTGGACCTTGCAGCCGGCCAATATAACAGCGACTCATGATGGCCAGCTTTTCCTTGGCTTGTCGAATTTTACTGTAAATGTTCTTGGAACCGGAGGCCCATTGGAAAATGCAATGGTATGTGTTTCAAATGATGACCTGACCATTTATGGTGTGGCTTATACCGATGCAAGTGGAAATGCTGAAATTGTCTTTGATGAGACCGGTACAAAATCCGGGAATGGCTAAAGTAACGGTGACTTCCCATAATCATCTTCCCTATCAGGCTGATATACCTGTTATTCCACAAAGCGGTCCATATGTAGTAAAGGATTCTTACCATTGAATGACCTTACAGGTGGAAATGGTGATGGATTAATGGATTATGGTGAATCAATTTTATTATCTCTTGCAGTAAAAAATGTTGGTATTGCTCAGGCTACCAATGTGGTTGTTACTCTTTCGACAACTGATCCTTACATCACATTTACTGATAATACCCATTCATACGGAAACATTGGTCCCGATGAGGTTATAATGGCAACAGATGCATTTGCTTTTGATGTAGCAAATGATATTCCTGACGGACATTATGTATTAATCAATGTTGAGGCCAACGGTGGTAGCGATGATACATGGACCAGTAATTTGACCATAGGAGGACATGCTCCGGTTCTTGGAATTGGGTGAAGTAACAATTTCTGATCCTGGCTGGCAACAACAATGGAAAAATTGATCCGGGTGAAACAGTAAACCTTGTTATTACTGCAGAAAATACCGGATCGTCCGAAGCCTTTAACCTGGTAGGTGAAATCTCTGAAATGGATCCCTTTTTAACAATTAATACTGCCCAGGTGAATTATGGAAATATTTTGGGAGGCAGCAATGCTTCGGGAATATTCAGTGTTACTGCTGCTGCAAATACCCCTGCCGGCCATATGGTCGAAATTAATTTCGATATGTCAGCGGATCTTGGTATTACAGGAACAGGAAACTTTGATGTAGTGATCGGTCAGATTCCGGTTTTAATTATTGATCTTGATGGAAATGATAATTCTGCTCCTCACATGGAAGCTGCTCTTGATGATATGGATATTGCCTTTGAGTCAACTGACTACATATCCCGGCTGATCTTAACCTTTATTCAACGGTTTTTGTATGTCTTGGAATTTATTCAAGCAATCATGTACTTGTCTTCTGCCGAAGGCCAGTCTTTGGCTGATTATCTTAATAATGGTGGCAGCATGTACATGGAAGGTGGCGATACCTGGGCTTATGATGCACCAACAGCCGTTCATTCAATGTTCAAAATTGATGGAACTGCTGATGGCTAATGGTGACATGAGCACAGTGGCAGGGCAGGCAGGAACCTTTGTAGAAGGATTATCTTTTAATTATACATGGTGATAACAATTATATGGATCATCTTGAACCCATTGGTCCGGCAGTTAAAATATTTGTCAACCAGTCACCGGTTTATGGAACAGGTGTGGCTTATGATGGCGGTACTTATAAAACGATTGGAACTTCCCATGAATTTGGGGGTTTGGTAGATGGTGCATCTCCTTCAACCAAGGAAGAACTGATGTCTTTATACCTCGATTTCCTCGGAATTTCACAATCGCTGCAGGCCATGTTCAATTCAAGTACAACAGAAACCTGTACTGAGGAAATTATTAATTTTTATGATCAGTCATCAGGTGGTGCTATCAGCTGGGAATGGACATTTGAAGGTGGCTCCCCGGCTACATCCACAAACCAGAATCCAATGGTGGCTTATTTTAATCCCGGAACCTTTGATGTTACATTAACTGTTTCTGATGGCGTTGAATCAAGCACTGTGGTCATGGAAAATTATATTACTGTGATGTCTGTTCCGCAAATTCCCGGAACATCCAGAAGGTGAAAATGAAATTTGCACTAACTGGGCATGGACCCACCCAATATACTACCACCGGAGCGACCAATGCTGAATCCTATATTTGGGAAATTCAGCCGGCAGCAGCAGGGACCATTTCCGGAACAGGAACAACAGCTACTGTTACCTGGACATTAAACTGGGAAGGAACTGCCACCATCAGAGTAAAAGGTTACAATGAACCTTGCGGAGAAGGAGAATTTTCGGAAGGTTTCGAAATAGCTTGTTCCATTTGTACAGGGATAAATGAACAAGCTGATCTGACCGGCATTCAGATTTATCCCAATCCGTCAAATGGAAGGATCACTGTCAGCTTTGATAACAATGTTGGTATGACCGAAATTTCAGTAATGAATATGCTGAACAAAGTTGTATTCTCTGATAAATCGGAAACAATGACTGGAAAGACATTAAATATTGACTTGAGTGACCTTTCGAAGGGAGTTTACTTTATTAAGCTCAAAACTGACAGGCAGGAAGAAACAAGGAAAATTAGTTATTCAGTAATCATTTAGTAAGATAATAAAATAAAAGCAGTCTGTCGTCGGGCTGCTTTTATTATTTTAATAAAAATTCAAATTTTTGTCTCTTTAAATGATACAAATTATCACATAACAATCTCTTGTATTTTACTATCAATTCATGCAACTTTAGTATTAAACAAGATGTCCTTTAGAAAAATGATTACAAATCCCTTTATAAGAATTTCCATAAAAATTATAGATTTATCATTCTGAACAATATTCAAAAACGTAAGTGTATTTTATAAAAAATTTAATAAACATGATCATGAAAAAAGTAAACACATTTATTTTAATTGTTTTGATTTTTACCTTGTTTTCAGGGCTTACTTATGCCCAGAAACAGGTATTTCCTTCCAAGACTAAAAATGGACAGAAAGGATCGGTAGATACCCGAGTTGATAATATGGGATACTGGAAAAAGATGGCAGACCAGGGCCTTGTTCCTGTTGCTCCGGTTGTTCAAATTCCTGAAGCCATCTATACCGGAAGCGAAATAAAAGCTAAAAGTGTAAAAGGTGGCAAGGAAGATTCACCCGATGTGCCGGTAACCAATGCAACCAATGTTACCGAATCGGAAAACTCCGTTTTTGTGAATCCGGCCGATAATGATTTTATTCTGAACTCCAACAATTCAACATCATGGAGTGGAGGACATGTAGGTACACTGTATGGCGCGAATGGTTTTTTCTCGGAAGATGCAGGATTAACCTGGGGCGGATCAGCACAGGGAGCAGGCGGCAGCAACAGTGGTGACCCAACAACAGCAATAAATATTGATGGTTCAAGGATGTATGTCAATTATATTTCGAATAGTTATGGAATGGGAATATGCATATTCTACTAACAACGGATCCACCTGGAGTACAGCAACGGTTACCCCAAATCCGGGAAGTATGACGGATAAAAACCACATGTGGATCGACAATAGCCGGTAAGCCCTTATGAAGGAAATTTATATGTAGCATGGACCGATTTTGGTGGATCGAACAATAATGAGATTTGTTTAAAAACATCTTCCAATGGAGGCACAACATGGGGAACGCTGATGAACATAAGTTCAGCTGTAAATGCAGGCAGCCATAACCAGGGAGTGAATATTCAAACCGGCCCCGATGGACAGGTTTATGTCTGTATGGGCCGATTTATGATTCATGGCCAAGTGATGAAAAGGCCCTTGGCTTTGCAAAGTCCACCAATGGCGGAACATCATTTGCACCTGCTACAAAAATTATCAACAACATCCGTGGCATAAGAACTACTGAAGTTGGAAAAAATCACCGTGTGAACTCCTTCCCTTCAATGGCAGTTGACATCAGCGGAGGTTCTTATAACGGAACTATCTATGTTGTATGGACAAACATCGGAGTTCCGGGAGTGAATACCGGAACCAGTGCAGATGTTTATATGATCAAATCAACGGATGAGGGAGCAACCTGGTCGGCACCTATTAAAGATCAACCAGGACCCTGCAGGCATGGGCAAGAAGCATTATTTTCCATGGATATGCTGTGATCCGGAGTCGGGAATCCTGAGCGTTGTATTCTATGATGACCGCAACGTAGGAAGTACACAGTGCGAAGTTTATTGTGCCAATTCATTTGATGGCGGAGAAACCTGGGAAGACTTTAAAGTAAGTGATGTAGCTTTTACTCCATCAGCAATGCCTGGATTGGCCGGAGGTTATATGGGTGATTATCTTGGAATAACTGCAAGAGGGAGTAAAGTATATCCGGTATGGACAGATACACGCAACAATTTGTTTATGACTTACACATCTCCCTATGTGACCAATAATCTTCCCAAGCCAAACAGCCTGACCGTTCAGCTTGATGAAGTTACAGGAGCAACCACCCTTAACTGGTTGTTTGATGGTTCGAAGCCTTTCCTATATTTCAATGTTTACAGGGATGGAGAATTACTGGGAACGACAACTGACTTAACTTATTCGGATGTATTACCGGATTATGGTGTTTACCAATACGGAGTAACAGCCATGCACGATGAAGGTGAATCAGTTCCTTCTTCAGCCTCCATCCAATGGGGAAATCCTCACATTGCAGTTACCCCTGATGCCATTAATGTAACCGTTGCTCTTGGTGAATCAACAACAGATACAATTCTTGTAAAAAATGTCGGTGAACTCGATTTGGTTTATACAGTTTCGCCGCTGATCACCAGCAAGAAAAAAGGAAAAGATTACTGTGATGCCAGTGGTGGATGCGATGAATATATCAGCAACGTTACTTTCGGTGATATTAATAATTCATCCAGTTGCGACGACTATCATGATTATACGAACTTATCAACTATTGTAAGTCTGGGCCAGACTTATCCCATCACTGTCACCAATGGTAATCCATTATTCTGCTGACCAATGCGGTATTTGGGTTGACTGGAACCATGATC
>CAVPJF010000030.1:0-63095 GCA_963705185.1 uncultured Bacteroidales bacterium
AGGATTTCAGCGATGCTGGTGAAAATATTACGGTTTCAGGTACTCCAGGAAATGGTCCATATACCGCAAATATTTTACCACCAGCAGGTGCCATTCCTGGTGAAACAAGAATGAGGGTAAGGATTATATGGACAGGTTCTTTAGATCCTTGCGGAACAACAACCTATGGTGAAGTAGAAGATTATTCGATGTATGTACTTGGATGGTTAATGATTGATAATTATGGTGGAACAATAGCAGCTGGTGACTCAAGTGAAATTCATGTTACCCTTGATGCAGCTGATCTTGAACAAGGAGTATATACAGCGGACATCAACATCGGATCTAATGATCCGGATATGGGAATGGTAACTGTACCTATTACCCTGACTGTCGGCGAACAAGTCCTCCAGGCGATATTCGAATCCAATACCACAGAAGCTTGTGTAGAGGAAATCATTAATTATTATGATCTTTCAACCGGAGGTGCCATCAGCTGGGAATGGACATTTGAAGGTGGCTCACCCGGTACCTCAACAAACCAGAATCCACTGGTAACTTATTTTAATCCTGGTACTTTTGATGTTACCCTGACAGTTTCTGATGGTGTAGAATCCAGCACTGTAGTCATAGAAAATTATATAACGATATCCGGAGTTCCTGAAATTCCAGGAACACCAACTGGTGAAAATATTATTTGCACCAACTGGGCAGGACCGACACAGTACATTACCACCGGAGCGACTTATGCTGAATCTTACATTTGGGAATTTTTACCTGCAGAAGCCGGAACAATTTTGAGCAATGGATTAACAGCTACTGTTACCTGGACACTGAACTGGGAAGGAACAGCAACCATTAAGGTTAAGGGTTACAATGAAATCTGTGGTACTGGTGAGTTTTCGGAAGGTTTCGATATAGCTTGTTCCATTTGTACCGGGATAAACGAAAAAGCCGATTTGACAGGTATTCAGATTTTTCCCAACCCGTCAAGCGGTAGGATCACGATCAGCTTTGATAATAATGTTGGTATTACCGAATTATCAGTTATGAATATGCTGAACAAAGTTGTATTCTCTGATAAGTCGGAAACTATGACTGGAAAGACATTAAATATTGACCTGAGTGATCTTTCGAAGGGGGTTTACTTTATTAAGCTCAAAACTGACAGGCACGAAGAAACAAGGAAAATTATTATTCAGTAATTTTAGAAGAAAATAAACAACAAAAAGCTGCCTCTCACAGGCAGCTTTTTGCATTAATTGAGGTCCTCAACATTCACAGTCCATCTTATTAAGTAAATTTAATGTTTCCTTTGTTAATATAATTTAGAATTAATTTATATAGTTTTGCACGCTCTTGTATTTACCTACCAATCCGTGCAACTTTTTGCTATTATAGGTGTCATTTACAAAAAAATGTTCCCGATCCCCATAGTGGTTTTAATCCGGATTTAAAAAAAGTTCAATCTTTTGAAACAATAGAACAACATTATTGTATTTAATAAATTAATAAATAAACATGATCATGAAAAAAGCAAACACAATTATTTTATTTGTTCTCATTTTTACCTTGTTTTCAGGGCTTAGTTATGGCCAGAAGCAGGTATATCCATCGAAGGTAAAACCTGGCCAGAAGGCGGCGATAGATACGCGTGTTGATAATATGAGTTACTGGAGAAAGATGGCCGAACAGGGCCTTGTACCGATAGCGCCGGTTGTGAAAATTCCCGAAGCAGTTTACACCGGAAGTGAGATAAAAGCCAAAAGCGTGAAGGGAGGCAAGGAAGACTCACCGGATGTGGCAGTAACAAATGTGACCAACGTAACCGAATCGGAAAACTCAGTATTTGTGAACCCGGCCGATAATGATTTTCTCCTAAATTCAAATAATTCTTTCACTACTAGTGGAGACGTTATATGGCGCAAATTATTTTCTCTCTGAAGATGCCGGATTAACCTGGGGTGGTTCAGTGCAGGGAGCAGGTGGAAGCAACAGTGGTGACCCAACAACAGCGATAAATATTGACGGTTCCAGGATGTATGTCAATTATATTTCGAATAGTTATGGAATGGGAATATCATATTCTACAAACAACGGTGCGACCTGGAGTCACAGCAACGGTTACCCCAAATCCCGGAAGTATGACTGATAAAAACCACATGTGGATCGACAATAGCCCATCAAGCCCCTACGAAGGAAATTTATACGTAGCATGGACCGATTTTGGTGGATCGAACAACAATGAGATTGTATTAAAAACATCAACCAACGGAGGCACAACATGGGGAACACTGAGAACATAATTTCCAGCAGTAAATGCAGGCAGCCATGACCAGGGAGTGAATATTCAAACCGGTCCTAATGGCGAGGTTTATGCTGTATGGGCGATCTATGATTCATGGCCAAGTGATGAAAAGGCCTTGGCTTTGCAAAGTCCACCAATGGCGGTACCTCATTTGCACCTGCTGCAAAAATTATCAACAACATCCGTGGCATAAGAACACTGAAGTTGGAAAAAACCACCGTGTAAATTCCTTCCCTTCAATGGCAGTCGACATAAGCGGTGGATCTTTTAACGGTACTATCTATGTTGTATGGACAAACATCGGAGTTCCGGGAGTGAATACCGGAACCAGTGTAGATATATATCTTATCAAATCAACTGATGAGGGTGCCACCTGGACGACACCTTTAAAGATCAACCAGGACCCTGCGGCATGGGTAAAAAGCATTATTTTCCATGGATATGCTGTGATCCGGAAGTCGGGAATCCTGAGCGTGGTTTTTTATGATGACCGCAACGTAGGAAGTACACAGGACGAAGTTTATTGTGCCAATTCATTTGATGGCGGAGAAACCTGGGAAGACTTTAAAGTAAGTGATGTTGCCTTTACTCCATCTCCTGTACCTGGATTTGCTGGGGGTTACATGGGTGATTATCTTGGAATAACCGCAAGGGGAAGTAAAGTATACCCTGTATGGACCGACACACGTAACAATAAATGGATGACTTATGTATCTCCCTATGTGACAAATAATCTTCCCAAGCCAACCAACCTGACGCTCCAGCTTGATGAGGTTACTGGCGATGTTACAATGGGCTGGATGTTTGAGGGTAAGGAATTTTTATATTTTAATGTATACAAGGAAGGTGAATTGCTTGGAACGACAACAGAACTGACTTATTCCGATGTTTTGCCGGATTATGGTGTTTATCAGTACAGTGTAACGGCCATGCACGATGATGGAGAATCCGTTCCTTCAGTAGCTTCTATTCAATGGGGAAATCCACATATTTACGTAACACCCGATGCCATCAACACCAATCTTGTTATTGGGACTTCTACAACTGAAACCATCGTTGTTAAAAATGTTGGTGAACTTGAGCTTGAATATACTGTTAGTCCTTTAATCAACAATAAGAAAAGTGGTAAGGACTATTGCGACGCAAGCGGTGGCTGCGATGAATACATCAGCAATGTTACTTTCGGTGATATTAATAATTCATCGAGTTGCGATAACTATCATGATTATACTAACCTTTCAACCATCGTAAGCCCAGGACAAAGTTATCCTATTACCATAACTAATGGAAATCCAATTTGGCCTGCTGATGAATGTGGTATTTGGATTGACTGGAACCAGGACCAGGACTTTGATGACACTGGTGAATCAATTACAGTCAGCGGAACACCCGGTGTAGGTCCTTATACTGCTGATATTATTCCCCCGGCCAGTGCTGTTCCGGGTGAAACCAGGCTAAGGGTCAGAATTACTTATGCAGAAACAGCCGAATCCCTGCGGAACAACAACCTACGGCGAAGTGGAAGATTATTCAGTATTTGTATTGGGCTGGTTATTGATCGACAATTATGGCGGAAGCCTGATGCCCGGTGATTCAGCTTTAATCAATGTGGAGCTTGATGCTTCCGACCTCGAAGCAGGGATTTATACGGCCGATATCAATATTGGATCCAATGATCCGGATATGGCAATGGTTACCGTTCCGATTACCCTTGCTGTGGGCGAAAGCATTCCTGCTGTGGACGCTTATGCCAATCCGGCGCTGATTTGTGAAGGAGACACTACACAGTTATTTGTTGATATTATTGGTGGCTCGGGTACATTTACTTATAACTGGTCTTCTATACCTGCTGGATTTATTTCCACAGAGCAAAGTCCGGAAGTATTCCCTACCGATACTACACTATATATTGTTGAAGTATTTGATGGTATTTTCACTGTGACGGATACAGCTTTAATTGAAGTGGCTGCATTCCCGGGAATGAGTGCAACGCCAACAGGAGATACTGATTTTTGTATTAATCCGGAAAACACTTTGTATGAAACCACCGGAGCGGAATATGCCTTATCATATGTTTGGAGCCTGACTCCGGAAACGGCTGGAACTATCAGTGGTGAAGGACAAATCGGTATTGTAGACTGGAACGCTGAATTTACCGGTGATGCTTATGTCAGTGTAAAGGCTCTAAATGATTGCGGTGAAGGTGAAGTTTCGGAAATGCTGATGGCAACTGTTCATCCTTTACCGGAAGTTTTATTTGAAATGGCAGTTGACAGTGCCTGTGTTTACACTCCTGCTTTTGAGCTAAATACGGCTCAGCCAGTGGGTGGCATCTATGCCGGAGATGGGGTATATTTAGACAATGATAAATATTGGTTCGATCCGGAAGTTGTAACTGTTGGTGAACACCAGATCATTTATACCTATATGGATTCCAATGGATGTCAGAATTTTGCTGAAGATATCATTTATGTGGGTGAATGTTTGGGTATCAATGAAGTTCTCGGCGGCCTTCAGATTGAGATTTATCCGAATCCGAGTAATGGTTCCTTCACCGTAAAACTTAAATCAGATAACAGCGAAAGCATGAATCTGAAAATCATGAATAATCTTGGCAAGGTCATTTTCGAAGAAGGAAACATAATGATCGACCAAATCTTTATGCGGGAGATTGATTTAACAGGCTATTCTGAAGGTTTGTATTTCATTAACCTGTATTCGAACAATACCTCTTACATCGAAAAGATAATCATAAACAAATAGTTTTTCCTGTCTGAAAGGCAGTACTATTTTCAATAAAAACCAGGTTTCCTTCTTGTATGAAGAAACCTGGTTTTTTATTAACCGTTTGACTTTCTATTCAGAATTAGTAAAAATTATGTCTGTAACAAACCAATCAGTCTGGATTTGTGTCTATTATAAAAAATATTTTGCAGATATTCATATTTATCTAAATTTGCTCCTTTATTGAAATTTCAGGAATTCAGTAACATAAAACAAAAACAATGAAAAAGTATTTACATTCTTTTATCTGTTGCAATACGAAGCAACACCTGGTACTTGTTATTCTTATGGCTTATGGTTTTTTAAGTGCATTTGCCAGCGATGTTAAGTACAATGACAGTTGGGGAAAAGCTGGTTATACTGTTGAATCCCAAAACTCTTCAAAAGTTTTTTTGAATTATTCGATAATGGAGTTTTCATTGACTGACTTTCAGCTCAATGGAGAGTCGATGCAAAATCTCGAACTACCCGGTCATTTTCTGCCCAACAATGAAGGTGCACCCAATCTTCCCGGCTCAGGGCGTTATATTGCCATCCCACAGGGTGCTGAAGCTACAGTAAATATTATTTCTTACAGGTCAGAAACACTTAACAATGTGAATTTAGCACCTGCATTCCGGATACCCTGGGAAACTGAGACAGGTCCATTGGAATATAACAAAGATGAAACTATTTATTCAGCCAATAAATTTTATCCTGAAGAGCCGATACTATTGTCAAAAAAGGATATAATCAGGGGATTGGATGTTGTAATGCTTGGAGTTACTCCCTTTCATTATAATCCCGTAACCCGCCAGCTTATTGTTTACCGCGATTTGAAAATAGAAGTAACTTTTGCCGGAGGCAATGGACAATTTGGCGAAGACAGGCTGAGAAGCCGTTGGTGGGATCCGATGCTTTCAGATATGCTGCTGAATTATGAATCACTTACAAAGGTAAATTATAACAAAAATTTTCAGACTACAGATGAAACTGGTTGCGAATACCTGATCATTACTCCCAACAATCCTGAATTTCAGCAATGGGCCGATTCAATAAGAAAGTTCAGAACATTACAGGGTATTTTAACCAATGTGGTTACCCTCACGCAGGTTGGAGGAAACACTGCTACCATTATAGAAAACTACATCAACAATGCCTATAACACCTGGGATATCGTGCCTGCTGCATGTTTATTGCTTGGTGATTACGGAACCAATGCTGCCAACAGCATAACTTCACCTATCTGGGACAGCTATTGTGTATCGGATAATATTTATGCCGATGTGAACAACAACGACATGCCGGATATTGTTTTTGCAAGAATGACGGCTCAAAATGCTGCACAATTGCAGGTCATGGTAACTAAATTCCTGGATTACGAACGTACACCACCAACCAGTGAATATTTCTATGAACATCCTGTAACTGCTCTTGGCTGGCAAACCGAACGCTGGTTCCAGATTTGTACTGAGGTGATCGGCGGATTCTGGAGAGAAGCCAGGGAAAAGATCCTATCCGTGTCAATGCTATTTATCAAGGTACTCCTGGTTCAGTGTGGTCAACAGCGCCAAATACAGCAACTGTTGTAAATTATTTTGGACCAAGCGGATTAGAGTACATTCCTGCTCAGCCATCAACATTAGGTGGTTGGAGTGGAGGAACTGCAGCGATGGTAAATGCGGCTATAAATAATGGTGCCTTTATGGTTCAGCACCGTGATCATGGATATGAGCAGGGCTGGGGCGAACCCGATTATTCAAGCACCAGCATAAATGGCCTTACAAATACTGATCTGACATTTGTTTGGTCGGTGAACTGCCTGACTGGCAAGTACAATTACAGCAGTGAAGTTTTCTCTGAAAAATTCCACAGATATACTTATAACGGACAAAATTCTGGCTGTGTTGGTATCAATGCAGCGTCAGAAGTATCCTATTCGTTTGTAAACGATGTTTATGTTTGGGGGGCTTATGATAATATGTGGCCTGATTTTATGCCTGATTACGGTTCAACACCGGAGCCACGGGGAGTGTTGCCTGCTTTTGCCTGCGCAGCCGGAAAATATTTCCTTCAGCAATCGAGCTGGCCATATAATACTGGGGACAAAGAAGTAACCTATAATCTATTCCATCACCATGGAGATGCTTTTATGACGGTTTATTCAGAAGTGCCACAAAACTTAACAGTTTCGCATAATCCAATTCTTTATGCCGGAGTAACGACTTTCGAAGTCACCGCCAATGAAGATGCACTGATCGCCCTGACTGTAAACGGTGAAATTATTGGAACGGCAACTGCCACGGGAGCTCCTGTTACCATTACTATTCCGGGTCAGGTTCCTCCTGATCAGATGCTGGTTACCATAACCAAGCAGAATTATTACCGTTATGAGAGCTATGTAGAAGTGATTCCCCCGACAGGTCCGTATATCGTACAAAATGCGGTGGCGATAAATGATGCAGCGGGCAACGGGAACGGGATCATGGAGACATCAGAAACAATACTGGCCTCCATAACCATCAAGAATGTAGGAATAGAAGAAGCCTCCAATGTAACAGTAACCATTGCAACCGAGGACGAATATGTAACATTGACGGATAATACCGAATCCTATGGAACAGTAGCAGCCGGAGCAACAGCAGTAGTTCCCGATGGTTTCGGATGGGAAGTAGCAGATAATATCCCAGATATGCATAATGTATTATTTGAGATGACAGCTACCGACGGCATCGATACATGGACAACAAGCTTCAGTGTGGAAGGCCATGCGCCGCAGATTGAATTTGGGACGATGGAGATAAACGATACACAGGGCAATGATAATGGCAGGCTAGATCCGGGGGAAACGGTTGATATAGTCATCCCAACATACAACAACGGATCTTATCAGGCAATGGGAGCGATCGGCGCATTGAACTGTATGAGCGGTTTTATCACTATAAACAACAGCACTTATGACTTCAACGAGATAGGAGCGGGGCTGATGGAAGAGGCGGTATTCAGTGTAACAGTAGCAGCCAATGCACCTGTAGGCACCCCTGTAAGCTTTATATATGATGTGACCAGCGGAGGGTATTATGTACAGGAGAGTTTTGCATCAACCATAGGATTAATAGTAGAGGATTGGGAGACGGGCGACATGAGCCAGTTTGACTGGACAACGGGAGGAAACTCAAACTGGGCGGTAACGACGAACAATCCGTATGAGGGGAGTTATTGCATAAAGTCGGGAGCGATAGGCAACAATCAAAGCAATTATTTAAGCCTGCAATATGAGGTATTCGGAGTGGACAGTATCTCGTTCTGGTACAAGGTATCTTCGGAGGCGAATTATGATTACCTGACGTTTTACATAGACAATGTGCAGAAAGACGAATGGTCGGGTGAAGTAGGCTGGTCAAGAGCGGCGTATGCGATAACGGCAGGCACACACACGTTCAAATGGACATATAGCAAGGATGTAAGCGTGGTGAACGGAAGTGACTGCGGATGGGTCGATTTTATTGTACTTCCTGCTGCTATATTTGAGGCCTCATTCATCGCGAATGAGACTAATATTTGTGAAGGAGAATCAGTAAATTTTTATGACGAAACATCGGGTGGTGCAATCAGCTGGAATTGGATTTTTGAAGGAGGTAATCCTGCAACATCCACTGACCAGAATCCTACTGTCATGTACGAAAATTCAGGTATTTATGATGTATCGCTTACCGTTTCCGATGGTGTTGAAACCAGCACGTTAGTTCTAGAAAATTACATTACTGTTTCTGCTTTGCCTGGCACTGCCCCAGCGCCAACCGGATTGACACTCGTTTGCGCCGGTTGGGGAAATACTGCCTATAGTACAACAGGCTTAACTGGAATTACAAGTTATGACTGGATTCTAGAACCGGTAAGTGCTGGTAATGTAAGCGGAACGGGATTAAATGTGACTGTTCAGTGGACAAATGGATTCTTAGGTGATGTAACACTTAAAGTGGCAGGAGAAAATATTTGCGGAACCGGTGCTTATTCGAATCCGATAAATATAACAAGGTATTTGCCTGAGGTTACCTTAGCGCCTTTTGAATGGGTTTGCCTTGGCTGGCCGGCATTTGAACTCACCGGTGGATTGCCCGAAGGTGGTATATATTCCGGACCCGGTGTCGTAAATGGTTGGTTTAATCCCGCCACTGCTGGAGTTGGTACTCATACTATTACCTATACTTATGAGGACCTCAACGGATGCGAAAATTTTACAACCGAAACCATTTTAGTTGATCCCTGCACAGGTATAGATGAAATGACTAAAAATGGAGAGGTGTTAATATTTCCTAATCCAAACAATGGAATGTTTACCCTTAAACTGAATTTGGTTGCGGACGACAGTGTTGATTTAAAAATATTCAACTCATTGAATGAGCTTGTATTTGAAGATACCAATATCAAAGCTGTGAAAAATTATAGCTATCAAATCGATGTGAGTAATTTTTCAGGTGGAATTTATTACCTCCATATTTCAGGTGGTATCACTGATCAGATTGAGAAAATTATCATACAGAAGTAATAATGAATAATCTCAAAATAAAAATTGAATTGCGTAATTTTAATACGATGAAATTGGAATTACGCAATTTGACTTAAATAAATATTTATCTATTAAATAATTAATCAACCTATGAAAACTTTATTACACACTTCAATGCCGGAAAATCAGTGCATTGATCCTGATCTTCGGTTTGTTTGTTTTTTTATCTACTGCAACGGCGCAAAATAATTTGAATGTCGATTTCAGAAAATTTATCCTCAAGCAAAAACAGAAAGTATTGAAGATTTTGAAACAGGAAATTTCACCCAGTTTGACTGGCAAACCGGTGGCACACAACCCTGGTTAATTTCTGATGTTACTCCTTATGAAGGTCTCTATTGTGCAAAATCGGGCGATATAAATGATAACCAGGAATCATGGATATCCCTTACCTATGATGTATACAGCCCTGAAAATATTTCATTCTGGTATAGGGTTTCTTCCGAGGCTAACTATGATTACTTAACATTTTATATTGATAATGTATCCATTGGTAGCTGGGCTGGAATTGTACCCTGGACACAGGCTTCTTACCCAGTTACAGCGGGAACACATACTTTTAAATGGAGATATAATAAAGATGTCAGTGTTTCCACAGGTGAAGATGCTGCATTTATCGACTATATTGTTTTTCCACCAATGGAGATTGAAGCTTTTTTTACATCTGATACTACAGTCATTTGCGAAGGCGATGTTGTTCAGTTTTTTGATGAGTCCATAGGACCCATCAACCAATGGAGCTGGATATTTGAAGGAGGAACTCCTGGAACTTCTACCCAACAGAATCCGGTAGTTGGTTATGCAACAGAAGGAAGTTATGATGTTTTGCTCGAAGTAACAGATGGTATAGAAACAGCACAGATTTATATGGCGAATTACATTACGGTTGGAGCTGTTCCCGCAATTTGTCCTTCTCCCACAGGCATCACTTATTTATGTGCAAGCTGGGGTAATTCCTCATATAATACTGTCGGCTTAACAGGTATAACTTTGTATGATTGGCTACTTGAACCTATTGAGGCAGGCACAATATCCGGAACTGGAAAAAATGTTACAGCTATTTGGACTGATGATTTTCTTGGTGTAGCAACCCTGAAGGTTGCTGGAGTAAATTATTGCGGAATTGGAGTCTATTCAAATCCACTTACCATAACCAGGTACTTGCCAACTGTTACCCTGCCTGCTTTTCCTGATGTCAGCATCGGTACACCACCATTTGCATTGACAGGTGGATCTCCTTCCGGGGGTATTTATTCGGCCCAGGTGTCAGCAATGGCATCTTTAGCCCGGCAGTTGCTGGTCTTGGAACTCATACTATTACCTATACTTATACCGATTTGAACCTTTGCGAAAACTTTGCCGAGAATACCATTACAGTTACAGAGTTTACAGGAATTTCAGGAAATTCAATTACTTCCGGAATAAGCATTCAACCCAACCCAAGCCATGGGAAATTTGATGTGAAAATTAATCTTCCGGAGGTAACAACGGTTGATATAAAAGTATTTAATTCGCTAAATGAAATGGTGTATGAGTCTAAAGATGTTGTTATACATTTAAATTTCATCTCAAGAAATCAATCTGGGTAATTTGGCTCAGGGGATTTACTATTTGCAGGTGTCAGCTGACGGAATGCGCCAGGTAAAGAAACTCATCATTCAATAACGGAGTGTATTTATTAAGATATGTAAAGCTGCTCCGGATTTTTTCGGAGCAGTTTTTATTTTAGTTTTTTAAGCTCCTTATACCTGTAACAATCCACAAGGTGGTCGTTCACCATGCCCGCAGCTTGCATAAAGGCATAGCAAATGGTTGATCCTACGAACTTAAAACCTCTTTTCTGCAAATCTTTGCTCATTGCATCTGACTCAGCGCTTTTAGCAGGTATCTGATTCAGTTGATTCCATTTGTTCACAATAGGTTTATTCCCGGTGAATTGCCAGATGTATTTATCGAAAGTCCCGAATTCTTTTCTGACTTCAAGAAAACATAGAGCATTATTCACTGTTGCCCTGATTTTTAGTTGGTTTCTAATGATGCCTTCATCTTTGAGCAGTTGTTGGATTTTATCCTCTTTGTACCTTGCAATTTTCTTATAATCGAAATAATCAAAGGCATCCCGGAATCCTTCACGTTTCTTAAGTACTATCGACCAGCTTAATCCAGCCTGAAAGGCATCGAGTACCAGGAATTCAAATATTTTCATGTCATCGTGAAGCGGTACTCCCCATTCATTATCATGATAGGCGATCATCAGAGGATTTTTGCCGGGCCAGGAGCACGAATTCTTTTTGTCCATAGTTATTTAAAATTTATATTATCGGGATGATTTAATAATAAGTTCACTCCCTTAACACATTCATCATTATCCAAAGCATAAACAGCATTTAATGTTCCTTTGATCAAAAACTCATCAGTTTTTTTTGCATTCCATATCTTTTCGAAAATCGGATCTTTGTTTTCAGTAATACTTACTTCCATGAACATCCCGTTTCGGATATCAAGCAGATAAAATTTACTCTTTAAAAAATATTCATTTTTTATACTGTCGTTTTCAATATCCATAATGTGGCCTAAAACAACGGTTTCTTTGTTTTCCCAATCGAGTGTTTCATCGCATGAACCCTGACAATAGTGAAGAATGTCTGCTACTTTCAGATAATCCTCATCAAAAATCAGTGGTTGCTGCTCTTTCTGACAGGAGGCAACAAATAAGATTGTAAATAAAAGCCAGATGAGAAAAACTATTGACTGCAATAATTTAGTTCCTGCTTTTAAAAAAGATATAAAACTATTATTAGTCATATTCAGTAAGTATTATCTACCTAATTTTTAATTTTAATACCGAGTCCAAAACTTGTTAAATGCATTCGGCGATAATACTCCAGTTGTGTGAAGTCTTCATCTTTTGCAAGGTAGATGTAATCGTATCGCCCGAATAAGTAAAAATCCGTTTTACCCTGCGTTTTCCATGAAGTCCTTAACTCCGCCCCCGGATTAATGCCATGTTGGGTTTCTTTATAACTATACTCCTTATTAGATAGGACGACAAATGAATATCCCAAAGCTGCCAGGGCAGTCAGATAAATTCTTTGTGTAATTTTAAAGTTATAGTGAAGATTTAATTTGGGCTTGTAAACAATAGTTCCGGAAGAAGTGTTTGTTCTTTTCAGGTAGTCGAGGTGAACAGATGCACCGGTATAGAAATTCTCCATTATATTTAGATTATAACTTCCACCGATATCAATGATCCCGCTGTAAAGTGTAAAAAATCCTTTGTGGTTTTGTGAAAGGCCCAGATCAAAAGAAAAATACTTTTTCTCCTGTGAAAAGCTGTATATGTTCAGCAGCATCAAAAATAATATCAGAATACTCTTTTGTTTCAAATTCTTATTGCTTTATGCGAATAGTTTATCGATGGATTTCAATTCTTCATCGGTAAGTTCTTTGCCGCCGCCCAACAGGGTTGTAATAAAAGTCATTTTCGCAGCAGATTCAAGCACTTCCATTCGATCATAAGCCTGAAGAAGGTTTTCCCCGATAGTCAGTATCCCATGGTTTTCCATCAGAATTACATTTCCTTTGAGGCTGGCACCAGATACTTTATCCGCCAATTCCTGACTACCCATTAAAGCATAAGCCGCCTTAACCGGAACTCCCAAAATCGCTCTTGCTTCACCTGCAAGGTTAGTCTTGATTTCTTTTCCTGCAATGGCAAAGCTTGTAGAAAAAATTGGATGAGCATGCACAATCGCTTTTACATCGGGACGACTGGAATAGATGGCCAGGTGCATTTTGCTTTCCATGCTTATTTTAAGATTTTCAGAAAGATTATTACCTGTCAATTGTAATAATCCCGATCTGACTTTCATCAATTGTCGCTTTATCCGTTTGTGATGCTGTGATCAGAACAATGTTGTCAATCCTCAGGCTCACATTTCCCCCCGAAGTTGTTGTAAGCTTTTGCTCATACAACCTGCGCATAAAAAGTGCAACTTCTTTTCGATGTTCAAAATATTCCATTTACCCAATAAGTTTTTTAATGGATTCTGCATCGGCAGTGATAATCCCTTTTTCGGTGATAATTCCTTTTATATATTTTGCAGGGGTAACATCAAAGGCTGGATTCAAAACCTCTGACCCAGGATTAGTAACCCGGATTTTCACAATGTTGCCATTTGAATTTAATCCGCTTTGATAAAAAATCTCATCCTGATCTCGTTGTTCAATAATGATTTTTTTTCCTGTTGAACAGTTCATATCAAAGGTTGAAAGCGGAGCAGCCACATAAAATGGAATTCCAAATTCTTTTGCAACTATTGCCTTTTCCAGCGTACCGATTTTGTTTGCCACATCTCCATTGGCTGCAATCCGGTCTGCTCCAACGATCATCATATCAACATCACCTTTGGACATATAATAAGCTCCTGCATTATCCGGAATAATGGCATGAGGAATTCCTTCATTTTGTAGTTCCCAGGCTGTCAACCTTGCACCCTGGCTGCGGGGACGGGTTTCGTCAACATAAACAAAAATATTTTTCCCTGCTTCCTTCGCAAAATAAATCGGGGATAACGCACTTCCGTAATCTACAAATCCCAGCCAGCCTGCATTGCAATGAGTTTCGATCCGGAATCCGTCGCTGATCAGCTCATTTCCATATTTACCAATCAATTTTGCTTCTTCAATATTTTCATCGGCCATCTTTTGTGCTTCTGCTATTGCATTTTCAGGAGAAATTTGTCCGGCCTTATATACTCTGTCAACCGCATAAAATAAGTTGCGTGCGGTGGGACGGGTAGCCTCAATTTCTTTTTTTGCAATGATTACAATACCTTGATTGTTTGTCGTGATAGCTTCCATATAAGCCTGTGCCATGGCAAAGCCTGCTGTTGCCCCAATCGCTCCAGCCCCTCGAGTAATCATTGATTTGATTGCAAAGCAACAGTCCTTCCAATTTTTTGCCTCAAAGATTTTAAACTCAAACGGCAACAAATTCTGTTCTATCATAAACACTGATGAACCTTCCATCCAAACAGTCCGGTAATGTTTGCCTTTAACGTGCATAAATGCTTATTTCGAGTGTCCTAATTCAAGTGATACAAAAGCTAAAATATATATTTTATTTGAATGGCTATTCCAATTGAATAATTTGAGCTCAGATAATAAGATGATTTTTTTAAACCATAACTAAAATAGATTTACAATGATTTGCAATAATTGAACCATCAACATTAGTTTTTTTTAAAATACCTTTACTTCTAAAACCTTTGAGAGATAAGGGATTCAAATTATTTACTTTTTTATTACAAAAATTAATTGAACAATTTTATCCAGTTTGCGTAGTTGTATGGATTTAAAGATTTTTTAGTACACTTTGCAATAGTAAAATTTTCGATTAATGGGAAACTTAAAGAAAACATGACGTTTTTTATGACCTGAAAATTGATGCAATTTATTTTCGATTCGTTAATAAGATGTTAAGTTGTTGTTAATCAAATCTAAAATTGTTAAAAAAACATTGGTTAAAAAATTTTTAAATAAAATATACGCTAGTGTTATTTTTCATATTATTGCGTGCTTTTTTAGAATCTGAAAATGCAATGTAAGTATTTATAGGACAGTAAATTAAATAGTACAACAAGAATAACTTAAAATTTGAAAAACGAAAATCAAAAAATGAAGTCGAAAGAAAAAGAGTCTAAAACATCCGGTTTCCTTGACGAAAAGGAAACCGAACCTCCGAGTAAAAGCCTTTTTACTACGGAGCTGAATCAATTGATGGAACAGGTAAAACGCGGTGAAAGCGATTTCCCTGTAAACCCGAAAGCCCAGGCGTTTAAAAACAAGCACTTCCCGCAAATTTCCAACAAAGAATGGAATAACTGGCAATGGCAGCTACGAAACAGCTTCACTACCTACGAACAAATCAAATCATTTCTCTTTTTGGCGGATGATGAAATTAAGCCAACATTGAATGGCTATAATCTGCCTATCCGGATGACTCCATACTATGCAAGTTTGCTCGATCCGGAAAATGCTCAGCAACCTCTGCGCAAAACAGTAGTTCCTGTATTGGATGAGTTGATTACTTTACCGGAAGAAAAATCAGATCCTTTGGGTGAAATGAACAACAGCCCGGTAAATCAGCTTGTTCATCGTTACCCTGACCGGGTTCTCTTTTTGGTTTCGGGATTTTGCTCTACTTACTGCCGCTATTGTACCCGTTCGCACATGGTTTCCAAAAAGGATAAATGCCATGCTTCAAAAACTGAATGGGATGTTGCACTGGATTATATCAGAAATCATCCTGAAGTGAGAGATGTTATATTATCAGGAGGCGATCCACTGACTCTTACCGACAATAAACTGGAATATCTGCTTTCGCAATTACGCGCGATCGAACATGTAGAAATTATTCGCATCGGGACGAAAGTTCCGGTGGTGCTTCCACAGCGCATTACACCCTCATTGACAAGAATGATTAAGAAGTATCATCCGGTTTTTATGAGCATACATTTTACCCATCCCGATGAACTAACTTCTGAAACAATGGCTGCCTGTAACCGCCTTGCCGATGCAGGTATTCCGATGGGAAGCCAGACGGTACTTTTAAAAGGAGTAAATGATGATGTTGAAGTATTCAAAAAACTGATGCATGGTATACTTAAAATCAGGGTAAGGCCTTATTACCTTTATCAATGCGATCCTATACCAGGTTCTGGACATTTCAGGACACCCATTGAAAAAGGATTGGAGCTAATCAAAGGCTTACGTGGGTTTACTTCCGGTTATGCAGTTCCTCATTTTGTAATTGATGCTCCTGGTGGTGGCGGGAAAATTCCTTTGCTTCCTGAATATTACCAGGGAAAAATAGATGGAATTGCCATGCTGAAAAATTATGAAGGGAAAATGTTTTACTATCCCGATCCTGACTGATTTATAAATTAAGCTGGTTATCTTATTTCGACTGATTTTGCATTTTCATTCAGTTGCTAATTAAGCAAACCAATAAAAGTTTTTTTATTTGCTTTTCTGTAATTAACAGCTATAAATGAAAGTCGGTATTACATACGACCTCCGTGATGATTATCTGAAACAGGGCTTTTCTATGGAAGAAACTGCAGAGTTCGACAAGCAGGATACCATTGATGCCATTGAAAATGCCGCTTCAAAAGACAGGATTTGAAACCGAAAAGATCGGAAATGTAAAAGCCCTTTGCAAGTTGCTGGTTGAAGGTAAAAAATGGGATCTCGTTTTCAATATTTGTGAAGGATTTTATGGCATCGGCCGTGAGGCACAGGTTCCGGCATTGCTAGATGCTTACAACATTCCTTACGTTTTTTCCGATCCCCTTGTGATGGCTTTAACTCTGCATAAAGGAATGACAAAGTCGGTAATTCGTGATGCAAAGATCCCAACAGCTGATTTTGTCGTTATTCATTCCATTGAAGAAATAAAAAATGTTAATCTGCCATATCCTTTGTTTGTCAAGCCGGTAGCCGAAGGAACGGGCAAAGGAATCACTGGTAAATCAGTGATTGAAAATGTATCAGCAACTTGAGCAAATGACAAAATATCTGCTAACAACATTCAAACAGCCGGTTCTGGTCGAAAAATTTCTTTCCGGAAGGGAATTTACAGTTGGTGTAATAGGAACAGGTGATGAAGCCCGCAGCATTGGCCTGATGGAGGTAGTGCTGAAGCAAAATGCCGAAAAAAATGTTTACTCCTATTTCAATAAAGAGGAATACGAAACCGTGGTTGAATATGCACTGGTGAATGGTGAAATAGCCGAAGCCTGTAAAAAGGTTGCTGTTGATTCGTGGCGGACACTGGGTTGCCAGGATGGTGGCAGGGTGGATTTGCGCTGCGATGAAAACGGAATTCCCAATTTCATCGAAGTGAATCCGCTTGCAGGTTTGCATCCGATCAACTCTGACCTGCCTATTCTTTGCAGGATGAATGGCATCTCGTACGAAGAATTGATTTCGATGATCATGAATCGGCGATTAAAAAAGTTAAAAAGTAAAATAGGATGATGAAGAAAGCATTGATCCTGATCAATAAACTATCTGAAAATCCGACAACGGATGAACTTGATGTTCTGGAGCAGGCAAGGGTGGTTGAAGAGGCATTCATTGAAATTGGTTATACCGTTTCTAGGGATTTCTTCGATTTGAACCTGCAGCGGATCAGGGATCTCCTGGTTACGATGAATCCTGATATTGTATTCAATTTGGTGGAAGGGGTGGAAGGAAAAGCCGAGCTGATCTATTTCCCACTGCCCTGCTGGAAAGTCTTAACATTCCATATTCCGGCTGTCAGCTTGATAGCATGTACCTTACTTCAAATAAGGTATATGCTAAGGAGAAAATGAGGGCTAACGGATTGCCAACTGCAGACTGGTTCTCACCAAAAGAGATCAATAAGCTTTCGCCGGAGAAGCGTTATATCATTAAGCCTTTGTGGGAAGATGCCTCAGTGGGAATTGACGAGCACAGGGTGCTGATGGGTAACGATCCGAAAATGATTGAATTTGCAAAGGAGGCTAACAGTCATAAATATTTTATTGAGGAATTCATTCCCGGCCGTGAATTCAACATGTCAATGCTGGGTGGAAATATTGGTCCTGAAGTAATGAATCCTGCTGAGATGTTGTTCCATAATTTTCCCGAAGGAAAACCCCACATTATGGGCTACAAATCGAAGTGGGTGGAAGGCTCTTTCGAATATGAAAACACTTCCCGTACATTTGATATTAAAGAAGAAGATATTCCACTCCACAACAGGATTCGCGAAATATGTATAAAGTGCTGGAAGGTCTTTAATTTAAAAGGATATGCCCGTGTCGACCTGAGGGTCGATGAAAATAACCAACCCTTGATACTCGAGATCAATGCCAATCCTTGTATTTCGCCCGATGCTGGATTTTATGTGGCATGTAGCCAGGCAGGTTATAAATTTACTGATGTCATGAAAAGAATTATAGAAGATGCCTACACAAACTGATTTGAAATATAATTTCAGGATGGAGGTTTATCCATCCGACATTGAAACAGTGAGGGAAATCTGTGTTTCAACTGGGTTTTTCAGGGAGGATGAAATACCTGTGGCAGTGAGTCTTGTTGAAGAGCGGCTGAGCCAGGGTAAAGCCAGCGGTTATGAATTTATTTTCCTCGAGATTGACGGAAAAACGGTAGCTTATTGCAATTTTGGGCTGATACCTTGTTCACTGCTATCGTATGATCTGTATTGGATTGTAACGCATAACGATTACCGGGGGAAGGGGCTTGGATCGATCCTGCTGAAAGAAACGGAAAACCAGATTGCGAAGATGGGAGGCAAGGCGGTTTATATTGAAACATCATCGAAAGAATATTATTTGCCTACGCAGCGTTTTTATGAAAAGAATGCCTACGACCTGATGGCGAGGTTTACTGATTTTTATGATTATGGAGATGACAAACTGGTGTATGTAAAAAATGTGAAATAGTTGAGTGAGGTTGCATTTGCGAAGATGCATAGAAATGAAGAAGAGGCTGCCCCGAATTTGAGGCAGCCTCTTTGAATTTTTAATCAACCAGTAGTAGCTTCTCTACTTTTTCAAAACCTCCTGCCATCAGGCGATAGAAGTAAATTCCTGTATTTACAGGCTCTTCATGTTTATTCGTTCCATTCCAGCTAAAATGATATATTCCTTGCTTGTAATTTTTGTTTGTAAGTGTTTTAACCTTTTCACCATTAACATCAAAAATTTCCAGCTTTACATATGCTTCCTGAGATAACTCCAGATCAATCACCACCTGTTCTGAAAAAGGATTGGGGTAATGCGAAGCCTTGGTTTCAGAACCATTTGTTACAGCTAATCCCGAAGCAAAATCAACATGGAAATTTACAGGGATTTCAATCATAGGAGAATCAGGATCATTGGAAGTAATGAAAATGGTTCCTTCATAGTCTCCTAATGGCATCACTGAGCCATCACACATAACCTGCATGGTTTGCTCATTACCAGGCTGGATGATACCACTGACAGGTGTAACTAAAAGCCAGGGATAGATTTCATAAGTTTTTAAAATAGTGACTTTGATATTTGTTGCCCTGTGGCCGCCATCTCCATATGAATCTGTAATCCAAAGTATCCAGGTTCCCTGCATCTGCTCTCCATTGAAAACATCAAGATCAATTGTATAATTTCCGGATCCTGAACCGGAGGCAATTACAGCTTCAGTTCCTGAGGGTGATTCAACCCTGAAAGTTCCTTCTTCGGGATAGTTGTCCGTAAGCCATTGATAATTTATTGACCAGCCCCCAATTTCTCCCGCAACATTGTCAATCTCAAAGTCGGTCCAACCTAATTCTGCATAAGTGTCACTGTCCCATGTGAACTGACCGGGGCTGTTGGGAACGGTATAATCGTATTCTTCAAACATAGCGGAAGTCCATTCAATGGAATACGTCAATTCCAATTGACCTGAGTTTGTAATCTGGAATTCCTCTACATCAGTATCCCCCTGGTTAACCCAGGCATTGATCTCTGTTGTATTGACCACGATTCCGGGGAATAATTGCTCTCCAACAAAAAATACATGCGGATCTGCTAAGCCAATAAATGGATGATTTGATGTTTTGCCAGCTTGGTCATAAGCTGTTAGATAATAATCTATTTCGGAACCATAAGTTGCTCCCGGTAAGATAGCAGAATAGATTTTCCCGCCATCATGGGTCATAACCATTTCCTGATAACTTCCTCCATTTATTCTATAATTGACTTTTACTTCATTATCAATAACCAGTGATCCGCTATAAGCTGTAATGGATGCCTCAATTTCATATTCCGTTTGAACGGGCTGATCTCCAAGTAAAGGATAATGTTTGATATCAAGCATATTTCTATCGGCAATGCCATTGGCGCGGCAATGCAATGCATCAGTTGATTCCCAGGATCCGGTGAATCCAAGAATATCATAACCTGGCATAGCAGCCTGATAGGCAGCAATGGCTTCATCATCCCATTGCGACCCGGTAATTGGAACAAAAACCCTATCGTTTAGGATCAGAGAATTTGTATAGGGTTCATTGTTGGGTGTCCAAACGCGATAAACCTGGAAATGATTTCCCCACGATGATATTTGGGCTGCGTAATAAGCGGCTGTTGCCTCTATTTCATCGTATTGAGGATGAGAAGCTGGAACTTCACGGATCAGCACCTTATCAACATCCAGAAATTTGCCCCAGCAATCGATATGATCAATATAAGTATTGTTGGGATCAGGAACCACATGATAAGTGCTGATTCCAAGGTAATCCAAAACCAATTGGTTGATTTCTTCCACCGTCAAATCTGGATTTTCCTCCCAAACCAGCTCTGAAGATGAAGAAATACCATATCCATCGGTCATATAATTTCCGCCGGTATGTATCAGGTCCATTCCGAACCATTCAATATTCAGAAACTCTGCAACTTTTTGAGGGATCAGGTCATCATTGGGTCGGTCTGGACGGTTATAAATAAAATCCACCACACCGATCTGATCCTCTCCATATCTGACATACATTGGGCCATAATCCCGTGTCCAGTATGTTTCTGTTGGTGCGATTAAAAAATTAACATTACTCATATTTACGCCATGCGACTGGTACTGGTTGGTCACATAATTTTGGTTAGTAGTACTCGAAACTATAGTAGTAACCATAATCTCTTCAGAAAAACCAGCAATTAGCTCATAGGATATCCCGAATTGATACCTGATCAGGACGCCTTCCATATGATCAAATTCAGCGATATTATTTACTATTCCGGGAGGTGGATCAGTAGCTTTGAAATCTTTACCTACAAGATGGAAAAGGGCTTTTTCACGCTCTGTTAATTCATGCGTGTAGGTTTTTGCATTTGTTGCAGGATCATCCTGTGCATAATTATAAGTAAAAGGTAAAAGAATAAGACCGGTAAAAAGTATAAGAAGGTAAAGTGATTTCTTCATGATTTTAAAATTACAGATTGAACAAAAGACTTTTCAGCCATGATAAAGGTTGCATAAAGGGAAATTCATTGAACATTGATTCAGCAAACCAAATCAATCTTATTCTTGTCTTTACATCAGTTATATTGAGTACTTTTATAGTCAAATTGTAATAAGATGAAAAAAATATTTGCGATTATCATTGGTTACTATACTTGAGTTTGAATTTCAGTATTGCTCAGCACCAAAATGTGATGATAAGTACTTCCAATTCTCCGGAAGAACCTTCCATCTATGTGAATCCGAAAAATACGGATCACATCTTGGGTGGAGCTAATATCAATAATGTATACAGTTCATTCGACGGGGGTTATACCTGGAATGAGGATATACTGACATCAGTGCAAAATGGTGTTTGGGGTGACCCTGTATTGATCACAGATACCTTAGGCAATGTCTATTTTTTTCACCTGTCATGGCCGCAATCAGGGAGCTGGATTGACCGTATTGTTTGCCAAAAATCCGCCGATGGAGGTTTAACATGGAACGATGGATCTTATATGGGATTAAATGGGACCAAAGCGCAGGATAAAGAATGGGCTGTGGTTGACTGGACGAATAATAACATTTACGTCACATGGACACAGTTTGACGAATATGGAAGTTCCAATCCAAATGATAAAAGCATTATTCGTTTTTCAAAATCTATTGATGCAGGCGAAACATGGAGTGAGGCTGTTAAAATAAACGAAGTAGATGGAGATTGCATCGACAGTGATAATACAGTTGAAGGTGCTGTCCCGGCTGTTGGCCCGAACGGAGAGATCTACGTTGCCTGGGCTGGCCCTGCCGGATTGATGTTTGATCGATCTCTCGATGAGGGTGAAACATGGTTAGC
This sequence comes from uncultured Bacteroidales bacterium, assembly GCA_963705185.1. Classification (GTDB taxonomy): domain Bacteria; phylum Bacteroidota; class Bacteroidia; order Bacteroidales; family JAADJA01; genus JAADJA01. The sequence continues at coordinate 22,486 of CAVPJF010000030.1, forward strand.
ACAGGATATTTTTGTCGATCCCTTTCCGACAGGATGGGATTATGGCATTCCAGGCATCAGCCGAAGCAATGGACTGCCTATTACTGTTTGCGATTTAAGCGGAGGTCCATATCATGGGAACATATACATAAACTGGTCAGATCAGCGGAATGGGGAAGATGATACTGATGTCTGGTTTGCCAAATCAACAGATGGCGGCAATACCTGGACAGGACCCATCAGGGTAAATGATGATCCCCCTGGTAAACAGCAATTCTTTACATGGATGGCTATCGACCAGGTGACTGGTTACCTTTGGTTTGTGTTTTATGATAGAAGAAATTACACCGATAATAATACTGATGTTTACATGGCCGTCTCGACCGATGGTGGTGAAACTTTCATAAATTTTAAAGTCAGTGAAGATCCTTTCCTTCCCAATCCGAATGTTTTCTTCGGCGATTATAATAATGTTTCAGCACACAATAATGTAATTCGTCCCATTTGGACAAGATTGCAAGATAATGATCTGAGTGTGTGGACCGCCATCATTGACCCGGAAGCTGTTCTAACCTCTGTTGAAGAGTCGATAATACCCCTTGCTTCGCTGGAACCCAATTATCCCAATCCTTTTATGCAAAGCACTGTGATTTCGTTCAAACTTCGTCAAACAGAAAAAATTACCCTGAAAGTTTATAATCTTATGGGAAATGAAATTGTAACGCTCATTAATAATGAAGAAAGGCAAACAGGCAAGTACGTTGAACATTTCGATGCTTCTGACTATAATCTATCACCAGGGGTCTATTATTTTTCCTTATCCGCCAATGGATTTAATCTGAAGAATAAAATGATGCTGGTGAAGTAGATCGTTATCACAATCTCCATAAACGAGTGATTAATTATTCAGCTTGATTTTCATAAGTACCGGCAAATGATCCGAGTTCTCAAACTCAAGATCAAGAGTTCGTGTTTCGAGTACTTCAATGTTGGGTGAAATAAGAAAAAAGTCAATGGTAGAACAGATGGTCATCACTTTATCAAAAGGCTTGTCCAAGTCCCTGTTGGTCGGAAGACGGTCATCGAATGCCCAAGCCCAGCCTTCAGGCATCAGGTTATCAGGAATAGGCCGAAGTGTCTTAACCTTATAAGGATTTAAACCGCTCACTTCCAATCCGGGAGGATTTTGATTCCAGTCGCCACCGGCAATTACAAAATTTCCCTTGTTGTTTTCCTCCAAAGCAAGCGACCGGATTAACTTTAGCTCTTCATCTCGCAATGCCTCTGCATCATCATACGCAGAATTATGGACGTTGAACACGACAAGATCATGCTGACCACTAACTTTATATTTTGTTATTAGCAAACATCGCTTGAGCATGAATAGTTTTTTCGGCCAGGCATAACTTCCTGGTGTGGCTATCCTCGTGGATTCTTCAGGAATGTATTTCGAAATTGTCACCAATCCGGAATTAACTTTTCCCATTGGATTAAAAAAAGGTACAGGAATGTAATCGGACTTATAATTAATTGCTTTTGTTAAAGGACGATTGGTGATTGAAAATAGTAAGTCAGATTGATCCTGGTAATAGCTCCTCTTTGAATTAAAGTCCACTTCCTGAAGAAGAAAAAAATCAATCGAATCATTATTTTTAATGACTTCAGAAATTCCTTGAATATATTTTTGAGATTGTGTAACCGTTGGCCTAACCATTTTACCACCCTCATAAAAAAAGTCCATTTCTTGTCCTAATCCGCCATAACCGATGTTCCAGGTAAGCAAATTCAATTCCTGTTCAACGGGAATCTCTGAATTCTTTTCTGGCTTAACGGGAATATTTTCATTTGGCTTCGATTTAAATTCTGTGATGGTGGCATAGATCAGCACACCTGCAAAATAAATAATAGCTACTGTGATCAGGCAAAGGATACATACGATTATCAGTTTCAGGATCATTTTCATTCCTTTCAATATTTAGCCTAAAAGTAGTAAATATTATTATCTATTTTTGTCTTGATAATTAATCTTTTAAAAGATGCCCATATTAGGCTCCATCATAAAAAAAGCATACGAACTAAGGAACTTTCCTCTGGATCAGAAAAAGAAAAAACATATAGATCCCTATCTGCTCCAGGAAAAAGTTCTTAAAAAATTAATCCGCAAAGCGCAGTTTACTGCTTTTGGCGAACACTTTGATTTCTCTGATATCATTAAAGAAAAAGATGTAATAAAAGCCTTCAGTAATACAGTACCTGTTTATGATTACAATGCAATGTTCAGGAAATGGTGGTACAGGGCATTGAACGGAGAAGCTTTTGTTTCGTGGCCGGGCAGGGTTAAATACTTCGCTCTTACCTCAGGTACATCAGAAGCAGCCAGTAAGCATATTCCTGTAACCGGCGATATGATCCGCGCCATACGAAAGGCAAGCATCAGGCAATTGGTTTCATCAGTAAAATATTCATTTCCCATTGATTTTTATGAAAAAGGCTTTTTAATGATTGGCGGTAGTACCCATCTTCAGTATAATGGTACTTATTATGAAGGGGACCTTTCCGGAATATCTGCCGGAACACTTCCTTTCTGGTTTCAGCATTTTTATAAGCCGGGTAAACGAATTTCGAGGGAAAGAGATTGGTCGACTAAGCTGGATGAGATTATTAAAAATGCAAAGGACTGGGATATTGGTGTCATTGTCGGGGTTCCGGCCTGGATTCAGATCATTCTTGAAAAAATAATTGATCATTATGGAGCGAAATCCATTCATGATATCTGGCCAAATTTATCGGTTTATGTCCACAGTGGGGTTTCTTTTGGCCCTTATGGAAAAAGTTTTGAAAAACTGTTCGGTAAAAAGGTTTTTTTCCAGGAATCCTATCTCGCTTCGGAAGGTTATATAGCTTATACCGACGGATTTGATGTAAGTGGTTTGAAATTGATTCTGGATAATGATATTTTTTTTGAATTTATTCCTTTCACTGATGCGAATTTTGATGGAGAAGGCAATTTGAAAAGCAATCCTCAGGCACTTACAATTAAAGATATAGAAGAGGGTGCAGAATATGCACTGTTAATGTCGACCTGTGCGGGAGCCTGGAGATACCTGATCGGAGATGTAGTTAAGTTTACATCCAAAGCAAAAAATGAAATCGTGATCACCGGAAGAACCAAGCATTTCCTTAGCATTTGCGGCGAACATTTATCCATCGATAATATGACACGGGCTATTGAAATGCTTGAAAACGAGTTAAATGTTGAGATCAGAGAATTTACAGTAGCAGGAATAGAATATGATTCGATGTTTGCGCACCAGTGGTATTTAGGTTGTGATGATCCCCTTGATCCACAATTGGCCAGAAAAAAGCTGGACGAATACCTTAAAGTGTTGAATGATGATTACCGGGTTGAAAGGATAGCGGCTATCCGTGAAGTTTTTGTAGAAGTATTGCCCACAAAAGCTTTCGCTGAGTGGATGAAACTAAAAGGAAAGGAAGGTGGTGCTAACAAATTTCCACGCGTTTTGAAAAAGATAATTCATCTTGAGTGGAAGGATTACCTGATGAATTTTCAGGGAGTAAAAATTGAAAACAGATCGTAGAAGATAATGAATCCATTTTTTCAGGGTGTATTGGTAGGTTTGACCTTCGCGGTTCTTTTGGGTCCGGCTTTTTTTTCACTTATCCAGACGGGCATTCATCGTGGATTTCGCTCCGGAACCTTTCTTGCTATTGGAATTTTTTTTAGTGATCTCACCGCTTTAATCTTAACCTACTTTGGTGCTATCCAGTTCCTTGGATCCGATCCGCGTCAAAATACTTTGTTCAGTATTATTGGCGGCATTATCCTGATTATTTTTGGAACCTATACCTTCATCAGAAAAGTTGAAAATCCTGCGGGGGACGAGAACAACGGAAACAATTCTAAACCTCCAAAATTCTATGTTTATATCATTAAAGGCTTTCTCCTGAATGCTGCCAATCCCGGTATGTGGTTTATATGGATCACTGTGGTTGTTTCAATCAGCGCTAAATTCGGAGTAAATAATGAAGCCAATTACTTATTTCTGGCTGGCGCCCTGGGAACTATATTTACAACCGATCTTTTAAAATCCTTTGTCTCCCATCAGATTAAGCATTTTCTAAATCTTAAAATCATGATCTGGATGAACCGGATCGTTGGCATTATTCTGATCGGGTTTGGAACTTACCTCATCATCAATATTCTGATCGATCTTGAAAGTATGATTACGATTTATAAGGAGCTTTTTAAAAAAGGTTCTTAAGAATAAGAATTATTTAACAATTCGGTAGGTCGACTGGAAAATCCAGAAGCAATTGCAAAAAAAGTCTGCAATTTTCACTCAGTAAGCAGCAAAAATAAAGGATCGTATAATTTGCCGATTGTCGACTGAAGACTGCGGAGTGAAAAACAATCTTTTTATATTTTGCATTAAATTTCTAGAAAAATATTCATTAGATACTAGAAACTTCGCTGGCTATAACCCTGGACATCGAGTTTATAGCTGATACCAAAGTAAACACCCCCCCAGAGGTTATGCGAAGGATTATATTCACCGTCCATATTCTCAATCCTGTATGGTTCGGCATTGATTTCCAACAAACCGTAATTACCCCGAATACCGGCACTGATAAAAAACAAGTCGGAAAGGTGGATGTCGGCTCCGATATCAACCACCAGGCTAAAATCTGTCTTTTCAAAGCGGTCTATAACATTATTGGCATCTGTTACAAATTGTTTATTGTTCTGATCCAGTGCCTTTGTTCCTATTCTTATATAGTTGCCTTCAATCCCATCATTCACATCATCTCTCAGGTATTCCTGGGTTGCATCGAGCAAAATACCAACCTGCGGGCCTGCAAGGAAACGGAATTTGGTACCACCGGTTCCAAAAGCATATTTAAAAAGCACAGGAATATTAAAATATCTCAGGTTAATATTCCTTTCTACATTATATGTGTTTCCGTCAAAGGATTGCTTTCCATCATATTTCTGTCCCTGAAAAGAAACTTGAAACTCAGTCATCAAAGCCATACTCTCATCGAAATTATAACCCAGGTTTAAACTCCCGGCGTAACCCACCTTCGGGGCATAATCCACTTCCGGTTCGCCATAAAAGCTTTGATTGACAATCCAGACGGAGGAAATTCCGGCACCTACACCCAGAGTAATTTCTTTGCCCTTCTGTGCATATGCTCCATAGAAAAGAAGGTTTAAACTAAATACAATAAGGATAATCTTCTTCATTTTGCTATTATTTTAAAAATTGTTCCTAAGGCTATTAAACAATAACTTTTAATTTAAGTTTCAAATAATCGGACAACGATTAATTAAAAAAAACCTGATTTCCTGCATTCTTTTTCAGGTTAAATGCCTTTTATAGTATCATCAGTTGTTTCTGGCTAATTTAAAACAATCACTCGCTTCAAAAAACAATTGGTCAGCCCTTATTATTATTTGGCTTTAATAAGATTATCTGAAAATATTTCAGCATAGTTTTTTCAGTTGAAAACACCAGACATGAACTAATATATCCATAAAACATGCAATAATTTGAAATTTCTTCGTCTTCTATTATTATGAGCAGCCAGACAAAGCATCAAGAAAAGCTGACAGATTTTCTCGCAAGAGAGTATCAGAATCTGCTTTCTTATGTGAAAAGATACTGGCGGGACGATGGTGAAACGGAGCCGGAAGACATTCTGCAGGATGTCGCCCTGAACTTGTTTACCAAAGTTGACCTGGATACACCGATAGAAAATTTGCTTTCTTACACTTATCGTTCTTTGAAAAATAAAATTATCGACCGGCAAAGAAAAAGGAAAGATCAGGTCTTAAGCAACTTTGATGACGAGGAAAGTGGTGAAAACTACTTACTCATAGGGCTTAGGGACGACTCCTTAAGTATGGAAGACCAACAGGAGAACGAGAAAATGATTGAATCGATGTTTGAACTGATTGAACTGCTTAATTCGGATCAGCAGGAAATCATTATCAGGACGGAACTGGAAGGGCAAACTTTTGAATCATTGTCACAGGAATGGGAAATACCCATTGGAACCCTGCTGTCTCGTAAGCACAGAGCCATGTCGAAGCTGCAAAAACTATTCATGGAAAAAAATAAAATTTAATTTATGGAGGAAACAACAATGGAAATCACACAAAAAAAATCGTTTTACAAACCCGGATTCCTTCGGTGGACAGGCTGGATCATAGGAGGGATTATTCTGGCAGTTTTTCTTGCCTTTATTTTCGGGTATTTTGTGATGCTGCTCTGGAACTGGATTATGCCAATCCTTTTCGGTTTACCCGAAATCGATTACTGGCTTGCATTCGGTATCATTATCCTTTCACGGTTGATTTTTGGAGGATTTGGTCACGGACATCCTCACAAAAGCAATCATCACGACCGCTATTATGGTTCAAAGTTCAGGAACAAATGTCGGCCGACCTTTGGCCAACATAATAAATGGAGCTATTATGATGATTATTGGAAAGAAGAGGGTGAAGAAGCATATGACAGATATATTGAGAGGAAGAATGTCAAGGACTCTGGAAAAGAAAGGAAAGACCCGCTGATTAGCGGGTCTTTTTGAGGTACCGAGCGGATTCGAACCGCTGTACACGGTTTTGCAGACCGCTACCTAACCACTCGGTCACGGTACCATAACGGAAGTGCAAAAGTAAAGGATTTATAGAAACATCCAAAACACTTCCATCGGAATTTATTCTTGATTCGGAATAAAATTATCGGGCAATAAGGTTTCAAACATTCCGGGCAAATACAATTTTCATATTCACGTTGTAGGTTTTCCATGGTTTCGATTGGAATATCCAATCTCATAACACCAGCATTTGGCAGATTTGCTGCAATGGAATTCTTTGCCGCAGCGCGGGCAAATATCTTTTTCGACCAATCTTTTTGTTGTGCTTATCCATTTTCTCAAATTTCAAGGTAATACTTACCCTATCCACTTTCCCTCCAACCGGAGGATTCAACTTTGATACTTTGATCACTGCAGAAATGATTTGAGGAAAATGAGCTGTGATGGCGTCAAGCGATTCTTCTTGCCACATGCTCAATGAGCTTGGAGGTGATTTCCATCTCCTTTTTTAACTAGGCTGTAGACAACAGCATAGTTAACTGTTTTGTGCAGATCATCCATTATTTCAGCTTCTTCGGTATCGGTTTCAAGAGTCAACGTCTACTATAAAAGTATTCCCAATGACTTGTTCCTCTTTAAAGCAACCATGAAAAGCATGAAACTCCATTCCGGTAATTGATATTGTCGCCATTCCTATTTGACTAAATTTTTAATGCCAGATTTATCCTTCTTACAACTTCTTCTTTACCCAATAACTCCATAATGACTAGTTACTCCCGGACCAATTGCCGAACCTACCAGTGGCCAGTCGTAGTGGCGTCATGACCTGCCCCACACCGATTTGTTGGTTCTCGATAAACGATTTTATAAGTGATCAAGCATGAGCACTGTAAAATCTGCTTCTGCCTGAGGTTAGCCAATAAGTGTACGTAATAATTCAGAAGTGTTTTCTTTCCAAGCCTTATTTACCATTTGAGGATCATAGGTTGATGGCGGTACAAAGAAAAACGATGACTGATCCCAGAAATCTTTCACAAAATGGACCTTTCCTTTAATCAAGACCAATAATTTTCAACACATAATCATCGGTTGCTAACAATGTTCTTTGTTTTCAGAATGGTTTGGAAAAGCCTGCAAAGTGACTTGATCATCTTTTTTGATGAGATACTGATGATTGAACCATTTTGCTTTTTCTGGATCAAATCGTGAACCGGATTTCCCGACCCTTTCAAGTAGAAAATGCATTGGATTCATTTCGTCCATCGAAAAAAGTTCCTGCTCCGTGCCCGGATTCCAGCCTAAAAAAGCAAGAATATTGACAAAAGCCTCCGGAAAATAACCCGATTCACGATAACCGGAGGATACTTCTCCATTATCAGGGCTGGTCCATTCGAGCGGAAAAACAGGAAAACCCAAGCCGGTCACCATCCCGTTTGCTAAGTTTTCCTTTTCCATCCGGTTTTAAGATTAATGGCAGATGTGCAAATAGAGGCATTTCATTCGCTCCATCCAAAAGCCCTGTAAAGCATAACATGCAAAGCGAGCGAAGGGAGCCATTCTTCTCCCCTAATGACATGCGTGATTTTCATTAAACGATCATCCACCACATTGGCGAGGTGATAGGTAGGCATTCCGTCGGATTTAAAAAGTACTTTGTCATCGAGCGTGGCAGACTTTACAATCAAATCTCCGCGAATGAGATCGGTAAACTTTATATCTTCATTCTCAGGAGTTTTGAACCGGATCACATAAGGTTCTCCGGAGTTCAAAAGAGAATCAACTTATCCTGAGCATTTAATGTAAGGGAGTTTTTCATGTCTCATCCGTGGAAGACGGACTATAGCTTGTATTCAGAGATTTTTCCGATTCAAGTTTTTCCGCATCGCTTCCAATTCTTCAGGAGTATCAAAAGCATAATAGGCATCACCGGATTCAATAAGCTGAAGGGCATAATCATGGTAGATGGATTTGCGATCCGACTGCCTGTAAGGCGCAAATGGCCCTCCTTCTCTAACTCCTTCATCAAATTAATTCCGCACCAGGATAAAGATTCAAAAATGTATTCTTCCGCTCCTTTTACAAACCGGTTTTGATCAGTATCTTCAATCCTAAGGATCATTTTACCACCTTGCTTTTTCGCAAATAGATAATTATAAAGAGCCGTTCTAACCCCTCCAATATGCAAAGGACCTGTCGGAGAAGGTGCAAACCGGACACGAATTTCTTTATCATTCATGAGTAATTTAATGAATTGCAAAGATAAAAAAAAGTGGTATCGGAGTTCATCAATCCAATACCACTTCCAATGGATGAATGAATTTATCAATCTGCTTTGACAAATTTCTTAAAGTATTGATTTTTACCTGATGTTACCAGGCAAATATAACTTCCTGAAGGTAAATCAGCAATGTTGAGGGAATATTGAAGAAGATTTGTTTTCTCCGATTTCAATTTGCTTCCTGACAAATCAAGAATTGATGATTTCACGAATGTTTATACCGTTATCAGTAAATACTAGATTTAATCTGTCTATTGGCAGGATTTGGCGATAAGAGTAAAATCCTCTCTAACAAAATTTTCATCAATGTTAACAGATATGCTTCCCACCTGGTTTAAAACCCAATTGCCCGGATCAACCTGGATCAGACCCACCTGCTTTGTTATTGGTAATGAAAAATTATTCACATTCTCAGTTTGGTAAAGCTGAATAATAGTATCGGTACCATCATAGAATAAAAGTTTATACCTCATCAGCATTTTAAATAATGGAGTAACAGAAGGTGCAGAAGAAGTTTGGGTTATTTCCATAAACATCCCCCCATCGTTCTGCGACCATTCAATACTATAAGTGGGATAGCCCTCGCCAAAGTACCATTGATTAAAGAAATCGGTGAAATCCATTCCGGAAGTCTCATTCAGAACATTCATAAAATCAAGGCCGGTTGCAACACTATCACCATAAATATCAAGGTAGTCATGTAAAACCTGGAAAAACATTTCATCATCCTGTAACTCAAAACGGATCATATGGAGAATAGCAGCTCCTTTATTGTAAGATAACCGTCCATCGAATATCCTCCATACATTATCATAAGTAACCTCAGCAGGCGGAACATAAACACTGCCGCCGGGGGCTGACATGACCGAATTATGAATTCCCTGCATTTTAGAATTCAATGCTCCCTGCCCAAGAATGAATTCAGTGGCCAGACAATCAGTATAGGTGGCAAACCCTTCATTGATCCAAATATCACTCCAGGTAGCACAGGTAACATGATCGCCGAACCACATGTGGCCAAGTTCATGTGCAACCAGCCCAAAACTGAAGCCACCAATAGTAGTCATAGTCTGATGCTCCATTCCTCCTCCTAGCGGAGTAAGGCAATGACCGTATTTTTCTTCATAGAATGGGTACAATGAAAACAATTCAGAATATAGTTCAATAAATTCAGCGGTTTGATCAATTCCATCCTGGTAGTTCTCAAGGCAACCGGGAGAATCATAAATAAAATTCTGGATCAATAGTGAATCCTCTCCCATTTCTGTAGGATGAGCATAAATACTGTAGTCCTGGTAATCAGAAACAGCAAATGAAATAAGGTAAAAGTCAATGGGATAATTTGATTTCCATTCATACCGAAGCTTGTTACCGGGCATGGATGTGATGTTGGTGAGCAAACCGTTTGATCCGGCCATATTTTCGTCGCTTGTTGTTAAAAAAATCCAGGCGGAATCTGCTTTATCTTCAAGCACTTGCTTGGTAGGCCACCAGTCACGGGCGGCAAAGGGTTCAGCTAGAGTCCAGGTTACATTTTTATCCCATCCTGTTCCCGTTGATATACCTGAAAAAAATCCACCTGTTGGCGGGGTGCCATGGTAGGTAATTTTTGCTGTAAATAAACTTCCTGAACCGATTGGTGAAGTTAAAGGGATAAATGCTTCATCAGTGGTGTGAATTACCGTTTGCGGAATTCCATTTATCTCGACTTCATCAATGGTCATTTGTTCCAACAATTCAAAAGCGAATGTGTCCAGTTCTGCTGCCACAACTTCTGCATAAAAAGTTACTTCACCGGAAACATAAATGGTATTGTTTTCAACATTAAGGTCAAGAAAATAATGCTTTACATCATAATCAAACAGTAAAGGAGTCTGAACGATATCCTTTGTGCTTTTAAATGAATTGTAAAAAGATTTTACATGGCTGCACTGCAATCCATCTGAATAATCATGCATTTGCGCGAATAATGCGATGCCGAGCATACTTAATAGAGTTGACAAAAAAAGTTTTTTCATAAATATTTTATTGTGTAATTAAAATGAAATGTTCAACAATGTCTCTAAAGCTTTATGAATTTTTGGGTAAAATTAGCTTCACCAATTTTAATCGTGATAAAAAACATACCTGAACTTAATCCAGAGACATTTATAGTGGAAATTGGTTGCATGTAAGTATATTCCTTAATCTTGTTACCATATAAATCACTAATAGTGATTTTACTGATCAATTCACTAATCGATTGTACTATTAATTTATCTTTTGCCGGATTAGGTGAAATAGAAAATTGTGGATTGGGTTCATTTTCCTCAATTCCAATTACACTTTCCACCTTTTTCAATACCCATTTATCAGGATCAACCTGAATGCTATCGACAATTTTTGCGATTGGGAGCGTAAAGGTCGTTGTGTTGCTTTCTTGCTGAAGAATGATGGTACTATCGGTTCCATCGTTAAAGAACAATTTATAAGGCATATTCATTTTAAAAAATGGCGTTACTGCAGACATTGAGGTTGTTTGCAGTGCTGTAACCTCCATTTCATTTTCGTTTTGTTTATAGCTTATTGAATAAATTGGATAGCCTTCACCATAATACCATTGCTCAAAGAATTCATTAAAATCCTTGCCTGAAATTTCATTTAACACATTGATAAAATCAGGTGTCGAAGCTAAACTGTCAGCAAACTTATCCTGGAAATTTTTTAACACATCGAAAAATAGCTCGTCATTTTGAAGTTCGAATCGGATCATGTGTAAAATAACTGCACCTTTCCAATAGGTGAGCCGGCTATCGAATATCCGTTCGACATTATCATAAGATATTTCTTCTTCCGGAACATATACACTACCGCCAGGCTCTGACAAGATAAAATTATGTACATTTTTTCGCCAAATACCCGGCCATGGTTCTCCCGCAATTTTCTCGGTTGCAAGATAATCTGCATAGGTTGCAAAACCTTCGTTAATCCAGATATCGCTCCAATTGGAACAGGTCACATTATCACCAAACCACATATGACCAAGCTCATGGGCAACCAAAGAAAAATCAAACCGTCCAAGTGTTGTCATCGTTTGATGTTCCATTCCACCAGAAAGTCCGGCAAGGCAATGCCCGTATTTTTCCTCATGAAATGGATATTGAGAAAACAACTCTGAAAACAGCTCCAGGAACCCCACGGTATTATCGATTCCCTGCTTGTAATAAGAAAGACAGCCCGGAGAGTCATAAATATAATTTTGAATTAAAAGAGAATCGCCAAATAGATCTGCTGGCTTAGCATAGATATTATATTCCTGATATTCGGCAACAGCAAATGATATTAAATAATAGGCAATAGGATACCTTGATTTCCATTCAAACCTTGCTTTATTATTTGGTAAGCTTACAACATTGGTTAGCAAACCTATCGAACCGGCCTTATTTTCAACCGAAGTGGTGATAAAAACCCACACAGAATCAGCTTTATCAGTTAATACCTGTTTGGTTGGCCACCATTGCCTTGCATTAAAGGGCTCCGATAAAGTCCAGGTAACATGCTTATTCCAGGTGGAGTCGTATTCCGTTGAAATTCCGGAAAAGAACCCACCAGTTGGAGGTGTTCCATGGTAATATACCTGGCAGGTAAAATTTTCTTCCTGTGCTATTGAGTTTTCGAGCATTACAAATACTTCATCATTACTTCTCTGAAAGGACTTCTGCCAGCCATTTATCAAAATTGAATCAACAATCAGCTCATCCACTAATTCGAAGGCAAAAGTGTCCAACTCAATAGCAGTTACCTGTGCATTGATAGTAACCTTTCCAGAAATGTTCACTGAATTGTTTTCAACGTTCAGATCAAGAAAATAAAACTTAACATCGTAATGATGTAAAAGAGGAGACTGATCAATATCCATTCTACCTAAAAAGATTTCTTTAGTAAATTTAGATCGGCTGCAAAATTGACCTAATATCCGGCACTGAGTAATCTTGTGCACTCAGGAAGTTGATGCTCAATAAGAATAATATCAGATTCTGGGCTTTAATCAATGTACAATCATTTAGTGAGTAAGCTAAAATATTGAAATTCAAAATCAATTTCTATATTTGCCAAAATTAACAAAATAACATTTGTTTTGTTTCCGTTTTTAGAGCATTAATTGATTGAGAAGATCGCTGAATTAAAATTTTTTGCAGGAACAACTAAACATATTGCTTAATAAACTGGATGTATTTATCAGAAAATACTATAAAAACCAGCTAATAAAGGGTGGGATATTCTTTCTTAGCCTATTTCTTATATTCTTTCTAATAGTTAATTTACTTGAATATTACGGTCATTTTAATATCACTACCCGGACATTTATTTTCTTTATCTACCTTGCCTTGAATTTTGGGGTTTTCGTCTTCTATATACTTATTCCTGTATTTAAATTATTCAGGATAGGAAAAATCCTCACAAAAGAAAAAGCAGCTGAAATCATTGGAAATCATTTTAAGGAAGTTGGAGATAAACTTTTAAACACCTTACAGCTTAGTGAATTAGGAAATCACAACCCGGTAAATTTTGAACTGATAAATGCAAGCATTGATCAAAAAATAAAGGATTTGAAACCCATTCCTTTCAATGCTGCAATTGATCTGTCGAAAAACAGGAAGTACCTCAAATATGTATTACCTCCACTTATTTATCCTGATTATTATTCTTTTTTCTTCGCCAACCTTGATAACAGGCCCAACAAAAAGACTTGTACAATTTAATGAGCATTTTGAAAAGGAGTTACTATATACAATGGTAATTACAAATGATAAACTGGAAGTTGTTCAAAATGAAGATTTCCGGTTGGAAGTAAAAGTTACTGGTGAAGAAATCCCCGAAGAAATATTCATAGAAACCAAAGACAGTAGAATAAAGTTGGTTAAAGAGAACAAAATCAGTTTCAGCCATACGTTTATCAATGTCCAGAAATCATTGAAATTCAAACTTTTTAGTGAGAGTTTTCGCTCAACGGAATATGAATTAGCAGTATTGCCAAAGCCGATTTTACTGGACTTCGAAATTACCCTTAACTATCCCACATATACTGGCAAGAAAGAAGAGACAATAAAAAATAACGGAGATATAATTTTACCCCTTGGAACAATCGTAAATTGGAATTTTTTCACCCGGAATACCGAAAATATTGTCATGCGCTTTAAAGATAAAACCATTTCACCGGATAGAAAATCTCCGGATATTTTCAGTTACAGGGATGTTTTATTTAATAGTCAAAGCTATACCATCAACATATCCAACAATTTCCTTAAAAATTCTGACTCTCTGACCTATGCAATAAGTGTAATTCCTGATCTGTTTCCATCAATTTTAGTTGATGAATTCAGAGATTCCATTTACGAAAAGCAGGTCTATTTCAAAGGGAACATAAAAGATGATTATGGGTTTGATCTTCTGACTTTTAATTACTCTAATGATACGGAAACCGGACACTAAAAGTCAAAGTATAATTGACACTTTACCCATCACAAATGGAACCAATCCACAACAGTTTTTTCATTATTTCGATTTGAGTTCAATAGGCTTGAAAGCTGGAGATAAAGTAGAATATTTCTTTGAAGTTTGGGACAACGACAGGATAAATGGGAGTAAATCCTCGAAATCACAATTAATGACTTATAAAGTTCCAAGTCTTGAGGAAATTGATAAGCAAACCAGTGAAAGCAATGATGCAATTAAGAATGAAATGGAGGAAGCGATTAAAGAAGTTCAAAAACTTCAGAAAGAAATCGAAGACCTGAATAAAAAAATGGTGGATAAAAAAGAGCTGAGTTGGGAGGATAAAAATCAGATTAAATCATTGCTGGAGAAACAAAAGGATCTGCAGGAAAGGCTTGAATCTATTAAGAATGAAAACGAACAAAAGGCATTAAATGAGCGTGAATATAAAGAAGTGAATGAGGAACTGGTTGAAAAACAAAAACAGTTGGAAGAGCTTTTTGAAAAGTTAATGCAGGATGAAGAGCTCAATCAGCTTTTTAAAGAACTACAGGAATTGCTTGATCAAGTGGATAAGGATAAAGTTAATGAAATGCTTGAAAAAATGAAGATGTCGAATGAGGAAATGGAAAAAATGCTTGACCGAAATCTTGAAATATTTAAGCAATTAGAATTCGAATCCAAACTTGAAGAAACCATAAATAAACTGACTGATTTATCAGAAAAACAGGAACAGTTAAGTGAAGAAACGTTAGATAAAGAAAACGAAACGGAAGAATTAAAACAGGAACAAAAAAATATCAATCAGGAATTTGATAAGGTAAAAAAGGATATAGAAGATTTGGATAAAATGAACAAAGAGTTGGAAGAGCCTAATAGTTTTGACAAAATGGAAGACCAACAACAAAATATTGATAATGATTTGCAGGAAAGCGAGAATTCACTTAATAAAAATCAACGCAACAAGGCATCAAATTCACAAAAAAATGCTTCGCAAAAAATGCAGAAAATGTCAGAGTCATTAACCACAATGCAGCAGGAAATGGTTCAGGAAGGAATGGAAGAGGACATAGATGCTTTACGTGATATTCTTGAAAACCTTATTCAACTATCATTTGACCAGGAGGACTTAATTGGACAAGTAAATTCGGTCAATATCAATGATCCAAGATATACTGACCTGATACGTGAGCAAAAAAACATTAAAGATGATCTTAAGCTTGTTGAAGATTCACTCTTTGCATTAAGCAAGAGACAAATTATGATAGAGCCCTTTATTTCTAAGGAAATTAGTTCAATCAACCAAAATATAGAAAAGTCGTTAGAGTACCTAAACAACAGAAGAAGCAATCAGTCTGCTGAAAAACAGCAATACGTTATGACTTCGATTAATAATTTAGCATTAATGCTTTCTGAAACTTTGAACCAAATGATGCAAAGTATGATGCAATCAAGTTCGTGTAAAAGTTCATGTAAAAGCGGGAAACCCAAGCCTGGGGCAGGCCAATCTTCCTTAAAATCCATGCGTCAGCTTCAGGAGCAGTTGAACAAGCAAATTGAATCATTGAAGGCCGGGAAGAAAGAGGGTGGGAAGGATCCAAATGGAAAATCAGGTAATCAAAGTAAATCCATGAGCGAGCAACTTGCCCGTATGGCAGCCCAGCAGGAAGCCCTTCGAAACCAGATGCAGCAATATTCTGATCAGCTAGAAAAAGAAGGTAATTTTGGAGCGAGCAAGGAATTTAAAAAGATGATGAATGATATGGAAAAAACAGAGACTGAATTAGTAAATAAAATAATAACACAAGAAACTTTACTTAGACAACAAGAAATATTAACTCGTTTATTAAACTCTGAAAAGGCAGAACTTGAAAGGGAAAAGGAAGAAAAAAGAGAATCAAATGAAGCAAAAAATCAAATTAACCGTAACCCTAATGAAATAATTAAGTATAACGTTCAACAATCAAACGAAGTAGAGCTGTTAAAAACTATGCCACCAGCGTTAAAACAGTTCTACAAAAGTAAAGTGAACCAGTACTTTTATAACTTTGAAGAATTATTAGAAAAATGAGACAAGAACAAAAAACACTTAGGCTAAAATCCACGCCTGAAAGCATTCACGAAGTTGAACGGCTTATAGAAGAGATATGTGATTCTAATAACCTGAATCACAGCTATCTTGGTTGCATTACTGTAGCTCTTACTGAGGCATTCACTAATGCTTTGGAGCATGGTAACAAAAGGAATCCTGAAAAAATTATTACTGTCAATTTTGAAAAGACATCAACTGGATTGATGTTCGGCATCAAAGATGAGGGTGAAGGATTTAATTTCCACAATATACCGGAAATTAAAGATGATGGCCAGGAAAAGGTGTTTCCTGGGCGAGGAATATTTTTGATCAAAACACTCTCAGATGATGTAAAATTTGTTGAACCTGGTAATGAAATTGAAATTGGGTTTAAAATTTCCAGTATCAATTATGAAACAGCAGTTGACAGAATAAAGAAACTTAAGGATTATTCTGAATCCACAAATAAAGTAGTTAAATAGATTTCATCTATTTTTTATTGTGAATAAAGAAACCATCTACTTCTTTTCAGAAGAGGTAAAATTTACTTTACCAAATAAAGGGAAAATCAGAGGTTGGATTAAAGAAATTATTATTCGCGAAAACAAAGAATTAGGTAATCTAAATTTTATTTTTTGCAAGGACAGTTATCTCAATGAAATCAATATTAAGTATTTGAAACATGATACTTTAACCGATATTATTACCTTTGATCTGTCAGAAAAACCTAACCAAATTAGTGGCGATATTTTCATCAGCATTGAAAGAGTAAAAGATAATTCCAAAATATTTAAAAGCAGTATCTCATCCGAACTTAATCGTGTAATAAGCCATGGTATTTTACATCTGATAGGTTATAATGATAAAAACACTAAAGATGCTCTAATAATAAGGCAGAAAGAAGATTATTACTTATCTTTGCTCCCCAATTTTATCAGCGAATAATATTTAGGTTTCACGTGAAACGATTCATTCATGTTTAAAGAATACGACATCATTGTTGTGGGTGCAGGTCATGCCGGATGCGAAGCAGCAGCAGCTGCTGCTAACCTAGGCTCATCTGTTTTACTTATAACGATGAACATGACTAACATTGCTCAAATGTCATGCAATCCTGCAATGGGTGGGATTGCAAAAGGGCAAATAGTCAGAGAAATTGACGCGCTGGGTGGATACTCTGGAATTGTAACAGATAAAACAATGATACAATTCAGGATGCTAAATAAATCTAAAGGTCCGGCAATGTGGAGTCCCAGGGCGCAAAATGATAGAATGCTTTTTTCACAAGAATGGAGATCCCACCTAGAAGAAATACCCAATCTAGATTTTTGGCAAGACATGGTAATTGGATTACAAATTACAAATAAAAAGGTTACTGGGGTAAAAACGGCAATGGGGCAGGAAATTAAATCAAAAGCTGTAATCCTTACCAATGGAACATTTCTTAATGGAATTATTCATATCGGAACAAAACAATTTAATGGCGGAAGAATTGGAGAGAAAGCTTCTGTAGGAATTACCGAGGAATTAACTAATTTAGGATTTCTTTCCGATAGAATGAAAACGGGTACACCTGTAAGGGTAGATGGAAGAACTATAGATTTTTCGAAATTGATAGAGCAACCAGGAGACAGTAATCCGGGTAAATTTAGCTTCACTGATACTCCGCCCTTGCAAAATCAGAGAAGTTGTTTTCTTGCTTATACAAATTCTGATGTTCATGATATTCTTCGTACTGGTTTCGATGAATCCCCAATGTTTTCAGGACGAATTGAAGGAATCGGTCCCCGATATTGTCCCTCAATTGAAGACAAAATCGATCGATTCTCTGATAAAGACCACCACCAGCTTTTTGTAGAACCTGAAGGTTGGAATACTATTGAGTACTATTTAAATGGTTTCTCATCTTCCCTTCCTGACCATATACAATTTAAAGCGCTCACAAAAATTCCTGGTTTTGAAAATGCAAAAATTTTTAGACCCGGTTATGCAATCGAATATGATTATTTTCCACCTGATCAATTGAGTGCCACTCTTGAAACAAAATTGATCGAAAATTTATATTTTGCCGGACAAATCAATGGCACAACAGGATATGAAGAAGCAGCTTCCCAGGGTTTGATGGCAGGAATCAACGCTCATATGAAAATCAATTCTCTTCCTGATTTCATTCTTAACAGATCTGATGCATATATAGGAGTTTTGATTGACGACTTAATCACCAAAGGGGTTGATGAACCCTATAGAATGTTTACTTCAAGGGCAGAATACCGCATTTTATTGCGTCAAAATAATGCAGACATCCGATTAACGCCAAAAGCTTTTAAAATAGGTATGGTATCCAATGAAAGGATGGAAAAAGTATCAATAAAAATTAAAATTATTGATCAAATAATTCACTTTCTGGTTAACGAAAGTATTTCACCTGAAAGCGTTAGCAGTATGTTGAATAATAATAATACACCACCTATTTCTCAAAAAGTTAAATTATCAACTTTGCTTCTCCGTCCTCAAATAAATATTAATGATTTAATAAATAATGTTGATTCTTTGTCAAATTTCCTATCTACCTTTAATTCTTCAATTGTCAATGAATGTTTAGAGGAAGCTGAAATTCTCATTAAATATGGAGGATATATTTCGAAAGAACAAGATATCGCTGATAAAATTAACTCCCTGGAAGAAATCTTTCTTAACCCGGATATGGATTATTTCAGCATCAAATCTCTCTCATACGAATCGCGGGAAAAGCTTTCGAAAATTAAACCAAAAACTATTGGTCAGGCAGCAAGAATTTCAGGGGTTTCACCATCGGATATTTCAGTACTTGCTGTTTATATAGGAAGATAAATCAATTTCACGTGGAACCAATACATCTTATTCCTTACGAATCCTGTCCGCTTTGCAAAGGAAAAAATTTAAATTCTTTTATTTCTTCGGAAGATTATTTCCTAACCCATGAAGTCTTTAATATAGATTCTTGCTCTGATTGTGGATTTAAATTTACTAACCCAAGACCAGATCTGAAGGACTTGCCAAAATATTATGAATCTACAGCATATATTTCACACTCAAATACTCACAAAGGTTTAATCAATAAAATATATCATCTGATCCGTTTATACGCCATCCATTCAAAAATACTTCTCATCAAAAAATTTATTCAGCAAGGTAGTATTTTAGATATTGGATCTGGCTCAGGTGAGTTTTTAAAAGAAATACAAAAGAAGCATTTTCTTGGGACAGGGATCGAGCCTAATCCTAGTGCGCGAGATTTTGCAATTGAACATTATCAATTGAATATTATTGATGAACCCGAAATCAAAAATCTCCTTCAATCTAAATTTAATGTGATCACAATGTGGCATGTTCTTGAGCACGTTTACGACCTTGATGAGAGAATTAAACAAATACAAAATCTCCTTAATGAAAATGGAATTCTGGTAGTAGCAGTTCCTAATACCAAATCATGGGATGCCAAACATTATGGAAAATATTGGGCTGCTTATGATTTACCAAGGCATTTGTACCATTTTGAGCAAGCAACTTTAATAAAATTGTTTCAAAAATATGGATTCAAACTTGTTAAAACCAAGCCCATGATATTCGATTCTTTTTATATCAGTATTCTTAGTGAAAAATATAAAGCAAGTAAATTGAATTTTATTTTAGGTGTCATTCATTGGACTTATTTCGAACCTTCGTGCAATGATGGCAGGCAAGAATTATTCAAGCCTAATATATGTTTTTAAATACAAATAAGGCTTAATTTTAAGCGTTTTTATACATGGAGACCCTTTTGAAGTATATATTACCCTTATTCTTCAAACAAATGTATTAGAGGGCTCTGCTTTAATAAAGTTGTAAACCATTGTTTGTCTGGTATTTAAATTAACTTGATGCACGATCCAAAACAAATAAGGCTTAAAATATTTATATTTTTATCATTAACAGTTTTATTTTTCGTCTGGTCAATCTTCTATTCAAAAAATATTAGTCCAGTATATTTATCAGAAAAAGTCGATAAGGTAAACTCCGTTCTATCAGAAAAAGAAACCCTCATTGACAAAATCCTTATTGAAACTGCAAATAGAATTAAAACTGTCAATACTGATTCCTTATTTTTCGAGCAGAGTTATTCCTATTTAAGTCAAAAAGAAGGCATTATATTACTTGTTTTTCAGGATAGCGTATTGAAATATTGGTCGGATAATTCAGTTAATGCGTTTAATGCCATCACCTTAGAAAACAACTTTGAGCTTCTTTCGAATGCATGGTTCGAAGTCAGGAAAAAAGAGTCTGATGAATATATTATTATTGGTCTGATAAAAATTAAAAATGCCTACATTTATGAAAACCAATACCTTCAAAATAATTTCCAGCAAGATTTTAATTTACCTGTAAATACATTAATTTCCCAGGAAGAATCAGAATATAAAATATACAGCAAAGAAGGAAACTTCCTATTTTCATTGATATTTCCAGATCAATTTCACATCAGCGATCATCAGAGTTTTATAATCGTTTCATTTTATTTGCTCACATTCATTTTTCTCATCTTCACCCTGATTTATTGCTATTTATTCTTAGGTTTATATTTCAAAAACAAGACTATCCTTATTTTTGGATTAGTCTTTGATATTCTTATCCTCCGCTGGATTACGATATTTTTTAAAATTCCTGAAATTCTTTATTCTTTACCACTATTCAAACCCTCGATATTCGCCAGTTCTAATGTTTTTCCATCGCTTGGGGATTTACTTGTCAATTCCATTACTATATTGGCCATTTCGTTTGTTATATTCAAAAACCTCAAAGTAACTCCATGGTTAAATAAACAGAATAAGGAGAAAAGATATGCGCTAACCACTGCATTTCTCATCCTAGTTTTTGTAATGTTTTTTGTGTTAAGTTCTTCACTGGGAAGTATCATAACTAACTCAAATATTTCATTCGATCTTTTCAATATTACCAGTATCAGTAGCTATAGCATAATCGGATTATTATGTTTTGGCTTACTCATTTTATCTTTTATCTTTCTTACTTATGAAATCTCTGTGACCATTGTCAGGATATATATTAGCTGGAAACAATTCTTTCCGCTTTTAATTCTATTCGCAGGTATCTACTTTTTTATTTGCAAAGAATTGCAAAACTGCGACAGTTTAGTGGTCGTGTTTATTATGATTTATCTTTCTTTTTTTTGGATTTATCTCAGGAAAGATGACATTAATTTACGGCTTACTTCTGTTTTATTTTTTCTAATACTTTTTTCTGTTTTATCTACATATATTACCTATCAAACCAATAATAAAAGTGAAAAAGAGGCAAGGCATATTCTCACACAGAAACTCGCAAATCAAAGAGATTACACAGCAGAGTTTTTATTCAATGAAATTACTATAAACGCACAAAAGGACAGTGTTCTTTTAAACCTGTTCAGTATTTATCCTCTTAACTATGATTTAGCTTATAACGTAATCCAAAATCACTTTAAAAACAAATATTTTTCAAGGTATTGGGATAAATACGATTTATTGATTACTATTTGCGATTCTTCAAAAATACTGGATATTCAACCTGACAATTATACTATTAATTGCTTCGAGTATTTTGATAACTTAATCCGGGATTATGGAAGAAAAACCAATTTCGATAATTTGACCTATCTGGAAATTAATATTTCGGCAGATAATTATGTTGGGATCATTGATTTTCCAAACTTGCAATCATCAGTCCGAATTTATGTAGAAGTATTCTCAAAATTAATACCAAGGGGACTTGGCTATCCGGAACTACTGATGGATCAAAATACACAAACTAATTTTAATTTGACTTCTTATTCATGGGCAAGGTATGAAAACGAGGAAATAGTTTATTATTTCGGTAAGTATTTATACTCCATGAATTTGTCAACTTATCAAAATATTGAAAAAGAAAACGGATTCTTTAACTTAAATAAGTATAATCATCATTTATTTGAGGCAGATGAAAACTCAGCTTTAATTTTAAGTAAAAAAAATCCGGATTTGATAGATATTGTAGCACCCTTTTCCTATTTCTTTATCTTTTATGGATTTTTAATTGGACTGATATTTCTAATCTACAAATGGCCATTCCACATAAAAAATAATACGCTTACTTTTAAAAAGCGCTTACAATGGTCGATTATCTCTTTAATACTATTTTCCTTCATTTTCATCGGGCTAAGTTCCCTTTTTTACATCATTAATCTTTACAACAACAAGAATATTGATCTTCTTAGCGAAAAGTCACATTCTGTTCTGATAGAACTTGAGCATAAACTTGCCATGGAGGAATCTCTTTCGCCCGATATCGAGCCATTCCTATCAAATCTCCTGTATAAATTATCGCTTGTTTTCTTCTCAGACATTAATTTATACGATCTGAATGGGAGTCTGTTAGCCACCTCAAGGCCTGAGGTTTTTAATCAGGGACTAATTTCTTCGCAAATGAACCCAGGGGCTTTCAACCAGATGAATAACTTGAAAAACTCCCTTTTCATCCAAAATGAATCTATTGGCGACTATAAATATCTTTCAGCATACCTGCCATTCAGGAATGAACGAAATAAACCCATTGCTTACCTGAACTTACCCTACTTTGCAAAACAGGATGATCTTACAAATGAAATTTCAACCTATCTTGTAGCATTTATAAATATTTATGTCATTCTAACATCAATTGCCATATTAATAACGCTTGTTTTTTCAAACTATATCTCCAAACCTCTTCAGCTTATCAGGGAAAAAATAGGCCGATTGAAGCTGGGCAAGCAAAACGAAAAAATAGAATGGATTCAAAATGATGAAATCGGAAGTTTAGTAATTGAATACAACAGGATGGTAGATGAGCTTGCAAAAAGTGCTGAACTCTTAGCCAGATCGGAGCGGGAAAGTGCATGGCGCGAAATGGCAAAACAAATTGCACATGAAATAAAGAATCCTCTCACCCCAATGAAGTTAAGTGTTCAATACCTTCAGAAGGCCTGGGATGAAAAAGCTGCTGACTGGGATCAACGACTTAAACGGTTTACCGAGACCCTTGTCGAACAGATTGAATCCCTCTCCTCTATTGCATCTGAGTTTTCAGATTTTGCAAAGATGCCCAGGTCGAACTTTGAAATTACAGAATTGAATAAAATTATAGAAAACGCTATTCGGCTTTTCAAAGATACCCACCAGGTAAAGCTTGAATTTTCTTCAGGTGAACCTCATTTTGTACTCGCCGATAATGAACAACTTCACAGGGTATTTATCAATTTGATCAATAACTCCATCCAGGCCATCGCGAATCCAGAAAAAGGATTGATAAAAATTTCCATCGAAAAAGATGCTGGTTTCCATGTGATAAGGTTTACCGATAATGGCAAAGGGATTCCTGCAGAACAAAAAAAGAAAGTTTTTTATCCAAACTTCACAACTAAATCTGGTGGAATGGGATTGGGTCTTGCCATGGTTAAAAACATCATTCAAAATTCAAATGGGGAGATCACCTTTGAGTCGGAGGAGGGCAAAGGAACCACCTTTATTATCGCTTTGCCTGTTTATGAGGATTAGGAAATTGCTGAAAACTTCAGTATTGATTATTTGGATTTTATACAATTTTCATTGTATTTCTTATCGTTTTCCTCTCCGCCCCAGGTGGGGGAAAGTACATTTTCAGGAATGTATTTTGAAAATTTTTCATTGGCCTGCTTAAATAATGGACAAGCTGCTTCAGCACCTCCCCCAATGGCTTTGGGTGTATGCAAAACATTTAACCCGAGAAGATAGTATGCCCTGGGATTTTCCGGATTGAATTCTTTTGCTTTTTTTAATGCCTGGTTTGCTTTTGTTGAAAATTCTTTTCCGCGTTTTATCGGATCAATCTGAATCCTTCCCTGGTATAGTAACCCCTGTAAAACCCATAATTCTGATTCTTCGGGATAAATCTCCAGTCCTTTATCTATAAATTTCTGGGCATTGTCGAGGTCTGTGTCTTTCTTTTCAATTTCCTTTCCGACGAAACTCATATTGAGGTAACAAAAGGCAGCATAATATAACGGATGCCATTTATCAATTTCAGTATTAGCTATCCGTTCAAAATTATCAGCCAGATCCTGGAAATCCTTCTCGGTTACAGCCATCTTGAATGCTTTCTTTTGCTTTACCATTACCATCATATAATCCTCTTCGTGCTGTGGAAAAGCCAGACTGGCAATAAGTACTATTAGAATTGAAATTATACCATGTTTCATTGTTGCCTGTATAAAATTTAAATCACTTTTGCTGCCAAAATTATTCCAAAATTATTAAAGACTATATTAGCTGTAATAATTGGCTTAGAATATTCAGTTTGATAAGAAAATTTAAGATTCGGAAGCTAAATCCAAATTATTTGCAACCCTAAAAAATTCCTGATCTATTTTTTTAGGAATTTTAAGATCTATGACTATTAGGTTATCTCGTTTTACTACCTTTATCACCTTGAATTTTTCTATCACTTTTACGTCAACATTAAATCCTCATATTGTTTCATTAAAAAATTTAATCCAATGGTTATCAACAACAAAATTCAAATGGCATTGAGCAAATCAGTTTTATTTTTCCTCCTGCTGATAATTATTATTGCAGGATGTACTAAACAAAAGTACCAGGTAAAGACTGAAAAGGATAAAAATGGCTACACCTATGAAATTGTAACCGACGATCCCATCCAGGCAAGGATGTATACCCTGAAAAATGGATTGAAGGTATATATCAGTTCAAATGACGATGAACCCCGGCTGGCCACTTTGATAGCAATTAGGGCAGGCTCCACTTCTGAACCAAAAGAAACTACAGGCCTTGCCCATTATTTTGAACACATGATGTTCAAAGGAACAAGTAAGATTGCAACCCTTGACTGGGAAAAGGAAAAAATGGTGCTTGACCAGATTTCCGATCTTTTTGAACAGCACAGATCAACTACAAATACAGAGTTGAAAAAGGCCCTTTATCATAAAATAGACAGCTTATCACAGATTGCTGCTTCCTATGTGGCCCCGAATGAATACGACAAGCTTGTGTCAAGTCTGGGTGCTAAACGGACCAATGCCGGCACATCCTATGAATCCACAGTTTATATTAACGATATTCCATCCAATGAATTCGAAAAATGGCTGAAACTTGAAAGTGAGCGTTTTGATAATATGATCTTACGGTTGTTCCATACCGAACTGGAAACCGTTTACGAGGAATTTAACATGTACCAGGATCGTGACAGGTCACGTGCAGAAAAAGCCATGATGGAAGGCCTTTTTCCATCCCATCCCTATGGCAGAGATGTGATCGGTTTGCCTGAACATCTAAAGAATCCTTCTATGGTAAACATATACAAATTTGCCGAAACATGGTACAAACCAAACAATATGGCCATTGCCATCGCAGGAGATATTGATCCGGAAGAAGCCATAGTAAAAATCGATAAGTACTTCGGTGGCCTGGAGCCGAATCCCGATCTTCCTGAAATTGTTCAGCCCCTGGAAGAACCCATCAAGGAGCCGATAGTAAAAGAAGTGATCGGGCCGGATGCTGAATCTGTTGCTTTTTCTTATAGGTTTGAGGGCAGTAAATCTAAAGATGAAAAGTATGTTATGCTCATTGATATGATCCTGTCGAACAGCCAGGCCGGTTTGATTGACATTGATCTCAACCAGAAGCAGCAGGTTCTACGGTCGGGGTCGTATACAAATTTTATGAGAGATTACGGAATACATCAATTCTACGGACAACCCAGGCAAGGACAAACACTTGATGAGGTTAAAGATTTGTTACTTGGCGAATTGGATAAAATTAAGAACGGCGAGTTCGACGACTGGATGATTGAAGCAGTAATCAATGACATGCGACTGTCCGAAATCAGGATGCAGGAAAGTAATTTCTCACGGGCATTTGGATTGGTAAATTCATTCATCCAGAATTATCCGTACGCAGATGCTTTGAGATTTTCTGATGATCTTGAGAAAATTACAAAACAAGATATCATGGCTTTTGCTAAAGAAAAATACACCAACAATTATGTTGTGGTATACAAACGTACAGGAGAGAACAAGGATTTGGTTAAGGTGGAAAAGCCGCCCATTACCCCTGTGGAAATCAACAGAAATGATCAATCGGAATTTTATAAAGAGTTTATTGCTGAAAAAACTGAAAATATTAAACCGGTTTTTGTCGACTTTAAGAACGAGATTCAAACTCAAAACATGGCTTCAGGCGTTGAGATCAATTACATTAAAAACAAGACGAATGAACTCTTCAACCTGCTGTACATAATCGATATGGGAACCGACAATAACCTCCGGCTCCCTTTGGCAATGGAGTATCTCCCCTATCTCGGAACGGATAAGTTTTCTCCTGAAGATTTACAGAAAGAATTTTTCAAATACGGGCTTTCGATGAATGTGAACACTGGTAACGACAGATGCTACGTGAACATTACCGGATTGCAAAAGTATTTCGAAAAAGGCGTCGAGCTGATGGAACATGTGCTGATGAATGTGAAACCGGATCAGGATGCTTATACAGAACTTGTAAAGGGAATTCTGAAAAAACGCCGGGATGCAAAGCTTAATAAAAATACGATCCTTTGGAGCGGTCTGGTAAATTACGGCAAATACGGATCGCTCAATCCTTTTACAAATATCATTAAAGAGGAGGATTTGAAGAATATAAATCCTGCTGAACTTACGCAGTTAATCACTGAACTTTCATCATACAAACACCGGCTCTTTTATTATGGAATGGAAGATTTGGCTGCTGTGGTTCCGGTTATCGATAAATTCCATAAAGTTCCGGCTGAATTAAAGCCCTATCCTCCGGCCATTGTATATCCTGAGCAGGCTACTGATAAAAACCAGCTTTATCTTGTAAATTACGACATGAGCCAGGTGAGTATCGTATTGCTTGCAAAAGGGCCGGCCTTTAACCAGGCGCTTATCCCTCCTTCACGTTTGTTCGGCGAATATTTCGGCAGGGGACTTTCCTCCATCATATTCCAGGAAATTAGAGAGGCGAGGGGGTTGGCTTATTCGGCTTATTCTGAATTTTCAACTCCGGCTATAATGGACCGGTCGCATTACGTTACTGGTTTTGTAGGTACACAGGCCGATAAGCTGAAGGATGCCACCGATGCTATGCTTGGGCTTATGAACGACATGCCTAAAGCACAAAAGCAGTTTGACCTTGCCAAAGAATCACTTGCCAAGCAGATTGAAAGTGAAAGGATCATCAAGACCAATATATTCTGGACCTACCAGCGGAACCTCGATCTTGGTATTGATTACGATATACGCAAGGATGTTTACGACTATGTTCAAACTGCTGACCTCGACGGCTTCAGTAAGTTCTTCGACGAAAACATTAAAGGCAGCAAATATTCGGTGCTTATTATGGGGAACAAAGCCCAATTGGATGCCAGTGTTCTGAAGCAGCTTGGCAATGTGCAGGAGCTGACGCTGGAGGAGGTGTTCGGGTACTAAAAGTAACAAATATATAACATCTTCGAGAGCTTACTCTTTGGGCATTTTTATTATCAAAAAGATCTATTTGATTGCAAATAAAATATAGTGTCCAAAATATTTAATAATTATTTGCCCGAGATTTATTCACTTGGTCTGTGCCGGTCAAAGCCCAGCATGGTAACAGTAAATCTTACCAGTCGGTGTAATCAGCAATGCATCTATTGTGAAATTGGCAAAAACATTCCTTCATCAGAGAAAGACATTTTAGCCAAAGATGACCTATTTTGGATTATTAATCAAATGGCTATAAATAAAATTCGAAAGATTTCATTATGCGGTGGCGAACCTTTTATGTTTGAGGGTATTTTTGATGTGATTACATATGCGAACAAAAAAAACATCCGTACCTCCATTACTACAAATGGAATGACTGTGTACACACTGAACGAAAGTGAATTGAATGTATTAAAAGAAAGCAAAACCGAAATCAACCTCTCCATTGATTCTTTTGATGAAAACGTTCAAACCTTTACGCGTGGCAATCCTAATGCCTTAAGAAATGCATTAATATCTTTTCAAAGACTAAATGATAGGACGAATTCCGGTGACCATTTTAACTGTTATTTCAAAACACAACTACCAAAATTTATCAGGATTTTTTATGGAGGCTTACCAAAAAGGAATAAAGCAGGTATTGTTTCAGCCTGTCATTTATTATTCAAACTACCCTGACCGGCAAAGTGTCGAAAACAAATCACAGATCAATGTCAGCGTGGATAAGCTGGATGTTTTGATGGATGAATTATGTAAGATATTGCGATTTGAAAAAAAACATAAGATCAACACAAATGTTTATAGAATTTTGCCCTGGATCAAGTCTTACTTAAAAACTGCCGCAGGCCAGAATGGTAAATGGTTTTTTCATGAGGTGGTTAATAAATTCTTTTGCAGGGAAGTTTATGCGATAATTGACATCAGTTACAATGGCGGAATTCAGCCTTGTGGACTTTCACCTACCACGGTTTCCATTCATAAAAATCGGCATCTTGGATTAATGGCTTTGTGGTCAAAGGCAACAGAAGAAATTAAAGAAGATCTGAATCACGACAGGTATTATGAATATTGCAATGGTTGCTGCCATCATTTCAGCCGGAACATGCTTGCCTCCATTTTTAAACATCCAATTAAAAACCGGCAGGCACTGATAAAGATTATTCCACTTATAATGTCGAGGATTCAATGGAGAATGTTAAAAAAGTTATCTTTACAATGAAAAATTCATACCTGAAACATTAAAAACTATTCATGAAAATAGTTTTGGTTACCGGTGGAAACAGGGGCATAGGGCTGGAAATATGCCGGCAATTAGACAAACTCAATCATACCGTAATCCTTGGATCAAGGGATTTTGAAAAAGGATTAGCTGCCACCGGGTCATTAAGCAACAATGTGATTGTAAAGCAACTTGACGTGACAATTGAAGAAAGCATCCTGGAACTTTTTAAATATATAAAATCTGATTTCGGGAAACTGGATGTCTTAATTAACAATGCCGGAATTGGTGCCAGGGACGACATTGATGCTAATAGTGTTATCGGTGGTATGAAAGACTTCATCAGAACAAATTTGCCCGCTGCCTGGCGCGTAGCTACAAATTTAAAACCTGTCTTAAAAAACGTTGGAATGGGTAGTGGGGAAAAAAAAGCGTCAAATATTTCATTGTTGAATGTTAAACATACAATGGAAACAAATTTCTACGGACCCTGGCGAATGATCCAGACTTTTATTCCTTTATTAAAAAAAAGTGAAGAGGGCCGGATAATCAATATGAGCAGTGGAATGGGGGAATTGAACAGCTTAACCGGAGATTATCCGGGATACAGAATTTCAAAATCAGCACTGAATGCTTTAACAATAATGTTTTCAAGTGAGTTAAAAAACCAGGGAATAAAAGTGAATGCAATGTGCCCGGGCTGGGTCAAAACGGATATGGGAGGGCCTGATGCACCAAGGGAGGTAAGCCAGGGAGCAGATACAGCCGTGTGGCTCACTACTGAACGTGTTATTCATACAGGTAAATTTTTTAGGGACCGAGAAGAAATTAGTTGGTAGTACCTGCAGGTTATATTCATTACTAATGAGATAAAAAAATTAAGGATCTAAAAAACAACAATTGAGAATAGGTCTGATATTTCCCAATAAGGACAGAAGATACAAGACAGTTCATTTAGGCCTGGCTTACCTCGCAGCATACGTACGTGAGCAACACCATGATCTCAGTTTTGAGGTGCTCGATACCAGGGTCGCTACTTCTAAAGAAACTAAGAAATTCTTCAAATCTTCCTTTGACCTGGTTGGGATCACTGTATTTTCCCCCGTCTATTACGAAGTCATTGATATTTTTAACAGGGTCAAAAAATCAAATGGTAATGTACCCGTGTGTCTGGGTGGTCCCTATGTTACCACCATAAAGGAAGACATTTTCAAAAAGACACCTGCTGAATTTGCTGTTTATGGTGAAGGTGAACAAACGTTTTCAGACCTTATTAGTCACCTTAAAGGTAGTAAAGAACTGAAAGACATCACTGGATTAATCTATAAAGATAAGCAGGGGAACATTCTTATAAATCCTCCGCGCCCCTACATCAAAGATTTAAATAACCTTCCCTTGCCCGCCTATGATATTTTTCCGATGGAAAGGTACCCGTTGCACAGGATGGTTACAAGCAGAGGTTGCCCATATTCCTGCTCCTGGTGTAATTCGAGTTCAATCTGGAGTAAAAGTTACCGAAGCCGTGATCCGGAGAATATCGTAAATGAAATTGAATTTTTATTGAAGAACTATGGAAAAAAGATATTTGTATTTGGTGATAACAGTTTCAATATAGATCTGAAAAGAGTGGAAAAATTTTGCGATTTGCTGATCAGCAAAAATCTTAAGATCCTCTGGTCAATTTCACTCAGAGCCGATATTATGACCCAGGAGCTTGCATATAAAATGAAAGAGGCTGGTTGCTATAATGTTGCAATTGGAGTTGAATCAGCTAATAACGAAATCTTGGCTTGCATTAATAAATCGACAACTATTGAAAAAATAACCGATGGTACCAAAATGATGAAAAATGCGGGTATCGAAGTGATGTCGCAATATGTGATCGGAAGCCCTTATGAAACCCTGGAAACGGTTAAACAATCAATAGAGTATGCAAAAAACTCCTGCAGCGATTTTACAAATTTTTATACCGTTTTACCTTTCAAAGGCACTCCTCAATGGGATTATGTTTTAGAACATGGAACATTTTACACAAAAGAAATTCATGATTTTCATACGATAAATCCCCGGATTGTATTTGAGACACCTGAATTTCCCTATAAAGACAGGCTTGAAGCCATAAGGCTTGCAAAAAAGAATGGATTTTACAGTAACAAGGATAAAAAAAGCTGGTGGTTTGATATGGCAAAAGAAACATCAAGAAAAATTCAGAAACTGTTACCGGAATCTGCCGGGGAACGATTATACATGCTTTTAAAATCTATTTACAGACTCAGGATTGTCAAGAAAAATAACATATAACGGTTTAGTATACCATGCATATGGTTTAATATGATCACAATCATCGTCATAACAACGGTAATTATTTTATTGTACCTTCTTTACCCTTTGGGATTAAGGATTATGGCTTCGGATATACCGCAGCACGAGACAGAAGCTGAAGAAATTAATAGCGTTTCGGTAATATTATTGTCGTACAACGGAAAGCAATATTTAAATGAAAAAATCAACTTCCTGATCAGTGAGTTATCCGCCTTTGAATTGAATGAGCTTATTATCATTGACGATCACAGCACCGATGGAAGCGCAGAATTATTGGATAATTTCAGGAATATTGAAAATGTTAGGGTTATATTTAAAAGCAATCACCGTGGAATTCCTTTCTCGATGAATCTGGGTATTGCAACAGCTAAATATGAATCGGTGATCTTTTGTGATCAAAGGCAAGTGTTGTCAGAAACAATTATTAAAAAGATAATTGAACCATTGAAATATAAAGATGTTGGGGCTGTATCAGGATGTATCTCCGACATGGATAAGGAGAATCATTGTTCAATTATTCGTCGTCATGAAAATTTCACTGAAGATAAAAGAGAGCAGGGCCGGAAGTTTAATTGGGGTGTATGGTCCATTTTATGCCATTAAGAAACAATTGTTATACAAGTATTCCTGAAAATATTATTCTGGACGACTTGTATCTAAGTCTGAAAATCCTGAAATCAAAGAAAGTGGTTCTTCAGGATGATTGCCAGATTTCAGATGAATGTTTCTTTGACCTATATGATTATAAAAGAACCAAAAGATACCTTGCTGGCCTTTTGCAAATTCTTAACAATAAATCAATTATAAAAGAATTAAATCTTAAGCACCTTACAATGTTGATATGGCATAAATACCTGAGGCTGTTGATTCCCATTTCACTTTTTCTGAGTTACATCACTTTAGGTTTATATGCTATTTGGGAAATTGAATTTCAAATATTATTCTCATTTTTCACCGTAGCTATAATTCTTGCTGTGTTACCTTTTAGATTTTTTACTCTCGTTAAATTGAGAAACATAATCCGGTTGAACGTTCTTTATTTCATTGCGTTGATAGATCTTTTGACCACAGGTTTTTTCTTTCAAAAAAAAGAACCTGAATCCAGCGAAATCATGTTGCCGCATTTGGGTAATGTTAAAACCAAATAGTTATAAATATGTGGACCTTGTCTTCTGACAGAACCTGGAAATTTTACGGAAGATTTACCTCTCCTCTTTATCAAATTGATTTTTAAAAACCATCAGATTTTAATCAATGAGTAAAACTGAGATTATTGAAGCCATCTTTTTAACCAAACCATTTGTGCCTCCTTTAAATGAGTTTCTTCCCTATTTGGACCGGATTTGGGAATCGCGCAGGTTAACTAATGGCGGACCTATCCATAAAGAATTTGAGCAGGCTTTATGTGATTATCTTGGAGTTAAGCATATCTGTTTATTTGCTAATGGCACACTTGCGTTGATGATTGCGCTGAAAGCCCTCCGAATAGAAGGTGAGGTTATTACAACTCCTTTTACCTCCCCGGCTACTATTCAGGCTATTTACTGGAATCATTTAAAACCGGTTTTTGTTGATATTAACGAAACCGACCTGAATATTGATTTCTCCGCAATCGAATCGGCTATTACTACGCAGACTGCTGCTATCCTGCCTGTCCACATATTCGGAACGCCTTGTAATGTTGATATAATCAATCGAATAGCGCTGAAACATAAACTGAAGGTGATTTATGATGCAGCTCATTCTTTTGGAGTGGAAATAAACGGAAACTCAATCTGCAATTTTGGAGATTTATCAGTTCTGAGCTTCCATGCGACAAAAATATTTAACACCTTAGAGGGAGGAGCAATCGTATGTCATGACCAAAACACAAAAAAACACATAGATGCCTTAAAAAATACCGGCCTTGATAATAATCATAACCTTGTTGGTTATGGTGTGAACGCAAAAATGAATGAAATACAAGCGGCATTCGGCCTTTGCCAGTTGAATTATGTGGATGAAATTATTGCCAAACGGAAAGCCGCAACTTTACAATACAAGGAATTATTAAAGGATTTTAAAGGTTTAAGAATGCTAACCGAATGGAGCGGCGTTAAACACAATTATTCTTATTTCCCGATTATCATTGATCCGGAGGAATTTGGCAATGACAGAGATAAATTGTATGATCACTTGAAGAAATGCAATATTATCACACGAAAATATTTTTACCCTTTGGTCAGTGATTTTCCGGAATTTGAAATTTTTAAAAATAGAGACTTGTCCATTGCAGAAAAAATTGCTAAAAACATTTTATGTATTCCTCTCTTTTATGATATGACGGATGAGCAAATCCAAAGGGTTGTACATTCAATTTACCAACTAAATACAAAACACATCAAGAAATTTAAACCGGCCTGAAAATGTATTCAGGTTTACGACAAATGAAAGTATTACAACTTTGTCATAAAATACCCTATCCACTCCACGATGGCGGAGCCTATTCATTATATCATAATGCTTTAGGATTGATGAATGTGGGCGTGGATGTTAAAGTTCTTGCCATTAATACCCCCAGGAACTGGATAGATGAAAATGAAATACCAGTAGACTTCAGAAAAAAGGCGCGGTTCGAATGTTGCAGGGTTAATACCCGGATTAGGCCTGTAAATGCATTTATTAATCTCTTTGGTGATCACTCCTATTTCGTTGAAAGATTTTGGTCACAAAAATGGAATTTAAAATTAATAGAGGTTCTACAGCAAGAAGAATTTGATATTGTCCAGTTGGAGCATGTATACATGTGCTTGTATGTTAAAACCATCAGGAAATACTCTAAAGCAAAGGTGATACTCCGGCCACAGAATGTCGAAAATGAAGTTTGGTCGAGGCTTCTGAAAGGCAGAATCAACCCGTTAAAGAAAATCTATCTTCGAATTGAGACTAACAGACTCAGGAAATTTGAAATTCAAATGGCGAAGAAAGTGGCATGGAATAATCGCCATTTCAGGCAAAGATGCTGAAACATTCAGCGCCTATGCCCCCAAAAAACCTGTGGTTACAGTTCCTATTGGATTTGATTTCAGTAAAATCAATTCTTACAATACGAATAGGCAATTTGAAAATTTTCCGGTCTTTTATCATCTCGGATCGATGGACTGGATTCCGAATTTTCAGGGAATTAAATGGTTCATTGAAGAAGTTATTCCATATGTTAAAAATGAATATCCTGAATTTGTTTTTAGAATTGCCGGAAAAAAGATGCCGCAATGGTTTCTCAAAAAGCAGGACAATAGTTTAATTATTGATAGAGAAGTAAAGGAATCACTGATTTATCATGAGGACAAAGCTATTATGATTGTACCTGTATTATCAGGCAGTGGTCTGCGTGCAAAAATAGTTGAAGGTATGGCACTGGGGAAAACGATAATCTCCACAACGATTGGGGCAGAAGGAATACCATATACCGATCAGGAAAATATTTTGATTGCAAATACGAAAGAAGAATTTGCGATTCAGATTAAAAGATGCCGCGATTCAAAAGAGTTCTGTCAAAGAATCGGAAGAAATGCGCAACTTTTGGCAATAGAAAATTATGATTGCAATAAAACGGCAGCGAGTATGGTTGAGTTTTACAAAAGATTGAATTATGATTAATGTTAACCTGATATTGAATTCCTATCACTCTTCCGCCAGCCAAAGCTGAGGATTCAGCAGCGTTTTCCCCTGCCAAAGCTCAAAATGGAGTTCGGTTTTGTTGTCTTTGGCGTCGGAATGTATTTTACCGATCTCCTGCCTGGTGGTTACCCTGTCGCCTTTCTGCACTATCACCTCCGAAAGGTTGGAATACACTGAGAGGAATTCCCCGTGACGGATCATGATAACATAATTATAGTTGGGGATGGACATCACTCGGGTCACTTCTCCGTCGAAAATAGCGCGTGCCTTTGCATCCTTATCGGTCATAATATCGATGCCGTTGTTTTTGGTGATTACGTTTTTCAGCACCGGGTGGGGGTGTTCGCCAAAAGTGCCTGAAACGATCCCCCTTTCGAGCGGCCATGGCAGTCCACCTTTGTTTTGCTTGAAATCGGCCGAAAGCTTAACTTCGATGGGAGTAAGGTCGAAGCTGCCCGATTTGGTAGTGCCGGTCTTCTTGGAAGCTGTATTGATCTCTTCGGCTATGATCTTTTCTATTTCCTTCTGAAGCTTTTTGGCAGCTTTTTCTTTTTCCTTAATGGTAGCCAGCAGTTCCTTCTCTTTTTTATTGAGATCTGTAATGGTATTGTTTTGCTGGATTTTTTCTGAATTCAGCTTGCTGCGCTCTGTCTCGACTGACCGAAGCAATTCAACCTTGGCAAGCTTTAAATTCTCAAGCTCTGTCAGCTTCTTTTTGATCTCTGCCTGGGTTTGCTCAATGAGCAGAACCTGAGTTTTCCGGTAAGCTGAGTATTGCTGGAAATATTTAAGCCGTTTAAAAGCCTGGTTGAAATCGGAAGAGGCGAAGATAAACATCAGCTTGTCGTAAGAGCTCCTGTTTTTATGGGCATAATATATCATTGCCGCATATTCTTCTTTCAGCTTTACCAAATCGTCGTTCAGATCTTTTAATGTCAGGTTGTTCTTTTCTATCTCCTCATTTACGGCTTTGATTTCAGCGTTGATATTCATGATCAGCTTTTCGCGTGATGAAATCTGCTTCTTAATTACAACGAGTTGATTGAGGGTAGTTTCCTGTGATTTTTTGGTTTCATCGAGCAGCTTTGAATTGTATTGGATCTCTTCTTCAATCTTTTTCTTGTTGTTTTCAAGCCTTGTTTTTTCGTCCTGCGAATAGATAGAATTTACTGCCAGAAACAGTAAGATCAAGAGTAAACTCAAGCCATTCAACCGATTGAAGTAATTTCCTTTACGGGTAGCCATATTTTAATAAAACCAGAACTTCAAAAATACATGATTATTGGATGCGGGCGTACTTATCCGAAATTTTAAACGGGAATTCTTGTGGCTCGTCAATTCCGATTTTAGTATAATCCAGGTCGACACGGATAGGCTTATCGGCAAGAAGATCGTACACAATGTGATGAGGAAATAATTGTTCTAAGATCAGATTGAAATCAGAATAAGTGGCATCAAGTTTCTTGTTTTCCTTTTTCACTTCCTTGATCTTCATTTGGGTTATTTTAAATGTTTCCGGATCCAGAAAGATATTCTGGATATAAATCCGTTCTTCGTCTTCCCTGGTCTTCACATACTTTCTTAGCTTTTGCCTGCCTGCAGTAACAAGGTGATATTCTTTGCTGTCGTATGATGCCCTGAATTTACCATCTTCATAGTAGGTGAGGTCGTTCCCTAAAAGCAGGGTTTGAAAAATATCGTAATCGATATTGGCATCCAGCAAAGCATTGACTTTAGCATAATCGCCTGTGAAAAAGGTTTTATTTATCCGGTTGATAAATTTAACACTGTCGGTAGTAATCAGGAGCCTTGCCATTTCTATTCCCAGCGCAGGAGACAGGGTGATCCAGATGACACTGTCTTTTTTCATTCGCACCTGGCCTGTAACGGAAGTTTTCTTTTTATCAATCTCCAAATCCAGGTTAAATTTTGCCGAAAACCATTCAAACTTCAATTCATTTTCCTTCAGCTTGGTAAATAAATAATCAGCTCCATATTCTTTAAGCGGACTGGTGATTGTATTTCGGGTGGTTTTGCAGGATACTGATAGCAGGGAAAATATGATTATAAATGTATAAAAAACGACTCTTCTTAAAACAAGTGAACAGTCAGTTGGATTTAATCTCAAAAGTCTCACGCGTATAAATGACATTTGTTTCAACCGGTAACTCTTTATCTTATTTAAAGTTAATCTATAACTCGTCAGGTTTTATTCGATAAGTTTTTTCTTCTCAATTTTCTGTTCAAGCAAATCCGAACCTTTTCCTTTTTCCTGTGCTTTCAGCCAGAATTGATAAGCTCCATCATGATCGCCTAATTGCCACAATACATCGCCATAATGTTCAATGATTACGGCACTGGCTTCTTCTTCATTTATCATGGCTTTTTCAATCCATATTTTGGCTTCCTCAAATTTACCCATCTTATACAGCACCCACCCGTAAGTATCCTGGTTAGCCGAGCTATTGGGTTTGAGTTCGGTTGCATGTTTTGCCATTTCTGCAGCTTTTTCGAGGTTTTCGTTGCGAAGGGATAAATAATAGGCATAATTATTCAGTACATAATCGTGATCAGGATCCAGTCGCAATACATTTTCGTAAGCTTCGTCCGATTTCACATCATCCTTTATCTGGTTATAAGCATCTCCTAAGTAAGCGTAAAACTGAATTTCCATTAGCTTGTTATTTACCACCAGAGCCAGGCCGTCATTCAGCACTTCCAGGCATTTTTCCCATTCTTTTTTTTGATAATAAACTCCACCGGCAAAAAGGTAAGGAAGAGGTTGCTCCGGAAATAATTCCATGGTCAGTTTGCTGTCAGTAAATAAGGCATCCTGGTCCTCCAATTGTGAATTGGTGAATAAAAGCTGCTCCCAAACAAGGTATTTACTGCTATCAATGGAGATCACCTTGCGGAAAATGTCTCTTGCTTCCGCATATTTTTTATCCTGGTAAAGAAAATCACCATACATCGAATAGGCCTTAGGATCATCGGGATGGGTCCGGATTAATATTTCGGAGAGTTCCATAGCCTGATCTTTAAGATCGGAATAGATTTCTGTAACGGTATAATAATTCAGCAAAATCTGAATTTTAGAATCTATATCCAGCATAGGATTCGAAAATCCGGTTTTGAGTTCTTCAAAAGCTTTTTCTGTCTGTCCTTGCTTCTTATAATAGTCGGCCAGCGAAATGTGTATATATGGGTTGTCCGGATCGATTTCAATAATTTTATTATAAGCTGCAAGGGCTTTCTCGTTCAAACCATTTGCCAGGCATAATTCAGCCAGTATAGCATAATATTTACTTTCCGCCGGGTATTGAGCGCTAAGTTTTTCCATTTCCTCAATGGCTTTATTGATCTGCCGGTATTGAAGGTAAATACTTTGTTTCTTCATCGATACCTCTTCAGTGATTCCAATTCTTTCTTCCAGATCATTGTAAATCCTGATGGCATCCTCTGACTTCCCATCAAGAAGATACGACATAGCAAGCTGATTGTAATAATCAAGATTAAAAGGATTGGTTTCTATGAGCTTTTTGTAAACCTTTACAGCATCATTGTATCGCTCGAAAGAATTGAGCAAACTGGCATAAAGTTCCAGATAATAATCATTATCAGGACTAATTTCGGCTGCTTTTTCAATCAGCATGAGCGCTTTTTCAGGATTGCCGGACATCAGCTCAATCTGGGCAAGCTCATACATTGACGCATCATCCGATGGATTCATCTCAAGGCATTTTTCGAAAAGCTTGGCTGCCTCGGGGTAATTGCCAAGTATTTTCAGCCTGCTGGCATCCATGAAAACCTCGGAATTATCAATAACACTCGCTGGCTTTTGATTTTCTACACTGTCAGGACGCTGCGTGTTTACAGCGGCCTCTTTGGATTTGCATCCGGCAATGATCAGAACGATCAACAGGAGGTATAAAGGAAATTGTTTTTTTTTCATTAATCCGAACCAATCTATAAGTATAAATTTGATTATTTTGTTCCTGTACTACCAAAACCACCTGCACCACGCCCAGTTTCAACCAACTCCTCCACCTCGATCCATTCCGCTTTTTCGTGCCGGGCAATGATCATTTGGGCAATTCGTTCTCCGTCATTGATGATAAAATCTTCGGTCGATATATTAGCAAGAATAATTTTAATCTCACCACGATAATCGGCATCAATGGTTCCGGGAGAATTTAACAACGTGATCCCCTTTTTAATTGCAAGTCCGCTTCTGGGTCTTATTTGAGCTTCAAATCCAACAGGAAGCTCAATAAAAAGTCCAGTAGAAATAAGGGCTCTCTGTAATGGCTTCAAAACAAAAGGCTCATCCAGGTTCGCCCGAAGATCCATTCCTGCTGACGAGGATGTTTCGTACGAAGGCAACGGATGCCTGGATGTATTGACAATTTTGATTTTCATTCAAGATCGTGTTTCAATGGGAACGCAAAAGTAGATAAAAAGTTGAGGTAGTTGACTTAATTTATGTTAAATGGATCAGCTCGTAAGGTTACGAAACTTCATTTTTAGGAACTTTTATAAGGTGGTATTTTTCATTGAAATAAACATATCCAAGGAATATAATAAGCAGAAACGTGCTTAGGGTCAGCCGCAATATGAGTTTATCGATCTGGAAGTAATAATTGATCCCAAAAAGTATCAATGCCAGGAAGAAATATAAGAGAATGTTTTTTAAATCATAGTTTACCGGGAAATGCTTTTTACCCTGGTAGTAAGAAAGAATCACCATAAACAGGTAACACGTTACATGCGCCCAGGCTGCACCAAGATAACTAAAGGCAGGCACTAACAAAACATTCATAACAATGGTAATAGCGGCTCCACCCAATGCAATAAATGCACCATACCTTGTCAGATCCTGAAGTTTATACCAGATGGATAAATTGAAGAAAACACCCAACAGCAGGTTAGCGAAAAGTATAAGGGGTACAATGTATAATCCCTCCCAATGCTTCGGACCAATAAAATATTTAAACACATCGATGTAAAGAGTTACTCCAAGAAATATAAGCAGTCCAAAAATTACAAAATACTTTAATACATCAGCGTATACCTGTTTCGCATTTCCTTCTTTAGCCTGTGAGAAAAAAAAGGGTTCAGCAGCAAACCGGAACATTTGAACAAACAAGGTCATCAGAACAGCAAGTTTATAATTCGCACCATAAATCCCGAGTTGTCCCATTACATAGGATTCCGCATTTTCAATGCCGGCAGGAACAGTAAGCAAATACTTAAATATAATTTTATCCCAGACTTCATTTACCATTCCCGCCAGCCCAACAATTAACAAAGGAAATGTATAAACCAGCATCCGCTTAAGCAGCTTAATATCGAAGATAAATCTAAGTTTTAATAACTGAGGGGATAAAAGTATAGCAGTTACAAAACTAGCCACAAGTCCTGAAAC